>NZ_CM146009.1:4800000-6863592 GCF_055687625.1 Paenibacillus sp. CB74 | reverse complement strand
TTCTTCATTTATTGTGTTTCCCGTGTCAGCCGTGTGTTTCAGCGGCGACTTAAATAATATATCATACGGCTGAATCTAATGCAACAGTTTTTTTCATTTCTTTTCTTTACTAGTTTTGCATTAGCTAAAGCGATCATATCGGTTCCCTAACTTGTCCTATTATCGCGGTACGCTCATAGGGTACAACAAATATTTTAGCACATATATGAAAGGGTTTTCAATATTTCTCTACAAAATGCTCCCATTATTCCTGAAAAATTATATCTCCTTTATATGCAGTTCATTGTTCATTCAGAGTTAGCGGGAAGCCAACTCCCTATCACAGAGTTAACTTCCCGCTAATATTATAGGTAACTTACTTCTCTATCGATCGCAGTCCTCTGGTTAGTTTTGTATCCATGGATTACGACGCTTTTTATTTGATTTCCGTTGGTTGGAAGTAGCTACACCCTCTCTGGATGTTTTTCCTAACACAGATACTTTGGATTTATTCTTCAGAGGAGCCTTGCTCGTTCTGCGTTTTGCGGCTGCTGGCTTATTTCCGGTTTGCTTGGACTTCGCCTCCGAATCTGATCCAACCTCTTCAATGCTTACCTGACTTAAGTTAGCGTCTTCACGCCCTCCCTTTTTGCCACCACTGCCTTGCCCTTGAGGAGGATACATTTCGCCAAATGCTCCAAGCGGGGACGGCGGAACCATGTTCTGTGTAGGATACGGATTCTGATATGCATACTCAATAGGCTGGTTTGGCATCGTTGATGTAGACATTTCAGGTGGCATACCATACGAAGGACCGTACATGTTCATGTTCCAAGCCGGTTCCTGGTAACCATAAGAAGGATAAGTATACTGAGGGACATGTGTATGTGATCCACATCCGCATGGAGGATACGGAAGCATCGAGTATGGAGATATGAATGGTGGCTGATGATTCATATGACTAGGTGCTGCATACGTTGGAAATGGACTATTCACTTCGCCAGCTGGTGCAATCGGAAATGAGTTGTTTTGCATTTCTGGAGACAGATTTGGCATAACGTTATTGTGGTTATAGCTCTGCTCCGCACCTGTCCACGGGCTGTTAGTCATTTCACTGCCACTGTAAGGGCTAACTTCCGAAATCCCTGGAAACGGCGCATTATTACTCACTTCTGCCGTGTACATGTCTTGCTGAATACCATACACCTCTTGTGCAGGAACCGGAATTTGAACATAAGGATGCTCCGCTGGCGCATGATGCAACTTGTTACCACAACCACAGGGCTTTTTCGTTGCTGGTGCAACCTCAGTTGGAGGCTCAGTATTAGGCATTACAGGCAAAGGCATAATTTCAGGCGAAAGATTAGGCATTGTATATTTCTTGGATTCCGCTACAGGTTTAATTTGAACTTCAGGTTTAACCTCTTCTTTTTTCGGCATTTCCTTTTCGGGTTTCACTTCAGGAAGTTCTGGCAACTGCGGCAGCACCTCCAGTTCAGGCTTCACATTCGGTTTTTCTGGATTAGCTGGTGGTGGAGCAGGTACTGGGACTGGAACCTCTGATACCGGAGCAGGAGGAGTTGGTGCAACTGGAGCAGGTTGTTCCGGTTCTTTGACTCCCGTGTATTCCTTACCTTCAGGCGACAATTTTTCATTTGCAGCAATGTTGCTGGCACCCGAGTTAGACATCGTGTTTCCTTGTGCATGCATCGAGGGAATGTAGACCGTTTCCCCCACCAGAAGAGCATTCGGATTTTTCAACTGTGGATTGGCATTGATCATATCTTTTAAAGGAACTCCCCAGGCTTGTGCCAACTTCCATAACGAATCTCCTTGCTGAACCTTGTGACTGTGGAGCATACCCTCCGGCTTCGGTGTTACTGGCTCTGCAGGGATTTTGACTTTCATGCCAATATCCAGCTTGTCGGGATTTGTGATTTGCGGATTAGCCGCGATCAATTTGTCCAGCGCAACATTGTATTTTTGGGACAGCAGATATAATGTGTCGCCTTTTTTCACCATGTGTATTTTCACAGGGAACTAACCTCCTAGACGTCATACTTGGGCAGTACATTCGCCCATACCGTTACTACATCCTATGCAGAAACCGGGCTAATGACATCAACTAAACAAAAAAAATCCTCCTGTCGTTAAAAATCCCCATACACCAGGTATGCTGAATTTTATCGGACAAGGAGGATTCCTGTTCCCTATGCTATACAATTCTTACTTAAGATTCCCACACTTTATAACCATCTTTGTCAACAATCTGACGGAATGCTTCCAGCAGTCTCAGCGTTACAGGACCTGCGACACCCGTACCAATTGTTCTTCCATCCACTTCACATGCAGCGATAACTTCTGCAGCTGTCCCGGTGAAAAAGACTTCGTCTGCGATATACACATCATGCAGGGTGAATGGCACTTCTTTTAATTCAAGCTCCAGTTCTCCACATAGATCGATAATGGCTTGACGTGTAATCCCTTCAAGAGCACCGAGATAACAAGGCGGCGTGTATACTACACCATTTTTGATGATGAAGATGTTATCACTTGAACCCTCGGTAACGTAACCTTGGGAATTCAACATAATCGCTTCTCCAGCACCTGAATAGTTAGACTGGATTTTAACCAGGATGTTATTCAGATAGTTCAATGATTTAATTTTCGGATTCAAAGCGTCCGGGATGTTCCGACGTTGGGATACGGACACTGCTTTTAATCCAGTCAGATACGCTTCCTCCGGATAAATCGCCAATTGCTCCACGATGATGATTACGGATGCCTTAGGGCAACGAAGCGGGTCCAAACCAAGATTACCAGGGCCACGTGATACGATAAGACGAATATACCCATTACGCATATCATTGCGGCGCACCGTTTCAGCCATCACTTCCAACATCTCATCCATGGACAGCGGGATGTTCAAACTGATGGATTTTGCCGAATCATACAAACGATCCAAGTGAGCCTTACATCTGAAAATATTTCCGTTATAGATCCGAATACCTTCGAAAATCCCGTCTCCGTACAAAAATCCATGATCATATACCGAAACGGTTGCGTTCTCTTTGGTCACATACTGACCATCCAAATAGATCCACTGCTCTGCCACCGATGACTGCACCTCCATAAAATATCCATTTCCCTAACTCCGAACGTTATAACTCGTCCATTGTACATCAAATGAAAAGCTCTTACTTGTTCATTCTATCCAGAATTATGACAACCTTCTAACATTCCAACCATCATACAGGTCGATTACCTCGAAGGATATGTATAACAAGGATAGCTACCAAGAACACGCACCTGACAATTCAACGCCTCTATCTCAGCCATGGCTGCAGTGAGCAATACCGAATCGACCGTTTCCACAACATCAATGTAGAAATAATAACTGCCCAATCGTTTCTTCGTTGGACGAGATTCAAGACGGGTCAGATTCAGCTTCCGCCAGGCAAATGCCGACAATACCTGATGCAACGCTCCCGGTGCATCTTCTGGCAATGTCACGAGCAAGCTGGTTTTCACATGATCCGGTTCACGAGGAATAACCACAGGTTCATGGCCGATAAGCACAAAACGGGTATAGTTATTGTCATGATCTGTAACTCGTTCAGCCATAATGTCCAGACCATGCTTCTGAGCAGCAAGCTTGGTACCGATGGCTACCCAGCCCTTACCCGGATTTTTCTTCACAATTTCTACAGCTTCGGCTGTACTGTTCACACCTTCAAGATCCGCATCAGGCGAATGCAGACGAATAAAGTTCTGACACTGCGGAATAGCCACAGGATGAGACATGATCTTGGTAATTTTACTAAAATCATACTCGCCGCTCTCCGTCCTGAATTCAGCCCCATGTCCAATGACATTCTGGATGGATGGGTATATCCACTCTGCTTGCATTGGAATGTCCACTTCATTCACAAGCCAGTCCATGTGAAGGCTAACGGAACCTTCAATTGTATTTTCCATCGGAATGACACTGTATTGTGTTTTTCCACTATCTGTTGCTCGAAAAACATCTGAAATCAGCTTGGAGTGAAGCAAATCTAACGGTTCACTGTTAAAAAGGAAATCAATCGCCTCATGGGAAACTGAGCCTTCAGGTAATACTGCAATTCTTTTCATGCATTAACTTCCCCTTTGATTCTGTCCAAAAAAGGACGTTCGTCTTGATCAGGCAGCACGGTTACACCGTCCAAATCCGGATCGAGCCACAGTGCAGAAGCAGATATGCCCTCCCGCTCCATGGTGTTCAGCAAATATTGTTCCAATTCCGCTTTGCGGGTGTCATGACGATCTACCAAGGTTAATACGGTCGGTCCCGCTCCGCTCAGGGCAGCTCCCAACGCTCCATGATCGACAGCATGTTCCAATATCTCAGCCATGCCTGGCACCAATGATGCCCGGTACGGTTGGTGAATTCGATCTGACATCGCCTTCTGAATCATATCCAGTCGCCCACTCGCCAAAGCGGCAACGAGCAGCGAGGATCTGCTAATGTTATGCACCACATCAGACATGCCAAATTGCTCTGGGATCACATTCCTTGCTTTTGAAGTAGACAGTTGGAATTCAGGTACAACAACCAAAGCCTGCAAATCCTGGTGTGGCTCAATACGAATATGATCTACCCGCACACCATCCCATGCAGCCGTAATAATACCCCCATAGAGTGATGCACCCACATTATCAGGATGCTTCTCGAGGGAGGTGGCTATATCCAGAAGTTTCGCATCCGATAAAGGAGTACCAATTAATGCATTCGCTGCCGCCAGTGCACCAACGATGGCTGATGCACTACTGCCGAGTCCACGCGTAAGTGGAATATCGGAATACATGGAAATCTCCAATTCAGGTACAGACACCCCAGCTTCATCGAATACCATCTGTGCGACTTCGTAAATCAAATTCGATTTATCCGTAGGCAGGCCTGTCAAATGATCGCCGTAAAGATGAAATGTGGTCTGCTCGGCAGGTTTCATCTCCAACCAGGCATACAGAGACAATGCCATGCCCAGAGTATCAAAGCCCGGACCGAGATTGGCTGTGCTTGCAGGTATTTTTACAGTTACCTTTTCACGCAAACTCATACAGATTGCTGCTCCAATTGTGCAATGGCCGCCATTACTGCTTCTTCCGTATCTTCAACAACAAGCGGCTCAGTCGCTACTGTTTTGATCGCAATATTCGGATCTTTCAGGCCATTACCTGTCAGTACGCAAACTACAGTCTCTCCGCCTTTAAAGTACCCTTCGCTCTTCAGTTTGTATACACCAGCAAGGGAAGCCGCAGAAGCAGGTTCAGCAAAAATCCCTTCCCGAGATGCAAGCGTACGATACGCTGTCAGGATCTGTTCATCCGTTACATAGTTAATCTGTCCACCAGATTCCTCAGCTGCAGCTACAGCCGTTTTCCAGCTAGCCGGATTACCGATTCGAATCGCTGTGGCTACTGTTTCAGGCTCAAGAATCGGTTCACCTTTGACAATCGCCATCGCACCTTCGGCTTCGAAACCAACCATGCGTGGCAGCGTGTTGGATTTACCAGCCTCTTTGTATTCTTTGAAGCCTTTCCAATAGGCCGAGATATTCCCCGCATTACCAACTGGAATAGCCAGAACGTCAGGCGCTTCGCCCAGTTGTTCAACCACTTCAAACGCTGCTGTCTTCTGTCCTTCGATCCGGAACGGATTCACAGAGTTTACAAGCGTGATCGGATGTTTGGCTGTGATCTCACGCACAATCTCCAGTGCACGGTCAAAGTTACCATTAATCGCAATCACTTTGGCTCCATAAATCATGGCTTGGGCCAGTTTACCCAGTGCAATGTTATTATTAGGGATCAGCACGATACAATTGAGGCCACCACGTGCGGCGTAGGCTGCTGCAGCTGCTGACGTGTTACCTGTAGATGCACACATGATCGTACGGCTGCCCTCTTCCATCGCTTTGGCAACCGCCATAACCATACCGCGGTCTTTGAAAGATCCTGTAGGATTCAAACCTTCATACTTGAAGTATACTTTTAAGCCGAGCTCCTCAGACAGATTCTCTGCATAAATCAACGGTGTATTCCCTTCCTGAAGCGTAAGCAATGGTGTATTTTCATTAACCGGAAGGTGCTCTCTGTACGTTTGCAAAAGTCCTTGATATCTCATTGTGGGTAAACTCCTTTATGTTTTAATAATCTGATATGATGACCTGATGATACGGGTATAATTTATAACGGAAATAATGAAGATGCAGTATGGGGTGAGGACAATTATCCTTCGACCCGGTATACACTCTTAATGCGACGAATGACGCTGAGTGATTCAAAATGTTTTAACACTTTATCCATGCTTGCCTTACTTGCATTATGCGTAACGATAATGATCTCGGCATCCGGGTTGTGCTCATTCGGCTGTTGAACAACCGACGCCAGACTGACATCATACTCTGCGAAAATTTGTGTGATTTGTGCCAATACACCGGCTTTGTCGTCTACGTGCAGCAAAATAAAGTTTTTCGACACAATCTGCTCGTCGCTTTGCAGTCGCTTCGTCTTATAAGGAACAATTGCTTTGAGACCGTTCACGCCAAGTTTGAGGTTTTTGGTAACCGCCACAATATCAGCTACAACCGAAGTTGCCGTTGGCAGTTCTCCCGCACCCGCACCGTAGAACATGGTCTCCCCTACAGCTTCACCGTGTACATATACTGCGTTGAACACACCATTGACTGAAGCAATGGGGTGATTCTGTCTAACCATTGTCGGCTGTACGCTAATCGTAATCTCATCGTCAATCCGGTCCGCAATACCAAGTAACTTCATCTCATAGCCCAGTCTTCTGGCATACGTTATGTCTTCACGAGTAACGGAGGATATGCCTTTAACAGTTACATCCTTCAACTCCACATTAGTGCGGAAACCCAGTGTGCTCAAGATCGCCATTTTGCGAGCGGCATCAAGTCCTTCCACATCGGAGGTTGGATCTGATTCAGCGTATCCCAGCGCCTGTGCTTCGGCCAGCACTTCTTCATAGGATGCACCTTCCTGACTCATTTTGGTCAGAATAAAGTTCGTTGTTCCGTTCACTATCCCCATAATGCGAGTAATCCGGTCGGAAGAGAAACCTTCAATTAACGTACGAATGATTGGAATCCCTCCCGCAACACTCGCCTCATAGAACACATCACATTGCTTTTCCTGCGCCTTCGCCAAAATCTCTGTACCATGCAGTGCCATGAGATCTTTGTTCGCTGTTACGATATGCTTCCCACGTTCCAACGCTTCAAGAATATACTCTTTCGTCTGATCAATGCCACCCATGACTTCAACGATGACATCAATATCCGGATGACGAATGACTTCCCAAGGATCTTCAGTGAGCTTGGCACGGTCTACAGCAATAACACGTTCCTTCTCTGTATTTTTCACCGCGATCTTCTCAATGACAATCGGCGATCCAACCTGACTGCTCAGATCCTCCTGATTTCCTTCCACAATGCGAACGACTCCCGTCCCCACAGTTCCCAGACCCAACAATCCGACTTTTACTGGTTTCACTAACGATCTACCCCCTAATGTCTATTCTTGTCTGTCAGTCCTGTATGTTAAAGCCCCATTAACCTTGGCCTACAATACGTGTGCGTCTTACTCCAGGCATATCTTGCATTCGATCCAGCATTTCACCAATTTCGCCATGAAGATGTGTCGTTTCCACTGAAATGACAACATTAGCTCTTCCTTGAAGCGGTATACTCTGATTAATCGTGAGCACGTTGGCTCCATAACCTGCTACATGTCCAAGCACACGAGACAAGATCCCTGACTGATGCTCCAGATCAATAGAGATCGTTACAATTCTCTCCCGTTCAAGCTGGTTGATCAGATGAATTCCATCCTTGTACTTGTAAAAGGCGCTCCGGCTTAATCCAACCTGTTCAACCGCCTCATGCACTGTTTTAACATCACCAGAAGCCAGTAGTTCTTTTACCTGCATGGTCTTCACCACAGCCTCCGGTAAAATATCTTCCCGTACCAAGTAATAGCGTTCGTTCACAGAACGTCCTCTCCTCAAAGACTCATGTATTCATATAGTGGACATTATATAGGATCTACGACAAAAGGGCAATACATGACATGCCTATTTTTTGAAATGTATTCCTCACAGTATACAAGTTTATGCCTCTCCCATGTCAGGAAAAAACAAAAAAACGCAGAGCTGCGGGTCAACTTCCCACTTCTCTGCGTCTGTATATCAATCTGTCTATCCACGGAAGACGGTTACTTAGTAGTAACTGCTGCCTTCCACAAATTCAAATTCAAAGTCTCCAATACGCACGATGGTGCCTTCTACAGCTCCACGCTTACGCAACTCAGCGTCCACCCCCATATAACGCATTGTACGTGCGAGTTTCAATATAGCTTCATGCGAGTTCAATTGCATCCGTTTCATCATGCGATCAATCTTGGCACTTTCGACAACGAACATTTCATTCTCACGCAAGATGCGGAAACCATCGTCCTCTTTTTTGTCCAAGCTGTACACTTTACGTTCGGATACGTCTGCTACCTCTCCAACCACTGGCTCGTCCGGAATCTGATCCAGGAGATCAGCGGCACGATACAGGAGCTCTTGAATCCCTTTACGAGTCAGAGATGAAATAGGCATCACTTCAATATCCGGTTGCACCTCACGAACTTGCTGCAAAAATTGCTCCAGGTTTGCTTCGGAGTCCGGCATATCCATTTTATTGGCTGCTACAACCTGCGGTCTCTCAGCCAAAAGCGGATTGTACAGTTTCAGTTCATCATTAATTTTCTGCCAGTCTTCAAATGGATCGCGTCCTTCTGAACCCGACATGTCCACCACATGAATAATAATACGGGTGCGCTCGACATGACGTAAAAACTCATGTCCCAGTCCGATTCCTTCATGTGCGCCTTCAATCAGACCAGGCAAATCGGCCATAACGAAGCTTCGGCCTTCTCCTACACCGACTACACCCAGGTTCGGTGTGATGGTTGTGAAATGATATGCACCAATCTTTGGCTTGGCTGACGAAACGACAGAAAGCAGCGTGGATTTCCCTACACTCGGGAACCCAACCAGACCAACATCTGCCATCACTTTTAGCTCTAATACGATGTAACGCTCTTGGCCTTCTTCACCATTCTCGGCAAGTTCAGGCGCAGGATTGTTCGGTGTGGCAAATCGGATGTTACCCCGACCACCCCGACCACCACGAGCAATAACAACTTGTTGACCGTGACGTGTCATATCCGCCAGTACTTCTCCACTGTCTTCATCCAGAATGACAGTTCCTGGTGGAATGCGCACAATCATGTTCTCAGCGTTTGCACCGTGCTGACTTTTATTACGTCCCTTCTCACCACGTGGGGCCTTGAAGTGACGCTGGTAACGGAAATCCATCAACGTCCGCAGACCTTCATCCACCCGGAAAATGATGTCAGCCCCTCTGCCTCCATCGCCCCCGGCGGGTCCACCGTTTGGAACATACTTCTCACGACGGAAGGAAATAATTCCGTCCCCTCCGTCTCCGGCTTTTACATAAATCTTCGCTTTATCTACAAACATTGGTTAACCCCTTCTTCCTATATTCCACACGGCATTCTGAATTGTATAAACGTATCCTCAGACGGAAACTGCTCCGTTCTGACTTTTTTTCCTTGGAGTACGGCAGTAAGCTGCCGCAATGTTTCCGGATCGGGTGTTTGATCCCCCTCCAGTCGGACAACCACATCTCCATGATCCTGCCCGAAGTTCAAGGTCAGTTTGCGAACCTCTCCCCAAGAAGACCGGCCGCCGCCATATTGATAGGCTCTGATTGCATCCGCAATCGCCCCGGTAAGTGACTCGCCATCCTCGGGAGAGACCAGAGCACTAAGCTGCAACTCTTCTTCTATTTCCACATGCAATTCCAGCGGCATTCCACTGGCCCGAAAAGATTGAAGATAAAATACGAGCGAAGGAATACCCAACCTGGAGATTCGACTCTCTTCCGTAACCCGCTCTTTTATTCTTTCCACACATTGCAGGGATTTATCAAGTTTGCCCATCCGAAGATATCCATATAACACCTGAAGGTCGTTCATCCAGTCGTGTCGATGATGATTTAATGAAGCAATTGCTGTCTTTTCCATGGATTGTATGATGGTTCTGCGTTCCGCCTCCGCCTGTTTCTTCATCGCATTCACAGAAATGAACAATACTGCGACGGACCACAATGCGCATACGACGCTTGAGATCATCGCCGGATACAACATAACGAAAACCAAAGGAATCAGAAGTGAACATGCCGCAATCCACGGCACTCTTTTCCAAGATTTCATGGCTTCTCCCCGTTCTACAAAACTCGGTTGGTCTACACCCACCGTAACCAAGTATAACATGTCTTTTCTGCCAGTTCATTACCGAATAACCGTTGAATACAAAAAACCTTCGGCAAAAATGCCGAAGGCTCCTTAGGCGGAATGCCGATATTACGCTTCTACTGCTGCTGCTACAGGAGCAACATTAACAGGATAGATGCTTACTTTTTTGCGATCGCGTCCCCAACGTTCGAATTTTACAACGCCGTCGATTTTCGCGAACAAAGTGTCATCTTTACCGATGCCAACGTTAGTTCCTGGGTGAATTTTCGTTCCGCGTTGGCGAACGAGAATGCTACCACCAGTTACAGTTTGACCATCAGCACGTTTAACACCCAGACGTTGAGCATTACTGTCACGTCCGTTCTTCGTGGAACCTACACCTTTTTTCGATGCGAATAACTGAAGATTTAATTTCAACATGATTGGTTGTCCTCCTTCTTTGCTTATTTGAATTGCTGTATTTTAATATACTTCCCGTATGACTCTGCAATATTAGAGAGCATAACCACCATGGATTCGAGTAACAGTTGTACCTGGGACCAGGTTTCCCCTCTCTCCAACAAAGGTAAAGAACCACTTAGAAAGCCATTCTTCATCTTGGCATCCATTTCGACACCGGTCAATGTTTCAATTGAGTTCACCGTACCCACTGTAACAGCGGATACCCCGGCACATACGATATCTTCTCCCCGCTTGGCAAAATTGGCATGCCCTTCGATGGAAAAGCGTTCGATGTTCCCGTCCTCATCACGAAAGATTTGAACGATAATCACTTATCGCACCTTCTTTACGCTTTGATTGTTTCGATAGTTACTTTAGTGTACGGTTGACGGTGACCTTGCTTCACATGGTAGTTCTTTTTAGGTTTGTATTTGTATACGATAACCTTTTGTCCTTTGCCATGTTTCTCCACTTTAGCCGTTACAGTAGCTCCGGAAATCAATGGTGTACCTGCTGTCAAACCTTGATCGTTAGATACAGCCAGGACACGGTCGAACGTTACGCTTTCGCCATCGTTCGCAGTCAATTTCTCGATGAACAGAACATCGCCCTCTTGGACTTTGTACTGTTTGCCGCCTGTTTCAATAATTGCGTACATTTGCCTTGCACCTCCTCATGTCTCAGACTCGCCCGTTCTCAGGTGACAGCCTCCTTGCGGAACTGTTCTTATACCCGGCCAGTGCGGTTACAGCATGTGCAAGACCAATAGGCTAAACACATACTTGAAGATTATATCACGCAATATATCAAAAATCAATGCAAAGGTGAAATATATCTTTTTCCCGTTCCATGACAGGAAGAACACGGCTCAACATAGGGCAACGTACTTTCTTCCCGCACTTTCTTACGGGTAAGTTCGAGCAAACCCAGCTTGGTCCAACCCATTACAAACGCTTTGGTACGATCCTTTTTGAGTTCACCCTCCAAGGTTGACGCAACTTCATGCCGATTCGAGGCTTCCTCCATATCAATGAAGTCGACAATTATCATGCCACCGATATCCCGCAGACGCATCAGACGGGCAATCTCCACTGCTGCCTGCATGTTGGTCTCCGTCACGGTCTCTTCCAGACTGTCACCGCCAGCTCCTGTATATTTGCCTGTGTTCACATCCACTACAGTCAGAGCTTCAGTATGGTCAATGACAATATATCCGCCTCCGGGCAGCCAGACTTTTCGGGCAAAATCCTTATTCAACTGTTCCTGTACACCATAGGCAGCAAAGATGGATTCTGTACCCCGATACACCTGAACTTTGGGTTGATGACCAGGACTAATCTCTTCCAGCAATGCTTTTACCTCACGGGCTTGTCCTTCACTATCGGTGATGACCTCATCACTGCCTGGTGTGTACACATCTCTGATGATTCGCTGCACCATGCTATGATCCCGATGCAGGAGGCTTGGCGAAGGCAAACTGTCCGCTTTTTCACGAATCAGGTACCACTGCGCACGTAATGTTTCCAGGTCCGACTTGATGGCTTCATGCTGCTCTTCTCCAGATACGGTTCGAATAATAAGTCCTTCCTCATCCCGCCTCAGCTGCTCCCCAAGTGCCTTAAGACGAGAACGATCCCCTTCACGGGCAATCTTCTTGGAAACCGCCACATAGTCGGCAACAGGCATGTAGACAAGCCAGCGGCCCGGAAGTGAATAATGAGTCGTCACCCGGGCTCCCTTGCCTCCTACCGGTTCTTTCAGAACCTGAACAATGACTTCCTGACCTGGACGAAGCAACTCCGAGATGGAAGGCTTCACCTTAGGTTGCTTCTCCAGATGGGGATGTAACACATCATCCACATACAGAAACGCATTCTTTTTCTGACCGATATCCACAAAAGCAGCCTGCATACCCGGTAGCACATTAACTACCCGTCCCTTGAAAAAGGAACCCAACAGTCCACGCTCGCGTGTACGCTCTGCTGTAAATTCCACAGCTTTGCCTTCTTCCAGAAGCGCCATTTGCATGAGGTTATGTTCATTATGTACGATCATTTGTTTCATGGCTTCACCTCTAGAAGACAATTCAATTCATCCACATCCATTTCAGCTCTCTTTACCATTCTCATTGTACATGTATTAACCCATTTCAGAACAGGTCCACCAGAACACTACAATTTATCGCCATTTTGTTGAAAATAGGACCCGATAATGCGTTGTTCAGGCAATACGGCCATAATTTGTCCCTGTCTGTTCATCACGTATACCATATGGTATCTTTCTCTCTTTAATAGACGCAAAATAGTGTCCAAAGGTTTCGCTGGAAATGAGATTATTGGCTGCGCCAAACTGCCAGCAGCCGCGTGACGAGTGAACGCCCCTTCTCGATTCATCAGAAAACGAATAAAGCGATAAGGTACATTTCGGTAATCCGTCAGATTGGAATAGAACAAAAAAAGACCGATTAACAGAATGTTTAACGGTAAGCCGTAGTCTCCAGTAAACCATCGGCAGATCGCATATAAAACAACTCCTACGCTACACAGAATACTAATTCTGTAGGTCCACATTAATGTTGTATAGTAGGGTGCCCACAGGCTGACAAGCGCCTGAACAATTTTTCCTCCGTCCAGAGGAAGTACAGGCAGCAGATTAAATAGGGCGATGAGCAGGTTTCCCTGAATGATATAATTGAGAAAAACCGGATCGCCGAGATGGCCATACTGCAACAATAAAACCACACCAACCATCAGCATGTTTTGTAATGGACCTGCAAGAGCAATCATGATTTCCCGGTAGGCCGTGATCGTACCTCCATCTTCAATAACCGCTACTCCTCCAAAAGGAAGCATCTGGATTGACAAAACACGATATCCCAGAAGGGCCGCCGCCGCAGCATGTCCACATTCATGAATGAATACGATGGCAAACAGCGTAATAAGTTCAATGAAATGTCCAGTCAGGAGGGAGGCCATCATGATAATTACAAAAAACGGATGAAACGTAATAAGGACCCCCCACACCCTAATCAAGGGCAACAACTTCCGCTGGGTCTACGTACTCCTCCCCCTCTTTGACCGCAAAATAGAGCGTGGCCGGTTGCTCACCACCCGTAGCCTTGAGACTCCCCACTGGATTCCCCGCTTCCACCCAATCATTCACGTTCACTTCACTTTCGTTCAGCCGACCGTATATTGCCGTGACATTGCCTGTATGTTGAATCACAACGGTGAATCCACTTGCTGCATCTCCGATAACCTCCATGACACGTCCAGCATCCGAACTTGCGACCTGTATAAGTTCTGCACCAGCAGCATCCGGAACGATCTCAATTCCTTTCATGCTCAGCGCGAATGGCTGAACCACTGTTCCTGAGATTGGTTTACCCAGTAATTGTCGTATGCCTGAGCCATTGACAGCATCCGTCGTATGACCAAGAACAGGCAGAAACGAAGGCGTTCCTCCAAAATGGCGTTCATACCAGGCTGCTGCAGAGGCAAAATCCATATCTCGATGGAGTGCATCGGCAATGACTGTTTTGGGAGCTTTTGTCCACGATGTATCTAATTGAAACAGCCCCCATACTCCGCCGAATATCAAAGCGCTAATGACCGTTCGTTTTAAAAGTGACTTGATTAGGTTGAATCTCGAATGCCCCCCTGGAACGAAACGACCATTCTCTTTTTTCCACAACCATTCTGGATCTCTTTCTTGTATCCCTTCACTAGGCGTAAACGGTTTCCGGTGCATGATCTCATTCTTGTCCAACAATGAACCTACTTTTTGCTCCTGTAAGACCTCCACAGTGGCTCCATCCATCAGTCGCCGAATGCGTTCTTCTCGTCTCTGCTTGATTCTGAGTTTCGTGTTCATGGAATATCCTCCCGCCGAGGCTTGTTTACTACATCCTATGAAGAGGTGGATGATAATATGAACAAGCCTGCCGGTCAGATAACAAAAAAAGCCGGGCTATGCGCCACGGCTGTCATGTATTTAAAATTATGAATAAGTTCGTTTAACGAGTTAACCCATTCCGAAGAACTTTTTGAAGCGAGAAAAAGCACCCTTTTTCTGCTCCAGCTGCATTAATGGGACCGTATCTCCCAGAATGCGGCGTGCAATATTCCGATACGCAATCGCTGCAAGTGAATCCGGATTCATGACCGTGGGTTCTCCTGAATTGGCAGCTTTGATGACTAGTTCATCATCAGGCACGATGCCAATCAGGTCAATATTAAGTACTTGTAAAATACCATCGATATCTAACATGTCACCCGATTTAACCATATTATTGCGAATTCGATTCACCACCAGTTTAGGTGATTGAATATGTGAACTCTCCAGCAGGCCGATGACACGATCCGCATCACGTACTGCAGCATTTTCCGGTGTAGTGACCACGATGGCCTGATCTGCTCCTGCTACCGCATTTTTGAACCCCTGCTCGATCCCTGCGGGGCAATCAATAATGACGTATTCAAAATCTTTTTTCAATTCAAGGATAATATCCTTCACCTGTTCTGGCGATACCGAGTTTTTGTCTCTCGTCTGCGCCGCAGGCAACATGTATAATTCTTCGAAACGCTTGTCTTTGACCAAAGCCTGATTCAGACGGCAGCGGCCGTCCGCAACGTCGCACAGATCGTAAATAATACGGTTTTCGAGTCCCATCACGACATCCAAATTACGAAGGCCGATATCGGTATCTACCAGACAAACCTTTTTGCCGAGCAGCGCCAGCGCTGTCCCGATGTTTGCCGAGGTGGTTGTTTTACCCACGCCGCCTTTACCCGAAGTGATCACGATCGCCTCTCCCATGAGCTACACTCCTTTAAACACATTAAAATCTCGGCGTAACCGAACGATATTGCTCATTTTGTCTATCTGCATCTGATTGTCCTGTAAGTAAGCAAATTCCATTCCGGTCTCTCGGCTCTCCCATTCATCGGGAGGACGACTGATGATATCCGCAATACGTAGCTGCGTCGGTGCAAATACCGATGCCGCAATGATTGCTTCCTCGTCCCCGCCAATTCCGGCATGAGCCATACCTCTGAGTGAACCCAACACATATATATCTCCGGTACACGTCACTGTGCCCCCCGGATTGATATCTCCAAGAAACAGGAGATTTCCTTCATGATGAAGCACCTGACCAGAACGCACCATACCACACATGGTTACAATCGGCGGCGGTCCTTTAACCTCCGGTTGGAGTGCAGGTGAATCGATGGATCGAATAAGCAGATTCCCTTTTTGTTTCAGTATATCGAGAATTGCTTCTTTCTGGTCCTCTGTCACTTCGCGGGCACCCAACTTGATATCCACATGAACAATCGGTCCGGTCAAAATATTTTGATGGCTGTGTTCCAGCTTATAGCGGAGCTCATAGAGCAATTCCTCGAATTCACATTGATCGTCCAACAGGAAAACCAGGCCGTCTCGGATGCCTTTAATCGTTACGTGATTCGATTTTACCGTCATAAGCCTGTCCCTCCCATCTCATTACATTTCGTGCCCGGGGCCCCAAGTTCCTGCTTTGCGCTCCATAAATGTATTTAGGAAGCTTCTTCTGTCTTGCTCCGTCTCTTGCCGATCCGCTCCAGTTGTTTCCGAAGCGGGACATATATGATCAAGGCAAACACAAAATGAATGAACAAATTAGGAATCATGTATTCAATCAACGCCCAGTCAAAGGTCACGTGGTTAAGTTGGAAGAGCTTGTACAGGAAAAATAGCATGGTGTCATTCAGCAGACTTCCCAAAATGACAACCGATACCATAACGGGCAGTGGTGCACGAGGTGCTTGAAAAATGAGTCCCATCATGTACGCCGATAATCCCATCGAAAATCCATAAGGTCCAATCATCTCGCCGTAGAATACAACGTCATGCAATAGTCCAAAAAATATACCGAGCACTAGTGCCGTGTGTCGGTGATGATATACGGCGATAAACAAAATGACGATATAGACCAGATTGGCAGAAATACGCATCTGCCAGCCAGAAGGAATGAGCAGCGGCAAAATCGTACCTTCCGCAATGAACAAAACGAATAACAACAGGAACAAAACTTGCTTGCGCGTTACCATTATTCTTTTACCTCAGGCGGGATAATGACAATCAACTCTTTCCAATCAAGGAAACTTGCATATGGCTCAATTGTAGCTGTTTTGGTTAAACCATACTCACTTTTCTCGACACTCTTCACTTTCCCAATCCGCATGTACTTCGGAAAATTGTTTATAATTCCAGAGGAGATGATCTCATCATCCTTTTGGATATTAGAATCTTCTGAGATTTTGGTCATCTTGAGCATGCCCGTCTTCGGATCATAACTCTCAATCATACCAAACACTTTCTCCTTACCTACTGCCGTTGCTGCAATGGCGTTGGATGTTGGATCATTGGCGTCCATGGACGTTAACAGATTAACTGTTGATGTATAGGAGCTGACATGACTAATCACGCCGACTAGCCCTTCTTGCGAGGTTACAGCCATCCCCGGCTTAATTCCCGCATTTTCACCAATATCAATGTTAATGGTTCTGCTATTCGGATCTGAATTGGCACTGATAACCTGAGCAATTCGTGAACCATAATTATACCGATTCTTCTGTTCTTCGGTGAAATTGAGCGCTTTCTGAAGCTGCTCATTCACTTGCTCCATATCATTGTACTTCAGCCGATCCCGGGTATAGTGACCCATCGCGATACGAAGCTCTTCATTCTCTTGATATACCGTACGCATGTTCGCTACATCTTTAAAAAAGCCCGCTACATAAGAAGCGGGCTTGTAAAATACGTATTGTACAAATCCAACTGAATCCTTCAGGAATTTCTCCGGCCAGGATAGAGTGGTTCGCGGACTGAGCGTAAAGCCCATTAACGCGATAAATGTAACAAGGCCCACCAGCAAAACAAAAAGTCTTTTGTTGCCTAGCAGTTTAAACAGTTCGAACACCCTCTAACATCCATATTCTCTTCCGAGCCATGCCCGGCGGGGAGACTGTCAGACTTGTAGTCCCTGCGAGAATATCAGCCGATCCTCCCCTGTTAAGCGGGTAATAGCTCATCCCCGGGGTTAACCGGGTCCTCTATAAAGATATCTTGCCACTTATTCGCAATGTCAAGTTAGGCAAATACCGATTAACGTTTGGAACGAACTGCCGAACTGCTTCTGCTTTTGAACAAATGAATATTCTCTAGCGCTTTACCTGTTCCGATTGCTACACAATCCAGCGGGTTCTCAGCCACGATGACAGGCATGCCTGTCTCACCAGCCAGAAGCTTGTCCAGATTGCGCAGAAGCGCCCCACCACCTGTAAGAACGATTCCACGATCCATAATATCGGCCGCAAGTTCAGGTGGGCATTTCTCAAGGGTTACTTTTACCGCTTCAACAATTGCATTCACCGTATCAGCCAATGCTTCGCTGATCTCGTCCGAAGTAATCGTAATGGTCTTCGGCAGACCTGTAACGAGGTCACGTCCACGAATTTCCATCGTTTCTACTTGCTCCAATGGCATTGCTGATCCGATGTCCATCTTCAACTGCTCCGATGTACGCTCACCGATCATCAGATTGTATTGGCGTTTGATGTATTGAATAACGGATTCATCCATCTCGTCACCTGCTACGCGAACCGAACGGCTCGTTACAATACCACCAAGAGAGATAACAGCAACTTCCGTTGTACCGCCACCAATATCGACAACCATACTACCTGTTGGCTCCCATACCGGCAGATCCGCACCAATTGCAGCTGCAAAAGGCTCTTCAATTGTATAGGCTTCGCGTGCTCCAGCCTGTTTGGTTGCATCTTCAACCGCACGTTGTTCTACAGCCGTGATCCCGGATGGTACACATACCATCACGTTTGGATGACGTTGGAACATGGAGCGTTGTTTCTGCGCCTCACGGATGAAATATTTGATCATTGTTGCCGTTGTATCAAAGTCGGCAATAACGCCATCTTTCATTGGACGAATGGCACGAATGTTACCTGGTGTACGTCCAATCATTTTTTTGGCGGCTTCACCTACTGCTTCAATGCTTTTTGTATCTGTGCGTATAGCGACTACCGAAGGTTCGCGCACCACAATTCCTTTTCCTCGTACATAAACCAACGTATTTGCTGTCCCCAAGTCAATACCCAAATCTTTCGTAAAACCACCAAACATAACATAATCTCCTTTTCTGCCTCATATAGCCGCTCTATTCAGATCCAGAGCGTGATAATTTCATTCCCACGTAACACGTGGAGCTAATATTCGCATTTGTTTTTTTGCATTTGTAAAGTGAACCTATCTTTTACGGACAACGCCGTTAACATTCATAGGAAAACATCAACGCCAACCATTATATTATACTAAGCCCTTCTCCTTCAAACTTACGTACGTTCCATCTCCGATAATAATATGATCAAGCACGTCAATGCCAACAATAGCGCCTGCTTCAATCAGTCTCTTGGTTATTTGGATATCCTCCGGACTGGGCGTAGGATCACCGCTCGGATGGTTGTGTGCGCACACAATAGATGCGCTGCTGCATTTGATGGCAGCCCGGAACACTTCACGCGGATGTACAATCGAAGCATTAAGGCTGCCCATGGAGAGTGTTTCCTGGGCAATAATATGATTTTTGCTATTCAGAAAGAGACACACAAAATGTTCTTTTTGCAAATAACGCAATTGTTCGATCAGGATGTCAGCTGCATCACGCGGTGTACGGATTGAAGCCGACTGTGTGAGTCTGCTCTTGGCAATCCGATGCCCCAGCTCAATGCCAGCTTTCAATTGTACAGCCTTGGCATTGCCAATCCCTTTCATCGCAGTCAATTCTTCCAGACTCAGATCCATTAACGAGCGAATGCCACCCGTTTCGGTCAGAATCCGCTGTGCCATATGCACCGCGGATTCCTGTCTTGTGCCTGTTCGAAGTAAAATGGCCAGCAATTCAGCATGGCTTAAGGCGCCCGCCCCATATTCCATCATGCGTTCTCTCGGGCGTTCTTCCTGGGGGATGTCGCGCATCATGTATTGAGGCGACTCCATATGTTCCCTCTTTTCATTTCACAACATTTGGCTTCATTCATGTTCGTGGCAACACATGTACGCCGAACCCGTCCAGCATGTCACTTAGCAAGGATAGCGGCAAGCCAACCACATTAAAATAACATCCTTCAATACGGTCGACCAGTGAAGCGCCAATGCCCTGAATGGCATAAGATCCTGCCTTGTCCGAAGGCTCACCTGTCTTCACATAAGCACGGATGGTCGCATCCGACAGTTCTTTCATCGTTACATCGGTCTGGCGGTAATGAACTAACGACTGTCCATTGCCCGCATCAATACAAGCGACGCCCGTAAACACCCGATGCACACGGCCCTGCAGCCGGGATAACATACGTTCAGCATCCGCTTCATCTACGGGTTTGCCCAGAATCTCACCATCCAGAACAACAACGGTGTCACTACCAACAATAATGGCTTCCTGCTCGCGGCCTTCAAGCCCCCGATACACAGCAAGCGCCTTGCGCAAAGCAAGCTCCTGTACCGTCTGTTCAGGGGTCCACTCTGGCGGTGTATCTTCATTGGCATGACTTGGTATTACATCAAACGCTAGGTGGAGTGATGCGATCAGTTCCTTGCGCCGAGGCGATGTGGAGGCCAGAATAATAGGGCGCTGCTTTGTGTTATCCAAAATGAACGGCTCCTTATGCCACGGCAACATCCTGTCCGGATCACGATAATAGATGTCACTGGTTAATTTTTTTCGTCATAACTCGTCATTCTCCTACAGTCTGCGATATAGCCACACAGCGGCAATCATACCGATCAGACTCAGAAGGCTCATTTGAAATTGAAGTGAAATATCATAACTGATAATATCAAGATCAGCCTGCGGCGACCAACGTATGGTCGTGGCTTTCGTAAGAAAGGCTACTGCCTTAACAGGCTGCAGTGCCTTGGCGATCCACGCTCCGGCCATCCAGCCGAGCAGCAGAAACAGCAATAACATGCCGAAGTTTTTTTTCATCGGTAATCTTCCCTCGCCATTTTTTGACACCCACATTATTATACGGGGTTTTGTACGTCAATACAAACACAAATCCGGCAAGGGGAACTATTTCCAGTTCCTTGCCGGATGGGTAATTCCAAGCGTTGTTATGGGAAAGAGCATGTTACTGCTTAATCGCTTCGAGCCATTTTTTCTGCTGTAGTACATATTCCATCAGATCGGACTGCACGGACCACATGTGCACATCATCTGGGTTCTTGTTGTACTCTGCAATAGCCGTTATTGCATCGTTCATTGATTTCTCCATTCCACCAACAATAGGCTGTACCTCCGCAGTCAGGCCGGGTGAGAGACTATTCAAACCGGTTAACCATGACTGGTGTTTATTCTGAATCGCGGTCATCGTTTCTGCAGAGACTGCTGTCGGTGCAGATTGTCCCAACTGCTGAATGGACAAGGTAGACAGTTGTTCGACCAGTGCAGAACTGTTTGTGAAGAAAAGCTGCACATCCTCTTGCTTGCCACCGAATATAGCCGGATTGATCTCAGGGTTCACGATCTCCTTGACATACAGTTCGACTCCCTGAGCTTTTAGCCTGGAGCTAAGTAGCTTGGCCTCTTCACGATCAGCCGAAATGCCTGCATATACTCGATTACCATCTTCAGGATCAGACCCTGCGGCTATACCTGCCTGAGCCAGTTCAAGCTTGGCCTGCTCAGCTCGTTCAGGAGAACTGAACACGCCGTATTGAAGTGCATAATACGTGCTGCCAGTCGCCGCTGTCTGCTGTTCTGTACCTGCAGCCCCCTCCTGACCAGTCACAGTGGAAACTGCCTGATTGGCGGGCAGAAGATCGTCTGGCTTGACGGCTCCTTCTTTATTAAAAAATGAGAGAATCACCATGCCAAAGAGTGCTCCGGTAACAAGTGCTCCAGTGACAGAACCAATCATTTTCCAGCCCCTTGGAGGACGATTGCGCTTATAGGAATAGTTCTCGGAATCTGCAAGCCAGTCATGGCCCTGATCCTCTTGGGCATTGGACCGATAGCGACGCTCTTCCTCCGGATCTTCTGAATAATTATCATAACCGTAACCTGAACGGTTTCCTAGATAATGGTGCTCATCCAAGTTGGAGTTCGAATCAGGGCTCACCCGCTCGTCAGGTTCAGGTACAGTAGAGCTTGTCAGCACCGTCTCTCCCCAGTCTCCGGGAATATCCTCTGGCGTCCATGATGGGGTCGTATCCATCTGCTTAGGCGTTAGCAGTTGATTATGCGGTAATTCTTCACTTAACGACACCAATGGACTGGATGCGGAACTCCTCTTGTTTTCAGGCTTGTCCGACTCATGATCCCCGAAGCGAAACGTCATTCTAGCATTGCTCACCCGTACCCTCTCCTTTGTCCCATTTATATCAGCTATATGCAGAGAAGGCAGAAGACATTCCAATTAACGCAAAAAAACGCCTGCTTCATATCGAAGACAGGCGGTTTCGCAAATGATCTATTTCAAGCCTTGGGCAAGTGTATCTCCAACTTTCCAGATATCACCTGCACCCATCGTAATCACCAGGTCTCCTGGCTGCAAACGATGCTGCAGATCAGCTACAACTTCTTCTTTCGTAGGAAGGTACCGTGCAGAAGCATTACTGTTTTGAACGATTAGTTCAACCAGTTTGGCGGAGGTTACCCCTTCGATCTGTTTTTCGCCCGCAGGAGAATAGATATCCGTAATAAGCACCTCATCCGCTTCCGCGAAAGCACGACTGAACGCATCCAACAGGAAGAACGTACGCGTATAACGCTGTGGCTGGAATACCGCAATAATACGTTTGCCTGTCGCTTTGGCTGCACTAATAGTCGCTTCAATCTCCGTCGGGTGATGCGCATAATCATCGATGATCAGCATATCACGCGCCTCGCCCAATACCTGGAATCTGCGTTTGGCTCCGTGGAACTGGATGATCGCTGCCACAATCTTCTCAAATGGAATACCTGCTTCCAGACAGGTAATTACAGTAGCCATCGCATTATAAACGTTATGCTTACCTGGCACTGATAATTCCACCGTGCCCATAGGAGCACCCTGATGATTCATCGTAAAGGAGATACGGCGATCGCCCAATACAATATCCGTTGCCGTATAATCCGCAGCACGATCAATACCATAGGTTGTAATCCGTGACTTGAGTTCTGGCAAAATCGCTTGAACATTCTCGTCGTCTGAGCACACAATGGCTGTTCCTTCCGGACGAATCTGGCTCAGGAACTGCACATAAGCCTTTTTGAGTTCCTCAAAATCACTGTTGTAATTCTCCAGATGATCTGCCTCAATATTGGTTACAATACCGAGCCATGGATGGTACTGCAAAAATGAGCCATCGCTCTCGTCCGCCTCGGCAACTACCCAGTCGCCCTGGCCTGCCTTGGCGTTGGTGCCCACATTCATGATCTCTCCGCCAATGATATATGTCGGGTCCGTATCACATTTATCCATAACCAGTGCAATCATGGATGAGGTGGTGGTTTTACCGTGGGCTCCAGCCACAGCCACACCTTTACGTTCATTTAACAAACGTGCAAGCATCTGGGAACGATGCAGAATCGGAATGTTGAGCTCTGCAGCTGCTACCCGTTCCACATTATCAGCAGGCGCTGCCGTAGAGTATACAACCAGGTCTGCTCCAGTGACATGCTCTGCTGTATGGCCGATATATATTTTCGCTCCCTTGGCTGCCAACTTCTCGGTCAACTCCTGTGAAGCGACATCCGATCCGGTAACGGTGTATCCCATTTCCAACATAACTCTAGCGATGGCACTCATGCCATATCCGCCAATCCCTATAAAATGAACGTGTTCCGATGTATTTAACAAAACTTTCACCAACCTTTTTCAGAATCGGTTTGATGCAAAAGGGCTGCCCGCACATCCGCAATCAGGTACAGTGTGCCGGAGACCACCCCCAGATCCTCCGCTTCCGTCCGTGACTTCAATAGATCAAGAGCCTTTGCCCATTCGGGCTCGACGATGATTTCCAGTTCCTGCTTCGCAAAGGCGGGACGTACCCGTTCGACAATCTGCAGCAATTCATCTGCAGCCATTTTGCGTCGGAAGTCTGGCTCGGTCAGGATCAGCGTATCCACTAGTGGCAGTATATGCTGCAAATATGATTCGTGATGCTTATTTGCCAACATACCCATCATCAAAATTAACTTGTTGTGAGGATAGACATCCGTAATGCTCTTGGCCAGCGACTCTGCCCCTTCCGGATTATGTGCTCCATCGAGCACAATTCGGGGTTCATCGACGACTTTTTCGAATCTCCCTGCCCAAAAAGCATTCTCCAGTCCAAGTGCGATATCGTTGTCATCCAGCATAAATGCCATGTATTGTCTAAGCAATTCGAGCACCATCAGTGCGGCCGCTGCATTGTCACATTGGTGTGAGCCCTGCATGCGGATGCGAACGTCCAGGTCACGAAAAGGGCCTGTAAAATGAAAAGATTGTCCGTTCTCATTACTCTCCAGTCGATGATAAGAGAATTGATTTCCAGCCAAATACAGGCTTGATTGAAGCTGCTGTGCTTTCTCCTGAATCACTTTCACAGCTTCGGGTTGCGTCGCGCAGGTTACAACGGGTACTCCCGGCTTGATAATGCCTGCCTTTTCTCCAGCGATCTGCTCAATCGTATCTCCAAGCACATCCGTATGATCCATACCAATGTTGGTGATGACGGACACAACAGGCGAAACAATATTCGTTACGTCCATCCTTCCCCCCAGCCCCGTCTCCCATACCACAACATCAGGGTAGCACTCTTCTGCATAATACAGAAGCGCGAGAGCCGTAGACACCTCAAACATCGTTGGGGAACCAAGCGGTGTAGATGCCATTTCCATAACCAGCGGTCGCAAACGGTTAGAGATCTTCAACAGTGTCTCTTCCGGAATATCCTCGCCGTTGTATTGAAAACGGTTCGTAAACTTGGTGATATAAGGCGATGTAAAGGTACCCACATCATATCCAGCCTGAAGAAGCACTGACGTCAAAAAAGCGCAAGTCGAACCTTTGCCGTTCGTTCCCGCGACGTGAATAAATTTGAGACGTTGGTGAGGATTGCCTAACATAGACATCAGACCCTCGATTCGTTCCAATCCAGGTCGGATGCCAAAAGGAATAAGGCCATTGATCCAGTCCACGGCCTCGTTATACGTAAGTATAGGAGCTGCTGCATCTGTCCCGTCTAATTCCGTCATCTGATTCACCTTCGGTTCCGAGTTTGAGTGAAAAAAGCGGCCGGATGGCATACTGGCTCTCCATCCGACCCAAATATATTAACCTTTCAGTTCCTTGATTCGTGCGATCACTTTATCCCGTTTATCGGAATAATCTGCTTGCTTCGCGCGCTCTTCCTCAATAACTTTGGCAGGCGCTTTGGCTACAAAGCCTTCATTCGACAGCTTTTTCTCCACACGGAGTACTTCGCCCTCAAGGTTCTGCAACTCTTTCTCCAGACGAGCCACTTCCTGTTCGATATCAATAAGACCTGCCAGCGGCAAGTATAGTTCTGCCCCTGTGATGATTGCAGTCATTGCCTTATCCGGGGAGCTCAGATCCAGCCCACTATCGAACTCGGAGGTGTTACAGAAACGTTTGATGTAATGACTGTTACGTTCGATGATACTGGACGCCTCAGGGCTGTTTGCTTTCACCATCAATTCAATCTTTTTGCTCATAGGCACGTTCACTTCTGCACGGATGTTCCGAACTGCACGAATGGTATCCATGAGCAGGTTCATCTCGGCAACAGCCTCTGGATTCTCAAAAGCAGGATCATATACCGGCCATGCTGCCAACGTAATCGTCTCACCTTCATGCGGCAGATGCTGCCAGATCTCTTCGGAGATGTATGGCATAAACGGATGAATCAGGCGCATGGTCTGATCCAGCACATAAGCCAGTACGGATTGTGTTTTCTTCTTGGCAATCGGATCTTCCCCATAGAAGGACAGTTTAGCGAACTCAATGTACCAATCACACAGGTCATCCCAGATAAAGTTATACAGCACACGACCTGTTTCCCCAAATTCATACGCTTCGATTAGACGCGTAATATCGCGGGAAGTTTCGTTCAGACGGTGCAAAATCCAATAATCCGCTGTACCAAGCTCTCCGCTGATGTCACGATCCTCATAGGTGAATCCTTCCAGATTCATCAATGCAAAGCGCGAAGCGTTCCAGATCTTGTTGGCAAAATTACGAGCCTGCTCCACCCGTTCCCAACGGAAACGGAGATCCTGGCCTGGCGTGCTGCTGGTTGAGATCATGTAACGCATTGCATCTGCGCCATATTTCTCGATCACATCCAGCGGATCTACACCGTTGCCCAATGATTTGGACATTTTACGTCCATCTGCATCACGAACAAGACCATGCATCAGCACATCCTTGAACGGAATCTCATCCGTGAATTCCAGTGCAGTGAAAATCATACGTGCAACCCAGAAATATATGATGTCATACCCTGTCACAAGTACACTTGTCGGATAATAACGTTGCAGATCTTCCGTATCTTCCGGCCAGCCTAGTGTGGAGAATGGCCATAAGCCGGAGCTAAACCAAGTATCGAGTACATCTTCGTCCTGTCTAAGCTTGCGTCCTGCATTCTCTGGTAGCGTTGTCGGATCTTCAGCAGATACGATGATTTCACCCGTTTCCTCATCATACCAGGCCGGAATACGATGTCCCCACCACAGTTGACGGGAAATACACCAGTCACGAACGTTCTCGATCCAGTTCAGATATGTTTTCTCGAAACGGTCTGGAACAAAATTAACCCCTTCGCCGCTCTGTTGTTTCTTGATCGCTCTCTCTGCAAGTGGCTTCATCTCAACAAACCACTGAGTAGACAGATACGGTTCAACAACAGCGCCGGTACGTTCACTGTGTCCAACCTGATGCGTATGATCCTCGATGTTGATCAATATGCCTTGCTCTTTCATATCAGCAACAATCTGCTTGCGGCATTCACTGCGATCCAGTCCCTGATACTTACCAGCTTCTGCATTCATTGTGCCACTCTCATCCATGACCGTAATCTGTGGCAGATCATGACGAAGACCTACTTCAAAGTCATTCGGATCATGTGCAGGCGTGATTTTTACTGCACCACTTCCGAACTCTTTATCCACATAATCATCAGCGATAATTGGAATTTCGCGTCCAATGATAGGCAGTACAAGGACTTTGCCAATCATGTCTGCATAGCGCTCATCCTTCGGATGAACAGCGACCGCTGTATCACCCAGCATCGTTTCAGGACGCGTTGTTGCTACTGTAACGTAGCCACTTCCGTCTTTGAGCGGGTAACGCAGATGGTACAGGTGACCCTGAACCTCTTTATATTCAACCTCAATGTCAGACAGAGCTGTCCGGTTCACTGGATCCCAGTTAATGATGCGTTTGCCGCGGTAAATAAGGCCTTTTTCATACAGTTGAACAAATACTTTGCGAACCGCTTGGGACAGACCTTCATCCAGCGTAAAACGTTCACGTGAGTAGTCAAGGGACAAACCCATTTTGCCCCATTGCTGACGAATGGTTGTGGCATATTGATCTTTCCAATCCCATACTTTCTCCAGAAACTTCTCGCGTCCCAGATCATAACGAGTCAGACCTTCTTCACGCAGCTTCTGCTCCACTTTGGTTTGGGTAGCAATACCTGCATGGTCGGAACCCGGAAGCCACAGTGCATCATAACCCTGCATCCGTTTGGTGCGGATCAGAATATCCTGTAGTGTAAAGTCGAGCGCATGCCCGATGTGCAGCATCCCGGTCACATTTGGGGGTGGAATTACAATCGTATACGGCTCGGCATCTTTACGTTGCCCGGCTTTGAAATATCCGCGCTCCATCCAGGTGGAGTACCATTTGTCTTCTGCCGCTTTAGGATCGTAAGTGGTCGGCATTTCTGTTGCAGCTGATTTTTTTTCCTCAGACATGTGTCATTCCTCCGTTACTTCATCTTCATCATCTTCGCCAAAAAAAACAAAAAAAACCTTTCATCCATCAAAGGACGAAAGGTTAGCTTTCGCGGTACCACCTTTGTTTCACGCCGACAGCAAGATAGACTTCCCCCTCTGTACAGGACGTGACACTTCAAGCAGATAACGGCTGCTACCGGCCCATCCTACCTCAGAAATAAATGACGATAAAGCTCATTCATCCCTTAAATTCAAACAGGCAACTCCCGGGCGACTTCGATCAGTTGGTTCCTGCGGAATCTCACAGCGTTGCAATTCCACTCTCTGAAAGGTCATACTGTCTACTACTCCCGTTCCACGTTGTTCTTCAAAAAACCTACACACATCATACCTTGCTCGTGCGCGATAGTCAACCTGACAGCAGCGGATAAAGTGCGCTGTTGTCAGGTTTAGGGCAAATCATGCAAAAACCCGCAATCCTCAAGGGGATCACGGGTCCTAACGAAGGCTTTAACTACGGATTAAGGGATGTACAATATCTGACCTTCTTCCACAACTTGTTCAGATAATCGATTATACAACTGAAGTTCCCTCGTGCTCAATTGATATCGATCCGCAATGGCATCCAGTGTATCTTCCCGCTGGACGATACACAACTTCACTTTGCGGAATGGCGTCTGATCCACAATCGTTCCCAGGAACAGATTCTTCCATTCCACATCCTCAGGTGCATACGTTTCTTCCTGTATCACACCGGCTGGAACCTCTTCGCCTCTCTCCACTTCAGCATCGCGTGCTGATCTGCCGGAGGATAACAAGGAAGAGATCCCCACACCCTCCTCTTGTCTTGGAGCGGATTCCTTTTTACTGCCAAAAGCAACCTTCATCTCCGGCTTGTCTTCCGTCTCAGCAACAGGTTCAGGGACAAATGCTTCATTCTGTACAAACTCATCTACCTCAGTCGCTTCAAAAGACTGGCGTTCTTCCTCTGCATTGCCTGCTTCGGACGTACCGAATACACCTTGCCAGTTCTCCGCTTGTGGTCCAACCGGAACATCAACTGCCTGATTCTCCTGCTGAGGTACAGATCTCGCTGATTCGAAATGCCATACGTCCGGTCCGTCCGGTACATCTGCTGCTGCGAGCTCATTAGATGATTGAGCAGCAGGTTCTTGGACTTCTTGATCTGAATTTCTAGGCTCTGTAGGCAATGCATCCACGGAAGGCTCGGACCACGCCGAAGACTCATCTTCCAGAGGAAGCAACGGTTCCGACTCTGGGTAAGAAGCTAACCGATCAGCGGTCTCAGCCATAAATGACGAGATGGGAGAAGGTTCGCTGTATGGCTCCTGGGATGCCAGTTCATCTCCATTCGCTGTCAGAGATGCAGGATCTTCGTTTGCATCAGGTTGTCTGTTTTCGTTAGCGTACTCCGCACTTGGCTCCGCCGATTGGAGTGGCTCCGACGAGGATAAGTTTGCATATTCCTGATGATATTCGGGGGCACCATAGGCAAGCTCTGCTGCATTCGCAAGTCTCTCTTCCTCACTCCGCTGGAGCAGATACTCCTGTGCAAATGTGTTAGGATCGCTATCTGTCTCTTCTGCTTCATCGGAACGGTTGGATTGCTGAGCATCCGGTGAGTGGACTACTGTAAACTCATCTGCTGACCACACTTGCGGCTCTTCAGCATGAAAGCCCTCGATGCCTCGCAACGACAACACGCCAGTAATGTTCAGACTACGATTGGACAACAGATCCACGTCAAAATTTTCGATCTCAATGGAAATATCCTCAATCGATCTGACTCGGTTCAGCGGCACTGTAATCTCCACGGGAATGAAATGTTTGAGCTCTTCTGAAGCCTCATTTTCTCCTCTGTACGCACCTGTAAGTAAAAGATGCCCTCTTAAGGTGGCATGATCATCCTGCCCTATGACTTGAATGCGCGGGTATAATTCAATCTCCTCCAATTCCTCAATCGCAGGAACTCCCTCAGACAAATGAACGCGCTCATAAATATCGAACCGCAAACCATAAGGTTGATTCAACAAAGGTGGCGTCCTCCTTTCGGCATATGTTCACCATGATCCTTCTCATGGGACTGATCCATGGTCCAAATCCTTCGTTACCCCATCTATATGCCTTGAATGAGATGAGCATGCCACCTTTTGAAAAACCTTGCTATATATGTTCAACTCTGAGTTATTTACACTGTCACTCCAATGATAGAACAACCTTCTGGTCGCTGTAATCCTCGCGTATACTTCCGAAGCAGCTTTCTTTCAGAAAGCTTTTAGGCGAAACAAATAGTGTATTAGTAAGCCTTTTCGCGCTCTGCCAGTTGTGTAAAATCGGACGGCCAAGGGTCATTTACTTCAATCATGGCTCCAGTTAACGGGTGGTTAAACTTCAACACTTCTCCGTGAAGCGCCTGCCTATCAATGGCATCCGCTCTTCCTCCATACAACTCATCACCGATGAGCGGATGTCCCGCATAACTCAGATGTACACGAATTTGGTGTGTGCGTCCTGTGTCCAGCTTCAATCGTACAAGAGTTGCCCGTTCCCACACTTCGACGATCTCCACATGCGTAACAGCTTCTTGACCACCTTCAGAGACACGTCTGCGCTGTTTGTGATGTCTGTCCTTGCCAATGGGAGCATCAATTTTGTGCAGTTCGCGGGATAGTTGTCCCCCTGCCATGGCTACATAATGGCGACCAATCTCTTTGCGGCGCATCGCTTCATCCAGTTTGGCGAGAGCAAAAGCATTTTTGGCATACAGGACAGGTCCGGTTGTATCCTCATCCAGTCGATGAACATGGCGTACACTTGCCTGTATTCCGTTCATCTCATAATAGGAGGCAACCACATGATCCAGCGTGATGGCCTGATCAGCGCGGCTTCCATCCGGATGCAGTTTCATGCCTGCCGGTTTGTGCATAACCAAACAGAAATCATCCTCAAACAAGACCTCCGCCTCAGCCCAGCGTGGCTCGACATCGATTGGCTGGGACGCAAAAAGGGCCAGCCGAAGCCGGTCCCCTGCGAGTTGTATTCCTCGGTTTGCTTTAAGCTGACGTAGCAGTTTCTCCGGAAATTGAAGTTCAGACAATAGCCATTGCTCCGCAGCCATCTGTTTGTCCGAGCTGCCGGTTACGGTTTTGCCTGGCATCAGCTCAAGCCATTCCCCGCGGCGTTTCCAACTTTTGATCGTCATAGCGATTGAAGAGCTTTACGATTCGCCTCGATCGTATCGTCAATATCTTGCTCCGTGTGCACACCAGAGACAAACATGCCTTCGTATTGCGAAGGCGCAACACTCACACCTTGATCAATCATGGCCGCAAAATAACGACGGAATTGATCCAGATTGCTTTCTTTGGCAATATCATAATTAGTTACCGGAACGGCACTGAAGAATGGACAAACCATGGAACCCACACGGTTAATAGTTATCGCGACACCCGCCTCAGATGCATTTTTCTCAAATCCGGCTTGCAGACGTGCAGACAGTGTCTCCAGACGGTCATAGACCTCTGGTGTTAACAATTTGAGCGTGGTATATCCTGCTGCCATAGCCAGCGGATTCCCGCTTAGTGTACCTGCTTGATAGATCGGTCCCGTAGGAGCAATCTGTTCCATCAGATCCCGGCGACCACCATAAGCACCAACCGGGAGTCCGCCACCGATAACTTTCCCCAGACAAGTCAGGTCGGGTGTAACCCCATATCGTCCCTGGGCACAGTTCAACCCTACGCGGAAACCGGTCATGACTTCGTCAAAAATAAGCAGGCTGCCATATTGCGTCGTCAAACTGCGCAAGCCTTCCAGGAAGCCAGAAGCCGGAGGTACAACCCCCATGTTACCTGCCACAGGTTCCACAATAACAGCGGCAAGTTCTTCACCATAACGTTCAAAAGCAAGTGTCACAGACTCCAGATCGTTATAAGGTACCGTAATGGTATTCACAGCTACGCCTTCAGGCACACCTGGACTATCTGGCAGACCCAATGTTGCAACACCTGAGCCAGCCTTGATCAGCAAACTGTCTGCATGTCCATGATATGATCCTTCAAACTTCAGAATTTTACTGCGTCCGGTTACCCCGCGTGCCAGTCGAATGGCACTCATGGTTGCTTCCGTACCGGAATTAACCATCCGCACAATATCGATGGAAGGTACACGCTCACAGACCAGTTTCGCCATCTCGGTCTCCAGCAAGGTAGGTGCACCAAAGCTTGTTCCTTTAAGGGCTGTCTCACGCAAAGCTTCTACAACGTCAGGGTGTGCATGTCCCATGATGAGTGGACCCCACGATCCTACATAGTCAATAAAAACATTGCCATCAATATCGTAGATTTTGGACCCTTCGCCGCGCTCCGCATAGATTGGCGTAAGTCCCACCGATTTGAATGCGCGTACAGGGCTGTTCACCCCCCCGGGTATGTACTGCTTCGCTTCCTCAAACGCGCTACGTGAGCGCTCATCATTACGACGATTACCTTGTTGTACAGTCATGTGTATCCTCCCCAATGTCGATTATTTTATTTCTCAGCCAACCAGCGAGAAGCGTCTTTTCCGTAGTAGGTAATGATCATATCTGCACCCGCGCGTTTCATACTGAGCAGGATTTCCATGGCTACTTTTTTCTCATCGATCCAGCCTTGAATCGCCGCCGCCTTAACCATGGCATACTCGCCACTTACATTATAGGCAACAAGCGGAAGATCAAATTGATCCTTGATGGTGCGCATAACATCCAGATAGGAAAGGGATGGTTTTACCATCAACATGTCCGCTCCTTCCAGCACATCCGTTTCGGCTTCACGCAGAGCTTCTCGTGCGTTGGCCGGGTCCATCTGATACGACTTGCGGTCCCCGAATTGTGGCGTTGAATCTGCTGCCTCGCGGAATGGGCCATAGAATGCAGAAGCATATTTTACAGAGTAGGACATGATCGGAATGTGACTGAATCCATTCTCATCCAGCCCGGCACGGATCGCTTGTACAAATCCATCCATCATGTTGGATGGTGCAATAATGTCCGCTCCTGCTTTGGCTTGGGACACTGCCGTTTGCACGAGCAGATCAAGTGATTCGTCATTTAACACATCTCCGCAGATGTGACCGTCAATCTCCACGGTGTGTACCATACCGCAGTGACCGTGATCTGTGAATTCACACAGACAAGTATCTGCAACAACCAGCAGCTCTGGGTACCACGATTTGATCAATCTCGTCGCTTCCTGCACAATGCCATCTTCAGCGAAGCCAGATGAACCCACACTGTCCTTCGTCTCAGGAATACCGAACAATAACACGGCTGGAATTCCCAACTCGGCAATTTCTGTTACTTCTTCCTGAAGACGATCCAGCGAGAAACGGAATACCCCAGGCATGGATTTGATTTCGGATTTAACATTTTCTCCATACGTTACATAGATCGGTTGAATAAAATCATCCACGGTTAGATGGGTCTCTCTGACCATATTGCGAATACCTGTGGATTGGCGTAAACGGCGATGCCGTACAATTGGAAAACTCATACGTGTAAACCTCCCTGAAAGTGTAATAGAGCAAAAAGGGAAGCGCGCTGGTATCCTATCGAATTCAGCACGCTTCGTATGTCAACATATTACTTGTGTATTAATTCCGAAGAACGCCTTCCTTGGCGCTTGTCCGTTTCCAGTCACATAGAACTGTGATCAAGCTATCCATCGTCGCTTCCTCTGCCATGAGCGTAACACGCAGTCCAGCGGCCTCTGCAGTCTTCGCTGTAACCGGTCCGATACATGCAACCTCCACATCTTTTAACAAAGGCAGCGGATCTTGCAATCCCATCCGTTTCAACATACTCATGAAGTTGGTAACCGTCGATGAACTTGTGAAGGTCACCGCATGTATACCGCCTTCTTCAAGCAGCTTGAGCAGTTCATCATCATCTTCACCAGCGAGGATCGTATCATAGATGATGGCTTCGGTGACTTGAAGTCCTCGTTCTCGCAGCTGGTCACGTAACCACGTACGAGCCAGATCACCGTGCGGAAGCAGGACTTTCTGGCCTTCCTTCAGTTCACTTTCAAAAGTCTCAAGCATGCCTTCGGCCTGGAAAGGACCTTTGACAACCTCTGCAACGATGCCATGTTTGCGCAAAGCGTCTGCTGTGGATGGTCCTACGGCAGCAATTCTTGCCTGATGAATGGAGCGAATATCCTTGCCTTCCTGTTCCAGATGGCGGAAGAAGAACTCCACGCCGTTCACACTTGTGAAAAATACCCAGTCATAGGTATTTAAAGCACTGAACGCGTCTTTGACACTTTGCTGCGCAGATTCACTGGAAGGCATGACCGTCTCAATGACCGGAAACTCATACGGTTCGCCGCCGAGTTCCTCAATGCGATTCACGAGTTCACTCGCCTGACTGCGAGCACGGGTCACCAGAATTCGTTTGCCAAACAGCGGCAGCGCCTCTGCCCATTTCAACTGTTCCCGTTGATTCACGACATCCCCTACCACAATAACAGCAGGCGGTTGGAAATTGGCTGCGATCACTTTCGCTTCTATATCTTCAAGGGTACCTGTAATGGTATCCTGTTCCGCTCGTGTTCCCCAACGAATCAGTGCTACTGGTGTTTGTGCTGGACGACCATGACGAATCAACTGTTCGCTGATATAGCCAATTTTGGCAACACCCATCATAAATACAAGTGTACCCGTCGCATTCGTCACTTTATCCCAATGGATGCTGCGATCGAGCTTGTCCGGACTTTCATGCCCCGTAATGATGGAGATAGAGGACGCATAGTCACGGTGTGTCACGGGAATTCCGGCATACGCTGGCACACTTATCGCAGCTGTTACCCCAGGCACAATCTCAAATGGAATGCCGTTTTTGTGCAGCAAATCCGCCTCCTCGCCCACGCGTCCAAAGATCGTCGGATCGCCACCTTTAAGCCGTACCACAACCTTGCCTTCCAGAGCCAGATCAACCAACAGTTGATTGATCTCTTCCTGTTTCATCGTATGCCGATCCGGGCGCTTGCCCACGTAAATCTTGACCGCGCCAGGTTTCATTTGTTTCAACAATCTCGGACTTGCCAAACGATCATAGACTACAGCATCGGCTTTACCGATGGATTCCCACCCTTTTACCGTAATCAGCTTTGCATCCCCAGGACCTGCTCCTACCAAAAAGACCTTCCCCACCATGTCTTCATCCCCTAACTTCTGCCAGTATCTGCTCTGCTCCCCGTTCGATCAATCTCCAAGCCACTTCTTCTCCCAGACGAACCGGGTCTTTGCCAGTCAGAGCTTCCTTAAGAATCAGTCCACCATCCGGTGTACCGACCATACCTGTTAATTGTAACGTGTTTTTGCCATTCAGGGAATCTGCATCTTGCTGAGGCAGCCACACCGCATGAGCACCAATCGGGACCTGACAGCCCCCATTCAATACACTGAGAAAACGGCGTTCCGCCTGTACAGGAAATGCTGTCTCGGGATCATTATACAGCTGCAACAAGTGCAACAATTCCTCATCGTCTTCACGGCATTCGATACCAAGCGCCCCCTGGCCCACAGCCGGAAGGCAAGCTGTTTCGGTCAAGTACTCGGTAATCCGGTCTTCCCAGCCCATTCGGTACAACCCAGCAGCAGCCAGAATAATCGCATCAAGGCCTTCAGTCTCCAGCTTCCGCAGACGGGAATCGATATTGCCGCGAAGCGATTCCAATTGCAAATCTGGACGATAGGCTTTTAATTGACTGGATCGGCGCAGACTGCTTGTCCCAACTCTTGCGCCTTCTGGCAATTGATCCAGCGTAAGTCCACCATTGGAAATCAGCGCATCCCGTGGATCTGCACGACGGGGAACAGCGCCATTAATTAATCCTTCGGGTAACTCGGAGGGCATATCCTTCATGCTATGCACAGCCATATCAATGGTACGATCAAGCATCGCCTGTTCAATTTCTTTGACAAACAATCCTTTGCCTCCCACTTTTGACAGCGTTACATCCAGAATGAGATCTCCCTTTGTAACAATCTTATGTACTTCAAAGTCAAAAGCTAATCCTTCCCGCTCACAAATGTCGCGTAAATCCTGAATGACATGACCTGTCTGGGTTAGCGCAAGCGCGCTCTGTCTACTTCCAACTTTAATTGTACGCATATCTATACTTCCTCCTGATTACGGGATATCCAGTCCCCGATTTCTTCTTCGGTCCACCACCGGAAATGGCCTGTACGAATATCTTCTAGTATGTTCATCTCAGTTAACTGCCGAAGCAACGTACTTCTAAGACTAGCAGAAGATACGCGTGCCTTCACCTCGGTCCTCATCTGGTGCAAAAACTCAAGATACGTCTCATACTCATCACCGAACTGTCGTTCGAGTGTGGCTCGTATCTCAGCAGCTGCTGCCGGCCCCGCCCCTGCTGTGGATATCGCTATGCTTAATCTTCCACGTCTGACTACGCTTGGCGTAATAAAGCTGCTGTGCTCCGAAGACATCGCGTCATTCACCAATATGCCCGCATTCCCAGCATCCCGAACCACAGTTGAATTGACCTCTGATCGGTCAGTCGCTGCATATACGAGAAAGGCCCCCCGCAAATCTCCATTGCGGTAGGACCGGTCTATCCATTGAATTCGGGATTCATGATGCAGTTGTTTTAATAAGGGAGTAAGCTCCGGACTAATGACCGTAATCTGAGCCTCGGCATGCAGCAATCCCTTAATTTTACGTTCGGCAACACGTCCACCACCAACTACACAGCACTTCTTGCCTGAAGTATTCACAAATATTGGCGTGTAACGCTCCATTTCCCTCACTCTCCCGTCCAACGATGAAACGCTGAATACGCATTGGATAAAAAGCTCACAATGACCAATCCGTATCCAATCAGTGTCCATCTTGCCATGATGATCGTAGAGAACTGTTTTCTTCTCTTGAATACGAAGTAACCTACGTAGATGGCTATAGCAAGACCTGTAGCAATTACTTTGAGGTCCAGTAGCAAGATCCATCGTCTTTCCGCCACAATGGATAATACGGCAAGCATTACAGAAACACCAAGGAGCGGCGTTCCTATCAATGTAGCACCATCCATGTACTTACCGATCACTTCCAGGCTTGGCAGCCGGCGCATCGTATCATTCCACTTTTTTTTCTTCAACTTATGGTGCAAGAAAAGATATAACAAGGCAAATACCGTAGCAACGGTTAACGCCGCAAAACCAAGATTCGCCAAGGTGATATGCATGATGAGTAATCCATGTACTGTTTGCCAGTTATGCAGGGATATCTCTCCGGCCGTAAACCACAGGCGGTTTAATACCGTAACGGAAAAACCTACAACATTCAGCAATAAAATCACAAATTCAGAACGCTGGATACGAGTCATGACAAGAGACATCAGCACAATACTGAATGAAAATATAAACAAAAAATCAAAGGTGGTGTAGATTGGAAAATGTCCTTCAGTCCACATGCGCAAAATGACATGTGTGACCTGAAGTCCCCAAACAACGACAAGAAACCCTGTGCCTGTCCGCTTCGCCCCCGCATTGCGTCGAATGCAGTCCGAGAAATAGAACAGTAGGCTCAGGGCATACATATAGATTAAAGCTTCATAGACTTGTTCAGCAACGGTCAAGCTGCCCACCCGCCTTATACGCCTGCCGGAGCATAAGCCGGCACGGGGTCTTGCCGGTTTTCGTTAAGGTGAGCGGCTGGTTTAGCCAGAGCTGTGGCGTCACTCTGACTCACTTTTTCAGCGGCCATCTCCACTGCATTTTCCAAAGCGAAAATCTGAGTAAACATGCGCAGAGCTTCATCACCTTGCTTCGTTCCTGCCATTTCCTTAATCCGATTAATCGGATCTGTCGTCATTTGATTCACAATACTCTTGGTCAAACGACGAATGACTTTACGCTGATGTTCATCAAGCTCAGGCAGTTTATTAAACAGGCTATCCATCGTTTCTTCATGAATGGAGACACCTTTTTCCTGCAAAGCGCGAATAACGGGACGAACACCCAACGTTTTGAGCCAATGGTAATAATCTTCCATCTCAAGCTCAATCATTCTCTCAATCTTGGCAGCTTCCACCTTACGCATCTCCAGGTTGCTCTCCACGATTCCTTCCAGATCATCAATGTCATAGAGATATACGTTGGATAACTCAGCAATCGCCGGATCAATATCCCGTGGAACCGCAATATCAATCAGGAACAATGGACGGGATTGACGACGCTTCATGCTCTCCCGTACCACTGCCGCATCCATGACATAACGTTCAGCTCCAGTAGAACTAATCACAATGTCCACTTCATTAAGACGATCTAATGCTTGTTCCATCGTACAAGGTGTGCCCCGGAACTTGGCTGCCAACTCTTCGGCTCTTGCGAGCGTACGATTTGCCACGATGACTTCGGATGCCCCGTTGGCATAGAGATGTTTCACGGTTAGTTCACTCATCTTGCCGGCACCCAATATGAGCACCTTCTTATCTGTGAACATGCCAAAGATCCTCTTACCAAGCTCAACAGCAGCATAACTGACAGATACGGCGCTCTCCCCGATGGAGGTCTCCGAATGGGCCCGTTTGCCCAGTGTAACTGCCTGTTTGAACAGCATATTAAACCAGGTACCTGTTGATTTCTCTTCCTGCGCTTTAAGAAAAGCCTGTTTCACCTGTCCAAGTATCTGAGTCTCACCAATGACCATGGAATCAAGTCCGCAGATCACACGGAACAAATGGCGCATGGCTTGGTCATCTTCATATATATATAAGTGTTGCGTAAATTCTTCCCGTGGTACATTAAACCATTGTTCCATGAATGTTCGAATAAAATAACCACACATGTGAAGACGGTCCACCACAACATACAACTCGGTACGGTTACATGTGGCTACGATTACACCTTCCAATACACTCTTGGTCAGCTTGAGCTGCTGCAGCGCTTCAGACAAGTCCTTTTCTGCAAATGTGAATCGTTCCCTAACCTCTACAGGCGCCGTGCGATAATTCAAACCAACGACAACGATGTGCATTGCAAGTTCACCTGCCTAATAAATTTCCAATCAAAGTGCTTACTGCATATGTCTATCCATTTATGATTGACATGGTTAATTATATCACACATCATAGCCGTGACCGGGTCATTTTTATGAAATGTTTATGAAATCCCCATGTTCATCATCATATGCACTGTCATTTATTGTAGTGTCTCACCAAAGTTCCCCGTTATGCGTTAAAAAGTGTCGATTATGAATATTCATAATGATATGGACATTTAAAACAAATAGCCATGGAATGATTCCATGGCTATTAAAGTTTGGGAGGTTATGCGTCCATCCCGATATGTGAACATTGTGTATGCAATATACTATTTATTTAAACCCATTCTGAATGTTTGTTCATCTCTGGTGTTTCAACTTGCAATTCGCCCAATCCACGTACCAGCTTCTTTGCATACGTTTTTTCCGGCTTTAATACGGATACCAGGTAGTCAATGGCCAACTGTGGGTCAACGGTATCCCCGCAAGTGTAACAATCAATTGCTGCAAAACCTCTCTCAGGATACGTATGAATGGAGAGGTGACTCTCCGACAAGAGTACAAGAACGGTCGCTCCCTGTGGGTCAAACTGCTTGGACTGCACGGACATTACTGTCGCACCACATGCCTCCGCTGCTTCAACCATTTGGGCTTGCAAGTACTCCGCATTGTTCAGTAGATTAAAGTCGACACCCCAAGTATCAACAGCAACGTGTCTTCCGAAAGTTGAATATTCCACCCTTCGGTTCCCCCTTCCTAGGAATAAAATGTTTGAAAAATTTCATCCGCTAGGACCTACGTCATTCACTTCCCGAGGGAAAAATCTCTCGCAACATATAATGTCCTGAGTGAATCCTGGTTCCTATATTGTTTTCAACGAGATTAAAAATAACATTGAATCCGAGTGAAATCAACCCTTTTCCAGAAGATTGTAAAATAAATATTTTCACTTCCGGATGATTTGACCCTACAACAAAAAATCCCCCTGAAACCTCCGCATTGGCAAGTGCCAAGACCCGGAAGATACAAGGGAATTCATTACATTTTTATACGTGTATAGACATACACTTTCAGGTTAATAAGCTTCAAGCTCAAACAACCGTTTTTGATAACGAACAAGAGTCTCATCAATCTGATGAAGCTGATCAGCAGTCGCATCTTTTCTAGTGTCCAGCAGTGAATCAATCTCGGCATACACACGGTTGATTTCGCGTTCTACATCTCTGGCCAGGAACAGATGTTGCAATTCGAGCAACGTATTTTTGTATTCATAGATCACTCGGGTATTCTCCCCGGTTTTCTCCACAATTTTACGGACAGTGCCTTGAGCATAAACATACGTCATGGTGAACCCTTTATAGATTCGATGAACGACCCCGTCACCCTTAAAAGTCATAAAGAGCTTCCGGACAACATTGGTCAGATGCAGATTCACCAGGCGGCAAGATAACTCACAGATATAAAATCCTTCTATGCGGTCAAAAGGGAAATGAACCTCTTCTCCACTTACATCCCCCAGCACAACCTCCTGACATCCATTGTCCAACACCTTAACCCGATGATGGAGTCGGCCGTCTTCTGTCATGCGCAAAAACTGATGCATCTGGGGTTCTGACAATTTCATAGTGGCCTTAACATACTCTGTGGCTAACCGCTGAGCCATACAAATCTCCTCAATTCTTTCCCGATTGTTTTGCCTTCCTGCACTGTAGCAGTAATCTCAAAATTCTTCAGGCCGGCGAAGCCGGTGTTTTGGGTACTGTTGGCAATATGCACCTATGCTCATTATACACTACCTTAACGCTATATTTCTCCAGACCCAGATGATGAATTCTCACGAAATCCCATAAATAACCGGATTAATCTTGATCTCATCCAAGATTCACTTAACATGCTCACTTTCCCACACTAAAACTGTATACTATCTCGGTTATCCGTTAATTTCGTTGTTTTCTTCCTCTTCAGCAGTACCCTCTGCATCCAGCACTGGTGCATACTTATCTATGCGGGCATGGCGGGTAATGATGTCCCATAACTCCTCTTTCCCCAATCCCTCTTCGGATGAAAACGGCACAAACAAATCTCCTGAACGAAGACCCAGTGATTCCTTAATAACTTTGATATGTTTGGCTCTACGTGTTTTGGGAATCTTGTCCATCTTGGTTGCTACGACAACCAAAGGCAATCCATTGTGACGAAGCCATTCATTCATCATCTTATCTTCCTTGGATGGCTCATGTCTCATATCCACCATCTGCATAACCAGTTTCAATTCCTCGCGTCCGAGCAGGTATTTCTCCATCATTTTACCCCAGGCAAAGCGCTGCTCTTTGGAAACCTTGGCGTAACCATATCCCGGGAAATCGACGAAGTAGAGATCCTGATTAATTTTATAATAGTTCAGCTGCTGTGTTTTACCTGGTGTCGCACTCGTCCGAGCCAGATTTTTACGATTGATCAAACGGTTGATCAGGGAAGATTTCCCCACATTGGATCGACCCGCCAACGCAATCTCTGGCAGACCGTCCTCTGGGTATTGTTCAGGCCGAACGGCACTGATAATAAATTCAGATTGATTTACTTTCATATTGTATCTTTCCTCTCTTGAACGCCTTTGCTATGCATAACCTGTTGAAGTTATTATGCCATGGATTGTTCTATCATACCAAAAAAACCGTTCCAGCGGACGCCGAAGCCTCCGCAGAACGGTCTACTCTTCATACGAACCTTTCGGATACGTGGATTACAGGTGGATTCCTGCCTGCTCAACAAGCGCATGCTGCAATACCTGATCCATATGGGCGACCGGGACAAACTCCACATCTTCCTTGATGCTGTCTGGAATGTCACGCAGATCCCGTTCGTTATCCTTAGGCAATAATATTTTTTTATAACCTGCACGATGGGCTGCCAGTGATTTCTCTTTCAAACCACCAATTGGCAACACACGTCCACGCAATGTTATTTCACCAGTCATGGCGATATCCTTGGATACATGTTTGTTCGTCAGAGCTGAGATTAACGCTGTTGCCATCGTAATCCCGGCAGATGGACCATCCTTCGGAATCGCTCCTTCCGGAACGTGGATATGAATATCGTTCTTCTCATGGAAATCAGGCGCAATCCCAAGCTGCGTAGCTTTGGAACGTGTGTAACTGAATGCGGCTTGTGCCGATTCCTTCATGACATCCCCCAGTTTACCTGTAAGGGTCAATTTACCCGTTCCAGGCACAACAGTCACCTCAATGACAAGGGTATCTCCGCCAACTTCAGTCCACGCCAGACCCGTTACGGTACCAATCTGATCTTCCAGTTCGGCCATGCCATAACGGAACTTGCCAGGTCCAAGATAGTCTTTGATCTCATCTGATGTGATGTTAATCTGACCTTCCACACCAGACACGATATTCTTGGCAGCTTTCCGGCACAACGAAGCCATCTGCTGTTCCAGATTACGTACACCTGACTCCCGTGTATATTCACGAATTACACGCAACAACGCGTCATCCGGGATTTCCAGTTGCCCTTCTTCCAGACCATGGTCCTGCTTCTGTTTGGGCAACAAATAGTTTTTCGCAATTTGCAGCTTCTCCAGCTCCGTGTAACCAGGGATGTTGAGCATTTCCATCCGATCCAGCAATGGACGCGGAATATTGTGTACCGTATTGGCAGTTGTTACAAACATAACGTTGGATAAGTCAAACGGCAATTCTACAAAGTGATCACTAAACGTATTATTCTGTTCCGGATCAAGGACTTCAAGTAACGCTGCAGAAGGGTCTCCGCGGAAATCTGAAGCCATCTTATCAATCTCGTCGAGCAGGAATACCGGATTAAGTGAACCCGCCGTTTTCATTCCCTGAATGATACGACCAGGCATGGCTCCTACATAGGTGCGTCGGTGTCCACGAATCTCGGCTTCATCGCGCACGCCGCCAAGAGAGATTCTGACAAACTCCCGTCCCAGCGATCTCGCGATCGAACGGGCAAGTGATGTTTTACCGACCCCTGGAGGTCCAACTAGGCAGAGAATTGGCCCTTTAAGCTTCTTGACGAGCTTCTGGACCGCCAGATATTCAAGCACACGTTCTTTGGGCTTTTCCAATCCGTAATGATCTGCATTGAGCACATCCTCGGCTTTTTGGATATCCAGATCATCTGCTGTCATCTGGCTCCAAGGAAGGCCAAGCAGCCAATCCACATAGTTGCGGATGACTCCGCCCTCGGCTGAGCTTGCAGGCATTTTCTCCAGTCGATCAATTTCTTTCTCAACCTTTTCTTTCACCTTGTCCGGCAAGCCGAGTTCTTCCATCTGCGTGCGAAGTTCCTCAACCTCACCCGCTCGGCCTTCTTTTTCACCCAGTTCTTTCTGGATTGCTTTCATCTGCTCACGCAAATAATATTCCTTCTGCGTTTTCTCCATCTGTTTCTTCACACGTTGGCTGATCTTGCGTTCAAGCTCCAGCACTTCGCGCTCATTGTTCAGGATATCCAGCAATTTCTCCAGACGTTCCCGAACGTCGATGGTCTCCAGAATTTCCTGTTTATCCTTGATCTTCAAGGACAGGTGACTCGTGATGACATCGGCCAAACGCCCTGGTTCTTCAATGTCAGACACCGCAGCAAGTGTCTCTGGTGTCACTTTTTTGGACAGATTAATATAATTCTCGAACTGGTTCAGAACGGTACGCATCAAGGCATCCGTCTCCGGATGGGTATTCTCCTCTTCAGGCAGCTCTTTTGCCAGTACTTCATAATATTCCTCGTTGTCCGTATATTCAATAATTTCAGCCCGTTCCAAGCCTTCCACGAGTACACGAATCGTACCATTCGGAAGCTTCAGCATCTGTCTGACCTTGGCCACGGTTCCGATTCTGAAAATGTCTTCTTGTGTTGGTTCTTCAATATTTACTTCGGCTTGGGAACATAGGAGAATCAGATGTTCTTCTACCATCGCTTTTTCTAAAGCCTTGACCGATTTCTCCCGGCCCACATCGAGATGCAGTACCATACTCGGGTAGACGAGAAGTCCTCTTAAAGGCAGTAAAGGAAAACGACGACCTTTCGCTTTGCTCGGTCCCATCGCTTTCGCACCTCCAATGGCTCTCAGGTTGTAGTCATTCATTATTCTATCAAATGTTCACATAAAAAACCAATGAAGGGAAGCGTTTAGCAGCTTCCCGAATCTGTAACCTGTCCTGGACGAGGCACGTCAGCACGCAAATAGGAAGCAGATGCCGGTGGAAAAATCTCCGGTGCAGGGGTAACTGTCTCCTCTGCAAGCTTCGTCTGTTCCAGCTGTTGTTCCGGAACCCAGGCGAACACTTCACGGAATACGTCCTGTACCGTATCTACCGGAATAACGCGCAAGCCATCCAAGTTCTCGAAAATGGACTGCCAGTTCTCGGCGGGAATAATAACCGTCTTCGCTCCCGCCTGAAAAGCAGCCTCCACCTTGGCCAGCACGCCACCAATTGGCTTGACCCGACCATGAATACTGATCTCGCCAGTCATCGCTGTCTCATGATCCACAGGACGTCCCTGAATGGCTGATGTAATGGCAGTCGCCATGGCAATTCCGGCTGATGGACCATCAATAGGCGTCCCACCTGGGAAATTCACGTGTAAATCGTAATCATTCGGACGAATACCCATGGCTTTTAATACGGTTAACACATTTTCAACCGAGCCTTTAGCCATACTTTTCCGCCGGAGTGTACGCGAACCGCCTCCAATCTCTTCTTCATCCACAACGCCTGTGATGTTAATTCGGCCTTGATCTTTAAGAGCCGGAACAGCAGACACTTCAATTTCCAAAATGGTTCCCATATTCGGTCCGTATACCGCCAAGCCGTTAACAAACCCCACCTGAGGCTGTGAAGGGACCTTTCGGTCAGGCCGTGGCTGAATCTGACTGCTACCAGCCACCCACTCTACATCGGAAGCTTGAAGCGTCTCACGCTTCTCTGTCAGCGCAAGTCCAGCAGCCAGCTGGATGATATTGACCGCTTCACGTCCGTTGGTTGCATATCGCTTGACCACCTCAACGGCTTCCGGACACGGACTGAACCCTATTTTCTGGACAGCATCTTCTGCAATTCGTCCAATCTCTTCAGGCAACAAAGGACGGAAATAAACTTCCATGCAGCGCGAACGCAAGGCCGGTGGCAGTTCATGAGGGGAACGTGTCGTTGCTCCAACAAGGCGGAAATCGGCTGGCAGGCCATTTTGAAAAATATCGTGGATATAAGCAGGAGTATGCGTGTCTTCCGAGTTATAGTACGCACTCTCCAAAAACACCTTGCGATCCTCCAACACTTTCAACAGCTTATTCATCTGAATCGAATGCAATTCACCAATTTCATCAATAAAAAGCATTCCCCCATGCGCTTTGGTCACAGCCCCCGGTTTCGGTTGGGGAATACCTGCAACGCCCATGGCTCCTGCTCCCTGATATATCGGATCATGAACCGAACCAATTAAGGGGTCCGCAATACCACGCTCATCAAAACGGGCTGTTGTTGCATCCAGCTCGGTGAATTTCGCGTCTGGTTTGAAAGGGGAAGACGGATTCTTCTTCGCCTCTTCCAGCACAACCCTTGCGGCAGCTGTCTTCCCGACTCCGGGAGGGCCATAAATGATAACATGTTGCGGATTCGCACTGCATAATGCAGCTTTAAGGGCACGAAGCCCATCTTTTTGCCCAACAATATCATTAATGGTAGCTGGACGCGTCTTCTCCGACAGCGGCTTGGTGAGTGAGATCGAGCGCAGCTTGCGCAGTTTCTCCAGTTCCTTGCGAGATTCACGCTCAACAGCACTGCGGTTGGTTTTCTGGCCACGCAGCAGGTTCCAGAAATACAAACCAATCACCACTCCAAAAAATAACTGAATCAACATTATGAACATTCCGAAATCACCCATGTCTCAACATCCTCCTTCTGTCCCTATTCTCATATGAGATCATGCTAATACTTGGTAGTATAGCCTTTTCAACGAGACGTAAACGGGCAATGCGGAATTTGTAGACGAGAATATAAAAAGCTCGCCATTGCTGGCGAGCTTTTGTTGTGACAGGATATGAATCAATCAGTGCGAACGACCAGGAATAACACCTGTCTCTTCGTAAGCTTCGACGATTTTGTCGATCTCTTTTTTCAATTCCTCAACCATGATTTCTTCAGGCACTTTACGGATCATCTTGCCATGACGGAACAAGAGACCTTCTCCACGAGCACCAGCAATCCCGATATCCGCTTCTTTGGCCTCACCTGGACCATTAACCGCACAACCCAATACCGATACTTTAATCGGCACCTTAAGTTTGGAGATATACTCTTCCACTTCGTTGGCAATGGAGAACAGGTCGATATCCAAACGTCCACATGTTGGGCAGGAAATCAAAGTAGCTGCATTTGTAATCAGTCCAAATGTTTTGAGCAGATCACGAGCAACCTTGATTTCTTCTACCGGGTCCGCACTCAGTGAGATCCGCATCGTAGAACCAATACCCATGGACAACAAGGCTCCCATACCTGCAGAGCTTTTGATCGTACCAGAGAACAGGGTACCTGCTTCGGTAATCCCGAGGTGCAGCGGATACGGAATAATCTGAGCTGCTTTGGTATACGCCTCAATGGCCATCGGCACATCCGATGCTTTGAGTGACACGATGATATCGTGGAAATCAAGCTCTTCCAGAATACCAATGTGATACAATGCACTTTCTACCATAGCATCAGCCGTAGGATACCCATACTTCTCAAGAAGGTGGTTTTCCAGAGACCCCGCATTTACCCCGATCCGAATTGGAATACCGCGTTCTTTACATGCTTTCACGACTTCTTCCACTTTGGAACGTTTACCGATGTTACCTGGATTAATCCGTACTTTATCAATACCGTTCTCAATCGCAAGCAAAGCCAGCTTATAGTTAAAATGAATGTCCGCTACGAGCGGTATATTAATGCGTTTTTTGATTTCCTTGATGGCTGCGGCAGCTTCCTCGTTATTCACCGTGACACGTACCACTTGACAGCCCGCTTCTTCCAGTCGCAGAATCTCTGCAACCGTTGCTTCAACATCTGCCGTTTTGGTTGTACACATACTTTGGATAATGACTTCGTTACTGCCACCGATCGTTACGTTTCCCACTTTCACGGGACGTGTATCCTGTCTTAAATACATGAGTGATTTCTCTCCCCACAACGTCAAAGCTCCACCCTGACAGAGACATGAATTCGCCTTCTGCCAAAGTGGAGAACTGACAAGTCTATATTTCAGAGTTCAACGGGATTCAGGCCTTCATTAGGCGCTTTCTTCCTGCTTATCGTCCTTCGATTGGCTTAGTTCAGGCACAACTCTTTTCTCAACTACTTCTTCGGTAATGACACAATTCGTAACATCTTCACGTGAAGGCACTTCATACATGATTTCAAGCATGATCCCTTCAATGATGGCACGTAATCCACGTGCACCTGTGTTACGTTTAATTGCTTCTTTGGCAATCGCAAGCAATGCAGCTGGTTCAAATACCAGATTCACATTATCCAGCTCAAGCAATTTTTGGTACTGTTTGGTAAGCGCATTTTTTGGTTCGGAAAGAATCCGTACCAACGTATCTTCATCCAGCGGCTCCAAAGTGGAGATGACTGGCAGACGGCCTACAAACTCCGGAATCAGACCAAATTTCAGCAAATCTTCCGGCAATACCATGCCCAGGTATTCGCCTGGTTTCAGATCTTTTTGCTCAGAAACGGTATTGAAGCCAATGACTTTTTTACCGATCCGGCGTTTGATCATTTGCTCCAGGCCATCAAAGGCACCGCCGCAGATGAACAGAATGTTCGTTGTATCGATCTGAATGAATTCTTGATGAGGATGTTTACGACCACCTTGTGGTGGTACAGAAGCCACAGTTCCTTCAAGAATTTTCAAGAGAGCCTGCTGCACACCTTCGCCCGAGACATCACGAGTGATGGATGGGTTTTCGGATTTACGCGCTACTTTATCAATCTCATCGATATAAATAATGCCACGCTCTGCTTTTTCCACATCATAATCAGCAGCCTGGATCAGTTTGAGCAGGATGTTCTCTACATCCTCACCTACATAACCTGCTTCTGTTAATGACGTAGCATCCGCAATCGCAAAAGGTACATTCAAAATTTTTGCCATCGTTTGTGCAAGCAACGTTTTACCAGAACCTGTAGGTCCTAACAGCAAAATGTTACTCTTCGACAATTCAACGTCTTCGATCTTGCTTTGGGTGTTGATCCGTTTGTAGTGATTATACACCGCAACAGACAATGATTTTTTCGCTTGTTCCTGTCCAATAACATATTGATCCAGAATATTACGAATTTCTTTTGGTTTTGGAATATCTTTGAGGTCTATTTCTTCATCATGACCGAGTTCTTCCTCAACGATTTCGGTGCAAAGTTCGATACATTCATCACAAATGTACACGCCTGGTCCAGCGACCAGCTTACGTACCTGCTCCTGAGATTTACCGCAAAAAGAGCATTTCAGTTGCCCTTTCTCATCGTTAAATTTAAACATGAAACCACCCCTTTAGGAATTGATCGGTCTACTGAGCACCTGGTCAATAATGCCGTACGTCTTAGCTTCTTCAGCGCTCATGAAGAAGTCACGGTCTGTATCCCGCTCAATTTTCTCAAGAGGTTGACCCGTACGATCGACGTATATTTGATTCAGTTTCTGACGTGTTTTAATAATCCATTCTGCGTGTATCTTAATATCCGCAGCCTGTCCTTGAATACCGCCAAGTGGCTGATGAATCATTACTTCACTGTTCGTCAGCGCATATCTCTTGCCAGGTGCACCGGCTGTTAGCAATAACGAGCCCATGCTTGCTGCCATCCCTACGCAAATGGTAGATACATCCGGCTTGATAAATTGCATCGTATCGTATATACCCATCCCTGCGGTGACAGAACCACCAGGTGAGTTAATGTACAAGCTGATATCCTTTTCAGGATCGTCGGCTGCCAAAAACAAAAGCTGTGCTATGACAAGATTGGCTACATCGTCATCAATCGCACTGGTTAGAAAGATAATGCGATCTTTCAGCAAACGTGAATATATATCGTAAGACCGCTCGCCTCGATTGGTTTGTTCTATAACCATTGGCACCAGACTCATGAGACCAACCTCTTTTCTACATGTAATTAGACATAGGCCACCTGTAAAGCAAACCCAAATTCATTCTAACACTTTCCTGTGACAATGTCATTTTTCACAAGAGGGGTCAGATATCAGTTTGATTACTTTTTTAGCCTGATCATATTTAACCATGTTTTCTATGTATGTGCAAATTGAAGCCATCCTATGCCGTCTTGCCGTTTTTTATTTGCTTGAAGTACATAGGTATGTAAAAAGTGTACACAGATCAGTAAAATTAGTTTACATCCATATAATTACTTCATTTTCTATAAAATGGATGTAATAATTTAAAAATAAGGCACGCAATAATTCACGTGCCTTATCGTTTATTCAACTGACAAGTTGATCACAGCTTGTCTTATTTTTCGTCAGCTTCTGCAACAACTTCTTCAGCCGGAGCTTCAACTGGTTCAACAACTGTGCTGTTCTCAACAAGAACGTCAATCGTTTTACGCAGTTTCACTTCATCGCGAAGGCTGTCCAGGGAACCATTACCTTCGAGGATGCCACGGATCTCTTCAGCAGGACGCTTGTAAGATTCAGCCATTTTCTCGAGTTCTTGATTCACTTCTTCATCAGATACTTCAATGTTCTCCGCTTTACCTACAGCTTCAAGCACCAGGTTGTTGCGAACACGTTTGGAAGCATCTTCTTGCATTTGTCCTCTCAGGTCAGCTTGAGTCTGGCCAGAGAAGCTCAGGAACATTTCAAGGTTCATACCTTGGTTACGCAGACGGTTGTCGAAATCACGCATCATGTTTTGTACTTCGCTGTCAACCATTGCAGCCGGAATGTCCACTTCAGCGTTCTCAGCCACTTTTTCTACAACTGCATTTTCTTGTGCAGCTTTGGCTTCGTCTGCTTTACGGGATTCCAATTGTGTTTTCAGGTCAGCTTTGTACTCTTCAAGCGTGTCAAATTCGCTAACATCTTTAGCAAACTCATCATCCAATGCAGGAAGCTGTTTGCGCTTGATTTCGTGAATTTTCACTTTGAATACCGCTTGTTTGCCAGCAAGTTCTGCTGCATGGTAGCTCTCTGGGAAAGTCACTTCAACGTCTTTGAAGTCACCTGTGGACAGACCCACAACTTGCTCTTCAAATCCAGGAATGAATGTGTTGGAACCCAGTTCCAGGGAATAACGCTCAGCTTGTCCACCTTCGAAAGGTACACCATCAACGGAACCGTCGAAGTCGATTACTGCAACGTCGCCGTTAGCAGCGGAACCTTCGTCAAGTACAACGAGTTCAGCGTGACGTTGTTGAAGACGCTCAAGTTCTTCATTCACGTCTGCTTCAGTTACTTCACCTTTTGCTACAGCAACTTCGATTCCTTTGTACTCACCCAGAGTCACTTCAGGTTTCACAGTTACTTTCGCTTTGAACTTGAATGTTTGTCCTTTAGCGAATTGTTCAACATCTACGTCAGGACGATCAACCGGGAAGATATCCGTTTGGTCGATTGCTTCTGTATAAGCTTCAGGAAGCAAAATGTCGATTGCTTCTTGATAAAGACTCTCTACACCAAAACGTGCTTCGAAGATGGAACGTGGTACTTTACCTTTACGGAATCCAGGTACGTTTGCTTGTTTAACCACTTTATTAAAAGCTTTGTCGAGTGCTGCGGTTACACGATCCGCATCCACTTCAACCTCAAGAACCCCAAGGTTCTTCTCTATCTTTTCCCAAGTTGCTTTCATTGTATACTTTCCCCTCCAAAATTCACATGTTCACGTAGGCAATCACGTACAAAATAACCATTTTAGTATAAACAAGATTAGATTCTTTTTCAAGGGGAATCCCTTGATAGAGTTTAAGGAAAACGTTTCCGGCCTCGATTACCCGTCCAAACCGGCAGATACAAACTGTTTCATGGAACGATAAGCCTGCTCGAGTCGAAAGCGCATCGCCCCTGTCACAGCATACATTGAGCGTGTATTCTCCTCATCATGCGAACCACCTAGACTGTCTGCAACGGTCATATGTAGGGCTGCTGCCCATATATCTGTCATGGAATCATTTTCTTCCAGCATCGATATATAATCGCGGGTTCCATACACCGCCATGACATATTGTATCCACAGTTCCTGGGCAAAGTAAAAGAGCGTAGGTTCGTGAACCTCCGTCTGATCTGCCACTCGTTCCAGAATCTGAACAATTTGAAGCGGGAATTCCTCTGGTTTAAGAGGCACCGTATCGATCTCGACTTCAACCTGCTCTTCGCCTCTCGTAAACTGGATCATACCTTGAACACCTCGGCGACGCAAGGTTTGCAACACCCGAAATTGAAGCAAAGGGTGAAGCGTCTTGTCTTTTAACCAATGGGTAAGTGCCTCGTCAATCTTCGGTAGATCCAGATAGGCCAGCTGCTCCAAGGCCAGCATCGTCTGTTCGGATAGCGGCTCCTCCATTACAGTACGAAGCATCTTATCTGCATATCCATCATCCTGTTCAAGCTTCATTCGAGCATGATGCCGTGCCATGTCATCCTCACTGATCTCTTCTTCCTCTTCCCGTTCTTCAAGAATGGCAGGCGAGGTTTCTTCATATTGAGGGAACGCCGCCTGAAGCCATTCGAGCAGGGCCCGCCATTCATCATAATGGCGCTCTTCCTGTCCCTGACATTGCAGCAAAAAGTGAAGCAATTTCATCGCTTCACCATACCGTTCATTTTCAAGCATAACTGTCAATTGAATCTGGTAATAGTCCAGCGTCTTAGGAAACAGCACAATATTGTTGTTATGCTCGGTTTCCGGGGTCGTGGATTCCTTAATGGGAGCACCTCCTCTATATCCTGAATCTCCAGTTGGAATCAACTTAAATAGATGTATATATTAAAACGAATGTCGATCTATTTTTTGAGTTCTCCTGATATTCTAACATAACCGTAAATATAATGAAAAAAACGTTACTGCCGCCAAATATCATATACGAAAAACAGATTAAAATAAAATGCTTGATATTCCTGTATGCATATGATAAAATCAATTTTGCTTGAAAAAATTCATGTCTCAGTAGCTCAGCTGGATAGAGCAACGCCCTTCTAAGGCGTCGGTCGGGGGTTCGAATCCCTCCTGGGACGTAAAAAAAGAGAACTTCCTTCGGGAAGTTTTTTTGCGTTCTGGGGATGAGAACCCCAACGGTTCGTCGAAGCATTCGCTTCGGTAGCAGCACTTCGCAGTCTCGACTGCAAGGAGAGTATCCCTCCTGGGACGTAAAAAAGAGAACTTCCTTCGGGAAGTTTTTTTTGCGTTTTGGGGATGAGAACCCCAACGGTTCGTCGGGAAGCATTCGCTTCGTTACATATCTATGTCGCTTCATCAAAATGTTTGCATTAGCTCATTCCATGGGTCACCATTTCTTAATATCGTTGTTAGTATCGAAGATCTAACGAACCTAGGACACTTTATTAGACCCAATTTCAGCATCATGGAGTTCTAACGAATTTTAGAGAGCTTATTTCACCATTCCGGCGGATTAACTCACTCAGATTGCAGTAGATTACTTGATTAACGTTGCTGAGGCTCATTAGAATCTGCGCATAGCGGTTATCCATTACTATAAGACCTCTGCGATTCGTTAGAGGTTTGTCAGGACCATGATCGTCAGAGCTCCGCATTCTTGTGGGTGCTTTTTTCATTTCATTGCTCAATATTGACACGGAATGTTATGCTTGCGAAGTGGATAATGTAACAATCCATACATATCAACTTCATAGAAAACAGGAGATTTTATCAATGTCATCTTCAATACAGCAGCACTCGTCCCTCCATGCCGAGGAAGAACATTCTTCGACATCCAAAAGATTCGGCCTGTTATTAGCAGGCATTATCGTTATCGCCGCTACCATGAGGTCACCGATCACAGCAACCGGACCTGTAGTGGAGATGATCCGCTCAGATACAGGTATCGGCCATACGATGGCCGGGCTTCTGACCTCACTACCTTTGCTCGCCTTTGCAGCAGTCTCTCCTTTTGCACCACGTCTTGCCAAACGGTTAGGACTCGAATCTGCTCTGCTATTGGCTGTTATCATTGTGACCATCGGAGTGGCATTACGCTTGTTGCCTTCCGTTCTCTCTTTATATACCGGAACCGCAATATTGGGATGCGGCATTGCATTAAGCAACGTGCTTTTGCCAAGTTTGATCAAACGTGATTTTCCATTGCGGGTGGGGATCGTTACCGGATTATATTCTGTATCCATGAACATTTTTGGCGCCATCGCCTCAGGCGTGAGCGTGCCCCTAGCCGGATCTACATCTATGGGTTGGCGCGCTTCGTTAGGTATGTGGGCCCTGTTGTCCATACTTGCGCTTCTCTTGTGGCTCCCCCAGATCGCAGCAGGACGCAAGCAGATGTTATATGTTACCTCCCAGAGCGAAGGGACACCCGTGCGTCTAAGGACCTCTACACTAGCCTGGTTCATTACTTTATTTATGGGTCTGCAATCTCTAATATTCTATACGACGATTACCTGGCTACCCGAAATTCTCGCCGAGCAAGGGTTCAGCCCCACTTCAGCAGGGTGGATGCTCTCCTTGATGCAGATGGTTAGTGTACCGGCTACCTTTATCGTTCCGATCCTGGCCGGCCGAACGCAGAATCAGCGTGTTCTAACCACGATAACGTGCTCTTCATTAATTGTCGGGTATGCATTATTGCTAAGTGGCATCGCTTCGCTCGTTACCATCGGTGTCACATTGGCCGGAATCGGTGCCGGAGCTTCGTTTGGACTGGTAACCATGTTCTTCGTCCTTCGCTCAAAAGATGCCAGACAAGCTGCCAGCCTGTCCGGTATGGCCCAGTCCTTCGGATATATGCTGGCGGCAGTGGGACCTCTACTGTTCGGCATGCTTCATGACTGGACAAAAGGATGGACCCTTCCGTTGCTCATTCAGGTCATTCTGGCCATTGCTTTATTAATCGCAGGGCTTCAAGCCAGTAAAAATCGGATGATCGGTTAGTCATACCATTCATTAACAAAAAATAAATTAAAACAAAACGGCCTCTATCCTCGAAAATCAGGATGGAGGCCGTTTATGCTAGAACAATTCCTTCATTAGTTTACTCAGTTTCAATGAGGAAGAACTCACTTCACTTTTACCTTAATCGTGTCTGTGCTGGTAACTCCAGCTGCGTTAATTAACTCGGCCCGATACGTATACGTACCCGATGCTTTGCCGGACAGTTTAGTCACAGCACTTTGCGCAAGAGGTGATACCGCACGGAGTTCTTGCGTGTCGATCAACTTATCATTCTCATAGAGACGATACTCGGTAGCATTGGTCCCCCACCACAGGTTCATGGTCACCTTATAATTGCCATCGCCGTCCCAGTTATCCTGAGATAGAACTGCTTTGCCTGGCGCTGCGTTGGTAACCTTAACAGTCAACGTCTGACTCCGCGTTGTTCCCTTGTCGTTAGTGAGCTCAGCCACGTACGTATATGTGCCATTGGCTTTGCCTGTGATTTTCGTCTGAGCAAACTGCGCCCAAGGCGCGTTATAAGTCAACTTCTGCGTATCAATTAGAACCCCGTCCTCATATAACTTGTAGCTAGTTCCGTTCTCGCCCCACCATAGGTTCATGGAAACGATATACGAACCCTCTGGCAGGCCGTTACCTATCCAGTTATTGTGAGACAATACAGGTGTACCCGGAGCCTTGGTAGCTGGAGTTTCAGGTTCGGTCTCCACAGCTTCCAACTTCAGTACTGTATTGGCTTTACCCGAAAGCCCCTGTTGGTCTTTTACCGTAAGTTCAACGGCATACTCACCTGCGTCTATTCCTTGCAAAGGAAGGCTAAAGGTGCCATCAGCTTGTACCTCAAAGCCTCCCTCTTTATAAACCGAACCATCTTCTTTACTCACAACATACGTTGCTTCCAGGGAAGCTGCCGCATCAAAAGCAATGTCCCATCCGCTGGCAAGCGCAGGCGCAACACGGAAGTACAAATCTTCCACGCTACCATTAAGGACAGCAGACTCATCCGCTTTGAACTCCAATGTTTCTGGTGCAGTTACAGCCGGAGCTGTCTTTTTCACCAAAAATGGCGAAGTGTCTTCCTTATAGGTTTTGCCGTCCGTTCCAATAGTAGTGATATCAACGGTGTATAAACCATCCGGAATCTCTGTCACTTCATCGGTTGTGTAATCCGCATATGTGCCATCCCAGGCAAGATTATATCTTGCGTTAGCATTGAAATTATAATAGTTACCGAAAATGGAACCGATATAACCATCTTGATAATATCCACCTTCCGGATTAAGACCATCAAAAATCTCAATCAGGGCGAATGTCATCGGATTGTAGAATTCCATCGCTACATTAAGCGTATCCAATGTACCATCAGCCTTCAATGGATAGTGGAAAGGATTTTTTTCAGTGCCTTTTACGGTTTCAATATATTTAACTCCACTCAACGTAACGTTGAAATGAGCAACATATGGCACAGTAAATGTATTGGTTCCGTTCGAGAACTCAATGTATCCTTGTGCTTCTGTAGTCGCAGTAACCCCTCGTGGAACGGTAATTGTCACTGCAAGCTCTTCCTCACCATTCAGTGTGAAGGAACTCTTGTCTACCGCAACGGATACACCAGCAACATTACGAGTTGGATTCACATTTACAGTGTAATCCCCTCCACTGCCATTCCGCGCTTCAACTTTAATCGTTTTGGTAATCGTCTTTTCATCTGTGCTCAGGAAATTACCGTAGTTGATGCTTCCGGTGATATTCTCCTTTTCAACAACAGCGCCACTTTCGGTATATTGAGTTACATCAAGCACTTTGACAAAAGCAGCAGGATCAATAGTATTCACTGCTTGAATACGGCCAGCACCTTGATCAAATACATCAAATTGGGTTGTATCCAACACTTTACTATTGTTCATCAGCGCCACTTTGATATCAAATGGCGTCCAGTCCGGATGCTTCTCAATCAACAGTGCAACCAACCCTGCTACATGAGGTGTAGCCATACTTGTACCTGATTTACGGTCATAAGCTTGTGCGTAATCTGCGTCTGGCTCATCCTTGCCGTAGGCAGGAATCGTAGACAGAATGCTTGTACCTGGTGCAACAATATCCGGTTTGATGTCCAGTGTTACCTTGGCAGGTCCGCGTGAACTGGATGAATTCATTTCATCACCCGGCGTTTGGCTGCGTTCAAAATCACTAAAGCTCACTTCAACGGCTTGGCCTGCGTCCAACTCAGCCTTGATAACCTCTCCATCTTCCTTGGACATGCTCAGTGTTGGAATGAGTTCAAAGTTATCTCCCAGACTTACACCGATTGGGCCCGGAATGTTGTTATATACAATAACAGCCACGGCCCCAGCCGCTTTGGCATTGGCGATTTTCTCTACAAATGCGAGTTCACCACGTTGTATTAATGCCACTTTGCCTGTAAAATCCTTACCTTCAAAATCAGTGGGCTTACCCAGTGCTGCAAATTCAAGCTCATATTTCCCAGTCAAAACAGTCTCAGGGTCTGCTGACAGGCTCCATCCCATCACATCCAAACGGTAAACCGACTCTGTAACAGCCAGTGGAGCTTCAGTTGGAGCAATTACAGGCTCTTCTTCCACAGGAGCAGCTTCAGGAGAAGCTTCAACTGGTGCAGAAGGTGATGCAGATGGCGTATTTTCTTCAGTTGCAGCCTCTTCTACATTCGAAACTCCAGCTTCGTCAGAAACCACATCCTCCACAGCTGCTGCACTATCTTCAGTAGCAGTTGCGGGTACACCTTGCTCCGAACCTTCAGGCTCTTCTGTTCCAGATGCCGTCCCCAGTTCAGGAGATGATTCAACCTCTGGCACCGGTTGTTGCTCAGGCAGAGTCTCTTCGCCTTCCTCACCAATCCAGAAGTGAGTATCCGCTGTAATAAGCTGGCTAGGGCCCGTGGAGTTACCTACAGTGATGGCCATGGCAGATGCCCCCGGAGAACCGAGTGTATAGCGGTTCGGTCCGTCATTGCCACTGGCAACTACTGCTGTCACACCAGACAGCATCGCATTATTCAGGGCTACCGAGGTAATATAACTTGGATCGTTAGCGGCATTCCCCAAAGAGAGATTAATTATATCCATGCCATCTTCAACGGAACGATCAATTCCGCCGAGCACCCATGAGGTTTGACCACTACCATACGGCCCAAGTACACGGTATGCATAGATATCTGCTTCAGGAGCAACGCCAACAATCCCGTAATCCCCTGCTTCACGAGCAGCAATGGTACCAGCTACGTGCGTACCGTGGGATGTGTAAAAGGCACTTCCCCTTTCGTTAAACTCAGGTTCCCCTGAACTTTTCCATTCCTGATATGTCGCTTCATACGGATCATTGTCGTTACCAACAAAGTCCCATCCGCCTTTGTAAGCTTCCTGCAAATTAGGATGCTCATAGTCAATCCCTGTATCGATGACACCCACTTTGATGCCATTTCCTTTGTAACCTAGATCCCATACTTCAGGTGCACCAATAAAAGGCGCCGTGTCTTTCATGTACGGGTTCACTTCATCGGTCTCAGGCGCTATTGTAACTTCAAGGTCAGGATATACGCTGACCACGCCAGGTATTTGAAGCAATTGTCCCACTTGGTTTCCTTTAAGCTCAATCGCTACACCATTTAGGGCATATGCATACTCTTCCAATACTTCATGTTTGATTTTCTTCTGAGTGAGGCTATGTACAAATGACTGTTGTTGTTGCTCAACTTGAGTCACAGCCTTTGTTTCCATAGAGGAGGTAAAAGATTTTCCGGAGAGGGTTGATTCACCTTGCGCTACTGCAACAGGTTTAGTGGAAAGCTCAACGATCACTCGGGTGTTCTCTCCACCCAGCCCTTCCAGGCTTTTATCCAAAAATGGATCTGCGGCAAGTTTGGCTTCCCGTCCTGCAAGAATTTCTCTCCATTGTTTGGCTTCGGCTGTACTCGGTAAGTTTTCAAGCTGAATAAATGAATCTGCGGGAGCGGCTCCAGCCGCGGGGAGAATAATGGAAAAGACCATCAGAACACTTAATAACGTGGATATCAATCGTTTACTCAAGGCTTTGCCCCTCCTTTTAAATGTGAATACCTCACCAAATGATGGGTTCCTGCTGTTTGTGCGTACTGCAATACGCACTCCAATTTCACCACCTATCTGCAAGAAGATTGACCCTTGGTAAATTATTCTATCAAAATACCACATTTTCCTTCTAAATACTTACATAAATGATATAAAAATTACTTATATGGGTCTTGAGTATGATAAAAATATCTACTTGTAATTATTTGTCGTTCGAATATTTTATTTTTAAAATAATGCATCAAAAAAAAGACCAAGCGCCTCTTTGTCAGCAAGAGAATCTTGGTATATGGTAAAGTTATTTAGTGTACAAAGCATAAAATCAATTCGGTTAACATCGATAACTATCACAAAATCAACTTCATTCCGGCTTCACGGCTTCAATACGCAGACGCTTGTAATCTGCATACAAAGCATCACTCTTCCAAAGTTTAGGCACCACGATCTGACTGGTTTCATGGCATATTTGTTGTATCTCATCATGACTGAAACCTTCAAAATAGTCTCCTCCAAAATGAGCCAACCAGCCTACTATACCCTGCTCACCATCTTCCAATCTGGTAGGACGGTCATAGTGATAGGCATGACGCACCAGAAATCCGCCTTGTTCCAAAATATAGCTATATTCTCCGATCGACGGAAAATACCAAGGATTACGTTCAGAAGCACGAATGCCCGTGTTTCGCTCGATAACCTCTTCCAAGGCATTCACGATAGTCTGCACGTTCCCTTTACCACCGAATTCTGCTACAAATCGCCCTCCGGGCTTCAAAGATTTCCATATACTGTCCGCCACTAATCTCGGACTTCGCATCCAGTGCAAGGCAGCATTGGAGAAGACGGCATCATACTGTCTATTCGTCTCAAACTGATGACCGTCTCCTTCCACGAACTCAATTTCAGAGAATTTCTCCCTCGCACGGCGAATCATGTCCGGCGATGCATCCATACCAACAACTTCAGCTTCGGCGAGAGAAATTTCGTACGTCAAATCCCCCGTACCGCAACCCAGATCAAGAATGTATTCCCCTTTTTGAGGTTGAAGCCAAGAGATCAGGTTTTTGCCATATTCGGAGACAAAAGCCAGTTTGTTGTCATAGTCATCTGCTTGCCATTGATTTATTGATTTCATGGATACCACCGTCGCTTCCGTTATTGATATCCTCATTGTGGCACAGAATTGTTTATTACTTAAATATATAAATTCTATATTGTTTATAGGTATAACCAATAAACGAATTCAGGAGGGATACTCTCCTTCCAGTCGAGACTGCGAAGTGGTGCTAACGAAGCGAATGCTCCGACGAACCATTGGGGTTCTCTTCCCCTGAACGTAAAACAAGAAGCTTCCCAAAGGAAGCTTCTTGTTTTTTACGTCCCAGGAGGGATTCGAACCCCCGACCGACGCCTTAGAAGGGCGTTGCTCTATCCAGCTGAGCTACTGAGACAAATATGTATTATAAATTTTCGGCGCGGTTCTTATTATACTCTGATTTCTATATTTTTCAATAGTTTTATAAAAAAATTAATAATTATACTTCAATGCGAGTTCCACAGGCATCCTTCGTAATCAAATTCGGAATTTTGGAACAACCTTTCTAAATGTACTTTCGGTATTATTCTCATACTCCATTCCCTTTAAGAATATGATTGCTTGAACCAGGTTATATTGAGGAGATGGGGACATTTAGAGCAAGATTAACATAAGGCATGTTCAATGTTAGAATTGCTGGGTAATCTTTTGCATACATACATTTCAATGATGCATTGAAGGAGAGAATCGTCATGAGACAACTTTTATCAGCCCTATCCTACTTTAGTATTTTCTTTGCCCCGTTCCTGTTTCCAATCATCGTATGGATTGTTGCCAAGGATGCTTACATTGAAGGACATGCAAAACGCGCCTTATTCTCACATGTATTCCCCTTTCTTGCTGCCATCCCGCTATTTTATTTCTTCGTGACTGCACATAGTTTGGGTTCAGCCGTCGGCTTTGTCGTTCTATTCTTTGTGATCTACGGATTAAGCTTTGTATATAACGTGGTCAAAGGGATTCAAGTGCTGCGTGAGTACGCTTGATCACCTATCCGCCCGGACTGACTTGCATAACAAAACCCCGCTGTTTATTAACAGCGGGGTTTTCCAGTTGCAGCTGTGGTTAGAACAATTCGTTTACTATCGATGTATGGTCGACATGGAACTCCTATTCTGCCATCCATCAATCCAACTTATACAAACGTTCCCGGTTAAGCCTTTCCGATCAGATAACGCTGAAGCGTTGGACCAAGCAAACCAAAGGCAAATAACTCATTTTGAAACTGAGCCTTATCTTCCTCCACCGTCATACCTTCGCTGTTCTCAAAAGCGGTTTCTGTCGCCTCTTCAAATGCGGTGTGCATATTATTGTTATACCAGTCGATCGCTGAATCAGAGTGATTGCGTACAATCCGAACGACTTCCAGTGAATTTCCAGGTTGAGTAGAGGCCACGTATACAAGTAATGACGGATCTCCGGCATTTCCAGGTTGTACTTCCACTTCTGCACAAGATAATCCATCTACCTCGGTTAATCTGCGTATTTTAGCATCTTGAATGGCATACATTGCTCATCGCGCTCCTTTTCTTTTGTGCTTATCATGTCGTTTGTTCAATCTGGTATCGTGTCTCCGGTGTGCCCAATCGGTAAATCTCCCGATACACCTGCTGTAATATCGTTTCATACGCCCGGTTTACGGACTCCTCCGGTGTATCTGGCCATGGGAACACCATGCCAGGAAAGGCCTCTTCCTCCTTTTCCTGCATGAGGCTCAGCAGTCCCAGTAAGTGCTCCGCTTCCTGCGGCGTTGCCTGAATGATCCATTCATACGATGTTACCGACGGATCCGGAATAACGGAGCGGCCCATGACAGACACATAATACTTCATACTGTCCATTGCACGTTCTCTCCTTCACAGGCATGTTTAGGTCGTTGTCCCTAGAACTAGTTTCCGAAGAGGACAGACATTTTATGCCTGCTTTCGGCATATATTTGTTACGACCTCTGACGAAAAAGACAACATTTGCTGGTTGCCCGTAATTAAGCAGCCATACGGATGAATGACTCGACCAAGAAAGGATGAACAAACCATGTGCGGTATTACCGGCTTCATACAGTGGAATCGGGATCTGACCCAGGAATCAGAGCTGCTGGTCCGTATGACGGATAGCTTGTCGAACCGGGGACCCGACGCTTCAGGTACATGGATCTCCAATCCTTGTGCCTTTGGACATCGGCGTCTTAGTGTAATGGACCCCGAGAACGGGGCACAGCCCATGCATGCGTTACAGGGAGATACCTCCTATACCGTCGTGTATAACGGAGAACTATACAATGCACCCGAGTTGAAAAAGGAATTGCTCCAGCGGGGGCATCCGTTCCGCACGCAATGTGATACGGAAGTGTTGCTCGCCTCTTATATCGAGTGGGGACCGGCATGCGTTGACCGGTTTAACGGTATTTTCGCTTTTGCCATATGGGATGGGGGACGCGAACAGGTTTTTATGGCACGAGATCGCCTTGGCGTGAAACCTCTGTTCTACAGTAATGCCAAAGACACACTCGTATTCGGCTCAGAGCCCAAAGCTCTGCTCATTCATCCAGATGTAGAAGCCGCGGTTGGCCCGGAAGGGTTGGCCGAAGTGTTTATTGTAGGACCTGCGCGGACACCAGGACACGGTGTATACTCTTCACTGAGTGAACTCAAGCCTGGGCACGCACTGATCTACAACCGAAACGGGATCCGAACCTATGCCTACTGGAAACTGGAAAGCCTGCATCACGAACATAATCTGGAAGAGACAGCAGCCGAAGTGCGAACACTCTTGCAAGATACACTGGAGCGCCAGTTGGCTTCGGATGTCCCAGTATGCTCTCTTTTATCAGGAGGACTGGACTCCAGTGCCTTGTCTGCTTTAGCCGTGGATTATTACAACCGGACCGGGCAAGGCCAAGTCAGTACGTATTCTGTCGATTATGTGGATAACGCCAAGCATTTTCAGGCGCATTCCTTTCAGCCAGGTGCAGACGGCCCCTGGATTAAACGAATGGTAGATGAACTCAAGACCGATCATCACTGGATTGAGATCGAGAACGGAGAACTGGTTCATGCCCTGACACAGGCCATGCTAGTAAGAGATTTGCCAGGCATGGCAGATGTAGACTCTTCGCTCTATCTGTTCTGTAAAGAGATCAAAAAAGGGGCCACGGTTGCCATTTCAGGCGAAGCAGCGGATGAAGTGTTTGGCGGTTACCCCTGGTTCCATCGAGAAGATATGCTGAACTCCGGTACGTTCCCGTGGTCTGTAGCACCTGACATGAGAGCAGCGCTATTATCCCCGGATATTCGGGAATGGATTCGGCCACTCGACTATTTGGCAGACCGCTATTCCGATGCAGTGGCTGAAGTGCCTCTTCTGGATGGTGAAACGGGTAAAGATGCACAAATGCGGGTGATGTCCTACCTGAACATTACACGTTTCATGCCTACACTTCTGGATCGCAAAGATCGGATGAGTATGGGGGCAGGATTGGAAGTGCGGGTTCCATACTGTGACCATCGCCTGATTCAATATGTATTCAATATCCCTTGGGAGATGAAAATAACGGGCGGGCGGGAAAAAGGTATTCTGCGCAAAGCACTCGAAGGTGTCCTGCCTGATGATGTGTTATATCGCAAAAAGAGTCCTTACCCGAAAACACATAATCCGCAATATCTGGCCGCGGTTAAACAACAGGTCCTTGACATACTGGACGATCCAACCTCGCCAATTTTGCCTTTGATCGACAAAGCCCAAATTCGTAATTTAGCTTCTTCTGCAGATGCCGCATCCAATCTCCCATGGTTCGGACAATTAATGTCTGGTCCACAACTGTTCGCCTATCTAACGCAGATCAATACCTGGTTGCGGACGTATAAAGTCGCTATTCGTTAACCTATCTTATCTTGCAGCACATGGTTCTAGATCAAGACCAAAAAGGGTGCCCCGACAGCAGTTAGCTGCACGGACACCCTTTATTATGTGAGAGGCTACTTAAGCCTACGCCCAACCTTTCACCCACACTTTACTCTTAAGCCGGAATTTATTGAACTTTAAATTGACGGACAGTCTGTTGCAACTGCTCTGCCATGGACGAGAGATCATTGGCTGCGGAAGCGATCTCCTGCATTGCAGACAACTGTTCCTCTGAAGAAGCACTCACCTCTTCCGTTCCCGCTGCTCCACTTTCCGTCACTTCCATAATGGTTTTCATGGAAATACTAATCTGCTCTACACCTGCTGACATCTGCTCGATTGAAGCAGAGACTTCTTGTGTTTGACCCGCTACATTACCAACTGCTTCCCGAATTTCATTAAATGTAGCACCTGCCTGGTGAACAAGTTCAATTCCCTCTTGCACCTCTGCCGTCACTAAACTCATGGATTGAGCAGCGTTCCGCATCCCCTTCTCCATGGAGGCTACCAAAGGCACAATCTGTTCCGCTGAACGTGCTGATTGTTCAGATAATTTACGAACCTCTGTGGCAACAACCTGGAACCCTCTCCCATGTTCACCAGCTCTAGCGGCCTCAATGGCAGCGTTAAGGGATAAAAGATTGGTCTGGGCTGATATTTCAGAGATGCTCTCCACCATTTTCACAATATCCCGAGAATGTCTGCTCAATTCTTCGATAACTGCCGACAGACCTGAGACCGTATCATGTATGGAATTCATTTGTCCTACAGCGGATTCAACGGACTCACTGCCAGATACCGTCTTCGCTGAAACTTTCGTCGCTTCCTCCGACATATTTAAGGTGTTCACCGTAACCTGCTGAAAACCTGTCGTCAACTCAGTCATCGTCTGGAATCCGTCACTGACCATCCGTACCTGGGTATCCATTCCCGTCGCAATCTCCCCCATCGTGATGGCCACTTGTTCCGTGGCGGTGGATGTCTGCTCCGTACTTGCGGTCAGTTCTTCGGAAGAAGCAGCTACGTGTTCTGCGCTATTCCCAACCTGATGAATAAGTGTACGCAGATTCCCGGACATGATGTTGAAGGCTTGGGCCAGATCACCAATCTCATCCTTGTTACGAACTGTAATAGGTTCACCAGTCAAATCCCCTTCCGCAATGCGACTTGCGGCTTGAGCAACTGCAGCGACAGGCAGGGAGATCAGTCTGCCTATGATGAACGCAACGAGTGTTCCAATGAGAATGGAAGCGACCCCAATAATAGTAATCCAACGAAGAACTTGAGCAATCTGAAGATTGGCATTCACAACGCCAGCATCCATGGAGTCTTGTTGATGTTTCTCCATATTATTGACAATGGCTTCAAACTCACCGATCAGAGCTGGAGCCGTATCCTGCATTAGTCTCGAGATCTCGCTGTTATTCCCCTGTCTTGTCAGTGTCATAATATTCTTGGCAAATTGATGATACTTACTCATCGCTTCATCTGATTGGGTGAGGTAGTCTTTCATGCTCTGACTTGTAACCGTTGATTGTAACTCCTTGCTTAACGCTATGTAGTCTTCATATGCCTTATTGAATTCATCCTCGTTAACCTCATTGTCTTCCATCACAAAATTCCTCAAAGCAATCTGCTGTGTTTTAAGATCTATCGTCATATTTTTGATGAGCAATAGTTTACTTGTTCTATTATTAATTAATTCTGTATACGTTTTCTCAATGGATACAAATTGGGTATACGCTATAACCGTTACAGCCACCAGTAATAACAGTACCGATGAGAAACCCATAAGTAACTTGCGGCTAATTGATATTCTTTTCATGTCTATTCCCCCGAGATTCAAATAACGTGCGCGTTTCCCCGACATCGGTCCCCCTTCCTCAGATTAACGGAAATAAGACTTTAGGCCTATAAATAGATACATATACAGATTGTATGTATAAATACTATTCGAAACAGGTCTTTTTTCCTATTTATATTAACCCAAAAAACACAGGATTTGAATCATAAACCCGGAAAATATTTCAACAAGAATAGTCAAGACCCTTTTTCATCAAAAATATTAAACAATATGTATCTGAGAATATCAAAAAAAACACACTTTTCAGCGTAGCCTGTTCAAACCCAAGGTCTGATCCCGCTTACACTGAAAAATGCATTTCAGAGTTATGCTGACATATGAAATTCGGATCAAGGAATCAGGACCGGATTACGCTCCAACAGCCCACTACCAAATGTTTCTCTGAAGGGAGAATCCTCCATATGAATGTAGCCGATATAACAACCACATTTTTTCATGCGGCAAGGCCGATCCTCGGCCAAAGCTTGCAGACCATCGCGATAGAGATGCCCAATGATCCGGCGATCCTTGTAACACCGCTTCACATGCCCTGACCCTTGTACATAAAATACTTCCGAACCGGCAGCACAACGTTTGCCCAAACTCTCATAGTCCTGCAGATTACCTTCAAAAAGCGGATCGATCCCACGTAAAAACTGAATTTCCTCCGGCGTGTAATACTTGGGCCGATCTTTGAAGGCATTTACCCACATATACACATCATCCGGCAAAGCCTGTCTCATGGACTCAATTGCGGGGAAAGCACTACGGAGTCCGACAGTACCGACACTAAAAGCAAGTCCCATCTGACGCAAGGTCAGACATTGTTTTACAAAAGAAGACTCTTTTGTCTCACGAGGATGATACGTCGCCCAAAAAGCTGCTTTATTCGCATCCAGCTCCCTCGCCCAATCCAGCTTGACGGACAGATTGGTTTGGATCGCAATTTTATCCACATGTGGCATATGTGACAGCTCAACCATAGCTTCCCGATACCAGCGTCGTACCAACGCTTCACCATAAGGATTGAAGAAAATAGAGAAGCGGTGACCTTCGTCTTCCTGAGCCTTAACCCAATTCACAAATTGACACAATTGTTGTTCATCCACTTCCAGCGTCTCTTTGGAATCGACGGTTTTGCTAAAAGGGCAGTATGGACAGTCATAATTGCAGGAAGACAACTTGCCGCGATAATACAAAGTCGCTCTCATGAGAAAACAAACCCTTCCATCTGTTCACGAATTTCGGCGGATATAAGCCAATCTCCAATTGCATCGGAGTAACCCAGTCCTTCTTCTGTCAGACGTAATACACGTTCGCCTTCCTCCAGTTCAACCCGCCCCATATCTTCCGTAAACAACTCGCTAAGCCAAGGATAATCAGCCATCACATCGGTACCGAAGCGCTGTTGGTAGTCAGACAACGTCAATCCCTCCCGATGCAGCAAGGCTTTCAGAATAAAGCGACGTCTCTGTTCCTCACGACTTAACACGATACCATAATCCGCCACATCGTAGCGCTCAGTCGCCACATAATCGGCAATGATGCTCTGTGTAGCCTTGTAACTCACACCGTACTTGGAAGCATAGTGTACCTCACTCGTATAAGAGCGTGCGCCGCATCCCAGACCAACCATGCCCTCCTCCTGACAGCTATAAGGCAGAAGCACTTTGGAGGACGATTGTTCCTTGGCAAATCTTCGCATCGAATACTGCACATATCCTTTACTTTTTAAAGTCTCACGTGCAGCAATATACAGCTCCATCCGAATGTCAGGTCCCTGACGACGAATATCATCAGGCTTCACGATTGTATTTTCCCGAGTATACAAAGGATAGATAAAGACTTCGCCCGGCTCGTAAGCCAAAACTCTTTCCAGTGAATAGATCCACGATTCGACCGTTTGACCTGGCAGACCATAGATCAGATCCAGATTCAACAATGGGAAATCATAACGGGTAAGCTTCTCAAGCGCTTGTTCGACCTCCTGCGGTTTTTGTGGACGATAGATGGCAGATGCTTCAGCTTCAATGAAACTCTGGATACCCATACTAATACGATCCACACTTCGCTCCTTCATAATAGCCAGCTTGGCTTCCGTAACGGTATCCGGGGACGTTTCCACCGAAATCGATGCTTGCGCAGGGTCCAGCCCCATCACATGTTCAGCAATATCAAACAGACGATTCAACTGAACCTCATTTAATAATGTAGGCGTTCCTCCACCAATCGCGAACCGCGAATACGGTCTTCGAGATGTAATGGGTGCCCACTGTTTCGCCTGACGTTCCAGCGCATCCACATAACGTTCATGCGTATCATCCCGTCGATCCGGCAGGGTGAACAGATTACAGAATCCGCAACGTGCAGCACAGAAGGGAATATGCATATATAAAAAATACGTATCGGTATTTTCTCGTTCCCACATTGGTCCCAGCGGCAGTGGTGGGTCAAGCTCCCGATATGCGGTCTTGTGCGGGTATGAGTACAGATACGAACGATAAGGGAATGCGAGTACTTCACGAAGACCTGTAATCGTTGTATTGGATCCGGACTGATCGGAATCGCCTGTTGTCATGGGTTGTGAATGATTGTCCATCGGTCTCCTCCTGTCTCCGGTTGTTATCATCATCATCATAAGATTAATACGTTAAGAGCAATACGTCCTATACTAAAAATTCACGGTATGGTACCGTCCAGACGACATCATGTGCAAGCCGGTGTCCTTGATACCCGTCTTCACCGTAAGCTGTACCATGATCGGAAAAAGCTAAACAAAAGGCAGGCCGGGAACGTTTCCTCATCGCCTCGAACAATGGCCCAAGTGCCTCATCTACATATCGAAGTGCAGCTCGCTGAGTCTCCACCGAGTCCTCCCTGGCACCTTCCACAAAGTAACGATTGGGGCCATGAATGGCAGACACGTTCAAAAACATAAATATCTTTTCATCCGGCGGCGTCTGTTCAAGCAGCTTTAATGCATGCTGTACCTGATGTTCTGTCGATTTGGGGTTGGTTACCCCAAAGTTCATTCGCCAGTAGCTCTGTTGGAAATAGCCGGGCAATACTTTCGCAAGCGGGTTTTTTTTCGTAAAAAAAATGACGCCGCCAATACAGATGGTACGGTAACCTTCAGCTGCGAACCCGGACACGATATCCGGTGTATCAAACAGCCAGGTATGCGGATGAGTCTTGAGTCCGGTATTCCGGGAATGGAACAATCTTATATGCGATGCCTTATCCGTATTGGCAGGGGTCGGCATAAAACCACCAAAAAAAGCATGGTGTGCCGCATATGTAAAACTGCCTGGAGTATGACGCTTCTCCCACGGACCGGAACCACACAGATTGGGACAATTCGCCTCTTCCAGCTTGGCTACGTCATAGCGTAACGTATCCAGCGTAATCATTAACAGATCATGGGAGCCCACAATGGTGTTCATATCAGGCATGTTGAATAGGCTCCTTTCGCAAAAGTTCCATTTCCCACTCATAGGTTCCAAGGCCATGATGCTCAACCCTGTATAACAGATCTCCAAACGGATTCACATCCAGCACATAGGCACGCAGATTCGAATCACTTGTAAGCATCACATCAATCCCGGCTGACCACGAGTTGGGAAAAGCAGACATGGCTGCCTGCGCTGCCGTCCGAACCAGCGACATCCGCTGTTCATCCAGACCAGCTTCAGCAGGCAACATACGTTCATTGCGCAGATGCAGATTGGTTATAGGGGTACGACTTAGTCGCATAATCGCATGGCCTGCCTGTCCACCCGCAACCAGTTGGCGAATATCATAGGCCCGCTGATCAAACGTGGCTTTGGGCATCCACCGTTCAATCTGTGCGCCTTCTGCACATAACCAGTTCATTAACGCAGCAACCTCGCCATTACGGGAATACTTGCGTAAACGTCCTTCATTATAAAAAATTGTCTTGCCCTGCGCCTGTTCCATTCCCATCGTCGTTATGGCGATTTCGTCACCCGTACGTGGGTTAATCTGATACGCGACAACACCTGAGGCACCCGAACCACACGCAAGCTTCACAAATACACGGTTCATACCGGCCGATTGCATCGCTGTACGCAAGTCAGTGTAACTTCGAATCGGCAGTGAAGACTGGAGCGTAGGAGGTACATGAACCCCCTGAGAGTATAGATGCTGCTGACATGTTCTCTTGTCAAACATCAATTGGATGTCAGCAGGATCATTCATGAATCGAACTTCAGGCCATATTTCCCGAGTCTCACGGCCGATTCGATCCAGACATGCTTTCCAGCCGCGGAACCACTGAGCAGGGGCATAGATTCTTCCCCACTCCTGTTCCAACGCAAGTACCTGCTCTGATGTGAATGCCTCTGCCGCCATTTCTTTTGTTAAGCATGACGTATCATTCATAACTCCAAGGAATAACAATTCACGCTCTACTTCCCAATCCTCACCAGGAGCGTCAATCCGAACGAGGGGCACAGGCAGATTGGAATCTACTATATCAACGATCGTTCCCCCCTGTCTCCAGTTCTGGAGCAATTGGGCATAAGGCAATACAACGGCAGGTTTCATCCCTAATCTATACCTGGCTTCTTGCATCCCTTGCGTTCGTCGGTTATGAGGATTTCCGATCAATAATAATGGCTGCTCCCGATCCAGATCAGGAACATCATCTGATTGATGCAGACTTTCAACTATTTTCGTAAAACCTGACATCCTCTACTCCGTTAATGACGGGTAACGCCAGTCATCCTCATCACTTTGTTGCTGGTCGCTAACGTCTACGGATATACCCGATTGGTTCCAGCGACGGATCATTTCATCGGTCATGTAATGGTAACTTAGATCGAGATGTTTCAGCTGCTTGATCTTGTCACTGGCAAGTAAGGCCTCTGCCCCTTCATCGGACAACGTTCCTTCCGATAGATCCAGTACTTCAAGTTGATCCAGAATAGGTGCTTCCGCTGCTGCTTTCGCAATCTCATCCTGAATTTCACTATCTTTTAGACCCAAGTAAACCAGCTTTGGAAATAATCCTTTTTCTAACAAAGGCAGTATATCTTCAATTGAACCATTGAAGCCATAATTATCGACGCCAATATATAATTCCAGTTTACTCAATTCAGGTAATTTGGCATGGGTGATCGAAGATAACACTTCTTTCGGGAGACCGCCACAGATAATAATCAATTCTTCAAGCTTGGCATGCTGGAGCGGTTCCAGACTAAGGCCGCTACTGCCCTTAATCGAGAATGATGTTAATTCTGGAAAGGCACCCAACAAGGGGGTAAGATTCGTCTGAATAATCCACGACACTTCACATTCTTCGAATCCCATATCCCCGATGAACAGTTTCTTCAATGACGGAAAGCTTGAAGCCGACTGGATGAGTGTGCTCATGAACTCTTGAGGTGAGCTCTCATAAGCCTGTCCCCAATCTCCGATGACCAGACTTTCCAGTGAGCTGGCCTCCGGTTTAGCCGCCAAATCCTTAATTAATTTTTCCATACGAATGCCGTCCTCATAATCATCGTAGGATACAACAAGCTTCACTTCTTGCATGAGCAAATCCCTCCGTTTAAGGTTCATATATGATTCGTTAATTTGAATGTTAACCCATACCACACACAGCTTGCAACTTCTTCCAACTCCAGTCCCAATGAGGTTCCCAATCATGCAATGTGAAGCATTTCTTATGTAGGTACAGGAACATACGTTCTATAAAAAAGTCGCGGAAATAGCCCCCATCATTAGGTATATGGAAGGAGCTTACCTAACCGCGTTGGGCAACTTCAATTCATATAAAAAAAGCGTTAATGGCTGGTGAATCATTCCATCGGAATGCTCCTTTCCTTCCATTAACGCTTTTGATGTTCACATCTGATACGCTAAATCAAAAATTCTCGTTGCGACTCAGCCTTCAAGTCTGGATACGAGTGCTCTCAGCGCATGACCACGGTGGCTAATCGCCTGCTTTTGTTCCAGCGTCAGCTCTGCCATTGTCATCTCGTATTCAGGTACATAGAAGAGAGGGTCATATCCAAAACCACCAGCACCCGCAGCTTCAGCCGTGATCCAGCCTTCCGCAGTGCCTTCCGATTCATATTTATCACCAGTTGTCGGGTCGTACAGGACCAATGCGCAGACGAATCGAGCCGGACTGAGAAGCGGCTGCTCAGTGTCCTCACCGGATTTCAACGATTCCAGCGTCTCCAGCAACTTCGTATTGTTCTGTGCATCCGTTGCTCCTTCGCCTGCATATCTCGCTGAATAAACTCCGGGCTCCCCGTCCAACAGATCTACACAAAGTCCAGAATCGTCTGCCAGTACGGGCAAACCAAGCGCGTCGCCTACCGCCTTCGCTTTCTTCCAGGCATTTTCCGCAAACGTTACGCCATCTTCCACCACATCCGGCAGCTCCGGATAGTCAAACATGCTCTTGACCTCTTTGCCAAGCGGTGCGAAAGCATGTGCGAACTCACGGACTTTACCCGCATTGCGGGTAGCAACAATGAGGATTGGGCTGTCCAAACTCATCTTAGGCTTCTCCTAATCCACGCGCGCCAATCTTGAGCGCAATCGGTCCAAGTACTTCTTTTTGACGCTCGATCATCTCTAAAATTCCCTGCTCGCCCAGTTCCAGCATTGCGTTCAGCTCACGGCGATCAAATGGCGCTTCTTCACCTGTTCCCTGGAGCTCGACGTATTTGCCGCCGCCTGTCATTACTAGATTCATATCCACCTTGGCTTTGGAATCTTCATCATAGTTCAGATCCAGTACAGGCTGTTCACCCACAACACCTACACTTACTGCTGCTATGAAATCCGTAATCGGGAATACTTGCAGTTTGTGTTGTTGAGAAATCTTGTTCACAGCGAGTGCCAACGCTACAAACGCACCGGTAATGGACGTTGTGCGTGTGCCTCCGTCAGCTTGAATAACATCGCAGTCCAGCGTAATCGTACGCTCACCAAGCGCCTGCAAATTGACCACTGAACGCAGTGCCCGACCAATCAGACGTTGGATTTCCATGGTGCGTCCAGTCAATTTGCCGCGATTGGCTTCACGTTGGTTACGAGTGTGTGTTGCACGTGGCAGCATGGAATATTCAGCTGTTACCCAGCCTTTCCCTTGCCCTTTCATAAAGGGAGGAACACGTTCCTCCACTGTAGCTGTACAGATCACCTTTGTATCTCCAACTTCAATCAGTACAGAGCCCTCGGCGTATTTATTCGTGTTCACTGTTAAATTCAGCGGGCGCAGCTGTTCGCTGTTTCGTCCGTTTGATCTCATTTTTTCTGCCTCCTACGACTTAAGCATCCTGTAATGTTGAGCTTGTTAACAATTTTACGAATCCCTTATATTTTACCAAAGAGTTCAATTAAAAGCATCCTTATGCATTCTGCGTTCATTAAATCGGAATTTCGTTGATATATTCAGGCTTGGAAACAGGCGTACTGTAATCCCGGTTATCATCACCCATGACCGTTTTTTGGCCGTTCCATTCGATCTGCACTTTGGCATCCTTGCCGGCTGTATTCTCCGCAGTGGTTAATACAACAGACTGTAACAGCTCGCTAGGTACGATATCCCCTTCGGCAAACATATCATCTTTCAAGGCAACTGTTACTGTGCCATCCTCGGCCGTTTTGACCGATTGCAGCTCTGTTCCGCCTGTCATGACTTCTTCCAGTTCACCGCCTTTGTCAGGTCCCTTGATCAGCTCATTCAATGCTGCCTGCACCCGATCTTCGCCAGGGGTAACGAGACGTGTAACTGGAACATAATATTGGATGCCTGCTGGTGAAGCTGCTGAGAAATAGACCGTGACCGGACTGCTGTTCGCCACCAAAGTATCACCCAGATCCAGATTGATTCCCACAGCCCGATTCAGCGGTTCAGGCAACGGCGTACTGTTTACCGGCATTTGTGTTAACTTTTTGCCATCCACCCAGATCTGCACATTCTCCACATCTGGTGTTCCCGTCAATGTCCAGGTAACAGCTTCTAGCATTTTCCGTTCTTCCTTCGCATCATACTTGGCAAAATTACCCGAGAACTCCACGACTGCCAGCTTGTCATCCGCGTGAATCGTTACATTCTGTACAACCGTTCCCTGCGGGAGAACGCCCTGGAATCCTTCTGGCAACATACCCGCGTAGGCCCCGCCTGTGACAAGTGTATCCAGTGCTGTCTTGGGACTGCTGGCATCTGTTCCAGAAGGAAGAGTCAGGGATACCGGAGCGAGCAGTCCCTGCTGGTCTTGCAGATATACTGTCGTTAACGGGAGCGTTGCGAGTGCCCCATTCCCTTCGGCTGCCTGGATCATGGCTGCTTCCTGAATGGGCGGTGGCGGATCAACAGCTTCGGAAGACTGGGCTCCAAACATGCCACAACCTGACAACACCATAGGAATGCTCAGCAGCGCAGCTGCCGATACCGTACGCAAAGATTGGATCTTTCTCATGATCACGTTCCCCCTCATCATTTTTACAGTTTGTACTACCATGTATACGAGCCTTTGTCCAAAAAATAACTAAAAGATAAAAGCTTCGCTGAAAAGTTATACGTTCGATGATCTTAAAGAAACGTAAAACCGGTTAATACGTATTAGGAAGCAAGAGTAGGGACATTGCTAACTTCAGAGGAGGAATCGCCCATGGAACATCCTGAGCAAGAAAAAATCCCTTACAGCCTGAATAGCCGCAAGGTCGCGGAGGCAACTAGGGAATGGCTGCATAAGCGGGGCGTCACGATCCCTGAGATCGCAGAACTGGTCATGTTATTGCAGAAAAAATATTATCCTGGTCTTACGATGGAAGAGTGTATCGAAAATGTGGAGATGGTTCTCCGCAAACGTGAGGTACAGAACGCCGTCCTGACCGGGATTCAGCTTGATATTCTGGCGGAACAGGGGCAGCTCATATCTCCTTTGCAGGAGATGATTGAGAATGACGAAGGGCTGTATGGCGTGGATGAGATTTTGGCATTCTCCATCGTCAATGTATATGGCAGTATCGGATTTACGAATTATGGCTATGTGGACAAGCTGAAGCCAGGGGTGCTTGAACGACTGAATGACAAGAGCCTGGGTCCTGTCCACACCTTTTTCGATGATATTGTCGGTGCAATTGCATCGGCAGCGAGCAGTCGGATCGCCCATCGCAAACAATCCGAGCTTGAAGAAGCACTGGGAGAAAAACCGGTCAGCGATGACACGGTATAACACGTAACTCGTTTCGTACTTGAAATCAAGTGAAAGATTGGACATGTATGTAGATGCTTAGTGCAATAACTGTTTGAAGAAATAACTGTTCATGGAAAAAGCGGCCTGATGGCCGCTTCTTTTGCATGTGTACCATAATTTTTGGATGATCCACATGTTATTATTTCAGATGTTTAGGTCGTACCGTTCCCGCCAGACCATAACCTTCAACCCACTTCTGCTCGGCAGCTGGCTCAGCGGATGTCCATTTCGGTCCAATCGTGATCTCCGGGCCCTTGCGTTCTCGCAACATGCCACGTAATACGGTGATACCAAGTATACTGAGTCCGGTAAATACATACATCATTCGCATGATAATGTTGCCAGAATCTGATCCTGTTACCATGCCGTGAACCAGCAGACCAATGAACACGGGGTAGGACAGCATGTGGAACAAGAACCACCATTTGCGGCCCAATTTGCTCCGCAGGTCACTGGATAACAGGACGATCACTAATCCGTAGAAGGATAACGTTCCCAGACCACTGCCAATCGGATGCACGGAGGCGGTAAAAGGAATCAGAAGTTCTCCCCAGCTAAATGGGCTGTAATGATCAATATATAACGTTAACGCATGCACGAGTCCAAGTCCGAAGGCGAGCCAGGTCGTTCGAGTATGCCATTTGAACATGGCTGCTTTTGGTTTGCCTTTGGCCAGAGGCATCCCTTGAGCAATGCCCAGAAATACACCGACAAAGAGTAGCACATAAGCAGCAATTCCACTAATTCGAATGATATTCCACGTCGGCAGGTAATCTACAATCCATTGTGCCATAACCGGCTCCCCCATATCTGTTAGACTTGTCCTCGTTTAAATCAGACTGAAGCGATGATCCGGATCAAAACCGGGCCAGTGCTCAGCGAGCGTATCCGTATTTCCTCTAAAATAAGTGCTTCCCTCCTGTGTTATCCACAGGACGTCATGACGATCATAGTGTCGGTTTAGCCAGCCCACCGCCTCGGCACTCCCCAGAATGCAGACCGTCTTGGCAATAATCTCGCATTGCGACGCATGCTGTCCCAAAACGGTACACTGTAGCACATTCGTATCCGCCGGTTCCATTGTCCGGGGGTCAATGAGATGATGCGCAAGGCTTCCGTCTGAATTTTGCCATTGCCTATGCGAGATACCCGAAGTGGCAACAGCTCCTCGCTGTAAACGAATCGTACCTGACACATCCCCCTGTTCTTGCAAAGGATCTGTTACTTTCAAGGTCCACTGGGGATAGTCCGGTGTACCCCATACCTGAATATCTCCACCCGCGTTAATTAAACCCGCCGGGATATGCAATGTTCGCTGCAACCAGTCCGCAATGCGCTCCACTGCCCATCCCTTAACGATTCCTCCCAGATCCAACTCAGCTCCAGGGTCCAGATGAACCATCCGGCTACCTTCCCGCTGAATCCATCCCGGACGACTGTGGTCATGCCGATCTTCCATCATTCCTGAACTTTCAGGTGTTCTCGTTCGCAAAATGCGTTCAAGCAGCGGGCGCTGCGGTTGTCGTTGTTGCACTTTCTCGAAGCTTAGATCATATCCCGAAGCCTGAAGAGCCTGCGAGATACCCGGTTGGAAAATCCCTTCAGTCAGTCCAATATACCCATAGGCCAGACTCAAAACTTCATCCATCGCAGCGGAAATGGGCATCCATCCGGTTGCATGATTCAGACGATTCAGTTCACTATCTGCGACAAACCGGCTAAAGCGCTGCTCTTGCGTCTCAAACCAATTCTTCACTAAGTTTGCTGCATGTTCAACTTGTTCCTTCCCGGCAGACAGCTGTACTTCAACATCCGTGTTCATCGCACGGAATTGAAACCGGAGCGGACGAGCAACTTGCACTGTGCGGCTCATGATGCACCTGTGCGTGACTGATAGTTGCCACTGCTATATCCGGAATCTGAATCCTGATTATGTTGGCTCGGACGTTCAGAATCTGAGTACCTTCTCTCGTTATTCATGCTCTGATCAGGCCCAGCAGATTGTGTGTTATCGGTTGTTCCATTATATTGACTATCATCATTATCATTGTCCTGTGTATTCCAGTTGCTGCTGTCCGTTGTGCTGTTGAACCATTCATCCATCACATCATCCCGCGTATCCACCTGGCTTGAAGCAGTAACGCTTGTGTCTGTACCATTCGCTGCTGCGTAGGCTACATCAAAGGCATCCGAAGTTCTTACATATTGAAAGAGTGCAGCCACAGTCAACGTTGCTGCCGCTGAAGCTTGCCATTTTCTCCATTGATTTCGTTTTTTTCTGGTCATCGCTCATCCCTGCTTTCTTTAGGGTGTGTCTCATAATCTGCTTCCTTCGGAGTTCTAAGACACGCCCTAGCGAAGTTCATAGTTGTATGATAGACGCGGTGGCTTAAAAATAGATGAATGAACTGTTAAGACAGGCTAAAAAGACCCCGAACAGGTGAGTTTCCTGTCCCGAGCCTCTATATAAGATCGAATTATCATTTTCTTAACGATATTCATCATTCCGTATAGATTTGAAAATAGAGCGTACCATCCGATTGCTGCACTTGCTTCACTACTTCACGTCGAATTAACTCCTGCAAATGAGCCAACGTCTCACTCATGGCAAACCGCAGTTGATGGGTACCAAGCCGATTGCCAAACATGTATAGACAGATGTCATACGCATTCGCGGGTGACTCCTGCATTCGATCCGCCAGCTTCTGAAGTCGTTCCTCATGGTGTTCGAGCAGTTGAACGGTCCGTTCGTTGAATGTGGAAAATGGATTCCGATGCCCCGGATATGCCTGCTTGACGTTCAGCTCTCCGAGACGTTGCAATCCTTCCATATAAGACAATAATGGCTGAGGGTCACTGCCGGGTTGCAGACTGATATTCGGTGAAATCTGTGGCAAAACTGCATCTCCGCACAGAATCTCCATGGACTCTGGCGCATAAAAGGATAAATGGCCTGGGGCATGTCCCCCCGTCTCGACAGAAACCCAACGTTTCCCGCCCATATCGAGCCACTCGCCATCTTCAACAGGTATGACATTCGGAAGGGGCGTGATCTGCGAAGTAAATGTCTTCATATGTTCATATATCTGTTCAGTCTTGTCTACCGGCATACCATGACGACTATAGTAATCAGGTAATATTGTATTAATGTGTGAATCAGATCCCCACATATAATCGGCTTCTTCGCGTGAGCGTGTGGACATTCGGACGGGTGCCCCCGTCATCTGTTGCATCCACCCCGACAACCCAAGATGATCGGGGTGATGGTGGGTCAGTATAATTTGACGAATATCGCCAAAGGTCAGACCGAGATCTGCCAGCGCTTCACTCCACTCCTGTTCTGTTTCCAAATTACGCGGTCCGGGATCTATAATGGTTATCTTCCCATCCGGTTCTGATAACACATAACTGTTCACCCATCGCAAGGGAAACGACATGCTGATCTTGACCCGGTATATGCCCTCTGTCATGGACATCTCTTCTGTTCGCTTCATATGATCCCCTTCCTGACGATCTCCGTTCACTCCACAGGACGACGACCCACAAAAATCATGCGTGGAGAAGTCTGCTCGTCATATTTCTCTTCATCATAGCCGCCGTGAACCTGATCTACCCGGAGCCCGGCTGCACTTAACATCTGACTCAGTTGATCACATGTGTACAACTTTACACGCTCCTGATATACTCGCGGTTCATGTCCGGATGTGGTGTCGGTAATACGAATTTCCTTTTGCACAAATCCATCTTCAATCTTGCGAAATTCCTCAATTCGCTGCCCTTCATCCTCTCGGACGGAGTGCGGCACCAGATGACGAGTCACATACGCCGTATTCATAAAATCAATAATATAGCTGCCACCCGGCCGAAGCATCCGATGAATGGCTCGTAATACTTTCAGTTGTTCTCCGTCCTCCAGGAAATAACCAAACGATGTGAACAGATTAACTACGGCGTCGAAACCACCTTTCAACGGCAGTTCACGCATATCCGCATGACACCACGATACTCGGTGTTCGGTGTCTGTTAGGCGCGCTTCGCGTAAAAGCACATCGGACAGATCAACTCCGGTCACTCGCAATCCTGCATCAGCAAGTGCCAGGGAGTGTCGCCCCATACCGCAGCATAAATCCAATACTTCAGCATTAGGCTTAAGCTTCAACCAATTGATCATTTTATGTACTTCATGATAGGCACCGTGCACATCCCGGTGCTTGTATACGAGAAGATAATCTTCTCCAAAACTCTTTTCATACCATTCCGTCATTCAATCTCGCCCTCCACCTGGTCCTTGGCCCTCTATCTGTAGTGCGCTTTGTACAGGCCTGGTCATTTCCCCTAGCTTTAATGTATTGTAACGTCTTTATTCTGCAAACTCAAAAAAATCCCGGTACATTGCCTACATTGAAGAGCCAAAATGTACACGATATAATATTAATCATACGCATATCCCTGCGAATCGGGTAATTATAAGAGGTTGTTCTAAAAGCAACAGGAGGTGTTCTTATGATTCACATCGGACTTACCGGATGGGGGGATCAGGAGGATCTCTATCCGAACCGTACCAAAACCAAAGACAAGCTCAGTCTATACGGACAATATTTCTCCACCGTGGAGGTGGATAGTTCCTTCTACGCCGTACAGCCGCGGGATCGCATGGCACGATGGGCTGCTGAGACGCCTGAATCCTTTGCTTTTATCATCAAAGCCTATCAGGGAATGACCGGACATCTTAGAGGCAAACCCTACTTCACCAGCACGTCGGAGATGTATAAAGCCTTTCGGGAATCACTGGAACCCGTTATAGAAGCAGGCAAAATGCAGGCAGCCTTATTTCAATATCCGCCCTGGTTCGAATGTAATAAGGACAATGTGAAAGAGCTTCGTGAAGTGAAGCTTCGAATGGAGGGCATTCCGTGCGCCCTGGAATTCCGCCATCGCAGCTGGTATGAAGATGACATGCGTGAGCGAACACTTGCGTTCATGAAAGAGCAAGGCTGGATTCACAGCGTCTGTGACGAACCTCAGGCGGGTTTGGGTTCCATTCCCATCGTGCCCCAGGCCACGGATTCGGACATGACACTGGTTCGCATGCATGGGCGCAATGTGTCCGGCTGGCATCAGAATGGTGCACCCAATTGGCGCGAGACTCGTTATCTGTACCGTTACAACAAGGAAGAGCTGTTGGAGTGGAAAGGTTATCTGGAGCAATTGCAGGAGCAGAGCAAGGATGTCTATGTTATTTTTAACAACAACTCCGGTGGCGATGCAGCGGCGAATGCACAGATGATGATGGATCTGCTGGATTTGCCAGTGAAGCCTTTTCCTGACCGTACTGAACCGGAGAAGGAAGAAGGACCGGAGCAGTTGGAATTATTTTAATCCGTGTTTGTGGTCAACTAAAAGCGGCAAGCCCGAGGGCATTGCCGCTTTTTTCATCTCGTTATCTATAGCCACTATATCGATTGTCTTCATTTGAATTTATCGAACTTTCGTTAATTATTCAGGGCTCTAAGGTAAGGTCAATGATTCATATAATGGGCATATAGTTGCTCGAAGGTTGTAAAACGTTCGACTTTTCTGCCGACCTTATCATATTCGTCTAGATATTCATCCATCACTTCAAGGAACTTTTCTTTCACAACTGGTAAATTACTTGCATCAAAGTACTGCATAATATCAAATTTCTTAGTTCCTTTCTCCAGAGCCATTTCATCAAGATACCCTTGTGCTCCATAGACCGAAAGAAAGACGTAGGAAGCATCGTTCGTCATAACACTGTTCAGAATTTTATTGCGGTAGTTGCACCACAATTCTTCATATGTTCCCCTCAGATTATCAAAAGTCGGAGCAGATTTAATTATGAAGTTATCACACATCGTGCTATATAACCTCGTAACACTATTCAACATATTAAAGGAGGCTATTCGAATATCTTCAATGGTATGAGCTTCGATGATTGACATGTATAAGGAATCGAGATCATCAGGAACATAGCGAAACGTACGAATCTCTTCCAAATATCGCTTGATTCCTCGTTGTATGCACGTGTTATTCATACTAACCAAGGCATTGACTAAATTAAACAGAACGTCGGCAGATGCATGTCGCACTGAACCGATATCTTCACCTAGCATCGTATCACTGTATGCTTGCTTAGCCAGATCGATCCATTTATTTGCTCGATCAAGACACGCTTCTCCTATCGGGCTCGCAAGTGCATCAAGTGCTTTTTGCCTGAAGTCGTTCAATCTCTCCAAATCCTCAGGCTTTGCATAGTAGAGTATTTTGAGCTCAGTTAAGCTCGATACGTTGGGACTCTCCAAAGTGGATTGCTCTTGTATTCTTGAATTCCATGGCGTGCAATAGATGTCATATCCAACGTCATCTAAGATAAAGCAATCGGATATTTCCCATCCTTTTTCTGTATTATTAATGATAATTAAATCAAGATCGCTCTTCTCGTGAAAGTCTCCCGTGCTAAATGAACCCGTAAGCCCAATAATTGCGATATCGTCTATAAAATCTCTTTTTGCGCGTTCAATCACCATGTTAATGAGTCGTTCATTTTTGTCCAGTAACTTCTTCTTTATGATTTCGTCCATTCGTTGCACCCCTTCGTATGATCGGGCCGTCCTTTATCACAACAACCTTAACTTGAGTCTATCGATTTAGATGTGCGGTTACTATGTATAAGTTGATTTAATTCATCTTTGAACAAAATCCGCTAAACCGTCGATAGGACGATTTAGCGGATTTCATTAGTTCTTTGTATAGACAATTTTCTTTATGCTTTCGCAGGACAAGAAATATCGCCCCGCCAACTCCTCTATGCTGACTCCATTGTGGAATAAAGATTTAATCTCAGCGTTTCGAGCAGAGACTCTACTCTTGCTGTTCGTTTTCTCGCCCCATTTTAAATGTGCCTCTTTGGGTTTGGGGATATAAACCAATTCCCCTTGAACGTATTCTTGAATGATACGTAGCAATTCTTCCGGAAAAATTGACTCGGCTTTTGAATATTTCACGGGCCTCACTCCCTTATTTAATAAATCAATAAGGTGCAAAGCCAGTCAGTAGAATATTACGATTCATCGTTGGCAATATGATTGTTTCTAAACTCTATGCAAAGCATTGCCATATCCTCCACTGGCTTTGCATAGAGCCGTACATGTAAGAATCCTACCCCGATTGTTTTCAATAGCCTCACCTCCATGGAAAACAGATAGTTGTTATGTGCTATTATATCAGAGCCTGTTGTTCAAGTGTTTAACGGATGAGTCGCCCTAATGCAAATTGACGGCACCAAAATTATAAGTATTTTCTGAAATACTTATAGGTAATTATCCGATCCTTTTTTGGTTAAGCCTCAGATAGATGCCTCTGACGGAGCTGCTGGTTCATCTTATGTGCTTCAATACCTGCCAAGAGCACAATGCCAATCCCATGGGTGTCGTTCAAATTCCATCCCAGGTCATCGCGATAATACAAGGCAGTAAACGAGTACCCGGAACCCCGGCATACCCCATATACATTGCCCTTATAGTCAATTGACAAACGTGTCATGCCTTCCCATCCTTTGCGTACCGCCTCCAGATAAGGCTCCGGCTGTTCCAGCCAGCCTTCCCGAATACCACGGGCATAAGCGTAGATGAACATGGATGTGCAGGAGGTTTCTTCATACGAATCCGGCCGGTTCAGCACCTGATGCCAAAGTCCATTTTCCCCTTGCAGTGCCAGATAACCTTGACTTAGATCACGATAGAAACGTAACAGTTCCGGCCGCTTCGCATGATCATGTGGCAAGATCGTTAACAGTTCGGTCAATGAAAAGAGCACCCACCCGTTCCCGCGTCCCCATGGAATACCTGTTGCCCGACCACGCACAAAATCATACACATGGGACATGATCTGTTGTTCGGGAAGGTATAGGTATTTGCGGAACATCAGGAATTGATTGATCGCATCATCCCAGTACGCGCTATCTCCTGTCAACTTACCATAACGCATCAGAAATGGTGTGCTCATGTACAAGTCATCACACCACATCGTCTCCTGACGCATCTCCCCACTGCCGCGAACCCGGTAAAAGGCGCCATCCTCCAGACGTTCCTGCTCATCCGTTATGTAACCCGCAATCCGATCCGCGGTATCTCTTCCCCCACGAATATCGCCCAACTCCATCGCAGCAAGCAGCGTAGATCCAAACGAACCGCAATCATCCAGACTGTCGATGGCAGACAGTTGATTATTGATCCCTGCCGCACCGTATGCTTCCCGATCCCACAGACCATAACGATCAAATGAAGTGCTCAGTTCAATATGTTGCCGTACATACTGAATGTAATCGTCCCGTCCCAATTCCTGTCCCGTCTGGAGCAGTCCAAGCAGGGTAACACCAAGTGGATAATTCCACTTTCCGTAATGTGTGTTCTCCAGATAGGGACGAACATGAGTGTCGGGCAGGTCTACCCGCCAATAGACACCTTGTGCTCCATTATCAAACACGGTATCTGTTCGCACGATGTCGGTATGGGATGGCTCAGCGCCGGGAACAAACGCACCTGTGTACAGCCAGGGGTCAGAGCACCCCGCAACCGGATGAGGTGATTTTAGTCTCCAACCTGTGGAATCCGAACTTACGTCATCTTCCAACGTGAATCCCCATGAGCCACCTTGTGCCTGGATTTCACCTTTCACGACCAGATCCCAAGAACCGTAACGGCGCGGGAGTTCAACGTGCAATTTAGCACTGCTTCCAGCAGAGTATATTTCCTTGCCATCTACATACAGAGTCAAAGCACCATCATGATTGCCTTTTAAAATAATTGGCGATGATCCTGGTAAGGTTACATCCAGCCTCGTCCATGCATAGGCCACAGCAGGTTGTTCCGTACCATAGATGCGTGCAAATGAACCCTTGCTCTGTTCCTCCCCTGTCCAGTTCCTGCTTGGATACCAGATAAGACCTGTTTCTTCTTCCGCCATGCCATCACGAGGAAGAGATAGTACAGGTTCATCGACAGGTTCTGAATATAACCAGCCTTCCTGACCCTGACGATCTGTCCCAGGAGTAAGGAAGTGCAGCGGGAAATTTTTGAAAGAGGCTGTTCCGTAGATACCGCCGAATCCCACTTCTGTTTTGACAAAACACAGCAACACATCATTCCAGCCATAGTGAACGGAAATCGGAATCTGGGTTCTTCGCTCGGGAAATAATTCCTGCAACAACTCGGACTTGAATACCTCTTCTCCGTTCACATAGATCATTACTGGACTATAACAGTTCAGGCCTGTATTTAACGTTGCATTCTGCTCGCTCCATAACTTGCCCCATACATACACGTACTGCCCTGTACGCGCCTCTGCACATTTCTCATTCAGATTCAGGTCGTAGCGATAATCCCCCAGTCTGCGAAAACCTCCCTGATGATAAGCTCTGAACAAAAAGGATTGTTGCGGGTGATCGCCAATATAACGCTGAGCCACCGTGGTCAATATATCCGGAATTGAATCGTACACCTTGCCTGCAATCGCCTCGTTCTCATGGAAATAACGAATGATCGTCAGCCCCTTCCTTATACCTTGATTCGTTCGCTTAGCCGCAATGTCTCCCCACCCTGCACTTCAACTACCTGCTGATCTGCCGTGAACCAAACCGGGATGGCAGACGGATTATGAATGATGGATCGATCGGCTGAACACTCCAGTCGTTGCACCGCTTTCCAATAGGCAATCACTTCGATGTTCGTGGCGTACCAGATGTCGTTCCTGCGACCAATCTGCTCACCAAACTGTTCGATGATCTCCCAGTTGTCGTTATCATTGAACTCATAACTGTGGCCCCAGACGTAGAGTAATAGTGGTGTACCTGTTTTGGAATGTTGGATAAAACGTTCAGCATGCCCCGCCAGATCATGGTTATGATGACAGGTCGGATGCCATTCAAGCGGCCGGTCTGGCAGTGTGTATTTGCCATGAGATTCAACGGTACGAGCATAGTCGATGCCGAGCCACGCAAGCTTTGTACTTAACGTACGGTCGTATCCTCCATTGGGATAAGCCATGCCTCGTACCGGATAACCGACGAGCTTCTCCAACGCTTTTCGGTCCTCGATAATCTCTTCGGTCAATAGTTCATTCGGAACATAAGGCAGCGTAGGGTGAGTAACCGTGTGAACGGCCACTTCATGACCCGCATACAGTTCAGCAACTTCCCACGCCTCAATACGTCCTGGATTACCCAGGGTACCGGAGTTCAGATTAAAGGTTCCCCGTAGACCATACCGATTACAGATTTCCACCAGTCTGCGATCATGCACCACTCCGTCGTCATAACTTAGCGTTAACGCTTTCATCACACCACCTGGATAGCGGTCAAACTGAATACGATGTCCCATCCCTTACTTCCACTCCTTTATCCTAATTCTTCAACAGGTACATGACCTGCATCCTGTAATTGATGATGTTCCGAATCAAAATACGTACCTTCCAGCAGGCCGATCAATGTATTCGTAATCCGCACTTCAATGTCGTTGTCTCCCCAACGCAACCAGGAGGCCTCTCCCTTCCAGCGATACGGAGACCAGCATCTCACACCCAGACTATGTCCGTTCACCCGCACTTCCACCACATCCTGCACACGCCAATCGCTAAATTCCATTTCAAACGAAGTAATATCTTCCCCTGGCTCATCCAGCCAGAACGTGCGTTTATAACTCATTTCCCCGGCAAAATGAGGATACAGCGGCTGAGGTTCAGGTCCGATGCGAAGGGCTGTGTCTGACTCCCGCACGAGCGAAGCGATGCCTTCATGATGAAACTCCACCCCGAATCTCCCTTGCAGATATAAGGGATCAACGATACCATCCTCATCTTTGGTCACCTGCACAATCACCGTCATTTCATTGAGACCGCTGTGTAGCCATTCCGTAATATCACAAGCGATATTATTGTGGTCGGTTATTTCGATTGGATCGAATTGTTCTTTTTCAAGTGGTTGCCCATTAATCTCCATCGACCAACTGCCCGAAATCGTCGCTTTATCCAGGAATAACAGGCATGCAGGTAACGCCGTTCTTAGCTCAAATGTGGTCGTATAACGGCACTCGATCGGGTAAGCAACGGATGCCTTTTTCGGTGTGCCAAATACCTGACTAAACTGGACTGGCAGATGCTGCTGCTCCGATAATTCTGCTGCCTGATCAATAAACGGTTTCACAGCTACATGCTGGCTTTCCAGTATTATTCCGTTAGCATTGGTTGCCTGAAGATGGAATTGTCCCATTCGCAGGATGTTAGGCTGCACCGTTTCCAGTCGCCATGGTCCCTCCGCAGGAATACTGATCTTAGTGGCTTGCTTCACTTCTGCTGAAACATCCGTTTGGAATGTCGAATTTATTGGGTCTGCTACATCCACCTTCCCTAGTCCCGTCTCTACCTTCACTGGTTGTAAAGTAAGGCGTACAGCATGCGCTTCGTAAGGCGCCAGCGTTAGTGTGATGCACCATTCCCCGCCACTACTCGTATATGGCAGTGCCTGAAGCTGTCCCGTCTCCAGATCAAGTCGTTCTGCCACGAGACAAGCACCATCTGTCAGCTCCGCTCCATCCCACAGCTGTCTGGCGACCAGCTTCAATTGCCCTCTTAATTCCTGCCCCTCCTGATTGGTCAAAAAAACCATATGCTCCCTAGCCGACAATTGACGGGTGTGCATCAGCAGAGAGGCACTTTCCTCCTCCATGATCCAGCAGATGGGTTCAGGCAATACCTGATCGAGCAGGAGAGAGATTAGCTCCAGCGAAAAGTCATCTCCCTGCCCTGTTCCTGCGGGTAGAAAATAGGCATTCCCCTCACCTTGATGCCACATGGTTTCACGGTTATCGTGATCGGTTGTCACGCTACGGCCCCAGTACACCTCTTGCGGCTGCTCGCCCGCACCAAAGAACTGGGCAGCTTCATCTCCCTCCGGACTTCCCGGCTGGATAGCAATATGCGGAGGCATCCCAACAGAAATGGCGGTCCCTCCCTGCTGAACGAATCGCTTCACCTGTTCCCAGGCCGCGATCTCCAGATTCAGCATCGGTGGCAGAATCAATACGTCATAACGGGCAACGCCAATCTGAATGATACCATCCGTTAAGTCAGCTTCAGCCAGCAATTCGGGATCAAGGTGGTCATAGTCACGTCTGTTTTCGAGCAGATGGGTCGTGATTCGCATCCAGTCCTTCGTCAGACGATTCAATTGCACCCGTTCTGCTTCGTCTTCGCCGCTATACTCGAATCCATGCAGCGGATTACCCATCAGACTCCAGAATGTCGTCGTTGGGTCAAGTACAGCAATACGAATGTCTGCTGCTCCGGTGCTCATGAGATAGCTCAACCGTCCGGTGTAATCCCCCAACTGCCGGAAATGCTTCCAGTAGGGATTTTGCAAAAATTGAGACGGCGGTGCATCATGCTTCGCAAGCCCACCGATTGTATAAAAAAAGGCGTGAAAATTATAGAAATTGGTGCCCATGGCGGCCATGCGGTCAATCATCCACTTGGCATCCTGTAGCGTCATGGACCAGCCTACACTGTGGAAACATTCAATCAGATTGCGGCTTCGGCCCAGTTGTCTGGCAAGCGAACTGACCATCTTGGGATTGTCACGCATCTTTTGGCCATATCGTTCCAGAATCCACGATAAGGATCGTCCGATTTTCTCATGTGCTGAATCACCGCCTGGCATATGGCTGAACAACTGGGTGGTCATCCGTACGCCAGGTACCTCAGCCGCGTAATTGATTCCTGCTTCCTCACACCAATCATGCACCTGTTTGTGATAGGACTCCCTGAGAAGCAGATGCAGGGACTGATAGTAGTCATACCGAATCCGGTACGCGTCCGGAACATCAGCATATAACAGGGCCGGTAGCGAATCGATCAGACTATAACCACAACGCTCACTGAAATAACAGGGAAGCTGTTGGGACCAGGGGATACGGCCCAGCGGTGCGATCTCATCCGAGAACATGCCTTTGATTACGCTCTCAAATTGATCTCCAACCGCTGCCTTATAACGCTCATGTGTCAGTTCAATAAAACGACTCATCGCTTCCTTATGGCAAGGATCAACAAAGTTGCCGTAATATTTGAAATCATCGATCTCCATCTCTTGAAATATAATCAACTCCCAATCACCCTCGGGCACATCCCACAACAATCGAAACGCTGTTTGGTAGGTGAAGAACCTCTTCCGGTTATACGAGGTGAGTCCGGTCTCCTGATACACCTGGTCCGTCTGGATATTGCCAATTTTATTTCGCAAGTCAATGAATTCATGCCACAACCGTTTGCCCTGTGCATCCTTGGGAATTGCCTTGGCAACCAAGACTCGTCCCCATGGCAGCTCCAGATTCACAGCTTCTCCGCCCTGAACCATCAGTTGATGATGGATGAGCTGACGCTGCTTGGCTTCAGGAAAATCAAGAGTCACTTCCCCGCCAGCCATTCCACTCGGATAAGGATACTCGTCATATAACCATACCTGCATGCCGTGAGCGGCCGCCGCTTCCACTGCAATCCGCACCTTATCAAACCACGCTTCGGAGAGATAGGGAATTTGCAGTCCTTGACGTGGACAGATAAAGAATCCACCCACGCCTTGCACGGCCATCTCAGCCACCTGCCGCTTCATCTGTTCTTCTTCCATATCCCCGTTCCAGAACCAAAAGGGATGAACCCGGTACTGCGCCTCGGGATTACTAAATGCATCCCCGTTCCACATGTCGCCTTCCTCCCTGCCTGTTCAAGAGTATCGTTGGTCTCCAACTACTTCAGTGCAGCGTACAGTTCATTGACTTCTTTCACATAATCATCTCCGCCGTTGTTCTTCCACAGGGTAACAGCATCTTCGAATCCTTTCTCATCAATCTGACCTACAATATATTTGATACGTGCATCGTTAATGATATTGTCCAGCTGCGGCCCTTTCTGAGCATAAACATCAGAGATCAGCGGTTCGCCAGGATTGGCAATGACAATCTCTTCGTTGGCTTTCTGTACCTGTGCAACTTTTTCACGGACAGGTGTCTGTTGCACGCGAAGGGTTTTGTCCTCCGGTACAAACATCAATATCTGATTCAAGCCCTGCAGATCGCGGAGAGCAAGCTTGTCAGTGGAAGGAATGATGTAGTTTTCTTTTTTCTCATACTGCTTGCCTTCCAGTCCATTCCCAAGCAGCGCCTGCAATTCTGGTTCATTGAGTTGGTCCAGGAAGCGCAGTACCTTCTTCAGTTCCTCTTCCGTTTTGACACTGCCTTTGGAGATGGCAATCATTCCGGAATATCCGGACGTTGGCATATCACGCAGCCCCTTCGGACCTTCCATGGCTTGCAGCACATCGACACGTCCTGTCGCATTCGGATCTTTATCCAGTATCTTCTGGTCCATGCGCTGGGCATTATCTGCTACATCCACCATGACACCCGCTTGCCCATTCACAAATGGATCAGGCAGTTTCGTTGCATCCATCACGGCAAAGTCCTTGTTCACCAGACCCTCGCTGTAGATCTGACGGAAAAATTTCAGGGCTTCCATGTATTCCGGTGTCTCATGTGCAGGGATTAGACCCCCGTTGCCATCCTCTCCCCATTTGTTGGGGGCACCGAACCATACCTGCATGTTATCCCACGGTCCCGTGAATTTGCTGGCTACCAGACCGTACGTATCATCCTTTCCGTTACCGTCCGGGTCATCCTTCGTGAACGCTTTCAATACATTGTAAAATTCATCAATCGTCTTCGGCTCTTCCAGCCCCAGATTCTCCAGCCAGTCCTTACGGATAGTCACCCCATTACGTCCCAGAGGGCGAGCCCGATATATCCCATACGTTTTGCCATCGATAGAGGCATTGTTGGTGATGATTTCATTCATCTGGCTCAGATTTGGATAGTCCTTCAGATAAGGACCCAGTTCCCAGAATGCCCCTGTCCGGGCTGCATTGATAAAGCTTGGGGATTTACCCAATACGACCATAATTTGCGGAAGTTTGCCCGAAGCCAGTGTGATATTGAATTTGTCCTCATAGGAACTGCTGGGCACCCATTGCAGATTGACATCAACCTTGGTCAATTCCTCCAGCTTCTGAATCACAGGGCTGTTGTCCGGCGGATTCTCCGCTTCAAAGTTCGGCAGCATAATCGTGAGCTGATCGGTGCCACCCGCAGCAGTTCCTGAATCTGCCTTGTCCGTGGAGCATGCGCCCAGAATTGTACTAAGTACCAGTGACGCAGAGAGTAGCAATGCACCTTTTTTGAATCCCGTTTTTTGTCCCATACGTTCTCCCCCTTGGCTTTAGCCTTTGATTGAACCTAACATGACACCTTTGGCAAAATGCTTCTGCAAAAACGGATACACCAGCAAAATTGGAATCGTACCTACAACGATTACCGCCATTTTGATCGACTGCTCTGGTGGCTGTACAAAATTAGGGTCCATGTTTGCCATATCTCCGACACTGGCTTGCGAGAGCAATACGATCTGTCTCAGCATGACCTGCAGCGGCCATTTGTCACTGTCGGAAATGTACAGAAGTGCCGAGAAAAAGTTGTTCCAATGTCCCACGGCGTAAAACAAGGCAAACGTGGCAATGACCGGCTTCGATAAAGGCAGTACGATTCGCCACAGCACGCCGAGATCCGAACAGCCGTCGATGCGGGCCGCTTCCTCCAGCCCTGGCGGCATTTGCTGAAAAAAGTTTTTGACTACTATTAAGTTAAACGCGCTGATCGCGCCAGGAAGCATAAGGGCCCAGTAAGAATCGAGCAGTCCCAGTCCACGAATAACGAGATACGTCGGGATCATGCCACCGCCGAATAACATGGAGAAGATCACCATGTTCATCATGACGTTACGGCCCCAGAAGTCAGTTCTGGATAGTGGATAAGCCATCGTTAAGGTGAAGAACAGATTCACCAGTGTGCCTGCCACCGTGATGAAGATGGAAACGCCAATGCTGCGAAAGATCGTGGAAGAAGAGAAAATATACTCATATGCACTGAAAGAAAATACCTTCGGAATAAGGAAAAAACTCCGTTCGGTGATCTCGGCTTCCGTTGCGAAAGAATTCCCTATAATATACAGGAAAGGAAGGACAGTTAATATGCCCAGAATCCCCAGCATGACGTAATTGAAGATATCAAATACCTTGCCGGCAGGGCTGTTGTATAGACGGCTGTTCATGGGCGCTCCTCCTTAATAAATTCCGGGGTGACCGAATTTTTTCGCAAGTTTATTACTGCCAAGCACCAAAATGATGCCCACCACAGACTTGAATAGTCCAACAGCGGTACTGTAACTGAAAGCCCCTTGCGTAATCCCCACCGTGTACACATACGTATCAAATACGTCTGCGACATCCCGGTTGAGGGAGTTGGTCATGAGATAGATCTGCTCAAATCCGGTATCCAGAAAGTTTCCCAGTCTGAGAATGAGCAAGATGACTATGGTCGTACGAATCGCGGGAAGCGTAATATGCCACATTCGCCGCAATCGTCCTGCGCCATCCACAATGGAGGCTTCATACTGTTCCGTATCCACACCGGCGAGGGCCGCCAGGAAGATAATTGTGCCCCACCCCATCTCTTTCCACATCATCTGAACAATAATGAGTGGTCGGAACGAACCCGGACTGGAGAGCACATCAATAGGTTTGCCTGTAATCCAGGCGATCAGATCATATAAGACTCCGCCCTGCGGGGTCAGAAACACGTACGTGATACTCGCGATAATCACCATGGATACAAAGTGGGGTACATAGACCAGCGTTTGAATGGTTCTTTTGAAGAATGCAACCCGAATTTCATTTAATAACAAAGCGATAATGATGGGTGCCGGGAAAAAGAAGATCAGATCATACAGCGCAAGGACCAGCGTATTGCGTAATAGTCGGAAGAAGTCCGGGTTGGAGAAAAAGTTCGTAAAGTTCTCCAGCCCCACCCAGTTGCTCTCCCGGATGCCCAGAAAAGGCTGGTAGTCCTGAAAAGCAATGATGATTCCCCACATGGGCAAGTATTTAAAGATGACAAAGTACAAAAAGCCGGGAAGCACAAGCACATATAACCATTTGTTTCGTTGGATCTGCCTTTTCCAGTTCGACTCTCGTCTCATGGGCCTTGTTGCCATATCCGCTTGAGCAGTGGCAGTGGCGTTGGTGTTCCAGTCTGTCTTCCCCTTCATCATGTCTCCCCTCCCCTAGTTATGTAAGCGTTATCAATAATCCTGATACTCAGACTATACAGCCCTTCTTTTTCCGGCAACCTTCATTTTTTGCATCGCTACGACTTGATGGTCTAGAAGCCCGCTATAACGCCATTCTTCCTTGATATTGGACATATCGTAGCAGATAGAATTGCACATTTTTGCAGGTTTATCCTTCTTTGTATGACGGTAAAAAAAGAAAAAAACGACATCCGCTAATGCTGGATGCCGGTCAGAAATGACAGACGGATGAACGGTTATTGTCCAAACCATTGTTCGCGATACTGACTCGGGGTAATGCCCTCCTGTTTCTTGAAGATCCGATTAAAATAACTATGCTGATAGCCCACAGCCGCCGCAACATCATTGATTTTCATCGTTGTCTCCCTTAACAATTGCTTCGCCGCATCCATTCTCACACGTGTCAGATAATCAATAAAATTGATGCCTGATACCTGTTTGAATGCCTTGCTCAGTGCATAGGGTGTCATCTGCTCCGCGTCAGCGCAGTTTTCCAGCGAAATATCGCTACGATAATGGGTATCGATATACAACATTGTACGTTCCACCACCTGTTTCAGCGGTTCCTGGGATCGTGCTTCAATCTCTTGGATATACGGTGTGAATACCTCATTCATCATCCATTGTCTCATCTGAAAAGGTTCACGAATACCGGATAGCCGTTCATACATGTTGCAACCACCAAACAGCTTATAAGGTGTCACTCCCGTTTGCAGCATCATGTGCTGAATACTGCCGAGTAATTGCAGCATCATCTGCTGCACCTGAAATTCGGTACTACCCGTCCGCGTAATCTCGCTCATGAATTGTTCCAGCACACGTTCCGCTTCGTCCTGCTTGCCCAGCCTGATCGCCTGCAGCAACTCACGTTCCAGTCCAAGCGGATAGGAAGCTGCTTCGTTTCTGTGGAAACACGCCTCATCCTCCAGATCGAGTATCTGACTTCCTTCCTCCACACTGCGATATGCCACGGCCTGTTCCATCTCGACGAATCGTCCGGGCAGTTCCTGAAGTGAAGCTGCTGGGCGGCTGATCATCAAGGTCACCTTCATTTTGAGCGTTCGTCCAATCACCTCCACGAGCTCCTGTCCCCATAACATCGCTTGTGACTTCACAGGTTCGTCCTGAGGAGCGATCACAAGCATGGCGGAAGACAGGTCATGAAAGTTCATGACACTGATCTGCCTGAAATGATTTTTTGCCACTTCCTGTGTGATATTCACTGCTGCAAAGGTGACTAAACCCTTGTCCTGGCTTCCGAATCTGCCTTGCAGCTGCTCGTATCCCGTAAAATACATCTGCACCAGCAAATACTGCTGACCCTCCAACTCAAATCCGAGATGACGCATCCGCTGCTGGAGATCCTGCTCGTTATAGGCATATAAATGTCCCTGCACAAGTTGTAAGACAAAGCTGTCGCGCAGATGGGGAAGCTGCTCCTGCAACTGGCGATGTGCCGTTACACTGCGGGAGGTCAGTTCGTTCCATTGTTGCTCCAGCAGCTCAAACTCGTCCAGCTTCTCATCCGTTGGTGTAGTTTCGTTTCTGCCAGGCGTAAGCAGGTGCAGCATCCGTGCTACAGGCGAATAGATGCGGCGGGAAGCAAACCAGGATAACAACAATCCCAGGATGAGACTGCCTGCACTCGCAATGACGATGATCTTGGATACCAGCTTGACGGGCGAAGTGACTGAGGTCAAAGGTGCTGCGGAGACGTACGTCCAGTCCGAATCAATCCGACTCAACGAGCCATACGAGACAGAATAGGTCTGATCCTCATATCGGAACAGGAATGAGCGGCTATCGGCATGCAGGGCCACTTCTTTTTTTAGCTGCTGTTCAAAAGCAGAAGTCTCCCCCGCCGTTCCCGGATTCCCTGTAACCAGTGTGTTGCCTTCCTGATCCATAAGGAACGTTAAACCTTCATCATAAGGCGTAAGCGTTTTCAATAAACTGGCGACTTTCTCGTTATCCAGCGTAATAATCAGTGCACCAAATGGATTCATGCTCTCCCCTGGGATCTTATGTACGAGAACGAGTGCATTGCCTGCATCCGTATGCAGTAGACTATTGTTGGTCGAAGGGGCGGTATCTCGGTTGATGCCCGAAACCCAGTCTGTCCAGTACACGTGGTTGCCCATGGAGAGATAACGATCATACGCTTGTACTTTGGCATCATCATTCAACTCGTTATAATCCCGATTAAACAAGATCGGCTTCGGTTCCTGCAAATATAGCTGTGCTGACTTGATCAACGGGTGGGAACCTTGTAGTACATATAATGTAGTGACGATCTCCTGCGTTTCATTAAAATAATACACAAAATCCAGCGTTCGTAACGCATTGCCAAACCTCGGTTCAAAAGCCCAATGAGATAAGTTCATCTCCAGATAGGCCAGTTGATCATCCACATTGCGTGCCCGATTCTCGATCTGGTTCTGATGCATCCGATTGAATTCGGTTTCCATCCGGCCAACCACCTGTTGATACATCACGATACCTGTGATTAACCCGGGAATACTGGCAATGAGTAAAATAAGCATAAGGCTGTTTCGATAAAATCGTCCTTTATGTCTTCCTGCTTTGAAATCGGATAACCGCTTGAATCTGCCCAATATTCGATCATTCCTCGTCGGTTCCATCGCTACTCACCTGCCTGCTTGCATCGGGTCTGACTGTCATGGAAACTTCCTCAACTCCCTTGAGAATATATGGATGAAATCCTTTTCTTGTATTATACGCATAATCATCAGGTGAATGAAATGATCTGTAACCGATCATTTTTTTAACCAATGTTTTATTAACATGACAAAATGGATTACAATGAGATAAAGCAAACATCAAGGAGGCCTTTTTAATGAAAGAACAGACTTACTTTGAACAAAATAGAGAAAAACACCTGGCAGAACTGAATGAATGGTTATCCATTCCAAGTATCTCCGCCATTTCTGAGCATAAAGAGGATGTTAATCGTGCAGCACAATGGGCAGCAGATGCGCTCACACGTGCAGGCATGGAAAACGTAGAGGTCATTCCAACGGCTGGACATCCGATTGTCTATGCAGATCACCTGCATGCACCCGGCAAACCGACAGCTCTGATCTATGGTCATTATGATGTACAACCTGTAGATCCCCTTAATCTGTGGGACACGCCTCCTTTCGAACCTACCATTCGTGATGGCAAGCTGTTCGCTCGTGGTGCAACGGATGACAAAGGACAGATCTTCCTACATATCAAGGCTGTAGAAGCCATTCTCGCCGAAAACAAAGAACTTCCGGTTAACATCAAGTTCTGTATCGAAGGTGAAGAGGAAATCTCCAGTCCGAACCTGCCCATCTATCTGAATGACAATACGGACAAGCTGCGTGCAGACATGATACTGATCTCGGATACGTCCCTGCTTGAAAAAGGGAAACCGGCGATCTCCACTGGCCTGCGTGGTCTATGTTCGCTTCACGTGGATCTGAACACAGCCAATACCGACTTGCACTCCGGTTCATTTGGTGGTGGTGTACCCAACGCACTTCATGCACTCGTATCCCTGCTCGCATCGTTGCATGATGAGCAAGGCCGTGTAAGTGTAGATGGATTTTACGATGGCGTTCTGCCACTGTCTCCTGAGATGAGAGAAGAATTTGTGAAACAGGGCTTCAATGAAGAACAGCTTCGTCAAGACCTCGGACTGGAGCAATTGTACGGCGAAGAAGGTTATTCGTTCGTGGAACGTGTTGGCGCTCGTCCAACATTGGAACTGAATGGGGTATGGGGTGGTTTCCAGGGCGAAGGCAGCAAAACGGTTATTCCGAAGGAAGCTCATGCCAAAATCACCTGCCGCCTCGTAGCGGACCAAGACCCACAACATGTATTGGATCGTATCGAAGCACATCTGCGCGCTCACGTTCAACCGGGTGCAACCCTGCATGTGAAACAGATCGAGAAAGCTTTTGCTTTCAATATCGATCCTGCCAATCCCATTCTGCAAAAAGCGGCAGATGCATATGAGCATGTGTATGGCGTTCGTGCCCTCTTTACCAAAGATGGCGGTTCCATTCCAATTGTTGAGAAGCTCTCACGTGTACTCGAAATCCCTGCTGTGATGATGGGCTTTGGTTTGCCGGATGAGAATCTGCATGCACCGAACGAGCACTTCAACCTGGAGAACTTTGATAAAGGGTTGTTGACGATTGTTCAGTTCTTGAAGAGTTTGTAATCATCACGTTTAAAACCAGTTCATACTGAGAGCGTGCGGACGTGACGTTCCGGTGCCGAATCGTTCTTTCGATCGCTGTTATCGTCGGATTTCCTTGATTCCCTTTCTAAAGGGAGAAATCCGGGGATAGCATATGCTTCCGAAGTAGCTTTCTTGCAGAAAGCTTTTAGGCGAACGCTCCGCTTCTTCAGAATCGATTTCGTCCCCTACACTACGTTGCAGCTCTCGCAGACTGATTTTAAGATTGAGCCTAACTATTTATATGGGTTAGGTAATAGGGACAGTAAAAGGACGGCCTTCGGGTCGTTCTTTTTTTATTTGATTTTGTTTTAATTCTTTGTTTATTTGTTTCCTTTGTTTCCTTTGTAATGTTGTATTTTTTTTCTTTCTTGAGTGTTGTTCCAGTTTTCCAAAGGCTACCTTTCATGATGGCGGGCATTAGTAAAGGTTTGTGTGATAGAGACAAAAACGATGTTCTTCGGGATTTTTTTATTTTCCTCTCCATCACTCGTTTTAGTGCTTCCTATGATTGATTTTATAGACGGGGTCTCGGTTTTAATGGTTCAGTGTATTGGAGATAACCTGCGCGTCGGCTTATCAGTTCTTTTAGATTGATTTTCTCTCGCAAGCTAATTCAAAATGATGAGGTGATTATTGTGTCTGCTTCTCACCTAACCAAACATGCGCTGGCTCACTCGCTCAAATCACTGATGGAGCATACTCCGCTGAACAAGATTACGGTCAAACATCTGGTGGATCATTGCGGATTGAATCGGCAAACCTTTTATTATCATTTTCAGGATATTTACGCGCTGCTTGGATGGATCTATCAGACTGAAGCGGTGGAGAGCCTTACGGAATACCGAAGCTACAGCACATGGACGGACGGATTCTATAAAATCTTTTGTTACATCGAGAACAATAAATCATTCTGCTGCAATACACTCGACTCGCTCGGTCGCACCCACCTGGATACATACCTCTATGAAGTAACGCATGATCTGATTATGGGTGTGATTGATGAGCTAGCCTGTGGGATAAAGGTCCGCAGTGAAGACAAAGAGTTTATCGCCAACTTCTATACCCTGGCCTTCACCGGGCTAATCATTCAGTGGATGAGGGGTAATATGCAAGAACCGCCAAAACAGATTATTGAAAAGCTCAGTGAGCTGATCGAAGGTAATGTCCTGAAGGCATTGCATAGGTATGAGAATAAGCTGCCATCCGATTAGGATGCGCGGCTTTTTTGCATACAATCTAACTCTAGGTTTTAGACATTTTTCCAAAAGTGACTAAAAACCAGACATACCTATTCTTTTGATCATACCTTACGGGACCTGCAAGGTTTACATTAGGGATGTGACTACAGTACCTTTTGGAGGCGAATGATCGTGAAGAAAGAACACGGTAATAAACGGGTCTATTTTGTAGGCGGCGGTATTGCATCATTGGCGGGTGCAGCTTATCTAGTCAGAGATTGTGGCTTTCCAGGAGAACACATTCACATTATCGAAGAAATGCCGATTCTCGGTGGTAGCAATGATGGGGCTGGTAATCCCGATCAAGGATATATCATCCGCGGCGGTCGAATGCTCAATGACGAGGCTTATGAAAATCTATGGGAGTTGTTGGCGTCCATCCCTTCCATCGACCGTCCGGGCATATCTGTCCGACAGGAAATTACCGAATTTGACGATGCCAATCCCACACATTCTAATGCACGGCTCATCAACCGTGACGGCAAGGTCGAGGATGTGCTCTCCATGGGTTTTGATATGGCGGATCGTCTGGCGATGGGCAAGCTGATTATTACTCCTGAAGACACGCTGGGTAAACTGCGAATCAACGACTGGTTTGGCCCTCACTTTTTCCAAACGAACTTCTGGTATATGTGGGCGACCACCTTTGCCTTCCAACCTTGGCACAGCGCCGTGGAATTCAAAAGATACATGCTTCGCTTTTTTCACGAATTCCCAAGAATTCAGACGCTGGAAGGTGTCACCCGCACACCGTTCAACCAATATGACTCAATTATCCTGCCACTGTATAACTATCTGGAACCGTTTGGCGTAGATTTCACGCTGAAATGTACTGTCACCGATCTGGACTTCAAAGAGGGCGACGGCATTACGGTAAGTCGGATGCATGTGCTCAAGGGAGGTAAAGAGGAGGTCATTGACATCCACGAAGGCGATCTGGTCATTGTCACCAATGGCTCGATGACCGAAGGGGCCGACCTCGGCTCCATGACTTCTGCACCGAAACTGAACGGCAAGGGCAGCTCATGGAAGCTGTGGGAGAACATTGCCGCCAAGAAACCGATGCTGGGTAATCCCTCTTCATTTAATGATCATGTGCATGAGTCCAAATGGGAGTCGTTTACGGTCACCTTCCAGGATTCGGTCTTCTTTGATCTGATGGAGAAATTCACACGCAACCGGGCAGGTACCGGCGCTCTGGTTACTTTCAAGGATTCCAGTTGGTTCATGTCTGTCGTTCTGGCCTTCCAACCACATTTCCGTGGTCAGCCGGAGCATGTCAAGGTGTTCTGGGGATACGGATTATACCCGGATAATGTTGGCGACTACGTGAAGAAAAGAATGAGTGATTGTACCGGGGAAGAAATTATGCAGGAGTTGATCGGCCATCTTCATTTTCAGGAACATCAAGAGGCGATCATGGCTACCGCCAACTGCATTCCATGCATGATGCCTTACATCACTGCCCAATTTATGCCTAGACTGAACAGCGACAGACCAAAAGTTGTGCCTGAGGGCTCCACTAACCTGGCCTTTATTAGCCAATTCTGCGAGATTCCCGATGATGTGGTATTCACGGAAGAATATTCGGTCCGGGCAGCACGGATCGCCGTCTACACTCTTCTCGGAGAGAACCGTCCAATTGAGCCAATTAACCAGTACCAGTATGATGTTCGGACGCTGTTCAGCAGTTTTGTGACTTCGTTTAGATAACTGTTTAGCATGAGGATTGCGAAATAACAGAAGCTTGATTTTCGTCGAACCAGTCAATAAGTTAATGTTGGTGTAACGTCTGATGCCGGATTGAAAGGTTTTTTATAAGGCAAATAGAGATTTCCGTCAGTGATGACAGAAATCTCTATTTCGTTGAGTATGAAGCCACACACATAATCTCCATCAAGATTGCCAACTGTCGTCTAAAGAACCTTAAAGGCCTTATTGCTCGAAATTTCGCAGGTTTGAGAATCTAACGAATCGTAGGCGCCTTATTTTGAGTCTAAGCATAGTTTTGTAACGTAATATCGCTCATTTTCATTACATAGCGTGTCTGAGATTCGTTACATTTTGTATCACAGCAAAATCTTGGAAATAAGACTTCGCAGGTTCGTTAGAACTGAGCGTCCCTTCAGAGATTATTACGTATGAGAGGCACTCGTTGTCATGTCTTATTGTCGAGATCCTAGTCCGTACTTTATTGAAACCTGACTTATCATGCTTCCGTGTTGCTCATGTATACTCATGTGGTTGTTCTTATTATTCTTGGTGTTACTTTTCATTTTTTCATTGTTACCCATCGCGCTTATGTGCGGAAAGTCGTAAACTTCAGCATGTGCACAAGTTTGGAGAAATGTGCGATCTCCTGTTGGACGCCAGAAGTATCAGTCCCCGACATGGCCTGATTCGCTCGTAATGTTCTACGGGTGTTCAGCATACCTTCGATCAGTTTCATGACCGTGTTGCGGCCACGATGATCGACAATCATATACTTTTTGCGTGCATCTAGCTCTACCCACACGATGTTGCTGAATGATGTGAACAGATGCTTGCGGTACTGCTCCATATCGGTTTCATTGTAATGCTCGCCATAAAAGGCATAGTATCCGTGTATGTGCAACTTCTCCGCCAACACTGTGATGAACGGATCATGTTCGAGCATAGCGTTACGTTCCATGTTTCACGCCTCCGTTATGCGTGATCCGCAGATCCCGTCTTTTTGAGATCTATTTTAACATAATACGCAAGCTGTTGCCTCTCTTGCCTCTCCGCAAACATGTCCACGCTACAACTTACTCGCCGACCCGTCTGCCCTTCACCCACACACCCTCAATATCCAGCTCCGCATTCAGCAAAACGATATCTGCCTGTTTTCCCTGAGCCAGGGAACCTGTCCGGTGATCAATGCCCAGCAGGCGTGCGGGGGTCAGACTTGCTGCACGTGATGCAGCGTTCAGACTCAAGCCAACTTCCTGTACCAGGTAACGGAAACCGCGAATCATCGTCAGTGTGCTTCCGGCCAGTGCGCCGCCGTCCTTCAGTCTGGCCTCACCGTGCTTCACGATGACGGGCAGGTCGCCGATCTTGTATTCCCCGTCATCCAATCCCGCAGCAGACATGGCATCTGTGATCAACACGAGTTGATCATTATGTTGCTTCAATTGAGCGAGGATGGAAATCGCCGCAGGGTGCACGTGAATACCATCGGCAATCACCTCAGCACTGATACGCGGATCACTTAGCACCGCTCCGGCAGCTCCCGGTAGCCGGTGATGCAGCGGTGTCATCGCATTAAACGTATGCACCGCATGATGAAGTCCGGCTTCAACTGCTCGCTCCACCTCTTCATAGGTCGCATCGGTGTGGCCGAGTGCCGCTGTAATCCGCTGTTCACGCAGCCACGAGATGACTTCCAGTGCGCCTTCACGTTCCGGTGCCAACGTAACTTGACGGATTAGGCCGGGATATTGCTTCTCCCATGTTTCAAGCCAGGATACATCAGGTAGAATGATATGTTCGGGATTTTGCGCACCAGGCCATTTCGGACTGAAAAACGGACCTTCCAGGTGCACACCCTCAAGCTGTGCATACGGCATCTCACCGGAACGATAACGAGCTACTTCAGCAAGTACGCTGTCCAGTCGCTCTTTCGGAGCGGTCATGGAAGTCGCAAGCATCGCTGTTGTTCCCTGCGTACTATGAAAAGAAGTGATCTTGTCCAACACCTCCGGGCTTGCATCCATAAAGTCTTCTCCGTTCCCACCATGCACATGGATATCAATGAATCCAGGCACAATGAGGCCATGGTCCGGTACAGACAGTTGCAAAGCTTCTCTCCGAATCTGTTCAGGCAGACCTTCCGGTACCCCAGCATAAAGGATTTTTCCATCCCTCCAGGCTAATACACCGTCTTCCAATATCTCATTGGAAAGGAGCAGCTTGCCCCGAAGAAGAGAAATATTTTGTTCACGCTGGCTCCCAGGTTCATGATTATTCGCTCCGGTCATCTCACCAGCCTCCCTGCTGCACGGTCCAGCAATACCACCACATTTGGATGACATTGCAATAGCGATGCAGGACAGGCCGTTGTAATTGGGCCCATGAACGCTTCGCGAATAATCTCGGCTTTTTCCTCCCCACGGGCAATGAGCAGAATCTGTTTGGCTTTCAAAATGGTACCAACACCCATCGTAATCGCCTGAGCCGGAACCTCATCGATGCTGTCGAAGAAACGTGCATTTGCCTTACGTGTCTCTTCTTTCAGATCCACAACATGTGTTCGTCCTGTAAGTTCAGTTCCCGGTTCATTGAAGCCAATGTGACCATTATGTCCAATGCCCAGCAGTTGCAGATCCACGGGTCCACGATCATCCAAGCGCTGTTCATAAGACTTACATTCCTGTTCCAGATCGGCAGCCTGACCATCAGGTACATGCGTTCTCGCAAGATCCATATCGATATGATGAAATAATTGTTCGTTCATGAAACTGCGGTAACTTTCGCGATGCTCTGTTGGAAGTCCTACATACTCATCCAGATTGAATGAAGAAGCCTGCGAGAAGCTGACCAGTCCCTTCTGGTACAACGTGATAAGCTGTTTATATATGCCTACAGGCGAACTTCCCGTTGCAAGTCCGAGGACTGCACGTGGTTTGGTCTGCAATAAACTTGCGATGACTCCTGCACCTGTGGCATTCAAATCTTCTTCATTTTCAAAAATACGTATATTCATCTGTTTAAGCACCTCCGTTGTGTTGTACGCGATAGGACTGCACGTTGTGATAGGATTGTTCCAGTCTCGGGATAAAACGGTCGAAGTCGGCACTTACCATGCCTGTGAACAAAATATCGACCACATGCAGCAGTGCAATACGTGAAGCCATATCTCCACGCCTCATGCCCTCTTCCAGAGAAGAGGTGAACAGTGGGATATCAGATACCGTTGCGAGTGTATTACTTCCATAGGAAGTCAGTGAAATCGTAGAAGCTCCGGCTTGTTTGGCACAATGCAGGGCATCAATGGTTTCGGGTGTTTCGCCTGAATAGGATACGGCCATTGCGACATCCCCCTCAGCGAGCGAAGATGCGGATGTGATCTGCATATGGGAGTCTGAGAAAGCAGTACAACTTTTGCCAATCCTCACCAACTTCTGATAGAAATCCTGTGTCACAATCGACGAGGTCGCCACACCGTACAGATCAATACGGCGAGCCTGGCACAATAATTGCACCGCCTGCTCCAATCTGCCCAGATCCAGCAAACGGGTAGTATCAGCAATAGACGCGAGGTGATTGGCTTCGATCGCTTCAACAATTTTGGATAGTGAATTGCCCGCTACAATGTCCTGATACGCCGTTTCATCAGAAGCGTGGGACAATTCTGCGGCGAGCTTCATTTTGAAATCGGGGAAACCTTTGAAATGAAACGACTTGCAAAAGCGGGTCACCGTCGCCGCACTTGTGCCACTCTGCTCTGCCAGATGACTAATCGTCCAGCCGGGAATGTCCGACGGAGATTGCATAATGACTTCGGCAATACGTCGCTCCTGAGACGGAAGGTTATTCAGTTCTTGCTGCAACGCACGTAATATGGCTGCCATAAGGACCTCACTTGTATGAAAATTATTTTTATATATTTTTAAATAAATAAGAAAATCATTTTTATAACTTCATTCTAATCAAGACGATCCTGCAAATCAAGAGCAATTTCTCACGACTTTCGCAATGATAGTGAACTTGTATAGACACTCACCTGCTTGATACACATCATAGGTATCCTTTATATTGAGAATCGAGATATGATCGTATTAAAAAAAGGAGCCATTCAATGAATCGAAGACAACGGAAAAAACTTACTCCTTCCATCTGGATTATTGCTAGCAAACCAACAGAAGGACACGCCTATTATGCCCTCTATGCCATCGACTGGAAACGCGGAGGTCGGCTCAGTTGGGAAGGCTGGAATCACTTTGAAGACCTGCTGCAATTTCATATTCCGATCAAACGAAAAGCTGGAGGACGGAAATCTTCTTCCACGCCTGCCGCCAAAATAGCGAAAAGAGCGCTCCATCTTCATCTGAATGAAGCACAGTTCGAGGAACTGGAGCAGCTCTTTTATCAGCCATTTTCGAAGAAAAGATGGAGGACGTTTATTCGAATGAATAGGAATCAGACGTGATAAAGTGATATGAATTAGGTTATTTATTTTTCATGCTAAAACAAAAAAGCCTCTCCCCTTCTTTAGATAAAATAAAGAATTAGGAAAGACTTTCGCGGTATTAAAATTCAATTCGTTTTCATTTAATTTGCATTTAACTCAAAACTCAACTCAAGTTAACTCGTTCTAATTCATGTCATCATATCGTTCTAGGAACGTGCTGACTAAGCCGGGTACCGTCATTTGGTGAACCGATTGATTCTCAATCTCCTCCGCCAGATCGTCATCTGTGAGGGAAACAAAGAAGGTAATGTCTGCTTTAGTTTGTCCATACCGAGCAAAAACGTCATCGGCTGTCTCATTCACGACTTTAGCGATGATTCGAATGATCTCATTCTTATACTCCCGAACCTCTTCTGTTGCATACAACAATCGGCTGATGTGGTTAAAGTGCGTATCCTCGCCATACTGATATTCGGAGCAGCCCCATCTGTAATAGATCTCGTCCTCCTCACTGTCGCATAGCCCTTGCTCTTTCATTCTCGAAATGTGCGTTGCCAGGGATTCCTCGGTATTCACCGCCATAAACAGCGTTACCCAATCACTGTCCGTTCCAAATGCACAAGCATATACTTTCTCATGTTGCACTTTAGCCAGCGTCTGTTCCAGATCGGGTAGAAACCCCGCTCTAAATTGTTTTTCAAATTCACTTAAGAAACGTTCCATTCAGCTCATCCTTTCATGTTTTATATAAGTTGAATACCGAATCGTTACACTTGCCACTTCGCTGACAGAATAACCTTCTGATCACTGTTATCCCCAGATTTCTTGTATCACTTTTTAAAAGTGGAAATCTGCGGATAAAGGCGACCGCTCCGCTTTTTCAGGTCATTTCTGCCCTCTCCGTTCTAGTGTAAATATGTAGTTTAACTTATATAGATGTAGTACAAAAAAATCTCAACCAATTTGTTCAAGCTATTGTTTCACTTCAAAGCCTTACCTACAATCTCTTATCTACTTCATATATGTAAATCATTATGGCCTAGTAAAATAATGAAAACAAGCGATGCTACGTTTCGGATATTCCCTCAAAAATATTGATAGTTCCCTGAGTCCATGGTCCATACCAGCAAAAAAGCCTTGCCCCATTCTTCATGACAAAGAATAGAGAAAGGCTTTCATGCTGCTACTTCATCCTAACTGTAATTCGCAACTAGATCTTCAGTTCTCCAAGCTTAATCAGCTCGACAACTGCCTGCGAACGACCCTTAACATTGAGTTTCTGCATCACATTCGAAATATGGTTACGCACCGTTTTCTCGCTGATGAATAACTGCCCTGCGATGTCACGCGTTGTTTTGTCTTGAACCAGTAATTCGAATACTTCGCGTTCACGGTGGGTTAACAAAAATTTGCTTTTATGATCGATACCCTTCAATGTTCACCCCTCCTTGCTCGGGTTGTGTTGGTGTAACAAGGTTAAGGGGATACAGTCAACTCATCTTATGTCAGATCAAGGGCGTTGGTTCAGTTTTATAAGAAAAATGGGCAGGAATTATATGTTTTATTGTCCCAAGTGAACCTGTGCAGTGGCATATGTAATCCAACATTTGAATCATTGATATTAAAACAAACATGCCCTTGCAGCTGATGATATCATCCGCGCAAAGGCACACTTGTTCATTGAGCTTGTAATCTACCGATTCATTCGATTCATGACCCCACCGTTATGATTACGGTTCATCAGGCCATCGTCAAGGATGCCATCGCGGTGATTCATTCCTGCTCCGTTGGTTGGGAAGATACGCTCCACCATCGATTGGAACGTATCAATCATGCCACTAACGGGCTTACCATTACGAATATCTGTGGCATAGTTCTCGACATGCTGCACAAATTCCGGATTGGCTGATACATATACATTCTCGATGTTCGGCGCAAACTGCTTGATTTTGGCTGAAATCTTGCCTTTAATCTCAGCTGATGTGTTATCATCCGTGCTATCTACACGTTGTCCTTCACTTTTCATTCCATAATGACCATCGTTCGTCCCACGTGCTTTGCCGCTGTTTGTGAGACCACGCATCATTCCAACCGCTCCTGTACCCATCGTGCCGTAGATGCCACGATCATTGCCCATATGGCTGCGATCCGTTGCTGAATTCGTGTTCAGCCCTGGAGCAATTCCACTTGTGCTGTACGGTGACATTGTGCCTGTACCGCCATTCACACGCATGCCTCCCATATCGTGGTTCATGTTGCCACCACGCATGGTATCACTCGCATGATTACGCATCGTTCCATCCAGCATGCTTGTACGACCGTTGGACTTGCTCTCCAACTTGCCTGCATGACCATCTGCCAAACGCACCGCAACATAAGCATTACGATCCGTTAACATGACACGGGCGGATTTCACTTCCTTCATCTCCGTAATGCGTTTAGCCAACTCTTCACTGGATTTCAGGTCAGTGACATTATGCATGCGATAACTTTTCGCACGAATGCCATCCATGCCATTCGTTTCCACACCATAACGGTTAATGCCGCTCGCTTGCTGACGGACACTTTGCGTATGCATATTGTTGGTATCCCGATTCGTGCCACATCCTGTCAAACCGGCCATTACAAAGATTGCAGTAGACAATGATAACGTAATAGCTGTTGCCTTTTTGACTGCTGGCATGTACTCATCCTCCAATGTATGTTGGTTTTGGTCACAAAGATAGGATGCGCTTCTGTGCGTGCCGATATGCTGAAAGGATATGGTACCTTACCCTGTAGATTTGGATGCTCAATTTTTGCTCACAGCTTATTGATCTTTGGGTTTTGAAATGCAGACCATAAGGTCTTCGCTATAAAATAAAAAAACAGTACTGCGTGTTCGCAGCACTGTCTACATGTAACTTAAAATTTATTTCAAGTCATTGATGAACTCTTACCTTTTGCGCCACTCATTTTCCTTCGGTTGATGTCTTAATTGTATCCGGGAATTTCTCGGCTTCCGTTAGACTCGTCGTCTCCAAGGCATATGCCCATTGACCATCCGGCGTAACGACCCAGATCTGATCCGGTTCGGATGGCAACGTAAGTCCCCGATACACATCTCTCACTTGTTGCCCATTGACCGTCTGCTCAACAGACAGGGTGAATCGTGGAACAGTACCTTTCAGCTCAGACGCTTTGCGCACATCATCTGCTGTTGACAGGTTTTTGATTTTACCGATAAGGGATACGGCGTCCGTGGCTTCAATCGTTTTTCCATTCAATGCCCAGGTCTGCTCTGCAGCACCGTTCTCCGATGTCGATGTTAACATCCAGGTAGCGGCTTCACCTTCCCACTCCAGAGACCCCACATTTGTCTCATCCATGTTGAACGGTGTAGTATCCAACAGATCACGACGTGACAAGGCTATGTTATTAATCGCCTCTGTCTGTACGGCAACTACGGGACCCTCATCTACGCGCACATATCGTGCGTCATCTGCTGGAAGCTGGCCACCAATCGCCAGTTTGATCTCCCGATGATCTTTGAGTTGGATATCCATACGTGTTGCATCTGTTCCTAATCCGTACTTATCCAGATCTGCCGGCGCTTCTTCCACCACCATTTCCTGGTTCGCGCCACTCAGAGCATCTAACCAACTGCTAACACTATAACCGTTCAGAGGATAAGCTTTCGGCTCAACCATCTGCCATACGCCATGTTCAAGCGTCAAAGTTGAAGATGCTGCTGCACCGGATGTTTCTGCGGTGGAGTCATGTATTGTGATGGATTGAATATCTTCGGATTGAATACCGAGCAACTTGGCTTGCACCGCTTCTTCCTCCCGAAAATAATTTTGACTAGCCGCGTACACCCAACCCACAATGAGTACGATGACCACCAGAATCGTTGGAACCCATTTTCTCATACCCGTCTGCGCCTCCACCATAAGAGTACACCGATGATCACAAAGATAAGCGGAAACGCTACAATAGCCACGAAGAAAATCGTTCTGGCCTGTTCGCCGCTCAGGTATGCCGTCTCATATCCGGCTTGTACCCGTGGACGAATCGTCAATCCATTTTCTTTCTCACTCAAATAATTCACGGTATTCAAAATAAAGTCCCTGTTTCCGCCATTCGCAATTTCCGAATCCTGCATGAAAATCGACGAGCCCAGAATAACCGCCTTCGGTTTGCCATCCGTCGTATCGGCTGCATACCCAAGTTCCACTGGCCCCTGAATATCCTCTTTAGCATCATTGGTTGTTTCATTTTGCAATAAGCCTCCGATATTCGTCTCCCCATAACTGTCATTGGAAGAATGGATTAACGGTGAAAGGGTGTATTTATCCTGTTCTTTGCTGGTCAGCGCGATCGACAGCGACAACATCGGGTACAATTGGCTTGCAGCAAGTTTGTCCGTAATTGCATGTGTTCCATACTCCGGTACCACCCAGAGTGGTCCCATCGTACTGGCTTGTTGATTATCCACCATCACTGCATGCTCATCAACGACACCATAGTCTGCCATGAGGGCATCGATGTTTTTCCAGCTGGATTTCATATCTTCTACGAATCCGAGGGACAATAACAGCTTGCCTCCATTACTCAGATATGTGCGAATGGCCTTCATTTCTGCATCACTGAGATCACGTTGTGGACCTATAATGGCAAGCACATCTGCATCTTCCGGAACCTTCCCGGCCTGATTCAACTGCAATTCTTCTGTCTGCACATTATTTTGTTCCAATGAGGATTGCAGCGTAGTCATCTGATCGAGACTCAGCTCCTCATGTCCGGTCAGGAAGACCATTTTATGCATCTCGGTGGATGACATATTCATAAGCGCCTGTGTCAGCTTTTCCTCACCTGTGAACTGATAGGATCCGTCACTGCCGTCACCTGCCGCGGTGAACAAACTGGCGATATCAATCACTTTGTGTTGATCTCCCTGCTCCAGCACAATGGAGCTGCCTGTTATGCCGTATTTGGATGCAAGCGCAGGTTCCTGCGTCAGATTATACTGTTTTAGTTTCAGCTTACTGTTCCGTTTCGTGTATTCCTCCACCATATCCGTGACCTCACGGTTCAGCACGGTGTTGTTGGCATTTTCGACGGTTAACACCAGAATGTTGACGTCATCCTTCACGTCTTTGATCGCAGTAAGAGACTGGTCAGACAACGTGTATTGTTTATTCGAGGTCAGATCGAGCTGGAAGCCGCCAAGTGAATTCAGGAACAGTGTTAGCAAAATAAAGATGCCAATCACCGCTACAGACAGCACGGTACTGTTGGTATGACTTAACCATTTTTTCATCTTCTCACCTCCACCGCTTCCGTTCGACAATTTGAATGCTTAACAGCAGAAACACACCTGAAAGTGTGACATAGTACAATATATCCGGTCCGCTAAGCACGCCTTTCATGAAGCTGTCAAACCGGTTAGTCAGGGCAAACGGATCGAGCCACTGCTGCAAAGCAGATCCTGTATTACCTGCGAATGAATCAAGCATCCACAAAACGAGCAAAATAATAAAACCCGCCACCGCAGACACCATCTGATGCTGGGATAACGTGGAAGCGAACAGTCCTATTGCCATCATGCTTCCGCCCAGGAACAATAAACCCAGCGCAGACATCCATACTGTCGTCATATCCAATGTTCCATAGAACGACATGATGAAGGGGTACACCAGACTGCACAGGATGAGCACGACCAGAATGGCCAGAGAAGCAAGGTATTTGCCAAAAATAATCTCTGTTACACGCGCAGGGGAAGTCAGCAGCAGTTCATCCGTTCCTTGTCTGAATTCTTCCGCAACAAGCCGCATCGTTAACAAAGGCACAACAAACAGCAGCATGGATAACGTATCCCCCAGCACGAGTCGATAATCGACAATACTCGGCTGGTAATATACGAAACTGGAGTAGAACAGCAAGCTGGTCATCAGTACATATACGGCAAAAGCAAAATAGGACGTTGGAGACAGAAAATAAGCTTGCAGCTCTTTGTTACATACCGCCATCATTCGTCTCATTTGGAGTCCTCCCCTTTGCGCGAATGGGACGAAGCATCCGTTGAAGTATTCGTTAATGTACTACTTGTTGGACTCGGTGATGTTCCCGATACACTCGACGAGTCGTTGTCGGAAGTTACATTCGCCTGATCCATCACTGCCCCATCTGCCGAATCCGCGTTTGTATCTTTTATATCCGTTGTTGTCTCAGTTGTGGTCAGCTTCAGGAAAATCTGTTCCAGACTGAGATTCTCCTTTTTCATCTCCAGAATCGGTAATCCTGCACCGGACAAAAGGTAAAATAGCTCCTCCCGGAAATCTTCCGAGTTCTCTCCAGTAAGAAGCATTTTAACCGTATTCGCTGTATCAGAAGTAAGTGAAGTATCTCTGGTGGTATTCGCATCTGATGTTTGAATGACTTCACTCCGCACTTTCTCCCATGGTTTCAGCACATTATGTAATTGCTCCGCAGTGGCCTTCACTTCAATCGACACCTTGAACTGATCCCCCATTGCTGATCCGAAATACTGTGGTGAGCCATCCAGCACGAGCTGCCCCTGATTAATGATCAACATTCGATTACAGAGTGTGCTCACCTCAGGCAAAATATGCGTACTGAGCAGCACCGTATGATTCTCCCCCAGTTCCCGAATCAGATCTCGGATCTCGATAATCTGATTTGGATCAAGGCCCGAGGTTGGCTCATCCAGCACCAGAAGATCCGGCTTGTGAATAATGGCTCCTGCCAGCCCTAGGCGTTGCTTGTATCCTTTGGATAACCCACGTACCATTTGTCTCTCCCGACCCTGGAGTCCCAATCTGCTTACCATCTCGCTGACTCGCAGCTTAACCTCACGTGCCGGAACATCTCTCAAATTCGCTACGAATTTAAGGTAGGACTGCACTGTCATATCCGGATACAGTGGCGGAGTTTCAGGCAGATATCCAATCTTGGAACGAACACGCTGACCTTGGTCATGCACCGATACCCCATCCACCAGGATGGAACCCGCGGTTGGATGCACATAGCCCGTAATCATACGCATCGTTGTTGTTTTTCCGGCACCATTGGGGCCGAGAAACCCGACAATTTCACCACGTTCCATGGTGAAATCCAATTGATGTACGCCGCGCTGCCCTTCGTAAACTTTGCTGACCTGTTTCACTTCGAGCACATCATTCATCCTTTCCCGTTAAAATACCCGTGTACCATCGTTTAAGGTAGATGTGTACACGGGAAGTTCCTTGTATAATACGTGATCTATCCTAAGCCCAGCTTAATGTCACTTAAAAGAAAGCTTAAAAAAATGTGTCCAAAATGTGTACACACTAAACAACACCCACACCCTATACTTCAAGCCAACGTAACATAGAGTACAGGAGAATGTGCTCCTGACCAAAAGTCAGAGGGTGAATCGTGTGAAAGTATTATTCACGTTTTATGTTCCAAGCGGTGGCGTGGATACGTTAAACCGACTGCGCACCGCTGTTCTGAAACGCCATGGCATTGAAGCGCACCTACTTTATCTCAACACAGGCTCGGGATTGCAGAACAACAGTGATACCCCCATTTTCACCGCATCCAGTGACGAGGATATCCATCATATCATTCATACTCATCATTATGATGCCATCATCGCCACTTCAGACATCGCTATGCCCGGCCGCTTGAGAGCGCTTGGCTATACAGGAAAAATTATTTTTGAAGCGCAGGGACTCGGAACACGCGATCAGGCTCTGGAAACGATACAGATGGGTGTACCTTACCTTCAGGCCCATTGCGATGCTGCCGTTATCCCTCCCACAGACCACCTTCTGGATATGTTCATTCATATCTGTCCTTGGCTACATCGGTTTGTTATTCCCAATATGCTGGATACAGACACCTTCGCACCGGTTCTGGTGGATACTCCACCCTATCCAGTGCTGGCCTGGGTAGGACGACTTGAACACAATAAAAACTGGCGGGAATATTTAATCATTTCGAATGAAATCATCAAAAAAAATCCGAAAGCCAGACTATGGTTATTCCATGATCCCACTTTGGCTAATCCAGAAGATGAAGTCATGTTCCGGCACATGTTGGCAGAATACGGGCTTGAGGATCGGATCGGCATCTTCGTCAATGTTCCCCATTCTCAGATGCCCGCATACTATTCGATGATTGCTGCGTCAGGGGGAATCATGTTATCCACTTCCCTGCTAGAAGGATTCGGCTATGCCGTCGCTGAAGCCATTAGCTGCGGTTGCCCAGTGCTCAGCACAGATTCGGATGGTGTGCGCTCATTCATCACACATAATAAGACTGGAAAGTTTTATCCCATTGGAAATATAAAGGCTGCTGTAGACGAAGCAAGAGACCTCATGAAGAACAAGAAACTGCGGGAGTATATCCGCATTCAGGGCAGACAGCATATGAGCTTGTCTTTCTCACCTGATCGATATGCCCATTCTTTCCGTGAAATGATGACAGCACTGCGAATTTTTCATTGAGCATAACAAAAAGGCAGTTCAGCAAGATTCTTTGAACTGCCTTACTATGTCACTTTAAAAAGTCTTAGTGTCCCATCATCATCGCGGGATCAGGCTTGTCGCCATTTTGAAGTTCTTCTTCCGGCATCGGTTTTGGTTTGCGCAGAATCAGACTGAGCAGACATCCAAACAATGCAATACAAGCGGCCAGGAAGAACGTATCATTGAAACCACTCACCAGACCTTGAACTATAGCGGTCGGCTCTGCACTCGTTGTATTGTCTGCGATTCTGGAAGTAAGGAAACCTGTGAGCCCTGCAACCGCAAAGGACACGACCACTTGCTGTGCAGCGGCCGTAAGCGGTGTAACCCGTCCAACCAGCTTACGTGGTGCAGCATTCAATACATGCGTATTGAGTGGCATCATGGACAAGCCCATACCCAGACCCATCATGATCAGGGCCGTGATAATCAGGCCAAGACCTGTCTCTGCCGTGATGGAGGACAGAATAAACAAGGCTCCCGAGATAATTCCCAGACCCACGAAGGCCAGAGGTCTGGCACCAATTTTATCAAACAACCGACCACCAAGCGGCATACCCACGCCGGAAGCCAGAGCCTGCGGAAGCAGAATCAATCCCGTTTCCAGTGCAGTATACCCTTTGATCTGCTGCAAATAAAGCGGGATCAGAATCATCGCACCGAACAGCGCTACTTGCGACACCCATGCGAGAATAATCCCCCGTGAGAAATCAGATGATTTGAATACCCGGAGTTCGAGCAATGGATTTTGATGACGAAGTTCCACAATAATGAATAAGATGAGCGCCACGCCACCTACGATTACACCAGTCAGTGTTGTTGTAGATGTCCAGCTCGTTCCCCCCTCACTCACACCGTAAGCGAGCATTGAGAATGCAATTGGCGCCAGAATCATGCCGAGCAGATCCAGTGCAGGCGTGCGTCCTCGATCTGTATCAGGCAAAAATTTGATACATAGAATGAAAGCTGCAATACCAATGGGCAAGTTAATCAGGAAGATCCAGTGCCAGCTCAGTGATTCAATAAACCAACCGGACAATACCGGGCCCAGTGCAGGGGCAAGCAGCATGGGAATTCCGAGCATGCCCATGATGGAACCTCTTCGTTCAGGAGGAGCCAGTCGAAATACCATCGCCATACCAATAGGAGCAACCATGCCTCCCCCAAGGCCTTGAATGACACGGTAAATGATTAATTGCTCAGGTGATTGGGCAATGGAGCATAACACAGAACCCAAGGTAAACATGGCAATGGTGAACAGGAATACTCTTTTGGCACCGAAACGGTCAGTTAACCAACCTGCCAGCGGAATAACTGCAGACAAAGCCAAGGTATATCCTGTAACCGTCCATTGGATGGTCTTCAGATCCGTCTCGAAATATTGAACGAGATTCGGAATGGCCACATTAACAACGGTACTGTCCAGAATAACCATGATCATGCCAACGATAATAGCCAGGAGTGGCAAAATAATGGTTTTAATCGAAAACTCTGCCGGCTCCTGTGATACTGCTGTTTGTTCTTTCACGTTCTCCACACTCTTTTCCGGCAGAAGAACACAGGCTGCTGCCTGCATCTCACTAGCCTATATTCTCTCGACTGATTTCAAACTATCGTTTTAAATCGTCGTTTTAAACTTTCGTTTAACACTGATCTAATTCTAATGAAAATACCTTTGCTGTCAAGCTATTTTTTCAGAATTTTCTACTATGGATGCAATATAAAAAAATGGAACAGGCACTTCCCTGCTCCACACGTGGGTTAATCACGACTATTCAATTATGTCCATATCAATCTGCAAGCTTCATCATCTGATATTCTGACATTATGCCCAATGTCTGACCGTGAATACTTCTGTAATACATGCGAATAACCAGATGATTCGGTGAAGAGCTGTTGCTGATAATCCTCAGCTCATAAGGATCGGAAGATACATCCAGATTATGAATGACTTGATTACCACCCGCTCCCCCCGAATTCGAACTTATATGAAAAAGATGTCGATACAGTTCTCCGTGCCTACTGGCTCCGCCAACAAATACATCTGTCCCTTCATCGCTCCCCACATAGGCCAACTCCACGTCCATGTATTTGATGGGAACAAACGTCTGTAACAAATTTTCATGGATATTTAGCACATATACAGCCACTGTAGATCCCTCCTTCGGCGTATGAGCCTTTCTATACATAGGATATGCTCCCCCTTGTCTATTGTCATTTGCATTCACCCATTTTCAACCAGATACACAAAAATGCCCGACCTTCCGGTCCTCTTTTTTCATAGAATAGAAGCATAGAAGCTCGGCCGGTGCAGGCCGTGACAAGGGGGTAGCTATGAGAGTTCTGCTCGTTACGTATTGGGAGCTTACACATATGGGAGGCATATGGACATATGTCAAACAACTGGCCGACAGGCTGATTTCACTTGGTGTAGAGGTTGATATCATGGGCACAAATGGTGCTAAAAACGAGGTATATGTTCGTAATCTGAACCGCGCTTTCTCCAAGGATACGGTGTGGCCCATGCTGCAAGCCAAACTCAATCCGACCGATCTGCCACAATTCACTGCCGATCCGCTTCTCGCTTATTATGAACTGAACAGATACGCCTTCGAGATGGCCGCCGCTTATCTGGGAGTAGACCACTATGACGTAATCCATGCGCAAGATCCCGTAGCCGCCGTAGCCATAAAACGCATCTTGAACCGCAATATCCCACTGGTCACCAGCTATCATGGGGCACTTGCCCGCGAGGCCTTTTACGATGCTCAAAACTCCAACCCGCAGCTTACTCTTTCTTCCTATCTGCAATCCAAACGCGGACGTTATTTTCTCTCATTGGAAGAGCGAAGTGCAGCACAGTCTGAGCTGATTCTGGTGTCCAGTCACTGGATCAAAAGTACACTTACAGAACTCGCGGTTCCAGAGTCGAAGTTCAGGCAAATCCCCTATGCTATCGACCTGCCAACCTACCGTGCCTCAGCAGCCGTGAAATTTCGCCAACGACCACCCGCGGGCAAGAAAGTCATTGCCTTTACCGGAAGGCTTGAATACATCAAGGGTGTACATGTATTAATCAAGGCTTTAGCCAGTCTGAAAAGCAAACGTACCGATTGGGTGTGCTGGATCGCAGGAGAAGGCAATCTATCCGATGAATTGCAGGCACAGGCCACGGCAGCAGGTATTGGCGCTGATGTTGTGTTCTGGGGCAAACTCGACAATATCCCTTCCTTCCTGCGCCACGCAGACATCTATGTCCAGCCCAGCCTGCAGGATACTCAGCCGTTCTCCGTGACCGAAGCACAACTGGCGGGTATACCTGTTATCGTCAGTGGTACAGCCGGCATGCCTGAGATGGTTGAACCGGGACGTACAGGATGGGTTGTTCCTCCACAGGATGTCGACTCGCTCAGCGAATTGTTGAATGCATTACTGGAGGATAACGTTACCCGAAGAACAGTGGGGGCGGCGGCAAAAGCCTGGGCTGAACAACATCGTTCACTGGAAGAAATGGGAATGCGTACTTTTCAAGTCTACCAGGAGGCTATTTACAGAGGAGGACAACCGATATGACGCTGCTTGTACCGAGTGATCTATACAATCGCTGGTTTTCGACTCCAGTTTCCACGCCTCACATCGACGTGGATTACGCTATCATGAATCAATTGATGCAGAAGCTGCCCAAGGGCTATGTATTTCCCGATCCCGTGTCGATGGAGATCATGTATTCAAAGGATTAAGTTGTCCCATTCCATACTGTCTTCATGTAACATACCGGAATATCAAACAAGGGGTGTACCATTTGTCATATGAATGACGGTGGACACCCCTTGTTTGCTTTTATTGTGTTGTGTTCTAGCGAATCCAGAACACGCTAATTGATTCTTTTTGCACAGATCCGACATGTAACGAATTCCAGATCTTATTCATCTGTCGCCAACTTGGAATACATATTCAGATCGTTGAACGTTTCGCCTGCCCTTTCGTATGCTCTGAGGGTACCTTCGTATGTGAAATTGAGCTTTAATAATAGCTTGATAGAATTCACATGATTGGGGTCAACCTTTGCTTCGATTCGATTCAGCTTCATCGTCGAGAAGGCATGAGCTAACAAAGAAGAGATCGCTTCTGTCGCATATCCTTTTCCCCAGTGTGATCTGGCAATGTCATACCCAATTTCTGCTTTGAGATTGTCATAATCCAGCAAGTTATAACCGCATGAACCTATAATTTCATTGGACTCTTGCGCGATGATAGAGAATCGAATAGCCTTGTTTTCCTGAGAAAGATCGTCCAGAATATTAATCATGGCTATGGCTTGACTTTCATCCGTAAAAGGAGTGATATTCATGAATCTAGTAACCTCCGGATCAGACCAAATTTCAAACAAGCTGGCCGCATCCAATACGTTCATTTTTCGCAAAAATAATCGTTCTGTGTGTAACTCTGTAATCAATACTTCACCTCCATTCGTTTATTAATGATTCGGTGTAAGATATTGATATCTGCGCATAGCCCAGTCCCTTCCGTGTATGAATCATTTCATTATACAGAGACTTCGGCATCCCTTCTACCTACCTGTCCATGGATCGTCTTAGAACAAAAAAGAGCTCCCCCACTTATAGCACATTAAACATGCTTCATAAGGGTGCTCTCATATCCATTTAACCACCTATTCCATTCAAGCCATCATCGGCACACACGTCTACTTCACTTCCAATACCCGCCGACCTGAAGCAAATTGAGCAAAATAGGTCTGTGCTTCGCCTGAACACGTTCCATCTCGGCCACCAGAGCCTTAAAGTGACGTTTGGTCCCCATTGAATCATGCAGACGATAACACATCAGGGGCTCATTGTAATAGAACAGCTCATACATCGGAAACAGTCGCAACCACATCTCGTAGTCATGAGTGTAGCGAAAATCGGTATCGAACAAGCCAAACCGCTCAAATGCATCCATCTCCAACATGACGGTACAGCCGTTGATCGGACAACCTTCAAGCAGTACCTGCAACATCTCCAGACGACTGCCCACTTCCGGATGCACCGTATCCAACCACTCACTCTTCTCATTCACATAGTGGTAGGCACCATGACAGAATGAAGCCTTGACCTCACGCATAAACTTCAACTGTTTCTCCACACGGTCCAGCAGCATCACATCATCTGAACTGAGCCAGACAAAGTATTCCCCTGTCGCCTGTTTGATACCCTCATTCAATGCCGTCGCGGTACCACCGTTTTCTTTGCGGATATAATGGATAGAATCCATGAATGGCTCTAGTCGCTCCACGTGCTCGGTTGACCCATCATCCACCACGATCACTTCAATATGCGGATAGGTCTGGTGAGTGGCACTGTGAACAGCCTGCTCGATATACGCACAATTATAAAAAGGGATGACGATCGATACTTTCGGCTCCATTCGGGGCCCCCTTCCTCCGCTTATCTCTGCATAGCGATTGCTTTCCTACATTTTATGAAGATCCATTCGATCGGCATTGGACATCCGCGGTGTTACGGAAGCACATTTCATTCTGATACCACCTTTACTGTCATCGGGTAAAATGCTGCGCAAAGAGGGCGTCACTCCGCCAACTTGTGGCTTCATAACTGCCCTCTCAACGCTAACCCCCAAGCGCCGCTATGCGCTGCAACAACGGTTCGCGATATCTCGACCATACCATGGATGCTTCTCTGCCGATGACATCGGCATGACGAACTGACCCCATTCCCCCATGCCACCGATAGGCCGTAAGCGGTTCGTTCAGGTATGGGAACCGATGACCGTTCAGTACAATCCGCATCCAGAGATCCAGATCATGCGTGTAAGGCAGAAGCTCATCGAATAGCCCTACTCCGCTGAACAGATCCTTACGAATCATGACCGTGCAGCCATTGACCGGATTGCCGTTGACGAACCGCCGCAGTAAGTCCAGATCGGACATCGGTTCAGGCCCACCATGCATTTTGGTAACGGCTGAATGCTCGTTGATATAGTGAAAATTCGTGTACGAGACGAGCACATTCTCGCGCTGCATAAACTCGAGCTGATACCGGATTTTATCTGGATACAGAAAATCGTCCGAACTAAGCCAGGCTACATAATCACCAGAGGCATGACGAATCCCATGATTAAGTGCCGAGGCCGTCCCGCCATTGCTTTTGCCAAGCACATTAATATAAGGAAGATAAGGCTGAAGCAGCTCTGCATGCCGGGTGGAACCGTCATTCACAACAACGATCTCCACATCCGAATATGTCTGGTTCAGCGCACTTTGAATCGCCTGAGGCACATAAGGGCAGTTGTAGAATGGAATGACAATGGATACTCTTGGACTCAACCTGTCGTCCTCCCTTGCTGGGCACGAACATCACTCAGGATATCCTGAAGTGATGTGGCAAATGGAATCATCGGCTGCCAGCCAAGCTTGCACAGCAGTGATAATTCCTCCTGTTTCCCCGAACCGTCCGGACCAGAAGATGCCCCATCCCAGCGAACAGGAACTTCCGCTTCTGTCATGGACAACAGCAGATCTGCAACTTCACCAAGACTCCGCTCGGTGCCAGACACCACCGGATATACTGTACCGCTGGCCCCCTGTATCAGGAGGGTTGCATACGCTCTGACTGCATCCCGCACATCCAGAAAGTCACGGGTATTGTCCCGTCCCGACAGGCGGAACGCCTCCGTTTTGCCCGCCTGCTCACAGGCAACAACATGGCGTGCAAGCAGGGAACAGATGCCTGTGGAAGGACCCGCCCCAATCAGATTGCCCGGCTCCGCCAGCATGATCTGTTGTCCGAAGAGTGACATCCACGACAAGGACACCATCTCTTCCAGCGCTTTGCTGAGACTATATGGATGTGGAGGCTGGGGAATCCGGCCAGGTTCCTGCGTATATTTTAACCTCGATCCTACAATAACGGTTCGTGCTGCCGGACAACTGCGAAGCGCATCCAGCAAATACAGCACGGCCATCACATTGGTCTCCAGGACCAGTAACGGATCAGACCATGAATCAGGCACTGAATTTTTGCCAGCGAGATGCAGCACATAGTCGGGCTGCACCTTGCCGATCAGATGACGCACTTGCTGTTTATCATTCAGATCACAGACATGGACTTGGGTACCTATTCCAAACGAATGTACATCCGGTCTCCGGACTACCGCTACAACCACTGCACCAACTTCTCGAAAATAAGATACAGCATGTCGCCCGGTAAAACCGGAAGCGCCTGTAATTAGTACTGTCTTGCCCGTCAGCTCTGCTCCATCCATAATGCCAACTCCTTCAGCATTGTAGAATAATCCGGCAGGTCTGTCTTCACATCCTCGCGAGTGGACACCAGCGTACGGTCCTGTACTACACTGTCATCACGCACAATCGTCACATCCTGCTTGTTCCAGGTCTGCTTGAACAACACAAGCAGATCATGCTTGCTGACAGGTGTTGGATGAGCTAGATGGATCAGACCACTAATGGATGAGGCCAGGTAATGGTCAACCCATTTGGCCAGTTCAAGTGTGGTCACACCATTCCAGAATACGCGGGTATACCCGCCGACTTCACCTGTGCGGGACATAAACCATTGCATCAGACCAATGCCGCCCTGCCGAATTTCGGGTCCAATGATGGACGTACGAATCGTCAGATGACCTTCATCCTGGACTTCACCAAGTGCTTTGGTAATGGCATAAGCTGAAGTCCCATCCGTAACATCATCTTCCCGGTATGCTCCCCGATCTCCGCTGAACACACAGTCTGTGCTGATATGAATCAGACGTGCACCAATCGTATCCGCAACCCGCCGCAGACGATGCGGCAGAAACCCATTGATATGATAGGCCGTAATTTTGTCCTCATCTGCAAAGCTGTTCAACACACCTACTGCATTAATAATCACATCCGGGTGCACCGCTTCTACCAATCGATCAACCATGAAGCTGTCGTTCACATCCAGGAGCAGACCATTGGGGTCCGTTACATCACGAGTTGTGTAGAAGACGCTGTGTACACCTTGACGGCGGAAATAGTCGACCAGAATATGGCCGGCCATTCCGTTTCCACCAAGTATCAGCAGTTTCATGACAAAAATCCTCCGCGCTTGAGAATTTCACGAATCTCCTCTTTGGTCATCAGTTGGTGTTCAGAACTGAAGCTGTTAAAGGAGACCGGTGGACAATTGGTATAATGTTCACGCAGACCTGGTATGCCCAGGGTAGGAAGAATTACCAGATACTGCTCATCGTAGACAACGGTAGTCATGCTCTCGAATTCACTCATCAATATTTCATGAATTTTCTCACCTGGACGAATGCCCTGTTCCACAATGGCCACATTCTCCACACCGGAATCTTCAATTAACACTTCCGCGAGATCCACGATTTTGCAGGTTGGCATCGTCATGACAAAGATCTCTCCGCCGACACTTTCCACCGAGGCTTTGAACAACAGGGTAATTGCATCCTTTAGCGTGAGAAAGAACCGAGTCATGCTCATATCCGTGATGGAGACCTGGCCTTTCTGACGAATCTGATTCTTGAACAGATGTACCACACTGCCGTTCGTTCCCAGAACATTTCCGCCCCGTACCGTAACAAACTTGGTTTCACTGTGTAACAAATTGGCATATACAATTAATTTCTCGCCGATTGCTTTGGTCATGCCGTAGAAGTTGGACGGATTGGCAGCTTTGTCAGTCGAGATATAGATTACTTTTTCCACCTTGTTTTCAATGGCAGCCTCAATCACGTTTTGTGTACCAATCACATTGGTTTTGAGCGCTTCATACGGTTGGTCTTCACACACTGGAACATGCTTGAGTGCCGCCAGATGAAATACATAGTCCACATGCTGGCAAGCCGCCGTCAATGCATCCTTGTCACGAATATCTCCAATCCGGAAATGAAGACGTGGGTCCTCAAATTCACGACTCATAGCCACTTGGCTGGACTCGTTCCGGGAATATACAATAATTTCTTTGGGCTGCTGGGGCAGCAGTTGAGCCACAAGTTCATAACCCCATGATCCCGTACCGCCAGTCACGAGTATACGCTTATTTTCAAACATGCATTTTCCCTCCAAGCAGAAATTTAACTACTTTACCGGATACATCTGTTGCTTTGTAACCTTGCGGGCAATCCCAATCAGTGGACATCTGCGTCATGACTTTCACGCAATCAGCGATGCGTGCCGCATCCAGACCGGAGACCACATTGCTGCCGCAATCCACCGTTTCCGGACGCTCGGTAGTTCGGCGCATGGTTACGGTCGGCACGCCCATAATGCAGCACTCTTCCTGCACCGTACCACTGTCCGTGAGCGCACAACGTGCATGACGTTCGAGCATCACAAAATCGAAGAATCCAAACGGCTCGTGAAACTCTACCAGCGGGTTCATCTCCAGTTGCAGATGCTCCGCAATCCGAATTGCTGTACGCGGATGAATGCTGCAGATTACACGCAGCCCGTGTTCCTCTGCGACCTGATTAAGTCCTTTCATAATCTCCAGCAGATGAGGGGCATGATCCACATTCTCGGCTCGATGGGCAGTAACCAAAAAATATTGCCCGGACTTCAGCTTCAGCTTTTTGAGGATTTTGCTGGAGTTCACCTGTGCGTCATAGTGCTGCATCACTTCATAGATGGGATTGCCCGTGAGCACAATGCGCCTGCTTGGTACACCTTCGCTGACCAAATGTTTCTTGCTCTGTTCCGTGTAAGGCATATTAATGGTGGAGATGGCATCAATAACCTTGCGATTCTTCTCCTCAGGCACATCCAGATCAAAGCAACGATTGCCTGCTTCCATATGAATAACAGGAACACCCATGCGCTCAGCCAATACTGCACATAATGCACTATTGGTATCCCCGAGCAGCAGCAGTTTATCGGGCTTCTCCTGCAATATCAGATCTTCCATTTGCGTAAACATCGAGGACAGCTGTCGTCCCAGAGAGGCCGCTTCATCCTGAAGAACGTAATCCGGTGCGCGCAGGCCCATTTCCTTGAAAAAGAGACCACTGAGACTTTCCGTGAAGTTCTGTCCCGTGTGCACCAGAATATGTTTGGACGCATACTGGTCCAGCTTGGAGATGATCAGGCTGAGCCGTATGATCTCAGGTCTCGTACCCAGCACCGTCATGATCTTCATCGTAATCCCTGCCTTCATCTTGTATTGGAACCCTTGCGCCCTGCTCGGCTGCGTCCCGCCTTGGCAGATTTGCGTCTGCGGGTGGCTGATTTGCCCATATGCGGACGTGGTCCCTTCGTTGTACGGGATCTCCCTTTACGTCGGCCAGTTCCGGAAGTACGTTTCAGCCCCTCACGGTCTCGGCGAGAATGAGATGCAAGTGACTTACGACGGCGTTTCCGCGTTTTGCCCCTCTGTTGAATCAGCTTTGCAGCTGGGCCAGTACTTGAGGCTACAGGGGCATCTTGACCCAATGCAATCGGAGGTAATGAGGAATGTGGCAACGCCTGTATGACCGTCAGCGGGAATAACAGGGCCCGAACCGTAACCGGCTCCAGAACCAGTACCGTGCGTAGTCCTCCCTCCCCATGGGTATACACAGGTCCATTCGGAGGTTGGATATAAGCAAACCATCCGGGAAAACGCAATAACCACTGTGTCACCATCGTATGCAATTTCGTTCGGTAGGTTTCAACCCCGTAGAGCCTTTCCGCTTCTGCCCGATTGCGCCATCCCGTATTCGAGGCCAGCTCCGAATCATTCAGCAAGGTTGTCGCCAAGGTGACAAGCGCTTCGGTATCCCCGGGCGGGGCCAAAAATGCACCACTGCCTACGGATTCCATTAATTCCTTCAGTCCACCCTGAGCGAAAGCGATGACCGGTTTGGCAAAATAGAGACCCTCCAGTGCGGTCATGCCAAATCCTTCTTTGACCATACTTGGGATGACCACGATATCCATGGCGCTATACGCCAGAGATACGTTCTCTTCAAACGTAGTGAAGGTAAATCGGCGTGAATACCCGGATTTTTTCACCCGTGATACACACTCGTCGTAATACTTTTTATCCGATGGTGCCCCGATGATCCAGAAGCGACAGCGCGAATGCGTTTCACAGATCCTCAAGGCCATATCCACAAAAGGTTTCAACCCTTTGGCATCATATATAAAGGAAGAAATATAACCGATACAAGTCTGTGATGCCTTAAGACCAAGTTCCTTGCGCTTGCGCTCACGCAGATGAACCCAGCGGTCCGGTGCGGGCAGAGCCGGTTCCCATGTCGGCGAAATGACGGTTAGTTTGTCACTCATGCCAGCTTGATGGAATGGAGCGACCGCTGTCTCGGATATACCGATAATCCAGTCTGCATAGCGACCAATCATCTGAATCGCCTCGGTTGTATGTTCATTCGTATGAATGATCTCGGTAATCTTCCAGATAATCGGAATCTGAAGCGACTTCGCCGCTACAGCCGGCATCACATTGACACAGGTATTCGTTAACACGAGATCGGGAGCAGTCTCCCGTATGAGGGAGACCACTTCCTGATATGCTGGTGTATGGCGAAGTTGCTCTGCATCATTTGCAATGCCCAGGTAAGGTGTGTACACACCGTGAAGCATCGGCAGATTGCATATTTTGACCTGAATGCCGAATCTTCGTGCAAGCCCTGCCAGCTTCCCATCCTGGGGTACAATGAGCACACACTCAAAGATCGTACCGATCTCTCTCATAAAATGAAGCAGCAGCTTCTCTGCACCTGTAATGCTGCGAGTATTGCACACATGTGAAAATAACATCATCTTTGGTTTCGTTGCCATGGCCGCACGGACCCTGTATGCGGATATCCGATACAGGGTACTGTGCACACCTCCTCCCGGCCAGGATTAAGGGAATATGATGGTTAACATTTCATTAATTCTTTTGCCATACGTGTGGTCTTTCAGGGTACGCTCGAGTCCACGAAGGGCAATCTCACGGCGTTCCTTTTCATGCGTAAGATAATATTCCACCTTTTCGAGTAACTCCTGCGGCGAGGAATACGTCTCAATCTCCACACCCGGTTTGTAGAAACGCGTAATGTCATCCCTTGCGTCGGTCAACTGTAGTGTTGTGGAAGCGGCAATTTCAAACGTTCTTGGGTTCGGTGAGGCTGGCGGGATTTTGAGGTGATTATTATTGACGGAATCATCTTCGTGGGATCGATGCAGGTTAATGACAATTTTGGTGCCATTGTACACATCATTGGTCTCCTGTGGACTCATCCAGCGGCCAAGTTCAATCTTCTCGCCATAGGCAGTATAGTCAGGCAGACGGTCCCACCAGATTCCGTTAAATACTGTATTGTGTGACATCAACTGAGGCATGATTGGATTAAAGAAGTATACCCGGTTCCAATAAGCCGAGCCGATAAAGCTGACATCCCGTTTTAACGGGGAAGGGGTTGTAATCGGAAAATAATGATTGGTGAACGCGGCAAAAGGGAGATAATGGACTGACGCGCAGCCGTTTTGTCGATATAAATCGATGCAGTTCAGTTCCAACGTGAAGATATGATCAAAATGTTTGACGATATCAAGCGTCATGTCTGTATAGTACGGATCATCAGTCAGCCAGATGGCCGTCTGAATGCCGGCTTGGCGGATCGCATCGATATGCTCGATGGGTATATCCATTCCATCCAACACAAGCACCAGATCAGGACGCGTCTGCAGCGCAATCTCAGAAACCGGTTGACGCGGATCCGTGAGGGTTACCTGAGCTACCATTCCCTGTAGCGTGGCCATGATGGCCTCATCCAACGGGGAGTATGGGAAACCTTTACCCGAAGATACATACAGCACGTGAACTTGTCGGAAAGGCAACGGTTCCTGTGCACAATTTACAATATAGTTGGCGCGACCGCGCAGATATCCTTCTTCTTTACCTGCGTCATATCCGGCATGTTGCCCATTTTTGCGCGCTTGATCAGCCAGGCTCAGTACCGGTGCATGAACCTTTTTGGTTTTACGGTGTTTGAGAGACATACCGCCACTCCTTTATTTTTTGGGATAGGTTACTCGTTGTGCTGTTACTTCAGACGGGGGTTACAGATGTTCCAGCAACTGACCAATACGGCGAGTGAACGTGTGCTGGTTCATCGTGGTGAGAAGTCCCCGCCATGCCATCGCCTGTCGTTCTTCTTCATGCTTCAGATAATAGTGGATCTTGCGCTGAAGTTCTGCTGCGTTGGTGAAGGTCTCGATGTCATATCCCGGCTTATAATAACGGGGCAAATCCGCACGTGCATCCGTAATCTGCATGGTGCCGCAGGCACTAATCTCATACGTGCGCGGGTTAATGGAATGACCTTCAAGATGATGTGTGTTGCGATTGTCTTCCCCATTCTCGCAAGTCCGGTGAATGTTAATGACAATCTTGGCGCCATTGTAATAATCGACTGTCTCTCCCGGAGCAATCCATCCTTCGTGGATGAAGCGGCCTAGTACATCAAAACGTGCCAGCCGGTTCCACTGACTACCTGCAATGAATACCTTTTTGTCCGCAAGAAATGGAGCCAGCTCATCAAACAAGGCAATCCGGTTCCAAAATCCGGTACCGATAAAACAAATATCATGCTGATGCTGCGGTGCCGCGCGACGCGGTTGAAACATCCCCGGATTCACTGCGAGTGGCATATAGATGACCCGGTTCGCTCCATGTCCTTGATAGAATGGTACAGCGGCCTCTTCATGTGTGAACACGACATCATAGTGTTGACACAGGGACACAGTATCCTCGGTAAAATACGGATCATCCACAAACCACACAGCTGTTCGAATACCGAGTGCACGTATGCCCTTCACCTGCTCCAGATGATCCGGGGGAAACACATGCAGACCATTCATAACGAGCACAACATCTGGCCGATGCTGACTGGCTTCCTGCAACATCGTTGCTGGCGATCCAACAACGCATTCACGTACAGACTGTTGCAGGGCCAGGGTGACACCTTCATCGATGGCATCGAACCCTTGCGGAATATACAGCACCTTCATGTCCCGCAGGGTCGGTTCAAACATCTGCACCCGCTCCATCATGGCTTGACAGCCGCCAAATCTGCGGCCTTCTGCATATCCGCCGCGGTAAGCTGTCTCCGCTTCAGTTAGCGGACGGTGTCTTCGTTTTGCCACATTCTTCACCCTGTCTTCCTTCAGGAGATCTCACTTCCAGACTCTCCCCGAGATTGGTCTTCCCTCTAAAGGATATGCCTCGGGGTCAGATGCATCATGGACGGGTGTCCTGCAAGGCGCAAAATTGGCGCTTGCCCTCCACATCCGCCTGTACGGGCATGTCCGCTTTTGCGGCGATGCAAATAACCCGGGGGGATCTGTCCCCCCGGGCTATCATCATTTGTTTGGCATCACCAGCATCGAATATGGAATACAGCCGAAATAAGCCGATGCTTACGAAGGTTGCTTCGGAAACAGTGCAGTTGCTCACGTAGTCTTCCCTACGCTCCGCTGCTCCATTTCTAGCTTCATTCCATCTTCTCAGTTACTGTGCTTTGTACGCCAGCTGATGTCCGTCCTCGAATCCCTTGGCGAAACCCGCGTTGAATCCCTCGTTGTACGCCTCGTTGTATCCCTGGCTGTACGCACCGTCCGGATTCGGATCGGTAGGGGTAGCCGGGACGATGGGTTGTACAGGCTTCGGACTCCGGTACCGCCGTACCGTCCGTTTCTTTTTTTTGAGCCACGCACTGCGTCCTTTAAGTGGGCGTTTGTGAAGAACACGTTTGGCTCTGAGCGCACGCAGCTTGCGAATTTTGCGCAGACGGGCTCCACGAGTTACCAAAGCTCTTTTGGTTCTCAGTCGTATTTTCTTCTTCTTTAACATGTCATCATTCCTCCTGTATATCCCGAACGATACGAATTGCACACTCGGGGTCTTTGAGCCACGGCAAGCCTGGCTCCCCATGCTGGATTCGAGCCAGCCTGATTCCCGTTACCATGCGAGACATCTCTTCCTGATAGCGACTCAGCAGACGAATGTTTTCGGCCAGACTGCGGGCGGATACTTCCGAATGAGCAGTTACACTGGCTACACTGTCCAGAATGCGTGCCAGCGCCTGCTGACTGTGTGCAATGGATTCAATGAGGGCCAGTTTAGCTTCCTGCTCACGCCGCATCAGACTCATTTTCCCATGTCTCCCAGATCCATGCCGCCAAACATGCCACCATCCATACCGCCGCCATCTTCGCTGTCGTTCTGTACCATCACCGCTTTGAGATTGTTGCACAGTCCGGTCTCCATCCGGGTTAAACCTTCCAGCAATTCCACCAGCTGATCATGCATTTTGAGTGGCTCGCCGACCTGATCCCCATGCGTCAGAAAAGTATCCCCATTCAAATGATTCAGCGTCCAGTTCCGTACCTTCTCGGCCTCAATCGCTTTTGCCTCCAGAATCAGGGCAATATTCCACTGCATCTTGGCTGCTGCGTCCAGCATCAGAATGAGGCTCTGTTCTCTACTCATGTTCCTTCACCCGCCTTCCGGGCTTATTCTTCCTCTTGAACCGCGATCTCCCGCATGACTTGGGTCAGCGTTTCGGCTACAGCCTCTTCCAGATCTGCAAGGCCTCCCAAGTAAGAGATAATGCTTTTGTTGATTTGCCCAGAGCTATCCAGCAGACCGTCAACGCCATCCAACTCCGGTTCGATATCTGGCAAATGATTGATGATTTCAGACATGCGCACAGCGACTTGGCGTTTGGCATCCAGCACACGTGCGATCTGCTGGTGAGAGTGTGCAATATGTGTGATGATTTCATCGATTTTGCTCTGCATGGTCCTCCTCCTTACCGTCACGGCCTGCTTCACCCATAGAAAAACCCGGCCTATCAGCATTTGCCTGTTACAGCATATGCCGGGCCGGGATCGTCAGTTACTACAGCTTGCGCCTATATCGTCAGATGACATAACTCCAGTCAGAAGAATACCGACTGAGGAATTGGCGAGTCCGTTCCTGCTTGGGACGCACAAATACCTCTTCCGGGGTTCCTTCCTCTACAATGGAACCCCCGTCCATGAAAACAACCCGATTTGCCACCTCACGAGCAAACCCCATTTCATGGGTGACCACAATCATGGTAATCCCCTCTTGAGCAATGGAGCGGATGACAGACAACACTTCCCCTACAAGCTCGGGGTCCAGCGCCGAGGTCGGTTCATCAAACAAAATCACCTCGGGATTCAGTGCCAGTGCTCTGGCGATTCCTACCCGCTGCTGTTGTCCACCGGACAACATACTTGGATATTCATTGATTTTGGCAGAGAGTCCGACTTGTTCAAGCACACGTAAGGCACGTGTACGGGCATCAGCTTTGGATATTTTCTGGGCAATAATCAAACCCTCCGTGACGTTATCAAGCACCGTCTTATGTTTGAACAGATTATAATGCTGGAAGACCATCGCCGTTTTCCGTCTCAATTGCACAATGTCATGTTTGCGTGCATGCTTGCAATATACGGTCAATCCACTGATCTGGACCTCACCCTCATCGGCACGTTCCAGAAAATTGACGCAGCGCAGCAGCGTTGTTTTACCTGATCCACTCGGTCCAAGGATCGCAACGACATCACCCTGCTCCACCGTCAGATCAATCCCCTTCAATACATCCTGCTTGCCAAATGTTTTGTGTATGTTCGTTAGTGTAATCATGACACGCCTCCTTTGCTGTACACGGCAACCCGACGCTCAAGCAAAGCAGTGATCCGCTCGGCAATGAGGGTCAGCCCCCAGTAGATGAACGCGGCGGCGATAAAGGCCTCCAGAAATTTCAGACTGACGGATGCCACCACATCCGCTTTACCGAGAATGTCCATCTGTGACACGGTAAAGGCGAGTGTTGATCCATGCAGGAACCCGACAAACATGCTGCACAGATTAGGCAATACCGCCCCGATCGCTTGAGGAATGATGATGCGCCTTAAAGCCTGGAATGTGCTCATACCCACAGCGTGTGCAGCTTCCATCTGACCGATATCAACGGCAAGAATGCCTGAACGGATAATCTCGGACATATAGGCGCCCGCAGTAAGCGAGAAGGCAATGAGTACAAATACGAGAATCGGGATCGATGAAGATTGGAAAGCCCAACCGTAACGTTCCGACAGCTTATCAATAATCATCGGAATACCATAATAGATGAGGAATAGATGCATCAGCATCGGTGTTCCACGCAGGAAAGAAACGTAGAAGTCAGCAATGCGATGAATCCACCGCACACGATAAATACGGATCAGAGCCGTAGCCAGACCAATTCCGAAGCCTGCAATCAACGGAACAATCGTAATGACGAGTGTCAGTGGCAATGCCTTCAGAATTTGAAAAAAAGAGGTATAGATAAACTGGAGATCAATCGACATATGCTCACCCCTCTATTCGTTTCAGGCGTTTGGCGCGAACGGTCGATTTGTGTACAACCCTCTTGCGTTCATGACGCTGTAGTCTGCGTTCTGCAACGGCAAATCCTTTTTCCAGTACAATGACAATGACATAATAGACCACAGACAGACTGATATATACCTCAAGTGCGTGGGATGTGGCGGAGATTAACGTCTGCCCTCTGCCCACCATATCCATAACACCGATGGAGAACGCCAGTGACGTATCCTTTAGAGAACCGATTAACGTATTGGCCATGTTCGGAAAAGCAACAATCAGTGCCTGCGGAACGACAATCCGCCGAAAAGACTGGAATGTCGTCATACCCGCAGCATAGGCTGCCTCCGTCTGACCTTTGTCCACACTGCGCACTGCTCCGCGAAAGATCTCGGCAAAGGATGCCGCATCACTAAGCGCATAGGTCACAATGACAAATAACAACGGGTCGGTTCTCGACAGGTCGATGCCAATCGGTTTGAGCAACTCGGGAAGTCCGTAATACACCAGGAACAATTTGATCAGGATCGGTGTGCCCCGCATGAATGAGACGTACAGGGTAGCCAGCTGGCTTAGTACCGGAATCCGATACAGACGGGGAACGGCCAGAAGCACGCCGCCCACCAGTCCGAGCACGATGGAGCCACCCAATACAATCAGTGTTATATGCAAATATCGTAGCAGTTCCGGGATGAAATCCAGAACCAATGACAGATCAAATGATTTTCCCATGACCGCTGCACACCTCTCTCAGACTACTCTTCAACCGTATAGTCAGCCCCAAGCCACTCTGTACTCAGCTTGCCTAATGTCCCATCTTCTTTGATCGATTTGAGCGCTTCGTCCACTTTGGTTTTGAGCTCCTGCTCATCCTTGTTCAGAATGAAATACACTTTGGAGTTGGAGAGGGCATCTCCCACCGTTTTCAACTGGGCATCCACCGCTTTATTCTGATAATCAATGGCAAACTGAGTGCTGATCGTTGCATCCACCCGGCCTGTTTTGATCTGGGTAATGGTATCCTCACCTGCTCCGGAATAGACGATATCAATGCCGTTACCGTTCGCTGCATTCCATTTCTCAGCAAGTACAGCCGCATTACTCGTAGCGCCGACAATCAGTTTTTTCCCCTTCAGATCCTCAATCGATTTGACTTCCTCATTTTTCTGACTGACGACAATTTTATTTGGGAAAATATTATAGGCTTCATCATTAAACAGGAACTTGGCCTGTCTCTCTTCATTTACTTCCATCTGGTGAGCGATCAAGTCAATTTTTTTCGTTTCCAGACTCAGCAGCAGGTTTTTGAAATCCATAGTGCTGAATTCGAATTCGTAGTCAGGCAAACGTTTGTCGATCTCCCGGATCAATTCCACATCATAACCTGTTAACTTGCCATTTTCATCAATGAAGCAGACATTCGGGAACTGTGTACCTGTTCCTACAATGATTTTTTTCACTTTGGTATCGCCTGCTGCCGAAGCAGATTCTGACTCATTGCTTGCAGTACCTGTGCTGCATCCAGCCAGAACCGCCAGCATTGTAATGAACAGCAGTGCTGTCCGGAATTGTTGAATCCCCCGTTTTTTAACCATTCCCAATCTCCTCCACAGGCTGTTATCACAGCAAATATGATGTGTGCTCCCATTCCGATATCTCATTAACAAACCATTCTTACTTGTATAGTCGGAATTAGGTTGAACAAAGAATATCATTACAACTTATCTTTGGGCAATAACTAAACTAATAGGACATTCTGATAAGGTTATAGAACTTCTCTATCGTACACGAAGAAGCCATCCCCAATATCATTGGTGGATGGCTTCTTGATGTATGACTCTCGTTCAATTATATTTTTTTGGCGTTACACCATATCTTGCTTTACTCTCTCATCTATCTGCGACTTGCCCATTTAATTTTACGTGCAACTTCCACTCGCTGTAATTGCAAGAGGCCGATCCGTTCCTCGAACTTCTTGCGTTCATCCATGGAATGAGCGGCATGAATCTGATGGCACAGACCAGTAAGTTTACTGTTAATATAATCGAACCTTGTCCATAATTCCTCTTCAGGTGTGCGCTGCTGGTCCGTCGCCGTCTGAAATATTTTAAGTTGGTGGATTAAGGATTGCTGCCATTCCTGATCTTGAATTTGGATGGCAAAATGCAAAAGATCCAGATAGTCATCGATTTGCAACGAAACGCCGCAATCAGGTCTAGTGTTCATCGTCGTCTCTCCTTATTTCAGTACTTGGCTGGAATCAATTACTTCTATCTTACAGGAACAAGCCCACTGAAAGCGAGTACTGAATGATTAAATTTTGGAATTTTTTTTATTTTTTTATGTTAAAACAGCTTTACATTTCCATTCGTTCCAATTCAGTTAACATTTGATATTAATGCATATGAAATATATGATAAAAACCCGCGTTAAGGAAGAAGTTTTTTCCTTAAAACGGGTTTTACGTGATGAAATATATCGTATATCTATTTAAATTTCAGTCGTTTTTACCATCTCGCTGCTGTCTGGTCATCAATAACATGATAAACGAGATGATGATAATGGAAACAGTCCATGCCCAAGCCATGGTCTGATTGCCTGAATCCACAGCGACATAGATTGCCGTGGGTACCGTTTGTGTTTTGCCCGGAATATTGCCTGCAATCATCAGTGTCGCTCCGAATTCCCCGAGTGCCCGGGCAAAGCCCAGGATGAAGGCGGTCATCAGCGCTCTGGCTGCGAGCGGCAAGGAAACGTAACGAAAGACCTGCCACTCATTCGCCCCAATCGAACGACCCGCATCTTCCAGATCCCGATCGACACCACTGAATCCCGATTTCATGGTCTGATACACGAGTGGAAAAGCAACCACCACCGCAGCAATCACCGCAGCCCACCAGGTGAAAATAACCGGTGCAGAGAATATGGCTTCAATCCATTGTCCAAGCAGACTTTTACGCCCCAGTATGACAAGTAACAGAAATCCGACCACCGTTGGTGGAAGGACTAGTGGCAGCATAAATGCCGTTTCCAGCAGAATCTTTCCCCGAAATGAAGTACGTGACATCTTCCAGGCTACCGCAATTCCGAACACAGTGGCCACCACGCTGGATAACAGCGCAACCTGAAGCGACAGGCGCACCGGCGACCAGAATACGGACCAGTCTATGGCGTTCATATTCATTCCGGAATTGTGAATCCATATTTCACGAAGATATCCAGTACTTCAGGGGTTTGCAAATACGCATAGAATTGTTCGGCCTCTGTGCGGTGTTTCGTTCCTTCAATAATGCCTATCGGATAATTGGCGGGTGTGTAGCTGTTCTTGTCCACCTCAAACGCAATTTTCACCTGATCTGAAGTAAGAGCATCCGTTTTATATACAAATCCGGCATCTGCATTACCTGTCTCTACATATTGAAGGACCTGTCTAACGTCTTTCCCCTGCACTAGCTTGCTTTCCAGTTCATCCCACAGCTTGGCATTGGTCAGAGCTTCCTTGGCATAGGTTCCCGCAGGCACACTTTCCGGAATGCCAATCGCTACCGTCTTGATGGAGTCATTGGTAAGATCCGTTTCGCCGGTTACGGTATTGGTCCCATCTGCTGGCAAAATCGCCACCAGTGAATTCTGTAGCAGATTCTTCTGATCGCCTGATGCAATCAGGTTCTCATCCACTAGCGCATTCATATTTTTCGTTGCCGCCGATACAAAGATATCAGCCGGGGCGCCCTGTTCAATCTGCTGTTGCAAGGCACCCGAGGCGCCAAAGTTGAAATTAAGTTCTATATAAGGATTAGCTAGCTCATAATTGGCTTCAATCTCTTTCATCGCATCGGTCAGACTGGCAGCCGCCGAGATCGTCAGATCTACCGTTTCCTGAGGATCACTGTTGCCCGCTGATGAACCTTCACCTGATGCCGCTGGCGTTGAAGTCGTTCCTTCTGCACCCGTGGATGTATCCGTAGTGATCGTGCTTGCGCCACAACCAGCCAATACTAGAGCCAGTCCCAGTGACATACTTCCCAAAATATATCCGATTCTCTTTCTCATTCAGTTCTCCCCCAACGTTATCTTTGGTTATAACTAGTTATAATTAATTATATCTAATTATACACAAGACCAAAAAAATGGGAAGGTGATTTCAATCACAATTGATTTTTGTTACCTGTCTTCTGCGTTTCTTGCGTGTTCTCAGGTTTATGGCACACCTCAATTAATGATATAGTACAAGAAACATTCCATTACGATGAATGATCGGATCTATATCTTTGAAGGAGGATCTTCACTTATGACGGAGGAGCAATCCTACACAACCGAAGAAATATCCAAGCTGCTCAAAATATCGAAACTGACAGTCTATGACCTGATCAAAAAGGGAGACCTTGTCGCCTACCGTGTGGGTAAACAAATGCGAATTGATGCAACGGATCTGGAGGCATATAAACGCCGATCCAAGCAACTCCAGTCCTCAGGTCAGCGTATCCCCAATACGGTTCAGACCTCGGTATCAGGGACTCAGCCAGGTCATGTTGATGCTCAGGAAAACTCCTTACAAGCGAGTTCTACCCATACAATGACTTCTGCACCACGGCATCTGGTCATAACAGGTCAGGATGTCAGTCTGGATATCCTAATGCGCCATATGGAAAAACAAACCCGGGACATTCGTCCGCTGCGCTCGTTCATGGGCAGTCTGGACGGACTTATCTCAATGTATCGTGGTGAATCCGATCTGGTCAGCACCCATCTGCTCGACGGAGATACCGTTGAGTATAATCTGCCGTATATTCGCAAAATTCTGACAGGACGATCCTATGTTGTGGTAAACCTGCTGTCACGTCCCGCCGGGCTATATGTACAGCGTGGCAACCCGCAGAACTTGCAGCATTGGACCGATCTGAGCAAGCCTGAACTAAGACTAGCTAATCGGGAGAAGGGTTCTGGTGCGCGGGTATTGCTGGATGAGCAACTTCGGTTGCATGGTATTTCTGCCGCAGGCCTGATCGGATATGAAATGGAAGAAACCAGTCACATGGGCGTGGCTGCCAAAGTGAGTTCTGGCGAAGCCGATGTCGGAGTTGGCATTGAGAAAGCTGCACGACTTGTGGGCCAAGTTGATTTTATCCCTCTCGTTCAGGAACGCTATGATCTGGTCATGCTGAGGAAGCAGGGTAATGAAGCCTGGACAGAATCGGTGCTGCGAATTCTCCAATCGCCTGAGTTCAGACAGGAACTGCAATCATTCGAGGGCTATGATGTATCGCGAACAGGTGAAATTTTGTATGAAGCATAGTTATACCAAATGCAGTCCATAACAGTTCATGCTCAACGTGTGTTACACATCACATCATGCATATATCAAACGCCTTGCAATGGATGCAAGGCGTTTTTGGTATTTCTTTGTATATATATAAGTCATGATATGGATGAATGGATGGATTAATATGGTAGATCAATCTCAAAAATGAACACACCATACGTAGGCATGCTGATCTCATCCTGAAGCGTTGTACCCGACAGCAACTCTTTGGCTTGCTTTTTAAGCTGGATTGCCACTTGGTGATCCGAGTAGTTGAGTAAAAATACATAAGCTTTATCCTTACCGGAACGGATCCCAAGCTCAACTTCGGACGGCACCTCCACTAGATCATCCACAGGCGAGACTAGCCCGATTTCATCCAGAAGAGCATCGACGACCGGTTCATTGTAAGCCGCACCATAATACCATACCTGCCCCTGACCCACCGTACGTTTGGTCAATGCAGGACTACCTGCATAATATTCGGATGCATACTCGGCCACGACCTGTACGTCGGGATGCTCCACATGAAGAACTTCGTTAAATCCGGCGGTGGGTGTTCCTTCCTGAAGTCGCTTACTCTCCCCAGTCCATTGCAAATCAGCTGCAGAAACAGTTCCTTTGATTAAGGTGAAGTCCTCTACGGTTACACCACACAACTCAGCGACAGCCCCTGGGAACGGTCTCATATAACAATGTCCCTTGAGATCCTTATAACCGGTGCGTGCACCGAAAAACAGGGTGCCCCCTTGACTGACATAGGCTTGCAGCAGTTCTGCTGTCTCGTCTGTCATGATGGCCGGGTGAGCATAGATGATCACCTTATATTCGGATAACGTCTCCAATGTTGTCGTGGATTGCAGGGTCACCAGATCCGTCGGAATATGACGATACTGGAGCTGCTTATACCAGGAGCGTACACTCTGTTGCTGAAGCGGACCGTGCCACTCATCCAATTCTCCGTCCCAGATGTTATCGTAATCCTGCAGGATCGCAACATTGGCTTGATAAGTAGTGCCCGCAATAACGCGCCCGATCTTGGCAAACTCTTCGCCTACTTGCGCAACCTCGCGTACCCTTCTGTTGGGTTGATTGTGGTAATCATTGATGCCATGCCAGTACATCTCGGTACCGAATGTTGCCGTCCGCCAGCGGAAGTAGACAAGCAGATCTGTTCCGTGGAGAACAGATTGATATGACCATAATCGGATCTGCCCCGGTCTTGGTGTGCCCATGCCTATACTATCTACCCAGCCTCCTGGCCCAGACTGCTGTTCCATGACGCAAAAGTTCGGTGACATATTGCGTACATTGGACAGTTTCATGCTCCAGGCCCGGTCCTGTAACGAATTGTCGTCTGTCCCCGGGAAGATCGTGGCAAACTGTGGATACGAATCATAGGAGAAGAAATCCAATAAGTCCTCTGTCATTTCATGATTATCCAAGTGCCCAAACGTACCGTTTGTTGTGATCCAATGTTTCGGGTCCAGTTCCCGAATAATGTCCACCTGAACCTTGGCAAATGAAATAGTATTGGCTGAGATGAATCTCTTTTCATCCAATGCCAAATGAGGATTTGGCGATGGACTGACCATATTTCGGGTAAGGTGGACTTGCTCCCAGTCGGTATAGGTCTGACTCCAGAAAACGGTTCCCCAAGCCTGGTTCAGATTCTCTAATGATTCATAACGATCCTTAAGCCATTCACGGAAAGCGACATGATCTGCCTCAGCGTAAAACACATCCATATGGCAATTGAATTCGTTATCGATCTGCCAGCCAATGAGAGCCGGATGATCTTTATAGGCAATCACCATATTACGCACGATTTTTTCACATTGCTGTCTGTAGATGGGGCTGCTGTAGTTGGTATGGCGTCGCATGCCGTGTTGATACAATACGCCGTCTTTATTCGCATTTAATACTTCAGGGTATTTTGAGGTTAACCACGCTGGTGGAGTTGCAGTTGGTGTTCCCAAAATAACGCTCAAACCATATTGATGTGCCAGATCCATTGCCTTCTGGAAAAAACTAAAATCAAACTGGTCTTCTTCCGGTTCAAAGATAGACCATGCGAATTCAGCCATCCGAATAACAGTAATATTCATCTCTCGCATTCTGCGGAAATCGTCCTCCCACAACGCTTCCGACCAATGCTCAGGGTAATAACAGACCCCCATTTTCAATTCATCCATATGTATAGACTTTGCCATCTTCATTTGCCCCCTTAACCTGCCATATTGCCTCCATTCTATTGGAACCTTCACTTATAATAAATGACAAGATTATGCGACTTATAATAAAATATTGTCATTACTATAGATTCAAATCACAGTTGGCTGAATCTATTTGCATTGATTACATAAAAATATTGCGTTCAAATGGAGGATGCACGTGAAAGAACACATCTTTCTCCCCAAGCCGATTTTCCCAAGACATGTATGCTTTCCCGATTTTATTGGAGGGTACAGTGACTTTCCGAAGCATCGTGTGCATCGAGAATATGGCACTACTGAAATTAACTTGGATCAATGTTACAACCTGCACCTTGTACTCAGCGGCAAAGGATTCCTTGACACCGGAACCACACGGTATGAGTTAATGCAAGGGCAGGGATTCCTCTATGGCCCCGGTCTCAGACAAACCTACTACTCCGATTCGGATGATCCTTGGAGTATTCGTTGGATTCACTTCTACGGCGTTCGTCTCGAAGAATTGTTAAATGGAAAAGGCGTTGACGAGCCATGGCTGTTTCAATGTTCCAACTTCCCGGTGGTTACCGCGCTCATGGATCGATTAATGGGGCTCGGAAGAGGTTATCAAGTGGAGGACGAACACAGCATGGCAGCTACGCTGTATGAGCTTCTGACCCGATTGCAATCCGCGGCGAGCCGAATCAATGTTTCGCTTAATCACACTTCAGAGCGAATTCGTGAAGCTGGGAATTATATTCGTTCCCATAGTAACGAGCACATCACGCTTGAACATGTAGCGGGAATTGCCGGATACAGCACAACGTACTTTAGCCGTAAGTTCAGTCAGACGTTTGGCATCTCCTTCCCGGAATTCCTCATGGAATCCAGATTACTCCATGCAAAGCGGCTGCTTGCGACAACCAACCTTTCCATTAAACAAATTACGCTGGAAACAGGATTTTCACAGTCGAGCTATTTCATCCGATGTTTTAAAACCCAGGAAAACGTAACACCCATGCAATTTCGAATGATGCACAATCATTCGTTATAGGCACGGCACATATTTCTTAATCAAGCTGACGCAAAAGAAGACACTGCATACAACATACAGAGTCTTCTTCGCTCATTTTTCATAAGTGCTCATTCGTATCCTCGTCATCGTTGCCCTTACTCACGCCAGAACAGTCCAGCCTCATCCCGTTCCACCTGTTCAAGCATATCCTCAAAATCAGAACAAGGTGTAATAATATCTACCGGGTTCCAGCTGCTTTGTTCATCTCTGGCATACACTTTCCACTGATTTTCTTCCCAGTAGAATCGGGCAATGTGCATCTTATCCCATTGATACCGTTCCTCGGCGGGTCTTTCTTCGGTCAGGATCAGTTCATTGTCATTCATCTCATATGTCAACTTCACCATCGTACGCAGTGGCGCAGGTACCTTCTCATGAATATATCCGTTCATTACGGACTGAATTCTTCGTAACGTAAACAAGTCCAACATGAAGATGCACACCCTTTCAGCAAAATAACACCCTGCTCTACACACCGCATGTAGCCAAACACACAACAATCTGCCTTCATGCAAAGATGGTCAGCCACATCCCTTGATCATTTTACCAGCTGGATTTAGTTACACCTGGAATCTGTCCTTGATGGGCCAGTTCTCTGAACTTGATTCGAGACACCTTGAACTTGCGTAGATAACCCCGCGGGCGGCCCGTCACTTCGCAACGGTTCTTCAGTCTGGTCGGAGATGCATTACGCGGCAATTTCTGCAAGGCTTCGTAATCCCCATTTTCCTTCAATTCCCGGCGCAGATCCGCATATTTCGCCACGATCGCTTGGCGTTGCTTCTCACGTACCACTTTTGATTTTTTAGCCATGAAAATCCAGCTCCTTTATCCCTTGAATTTAGTTTACGTGGTGATACTGCTCTACTCCAAATACAGAACATCATCTTCCGACTTATACAGCTTCCACAGGCCATGGTAGGGGATTATCAAAATGGCCCCAGTCGGCCAGCATTTCTTCATCACTGAGCAAGCACTGGTCCAGCTCATCTTCAATACTGGCACGTTCCATGTCGATTCCAATCATGACAAGCTCCGTCTGGCGATCTCCCCACTGGGCATCCCATTTCTCATGAACATCCGGCTCGTTACGCAAAATTTCTTCTTTGTCTGCTCCCGGCAAAGCCGCGATCCAATGTCCCGCAGGACCAAATTGAATGGATGGTCCTGCCTGACTCAGGCTTGCAGCAACATCTCCTTGGGCGGCAAGCCATACCAAGCCTTTGGCACGTACCACTTCTTCCGGCCAGTAACTCATGAATTCAGCCAGACGGGAAGGGTGGAATGGCTTTCTGCGGCGATAAACGAAGGAAGCAATGCCATATTCCTCCGTTTCCGGTGTATGCGACTCCTTCTCCAGCTCCTGAATCCATCCAGCGGACATGCTCACCTTTTCAAAATCAAAACGGCCTGTATTCAGAATCTCAGACGGATTCACCTGTCCATTCTCAGTGCGAATGATTTTGGCATTAGGCTGTAGCTTGCGGATGATGCCTTCCAGTTTATTCAGCTCGGTGTCATCGACCAGATCACATTTGTTCAGCAGCAGTACATCACAGGTTTCGATCTGATCAATCAACAAGTCTACGACGTCACGGGTGTCCTCATCTCCGGTCGCCTGATTACGATCCAGAAGACTCTGTCCTGATCCAAAATCATGCCAGAATCGATTGGCATCCACCACAGTTACCAGACAGTCCAGTCTGGCCAGGCTAGTCAGGTCAATGCCCGACTCCTCATCCGCATATGTAAAGGTCTGTGCGACAGGAACAGGTTCACTGATACCAGTGGATTCGATCAAAATATAATCATACTTGCCTTCATTCACCAGCTTCTCAATCTCCTGCATCAGATCATCCCGCAAGGTGCAGCAGATACAGCCGTTCGATAACTCCACCAGCTTCTCTTCGGTTCGAGACAAGGTTGCCTCCCCCTTAACCAGCGCAGCATCGATATTCACCTCACTCATGTCGTTGACGATTACGGCAACCTTAAGCCCTTGTCTGTTGTTCAACACGTGATTTAAAACGGTTGTTTTCCCTGAACCGAGGTAACCACTTAGTACGGTTACCGGAATTTGCTTTTGTGTCATAGAAATCTACTCCTTATATGTGCAGTCTGCGTAACCCAGACTTTAATAGTAATTATTACGATTAACAACATTGACTATAATCCTGTTGCACAGTCGTTGTCAAACTATTTTTACGAAATACTCCAGAAAAATGGATAAGAAAAACATCTATCGACGTACTTTCAGAGAAGGTAGACCGTGTTCAGTTAAAGTTTTTCTTAAGATAATTGAACTGTTCAGATCCTTTGAAAACTTATAAATTTTAAGATATAAAAAAGACCCATGATCTGTCTCCTGCCGCTTGTATCCTAATGATACGTGCCGGAAAATTCAGTTCATGAGCCTTTACTTTACTATTCAGCTTGCTGCCACAGATCTAGCCTTATTGCCCGCTTCCATCCGTTGCCTGAACACCAGCACCAGAACCATCGCTGCAATAGACAGCAATGTACAGATCATGAACATGGTCGAATATGAACTCACCTGCACAATAAGCCCCATTGCCAGTCCACCCAGAGAGAATCCGAGGTCATACGAGGACATGAAGATGCCCATGAGTACATATCTGGAATCCGCAGGCAGCACAAAAGACAAGTATGTGGTTAATGTCGGGTACAACAATGCCAGAGCAAAACCGCTAAACACCGCAGAAAGATACACCAGTGGCCCGATAATCTCCATGAGACTGAGCAGCTGGGTTCCCATTGCTGCACACAGCATCAGCCCTGCCATAAGCCAGGTATTCCAGCTGCCGTCAGACGGAATTTTTTTACGCAAAACAAACCTGCACAGAATGACAACCAATCCCTGAATCGTCAGAAACACGCCTGCACTTGCCATTCCGCTGGATACCATATACAAGGGAAGGAAGGTCGCTGTTGCCCCAAAAACGCAGGACGTAAATAACATCACTACACTGCTGATCAGCAGTGGTGTACTGCGCCAAATGCCGCCGAATGAACGAAACATGTCACCCAAGGTATACGATTTGTTCTGCACGGTACTCCGTGGCAGATCCACATTATATCCAATCAGAAGTGGCAGAGCCGCCAGTCCGATCATTAGCAGCGTAAACGCCAGATCACTGGCATTTTCCCAGATTTGTATGGCAAGGATCGGAATGACCAGAGAAGGAACCATCGTAAACAGGGTGTACATGGACAGCCCTTGTGCCCGGTCTTTGTCCTCCAGCTTTTCCACAATGCCTGCCTGCATGGTCATAGAGAAAAAGGCCGTAGCCACCCCTTGCAAGGCCCGCAGCCACAGATACGTCTCCACACCAAAAACAACAAATAACAGCAGCGTTCCGGCATGTAAAAGCAATAGCCATTGCATCACACGAAATGGGCCATGCTTACCCAGCAGCTGTGCTGCGAAAGGTCTCAAGAGCATACAGGTGAACATATACGCCCCCATCATCAGACCGATCTCAGCCTGATTCAATCCGGCGGCTTCACTTCGCAAAGGCAGAATAATCGTCAAAGCCGAATTCGCCGCAAAAAACAAAAAGGCCAGCATATAAAACCGGATAAATGAAAAGGATACCGGATTTAATTTTCCATTGGATGTTGCAGTCATCGAAGACTTCAAACGTTCGTCACCACTTTCTCTTCTGGCAGTCAACTCACAGATGTACCTGTCACGGGTCTACGCCGTTCATAGGCAAAAACGATCATTACCGCTCCTAGGATAGCACACATCCTGTACATAAATGAATAGGAAGAGAAGTCAGCAACGGGTCCCATAATCACACCACCCAGAGAAATACCCAGATCCGCCATCGCGATAAATAACCCGATCAGGACGTTCCGATTCAGCTTAGGCAACACAAAAGACAAATAGGTCGTAAGTGTTGGATACAGGATCGCCTGAGCAATTCCCATGAATACAGCCCCCACATAGAAAAAGACTACGCCTCCTGTCACGGCATAACTGACACATTGCGCAGCTACGACGAGCAAACACATGGTGCCCATCATGAAAGGAGAATGCCAACTGCCATCAGACGGAATCCTTTTCCTAAGCATGATTCGAGCCAGCACCACCGTCCCGGCCTGAAGCATCAGATACACACCCGCATTCCCATTTGGTACTTGACTCGCATACAGCGGGATAAAGGTGGTAATCGCACCAAACACAACGGAAGCGGCGAGCATTAACACACTGCATCGAAACAGAAACGGATTCTTCACCAACTGACCAAAGGATTCCCACATACTGACGTTCTGCTCCGAAAGATTCTCAGCAGGTTGCTCCTTGTTTGGTTCCATTTTGGCGGTGTACCCGAAGACGCCGGTACAGACGGCAATGCCGATCAGAACCACTGTAAAATAATCCATGCCTCCCGCCTGCCAGATTCCTAACGCGATAACAGGCCCCACGATTCCCGGAATATAACTGAAGAGTGAATAATATGAAATCCCCTGAGAGCGATCTTTCTCCGGAAGGGCATCAATAATGCCAATCTGTAAAGCCATGGAGAAGAACGCTGTGGAAACTCCTTGCAAAATACGAGCAACCAAATAACCGCCGAGTCCCGTAAAGGGATATAAAATCAGCGCAAATCCATTGATAATCAGAATCAGACGCAATATTTTGATTGGTCCGTACTTTTGAATCATCCGACCTGCCCATGGTCTGAAAAACATGGTTGTGAACATATAAGCGCCCATGATCAGTCCGATCATTGTACCGCTCGCGCCCAAGAACTCCCCTTGCAATGGGATGATCACGTTAAGAATGGCATTGGCACTGAAATAAAGAAGAACCAATATGTACAAGCGCAAAAAAGGCCAAGACATCGCTCCACTCACAATGGGTATTCCCCCTAAAATGGTATTAAATGATTCAATAATCTCTTCGCATAGTCGGACTGTACGTCTTTGAGTTGCTTGATTGGAACGATCTCTACAACCTGTCCCTCTCTGAAAATGATCACCCTGTCACAGATATAGGCTGCCGCCTGTATATCATGCGTGATAAAGACATAGCTTAGCTTGTAGATTTCCTTAAGCTCTTTCAACAATTGCAGCACCTGAATCTGGACAGACACGTCCAGTGAGCTGATCGCTTCATCGAACACAATGCATTTGGGGGCGGTGGAGATGGCCCTGGCTATACACACTCTCTGTGCCTCCCCGCCGGACAGTTCATGCGGATATTTGGATCTATAGGCGGAGTCCAATCCAACTTGGTTCAGCAGCAGATCGACCTTCGCCGAGTTGCCCTGATCCTTCCGCAGCTTTTGCTGCGCTTGCATGGGTTCCATAATGGCAGCTTCCACGGTAAGAAATGGATTGATGGAAGACGTATAATTTTGAAAAACGGCGCTGATGTTACCCATCCGTGCACGTCGATCCTGTACGTCTTTACCATCCAGCGAGATCATTCCACGATCCGGCCGTTCAATGCCGAGAATCAGACGGCCCAATGTAGATTTGCCGCTTCCGCTTTCACCGATGATGCCCAGACATTCGCCATGCTGGCATTCAAAGGTAACCTGTTTCAACACTTGTTGTTGGTGCTTGGAGAACAGTCCGCCCTGGTTATATGATTTTTCGATACCTTCCACCTTTAGCATCTATGAGTCCCCCTGCATCAACGCCTTAAAATGATTGCTCAGCTCAAGCCGGGTAGAGACCAGATACTGCGTATAGGCATGCTTAGGCTGTGTCAAAACAGAATGCATGCTGCCACGCTCGACGATCTTGCCGTCTTTCATGACCATCACGTCATCTGCAATCTTCTGCACGACGCCGAGATCATGGGAGATGAACATCATGGAACAGCCCACGCGTTCGCGTAATTGAATCAATTGCTCCACCACTTCATATTGGGAGATCGTATCCAGTGCTGTTGTCGGCTCATCCGCAATAATCAGATCGGGCTCAAGCACCAATGCCAGTGCAATCATGATTCGCTGCAGCATCCCACCGGACAGCTGATGTGGATATTGATTCAGAATCTCGCGCGGATGTCTGAGCATGACGCTTTCCATGGCATGGATGATTTTCCGCTCAATCTCGCGGGTGTTCCAGCCAAAATGCTGCTGAAGTGTCTCCCGGATATGCACACCAATGACACAGGAGGGATCAAATGCACTCATGCCATTCTGCAAAATCATACACAGATGCTTGCCCCGCTTACGCCGCATCTCCGGTTCTGAAAGCTGATTCAGATCTTCGCCCTTGAATAACATCTTGCCCGATTGGCGAATCCACGGCTTGTTCAGTCGCATGATGGCCCTGCACGTGACAGACTTCCCGCTTCCACTTTCCCCCACAATAGCCATACAGCTTCCCTGTTTGACTTGAAATGAACTGTTATGAATGATCACTTTGTCTGTATTGGTGTCCCATACTTTCAAATGTTCAACCTCGACTATATTCATAAGCGGCCTTTCTCACCTCACTTTCGTAAGACTTGTCAGACTTCCCTTGAGAGGTCATCAATTTGGGGTCCAGAGCCACTTGAAGGGCATCCGATAGAAAATTAAATGCAGACACGACTACCACAATAGCCAGTCCCGGTGCCAACATCAATTCAGGTCTGGAGAACATGACTTCCCTCGCCTCATTGAGCATCATCCCCCACTCCGCATGCGGAGCTTGAATGCCAAGCCCCAGAAAGGAAAGGCCGGAGATCTGCAACATCATTGAACACATGGAACCACTGGCAATGACGGCAATATCGGCAAAGGTAACCGGAACAATATGTTTGGTTATAATTCTCAGATTAGGTGTGCCGGAGGCTTTGGCGAATTTCACATAATCCATATCGGAGAATTGCATCACAGATGTGCGAATAACGCGGGCAAACCAGGCCCATTTCATGCACACAAAGGCAATCAAAATGTTCTCCAGTCCTGCACCCAAAATGCCAACCACCGCCAGTGTCATCACGTATCCGGGAAAAGACAGCATAATATCACAGACTCGCATGATCCATGCATCCACTTTTCCCTTGAAGTAACCCGCGACGAATCCAACAATGGCCCCGATCAGAACAGACAGACTAAGTGCAACCAGAACCCATAACACACTTGGGCGGATGCCATAGATAAGCCGGGATAATACACATCTGCCCAGATGATCATTGCCTAGTAGATACTCCCAGGACGAGGAGGCATAACGAAGCTTCATATTCACTTGTCCAGGATCATGTGGTGCAATTAAAGGGGCCAGTATGCCCGCCATAATCATGACGATAATCACCACCAAAGAGGTCATGGCCAGCTTGTCTTTACTCAGATTTATCAGTATTCGCATCAGAATTCCTTTCTCAAACGGGGATTCATCGCAGCATTCAAGATGTCGGATAACGTGTTAAACAAGACAAAGGTGACAGCCAACATCAGAACATACGCCTGAATAATCGGAAAATCCCTGCTTAAAATGGATTTCACGCTGAGTCTTCCGAGTCCGGGCCAGGCAAATACATTTTCGATAACCACCGTACTGCCCAGCACGATCGGGATCGCCATACAAAAGATGGACACGGCCACCTGTAATGAATTTCTCAGAATATGCAGGGTGACTTTCTTCTCGCTCAGACCACTTGCCCGTGCATATAACACATAGTCCTCATTCATATTGCTCAACATGGAACTTCGAACCGTTCGGAAGTAAATGCCCGTATAACTCACTGTGATTACGATCACCGGTAGAATGTAGCCTCGATACGAATCCATGCCACTGGTAGGTAACAGGTCCAGCTTGACGGAAAAATACCAGATCATCATGGCTGCAAGCCAGTAGGATGGCATGGCGGTAAGGAAAAATGATACACCTCTGACCGATCGATCCAGCAGCTTGCCTTCTCTCATCGCACAGATCACACCCAGCAGAATGGACAGCGCAATAATGAATACCGATGAGACAAGTGTTAACTTCAATGTGTTCATAAAAGCAGGCCCCATCAATGACCACACGGGTTCACCAGATACATAAGAGTTGCCAAAGTCCAACTGCACAACAGCCATGATCCAGTTCACATACTGGATCATGAATGACTGATCGAACCCCAATGCCTGGTTGGTCTGGGCAATTAATTCCTCCGTAATCTGCGGAACTTCCTGTGCCTGTAACACAACAACCGCCGGGTCCAAGGGAGATAGATTAATCAGAACAAACGTTATAAATGAAATGATAATCAGTAAAGGGATGGTTAACAGAATCCTTTTGACGATATAACTTCCCATATCCATCTCCGCTCTATTTAAAATTCATTTGTTCAAAAGGTAGTTCATATTGAGTCTGCTTGAATGAGATTCCATCAAGATTCTCGGGAGCGACAACGGTGACACGCCCGTTGGTAATCGGAATGAACACCGCTTCATCATGGACGATCTTCATAATATCGGCATACAGGGATTGGCGGGAAGCCTCATCCGTGGAGATCATGACCGCATCGATTTTCCGGTACAATTCATCTGCTTCAGCAATTCCGCTTGTCGTATGTTTGTATGCCGAATCTGACGTAAATGCAGCGATGGTACTCTGAGGATCATAGGCCAGTCCCCAGGTTTGATTAAAGAGCAGATCATATTCCCCGGTTGCTCTCCGATTCGCAATGGAAGTGGACTCTTCGCCCAAGATTTCAAGCTGAATTCCCAATTCTTTCATCGAATACTGGATCAATTCGGCCTGTATTTTCTGTGAAGACGAGTTGCTGTCATAATATAATTTCATGGCTAAAAGCTGACCGTTCTTCGTTCTCACCCCTTCACCATCTGCCAATGTCCAGCCAGCTTGGTCCAGAAGCTTTTTAGCCAATTCCGGATCATACTCCCGTTTCTTAAGGTCTACCTTGGCGTAATTGACATTGGCCGAAAATAGCGTATCCGCTACAGTCTGCGTTCCGTTGAAAATATCTTTACTGATCGTTTCCCGATCAATGGCAACCCATAGCGCTTCCCGCACTGCCGTTTCCTGAACCGGACTATTCTGGCGACTGCTGTTGGCTACGATCATATTGGTGTTCATCGCTTCACTTCGAACCACTTGATAATCACCAGATTCAGCTAATTGGTCCATGGCCTCGACATCGATACTATCTGCTCCCCGGTCATCGGTGAACACAAAGTTAATCTCTCCTTTTTGCAATGCCAGAAATGTTGTTTCCCCTGCCGGAAGAACTTTGGATGTGATCTTCTTAATTGCAGGTGCACCACCCCAATAGTCTTCATTGGCTTCAAACGTGGCGTTCTCTTCGACTTTATGAGCAGTAAGCTTGTAAGGTCCTGTACCATGGAAACCACTTACTCCGTCTTTGGTTCCGCCATCCTTGAAATCCTTGGGGGATAAGAAGACGTAAGGTCTTGTCATGGACAATTCCACCAGTGCTGGATAATAGGCTTCCGACAGCGTCAGCTCCACCGTATGCTCATCGATAACCTTCACATTCGTGATTTTGGTAGACAGCTTGATCCAAGCGTGTTTTTCGGCATTCGCTTGTACTGCATCGATATTTTGTTTAACCGCCTCTGCGTTGAATGGTTCTCCATCATGGAATTTCACATCTTGTCGCAGATGAAAGGTATAGATCTTGCCATCCTCGGAGATATCCCATGATTTTGCCAGCAATGGCTTGATTCCGTCAGGCGTGTTTTCCACCAGTGACTCGTATACCATCCCTTGGGCAGGCATGGAACCTGTGTATAGATGGGGATTCATATCATTAATATCTTTGGCAGAAGCATAGATAAGTTCCGTTTGTACCTGGCTATGGGCAGGCTCCGTTTGGGCGCTCTCTTTCTCTTTTGTGCTCTGAGCGCATCCTGCCAGCACCGTAATGGCAGATACCAGCAATAATATAGATGTAAAAGTAAGACCCTTTTTCACAACATTTCCTCCTGATTAGTAAGCATAATTAAACATTTACACTTGCCACTTCGATGACAGAACAACCTTACGATCGCTGTTATCCCCGAAATTCTTCAATCTATCTCCTAAAGGTAGAATTTCGGGGATAAAGGCGAGCGCTTCGCTTCTTCAGGTTTTTTCTGTCCTCTTCGTTATTGTGTAAAACTAAATCCAACTTACTTAAATTAATATAATTAGACCCTACTACTTACAAGTCCGGTGCAGATCATGCGGATATCCTCTTCAAAGGATTGGATCACAAAGGCATCGGACAAGCGTTGATTCGGGTGTACGTCAGCCACTTCCTGAAGTTTCGCTTCATATCTGGCGATAAAATGATCCATGGTTGGACAGCTCACATCTAGGTGTCTGGCAATGCCCTGAATGATTTTGATGCGGTAGTAATCTTCCTTGGGCATCCGCGGGATGTCCAGTTCTCCTTCGCGGTTCATGAATATTTTTCGAAATGGCACTGCTGAAAAGTCGAAATATTTCCCTGCCGAATCGGGTTCCGAGAATGGATCAATCAACAGCGAGGTGTACCGTATGTATAATAAATACTCTTGATGAATGACTTGCAGCTGATTGAAATTCTCGATATCCTGGCGTGATATACTCTCTAATCGAACCGGATAGTTGTCATCCGTCATGAATTGAAGCAGGTTCACTCCCTGGATATGGAGTCGGTCCGTAATATTCATAATCTCCTGCCACTGTGCCCGCATTTGCCGTATCAACACTTGTGTTATAGGACCTTCGGGATACATCTTGTATACATATTTCTGAATATCCGATGCTTCAAAGATAGCCTTTAATGAGAAGTCGTTCATGAACAAGGGCGGATGTACATACAACGATATATTTCTCGTTTCGGCCTCCAGTGGGGAGGGCATGACTTCCAACGAAACACCCAAACGCTTATAAGCTTGGCATAGCTTGTTAACCTGTTCAGACGGGTATTGATTGGAACCGATATAGACCTTTTTCTTGACCCCCGTTGTCATGACATGATTAGACGGATGTTCATGCATCCAACGGGTATCTCCGAGGTAGGTCGAAAAACTGATTACTTCAGGCGCTCTATTACGCTCTCTCATATAATGGGTCACCAATCGATTCGACCCAAACGTCGGAGAGACCAAAACGATACATTTCAGTTGTTTGATGAATTGTTCACTCATTTGTTCCAATACATCAATATAAGCATCCGTAGTTACAGCCAAAATGAGTGTGTCCCACTCACCCTGAATGGTGTCATATCCCTTGAACACATGATCAACGAAACATTCACCTGCAAGCGGTTGATGTTTCTCATTTTGAATGCTGACCTCAACACGCCCATTGCTCTGTTCAAGGGCTGCGAATACGGACGCTGAACGAACCGATGGTCTCCCCGCAATACCAATGCAGCAGTTGAGATAATTTTTGAATGTTACCGCAAGCTGAATGGATGCAGGGCCGGTTCCAAGTATCAGAATTCGCTGAAGATTGCTCATAATAACCTCCTATATTCAAAGTTCAACCTGGAATACATTTGGACGTGCTTGAGACGTGCTTGAGACGTGCTTGAGACGTACTTGAGACGCACTTGCATCCTATGCTTTCTGGTACAACGCAATATCGAACACATCATCCGGGCGCAGGATCTGGTCTACCAGCTTCCACTTGGTACTGTCCGTCGCTCTCATCGGATAATTAAATAAGGACTTTAACTGGTCACCATATCTCATGGCTACAACCACCTGTGCATTTGTCAGGGCATGCAGTTGATCAAGCAGATCATATTTAGGGGCCACGGTAGAGCTGAAAATGATATGTGTTGCTTCCTTGGTATACTCCAGATTTTCCAGCAAGGTTGACTCCAGATGAATCTTCAAACCTGCGCCGAGCGTCTTTACCACCTTCTGCCCGAGTGTAATGGATTCTTCATCAATATCGATCCCGACAACCTGTGCACCTGTTCGCTTGGCGATGAGTAATGGTGTCATGGGGAAGGAACCGGAGCCTACCAGCAATACTTTGGAATCGGAGGTAACCTGGAAGCTGCCGAATTCTTTATCGATACACTCTTCGATGTTTCTGAAATAATCGGCAATCTGTACATCCCCCTTCTCTAACTTCAATGCACGATATTTCTCCATGATCGCCACACACTGGGCGGATTTATTTCTTAACTGCCATATAAGCGAATCCAGTTCTTCCAACTCCGAATGCCCCAACTGTTCCCAAGCTGCCTTATGCTCCGAATCGGTCACAAAGAGGGAGTAGTCATTGATCACAGCCTCCAGCTCTGCACTATGCTGAATCGTATGATCGTACTTGCTCGCGAGCTTATCGAATTTCTCTGCAAACTCACTCAAACATGTCTGAAAATGGACCAATGTGATCATTTCTTTTCCCCCTATATGTTGTCTCGATCATCTATCATGTACCTCATGCGTTTACAACGCTCCATTCTGCTGGAGCATCTATGAAGGCTTTGCCTTGTGCGACAATGCCAACCGATCCCTCAATCGTAATACTCTCAAGTTCAGCGCCATTCCACTGGGCCATCACTTTGATCTCACCACCAGGCTGCTTGATGTACTGCGTAATCTGCCTCTGCTGGCTCCATGCGAGATAGGCACCCACGGAGGCCGTACCCGAACCACACCCTCTCTCCCAGATCAGACTATCCAGCTCTGGAACATAGATGAGAGGAGCCATTTCTTCCGAGTACGATCGATATAACAAGATACCGATCAGCTTATCTCCCAGGGTTACTCCCAGTAACCTTGCAAGGGTCTGTACCCTCTTCTTCATCGGATCGTCGAAGTCATCCACTTCAATCACGATATGGATGAACTCGGCGTACCGGATGATTACCATATCCAGCTCGATGCCTTCGTACCGGATGGTTCGCTGTTCAATCTGCTTTGGAACCGGCATGGTTACCCGGCAGTCATATTCATTCTGCTGCTTCTTCACATGGCACATGATCAATTGATCGATTCCGGAAACTTCCAGCACGATGTCCATAGATTTCTCTTGTGCCAGCCCTGCTTCAGATGCGTGGTGTGCTGCAAGTGCCATGCAAGCATTGCCACAGAACTCGCCGCCGGACATTTCCAGACGGGCCACAGCTTCCGGTCTCCTTGTTGGTTCAATGAATCCCACTTGCTCGGCGTAAACGTTATCATACGACATTAGACGGGTAGCAATATGACTGTATTGCTCGGCTGCATGATCCGTTTTAACTAGAATCGTCATGTTCTGGGTGGGACTGAACTTGATAAAATCGATCTCCTGTTTCATCGCAGCGACTACTCCTGTTCTTTTTTTTGTCTAATAGTAATTATTACGATTAAAAGGTCGAGAAAAATATAGCACATCCTTTCGGAAAGCGTCAACAAATATTTCCATTTTAAAAAGACTGCAACTCATTCGTTCCTTCATTTCCCCTCCTGCAAAAACCGAACAGAGCTGACACTTCTGCGCCACCCCTGCATAAATACACCGTCTGATAAGATTAAACGCATTGATGTTCCACCTCGCTCTTGCTATAAAAAGAAATACAAAAAACGGTTGCCGCAGAACGGAACCGTTTCGATCTGGATAGGATCCAGAGATTCATTGTCCCTATCACTCTTGATGTGCTTGCACATTGTGCAGTGCTTGCTCAGCTAATGCAGCCAGAAGATGTGCTCCCAGCGGCAATGCCCGTTCATCCACATCAAAGCCAGGGTGATGCCACTCATGCGGGCCAGAGGTGCCCAAGAAGAGGAACAGGCCCGGAACTTCTTTTTGATAAAAAGAGAAGTCCTCCCCTGCTGGAGAAGGCAGCGGTCTAACGCGATTTAATCCAATCTCACTTGCAATTTGTTCCGCTGCAAACGCGAGAGCTTCATCGTTGACCACGGCAGGTGGTCCTTGAATCCAGCGAACCGTAGCCCGTGTGCCATAAGCTGCCGCCACACCGGTCACCACCTGATTGAAACGCTCGCGAATCCGTGCACGCACTTTCTCATCAAAGGTGCGCACTGTGCCATCGAGTATCGCTTCATCTGGAATGACGTTCCAGGCTGTACCGCTGTGGAGCTTGGTAACGCTGATGACGGCGCTCTCCTGTGCTCCTACATTACGACTCACAATCGCCTGTAGAGCCGTAACGATATGTGCGGCAACCACGATCGGATCAATGCCTGCTTCAGGCACGGCTGCATGGGTGCCTACACCTTCCACTTTGACAACAAAACCGTCTGCGGCCGCCATCAATGCGCCTTCCCGAATGCCTACCGTACCCACCTGAAGATCAGGTTTGTTATGCAACCCGAATACGGCCCGAACATCGGATAATGCGCCGCTCTGGATCACTTGCCGTGCACCCGTTGCTTTTTCCTCCGATGGCTGGAACAACAAGCGTACTTTCCCCGGGAGCGTGGACTCGCGCTGTTTCAGTAATCGTGCAGCACCAATCAGAATCGCCGTGTGTGCGTCATGTCCGCAGGCATGCATCTTTCCAGCCACCTGCGAGGCAAATTCCAGCTTCGTCTCTTCCTGAATGGGCAGCGCATCAATATCCGCTCTTAGGGCGATCACCGGGCCGTCTCCTTGGCCTACTTCAGCGACAAGCCCTGTCCGCAGCACATATTCGTCTGCAATACGGACACCTTCCTCTTCCAGCCAGCTGCGAATGGCTGCCGTCGTTTCCTTTTCCTCGCCAGACAATTCCGGGTTGCGATGCAGGTGTCGCCGAATGGTGATTAAATGTTCCGCGAATGCTTCCTCCCGTTCACCGTGAAGCTCATGCTCGGGGCCCTGTATTTGCTCTACAGCCTGCTGCTTGGGCTGTTCCAGATCACTTTTCATCACATGGCCTCCCATTCGTATATATTCTCTGCTATATTAACTGCCTACTTCTATCCGATTGCGGCTTCCTGTGTCTTGGATTCCAGTGCAAATTCGCTTAGTCCCTGCTCTGCCAGAATTTCACGCAACAATTCAAATGAACGAATTCGCTTGGTAAAGTCCCGTGTAGCTGTAGTCACAATGAACTCTTCCACCGCAAAATCCTGCTGAAACTTCAGCAGTGCCTGACCTACGATTTCCTTCGTACCCCGGGTCACACTTGGCTCCAGAATCTCGATCCGATAGCTCTCGTTTGATTGACGTCCGAATTCTTCCGCCTGTTCCACAGAACCCACCGTCAGCACCTTTCCACTCTCCAGATGGATCTTCACCAGCATATGCTCGCTCGCAAGTCCTTCCGCTTCTTCCTCACTCTCCGCCACAATCAGGGATAAAGCCAGTGCAGCGTAAGGCACCCTTCCCTGAGAACGATCGAATTGCTCGCGATATACACGGATGGCCTCAAGCGCTACCTCAATATTACTGTTAATGAACAGTGAAAAAACATATGGGAGTCCCAGTTCCGCAGCCATGCCTGCACTATCAACACTGGCTCCAAGTACGTACAGTTCCGCTGGAATGTCGGACACAGGCGAAGCGCTGAGACCTGCAAGTGGATGGGATGGATCTTCAAACGGCTCATTGTGGATGTATCGTTTCACCTGAACAATTTTCTCTTGAAGTGATGCCGCACCCTGAATCCCTTCCTGTAACGCCTGTGTTGAACGCGGTAATCCACCTGGTGCACGACCAATTCCCAGGTCAACTCTTCCTGGTCCGAGCGCTGCGAGGATATTGAAATTTTCGGCGACTTTGTATGGACTGTAATGCTGGAGCATCACTCCGCCAGACCCCAGCCGAATCCGCTTCGTATGCGCAAGCAAGTGGGAGATGAGTACCTCCGGGGAGGAACCTGCAACATGCCCTGAATCATGGTGCTCCGATACCCAGAACCGATGGAATCCAAGCTGCTCTGCCCGCTGTGCCAGCTCAATCGTATGCCGAAAAGCATCCACCGCCGTTTCCCCTTCATAGATGGGAGTCTGATCCAAAATGCCCACACGAATACCCATATCCTTCTCCTCCTTGATTGTGCTAAACCGCTGATATTGAATCACTATTAAGTTGAACTAGAGATGTTACACGTTATCACTCCGATTGCAGTACCAGCTTCCGATCGCTCTTATCCCCAGATTTTCTGTACTCCCTTGGTGCAAGGGAAAAATCCGTTGATAAATGCGCACGCTTCGCTTCTTCAGATTGGTTCTGCACTCTCCGTTTTGGTGTAAAAGTCGGATTCAACATAGACGCTCTATAACTGTCGCAGCAGTTCCCCGAAAGGCTCTGCCAATGGCGAATATTCTTCCTTTAACGTGACAACGCTGATCTGTAATGATACACCTGCCACCTCATGTACCTGAATGGGGAACAACTCCTGATTCTGCACTTCCTTCTTCACCGTGAGTCCCGGGAGAAAAGCAATGCCTGCCCCTTGCATAACCAGTTTCTTCGCTGTCTCCGAATTGTCGACATGATATGTAATATTCGGCGGATGTTCCAGCGAGTCGAAAGCCCGGTGAATGCGAAGCCAGTCCAGTGAACCACATTCGAAAAAGACCAGTTGCTCATGCCGGATCGCTTCCATGCTGACATGCCCGCTCTCCATGAATGGATGTCCTTTGTACACATAGAGCTGAATTGGATCTTCATAAAAAGCAACCGTACGGATCGCAGGATGCATAACCTTGCGTACAAAAGCAAGATCGATCTCCTGACCAAGCAATTTGGCAATCAGCTGATCCGTCGTTGCCGTCGTCAGTTTGATATTAATTTCGGGGTAAGCTTCCTTGATCTTAGGTAGAAAATCGGGAATGACATAATTCGAGACCGATACTGTACTCCCCAGTCGAAGTGCATCCGGTGTTGTCTTGCGTTGTTGAATCTTCTGCTTGCCCTTCTGAATGACTTGCAGCACTTGCTGCGCATACGGCAGGAATTTCCGACCTTCTTCTGTCAGGACAATTTGCTTGCCAAGCCGATCAAACAACTTGCAGCCCAGCTCCCTTTCCAGTGACTGAATGCGAGCTGTGACCGAAGGTTGGGATAAGAAGAGTACTTCGGCAGCCTTATTGAAGCTTCCATAATGATTGATATATACAAATGCTTCAATATTCTCGATATTCATGAGTGCCTCCGTATCCACGTCCGCAGACGTTTGATCTTATATTGATTTATCCAATACACTTACTTGGTTTTATGATATCGTAATCCCATCCTTTTCCAGTGTCAATCTCAATTCATCCAGCGAGCGATCCAGACGTGTAGTAATATCTGCCGAGAGTACGAATTGTCCATCATCCAGTCGTTCAATTCCCTGATCCACAGCATACACACCACCCAGGATATGTCTTCCACCAAGGGCCGCCAGTACAGGCTTCAATGCATAATCAATGGCGAGCAGATGAGCAATAGAGCCACCGATAACGAGTGGAAGTGTCAACTTGCCCCGTAGACCTTCTTGCGGAATCAGATCCAGGAACAGTTTAAGCACTCCCGAGTACGATGCCTTGTATACCGGTGTAGCTACAATGACTGCATCCGCAGCTTCAACGACAGCCAGTGCATCCCGAATGAATGAGCTGTCGAACCGGGCTTGCACCAGATCCTCAGCGGGTAGATCCGCAACATGAATGACTTCAACGGTGATGCCTGCCTCCGTTAATTTTTGGCTGCTGTAATCCGTCAGACCTATCAAACGCGAACGTTTGGAAGGTGATCCGGCAATAATGACGACATGTGGCATAACGTATTCCTCCTCAAGCGTAAACGGCTGTCGCCGTCCTCTGGTGGCACAGCTACCGTTTCGCAGTGAAATATAAAAATGGATAGGGTGAAAATTATAACTTCTTATATTTTGGTATAGCGGTCAGGCCGCTCCTTTTACTTTGGGGTCCAACCGATCGCGAATATCGTCTCCAATCAGATTAACCGCCAGTACAAACAACGTGATCGCAAGCCCCGGGAACGTACAGATCCACCAGGCAACCGTCAGATAACCTCTCCCTTGGGAGAGCAATGCACCCCAATCCGGAATTTCTTTCAACACCCCAAGTCCAAGAAAACTCAGTCCGGAGCCCGTCAGGATCGATGTTCCTACGCCCAGCGTGGCCATGACCAGCAACGGTGACAACGAATGCGGCAGTACATGTTTCCAGAAAATACGGGCATTGGAACCGCCCAGTGAACGTGTCGCTGTAATGAAAGGCAGACCTTTAACCGATATGACCTGCCCGCGCATGACCCGTGCGTACCCCGGAATGGAGGAAACGGCAACAGCCAGTGCAATATTCATCAGTCCTGGGCCGAGGGCAGCTGCAACAGACAATGCAAGAAGCACGCCGGGTACCGCCATCAGAATATCAACAGTCCGCATGGTGATCGTGTCGACAATGCCTCCGGCATAGCCGGAGATAATACCAAGCGCACTACCGACAATACCACCCACAAGAACCGAAGCGAATCCAATGAGCAACGAATCCCTGCTTCCATGCACAATCACACTGAAGATATCCCTGCCAAAATAGTCCGTCCCGAACAGGTGCGCAGCAGAGGGAGCCTGCAGAATGGCATCCGTCATCATCTGCGTTGGATCATAGGGCGCAATCCAGCCTGGCACAATCGCACATGCCACGGTAAAGACCACCACCAGCAATGCTGCATAAAAGAATAATCGGGATACCGCGAATGAGACGCGATAACGCCAAGGGCGGCGATTCCATAGACGGATACGTCCTGCACCGCCTGCCCATGCTTTTTTGTCACTAACCAAAGGTTTCATGCTCATGAGCAACAACGCCTCCTTCCATACTCCTTGTCAAGACACTGCTGACTATTCCCATCCAATATCATGTTCGGACTGCACGCCGAACCCGGGGATCAATATACGAATACGAGATATCCACCAGCAGGTTCAGGACCACATAGATAATGGATGTAAAGAAAACAACACCTTGCACCACTGGCAGATCCTTGGCCATTAGCGCATCTGCAATAATACGGCCGATTCCTTGTCTGGAGAATACGGTTTCCACCACAACGGTTCCCGCAAGCAGATCACCGATCAACATGCCGATTACTGTTACGGCAGGGATCAGCGCATTACGCAGCGCATGGCCATACATGATGGCGCGCTCGGAAAGCCCTTTGGCCCGTAACGCCACAATAAATGGTTCATTGATCACTTCCAGCATGCTGTTCCGCACCATCCGTACGATAAACCCTGCACCCACGAGACCCAGTGTGGCCGCGGGAAGAACCAGTGAGCTAAATCCATCCGACCCCATCGCCGGGAACCATCCAAGCTGTACCGAGAATAACAGGATGAGCAGGATTCCCGTCCAGAAGGTTGGCATGGAGATGCCGAACAGCCCAACGAGCCGGGCGACAAAATCAATTACGCCATTGCGATGAATGGCAGACAATACACCAAGTGTAATTCCGATTGTGATCGCAATGATTGAGCTGAGTGCGGTCAAAGCCAGGGTGGCTGGAAAATGTTCCAGTATTTTTGGCAAAACCGGATCAGAATTGATCATGGATTTGCCAAAATCCCCACGCAACATATCACCGAAATAGTTCGCAAACTGGATGTAAAACGGCTGATCCAATCCAAGCTGCACCCGCAGATTCTCGATCATCTCCGGTGTAGCCGAGGATGGGTCCAGCATGAGCAGAACCGGATCACCCGGCAGAAGATACATGATGCAGTACACCAGCACCGAAGCTCCAAATATAACCAGAAGCGATGTTGCGAGTCGTGACAGTATCGTTTGAACCATACCGGGATATCTCCTTCCTGTATCTGGATTGACCCTTCATGCTAGGGCTGAATACGAACATCATTGAAGAGCGGATAACCCAGGGAATCAAACTTGATACCTTCCACCTTTTTGGATGCTGCAACGGTATACGGGAATACATAGATCGGCAGAATCACCGCTTGCTCAATCAGGTATTGTTGAATCTGATTGTAGATCTCGACACGTTTATCCGCGTCACTCTCAACAGCTCCCTGCTCCAGCAGTTCATCGATCTTTGGATCAGACAAACCGGATAAGGTTGGACGCTGCCCCTCTGCACTCGTATGATAGAAGGCGTACAAGGCATTTGGGTCGGAGTTGACCTGGCTATTGCCATAGAGATCATAATCCCAGTTTTGATAGATGACCGTTGCTACGTCTTTCGTAATCTCCACTTCAACGGCAATGCCTACCTGTTTCAGCTGTTGCTGGATAATCGCAGCAATGTCATTGCGTTTCTCCCGATTGGGTGAACCATCGACATAACGAAGGATCAGCTTCTGGCCGTCTTTGGCACGAATACCGTCTGCACCTTTCACCCAGCCTTGTTCGTCCAGTAGCTGATTGGCTTTGTTGATGTCCGGGTTGATGCTTCCTTCCAGCGATGCATCATATCCCAGGATTCCAGGAGACAGTGCAGACCACGCTCGTTCGTAGTTGCCGAGATACAATGTTTTGACAATCGATTCCACATCTACAGCGGATTGCACTGCCTGCCTTACTTTCACATCATCCCAAGGCGCTTTGCGCAGATTGAAAAAGAGTGTGTACGGCAATCCAACTGTATTAGCCTGCAACAATTGTTGGTTCGGATCGTTCTTTAATGCAGCGATATTTTGCGGCGGAACGGTCTCGGCAGCGAGTACCTGACCACTTTGTACACTTCCAATGCGTGTCGCTTCTTCCGGTACGATCTTGAATGTGATCGTATCCACATGAGGTGCGGCTTTATTTTCAACCGTCTCAGGTCCCCAGTTATAATCCTTGTTTTTGGCAACGACGATATCCGCATTTTCATCCCATTTCACAAAGGTATACGGACCTGTGCCCACCGGATTTTTACCTAACTGGTCGCCATATTTTTGGGCAGCCGCAGGAGATACGATTCCCAGCAGTGCCTGACTCAAATTGCCGAGAAAAGCTTGCGATGGTGAATCCAGATTTACCTTGATGGTATATTCATCAATGACCTCGGAGGAGCTATAGGGTCTAATCAGGGCTAGAGAATTGGCAGCTTTGGTGGCCGGATCAATCACTCGGTCCAGATTGTATTTCACGGCTTCCGCATTAAACGGCGTACCATCATGGAACTTCACGCCTTCACGCAGCTTGAACGTATAACTCTTGCCGTCCTCGGATACGCTCCATTCTGTGGCAAGCCAAGGTTTGATGGAGCCATCAGGCAGCTGCACAACCAGATTGTCGTAGATCGTCCGGATGGCGCGTACCGTTACGGCAAGCCCACTGCGATGAGGGTCCAACGTATCCGGTGAAGTCGCGAGTGCAAAAGTCAGGTTGCCTCCTTCGGCTTGCTCGCCCTGTTCTCCGCCCGAAGACTGAGCAGCACCGTTCGCACTGCCCCCCACCGCTGCTCCGCAACCCGATAATACCATCACCAATACTGCTGCCAATGCCATATATTTCATCCATGAGATAGACCTGTTCATATCGCTTCCCCCTCTGTGTATACAGGTGTCATTATAATGATGCGTATACCTAATACTTGATATATCCTATGAGTTAAGTCGGTTTTAAAATAGTGTTAATTGTTTTTAATGTTTGCTGAAGAAGCAACACGTTCTCAGGATCGGAAATGGTACTGTCTTCGTAATGCGTTCTGCGCTAATTCAATAGGTTTAACTCCGTTATGCCAAATCAGATACTACCTGCTTTCTGGCAGCTGTATAACGGTTAACCGGAATTTTCACCCCAAGGTTACCCCGCAATGTATCGTGCTCATACTCCGTACGATACAGGCCGCGCTCTTGTAGAATTGGAACAACCAGTTCTACGAAATCAGACAATCCACTTGGCAATTCGGAAGCAATAATGAAGCCATCTGCAGCTTCCGTCTCAAACCATTCCTCAATTTTGTCAGCGACCTGCTCTGGTGTGCCCAGGAATTTGCTGCGTGGTGTTGCTGCCCGCAGAGCCACTTCACGCAACGTCAATCCTTGCTCCTTGGCATCCTTCTTGATCTTGTCCGTGCCACTGCGGAAACTGTTGCTTCCAATTCCGTTCAACTCCGGGAAAGGCTCATCCAATGGATATTGGGAGAAATCATGATGTTCGAAGAAACGTCCCAGGTAATCCAGCGCTTTGTCAATCGTGACCAAGCTTGCGATTTCCTGATATTTCTGTTCAGCTTCCTCTTCTGTCCGTCCAACAATAGGATTGATACCTGGAAGAATGACAATATCCTGTGAAGAACGTCCATAGGAAGCGGCCCGTGTTTTGACATCCTTATAGAATGCCTGAGCATCTTCAATCGTATCGTGTCCGGTAAAGACAGCATCCGCTTCTTGCGCAGCCAGGTTTTTGCCATCTTCCGAAGAACCTGCCTGGAAAATTACCGGCTGCCCTTGCCGTGAACGGGCAATGTTGAGCGGACCCTGTACGGAGAAGAATTCTCCTTCATGATTAAGGGTGTGCAGCTTGGATGGGTCGAAGAATACACCGCTCTCTTTGTCTCTTACAAAGGCATCATCTTCCCACGAGTCCCACAATCCTTTGGTTACCTGCAGATATTCCGTAGCGATGCGGTACCGTTCCGGATGCGTTGGATGATTACTCTTGCTATAGTTCTTCGCTGTCCCTTCTAGCGGGGAGGTCACAACGTTCCAGCCTGCACGGCCATCACTGATCTGATCCAGGGAACCGAACTGTCTGGCTACGGTGAACGGATCACTATAGGATGTCGATAGGGTACCCACCAGTCCAATCCGTGAAGTAACGGCAGCCAAAGCGGACAGGATACTGATCGGTTCGAAACGATTCAGGAAATGGGGAATGGATTTCTCGGTAATATACAGACCGTCTGCGATAAATACAAGATCGAACTTGCCTTCTTCCGCTTTCAGCGTCTGACGTTTGTAGAACTCAAAGTTAACGCTGGCATCTGCCTGAACTTCCGGGTGTCTCCATGTCGTATTGCTGCCTCCGACGCCGTGTACAATTGCTCCGAATTTCAAACTGCGTTTCGCTGTCATGTGCATTCCGCCTTCCTTGGATTAAAATCTTCAAAAGAATGTTCAAGGGTCGTTCTGAAGGGTTAACATATGCGAATCAACTAAAAGTTAACTATTCCTATGAGTTTGGTTTGTTTTAATTTCACAAATCTTATCACTGCCCCGTAAAAGGGTCAACAGCGCGACTAATAGATTTTTTCTATATGTGTATTGAAGATGTGAATGCACGTATCATGGAGTTAGATGCAGAGCATTTACATCTCCTAAAGGCCTCCGGTTCATAAACATTCCAACTGCTGCATCATGCCTATTGCATCATGCCTATTGCATCATGCAACAGCTGGAACTGCCAGATTCAAAGTGTACATGGATCCTCGTCAGACTGCTGCTGCTTCGTCCGCTCGTGCCAGAAGTTCAGCCAGCTTTTCCAGATCAGGTTCCAGCAAGGCTTCGAACTTGCCGTCCCCTCCCACTTCAATAACGGGTACATGCCGAATGCCATATTTAGCTTCAAGCACATCACGCAGTACGTCATTACCCTGTACTTCAATGTTCTCGAAAGGCTGGTTTCGCTCTGTCAGAAATGCTTTCACTTCCCCGCAGAAATGACAGCCTGTTTTGCTCCACAGCACGACTTTTTTGGTTGATGATGACATCGACATACCTCCTGCTAGGTTTTAAAATTAAGGTCCGGGGAATTCCTCCGAATGCTCTAGACCTTCAATTCCCATCTGTTAAATAAGAATTATGGCTATAAATGTACTCCTGCGCCCTTCATGCGTCAATGGATCTGCTAATAGAATAATCCTATAGTTAAATAGAAAGATTAAATTTTATATTTGAAAGATGAACGATTTTACAGGAAAGATTGCCTATTATTTCGCCAAACCTGTTCAAAAGCTTGTTTCGCTAATACAGTGTAAAACTTGATCTGATCCGGACTTCGATCTATAGCCCACCTTAATGTATCGAAAGCTTTCAACAGCAACACATGTCTCGCTTGATTCAGTTCATGTTCCTGCTCTTGTATACTTGTCCCATAGCCTTCTAAAAACGCTCTCAATTGTTCGTTATCAGGCCCATTCCCTTGTAGCTGGCATTGCATGAGTTGAATGATATCCCCATACGGCACGACAGTAACCTCTGCATTTCCCCAATCCAAAAGGGTTATCTCACCCGTAGAACTCACAATTGTATTCTTCAAGGAGAGGTCGCCATGGCACAAACCAAAGCGGAACTTTTGCATTTTTAATTGTTCAAACCATTGCCTTACGACCTGTGATTCCTTCATCGTAATGACACCAAGCTCAATCAGCGGGTCCTGCTCCGTCAGACTATTGATATTGTACTGAACATAACCTTGCCAACTGCCATCTGATCCTGGATGCGGGGGAGAATAAAATTGATTTTGTACCTCATCGTGCATTTCCCTTCCAAAGCCATTCACTGAGATGGATTGAAACTGTTTTGTGTACTCTCCGAGTTTTCTCCAAATCACGGTTGGAGACACTGTCGTGTCTAAACCGTTATCCCCTTCCACAACCGTTTGAATCATATAGGCATGTTCGGCGTTGACTCCAACGGACAATGTCTTTGGCCCAGGAATACCGGCACTTGCTGCCCGTTCGATACACCATTTTTCTTTCACAAAGGTGGAATATGTATCTGGATCGTTCATGCGTACAACCACTTTACGACTTGCCGTCTCCACCAGGCAGACCTGATTAACAAAACCTTTGCCGATGATATGATGTGAGCATTTTACTTTTTCAAGCAGAAAATCACTGGCAATCTGTTCAGCTTGTCTGACTACAGAATTCTTCATCCCGTATCCTCCCTCAATCGCTTTACTTTAAGTGGTCTATATAAGTTGAACTAATCATTTATACGATAACGGAGAGGAAAGAAAAAACCTGAAAAAGCGAAGCTACAAGCTTTCTGCAAGAAAGCTACTTCGAAAGCATACACTTCGCCTAAAAGCTTTCTGAAAGAAAGCTGCATCGGAAGCATACGCTATCCCTGGATTTCCCCTTGAGAAAGGGAATCGAAAGCATCTGGGGATAACAGCGATTGGAAGGTTATTCTGTCAACGTAGTGTCAGTATAAATAATCTTCAGTTCAAATTATATAGTTACCATCTCATATGTAATATTCGGATGCGGAATGAATCACAGCGATTACACAGGATATCGCTGCATCTTCCATTCCGCATCATGCTGCTGATCCGGATATACAGATTGCCTGACATTACAGATCCGGGTTCAAGAGCTGAGGTGGGGCGATAATCGGCCATCCTTCTTCCAACGAATTCAGCTGTTCCGCAGACACGCTGATAATATGCCCGGAATGTATACCCCAACGTTCTGCGGCATAGACCGATACAAATCGTCTCCGCTTGCCTCCGCTGATCTGATATCGAATCTCGGGTGCATCCACTGCGGCAACAATACTTCCTTCTGCCCAGAGATGTGGAGAATCCTGGACCGCTTTATTCTGCACCTGATGTGACTCCATCGTCCAACCTTGCACGTCACCTGCTGATATCAGTGCATCTCCGGCAGGAATGGCGAGCAGATCCGGTTTGGCCACCTGAACAGGGGATATTCCACGAGGTACAGGAATGTTCAGCTTACGCCGCCGACCGCCAGTTAACGTATAGACATCACCTTTCGCATCCGACAGGAACGCACCTTCCGGGTAGAACTCACAACTGCGTCTAAACTGTAATGCTGGATCTTGGCTACCCTGTGTTGAGATTCGCTGACGCGAATCGATTGTGCTCATGTCTCTATCCTCCTGTTGGCCGGATGAGGTACCAGAGGTGTGTTGGCTGGCCAACCGGGACGTCTCGGCAACCAGGCCATGAGGATCTCCCCACTTTTGGTTATAAAACTGCTCGTTATCCTTGTTCACTACTGCAAAATCCTGCTCACCCAATGCTTTCATGCTGACACTTCCAAAGTGATGGATAAAGGCATCCCCGGCTACCGCAAGCTGGTATCCTGCCAGCTTCACCCGAATGATCCAGTCGTCATCTTCATAATTGCCCACCGCGTACCCTTCGTCCAGATAACCTACCCGTTCCAGCAGTTCCCGCGAGAATAGCCAGCAGAATCCGACCAGACGATCCGTGATTCGATGTTTGTCTGCATCGGGACGATTCTGTGTGGCGGCAAAGGACCACATCTCATCGACCTCACGATATGGAACCTCGATCTGCTGATCCCCGCCAATATAGTTGGTCACCGGACCCACCACACCAATCTTCGGATCACTGGCAAGACATGTCATCATATTATCCAGCCAACCCGGAGTAACCAGCGTATCGTTGTTCAGTACAATGATATGTCGTCCTCTCGCCATCATCAGCCCGTGATTAACACCTCCGGCAAACCCCCGGTTTTGATCCAGTGCTGCTACCCTCACCATGCCGCCTTTGCGGAGCATAGCCTTGGCAGTTCCATCCTTGGAGGCATTATCCACGACAATGATTTCGTAGGGGGCAGGTGTATGCTTTTCAATACTGGACACACATTGCAGCACATACTCCCGCTGATTGTACGTGGGAATAATGATGCTAACTCCTTCAAAAACCAGACCAAAGGAACTCTGTCCCTGGCGGACACCTTCGTCGTATCCTCTATGATAACCCTGTTTGTAGAGCCTGGCTCTGGTTGCACGGCTGCTTTTACCGTTGCGTCTGGATTTCCGCGTTGAGCGACGAACTGCTGCATGCAGGACGACCCTGGCAGGTCGCGAGACATCGCGCTGTGAGGCAGGGCGGGCCGTTTTTTTGCCGCTGCTTATACTCCCATTCCGGCTGTTTTCACTGCGAGTGCTGTTATTTGACGTGATGTTGTGATGACTGTGACCCTTTCGACGGATGTCGTTTCGAACATTAACCTTGTTGCTGCGGCCATGACGTTCTTCCCCGCGCTGTTGATCGGGTGTGCTCATATTGCTCCCTCCATTTCCACTCGTCCGTGAGGCCAATGCGCATATGACCAGCCTCCGGACGGTCCACTAGAGTTGAAGCTCTCCTTTTACCAGTTTGTCAGCCAAATGTCCAAAATCAAAAGCGACTTTGCCGAGTTCACCCGCGATTCGCCGACACAGAATGACCGCCGGAATACCCGCTGCCACCAATGCAATATCGAAGGCATGTTCTGCGGTTAGCTGCATCACCCTCGGAATGTCCATCACTCCCGTCACAGAACCAATGATGCCTGTGACATGAATCCCCCGGTTATGCAGCAGTGCTCCAAGCTCTGCGGCCTGGCTGCCTATAAGCAAAACCCGCCGCCCTTGCAGCAATGGCAGCAGCAAGCCGGACTGGTGCAGACTGTAATTGATGGTAGAGCTGGTCAACTTTAGCCGGGACCAGTCGATTCCGAAGTGACGCAATACGGGGAAGAGCAGCCCCTGGAATGTGGGCGCCCGCGAGATCGGGACGCCAACCCAGTCGGCGGCCTGAATGGCTTCCGCAAGCATCGCGCGGATGTCGGGGGTTGAGCATGGCACCCCTGCATAGGGCAGAAACGGTGCCAGCTCCTGCACTTCCTGGCCGGGCAGCACCGTATCGGCTGCCAGCGTCAGCAGTTCGCCATCTCCGAGGCGAACGACAGACAAGGGGCGCTGCGCATCCAGCGCCGCCACGATGTATCCAGCCATCTCATGCGGGCTGGACAGCCGGGTCAGGCTGGGCGCGTATTGGCGAAATCCCGCCGCGATCAAATCTGCCGCCGCCGCGACAGGCAGAATGTGATCCGGCGGGATATGCTGCGCCACCAGCGCCTCCCCGCCGGCGAATACGCCGTCGCGGTAGCCCTCGGCATAGCCGCCGGGCACGGCCTGCGCCTGCACTGCGTGCTCCGCGAGCTGTGCAGGCGCAGGCAAGCCCTTGGCGCTGCCCGCATGCGCGGCGGCAGCGCCATCCCGCCCCGCGGGAGCGACACCCTTCGGGTGTGTCGCTTGGCGCGGGGCGGGGCCAGCACCGCTGGCAGGCATCGCCTGTGGCGTGCTGGCTTGCGGTGCTGGCATGGGCGCACGGCGCATCGCCGTGCGCTGCTTGGCGCGGGCAGCGGCACGCCCGCCCCGCGCGGGTGCAGGCTTGCGCCCAGCAGTGGCCTGGCGCGGGCCGGCTTTGCCTTTGCGGGTGCGGCTGGCTCTCGCCGCTTTGCTCGCGCTCGCAGGGCCAGCTTTGCCTGCTCTGCCAACAACAGTGCCTGGGCTGCTCGCTTTGCCTGCACGAACCTTATGCGCTGCGCCGGCAGATGTCCCCGCTTTCGTCAGGGTACTGCGTTTCCCTGACTTCACACCTTTGACTCCAGCAGGCCCGGTACCTGCTGCTATCGGAGTGCCACTGCCCATTAATACAGCCGGGTGGATGCCCCGGGGCTTACCTGACACAGTGACCTCAGCAGACCCGGTGCGTGTTACTACTCTCACGCCATTCCCTCCTTTGGCATGCACGAGGATGGTCGCTGCGCAAAGCGCCGGAGCATCCTTCCAGCTCCGGCGCAGGGTGTTCTGCTCCCATGGGGCACCGCACAGCGGCAGCATCAGGCGCATTCATTTTAGGGCAATTGTCCTTTCATGCGAACGGCTGCTTCCTGGAGCGAATCAAATGTACCTGCATCACTCCAGTATTTCTGCAAAATGTCGTATTCCAGTCCGCCAGCAGACGCGTAGTGATTATTCACATCCGTAATTTCGAGTTCTCCGCGCGCAGACGGCGAGATATTACGAATCAGGTTAAAAACATGATCATCATACATGTATATTCCTGTCACACAATAAGAGGTTTTCGGCTGGCTTGGCTTCTCCTCAATATACGAGATTCGCTGCGGATGCTGTGGATCAAAGACAGGCACCCCGTAACGTCGTGCATCATCCACCTCTTTGAGCAGGACTCGTGCTGTACCCACAGGTTGCTGCATGTAGCGGTCCACATAAGGCTTCAGATCATCACTGAAGAGATTATCGCCGAGAAGCACAACGAATTTTTCGCCAGGAAGAATAAAGGATGTCGCCAGATCCAATGCTTCCGCGATCCCGCCTGCCTTTTCCTGAATACGATAAGTCAACTTGACCCCATGATCCGCTCCGCCACCAAGATACTCTGTATATAGCCCGGCGGAATGTTTGTTAATCACAATCAATATTTCATCAACACCTGCCTGGCGGAGCCTGTCAATGCCGTACATAATCATCGGATGTTTTCCGACTGGAAGCAGATGTTTGTTAATGAGCCGGGTCAGCGGATACAGTCTAGTTCCTGTTCCGCCGGCAAGAATTACACCTTTCATTCCACGTTCCCTCCTTCATCGGATATGTCCATATATTCAAGCGGATCGACATGCCATTTGTTCATAAAAATCGAACGATTACGCTCAAGCAGTTGTTTCCATGCTATCGGATCTGTCTTCTGGAAGCTGGCACTTCCCTGATGATGCACGAGAACATCTCCACATACCAGCAAGCGATAACCCTGCAATCTTGCTCTATAACAATAATCATCATCTTCATAGTGTCCCGGAGAATAGGCCTCGTCAAGCAGTCCAACCGATTCCACGACATTTCGTTTCATCAGCATGCACAGACCGACGATTCGGCGAACTTCCCTCCACCTTGAAGAATCCGCAATATTATTGGAATTAGCCAACTCCTGAAAATGTTCCATGTCACGGAACGTCAGTTCAATCTGCTGGATGCCGCTTGCATAGTTCGTAACAGGACCCGTGATCCCAATACTTGCGTCACTGTACAGAGCCATTCGCAGATTCTCCAGCCAACGGGGCGTAACCGTAACATCATTGTTCAACAGCAGCAGCTCATCACCGCAAGCTGCTCGAAGTCCAGCGTTACACGCGGCCGGAAATCCCCGATTGTCCGGAAACCTTACAAATCGAATTCGCTCCAGCGCGCAATATTCAGCCGTTCCATCCGTCGAGCCGTTATCAACAACGATAATTTCATACGACGCAGGATCGCCTGAGTATTGACGTATGGCATCGATGCAGGGCCTGATCAGATCCAGACCGTTGTACGTTGGGATAATGATACTCGTCAGTGTCATCTGGCGTTCCTCCTGTAAGCCACTTCTGCACGGGAGAGTGTGTGAGCCTGAGCTGAATTCCAACCTGTACCCAGTAATGTAGCCAGTGCCTCCAGATGATCTCCGATGATCAATCTGGCGACATCATTCCCACTTCCCGTGTTACCAGGACGCAACCGATTGGAACGAATAACATCCACCTGACTTGGTGCGGAGACGTTCATTCCATGCTGAATAGCTAGACTTTGTGCTTTAGGTGGAACGGCCAGTGATGCTGGCTTCACCGTCTGAATCATACGACGAGATAATGCATGAGGCACGGCTGTCATGGAGTTGGAACCGAGATCTGCCCGGCCTAATATTCGGTTCAGATATGCTTTGATCCTGCTTACCTCATCCTGCCCGGCAAACGCAGGAAGCAAAGACGTCAGATTATTCAACGCCACATCCTGTCCCCGATCAACGGCGAACAGAAAGGGTGCAAGCTGTTCAGCCGGGACGACCATATCTCCATCCACAAAGAGTACCGACTCCGCATCCGTCATCTTGGCTCCAAGAGCCCGCCCGACATCATGTCCTGCCCGATCCGGTTCATAGACTACTGTAAGTCCAGGCTGATTTAGTACCTGTTTCAAACTGTCATCTGTCGTTCCATTCAGTACGACAATGATATCCGTCAGAGGCAATCGCTTTAATTGCAATAACACCTGCCCCAGTGTGTGTTCCTCATTACAGGCACAGACAACGGCAGCAGCAGAATGACGAAGGGGAACTGGCACGATCTGCAATGAATGTCCCGAGGCATGAGCATAACCCTGCATAAATGCCTTACCTGCCTTCAGGGCTGGATCGAAGTTGCTTAGTTCCGTAACGTTCGCCGCGTGTGCATTCCATACGAGACGTGCGTGTTTGTCTGATGCTGTATTGTTCGCCTTCGCCTCGTTTCCTGCAACTTGCCCCGCTTCCCACATCAAGTGCAGATCCACTTGGCCAGACGTTGATCGGCTTTTTCTTGTTTTTTGAAGCTCCACATGCTTCTTGTTCCCACGACGCCTGTTAATTCCTATTCTTGCTGCTCTCGTTCGTCTATTTGTTGTCCGCCTGCGGCGGGCAATCCCTGATCGTCCCTTCATTTCCTCACCTCCAGCATGTTGCATCATCCGATGCGACATGCTTACCTCGCCAGGTTGCGAACACGTTTCAGATCGGTATACCCTCCGCGGGGGCCGAGCGTATCCGTAATCCACTTGATCGCTGCCATATGATCATTCAGCACCACTTGACTTAGCGGATCAGGTCCGCTTCGCTTTTTGATTCGTACTGCATTCATTCTACCCACAGGTACGTGGTGAACAGCGCGTACCCGAAGTCCACCGATCACAGCCTTGGCTTGTGCGAGTGGCGGAACTTCCAGTGAGGATATTCCCATGACCTCAAGTGCTTTTCGGCTTATTGCATGTGGGATAGCTGTCATGGATGCCCCCCGGAGATCGGATCTTGCGAGTATGCTGTTCAACATGTGTTTGGCCTCCACGACCGGATGAACAGGATGACGAGTAACTGGCCCATGGTAGTCGTTAAGTGCCACATCCGTTCCCTTCAGCACAGCTTTCACATAAGGTGCAAGGTGCTCTGCGGGAATGGCGATATCTGCATCAGTAAAAAGCAAAACCTGACCACAGGCCGCCTCTGCGCCTACTTTTCGTCCTCCATCATGCCCCAGTGCTTCTGCATACGTAAGCACTCGTGCTCCAGCTCGTTTGGCTGCGTTAGCCGTGCCGTCTGTTGAGCCATTCACAATGACAAGCACCTCAGCATCACGGCATATCCGCAGCGCTTCACGTACAACTGCACCAATCGTTTTCTCCTCATTCATAGCAGGGATAATCACCGACAGCAGCGGACGCTGAGAACCATCCCCATGGGCAGGTGCATCACTCATGCCATTTTCCGCTCCATTCTCTACTCCATCCCTAGCCTTTGACATCAGCTGTCTGGATGGAATAACGAACGTATAGGCCTTTGTACCCTTTTTGTGTCCAGACTTCCCTCTTCGTTTCTTCAGCACTGTTTTTCTGCGTGTCTCATTTGAGCGGGCTGCATAACGTGCTGTGGTACGGGTTTTGCGCAACAGTTTCACCTCCCGCATTCAATCATCGGCATGCCAAGGGAGTACACGTTATTCTATGTATTCGTGGAGCAGTGGAAACGGCGTATGTCCTTGCACGAAGCAGGTTCTCTCTGTGAACACGAGGGTACAGGCCTTGATTTTAGACAAAATACGTCAAAATATGTGAAAAACGCTACCTCTCCCCTACTTCAGACACAATTTTAAAAAAAATCTAAATTTGCATCTTTTCCAAAGTTTTACACTGTGATAATATACGTTCCAAGCAGTTTTATTTACAAAAATAACCTTATGGTGAACATAAGTTCCCATTTGTCTTTCTGAATCTATTTATTGACCTTAGGTTGATTAGATGATGATCTCATTCTCAGAACCTGTTAAACCGATTCATTCTACTCTTGAGAGGAGTGATGCCGTTCAGAACACACTGCCTTCGTCATTTATGCAAACCCGGATTGAACACCCCAGTTTTTCGTAAACGAATCTTCTGCCCGCGCAATTGGACAACCCCCGGCTTTCTGAAAGTGGAGCACAATAGACGATTAGACCTTCGGACTGAACTGAATAAAACGGTCACCCTTTCGTTTGGTGTCGTACTTAACACCTCCCGAGCTAAGGCCCAAGCCAATTTTGTTCCAATCGTTTCTTGTCTGATTCCACGCTTCAGGTTCAGCCCCACACTCCGCGCTGCCTAAGTTGCAGACGGAATTCCAACCGAGATTGGCATGATCATTTTCCAACCAAAAAATAAGCTAAAGAATGGGAGAGTTTACTATGAAATTCGCCAAAGTTATGCCAACAATTCTTGGAGGAGCTCTTTTGCTCGCTTCCGTATCCTCTGCTACTGCAGCTCCATTGTCTGATCAATCCATTCCACTTCAGGCCCCTTATGCCTCCGAGGAGGGTATTCCATTGAACAGTGGAACAGATGACACCATCTACAATTACCTTGGACAGCAGGAACAATTCCTGAATTCCGATGTGAAATCCCAGCTCAAAATTATCAAAAGAAACACAGATACATCTGGTGTGAGGCACTTCCGCCTGAAACAGTATATTAAAGGTATCCCGGTATATGGTGCAGAACAGACGGTTCACCTGGACAAGACCGGAGCCGTGAGCTCTGCACTTGGCGATCTTCCACCGATTGAAGAGCAGGCCATTCCGAACGATGGTGTAGCCGAGATCAGCGGGGAAGACGCAATCCAGATTGCAACCGAAGAAGCAACCTCTCGGATTGGAGAGCTTGGTGCCCCGGAGATCACACCTCAGGCTGAATTGAACATCTATCATCATGAAGAAGATGGACAGACGTATCTGGTTTACATTACGGAAGTAAACGTACTGGAACCTGCCCCTTTACGGACCAAATATTTCATCAATGCAGTAGATGGCAGTATCGTATCCCAGTTTGACCTCATTAACTTTGCCACTGGAACAGGTACAGGCGTACTCGGTGATACCAAAACACTGACAACCACCCAATCCGGCAGCACCTACCAACTGAAAGACACCACTCGGGGCAATGGCATCCAAACGTACACAGCGAACAATGGCTCATCGCTTCCTGGTACCTTGCTCACGGATTCGGATAATGTATGGACCGACCGTGCAGGTGTGGATGCTCACGCCCATGCAGCTGCCACGTATGATTTCTACAAAAGCAAATTCAACCGTAACGGGATTAATGGTAACGGATTGCTGATTAGATCCACCGTACACTACGGCTCCAACTACAATAATGCCTTCTGGAACGGAGCACAGATTGTCTTTGGTGACGGAGATGGAACGACGTTCCGATCCCTGTCTGGTGATCTCGATGTTGTAGGTCATGAATTGACGCATGGTGTCATTGAATATACGGCCAATCTGGAGTATCGTAATGAACCAGGTGCACTCAACGAAGCCTTTGCCGATATTTTCGGTAATACGATTCAAAGCAAAAACTGGTTGCTCGGTGATGATATCTACACACCTAACATTCCAGGAGATGCACTGCGCTCCCTCTCCAATCCTACATTATATGGTCAACCTGACAAATACAGCGATCGCTACACAGGCACACAGGACAACGGCGGTGTCCATATCAACAGTGGTATCATCAACAAAGCCTATTACCTTGCTGCTCAGGGCGGAACACATAATGGTGTGACTGTTACCGGAATCGGCCGGGATAAAGCGATCCAGATTTTCTACAGCACACTGGTGAACTACCTGACACCAACGTCCAAATTTGCCGCTGCCAAGACAGCTACCATTCAAGCAGCCAAAGATCTGTACGGAGCGAATTCTGCTGAAGCTACTGCCATTACCAAAGCGTATCAAGCTGTGGGCCTGTAAAATCTTACTTTATCGTGATTGAACTTATAATGTACTCATCCTAATGGTATCCAAACGTTCAGACACCCCCCACCGTCCGAACGGATTAAGCTTAGTTCAAACCAAAAGCGGTGTCCCGGACAACTCTGGACACCGCTTTTGTCATTCGTGTAATAAGGATACAACAACCTGCACTATCCTTGCGAAGGTCCCGCAGCAATCCATGACAATAACCCGTACGTATGCTTGCAATCTGCCGTACGCGACACCTCAAGCACTGCTTCATCCTCACTTTGCGAGAGCAGGGAAATCTGGAATCCCCGATCATTGCTCATACCCACAATCACATAATGTTCTGAAGCAAATGACTCTTCAAAAACAACGGTTACCTCTGTGCTTCCTTCACTCTCTGGCAGGACAAAAGCTTCCATTCCGAATTGTTGTACAACCGGTTGCTTGCTTACGCTGCGAACGGGTTGGAAGGCCAGATGTTTGGCCTGAACTGCCCCCGATTGCAACTGGCTGCTGCCTACGGCACCATTACACAGATGCTCCTGTGTAACCGATTGTTCACTTAACACAAACTCCGTCGTTCCAGCGTTCTCCTGTGACTGTTCAAGCTGCGGTTGCTGAGCCTGATCTGCCTGTTCTGTGGTGAACAAGGCCGCCTCTGGTTCGCCAAGCTGATCACTTGGAGATAGCAACTCTTGTTGTTGCTCCGGCTCCTGATTCGATGTCTCGTGAATTTGTGTTACTTCCAGAACAGGACCGGGTATTCCTTCGACCAGGGTCTGCTGTAAAGGCTCTGCTGCTTCGCTCTCCGTTTGAATTAATCCCTCTTGTCTTCGGATCGCTGCCAGTTGCTCCAGCGTTTCTCCACTGAACTGACGAATCGCATTCCATATCTCTTCGCTCAAATGCGCCGGACCTACAATCCCTGCATTTAAGTGATTGGAAGTAATACTCTGATCACTCAGTTTGCTGCCGTTCACGCTGCCATCGGCCAATTTGGCACTAGTGACGGACCCATTTTGCAGATGAACACCGCTTACCGCTTCTTCTTCCAGATGGGTTGTGCGAATACTGTGTTCTTGAATATGTTCAGCAAGGATCGATCCATCCTGAATATGCCTAGATTGCACACTGTTGTCTGCCAAGTGGATAGCCGATACCGCACCTTCAAGCAATTTATTACCGTTAACACTGCCGTCCGCCATTTTGGCACTTGTTATGGAACCATTGTGCAGGTGAATCGCACTTACCGATTCCGCTTTGAGGTGAGAGATCCCAATGCTGCGCTCCTGAATATGGTCAGCATGTATGGCTCTCTCCTGGATATGACGGGATTGTATACTTCCATTTGCAATGTGGACATCCGACACCGCATCTTCAAGCAATTTGCTGCCCGTTACACTGCCATCGGTCAGTTTGGCACCCGTTATTGACCCATCTTGCAGATGAACCGCACTTATTGCCTCTTCCTCTATATGGGACGTACCGATGCTATGCTCCTGAATATGATCGGCAAGGATTGCTCCTGCCTGGATATGGCGAGTTTGCACACTTTCGGATGCGATATGGCTCCCGCATACAGCATCATCGAGCAATTTGCTGCCGTTTATGCTACCGTCAGCCAATTTGGCACTTGTGACCGATCCATTTTGCAGATGAACGGCACTTACCGCTTCCTCTTCCAGATGGGTTGTGCCGATGCTTCGCTCCTGAATATGATCAGCATGAATGGCTCCTGCCTGAATATGCCCGGATTGTACACTGTCCGATGCGATATGAATCCCCGATACCGTGCCTTCGAGTAACTTGCTGCCCGTTATACTGTTATCCGCCAGTTTGGCACTTGTGACAGATCCATTTTGCAAATGAATAGCACTTACCGCTTCCTCTTCCAAATGTGCCGTGCCGATGCTCCGCTCTTGAATATGATCAGCATGAATGGCTCCTGCTTGAATCTGACGGGATTGCACACTATCATCTGCCATGTGGATATCCGATACTGATCCTTCAAGCAGCTTGCTGCCCGTTACACTGCCGTCGGCCAACTTGGTACTTGTGACAGACCCATTTTGCAGATGAATAGCACTTACCGCTTCCTCTTCCAAGTGATACATGCCGATGCTGTGCTCCTGAATATGGTCAGCCAGGATTGCTCCTTCCTGGATATGGCGGGATTGCACACTTTCGGATGCGATATGGATTCCCGACACCGCATCTTCGAGCAATTTGCTGCCGGTTACACTGCTGTCGGCCAGTTTGGCACTGACGACGGACCCATTTTGCAGATGAACGGCACTTACTGCTTCTTCTTCCAGATGGATTGTACCGATGCTTCGTTCCTGAATGTGTCCAGCATGAATGGCGTCTGCCTGAATATGCTCGGATTGCACGCTTTCGGATGCAATATGCATCCCCGATACCGTACCTTCGAGTAACTTGCTGCCATTTATACTGCCGTCCGCCAGTTTGGCACTCGTGACAGATCCATTTTGCAGATGAAACTCACTCACAGACTCCTCATCCAGATGAATTGAGCCAATACTGCATTCTTGAATATGATCAGCCAGGATTGCTCCTTCCTGGATATGACGCGTTTGCACACTTTCGTTGGCAATGTGAGTAGCTGATACTGCCCCTGCAGCTAATTTGCTGCCATCAACACTACCGCTTGCTAGTTTGGAGCGTGTTACGGATTCATCCTGCAAAATAATCGTACTTACCGCTTCTTCTTCCAGATGAGACGTTCCGATGCTGCGTTCATGGATATGATGAGGAAGAATTTCACCATCCTGAATATGACGGGAATGTACAGCTCCTTGCTGCAGATGAAGAGCACTTGTCGACTCTGCCTGGAGATGCAAACCACTGATCAAACCTGGCTGAAGATGAGCCGCTGTAATGGATAAAGGGGCCAGATGGTCTGTTACGACAGATCCAGGTGCCAAGTGATGTGATGTGACCACCTGTTCAGCAATATGCTCCGCATGAATGATGTCTGCCTTCAGATGCTGTGAGCTTATTACTTGAGTTCCCAAATGTTCAGCTTTCACGCTGCCTTCAGCCAAATGCACGGATTGTACTACAGATGGCTGCAAGTGCTCGCTACCTACAGCACCCTGTTGCAGTTCTGTCCCGGATACCGAGTCTGCTGCCAAATGTTCCGCACTTACGGACCCGTGCCGAAGTTTGTTCCCCGTAATACTTCCATCAGCAAATAATTCCGGTGTGCGTATTTCCTCCGACAAATGTTCCAGGGAAACGGCATGCTGCTTCAGGTGATATCCGCGAATCGTTCCGGCTGGAATATGTTTGGCGTTAATACTTTCTGCCATAATTTTGGAAGAAGTCACGCTCCCGTCTGCCAGTTTAGCTGACGTAACTGCAAAATCCGCCAGTTTATCTGTGGCAACACTCTCTGGTGAGAGCTTCGGTGAGGTAACCGCATGATCGGTTAGATGAGGTGGAAAAATGGACCCGCCAGCCAACTGGGCTGAAGTTATACTGCCAGGAGCCAATTTTTCCGTTGTGACCGCCGCCCGTGCAATAGCATCTGTTTCAACACTGCCTGGTTGAAGATGAGGTGCGCCTACGGCATGTTCTGTCAGATGATCTGATTTCACTGCATACGGCCTCAGGGCCTCGGAACCCACGCTCCCTGGAGCGAGATGTGTACCTGTGACTCCACCGTTCGCAAGATGCGAGGAACTAACACTTCCCGGGGCAAGCACTCTGCTGCTCACCGATGCCGTTCCAAGCTTTTCTGTTGTCACACTTCCATCCGCGAGCTTAACATCTGTAACAGCAGCATCCTGCAATTCATACGTACCTACGGAGGTCTCTGCAAGATGCCGCTCAGATACTACGCCATCTGCGAGAGCATCTCCGGATACACTTCCTGTCGACAGATGAGTTGCCTCGATGCTCCCACTAGCAATATGAATGGAATGAATTGCGGAATTATCCACATGTACTGGCGTGATTCCCCGATTTGCAATGTGTTCCGCACGAATGGAGCCTTTGGCAAGATGTTTACCCTGTACGGCTTCATCCGCAATTTTGGAAGAAATGATGCTTTGATCAGCGATCTTGGAAGCCGTAATGGATTGCTCCAGCAATTTTGCTGTTCCAACAGACTGGTCTGCCAGCTTGCTGCTGGTTACTGCACCTTCCGTCAAATGCTCACTGCCCACTTCTCCATTGCCAATCTGTTCCCTGCCAACGGCATGAGCACGAATCTGGCTTGAACCGATTGAACCGTCTAGTAGATGTCTTCCACTTAGTGAACCCTCAGCCAAATGTCTAGTTTGTATGGACCCATCCTCAATCTGGTCACTTCCAATACTGCCACTCGATAGGTGTGAACGGCCGACAGCCCCTTCTGCCAGATGAGTCTGTTTAACAGCACCTGCCTGAATATGGTGAGACTCGATGGATAGTTCTTCAATTTTGCTGCCTGTGACAGCAGCTTCACGGATTTTGGATGTAGTCACCGCATCATCAGCCAGTTTGGAAGTATGCACTGCTCCTCCGGTGAGGTGCCTTGTATCCACGCCGCTAATCGCGATCTTGTCTCCAGTTACGGCATGATTCTTGATTAACTCTTCCGTTACCAGCATGCGGCTGAGATGTCTTGTGCCGATCGAACCATCGGCAATTTTGGTCGAATCGATGACCTGATTGCCAAGCTTCTGAGAAGTAATACTGCCATCTCTGATTTTCTCGCCGGCAATAGAAGCATTTCGTATTTTGTGACCAGATACAGAACCGTCAATCAAGTGCTCCTCAGATACCGACGCTTCTGCAAGTTTCGCGGAAACAATGGCCCCGTCTGCAATATGAATGCTGGTCACTGCATAATCCTGCAATGCTTCACTGCCAACCGCATCCGGTTTCAGCTTGGAGGCATCCACAGAGAAAGGAGCCAGTTTGCTCTCCGTAACAGCAAATTCACTCAAATCATCCGTGTAGATGTAATGTCCGGTATGACCCGGCATCTGGTTCTGGTTCAGGATCTGCAGCCGATCCCTGTTTGTGATCTCTTGTTTATTGATGTCCTGCTTGTTAATGTCCTGCTCTTCTACCAGAGCGGGCGGAGCCACGCTGCTAACCTGAAGCTGCTTTTCGGAGTCATCTTGCGTCTCAACTTCCTTACTATCAGACGCTACGTGGTCCGTCTTGATTTCGGCTTCGGCCTCTAGCTCCACCAACTCGTTCATTGTTGCAGGTAGTTCTGTTGATTCTAGCAGGAATTCTTCCGAAGCCTGAACAGCTCTCGAATCCCTTTTATTCGTACTCAATCGCTCTTCCCTATTCACAGTGAAACCTGAATTCATCTTATCTGCCCTGCGATCCGTCAGTTCCAATTCCTTGAATTTTGGGCTCACATGCCGCAGTTTCGGCGTCGGAACCTTCTTTTTGCCATTTTTACTCATGCAGCTTGCTCCTTCCTCAAACGTTCATCTCCGGCATCATATGCTTCCATATGGGCATCTGCCACTTCATTTATGACTTTTGCGAATGCCAGAGCACCAATGTATAGGCATCAAGACAGGAAGGTTCGATGAACTTCGTGGAAATAGGCGTGTCAGGATGGTAGAGGAAAGGCGGCTGTCCACGCCCCCGTCCCAATCATGTCATAGAATATTATGTCTATGTCGTGTCTGAGAACTCCTGAAGTACATCGTTCACCGTCTTTTCTCCCCGTGCTGCGGCACTTTCCCTTGCTTGGAACGAAAATTCGGCCAAACCTGCTTCCTTCGGAGTTTTCAGTCATGACCTAAGCTAACGCTCGTGCATAGCGATGCACTTACACACCGGTCTGCGTTATCGCGATGTCTGAGCCATGCGGTGACAGGCCGGCATTCCATGAATGGACGATCCATGGTCGCGATAACATCGAAGGAGGAACGGTCATGCTCCAAGAAACGATCGGTATTATGTTCGATTCACGCATGTACCGGGGGATACCGGCCGGAAGGACCGGTCAGGAATCACTCGCGAATTATGAACAGGCAGCGGCCAGTTATGGATTAACCCCCTGCTTTTTGCGGCTGGAAGATATTGATTCGGATCAAAAAACATGTTTAGCCTATGTAAAAAAAGAAGGCAGATATGTTCGCGAGCGCATGTTATTGCCCTCCGTCATTCATAACCGTTCACTTCAGCTTCGACGGACAGAACAGCATCAGATCAGCAAGCTGATGTTGCAGGGCATTCAGGTATTCAACGTTCGCAACCGGTACCGTAAAGATCATATTCATGACATGCTTCATCAGGATCTCATCTTAAGAGAACACCTGCCCCATGCCGTTAAAGCTACGCCAGAATCTCTGGCCTATATGATGGAACATTATGATGACCTGGTCATCAAACCATGCAGCGGTAGCATCGGTCATGGTATTATGCGTGTCTTTGAACGAGATGGACAGTGGAAACTAACCTGTGAGACGAAGGCTGCACGTAGAGGATGGGCAACCTTCCGATTGAGCAAAGGACAGCTTCCTTCCTCCACCCTAAGGCGGATCTTTCGTCATGCCTACCTCATTGAACAGCGTATCCCTCTGGTGCGTTATGAGGGCAGACCGGTCGATCTGAGGGTATCCGTACAGCGTGGCGGTGATGGTTTGTGGGGAATTACAGGCATGTTTGCCAAAGCGGCTCCTGCGCATACGTTTGTCACCAACATCGCCCAAGGCGGTAAAGTCATGAAACTTGCAGAGGCTCTTGGTGGGGCAGTGGAATCCGAATTCGATCTAGCCCGACTGGAGCACAGAATTGAATTCGTTGCACTCCGAATTGCCCGTATATTAGCGGCCAGTCTTCCACATCTGGCTGATCTGGGCCTTGATCTCGGGATAACGCGCAATGGCCAGATCTATTTTATTGAATGTAATGGACGCGACCAGCGTTATGGATTTCGCAAGGCGGGAATGTCGGAACAATGGAAGACAACGTACAGCAATCCCATGGCTTATGGTCGTCTGCTGCTGGAACAGAATTCGAGAATTCCAAGACAACCGCAGACATACGATAGGAGATCATATTGATTTCGTGTGCATTCTGTGTCAATATTATGCAGAACGGCCGGTCTTGCCGGCCTTGAAGTTCGCATTAACCCTAAGGGGGATATTCATGGCAAAAACGCTGTTGCGATTAATGACCGAGCTTTCTTCGCGCAAATGGATCTCCCGGACTGTGGGAGCCTTCTCCAAAAGCCGGGGAAGTAAGGCATTTATCCCTTATTTTGTCCGGACCTACGACATCCCTGTTCAGGAGGCCGAGAAAGATTGGAAGGAATACCGTTCACTGAACGATTTCTTTACCCGCAAGTTAAAGCCGGGCATGCGCCCGTTGGAACTTTCAGAGCATGCACTGATCAGCCCGGTAGATGCCAAGATTACGGCAGCCGGTCCAATATCTGCAGGGACACTCCTGAATGTTAAGGGACAAAATTATACACTTGCTGAATTATTAAACCATTCTCCCCATTTGGAGAAGTACAAGCACGGATACGGATTCGTTCTCTATCTCAGCCCTCGCGACTATCACCGCATTCATGCACCTGTCAGCGGCCGCAAAATAGAGAGCGAACACATCAAGGGCAAAGTTTATCCCGTGAATGACTTTGGGCTGACCCATATGAAATCCGTGCTTAGTCGAAACGAGCGGCTCATTACGTATATCGCACACGATTACGGTGAAGTGGCGGTTGTCAAAGTGGGTGCAATGAACGTGAGTAGCATACAGTATGCTAACGCGGACACAAGTACCTGGGCACAAGGCGATGATCTGGCCTATTTTGAATTCGGTTCCACTGTTGTTCTGCTCACGCAGAGTGGTACATTTGAACCAAAACCAGGCCTACAGCCAGGCGATTCGGTCAAAATGGGTGCATTGCTTGGACGTTTGAAACCGAAGAATTAATGGTCCATACGCAAATAAAGAGGATGGCGCAGCACCTGTAACCAGGTATTGCGCCATCCTCTTTATGTCTTCATATCGATCCATGTATACATGCAATACGAAGCTTCGCTCCGTCATTATTGGTCTGCTGAGTTCTCCTCAAAACCACACATCTTGCAAGTCTTCTGCCGGTTTGACGCGACGCAGACGGTTCCGGAAAATATTGCATCCCTTCGTAGAGCATCCCCGGTTGCGGACCCGACGTTTTCCGTTCATCACAAGTTCCCCCTTTTGGTCATCTGGAATGCTAGATATTTACCCTTGCGTTCCAGACTTGAAACGTTGTCATGTTCTTCCCATCCGAATTTTAACGAATCTCGGACGGGCTTTTGCCTGTATACTGCTTGAACTGACGACTGAAGAAGAAAATATCCCGGTATCCCAGAGCATCTGCCACTTCGGTCACATTCATGCCGGTATGCACCAGCAGATGTTCCGCCCGTTCAATACGCATGCGGATAATATAAGATTGCACCGATGATCCGACCAGTTCCTTGAACTTGATCGAGAAGTACCGGGGCGATAAGCCCGCTCGGGCAGCCAGATCTTCCACCCGATGTGTAATCCCTGGATGCTGACGCACATAATTGGCGACCTCCTGGATAACATCGGACAACTGGTTGCTTACCTTTTTCTCCACAGGTTCTTCCGTATCGGCGCGCAGCAAATGAATCATCAACTGCTTCAGAATCAATCGACTCTCTTCATCACGTCCGTACACATCCGATAAGAACAGTCTTACATAACGTGCCAGCAAGTGCTCAAATTCCACCGTTTCCTGTACCTCACGATAGGACTGAGGCACATCAGTCACAGGTCCGTCAACATCGAAGTGAATATACGTAAGTACCAACGGTTTTTGTTTATTATGTGTTGCAGTAGGATGATCTCCTGGCCTGAATAAAAAACAACTCCCCTTGCCAACTTCATACGACTGGTCATTCAGTACAAGCGTTCCTTCACCACTCCATACATAAAATAAATCATAGTTTTGCATCGGTTTTTCCCGCTTCTGCCACTTCCAGCCCGGTTCACAGACAATTTTGGCGACAGCGGGCAAAATAACAAATGATGACGGCGATGCCTGCAGCATGTCGCCACTCCCCCTTGATAGTTAATCTCTCTGCATATGGCATCATTCTGATCTGAATCTCACATCTTCAATCAAGGCCATATGTATTTCAGCATCTAGCATCATTCAATCCAACTTGCTCATATATGATCTCTGCTCTTACAGGAGCGAAATGTCTTATCCTATTATACAGCGGAATTCACCGAAACGAAAATGTGCACTTCTCCCAGGCTATCCGCATTCGCCGGATTCCCTCTGTCATCTCTTCTTTCTCCAGATGTGCAAAAGCAAAGCAGGCCGCCGGATGACCTGAAGTCAGCCGATATCGCTCTGCATCCCGAAACAGTATGCCATCCTCCCGAGCGAACTTTTTAAACCGCTGATAACTGTCTGCATCGCCATTCCAGGTAGCGTAGATATGCAGTCCTGCATCACCAAGCTGCATCTTGAATGCTTCCGGCAACTGTAGCTCCATCTCTCGGACAAAAAAATCATGCCGTTCCCCGTATAACCGGGTTAACCGCCGTAAGTGCCTCAGGTAACCCCCTCTGGTCATAAATTTGGCCAGTGCGCGCTGCTCCAACAGCGCGGGAGGTACCGGCTCATACAGGGCCTTGGCAGCAAGGAGAGGTTCCACCAGACCAGGTGGCAATACGGCATAGCCAAGTCGGAACGAAGCAACCATCGTTTGTGAGAATGAACCGACATAGATGACACGCTGTTCACGATCAAGCACTTTGAGGGGTTCAATTGGTCTTCCGCCCCATCGGAATTCACTGTCATAATCGTCTTCGATAATGACCGCATTCCGCTTCGAGGCCCACGCAAGCAAGGCACGTCTTCTGTCCAACCCCAGCACGGCACCTGTTGGAAACTGACGAGTAGGGGTGACGAATAACGTCTGTGCCTCCCAAGGCTGCGGAATAATGCCTGCAGCATCCACATCTGCCGGGATGATGTACCCACCACAGGACTTGACGGCATGGGCGATACCCGGATAACCCGGATTCTCCAATACAACTGCTGCATTCTCCGTAATCAGCAGTTGAGACAGTAAGGTTATGCCTTGCATTGACCCACTGAACAATACAATCTGAGCTGCTTCAGCCTGGATGCCACGAGTCCATCTGAGATGGGAGGCGATGGCCTCACGCAGTTCCGGATCACCAGCTGCACCGCTCGATTCTCGCCAACCACTGCGATGAACAGCAGCGAGCGCACTCTTCCATTCCCCTAGCGGGAAATGTTCGGCAGGCATGCGCTGCATTTGAAAATCAATGACGGACGGCTTCGGTGAAGACATTGTGGTCCGCAGGACCTCATGTTGCGTATTCAACCTCTGTACCCGCTCGCCCCAGGGAGAGAGACTGAGAACGGCTTCCTGTTTCTCATTTTCCTGGGCGGATAATGTTTCGGTTACAAAGGTACCTCTTCCCCGATGCGCATGGACATAACCATCCGCAAGCAGCATGTCGTATACCTGAGCTACCGAACCACGTGACATCTCATATTGCCTTGCCAACTCACGGGTGGAAGGAAGTCTTGTGCCTCCCACCAATGTGCCTGCATGAATGGCATCACGTAACGCATGGTACAATGCCTCATACTTGTATCGATGCTGAAGTTCATAGGTATCCATCGGCAGCCACAATTCCATCATGCACCTCTCTTCATTCGTCTTCATTATGTATCCTGACCAATTGGCCTACTAAAGTGAATCTAAATTGGATCTATTTCATTGTCAATGTATGAACTATTGTTATCCATAAGATATGGCGTTCTATTATACATTTCATTGATGGGGGAATACAGATGAGACGGAAAGAATTTATAGTAGATGAAGAACAAGAAATTACGGCATTTCTGGATCAGTGCTCCTTCGGGTTTCTGGGGACGGTCAGTCCGGATGCACAACCACGGGTTACGCCACTGAATTTCGTTTATATGGACGGTTGCTTTTATTTCCACGGCAGTCTGGCTGGCGAGAAGATGAAACAGATCAAACAGGATTCGTCGGTCAGTTTCACGGTAGCTGAAGAATTCTCCTTGATTCCATCCTATTTCAGTGATCCCGAGCTTGCTTGTCCGGCGACTTCATTCTTCAAAAGTGTCATGGCCTTCGGTCAGGCAGAACCAGTTAAGGATCTGGACATTAAGGCTAAGGTACTGCAACGATTTATGGAAAAACTCCAGCCGCAAGGCGGATATGTACCGATTGATGCTACTGACCCGCGTTACACAGGCAACCTCAAAGCTGTAGCCGTTGTAAGGATCATCCCCGAACGAGTCACTGCCAAATTTAAATTCGGACAAAATTGGTCCATTGAACGCTTGGATCATATACGGGGTGAACTGGAACAGCGCAATGAGGGACGAGATGCTGAAACTGCTGAGATGATGCGGAAATATTGTCCATTTCATCAGCAATAAATTTCATTTTCAGAGGATTCATCCAAGGATAAATTCAGCTAATTCCCACCTCGAAACCCTCTGCAACAACGCGGTAAAGTGATATAACTGTCATATTGCGTAATTTCCGTGACGGGGGCATGTCAAGGTGATATAATGTTAGGCAGTTGAATCACAAAGACTTGGAAGGATGAAAAGAATGAATCCACTGGCTGAACAGTTGAACGAAAGTATTCAGACAGGCAGCAGTCACGTCTACTCCATGCTGTCACAGCTTGGCAAAGAAATTTATTTTCCAAAAGAGGGGATTTTGAGTCAATCTGCTGAAGCAGCAAGCTTGGCCAAGACCCATAATGCCACGATTGGTATCGCCCTGGAGGGTGGTGTGCCGATGCATCTCCAGGTTATTCAGGAGAAGCTGTCTGCATTCCAGCCAAAGGATCTGTATCCTTACGCTCCACCTGCAGGCAAACCTGAATTGCGGACCGTCTGGAGAGACAAGATGCTGAAGGAGACACCTTCCCTGGAAGGCAAAACATTCGGCAATCCGATTGTAACCAATGCATTAACCCATGGACTAAGTATCGTAGCCGACCTGTTCACCGATGAAGGGGACGCTGTCATATATCCGGATAAAAACTGGGAAAATTACGAGCTGACCTTCGGCATCCGTCGTCATGGCCAGTTGGTTCATTATCCCCTGTTCGATGATCAATTGAACTTCAACAGTGACGGTCTGCTTCAGGCGTTGCTTGATCAAAAGGACAAAGGTAAAGCCATCGTGCTGCTCAACTTCCCGAATAACCCTACAGGTTATACGCCTGGAGCCAAAGAAGCAGATGCCATTGTAAACACGATTCATCAGGCAGCTGAAGCTGGCGTGAACGTGGTTGCTGTAACAGATGATGCGTACTTTGGGCTGTTCTTCGAAGATTCCATTCATGAATCCCTGTTTGGCAAGCTTGCCAACATTCATCCACGTGTGTTGACCGTAAAAGTGGATGGTGCAACCAAGGAAGAGTTCGTATGGGGCTTCCGCGTTGGATTCATTACGTATGCCCATGAAGATGTAGCCGTTCTGCATGCATTGGAACAAAAAACACTCGGTATTATCCGGGCAACGATCTCCAGCGGCCCGCATCCTTCCCAGACTTTTGTATTGGATGCACTCAAAGCACCGGAGTTTGAAGCACAGAAACAGGAGAAGTTCGAGATTATGAAAGGCCGCGCCAATAAAGTGAAGGCCATTCTCGATAGCGGAAAGTATGATGATGCATGGGATTATTATCCGTTCAACTCCGGTTACTTCATGTGCCTGAAGCTGAAAGAAGTTGGCGCTGAAGAACTTCGGAGCCATCTACTTCACAAATACGGCGTGGGTACAATCGCGCTTGGTGAAGCGGATCTGCGCATCGCATTCTCCTGTATTGAAGAATCCGGATTGGAAGATCTGTATGAAACCGTCTATCGTGGAGTTCAGGATCTGCGGACGACTTAGTTAAAACAGACCTGAACCCTGAATGATATAAGAACCCTCTGTATGCCGGGACGACGTTACATGTCTCCGAATATATAGAGGGTTCTTTTGGTTCTTTTTGTGTTTTACAACTCGCCAGATATCACTGCTACACCCGGACAGCTGCCCAAAAGCTCGAAATTCTGGCTTTACCGGGCATCGGCCCAATCAGCCCACCCCCAAGGCACATAGTATACGATGTACGCAAGGGCGTGCCAAACAACCACTTGAAAGGGGAATGACCATGTCTGGAGTTGAAGATACAAGAGGCGGTTATGGATGCGGCGGTTACGGAGGATTTACGAACACAGGTGCCATTCTTGTTCTGTTCATCTTGCTCGTTATTATCACGAAATCATTCCTCTGTTAGTACTAAATACACACACATGCGCGGAGAAGCAAGTGATCTGATGGCAACATGAAGAAGGGTATTCCGGGACACAGCCCGGAATACCCTTCTTTGTTGTTCTATTAATGATCACCGTCCAACTCAACCACCATCTGGGCTGGAGTGAGGTACGTTAGGTTCAATCATTCATTCACTCATCTTCCTCTTCCTTCAACCACTTGTTGCCTTGCGAACGGCGCATAATCACAATCACCAGTATGCCCAAAATAAGGGCTACTCCGGTGACAGTCAGTCCACTCGCTCCGGCAGCCAGCATAGGCAGCCACATGAACAACGCAGCCAGCGCATGCAGATGGAATATGAACCCCAACACCTGAGAACGACGACTCTCTCCCGAGATCGGATAGATCATGATCCAGAACGATTCACTATGACTGCGGCGCAGCGCACCAAGCTGTACACCTGCAAGCAACAGGAAGAACAGATACACGCCTACACCAAAGTAGCTGCCTGCTGTCCACCAGGATAGTAACATGCCCAATACAACTAGGCGCAACACGATGGAGAACACTTCGGTTCGAATAAACGTTTTGGTTATTAAGTAACGGTAAGCTTTCCCCGCGTTCCATGGAAGACCGCTCCCCCATTTGCTAAGCCAACGACGCGAACTTACTTTCTGTCCGGATGAAGGTACATCCACGAACCAGCCGAGCGTCCGCATCACCCTGCCAGCCTGCCCCTGCTCCACCTGAATCAGTCGTTCCCACGCCACCCTATGTTTCACCGGTATACGCAAGGCGACGATATAGACGACAGCCAGTAACAGCAGGAACCATATGCTGCGCTGTGGTGGTTGCCACAGCCATGCGCCAACCGCCAGCACTGACAGAGCCCAACGCAAGAGACGATATGCTCTTGATGCCCCGACCTGAACCATTCTTAGCTCTTGCCATGCTCCATAACTGGACAATCCTTTCCACAGCAGCAGGAATACGATGAACCAGCCAAATGGCCGTGCATCCAGATCTGCTCTAACATAGAGAGGCCACAGTGTAACAAACACAAGCAGCAGACCCAGACTTTTATAGATGATGCCCCGGGCAAAGCTGTTCTTCAAATATTCCTGCATCCGGTATTCCTGTGGTCGCAGGAACACAATATCTGCCGGAAGCAGATATGTACGATAACTGCTAAACAGCACCAGTGGCGCCAGCAGTAACAATGCAATCCAGCGAATCGGGAATTCTGCGGGAATGTTCTGAACAAACGATGTATACCAGGCGGAGAACGCAATGACGAGAAATAAAAAGACCATAGCTACACCGCTCTGGATGACATATCCCAGATAAGGAAGAATTCCGTTCCAGAATCCTGTGCGTCTTTGCTTCCATAGCAGCTTGAGATCCATGCTCAATCCCTGCCTTGTACGAGGGAATAGAACATGTGCTCCAGCGTGGCATCCGATTCCCCGAATTGAAGGCGCAATTCATGCAACGTCCCTTGAGCAATCACCTGTCCGCGGTGCAGAACAATAAAACGATCACAGTAATTTTCAATCGTGGACAGAATGTGTGAACTCAGCAGGATGGATGATCCCGAAGCTTTCATCTCAAGCATAAAATCAAGCAAGGAGCGAATACCCAGCGGGTCCAGCCCCAGAAAAGGCTCATCAATAATGTACAGTGGCGGTCCTGCCACAAAAGCACACATAATCATGACCTTTTGCCGCATGCCCTTGGACAGGTGAGTCGACAGACTTGTACTTTTTTCATTCATACGGAATAATTTCAGCAATTTCTCCGTACGTTGCTTGAAGTCAGCCTCCGACACATTGTACGCTCTTGCCGTAAACTCCAGGTGCTCCATTACCGTCATCTCATCATACAGTTCAGGTGATTCCGGTACGAATGCCATGGCCGATTGATAGATCTGGGCATCCTCGTCCCGCTTCTTGCCCATCACTCGTACTTCACCCTGTTGAGGTGTCATCAAGCCGAGAATATGTTTCATGGTTGTACTTTTGCCAGCACCGTTTAAGCCGATTAGTCCAACCATCTCTCCACGTCCGACTTCCAGATCGATGCCGTGAAGGACCGGCCGTTTGGCACTATAACCTCCGCTTAGCCCGCTGATTTGCAGAACAGGCGATTGAACATTTTCCATCTATCCCTGCACCCCTTTCGTCAGATTCTATTCTTCGGAGCGTGGCGTTTTGTCTTTACTCCACTTGGGTGCTCCCTTGTTTTTACGATCCTGATCTCGCTCCGTGCGTCCTGTATTGCCAGCAGGTTTGCTGCCCGATGGACGCGAATTGGAAATCGTAGCTCGGGTACCGCCATTGCGGCTGCCCTGACCTGGTTTACGATCTCTGGATTGTCCTGGTTTTCTGGAGAACGAATGTCCCTCCGGGCGCGTATCCGGACGCGGATCAGCCTCCAATACTTTACCGCCGAAGAGTACACGTTCTGACAGTTCGATTCCAAGCTCGCGAGCGAATTTGCGCATAATGAAAATCTGAGTTTCATCCACAATGGAGAGTACAATACCCGAACGTCCCATTCGGCCTGTACGACCTGCGCGGTGAACATAATGCTCCGAATCAAAGGCAGGGTCATAGTTAATGACCATTGGCAATCCTTCGATATCCAGTCCTCTGGCAGCAACTTCGCTGGCGATCAACAATTGCAGTTTTCCATTACGGAAGGCAGACAATACATTACTTCGGGTCACTTTGTCAGCATCCCCATACAGTGCAGCAGCGGACAAGCCCAGATGATTCATTTTTGCTTCCACTTCACCAATATCTTCGGTTGCATTCACAAATACGATTGCGCGATCCGGATTATACTGTCTAACCAGACGACGCAGCATGTCGATTTTGTTACGGTTTTCTTCTACAAAATAATAATGCTCAAGGCCCGCAGCCGTAGCGCGATCCGGTTCGATTCCGATCTGAACAGGCTCTTTCATCTCACGCTTTGCGAGTCCAGCCGTATGCTCATCAATCGTTGCGGAAAGGAAGATCAACTGACGGTCCCGCAATGCGCTCTTGAGTACAAAGTTTACGTCACTTACGCCGCCAAGTTGGAACACTTGGTCCGCTTCATCGATAACAATCGTAGAGACGTTGTGCATTTTCAGTTTTTTGAGTGTAATCAATTCCTTCAGTCGTCCCGGTGTGCCCACAACCAATTGTGGATGCTCACGCAGCTTCTCGATCTGACGTTTTGCCGCCGCGCCACCAATCAGACCCAATACACCAATTTTGCGTTCTTCCCCGTAGCGCTGTGCCTCACGTACAATCTGCATCGCCAGCTCTTGTGTAGGTGCAATAACGAGTTTCTGCGTACCTTTGACATCCATTTTGATGGATTGTAGCATTGGCAGGAGATATGCCAGCGTTTTCCCTGTTCCCGTCTGGGATTTGGATACAACATCCCGGCCTTCCAGAATAACTGGTATGGTCTGAGCCTGTACAGGTGAAGGTTCGTTAATGCCATGTTTCGCCAAAACGGCCTCCAGATCCTGTTCCACGCCAATTGAAGCAAATGTTTGATTCGTCATGTATGTCCATCCTTTTAAATTATTCATTTTGATGTTATATAAGTTCAACTAATCATTATTTACACTGACACTTCGAGGACAGATCAACCTTCCGATCACTGTTATCCCCAGATTTTTTTGATTCCTTTTTTAAAAGGAAAAATCCGTTGATAAAGGTGAAGCATAAGCTTCCGATGCAGCTTTCTTTCAGAAAGCTTTTAGCTTCGCTTCTTCAGGTTATTTCTGTCCTCTCCGTTATTGTGTAAATGTTAGTTGAACATATAAGCTGCTTGTACGGATATAACCGAAGCCTGTCATCACATTACCTTTCATTATATGCGAAAAAAGCCCGTGTACCAAATCTTATTCCAGGATTGTATGTAAACACGCCAAAAAAAAGAAAAGCCCCTCGGCGGAGCCTTTCTCTCATCCCGTATATGATGCCTCGTATCACATTTACTTCTGATTCATTACACCGTGCGACAATCGATCTGCAAGACGAGGAAATAGCTGGTACAGCCATATGCCAGCAGAAGCAAGTCTTGGCAGATTCACTTCTTCCTTGCGCTTTTTCATTGCCCGAATCATATGACCCGCAACATCTTCCGGTTTCAACATCATCCAACGTACATTATTCACATAGTTGCCAGATGGGTCAGCCCGTTGGAAGAATGGTGTATCAATCGGACCTGGATTAATCGTTGTCACCATGACGCCAGTCTTGCGAAGCTCTTGACGAAGCGCATTACTAAATCCGAGTACAGCATGTTTCGTTGCTGTATAGGAAGCGGATTTGGCTGTACCGATTTTGCCAGCCATCGAGGCCACGTTCACAATCTGACCTTTGCCCCGTTCCAGCATTTGTGGAAGCACTGCTTTGGTGCAGCGGACAATGCCCATGTAATTCACGTCCATCATCTCATTGAATTCCTGTACAGACATCTCCGTCATTGCCGCGAATTTCCCGTAACCAGCGTTGTTCAACAAAATGTCGATTCGTCCGTATTTATGCAATATTGCCTCTACAGCTGCCTGAACCTGCTCACTATCCGTAACATCAAGTGTGAGTAATTCATGCGGCCCTTTCAGCGAAGCACCAATCTCTTCCAGCTTGTCCCGCGAACGGGCAGCCAGAATCGGGATGGCTCCTTCTTCTATCAGCATCTGCGCACACAGCGCACCGATACCACTCGATGCACCTGTAATAAACACTACCTGGTCTTTCAGCATACCCGATGTCCTCCCGTATTAAACACATATTGCCTCTTGAGGCATATGGCTCTATTCTACGAGATCATGACCTGAATATCCATCTCACCAATGCCATCCATCAGCAAAGGAATGCTCAGTGCTTTCGTTGCACTAAATGTGGTCAGATGTTCGGACTTCATCACTTGTGGAGGTGTAATATCAACTACAACACCCTGGTTCGACAGGATGGTGCTGGCATTACCACTGATCATATTACCCAGTTCCGAAATTGCACTTTTGCTCATTTCATCCATCTCTGTAATGACAAAACCGCCCATCATTGCAGATACAATTTTCAATGCAACTTGTTCATTGATTCCAAATACTATGTTTCCGCTAAGTTGTCCAGTCATTCCAATCACGATCCAGACATGGTCTGCAATGAACTCTACATTTTTCACGCCAAGACTCCCGGTGGAAGGCGAAACCTGGATGAGCTGTTCGAATACGTTCCGTGCCGATTCCAGGAAAGGATTAATCACTTCCGCTTTCACTGTCTATGTCCCCCTCACACTGGGTTATTGGTCACACACCAAAAGTCCCATATTCATTAAATTTATTATACTTTATCACGTACAAGAATTCATTAAGAATTCGTTAAATCATGTGTACTATAATTTATCGTCATCCGTGGGGCAAATGTTTATAGCTGATTCTAGCGAATAAACGGAGCTTTTCACTTCTTTTGAAGAAAGCATTTCGATCATCGTGCGTGGTAAAAGGCATTTAGGACTTTATTACTGCTTTTTCATAACTGTTAAAAAAATCAAATTCTTGTATTCACGTTTTTTTCACAGTCTCTTGAACTACTTTTACTCCCGATAATTCCCTTCATTGCTCTGCTGTCCTGAATCACCTATAATTTAAGATAACGGAACAATAACCAGTTACGGGATTTCATCACACCACATCTACATATCGAAGATACTTTTCCTGCAAGGAGGCCACCTATGAACATAAGCCAACTGGAGACACTAATTACCATTTCCAAAACGATGAGCTTCCGCAAAGCGGGTGAACTTCTCAACTTGACTCAGCCTGCCGTCTCAGCCCAGATCAAAAGCCTCGAAGACGAATTCAGCACCGTTCTTGTGGATCGTAACCAACCCGTTACCCTCACAGACCGTGGACAGGTATTTCTGGAACATGCTGAACGGATGCTCGACATCGTTGATGAGTTGAAACAAAAATTATCCGATCTCGATGAAACGCCTCAGGGACGGATTGTGTTAGGCACAACGACTTCCATTGCTATTCAGATCTTGCCAAGGGTGTTATCCTATTTCCAAGATCAATTCCCGCTCATCAAAACCAGTATTCAATCCCTTCCTTCATCACAGATCTATACCCAGGTCGAAAATGGTCTGGTTGATATTGGTATCGGTTATCTCACGGAGCGTAATCCCAACCTGAATACGTCTGTGCTGTACTATGACACATTTGAACTCGTGGTATCTCCTTCCCACCCGCTGGCGAAGAAAAAACATGCTGCAGTGGATGTACTCCGGAGCACTCCATTGATTCTGCTGTCTCCTGATACCGTAGGGCGACGATTTACGGAAACCATTTTCAAGAAACATAATATTGAACCCAATATTGTAATGGAGTTGTCCAGCAGCGAAGAAGTGAAACGGATGGTCGAAATTGATCTCGGGGCAGCTGTCATCTCCAAACAATCGGTTGCGCATGAGTTGCGTCAAGGTACATTGCGAATGATACCCTTAAGTGAGCTGGAGGTCAGTCATCCTGTTGGTGTCATCTATAAATCCAGCCGGTACCTCAACTCCGCGATGCAGCAATTCATAAGTGACCTCAAAGGCATGCCGGAAACCCAATTCATCAGTTCAGAATGACAATGAGCCATGAGAAAGGAAGGATTCCATATGAAATTTGATCTTCATACCCATCATTTTCGTTGTGGTCACGCAGACGGCAACATCCGCGATTATATAGAGGCAGGTATTAAGGCAGGGCTTCAGGCCATCGGGATCTCGGATCATACGCCATACTTTGGCAGTGAGCTTGAGCAGGCATTTCCACGGATCGCAATGGGCAAGTCTGAATTGCAGCATTATGTGAAAGAAGTCCTTGCTCTGAAAGAAGAGTACGCTGGTAAAATCGATGTGTTACTCGGCATTGAATCGGATTACTTCCCTGTTCATGCAGAATTGTACCGTACCACACTGGGACAGTATCCTTTTGACTATATTATTGGTTCCGTTCATCATACCGAGGATGTAAGCATCTTCAACAAAACGCGGTGGAACGGACTGAGCGATGCTCGCAAAGTTGAAGTGAAAGAAAGCTATTATTCATTAATCCGGCAATCGGCACGCAGCGGCATGTTCCAGATTCTTGGACACATTGACGCGATGAAAGGAAATTATCCACCGTTCTCCGAAATTATCGCGGATCAGGCCATTGATGGAACGTTGCAGGTCATTGCAGAATCCAATGTAGCGATCGAAATTAACACATCTGGCAAAACCAAACTCAGCGGTGGCTGGTACCCTTCAGATGCCATTCTGGAACGCGCCCATCATTATGGGGTGAAGGTGACTTTTGGATCGGACGCTCATAAACCACAGCGGGTTGCAGATGAGCTGGATGATGTTCGTACACGTCTGCTGGAGATCGGATTCACTGAATGGGTGTATTTTAAGCAGAAACAGATGCAGGTTGTATCACTGTAAAAAATATAGAACCACAGGTAACCCCCACAGCGCGCTTGTTTACGCCGTGGGGGTTTTGTATTGCCCTATATAAGGAAATATAATTAAATTTTACACGATAACGAAGAGGACTGATTAACGTGAAGAAGCGAAGCGGTCGCCTAAAAGCTTTCTGAAAGAAATCTGCATTGGAAGCATACGCTATCAACAGATTTACCCTTTTCAAAAGGAAATCAAAAAATCTGGGGATAACAGTGATCGGAAAGTTATTCTGTCATCGGAGTAGCCAGTGTAATTACCCCATAGTTAACTTATATGGACAAAAAAAATGAACCCGCTCGCGCGGGTCCCAACAGCATTATCTATTATCAAAAAGGGGGTCATGAGATAAGTTTACCCCCTGTCTGTTAGAGTTCAATTGCAGCTATATTTCAATTGTGTAACAAATGATTGAAGTTCGATTCATCCACGTTCTACTACTCTTAATCTATGTCATTGCGGCTTGTCAGATACCAGTGTGTGCAAGTCTTTCTCCTGAAGCGGACGTACGTATTGTTCCCGATACATGCTATACACTTTAACATCCATCAGAGATTCTGATCCTTCGTCATCCTCATCATGCAATCCAAATGAGGGAAGACTCCGTTCGTAAGTCATTCCTATTTTGCTTAGCACCCGTTGTGACGAAACATTGGCCTCATAACAACGTGCCTCCACCCTCCACAGATGAAGATCGTCAAATCCAAACTGCAGCAGCCGTTGTACCGCCTCGGTAGCCACACCTCTGCCCCAACAGGACCTGTTCAGGATATAACCAATCTGTGCGGTACCATTCTGATCATTCCAGTGCTGGAAAGAGGTAATCCCAATGACCTGTTCCTTACCTCTCCAGCAGATCCCATAATGTAACGAATCCAGCTTGGCACTGCTGCTTCGTATCTGGTTCAATAACCGTCTCGCCCTGATCGGTGTGGGCTGGCTTCCCCGATTCACATATCGTATGACTTGAGGATCGGAAAAAAGTTCCGATAATGTGCTGTAATCACTTTGACGCAATGCTCGCAGGACAAGACGCTCTGTCCACAAAGCCGGCAGACCTTGAACCAGCATTTTTCGGGTAAGCATGACAATCGCTCCTTTTGCCTAACGGGCTTGAGTCCGGTAAGACAAGCATGCTCTGAAGGTGATCCGGCGTAATATCATATAAACTAGTCCACGAACTTTAGTATTCGCATTATAGTATTAACATATTGCATCATTCAATTCCTAACGCTAAAGAGCCTAGGTGTTGACTACTCCTGCAACCCGCGGTAGATGCCCGTACGAATCTCACGGATATAGAAATCCAGTGCCGGAACATTCGCGGACTGCGCAATCTGTACTTCTCGCTCAATATCATAAGGTACCCGCACAAATTGAACATTGAACGGGGTATTGCTATCGTTGCTCTCTTCACCCTCCAGAATACAGTAGGAAGCCTGGGGAAGATCGAGCGGATTACCGACACTGCCTGCATTAAACAGTAATTTTCCATTCATATACTGCAAATATGCATTATGCACATCCCCATAACCTACAACATCTGCAACACCTTGCACAGACTCATCAGTCGGAGAATCAAACATCGCCAATCTCTTTTCCATTGCGTCCCAAGGCTGCACACGATGGTACACACTTTGAGGTGATGCGTGGACCAAACGGATGGTGCGACCGCTCAGTTGAAATTGATGACTGAAGGACAGGCTCGCCAAATACGCCAATCGTTCCTCACCCAACCGTTCTGCTTGCCACGTAAAGTTCTCGTTGTCCTGGTTAACCGCAACCAGTTCATCCCAGTTACCGCGGATGACAATTTCACACGCCGCTCTAATCCCATCCACAACCTGCACCGGTTCTGGTCCCTTGCCCACGAGGTCACCAAGACAAAAGATTCGCTTTACGCCGCGACTTTTGATATCTTCCAGCACTGCTTCCCAGGCAGTCATGTTGCCATGAATGTCGGATACAATCGCAATTCGTTCCATCTGGATAACCTCCATTCATGTTGAATCGTTCACTGTTGTACGTTTACACTTGCCACTCCGATGACAGAATAACCTTCCGATCGCTGTTATCCCCAGATTTTTTGATTCCCTACTTCAAAGGGAAAATCCCGAGATAGCTTATGCTTCCGATGTAGCTTTCTTTCAGAAAGCTTTTAGGCGAACACTTCGCTTCTTCACGTTATTTCTGTCCTCTCTGTTCTCATGTAAAAAGTTTAGTTGAACTAATATGATCTCATATTCCTTTTATGTGGTTAATCCTTTAAGCTCAAAAACTGTTAATTCCGGTCTGCACAAAAAACGAATGGGCAGTTGGGTCATGCCAAAACCACGATTCACATACACGGGCATCTGTGTCTGAGTGGAGTAATATACCCCCTGGACATTCGTGTAATACAGCCCCTGAACATACTTGTGTGAACCTCGGGGAGTTGTCAGTGCCCCTACCCATGGAAATCGTACCTGTCCACCATGGCTATGACCGGAAAGCTGCAATCCGAAACCATAGGGCGTGGCAATGTCGGCATAATCCGGTTCATGCATAAGCAGCAATTTCCACACATCTTGATTCAATCCCTTGATGGCTTGGGCAGGATCAGGCCTGCCTGTAAGTGCGTCATCCAAACCAGCTATGGCCAGACGTTCGCCCCCTTGTTCAATCACCACATGTTCGTTCCTTAACAACTTGAACCCTGCTTCATGGAACATGGCAGCCACTTCATTCTGCTGTCCGCCCCGATAATCATGATTCCCCAAAACAGCAAATTTGCCATACTTGGCTTGCATGGAGGCGAGTACCGGAATACATTCACGCATCGGCTCTGATTCCCTCTCGACTATGTCTCCGGTAAAACAAATCAAGTCCGGTTGCTGCTCCTCAATCGTTGCCGCCAGCTTTCTCATCTCTTTCACTCCGGTATGAAAACCAAGATGGGCATCACTGAACTGAACTACACGCAATCCGTCAAACGCCTTTGGGAACTTCGGAAGTTTCAGTTCCACTTGCTTGATTTCCAGACGACGTGGCTCCCAAAGCCAGGCATAACCCCCGGTGAGCAAGCTCGCACCCGCCGTCATCAAAATCATGCGCAATAAGAAACTTCGGCGAGAGGGATCATGATCCTTTTCCTCTCCAGGAAATACAGACTCTTCTGAACCTGGTGACTTGTACGTGCGCTGGGACGACGAGTTTTTGCTACCCTGACGCGGTGTCTCTGCCATATCTCCCCCTCCTTCTACGCTCCATATCCATCCCCTTAGTATATCATATTCTTCATGGGTAGCCCGGTTCCTCTGCTTCAGCACAAAAAGAAGCCGGGATCTCCGGCATGTTGCTGCACGGGATCACGACTTCTACTATGTTGCAGATTACACTTCTGCACCTGTTATGACGAGATTATACACCCAACCAGCGTTTGAACATATGCTTGGTTGTTTGTTTGTTCATTTCCGCAATGGAGGTTGTCAATGGAATGCCTTTTGGACAGGATTGCACGCAGTTCTGTGAGTTACCACAGCCCTCAATGCCTCCGTCTTCCATCAACGCTTCCAGACGATCGTCGGCGTTCATCTCCCCTGTTGGGTGAGCATTGAACAGGCGCACTTGGGACAGTGCTGCTGGACCGATAAAGTCTGTTTTCTCATTAACGTTCGGGCATGCCTCAAGACATACACCACATGTCATGCATTTGGACAGCTCGTATGCCCACTGACGCTTCTTCTCTGGCATCCGTGGACCTGGACCGAGGTCATAGGTACCATCGATTGGAATCCATGCTTTTACGCGTTTCAGGGCGCCAAACATCCGGCTACGGTCAATGACCAGGTCACGAACCACCGGGAAGGTCTTCATCGGTTCGATACGAACGGGCTGTTCGAGCTTGTCGATCAGGGCTGCACATGCTTGACGTGGCTTGCCGTTGATAACCATAGAGCAGGCACCACAGACTTCTTCGAGACAGTTGGAATCCCAGCATACAGGAGCAATGGATTTGCCATCTGTATTGACCGGATTACGCTGAATCTCCATCAGGGCGCTGATCACATTCATGTTAGGACGGTACGGTAGCTCAAATTCTTCGTTGTACGAAGATGACTCCGGGCTGTCTTGACGGGTGATGATAAACTTGACGGTTTTGTTGGCTGTAGCTTGTTCCGCCATATCGTTGTCCCCTCCTCTGGTGACGATGATTGTATTGCTGATGCGCAAAATGGTTTGGTGCACGGGAGACGCTTCGTCAGCGGAACGCCCCTCTGATCGCTGTTATCCCCGGATTTTTTTGATCACCCCTTCACAGGGTTAAAATCCGGTGATAAAGGCGAGCGCTTTGCTTCTTCTGGGCATTTCCGCTTCCTCCGCTACGTCGTGCACTGAGTCACTTTGCTGGAAACTGCACTCCATTCATGCTGGATGGGCAGTATTGAAGTGCTGAAGCATTGCTAGGCGCTTGCTTCTTCTGGGTATTTCCCTCACGTTGATGGCAGTAACTTTGAAGAAGCTCTGCTTCTCCAAAGTTCTCCTGCCTTCTGTTCAGGTGTTTAACATTTAACCATATAAATAAATCCGTGATATTTAATCCTTGGAGTAATCCCGGATACGTGGTGGGATCAGGGATACGTCTACTGGCTCGTACGAGATTTTCGGGCCTTCCTTCGACCAGCTTGCGATGGTCGTTTTCAGGAACTCTTCGTCATTACGTTCCGTGAATTCCGGTTTGTAATGCGCGCCGCGGCTTTCGTTACGGAGCAGAGCGCCGAGAGTCATTGCTTCTGCCAGTTCAATCATGTTCCACAATTGACGGGTAAACGCTGCACCCGGATTGTTCCAACCGGAGCTATCGTACATGTTGATTTTGCCATAACGCTCTTTCAATTCCTTGATCTTGCCAATCGTGGCTTCAAGCTTGTCGTTGTAGCGTACAACCGTCATGTTGGCTGTCATCCACTCGCCAAGCTCTTTATGAATAACATAGGCATTTTCTGTACCCTGCATTTTCATGATGCCTTCGTATTTATCGCTTTGTTGTTTGGTGTGTTTCTCAAATACGGAAGAAGGGATATCCGCGGACGATTTTTTGAGTCCTTTGATATATTCAGCCGCTTTTGGTCCAGCCACCATACCACCATAGATCGCGGATACCAATGAGTTGGCACCCAGACGGTTTGCACCATGGTATTGATATTCACATTCACCAGCTGCGAACAGCCCTGGAATGTTGGTCATTTGGTTGTAATCTACCCACATGCCGCCCATGGAATAATGGACTGCCGGGAAGATTTTCATTGGGATTTTACGCGGGTCATCGCCCATGAACTTCTCATAGATCTCAATGATTCCGCCCAGTTTAACGTCCAGTTCCTTCGGATCTTTATGAGACAAGTCGAGATAAACCATGTTCTCGCCGTTCACGCCCAGCCCCATATCCACGCAGACGCTGAAGATCTCACGTGTTGCAATATCACGCGGAACCAGGTTTCCGTAGGAAGGATACTTTTCTTCGAGGAAGTACCAAGGCTTGCCGTCTTTGTACGTCCAGATCCGTCCACCTTCACCACGCGCGGATTCGGACATGAGACGCAGCTTGTCATCCCCTGGAATGGCTGTTGGGTGAATCTGAATGAACTCCCCGTTAGCGTAATTTACACCTTGCTGATACACCGCACTTGCCGCTGTACCTGTGTTAATGACTGAGTTAGTCGTTTTACCGAAGATGATACCCGGACCACCACTCGCCAGAATAACCGCTTCTGCCGGGAAGGTCTGTACCTTCATCGTTTTCAGATCCTGAGCTACAATCCCGCGACATACGCCTTCATCATCCAAAACCGCCTGCAGGAACTCCCAGTTCTCATATTTCGTAACCAGGCCCGCTGCTTCCCAGCGACGTACCTGCTCGTCTAATGCATAGAGCAATTGTTGTCCTGTTGTCGCTCCGGCAAATGCCGTACGGTGATGCTTCGTGCCCCCGAAACGACGGAAATCAAGCAAACCTTCCGGTGTCCGGTTGAACATTACGCCCATACGGTCCATCAGGTGAATGATACCAGGTGCTGCTTCGCACATCGCTTTAACCGGAGGTTGGTTCGCAAGGAAGTCACCGCCGTATACCGTATCGTCAAAGTGTACCCATGGGGAGTCACCCTCACCCTTGGTATTTACCGCTCCGTTAATGCCGCCTTGTGCGCATACAGAGTGGGATCGTTTAACAGGAACCAGTGAAAATAAATGAACATGGACTCCGGCTTCAGCCGATTTGATCGCCGCCATCAAGCCCGCGAGACCGCCGCCCACAATAATTACATTCGTTGATGCCATTGATGTTCACTCCCTTATAAGTCAGCATTTAACTCGATAAATGCTTAGATTAGAACTGTTTTTACTACGTCAACCATTGAAGTTACTGCTTGGAAATCCATGCTCCGGAAAGCGAACAAGGAAGCAATAAACATAATGGAGATAATACCGAACAAGCTCATGCATACATAAGAGGACACACGTTGCGCACGCGGACCCACGGTAATTCCCCAGCTAACAAGAAACGACCACAGACCGTTGGCAAAGTGGTAGGATGCCGCAACTACACTGATCAGATATAGAATAAATGTTACCGGGTTCATCACGATATCGTGAATAACACCGCCTAGCTGTTCGTGGGTGACTGTACCCAACGCAACCTGCACCCGCGTCTCCCATACATGCCAGATAACGAATACAAACGTAATGACACCACTGACACGCTGCAACGTATAACGCCAGTTGCGCTCATTGCCATAACGTCCCACGTTAGGCTTGGCCTGATAAGCAATATACAGACCGTATACACCGTGATAGAACAACGGTAACCAGATAAGGAGCGTTTCCAAAACAATAACCAGTGGCAGACTGTTCAAGAATGCAACAGCACCGTCAAAAGCTTCTTTGCCGCCTTCAACTGCCGAGAAGTTCGTCACCAAATGCTCAACAAAAAACAAACTGAGCGGAATGACGCCAAGCAAGGAGTGCAGCTTTCTGGAGTAAAACCCTTTCATAAAATGTCGATCCCCTTTCGCTAAATACAACGTTTTCATAAATAATTTTACTTATCATGACACGAATCCTTTTCCATGAAAAGGTTCGACAAATTGTTCCGTTTTCCCCAGGTGTGAACAACTTGTGTCACGCTTCATGTTACTCCTTTTTTTCTTATAAGGGAATTGCAATATAATTATTAAATGTTATAACCTATAGGTATAAGTAGTGAAACATTGGGTTTACAGGCCATACAACATGGAAAACGATTAATCAAGGGCAAGAATCACACTCAGGAAAAGAGGTCATTGTTCATGTTCGAGGAGTTAAATGCATTTGCAGCGGTTGTGGAGCAGTCCAGCCTGAACCGTGCATCCAAGTTACTGAACTTGTCCCAACCCGCACTCTCACGCAAAATATCCAAATTGGAGGATGAACTCGGGGTCGCTCTCTTCCACCGCCGCGGCAAACGACTGGAGTTAACCAGTGTGGGCCAGTTCGCCTATACCTTCGCGGTTGAACAGAAGCAGCAGCAACAGAAATTCCTCACCATGCTCGCCCAGTATAAAGACGAAGAACAGAGCACCATTACACTCGGAGCCAGTCTGACGACGCTTCAAACCACGTTGCCACCTCTCGTCAATGCCTTTATGGAGAAACATCCAAATGCCGAACTAAAACTGTTGACGGGAAAAACACATGAGATTGTCTCGTTTGTGCGTGACAAAAAAGCCGATGTGGGCATTGTCGCCTCCTCCATCAGTGAAGTGGGGCTTAACTGTGTGCCGCTCTTTGATGATCACCTGGAACTGGTTGTGCCGCTCACACACCCCCTGTCCGGTAAGGAAGCCGGGATGGAGCACTTGCAGGATCTTCCAATGATCACGTTCTCCAAAGGTACCTGGTATCGCAAATTAACGGACGACCTCTTTCAGCGCTGTGCCGTAATGCCGGATATTCGCATGGAGATTGATTCCTTCGAAGCGATCATCCGACTTCTGCCTTCCGCCAAAGCTGCTGCGCTATTGCCCAAGTCATATCTTCGTCCACAATTGCTCGCGGACAATGATCTTGTTTCTGTTCATTTGCCACAATTACAGCAGACCCGAAGAACAACCTGCATGATCTATGGGGATAAAGAGGGCCTCAGCGAGACCTCCAGACAATGGGTCAAGGAGACGGTTGCACTCTTTACAGCAAAGGCGCCATTGCCCTCACGGAGGACTACGACGCCTTAGCTTTGATCTGAATGAGCCAGGCTCCAACGTCTGGCTTTCATTTTTAACTCATGATGATTATCAGCTCTCCTGGCTAATAACCTCTTCTTCAAATCGGTCGATATCTGCATTATTACCAATAATGACCATGATATCCCCCATCTGAAGCGAGTCTAGTGCTGTCGGAGCAATAATGACTCCGGCTTCTTTCTGTAGCGCCACAATGCTGCAACCAAAGCGTACACGTGCATTCAGGGTTGATAATGTTTTGTTGTGCAGACAGGCGGGAACCTTCATCTCGACAATACTATAATCATTGGATAATTCAATGTAATCCAGCAAGTTCGGGGTAACCAGCTGATGGGCAACACGAATCCCCATATCCCGCTCGGGATAAACCACACGATCAATCCCCAGCTTATCCAGTGCTCTTCCGTGAAGAACGGATATGGCCTTGGCTACGACCGTCTTGACGCCCAGTTCTTTTAACAGGATCGCGGTGAGAATGCTCGTCTGAATATCATCCCCGATAGCTACGATACCACAATCAAAATTGCGAATACCCAGAGAGCGCAACACTTCCTCATCAGTCGCATCGGCTACAACGGCATGGGTAACCAATTCACTCATGTCTTCGACGACTTCTTCATTTTTATCGATACCGAGTACCTCGTAGCCGAGTTCCATTAATTCCTGTGCCAGACTGGAGCCAAAACGCCCAAGCCCAATCACCGCAAACTGCTGTGTTTTCATTGTTCTTCACGAACCCCTTATCCAAATCAAATTCATAACTCACCAAATTTTATCCAATAATCATTTTGCCTTCCGGATACCTGTATAACTCCTTACCCTTTTTCTGCCCAAGTGCATACGCTAATGTAATAGGTCCAAGCCTTCCTGCAAACATCGTAAAACAGATCAGGAGCTTGCCCAGAGTGGTCAGCTTCAGCGTCAGTCCGAGCGATAATCCCACGGTGCCAAAGGCTGAAGTTGTCTCAAATAGGATCATCATAAAACTGGCTTCTTCTGTGGTGCTCAGCACCATTGTTACGGCTATGATGAACAAGAGCGCCAGTAATGTAATGGTAAGTGCCTTGAAAATCCGTTCCTGTACGAGACGATAGCGGAAAAACACGATATCTTCACGTCCACGCATCATCGCGATGACGGCACCAGCCATAATCATAAATGTCGTTGTTTTGATCCCGCCTCCGGTAGAGCCCGGTGATGCCCCAATGAACATCAGGATGATCATAAAGAACTGCGTTGCCTGTCTGAGCCCGGCAATATCTACCGTATTAGCTCCTGCTGTTCGCGGCGTAACGGACTGGAAGAATGAACCGAGAATTTTGCCACCCCAGTTCAGGCCACCCAGTGTCCGCGGATTGCTGAATTCGAATACGAAAATGACAAGTGCACCAAACACAATCAACAATCCAGTCATTAACAGGACAACTTTGGAGTGCAAGGACAGCTTTCGCGTTTTGCGGTAATCCACCAGGTCTGACAGCACTACAAAACCGATACCGCCAGAGACAATCAGGAACATCGCTGTAAAATTCACCAGCGGGTCATATACAAACCCAGTGAAACTGCGAAAATCACCGAACATATCGAATCCGGCATTGTTGAACATAGAGATGGCATGCCAATATCCATAATAGATCGCCTGTCCGACCGGCATGTCAAATGACCAGCGAATCGCAAACAACGTGCCACATATGCCTTCGATAATAAGCGAGTAGATCACAACTTTGCGAATTAGCCGGACAATGCCCTCCATCGTGCTCTGATTCATCGCTTCCTGCAGAATCAGCCGTTCTCTAAGCGAAATCCGCCGTTTGAACGCAATGGCAACCAATGTAGACATCGTCATGAAGCCCAGTCCGCCAATCTGAATCAGGATTGCAATGACAACCTGACCCAGCACTGAGAAATGAGTTCCAGTATCCACCACAACCAAACCCGTGACACAAACGGCCGAAGTTGCTGTAAAGAGCGCATCAATAAACGCAAGACTGTCGCCGCTACGGCTGGATGCCGGAAGCATTAAAAGCAATGTGCCTACCAAAATGATGCCAGCAAACCCTAACACAAGAATACGGGGTGGCGATAATCGCATCCATTGAACATTCAGTTTCACTTGAGTATCTTCCACCTCTTCTGCAATGAAAATAACTCCACACCCGTGGAGCCTTCTTCATCTGAAATGCTGTTGCCAAACGTTAAACATGTATGAATCAGATTAAAACGACATATATAATGAAGTTGGAATATATTCTATTCGTTCCCTTGTTGGGCGAAAGACATGCGAATCGTTGCACATTTGCTTCAAAATTATAAGCGCTGCAGCGTTTGTAGACAAAACGGTTTTTGTGTAAATAGCATCGAATTCAGCCAAAAAGGGAAAAACTCAGATATGACGACGAATGAATCAGATTCTTTCGATCCTTTTCATTCATTTTCAAGGATTTACACCAGTTTTCGTTACATCATTGGCATTCGGTGTATGGCCTGTGCTATGTTAACTTAATATCCATATTAGTGCGTGTTCAAAAAGGACGGTTTTCAGTACCAAGAAGATGGGATGAAGCTAGAAACTTTTTGAACAACCTCTATTAAATAAGGAGGAACAACATTACATGAATCCCTTAGGGCAGCCTTTGCTACTCAAGGCTAACTTCAAGCGTCTGGGGTTGCTTGCGGCGATTGGCCTGATTCTATTTTTTGTATTTCAGATCTTTCCTGCTACCTCATCGCAAACAACCGAAATTTCGTCCACGTCCTTCATAAGCAAGGAGCAGGCGACGCAAGCCGCACGATCATTCGCAGCTTCTGTGGATGACTATACTTTGCCAAATGATGGTGGAAAACCCTTGGTAACCTACCAGACACATTCCGAAATCTACGGGTATATGGCCAAAACCAAACAACTTGATACCTATAACCAGAAATGGGAAACAAGCTATCCTTACGATGTATACCGCGTTCGTTTGCCTGACCAGGACAGAGGCGGTTATCTTCATGTTGACGTACATATGAAAACAGGAAAAGTGGTCGGCTTCAAACGGGAACTGCCTTCTTCCCTCTACACCGCCATTGAGGCGGAGCAGAGCACCGGGAAAGTGACCACATCGCAAGTACTTGCCGAAGGCAATATGTCACTGGACGAGAAAGAACAGCTGGCGGCTGGCGTTCTGACCGAATTCGGTTATGAAGTGCCCACACTTCAACTGGATACTCGCGATGGTGAAGCGGGACTGAAGTATACAGATCCTTCAAAAGTCATTGGAGATTCCAAACTTGAACTGATTTTCACGTTTGAAGATGGTGCCGTACGATCATTCGATCCTGGCTTCTCGGTCCCTGAATCCCATACCGACTATGTAAAAGCTCAAACGCGCCAAGCCAATTGGATGACGTATGGTGGCTATGCATTCCTGACCTTTGTTCTGGGCGTGCTCGCCATCATCTATAGCATTCTGACCCGAGCACATACGTCCTTCAAACGCGGGATCATTCTCTCGCTGGTGTATTTTGCAGCATCGGTTATTGGTACGCTGAACATGATTCCACTCTTTCAGGCACAAGGGCTCTCCAGCTTCATGTTAGCGTTCCTGATGTTATTGCAGACAGGTATTACACTGGTCATGAGTGCAACCATCTATCTGTCCCTCGTTGCCGGTGACGGCATGTGGCGTAAAATAGGTCTGAATCCTTGGCCTCGTGCCAAAGAACCGGGATACGGAAAATATGTACTTCACAGTATGTTTGCCGGTTACCTGTGGGCATTCATTCTGTTGGGTGTTCAATCCATCCTGTTTTTCATTCTGGAGCGAAGCATCGGCACATGGTCAACGACGTCAGCAGATCAATCTACATTTAACATGACCTATGCCTGGCTCTTCCCGATCATGGCATGGATGGCCGGTATTGGTGAAGAAGCCGTCTATCGACTGTTCGGCATTCGCATGATGCAGAAGATTGTGCGTAACACGTTTATTGCCTGTCTGATCCCAACGATCATTTGGGCACTTGGACATACGTTATATCCGATCTACCCGGTCATAACCCGGCCCATTGAGCTGATGGTCATTGGATTGCTGTTCAGTCTGATCATGCTGCGTCACGGCTTCATTGCCGTTGTATTCGCCCATGTGATCTTCGACAGCTTACTGATGGGACTCAGCCTGGTCTTTATGGGAGATGCCCTGAATATGGCTGCCGGACTCTTCTGGATTGTACTCCCGGCCATCGTTGGATATCTTGTCTACAAATTCAATCCAAAACAAAAAGAGAAGCCGTATGTTACGACTCCTCATCCCGAAGTGCTGCAATAATCTGATTTGCCAACTTGTCACCAATAGATAGAGGCCGGAAGTCTTCGACGCTGGCCTCTTTTATTTTGCGCAAAGAGCCAAAATGCTTCAACAGGAGTTTACGCCGCTTCTCTCCGATCCCCGGAATGGCATCCAAACGTGATGTCACCATTGATTTGCCACGCTGTTCCCGGTGGAACGAGATCGCAAAACGGTGGACCTCTTCCTGTATCCGCTGCAACAGGTAGAATTCCTGACTATCCCGAGGCAGGGAGATGACTTCCGGTGGATTACCGATCATCAACTGTGAAGTCTTATGCTTCGCATCCTTCACCAGTCCGCATACCGGAATAAACAGCCCCAGCTCATTTTCCAATATATCGACCGCAGCCGAGATCTGCCCTTTACCACCATCGACCACAATCAGGTCAGGCTGGGTCAGGTTTTCTTTTAATACCCGCTCGTAACGGCGACGAATGACTTCCCGCATGGTTTCATAATCATCCGGTCCTTCAACCGAACGGACCTTGTACTTCCGATATTCCTTCTTATCCGGTTTACCATCGGTAAATACGATCATGGCAGATACCGGGTTTGTACCCTGGATGTTCGAGTTATCAAACGCTTCGATACGGTGAAGCTGATCCAGTCCAATAAAACGTCCCAGTCCTTCAGCAGCTTTGGATGTCCGTTCTTCATTTCGCTCAATCAGGCGGAACTTCTCTTCCAATGCTACACGTGCGTTATCCACAGCCATGGTGATCATCTGGCGTTTCAATCCACGTTGCGGGATGAGCACTTTGACCTCCAACCACTCCTGTAAAGCAGCAGCAACCTGAGTCGGGTCTTCCAGACCTGCTGGGAGCTTTTCAGTTGAAGCGGTTGTATCCGTTGTAAGAGCATCCTCTTGCATACTGTCAGGCTGTTCACCTTCTGACTCCGCGGAACTTCCATAAGCTGCACGGGTCTCAGCAACCAGTGGCTGGTTAGCGGTACTTTGCTCCGCTTGTTGCGCCTGATCAAACTCTACCGTAACTGCGGCAGGCACCGATCCATCAGCATCAGAACTCGTATCCGTACTGTCATCACCGGTCGGCATATCTTTGGGCATTTCCGGCAACAAAATTTCTTGTGGCAATGCCGGATTATCACTGTAATATTGCGTAACGTAGGACATGAAGTCACTATACGCCTCACCGTAAAACGGGAAAGTGGATACGTGACGTTCAATCATTTTACCCTGACGCATATATAGAATCTGGACACACATCCAGCCTTTATCAATGGCAAACCCAAATACATCCCGGTCTCTGGCATCGGCCATCGTAATTTTCTGTTTTTCCATCATCGCATCGATGGCGATCACCTGGTCGCGCAGTTCCTTGGCCCGTTCAAAATAAAGATCCTCCGCGGCCTCCTGCATCTTGCGCTGCAAGTCCTTCTTGATCTCTTCGTGACCACCGCTTAGAAATGAACCAATCTCTTGTGAAATCTGGTCATACTGCTCCTTCTCCACTTCCTTCACACAAGGGGCAAGACATTGTCCCATGTGATAGTACAGGCACACTTCTTTGGGCATTACACCACATTTACGCAGTGGATACATACGATCAAGCAATTTTTTCGTTTGGTGTGCCGCATACGAGTTCGGATAAGGTCCGAAGTATTTGGCTTTATCTTTCAGCACACGCCGGGTTACTTCCAGACGGGGGTGCTTTTCATTCGTAATTTTAAGATACGGGAATGTCTTGTCATCCTTAAGCAACACGTTATAACGCGGCATATGTTTCTTGATCAGGTTACACTCCAGAATGAGTGCTTCCATATTGCTGCCCGTCACGATATATTCGAAATCACGGATTTCGGACACCAGACGCTGAGTCTTTCCGTTATGACTGCCGATAAAATAAGAGCGTACGCGGTTCTTCAGCACTTTGGCCTTACCGACATAGATAATCGTGCCTTCACTGTTCTTCATCAGGTAACAACCTGACATATCTGGCAGCAAAGCGAGCTTGTGGCGAATCTGCTCCAATGCCTTCTCCTGATCCTGCAAATCATTCATGAATTGATCCATAATTCGGTGAATCCTCCTTCCCGAAAAAGCTTAAATCCTCACCTTACAAATAATTCACACAAACGCTACGATAACAGAACAACCTTCCAATCGCTGTTATCCCCAGATTTTTTTAATTCCCTTTTACAAGGGGAAAATCCGGTGATAAAGGCGAACGCTTCGCTTCTTCAGGTTATTTCTGTTCTCTCCGCTAAAGTGTAAATAATTAGTCTAATACATATTACAACTGAAATTCGGATGAAACTTGCAATGGCTATGCTTTGCCGAGATCATTTCTGTCTTCTCCGTTAACATGTAAACTTCCAGTTTCATTTTATATAAATAGTATACTTTATATTGTCCTATATAAAGGTATTCGACGCAAAACGCCCCCGGTATGTAAACCGGAGGCGTATGTTTAAGCCTGTAACTTATTGGTGTTTTTCAATAATTCCTTTGAGCGCATCTTTCGAGTTCAGACCAACCACTTTATCTACCGGTTGACCATCTTTGAAGAAAATCAACGTTGGAATGCTCATTACGCCAAAGCGGGAAGCAGATTCCGGATTTTCATCCACGTTAACTTTAGCAATTTTCACTGCATCGCCAACTTCTGTGGACAGCTCTTCCAGGATTGGAGCGAGCATTTTACAAGGACCACACCAAGGCGCCCAGAAATCAACAAGAACCGTTCCTTCGCCTTCTACTTCAGCGTTGAAGGATTGATCGGATACGTTAACAATAGCCATGAAATTGTCCTCCTTATATATACTTACGGTTTTATTTTAACCTGTAACGTCGTGAACGACACTTCCAGTATAACACAGGTACATTAAACTTGTGAATTGAACGCTGCAATGTTCATCTTCCCAACATCAAATCTTCACAATTACAGGATGTGGCATACCCACTGCAAAATCTTTACAAACGCTTTCTTTTCCAAGTATACTAAAATTACTCCGGGTTTGCAGCCGCTTCAGGCCAAGCTGTCATTCCCCATAAGGAGGCAATAACATGGATGCAAATGTGCGGATCAGCGACCCGCGTGAACATGTGAACGAGGAACCTCGCAACGATCTATTTGATCTGATCGCGGGTGTTGCCGGCATGGCCGGCCTGATGACAGTGATCTTTTTCGGTATGGTCATCTTCAAATTCCTCACCGAATAGGTTGCTCAGGCTCACGCAGGACCAGAAAAGCCCGGTTTTCGCGACAATGCGAAAGCCAGGCTTTTTTTGGGACTACTTATAATGTAAAAAGTACATTTTGCCGATCAGACCAAAAGAATTACCGGTTAACGTTTGCCGCGCTGATTCTCACCCCGAACGGAGATGACATCCACGAATGGACGAATCCGGTCCATGAGACGCTGGCCTTTATTCATTTCCTCGCCGTCCCGATTGGTGAAGCTAAGATGTTTTTCAAGCCCATCCAGATTGTAATTGGACGTATAGAACGTTGGTTTGCGATTCATCCGATAGTTCAGAATAGACCCCATCACATGATCCCGAACCCAAGGGTTCAGATTCTCTGCCCCGATATCATCAAAGATGAGCAGATCACAACTTTTCAGAACATCCGTCATTTCCTTCAGCTTCTGCCCTTCACTGATCATGGATTTCAGATCCTCCACAAAGTCAGGCATGTAGATAATGACACCCGTGTGGCCTGCCACCGCCAGTTCATGCAGCAGATAACACATCAAAAACGTCTTGCCTGTCCCGAATGTCCCTTCCAGGAATAGTCCTTGCGGAGATAATCCGTTCTCCTTGGTCTCCCTAATATAACGAAGCACCTGATTCACTGCCGGAGCACGCATCCGATCCTTGCCCATGATCTCCACGTCGTTATATCCAGCACTTAGCGCACGCTCATCCACATAGAAACTGCGAATGCGTTGCTTAATGATATGTTCATTTTGCCGGGCGACATGTTTGGAACAAGGTGCTTTTATATCTATAATTTCGGGTTTACCGTTAAAATGTTCTACTTCCAGTTTGCAAAAGTGGCCCTGAAAATCGTTAGGACAGTTGTCGAGTCCCGGACAATTCGCACAGTTCTTTGAGTCTTTGGCGTACTGAAACAGCTTGCTCAGATCGGTCATGAGCTGTGCATCTTGCAGTTCAGGATGACCTGCACGGAATTCGCGTACGTACGGATTTTCCATCAATTCCGCCGCAATCCGCCGCGATTGCTCACGAAAGGCAGGGTTCAGCTGCTGAAGCAGTCCTCCCAAGGATTCCATGGCTTCAAGCCCCCTTAATGTTTCAATATAGAATGAACAATTGAAGTGCTCCCTAGCCATGTTGATGGCATAGGAACTTTCGATCGTTTGCAATTCTACTGTTCATTCTATAGAAAAACAACCAATAACTCAACAGATACATCTGGTAAATAGCGTACCCCTTCCATCACCATACGTAATACCTGATTCATCGCATACTAGTAGTCCTGTACCTTTTAGTGCATGTCCAAAAATCTGTTTTTCAACCTCGTTTAGCGGCGCAAGCCGACAGTGATGATCTCACATGAATCAGCCTGTATGTTCCATTCCTTACTGGCAAATGATAATGTTGATGCCTCTTCTATGCTGTGGGTATGGAGCCTTTCGCCCTCTTCCTCCAATATGTTGCTCTTATATGCCAATTCGAATGGTTGCGGATTTGCTTGCGATGCAGCAAGCTTCAAGTTAACGGACTCGGTGGTCATATTGTACCAACGGAGCATCACATCCCCGGAGTCTTCATTCACCTTGAGTGAAGAAAAAGCCAAGCCGTCTCCTTGCCATGCCAATGGTGTGCTGCTAGGTGTCAGATAACCCGGATGTACTTCCGTCTGTGCCAATGTCCATGGAACTTGGAACTGGTAGGCCTCCTTATACGCACCTGACGCTGCACCATTGCCATCGTGAGGAATAACCTCGATCTGAAATGTATGTTCACCAAGGCATTGTGCTTCCGGTGTCGGGAACAATCCCCAGTCTCCAAGTTCGCCCACAGCACGAAGCAACGTAACGGCGATGGTGTTTCGTCCATCCTGAAGAACCTCATATTCGTTCAGACCCAGATTGGCTACGACTAATCCCGCATCTTTTTCACTCACATCCACAAAACTCTGTTGATGTTGTGTATTGCTTGGATTTTGCCACTCCGGTGCAGGTGTGTTATCACGTGTCGCAATTTCAAACATGGAGTCCACATGATGAACAGCAGATACAAGATCTGTTGGGAAGAGTGCGCGCACCCGATGATCCTTCGCCTGATTGTTGAAGGTGGTTTCCATTTGCACTCCTTTTCCACTACGGCTTAATGATATAACCGTACGGATCTGGAGGGGAATCATTTTAGTTAAACGCTGGGCTTTGCGATGTGGATAATAAATCAGTTCTCTCTGTTCCTGATCCAGCGTTTCATCCGCTGACTCCGGTATTTCCCAATGATGAATGACTTCGAACGAGGCCGAGTAGGATGTATCCTCAAGAACCCGAATCTCTGCTTGAAGGTCGCGTGTTGTTCGCGCCACTTCGTTCTCTGGCTGCTTGAACATGTATTCATTACCGATATCGCCCACATTTTCGTACACGCCAAGGTCATTGTAAGTCCGGCCTGTCCGTTTATCCGTGAGGGTGAATGAACCATTGTTCGCTATCGTGACGATCATATGTTGATTTTCCATGCCACGTTCACCACGCAACAAGGTAGTCGTTTGTGATGGAATACCACTCGTTGCGGCATCCGTAAAGTTGACCAATGCATACGTCTTCAGACCAAATGCAGCTACATTCTCTGTTTCAAAACGAATACGAACACGCCGACAGCTATACGGCTGGCGGAAGCGATCATCCGGCAGATCATAGCCGAATTGCAGACCCAGATCCTCCACCGTACATGGAATCTGCGTCCCCTCTTCATCTACCAGGATACGATCTGACAGGTCAACAGCTTTCATCTGCACCGCCATCTCTTCCAGCGTATATCCTTCCCGGAAATATAACCGAGCCGCATCCAGTTCCATCTGAACCACACCGCTACGTTCCCAGCCCGTTGTATTAAATACCACAACAGGTCGAGCACTTTCGCCATAGCGTGCAAAGATGGAGGTATCCACGGCTGTGGCAATCTGATTGGTGCTGTCCTCAATTAATGCTTCTGCCACATGGCGGCTCTTATCAAATCGCGTCACCATCTCGCGATGCACCTCATCCACACTGCATCCACAGATGCTGTCATGCGGGTGATTCTGCATAAGCGTTTTCCAGGCATATGTCAGCTGATCATGTGGATAGGCATGCCCAAGCAGATAGGCATAGGATGCCAGGGGTTCAGCCACCTTTTCCAGCATGGTCTGGCCCAGCTGGTTCATCTGTTTCAGATACACACGAGCCGAGGCAGTGTTCACTAGAGTTCCCCAGCCATCGGTACGTTGGCTGCGCAGTTCACCTTTGACCGTGGACAGCTCATGTTCAGCCGATGCTCTCAGGGCAGTCAGATAGTCTGGAAAGTTCGAGTGAATGAACTCGATATCGGGATATAATTGCTCAGCCATACGAATCGCTTCCGGCAGGTCTCGCTGAATCGGCTGGTGATCACATCCGTTCATGTATAACAACTCATTCGTGGATGCATATTTCTCCGCGTCGGCAAGCTTGGTTTCCCAGAACTTTCGGGCCGAAGCCTCGTCTACCGGAACTTCATTCCCGTTGGAGTACCAGTTGGCGAATAATACGCCGAGTACTTTCGATCCGTCTGGCCCTTCCCACATCAGCTCCGAGAAGCTTGATTCATATCCGGCATCCGATACCGTATTATTGAAGCCCGTAGGCTTCACACCCCGGCCAAAGAACACATTATCAATGCCGGATTGCTGCATCAGCTGCGGAGTCTGTCCGACCAATCCGAATGTATCGGGAAAATAACCAATTTTCGAAGGGGTACCATAACGCTTGGCGTCCTTATGTCCAACCTGCATGTTGCGTACATTGGCTTCTCCACTCGTCAGAAAGGCATCCTGTAGAATGTACCATGGTCCAATCACAATCCGGCCATTGCGGATATGCTTCTCCAGTCTTTCCTTCTGCTCCGGGCGAACCTGAAGATAATCTTCGATGATAATCGTTTGTCCATCCAAATAAAAGCTTTTATAGTCTGATCCTTCATCCAGCTGATCCAACAGTGAATCGACGAGCTGAACGAGCCGCATATGATGCTTCTCATACGGCAAGTACCATTCCCGATCCCAGTGGGTATGCGAAATAATGTGCGCTCTCTTCGACTTGTTTGTCCGGTTGATCATCGTGTTACGCCACCTCTTTCCTCATGTTGTACAATCTCAACCTCATCCGGGCGATATACGGCCTTCAGCTCTCCGGCAGCATCTGTGGCAAACAGCACCGAACGATTTTTCTCCAATTGGAACGCATACGATACACCCGTACGTTGATCTCTCACATGAACTTCATGGTTCAAGGCAAACTCCGATACGAATACATACAGATTTCCTTTTGGAAAACTCAACTTCCGGCCGTAGATTCCAGCGATATCCCCACCGGATATCCATTCCAGCTCCTGTTCGACGCCCGAAATCTCAGTGGCATAACGATACAATTCAGCAAGTGGTTCATCCCGTCCGTTTAACTCGAGCGGCAGTGGGGTCCAGATCAATTTTCCTTTACCCAAAGGCAAAACAGTTACTTCATCTGGTGTACCCTTATCCCCATGAAGTAAAGTCTCCTTCGCCACCTCGGCGATCCGACGTCGTCCATAGGTCACCCGGTGATTCACGCCATTAATATTCAGCAGCTCTTCCCGCTGCACGTTACCCAGACTGCGTTGGCCGACGATATGATCTGCCCGGTCACTTGTTTTCCAGTACGCATCCAATCCCAGCGGCCCTGTAATGAGCAGGCTCGTGCCTTCCTTCTCTGCAAACGTGAGCAATTGATGCAGTGCGTCGCTGTCCATATTATGCGGACTCGGCACGATAACCAGCTTCGGTGGCTCCTGCTCCAACGCTTCCAGATGATATTCGGATAACGCACGGAATGGCAGTTTCAGATCATAGGACATCACGCGAGTCAGTTTTGTTGTGGCATCATAGGCTAGAGCACGATTGGAAAAGTCATTGGAATACGGGAACACCACGGCAATATCCTCCAGCTCGCGGTCTTCAAAGAGATCACGAATGCCATGCATGAATCGGCCAAAATCATAAGACACATCCGCCTCTGGCTTCTCCGTGCCATCTGCACGCAGCGCTCCGATATGAGACTCATTGGCATTATCCATATAGAAGTTGGTGTTCCAGATCCATTGCACTGCTCCTGCGCCACCTGTCGAGAAAGCATAGGCGTACTTGCGTTCGAGAATGCCGCGCAGCTCTTCTTCCGTACGTTTGGCTCGTCCATCCGGGGTTTCCACATACATGATGCCCGTCTCCTGAATGAGATTGGGCTTATGTGGCGTTTTGGCGAAAATGCCGTCCCAGATCAGATCATCGTTTAACCACCAGGAATGCACCGTAGTATAATCCACTTCACGTTCATAGAAGAACGGCGAAGGGCGCTGCGCACCAAGGGCTTCATCCTGCCCCACGGTGACCAGATGATCGGGAACCAGATCCTTGATCGTACCTACAAGCTCTCTTGCCCAAACATTGTGCATCTCCATAGAAAAGAGACAATAATCGAGCCAGCGTGTTCCTTTTTTGGCCTTGTGCATATCCTGTACATCAAAATTAATCTCTTCTGCCTCCGGAATGGCCGCTGCTGCAAAATTGGGAAGCTGCTTCGGTGACATGTTCCATGCCTCCTGCAACGCTTCAATCGTCTGATGCCGCTGCTGAAGCCACTCTACAAAAGCCTGCTGTTCATACGCATCCCTCGTGGAGCGTGGGCCAGCCGAAAAAATCTGCACTGGATCAAACATCGATGGCTCATTAATCAAATCCCAGTCCACATGCGTTGTATGCGTGTGACGACTAACGATGCTGCGGATGAAACGTTTCTGTGCTTCGACACTTTGCGGGTCCAAATACGGATTCGTCCCTTCCCATGTCTCCGGTGTAAAGGAGAAGAAGGTAAACGTGACCTGCAAACCATGCCGCTTCGCTGTTAACAGGAAAGCATCAATGGCACGCAGCACGTCCTCAGCCATGTGACCGTCCACCTGCATCATATTGCGATAAGCGGTCCAGATTCCCGTCCGAATCCAGTTGATCCCGGCTTTTGCCATCTGTGCCATGTCGCGATCCCAGACATCCGCGTTCGGCAGAAACAGAAATTTCCGTGCCACATCCGAGGTCATGTAGGTCATACCCACAACAGGGAGAGGTCGTCCATCTTTCACAAAATAATCTCTGCTGCGGGTGATTACTTCCCCTTCTGCCAGCAATGCGGCATCCTGTCCCCAGAAGCCTTGCCGAAGGATTCGAACTTCCCCATCAGGTGCCTGTGCACGGCTCACAATCCGATACAATCCACTTTCAATGGAAACCGGGAGAAGTATGCGTTCGAAACGCTGTTCACCGGAAAGTTCCATCTCCAGTCGATGGCTCCATACCTTTTCTGCCATGCCATTAGCGCGATTCTCATGCTCCACTGTTATGTCGAATGTCCACCGCTCAGACGCTGTACATCTGTTGCCTGCTCGCTGTAAAATCTGACCTTGAAGTGTGAGAACTGCCCGCTCATCTGGCTCATACGAAGCATAATTCGTTTTCAGGGTTAGCTCGGTGACACCTTGCGCACAGAATTGTGCCCACTTCACCATCTCGCCTGCGCCATCCTGCTCCCAGAATGAAGGAGTCAACGGCAGATGTACAAACATCCAGCGCGAACCAACGAAAGTCCCGCGGGAATTCTCCCATAGGACGATTGGGGCAGCAATGCTTCGATCATCTTTGTTGATTCCGCGAAGCAAAGAGTGAATCTGTGTACTCATCGTGCCTGCTGAACCCATCTGGTGTGGCAAATCACTGTTTTTGGTCGTATGCGGAACTAGATTCCATGTATCTGAAATCTCGAAAAGTCCTTCTTTTCCGGCCAGAAGCGGGATCTGTTCAGATGAAGTGAATGATTGGACACCGTCAGCAGATACGTTTAACGCCTCATGAATATAGAGCTCCTGGTGATAGGCGGTCTGCTCGGACTCTACAACCCATGCCCCATTCTCATATCGAACCGGACGTTTGAAAGGCGCACCACCAACACTGATCAGACTCCCTCCCTGATGCAGATAAGCTGCAATCTCCGTCCAGGCGGACTTGGGGAAATAGGGTGCATGCAGATTGATGAAACATCCTTCACCAGCCGTCGCTTTCAACGCCTCTGCAAGTTCATCAGCGTTTACAACACGAATCTCTCCGACTGCTTCCCATGTATTCAGAGCCTGCTCAGTTGGAAAAGCCCCATCCACTGGAAACGCAGGGTCAGAGAAGATAATCAACTTTTGATCCTTAGGTTGGATACTCATAATAGGCCATCCTTCATGGATGTATAGACCAACTGGGAGAACAGGCTGTTGGACCATGCAAACCATTTTCGTGTAAAGATCGTTGGATCATCGGCGTGGAAGCCTTCATGCATATATCCGGTATCTGCATCTGTCGCTTCGAGCATGCGGATAATCTCCAGTTTCTCCTCGGCAGACTGCGCAGTCAGTCCCTGCATGGACAATCCCATATGCCAGATATAATTCGGCGGGGTGTGCGGGCTACCGATTCCTTTGGCAACCTTGCCCTCATAGTAAAATGGATTCTCTTTGCTCAGAGCAAAGCGGCGCGTATTCTGATAGATTGGATCATCCGCCGTGACGTAACCCAGATAGGGGATGGACATGAGTCCCGGTGTACCGGCATCGTCCATGAGACAGTGGTTGCCATAACCGTCCGTCTCGTAAGCATAGATCGGTCCAAATTCCGGATGACGATAAATACCATACAGCTGAATGCCGTGATCTACGTCCTGCTCCAGATCCTTCAATTCCTGCAAAAGTTCCATATCCCGGAACACCCACTCGGCAAACTCCTGCATCTGACGCAAAGCAACAGCCGCAAACATGTTGCCAGGAATGTTGTAGTGGAAGTCACACGCATCATCACTGGAACGGAAACCGGACCAGATCATACCTGTGTAGTTGACTGGCATGCCTTTTCCGTGATTGCGCAAGGAATCTGTCGGGATACCGTTATTGCGAGTGAAGCGATACGGAGATTGTTCCATATGATGCTGTTCGACTTTGAACAGATCCACAATTTTACGCATCGCTGCCTTGAAACTGGAATCAAAAATGTCAGTCAGCTCAGTTTCCTTCCAATATAGATAGGCCAAGCGCACAACGAAACATAATGAGTCAATCTCAAATTTGCGTTCCCACACCCAAGGTGACATGTCGGTCTCGTCCGTGGTGTTCCAGTGCCAGTCATTGGCCGTCTCATTGAAGGCATTGGCATATGGATCGATATGAACATACTGGATATGACGTTTGATCAGCCCGCCGATGATGCGTTGCAGGTCCTCGTCTTCTTTTGCAAATGGAATGTAGTGTACGACCTGCTCCACCGAATCACGCAGCCAGGAAGCCGGAATATCTCCTGTGATGACAAAAGTGGTACCGTCCTCCATCAACTTAGTGGTTGTTTCGATGGTATTGGGGAAGCAGTTTTTGAATAATTGTAGCAGCTTTGGCCTGTGAGCCAGTTTCTGTTCTGCTTCTTCGAGCACGGCCTGAATGGATTGTGGCAAAGCAACAGGCGGCATGGGTATTTTGGGTAATCTAAACTGTTCCATGGATGAGTGCAACTCCTTAAACAAATTGAATGGTGTAGCTATAGAAGATCAAGCTGAGAACATTCACACTAGGCCACTACGATGACAGAATAACCTTCCGATCGCTGTTATCCCCAGATTTTTTTGTTTCCCTTTTCTAAAGGGTAAAATCTGGGGATAGCGTATGCTTCCGATGTAGCTTTCTTTCAGAAAGCTTTTAGGCGAACGCTTCGCTTCTTCTGGTTATTTCTGTCCTCTCCGTTAACGTGTGAATAAAGAGCTCCGACGCGACATATATAGCTCGAAATATTTCAAAAAGGTTTACCGCAGTAGCACGGTTTGTATTTCGTAGGGTTTAAAAGATAGTGTGATCTGGCCGTTCGTGTGGGCCAGTGGTTTGATTGGTTCTTCCAGTGCGTTGGAGTGATACGCTTGCTCAAAGGCATGTGGCCATTGCAATGTGATGCTTTCGCGTTTGCCTGAGGATTCATAGAAACGCAGCACGGTGCCTTGTCCATCCTCTGCCATTTTGATGGTATCCAGAATGACGTGATTGCTGTTCAAGTTAATCCAGGAGCCTGTTGCTGGACGAGATTGTGCGGCAGTTGCCGTTGCATCTGCAGTTGGATGCACTTCAGCCCCTGCGCTTTGTTGTGATTGATCCCTCTGTTGCACCTGTTCCATCTGTTCAACTTGTTGCGACTGTTGCATCTGCTCTACTTGTTGCACGACCACTTCCGTGTTCAGTTCAGCTGCCTGACGTACGGTGTGTGCGTTTCTCCAGTCTCCGTCGTGCGGGTACAGGGAATATGTGAATTCATGTTCTCCCAGATCAGCCGTGCGGTCAGGCCATTTTGGGGCACGCAACAAGGACAAACGAATCGTGCTGCCTTGCACGTCATAACCGTATTTGCAATCATTGAGCAAGCTGACGCCGTATCCATATTCGGCTACATCCGCGAAGCGATGTCCGCAGACCTCATACTGGGCTTGTTCCCAGCTTGTGTTACGATGCGTTGGACGTTCCAATGCGCCAAATGGAATCTCAAATGTCGCTTTGGAGGTCACCACATCAATAGGGAAACCAACTTTCAGAAGTTTGTGATCTTCATTCCAGTTCACCTGTGTCTGGAAGTCGATTCGCCGTGAGTCGTGATAAAAGACGATATCTTGTGTGATTTCCGATTGATGTAGCTTCCACCGGAAGCGCAGGACATCCTTCGTTGTACCCGCCAGCACCAGCTTTTTCTCCAACAGTTCCACTTCGCCAGCAATCTGTTCCTCATAACGACTGTCGATATCCCATGCATCCCAGAGTGTCGGACGGTCGTGGAAGAAGTGAAGTTGATTGCCACGTTCACCTGGCTTCAGCATCTCGCGCTCTGCGGTCTTATCCCACAGACGGGTGATCTCCCCGCGTTCGTTGAACTGTATATGATAAAGAGCGGTATCCCATGTATCATTAAAGGTTGGTTGTGCGGCAAGGTTGGTCATTTCCCGTACATTCGTTTCCCTTGTGTTTTCCGGTACCAGCCAGATCGTTTTATATCCAAACGCCGGAATGTCTGTCACGAGAATAGACATGCTGCCATCCTCCCGATCCATCCGCAGGCGTTGGCCTTCTTCATCGACGCCATAGCGATCCAAGCCATCCTGCACAGAAAGTTGAACGACTGCACTCCGTTTCCAGCCCAGGCTGTTGAATACAACATAGGCTAGTGAACCTTCTGGTCCCTTGGTGTTGATAGCCGTTGTCAATGCTGCAATGCCTTGATGCAGTCCGGTTCTACCTAATTCAAATACCTGTACATATTCCTCATTCGAAGTCACGTAGGACTCTGTAATCGCCGATCCCGGTATAATATCGTGGAATTGATTCAGCAAAATCAATTTCCAGCCGTCATGCAGTGCTGAACGCACTTCAGCTTCGGTATTCGCCTCCATATCCGGTTGAGCGAGTGTATTCCACAACTCAGCTTCTCGATACAGAACCTCCGCTTTCCTATTGTTGCGCTTATTGCGAGCATGTGTCGTGTAGGTTCCCCGATGTAACTCCAGATACAGATCACCATGCCACTTCGGAAGTACAGGTTGTTCCTTTTCAATTCCGGCAAAGAAAGCTCCGGCTGTGCTGTATCGACTTGCAGGCTGTCCAACCATCAATTCTGCGCGATCCATATACTCCAGCATCTCGCGTGTTACCCCGCCGCCGCCATCTCCGTGTCCATATAGAAGCATATGCTCCGGATGAGCCGCTTTCTCACGGTAGGACTGCCAGTGATCGTGAATATCTTTTGGCAAGGTGTTCTCATTAACACCATGATTGAGGTAAGACAGGATCGGTGTGCCGTCAATGCCCACCCAATGGAAGAGATCGTACGGAAACACATTCGTGTCGTTCCATCCCAGCTTTGTTGTCATGAAATATTCCACATTGCCATGTTTCAAAATCTGTGGCAGGGAGGCACAATACCCGAATGTATCCGGCAACCATTCAATTTGTGATGTCTTGCCGAATTCCTCCTTATAGAAACGCTGACCATATAACATCTGGCGAATCAGAGACTCGCCGCTTGGGATGTTCAGATCCGGCTCTACCCACATGCCGCCAACCAGTTCCCAACGCCCTTCTGCAATCCGCTGCTTCACTCGTGCATACAGTTCGGGATCATGCTCCTTCAGAAATGCATATAACAAGGGTTGGCTCTGCGAATACACATAGTCAGGATATTCATTCATGAGTGCATCCACGGTGGAGAAGGTACGGCTCGTTTTACGTACCGTCTCGCGCACAGGCCACAGCCACGCAATATCAATATGGGACTGTCCCACCATATGCTCCAGACCTTCCGCGTTACCGCCAATCTCACGTACATGATGCTTCAGATTATGCTCAATCCGACGAATACCTTCCCCCTGCTTGATCTCTTCTGCTGACATGCCTACAAATTGGTCCATCGCACGATAGATGGCTTCCAGCAGACGAACCCGCCTGAAGTCACTCTCTGGCAGCAGCACAGCCGAATCACGCACAATAATGACGGTGTACATGAGACTGCGAACGGCTTCATTTGGTCTCACCAGCAAGCTAGTAACCGATGTGATCGGCGGCTGAATAACCGCCTGTTGATTCAAGGGGTCCACAGGTTCAGGTACTGGATCGAACATCTCAATCTCAAGTTCTGGGTTAGTCCCGACTTTAGACGGATCAAGTGTGACGTAGGTATGATTGCGGTCCAATCCCTGGTAGGAGTGTCCATTCACCCGCAGTAAACCTTCTCCCCCCGTTTCAAATACAAGCCCATAAGGCGCTTGCTGCCATGTAGCAGGGATCTCCAAACGTGTTCTGAAGAAATACGTCGTTCCCTGTTTGCTCGGAAAACGCTCATAATCTTGCCCTTCCGGGTACTCACCCTGATCCTCATACTGTCCTGGCACATTGTAATAAGCACGGGTAATGTCCCAGCTGCGCAGCTGCAATTGCTCCAGCCACTGATGTTCGGACAACTCGCGAATCAATCGTCTGATACGTTCCACAGTCTTACGCCTCCCTTATAGTCAGTTCGGCCATTTGCGTATCATTTACGCTGCTGCCGATATGAATATGGAATTGTCCTGGTTCAACGACAGGCTTCAAATCACGACCAATATACTGCAACTGCTCCGCTCCAATTCGGAATTCCACGGTCTGTGTCTCTTCAGGCTCCAGGTTCACTTTCGCAAACCCCTTCAGTTCCTTGGCAGGACGAGTCAGTGAGCTAACCACGTCCGAGATGTACATCTGTACAACTTCTGCACCTGCATAAGGGCCGGTGTTGGTCACATTCACAGACACCGTGACTGAATCCCCCGCTGTCATGGATGCATCACTCAGCTGCGGTTCACTGTACTCGAATGTGGTATAACTCAGTCCGTACCCAAATGCATAACGTGGCTCCAAATCCTCTTCGAGGTAACGCTTGCCTCGGGAACGTTTGCCGTTGTAATAGATCGGTAATTGGCCGACATGCTTCGGAATGGAGATCGTCAATTTGCCTGACGGATTCACATCACCGAATAGAATATCTGCAATGGCATGCCCGCCCTCTTGACCCGGATACCACGCCTCCAGAATTGCATCGGCATGTTCATCCACCCAAGGTTCCGTGATGGGACGACCATTAATATAGACAACGACAAGCTTTTTGCCGAGCTTGTGAATCTCCTGAATGAGTTCCAACTGCACTCCGGCAAGACCCAGCGTCATTCGGTCGATTCCTTCACCGCACTCCATATCGTTCCATGAGTGATCCGATACATTGGAAGCGCCCGTCTTCAGATCGATTGTTCCTTCTCCAAAGTCACGCGCACTGGAGCCACCAACCACCATAATGACGGTATCTGCCTGACTGGCAACTTCGATAGCCCGCTCAAATCCTTCTTTTGAATCACCTTTAATCCGGCATCCTGGTGCATAGAGAACCTGATCTACACTGCTGCCATCAGTCACAAAACCAACAGAACTCTTCTCCGTTTGCACATCCATACGATTAGCCAGCTTACTGCGAATGCCATCCAGTACCGTCGCCACTTTTGACTTCGGTTGCGGAGACGTGTAATCCCCCAGCTGATTGTAGGCCTGATCGGCATTGGGGCCAATGACGGCAATTCGGCCCAAATTTCCTATCGATAAAGGTAGCGTGTCGGCCTCATTTTTGAGAAGTACAACACCCTCCGCAGCCAACTGGCGTGCGAGCTGAATATGCTGTTCACTGCCAATCACTTCTGCTGCCCGATCAGCATCCACATAAGGCTGTTCGAATAAGCCCAGTCTGAACTTCAACGCCAGCACGCGAGAGACAGCCTGATCCAGAACCTGCACATCAAGCTTGCCTTCTGCCACCGCCTGCACCAGATATTGCCCGAACATCTCACCGGACATTTCCATATCGATGCCTGCCTCAATCGCCTGCACCGATGCATCCAGTCCATCCGTCGCGACATCATGCCCACTAGCCAACATGTTGATCGCGCCACAATCCGTAATAACCAGACCATCAAAGCCCCAATCTTTACGCAAAACATCTTCCAGCAGTTCGGTATTTACCGTACAAGGTGTGCCATCAATTTCGTTATACGCCGGCATGATGGAAGCTGCACCTGCTTCTACAGCTTTACGGAATGGATACAGATCCACTTCCAGCAGTTCACGCCAGCCCATATGTACAGGCCCTGCATTGCGTCCACCTTCCGAGCTGCCGTAACCGACAAAATGTTTTAACGTAGCAGCAACTGCATCGTCCCGATCCAGACTTTCACCTTGAAGTCCTTCCACGGAAGCAACTGCCAGTTCTCCAATGAGAAACGGATCTTCACCGAAACATTCCTCCGTACGCCCCCAGCGCGGATCACGCACAACATCCAGTACCGGAGAATAGGTGACCGCACCGCCTTGAGCACGTGTCTCCCGCGCTACTGCCTGACACATCTCCCGATATAGATCCACATTCCATGTGCTCCCCAGTAAAAGGGGAACGGGATAGACCGTCCCGTCAATGGCCATATGACCATGTGAGCACTCCTCCCCAATCAGGATGGGAATGCCCAGTCTGGAATGCTCTACCGCATAACGTTGAATCAGGTTAACCGCCTCAGCGCCTTCTCTGGCAGATAGTCCATTTTCCAGTGTAACGCCAGTCCAGGGATCTGCCCGAAGTGCTCCATAGAGGGAGCCAATGCCGCCATTCTCCACTTGCTGCTTAAAGGATTCATTTAATGTGATGTTCCCCTGATCATTCGTATAGGTCTGCCAGCCAAATGGCTGCGTAAGTTGGCCTACCTTTTCTTCCGTAGTCATCAGGCTCAGCAGGTGTTGTACCCGTTCCTCTACGGATTTGCTTTGGTCCTTGTAAGTCATCAATCTGCATCTCTCCAATCCTATAGCAAGATCCGTTTATTCTTTGACCGCGCCCACCGTCAGACCCTGTACAAAATAACGCTGGAAGAACGGATAAGCGAATATAATTGGCAACGTGGCAAGCACAACCATCGCCATTCGGGACGTATCCTGCGGAATGGACTGCATGGCTGCCAGACTCATCGAACTGTTAGCAGAGTTCTGCTGGATGAACTGGATGCTCGACTCAATCCGCATCAGCATGGATTGCAGCGGCACCAGATTGGGATTATCGATGTACAACAGCGCATTGAACCAATCATTCCAGTAACCAAGTGTACTGAACAACCCGATGGTTGCCAGTCCCGGCAAGGAGAGTGGAATTACGATTTTCATAAAGGTATAGAATTCTCCGGCACCATCAATTTTCGCCGATTCAATGACTGCATCCGGCACACTGGTGGAGTAGAATGTACGCAGGATCATGATGTAGAAGGCATTCATCGCCAGGGGCAGAATCAGTGCCCATAACGTATCTTTCAGTCCAAGCAGCTGGGATACAACCATATAGGTTGGAATCATCCCGCCGTTAAACAACATGGTCAGAATCGCAAAGATGGAGAAAAATCTCCGATATCTGAAGCTCTTGCGTGAAATCGCATACGCATATAGCGACATGAGAATCAGACTGATGATGGTACCAAGTACCGTCACCAAAATGGTAACTCCATACGCCCGCAGCAGCGTGTCCCCGCTCTGCCAGACAAACTGATATGCCGCCAGACTCCATTCTGCCGGAATCAGACGATATCCATCACGGGCCAGTGCTTTCTCGTCCGTAAACGAGATGATGACTACAAATATAAAAGGAAATACACAGATCAGAGCGAATAGACCGGCGATGATGTTCATGATTACGTTCCAGCCGCTGGATACGTGGTGGAAGTCGCGTTTTTTAACAAGCCCTGCTTGAGCCATGGTGGTTCACTCCTTTCCCTGTTCTAGAATAGGCTGCTGTCTTTATCTACTTTGCGCACAACATAGTTGGAAATAATAACGAGTACAAAGCCCACGACGGATTGATACAATCCCGCAGCTGTGCTCATGCCAATCTCACCACTCGTTTTCAAACCACGGTATACATACGTATCAATAACATTCGTAACGGAATAGAGCGTACCTGAATCCCTTGGCACCTGATAGAACAGTCCAAAGTCGGCATAGAAAATGCGGCCTACGGCCAGCAAGGTCATGATTGTAATGATGGGTGATAATAAAGGAATCGTAATATTGCGAATTTGCTGCCATTTGCTTGCCCCATCGATCATGGCTGCTTCATAGAGAGATTTATCAATCCCCAGAATGGAAGCCAGATAGACAACGCTGCTATAACCAATCGTTTTCCATAACGCTACGAATACGAGAATATACGGCCAATATTTTGCCTCGGAGTACCACTGAATCGGTTCCATCCCGAACCAGCCAATAATCTGATTCAACATCCCGCGGTCCATGCTCAAGAAGCTGAAAGCGAAGTAACCAACGATAACCCAGGATAGAAAATACGGCAGAAACATGCCAGTTTGATACAGTTTGGCGAGTCGTTTATTAACCAGTTCCGAGAGCAGGATTGCCAATGCCACAGCGAATACCAGTCCCAGGAAGATAATGGCGATGTTATAAAAGAGGGTGTTGCGTGTAATAAGCCATGCGTCACTTGTGCTGAACAGGAATTTGAAATTGTCCCAGCCTACCCATTCGCTCTTCATCAGACTTGCCCAGAACCCTTCACGGCTGAACCGATATTCCTTAAAGGCAGCCACTGTACCCACAAGAGGCAAGTAGGAGAAGAAGAAGAACCAGATGGCGCCTGGCAGCACCATGAACAGCATGACCCGGTTTCTAATCAGGTTTTTCAAAAATGTAGTCATTGTGGAGTTCCTCCTTCAGGCTTGAATGAAAAAGGACCGGACGCGATAAGCAGCCGCCCGATCCTTACGATGTACTCTTACTTGTTTTCCGCTCTCCAGGCATCCAGCTGGCTTTGGGCTTCCGCCATTACTTTCTCCAGTCCGGCTTGATTGAACTTCTCAATCACTTGATCCAGATTGGCTGCCGGGTCCAGTGTACCTGTCATCAGTGCTGCCCAATACTGCTCTTTCACGTTCTGTACCGCCGTCAGTTCGGCAGATACATTGCTTGAATCAAAGTTAAAGCTGAGGATCGGGGAATTGGTACCTTCAGCGTTAAACTTCTTGAACTCATCCCATTTGTTGTCCGGGTCATTGCTGTTCAGATAGAGCAGCATGTTATTCCCAAGGGAGTATGAAGGCATATCGTAGTTTTTCGATTCAGGCAGATTTTCCATATGCGTGTCATCCACTTTTTTGTAGTGTGTGCCCTCGATACCGGAGTCCACCATATTGCGCAGCACAGGATCTGTATTCAGCAGGTTCAGGAACTCCATCGCTTTTTCTGGATATTCCGAGTTAGCCGAGATCGCCATAATGGAACCTTGTACAGATGTATTCGTTATAATCGCTTCACTTGCAGGTGTTGAAACAACTTGATAACCGTAACTTGCAGACCATTGGTTGTCCGCGAGCGGCTGTGTCTGTGCACGATCCAGGAACCAGTTGCCCGATGTTGTCAGGTCGTTCGTGGAACCTGTTGTAGCTGCTTCTGCCGATACATAACCGGCTTTGTAATATTTGTGCATCGTCGTAAGTGCTTCTTTCATTTCAGGTGTTTCCAATATGTTCACGAGCTTATAGTCCGTTGTATCCAGCTTGATTGCCATCGGCAGATTCTGAATGACATAGTCATACGGCACGTAAGGAACATAGTTTTTATCCATGGCAAAAGGTGTTACACTTGCCTCGTTTTCCTTGATCGTTTTCAGCAAAGGCTCCAGACTGTCTAACGTACGGACACCAGAGGTGTCCAGCTTGTATTTATCAACCAGCATTTGGTTAAAGCGCCATACCTCTTGTTGAGGCAGCTCTTTGTTGGCTGGAATTCCGTAATTGTGTCCGTCTACCTTCGAACCGCTCAGGAATGCAGGATCAATGGTCTTGGTGAGATCCTGACCGTATTCAGCAAGCAGGTCATCCAGTTCAAGGAATGCACCTTTTCTGGCATTTTGTACATAATCGAATCCACCGGAAGAGGTGAACAGAATGTCCATTGGCTCACCGGAGGCTACGTTAACCTGCATCTTCTGTGGGTAGTCACCCCAGTCAACCATCTTCATCGTTACCGTGGCATTAATTTTCTCTTTGGTATACTTGCTCACTTCTTCCATCACTTTGTTGACGTCTTTCTGAGGGGTACCGATGGTATACCAGATCAACTCTACCGCGTCGTCTCCAGCTCCCCCGGATTCCGAAGCATCTTTGCTTCCTCCACAGGCACTAAGAACAAGTGTAACGGCCATTAACAATGCAAGAACGAGTGAGAAGCGTTTTCTTTGTTTACTCATTTCTTTGATCCTCCCTTTTCGTGTTCCCTTAGGCACTACTTACTAACTGCTTTAACCTTATCGAATGAAAGCATTTACAAAAAGAAGATAAACTTAAGTTTTCGAGGTACAAATTAAAGAGAAATCGTCCTTGGACGACTATTTTGTACCTATTTAAATAAATCGCTTACATGAAAGAGACATGCCGGGTAACGTACGGCATGATCTTCATGCTGCCATTCCTGTTCCCGATATGTCTCTTGGATCTCCGTCCGTACAGTTGAATCTACCGGTCACCAAATTAACCAAACACCTTGAAATCCGTCGGTGAAATTCCCACATATTTGCGGAACTGTTTATAGAAATACCCTGTCTCCCAATACCCCACATTTCGGGCGATCTCATGTACCTTCAGATTGGTATTCCGCAGCTGTTCCTTCGCACGTTCAATCCGGTATTTATTGATGTATTCGGCAAACGTTTCTCCAGTCTCCTTATGAAACAACTGTCCCAAATACACCGGATGCAGATGATAGTGGGCACCCAGCAGCTTCAGGGAAAGTTCTTCTGCGTAGTGTTTGTCGATATGCTGAAGGACTTGGTTCACAATTGGATTCTTCATATCCTGCAATAGGGATTGAATCGTCTGCGCCGCAACTTGCTGAAGCGCCCGCACGAGTTCATCAAAAGTGCCACTGTCCAGCACAAGTTGAAGCCCTTGTTGGTATATGGCAGACTCATCCGAGTGTTTGATGCTCTCCAGTTCCATTTTGAAGCGAATCACCACTTCCAATGCGGTATTCTGTAACTCCCCAGGCGTAAGTCCATTGCGATGCTGTTCAAAATCCATACGAATCCGCTCCGCAAGTTGTTCTGTATTCCGGGACAGAATCAGTTTCGTGTAATCCCTCCAGTCAATGAAGAAGGACGCTGCCGAGTTGCCGCAACGATCCAGGATGGCATGGTCGATGACTTTCAGATCGGGATAGATCATCACGTATTGGAGCGCCTTTTTTGCCTCTTCATAACTGGCCGGCGCATGGTATATCCCCTTCATCAACCTGCCCGCCCCAATACGTACCGCAGGATGTGTTACTGAGATGGCATCGGATAAAGCCCGAAGACCATCCATTAACTTCTGTTCCTCATCCTCGTTACCCTCGACATTGGCAACAATGACGAGATCACCATCGATGTCATGAAAGACATTCAGATGGGACTTGTCCTTCAGCATCTCCTCCACACGTTCAAACATGCCGAATGTTTGCCCTTTGTCTTTGTCACGCAATATAGCGACAGCCACATCCGAGGCTTCTAGAGAAAGGTTCATAAACCGGGCACGTTCCTCAAATTCGGTAGCTGCAATCTGTCCCGTAAGCCATCGATGAAGAATGTTATCTTTCAGAATCTGAATGCCATACGCATCATCGGTTTGAGGTGTCACTGTATGATCCAGCTTGGACGCTGTATTCCTAAGCGTGGATTCCAATTCCTCCACATTAATCGGTTTGAGCAAATAGTTTTCGATCCCCAGCTGCATGCCTTCCTTCAGATATTCGAACTCATTGAAACCACTCAGGATAATGACTTTCATCTCAGGTTGCACTCGCCTTGCTTCCCGAATCAGGTCAAGACCATTCATGAGTGGCATGGATATATCCGTGATCAGGATGTCCACAGGCTGAGAGGAGAGCGCTTGTAACGCTGCCTGCCCATTACCTGCATGGCTCACAATTTCCATACCAAATGAAGACCAATCCACAATATCGTATAACCCTTCAATGATGAACGGCTCATCGTCTACAATAAACACCTTGTACATGTTAAACTCCCGTCCCTTCTGTATGTGGATAACGCACCCTGATCCGTGTTCCCTCACCGAGGGTGCTCTCTATGGTGATACCGAACTCTGGCCCATACAGAAAGCGCAATCGACTATGAACACTGCGCAGTCCGAACATCTGACCCGACTCTTCTGGACGTTCCAGTTCTTCAAGGATTTCCGTCAGGCGTGCAGGATCAATGCCTTTGCCATTATCTTTGATCTCCACCTGCATCACATTATCCGTCTCTTCCACAACAATCGATAATCGGTTATCCGAACGTTCCGTCTGAATGCCGTGCACGACATAATTTTCAATAATGGGTTGCAGCGAAAGTTTCACCACAGGGTGTTGATAATAAGCAGCATCGATCTGGATCGTATATATGAAAATATCCTTGTAGCGGATTCGGAATAACTCCAGATACAAGCGGCAAGCTTCCATCTCATCCTTCAGCGTGTAATTCTTCTTCTGCTGTACCAGGCTCTTGAACAATACGGATAGGCTATAGATCATCTCGCCGACATCTCTCGCTCCCTGGGATATGGCCCTCATTCGAATCACTTCAAGCGTATTGTAGAGAAAGTGAGGATTGATACGCGCCTGTAACGCGACCAGTTCGGTCTCCTTCTGTTTGATCTCGGCTTTGTAGACGCGTTCAATGTACAGATTCAGCTCATCCAGCATGTCATTGAAGCTATGCGAGATCTGCCCCAGTTCATCATCACGCGCATCGTCGATGCGAGCCGTCAGGTTGCCGTATTTTACTTTTTGGGTAAAGCGAATGATTCGACGGGTTCGTTTGGCAAAGTTAATAATGAAAAACGCCGGAACCAACACGGCAAACAGAATACACACGATACTGATGGAGATGATGGTATTGCGAATCCCCGCATAGGTCTCAGCCATCTCTTCCACCGGAACAGTACCTATAACCACATAACCCTGATCCGCGGAGACAAACTTGTTCACATACATGTTCTGCTCCTTTTTCATCGAATCCATATCCGTCTGATCAAACAGGGAATCGGCCACATTCACGTAAGGGTACTTTTTCCCGTAATACTGATTGTTGGAGTCGAACAGGACTGTTCCTCTGGCCGATAACACCACGATTTCTCCCTTCAGGTTACTCTCGTAGTTATCCAGTGCATTCCCGATTCCCTCCGAGTCAAAAAACACCAGAAACTGCCCCAGATTACGAAGCGTCTGTGTATTATTAATCGGTACGCGGATGGAATAGAGCGCAGGGTCCCATTGATTGATCTCTTTGCGAATCCAGTAATTGGGTGCACTGATATTGGGCGTTTCCATCGCCATCACGTCCGGTATATAGGAATGAGCTACATTGGTGTCCAGCTTGCGGAACTGCTTGTGTTGATTAAAGGCAGACAGATCCTGCTGCTCAGCGCTATACAACATGAGTTGGTTAATCTGCGAATTACGATCCATAATGTTCTGAAAATGTTTCAACACATCGGCCGAATAGTCGTCCTGATTGGCGTAATATCCATTCGTCATGTGCTGCACATATTCAGCGTAGGAGTGGTTCATCAGATACGTAATGTTGGCGGAGAGTGCCTCATTCTGATGCATGTCCCTCACCATGTTTTGCACCGATTCATACTGCTGATGAATATAACGATCCACATGTTCCATCGCTGCTTTCTGGATCGCCAGTTCCCGGCGAATCGTGGAGTCGGACACCGTTAGAAAGATGATATAAGACAATGTAATGATCGTGACAATCGATATCATCGAGAAGGTCAGGAGCATTTTCATAAACATATTATTTTTGAAGAAATTATTGTAAACGCTAACAATTTTCAAGTCGCATGTTCCCTCCGATGCTGTTTTCCTGACTATATAAGTTGAACTAAAGATATTTACACTGACACTACGATGACAGAATAACCTTCCAATCGCTGTTATCCCCAGATTTTTTGATTCCTTTTTTCCAAGGGAAAATCCGGTGATAAAGGCGAAGCTTATGCTTCCGAAGTAGCTTTCTTGCAGAAAGCTTTTAGCTTCGCTTTTTCAGGTTTCTTCTGTCCTCTCCGTTATCGTGTAAAAAATTAGTTTAACTTATATAGAATTATATCACCCGGCTTCTGACATTAACTTGTCACCTGTAACTTTTCTTTAGTTTGTACTCGCGTTTCTTTAATTTCACCCTATTTAAAAACGCTTTCATCCACTATCGTTAACCATAAGTTTAGCTTTGTGTAAAAGAATGCCAACCATTCATTCCACTTGAAGGAGGAACATCATGACACGCAAACTCAAACCGAAAGGCATCATTCCCAAGGTCACTGCCATGGTACTGACTACGGCATTGCTTGGACAAGTTGTTGCATCATCCGTTTATGCAGGAGACACGCTCCCTTACACAGGTGAAAGCGCCAAAGGGGTGAATCAGCCCTATCAGCACGGGTATACCTCAGCCCAGATTCTGAACTGGACACCTGAAAGTGACATCCATGGTGATCTGCTTCGTGCCCATGTCCCCTTGCAGCCCCGTAATGAACCGTTCGCTGCCACGCAAGCTTATCCTGAGCTTAGTCCAGACACCCAGCTATTTACGATGAGTGGCGATTACGGCAATGCATTCTTCGATAGCACACCTTATACCAATGAATTCAGCCAATATCTCTTTAATTATTGGCAGTATACAGACTACTACAGCTATTGGCATGGCATGGCTTCTGCCGGAGTGCCGGAGGAATTATACGATCCCAGTAAGGAGTGGACGGAGAAATACTTCGAGTTTGGCATTTTGAATATCCCGAATCCGGCCTATACCAACGCAGCTCACAAAAATGGCGTCAAATCCATTGCCAACATCTTTTTCTCGGACAATGACCGTGGGCCACAAACCTATAAACAAATGCTGATTCAGGATGAAAACGGCAATTTCCCTGTAGCCGAGAAACTTGCCGAGATGGCAGAATACTACAACTACGATGGATACTTCTTCAATCAGGAAGAGGTTGCCCGGGGTGTAGCCCCTGAGGATATCGCTTCCTACAAGAAATTCATGAAATATCTAAGAGATAAAGGCCTGTACGTTCAGTGGTATGATTCCACCATCAATACAACAGGCAAGATTCAATACCAAAACCAATTTAACGGCCTTAATAGCCCCTTTGTAGAGGATTCCGTTCTCGGCAGAGTCTCGGATTCCATCTTCCTGAACTACGTATGGAACCACAAGATGCTACGCGATTCCCGCGACCATGCCCTCAGTCTGGGACTTGATCCACTGGAAACCGTATTTGCAGGTGTTGAAGGTGGTCATGACAGATTCGGCCGCTGGAAGCAATCCTACGACCTGCGCCACAATCTGGATGAGAACGGTCAGCCCATGAATAGTATCGCGACGCTGGGTGCAGATTTCACCCACAATGCCCTGGATGAAGAGATGGGCGATGGGAGTACGAATCATCGTGCGGAGGATCAGTATCAATGGATGACCTTTGTGCGCGATCGTGCTTGGTGGTCTGGTCCAAATCAGGACCCTACGGATGCGCGTCGTAACGCTTCTGCCAATCTGTCGGATGTGTATGCTTCCGGCGCAAACTGGGATGGGATTGCTGCATATCTTACCGAGCGATCCGTCATCAATGGCTCGAATTTTGCGACAAGCTTCAATACAGGTCACGGTCTGAAATATTATGAAGACGGCGCTGTCTCGAACGACAAGGAATGGTCCAATATCAACATTCAGGATATCCCCGTCACTTGGCAATGGTGGATGGATAGCGAAGGCGACAAACTGAGTGTCGATTTTGATTATGGCCCATCTTATGAGAAAGGCGCAAGGTACAACTACGATTCCATTGGCGCATTCCAGGGCGGCAGCTCTCTTGTGGTGAACGGTACATTGAACGCGGAGAACTTCCTGCGCTTGTACAAGACCGACCTGTCCGTCAACGGACAATCCAAATTGGAACTGACGTATAACAAACCATCCATCAGCGATGCTTCCTCCCTGCATGTTGGGTTAGTCTTTGAAGATGATCCATCTAACGTGGTCAACGTAGAAGTGCCTCAGTCAGGTCAGCATACGGAAGGCTGGAAGACAGCTACACTGGATTTGAGTGCCTATCAAGGCAAGACCATTGCTGCCATGGGATTGTCCTTTGACCCGAATGGTGCAGCAATTGAGAACTATCAAATGAATATTGGTGAGATCCGCATGTTCGACGGTTCAGCGGCTGTGCCGGATGCACCGACCGGATTCCATATTGCCAAAGCACTGACCAACACCAATGAACTGGTTGTCGCATGGGACATGAAGGACTATTCAGAGGTCAAACAATACAATTTGTATGAAAATGGTGCCTATGTTGGCGGCGTGTATGATTCCACTTTTTATATTAAATCGCTAAAACAGCCTTCTGGAGAACTGTCCATACGTGCTGTTGGTGCAGATGGTACCGAAAGTGAAGCAACCGTCCTGCCTTATGATCTGAATGCAGCCGTTCAGAATATTGATGTGAAATTCAAAAAGAATGGCGATGCCATTGTAAGCTGGGACCACCCGAAGAAAGCAAAAGATACAGGGAAAGACAAAGATAAGAATACGGATAAGGATAAGGATAAAGACAAGGGTAAAGGCAATGAGTCTATCCAACTCACACTAGAAACCGAATACACCAATAAACCCTTCACCAAGTCGCTTCAGGTCAAAAAAGGAAAATCATCTGCCGTTCTGACCGAACTTCCAACCAACGGTGAACATTATGTACTGAATATCGCCATTGGCGGGCAGAATCCGGTTACCCATACCGGACAGCTCGCAGATCTTCAGATTACACCATACGCCAAGGATAAGGTCACGGTAAAAGATGGGAAGTACACGCTTGCCCTGCCGGATCTGGAGGACTGGTACAAGATCTATGTATATGAAAATGGGGTAGCACGCGAGTTCGGCGTCACTTACGTTTCGCAGAAATTCCCGTATATCATTCGGGGAAGAACAAAGCTGAGTGAACTGACCTTCACACCAGCGTCCAGCAGCTCTTTGAAGCTAGTTATTGAGGATTATGCGGGCAATCAAGCCACTACGATTTTGAGATAAATATAATTTTCGTGTATTCCAGTATGCTGGTTGAAATACGTACAGCCCTTCACTTCCCAAAGGAAGTTGAAGGGCTGTTTGTTCCTATAGGAACGCATCCACCTGCTGAACATTCAGTGCTTTTTGAACTAACGTATTTCTTTGATTACACCCCGTTGGATAACATTGAGGATAGATACTTCCGCAACTGCTTTTTGTCTATTTTATCCACAGCTGTTCTGGGCAAACTATCCACAATGAACAGTTGAGTCGGCCATTTGTACGGAGCAAGATATGGCTCACAAAACGCTCTCATCCGTGTCAGATCCAGACTATCACCGTTCCGTAACACTATGAAAGCAACGAGTTCCTCTCCTTCGTCAGGAAGAGGAAGTCCGATTACGGCCGCCTCGCTTACTGCCTCATGAGTCATAATGACATGCTCCACTTCGGCACAGAACACATTGGAACCGCCCACAATGACCATATCCTTCAAGCGATCAAACACATACAGGTAACCTTCTTCATCCAGGCAACCGACATCCCCAGTTCGAATCCAACCATCGGGCATGGTCTCGGCAGAAGCCTCCAATTGACGCCAATACCCCATCATGATCTGTGCACCTCGAACAACGATTTCTCCAGCCTCACCCGTCATTGTCTCACTTCCGTCCGTATCTAATATCCGAACTTCGAAGGCCTGCTCACCCTGAACAGCCAGGTCGGCTGGACGACCTACGGATCGAAGGCGATGAGAATTCCCCATATGCTGAGCAGGAAAAAGACGGCTTATGGACATCCCGCATTCTGCTTGTGAGTAGTTATTCACAATAGTAGCATCAGGAAATTGCGATACAACCTCCTGTAGTGTATCCGGGGAAATAATGGACCCTCCGCAGCCAATAAGCGTTAGGCTCTTCAAGTTTCTCACTCCTACGGATGCCTCGCGGGTAAAATCCCGAAGCAGTTGGCCTACTGTACTGAGTTGCGTAATCTGATCACGTTCCATAATGCGGTGTACATCCGCCGGGTATTCATCTAGGAATACAAGACAGCCCCCAGCAGCCATGGTCGCCCACAACTGGAACTGACCCACCAGATGGGATAAGTTAAGCACCAACACACGACGACTGAGATCATGACCGAAGCCTGCAGAAGGCGTAAGTTGATTCCAAGCAGCCATACCACGATGCGAATGCATGACCCCTTTGGGTCGGCCGGTTGTCCCACCCGTATAAATCAGGACTGCCGTATCGTCTACACTTGGTTTGAATTGGTCTTGTGGAGAGAACGCAGGTTCATGCTGCAAAAGAGCAGCGAGCGAACTGTTATTCGTCCCTTCTTCGTCTGTCGTGAACAGTTTTGGACAATACCCAAGAAGCTTTACCGTGGCGATCGCTGCGTTAGCATGTTGGTCATCATGTATAATCATATGTGGTTCTGCATCCTGTAATATGGCAGCGAGTTCAGGCACTGTTAGCATAGGAGACGGTACGAGCGGTATAGCACCGATCCCAACTGCTGCATAAAAGCAACAACGAGCCGGGGATCTGGATCACCTAAAAGGGCAAAGCGATCACCAGCCCGGAGTCCTTCAACATATAGAGCATAGCTCAGTCTTTCAACTTGACCGTTAAGCTCCCCATAACTCATCGTTTGCCCATGTCGCATTAACGCAGGTTGCTCAGGGTACAGACTTGCTGCAATTGGCAATCGTTCGGATAGAAGCAAGCAATTACCCCCAACATTTATATTTCCATTTACCCGTTAAGAAAACTATGGAATAAAAAGAGAGTAGCATATATCTGGAATAATAAGTAATCACTATCCCCTATTAAAATCATAAATTCTTCTGATATTACATTTCTATCAACCCTGGTTAAGTACGGAACGAAGGCGTACCCCAAGTACCCGAAGAAGAACTTTGGCTCGTGCTCTCTAGTTTGTGTCCTCCCATAGTTGGACGGAAAAAGTATCTTTATATACTAAAAGTGAGAACTTTACATCAAAAGTAATCTTCAACTTGTTTAACTCTTTTCCAATATACTTAACAAAAGTTCATAACGTCTCTTTAACCATTGAAATGACCTACTTATGATGTTTGTAATTATACGTGTATGAGTGATCCGTAGGACGTCCAAATTTTAAAAAAAATAATCCCAACCTTTATTTCGCCTGGCACACTATATAATTGTCAGGAATTACAGATGCAACTATGGAGGAAACAATGGATTCAATCAGTAAAAACGGAAAAGAAGCCGCAGAAGCGATTCGGAGCTATGTGAAACCGATTTTCGGTTTTGCGTTAAACCGGGTCAAGCACCGGGCCGAAGCGGAAGATCTGGCTCAGGAGATTATGCTGCAGTTGTTGAAATCCTTCTCTGGGGTGCGGGACATTAGAACCCTTGACGCTTACGTCTGGACGGTTGCTCGATACACTTGGGTGAATTGGTTGAAAAAGCGTGCGCATGCTCCCCAAGTGTTCGAAATCAACGGTATGTCTGAACTGTCTGCCGCCCCTTCTCGGGAGCCGCTTGACCGGCTGCTGGCAACCGAAGCTTCACGCGAGCTGCGCCGAGAAGTCGCGTTTCTGTCAGACATCCATCGCCGAATCGTGGTGATGCACTACTACGACGAGCTTAAAATCGGCGATATCGCGATTGCTCTGGACATTCCTGTAGGCACGGTAAAGTGGCATTTGAGCGAGGCTAAAAAGAAGTTACGGAAAGGGATGAAACGTATGCGTGCAACAGGAACTTTAAGTGTCAATCCGGTCAGCATGGGGGAAATGGGTCATTCCGGTTCGGCCGGCAAAATGGGCGAAACCAACGATTTTCTTGGGCGCGCCTTGGCGCAAAATATCGTTTACGCGGCTTATCACAAGGCGCGTACCGTACATCAAATCGCGGAGGAGCTCGGAATGCCGCCATCTTTGCTGGAAGGCGAAGTCCAGCACCTGGCCGATTACAATTTTCTCATCCAAACCTCCCCCGGCAAATATCAAAGCAATACCATCGTCTGGGACCTCTTCGAGTTGGCCGTAGCCGGCCATCGATTCTGGCAAGATTGCGCCGCCGAAGTAGCCGATGTTCATTTCGACGCGTTAATGGAAGTTCGCCGGCAAGTCGAGGATAGCGGAGTGTACGTTCCAGACGGCGACTATAACTTCCTGCTCTGGACCTTGCTGCCCAAGAACATCGAAGAGCAATCTTGGCGGAGCATGCCGGCTGGCGAAAACTTCGATGCGGTCGCACCAATACGAAAGGACGGAGGTCAATATATTGCCTATGCGGCGTTAGATCGGAGCCACTATGCCGATCCGGGTTTTGATATGAGTAGTTACGTCACCTTCGGTCCGTCGCTTCGCTACGTCGAAGACTCTCCTTTATACTTGTGGCAATTCAATACGTACTGGAGCGACCGCCAGATGGATTGGCGTTTCCTGGAATATCGGAATGTCGAGATTTGTCACGCGTTCCAACAAAGGGAACTGCCCGACAACGAAGAGAACGCTGAGCAATATTCGTTCCTGCTGGAGAAGGGGTACATCCGCAAGACGAAGGAGGGGTACAAGTTCAATGCGGTTTGGATGGACTCCCCGCAAACGTTGGATCGGTTGAACAAGGCAATGCCGGATTTGTCCGCTCTGTATGCGCCTGCTGTCGGCAAGCTCTACGACAAAATGCTCAACCTGTTCCTGCAAAATCAGCCGAAGCATCTGGAGCCGCAGCTTGCTTACATGGTGAGAGGCAACACCGGCGGAGGCCGGCTTGTCGCTTATATTTTGAAGCATTTGATCGATAACGGGAAGCTGAAACCGCCGTTGCCGCATCAGCAGAAGACGATTTCAACCTGGATGGGACCGGTCAAGTAAGTCGGTTCGGAGGTGTATACGAAGAATAGTCGTTCCCGGGCAGTGGCCATTTTTTACACAAAACTCTGTCTGTCCAACGAAGTGATTAAGACATCTCTATTTCACAAGGCCCCCTCCTGAACGTATGGAAACGATTAAAAACTACCCATGACGCATGTTCGTCATGGGTAGTTTTTAATCGCAATCGTATCTGCCAGAGTTCTCCTCTACCTTACGATTTTTTATCTTTCTTGTTGTCATTGAGCTAACGTTTCCCGTTGATTAAGAAGAGTCAAACTTTATGGTTCTGTATTTTCAGTACCTTCAGAAAAAAGAAAAGTTACCTCTAAATCATTATCGCCTCTAATTTCATCTATAGTTTTTGAAATCATATGGGAGTACCTCTGATATAACCAGTCTGTGGCAAACGGATCTTGACCTGAAATAATGAGAGTGTTGTCAATTTGAATTGCTGTAGTACTTGTAAACCACCTATCAAAGCTTGGCTGAGAGATTTGGTCTTTTATTTTTTCTAGAACTGATTTCCAAAGGTCATCCTTGTTATTAAGTATATTCGTTTTACTTGTATGAGCATCATTCTCTTCTGGAGTTAGGAAATAATCGACTGTATTATTAAATATCTTAGCTAATCGAACTAATATATCAATATCAGGTAAACTTACACCTCTCTCCCACTTTGAAACAGCCTGATGACTAACTTTTAAAACCTCACCAAGTTGTGTTTGCGTCATGGATAACTCTTTACGGTTTCTTGCTATAATCTCCCCGACCCGCTTAATATTTATCATTGGTTCACCTCCTAAAATGAATAGTAATTCAGGAACTTATTTATGTATATCAAATTGTGGTTGAAAAATACTCTTCAAATTGCAACTTATAGTTTCATTAAACTAGCCTGCCCGTTAGCTTAATGAGGAACTCATCATCCTAACATAATTTTCGTCTTCTCTACTTTCTGTAAAGGTATAGCAATAAGGATCGTTAGCACTTGTGCAACCATCCCTATTGTCAGTCCGTTAGTTGAAATAAGCAATTGATCCCTTTGATACCCTGCTGACTATAAGTCCTAGGGATATTAAGATTGCATCTTTTTACAAACAGTATTCCAATTATAGAAGGGAAACCTGTCTTGATTTTATACATCAAAAGGAATCACTTATGTAACTCACAGCCATTCTCCCTAATTAGAGCGTCTCAATCAACTTCTGAATCTTGGAGTGGGAAATTAAATATACAGGACCTATTATTTCTATTTTGCCGTCCTTTACACGTATAGCACTCTCCTGTAATCCCGCATAAACATCAATATCCTCGGACAAGGGGAGCAGGTAGCCTTGAACCAGCGCATCGTAGTCGAGTCTGGCATGAGATTCGTAGGCAAAATGTCCAAAGCCTATACCATCATAAATTGTATTTGTTTCAACCTTATGGCCAGCGTTTTTCGAGGATAACCATTTTGCAGCCATGTTTAACGCACCAGCGCTGGCACCAATGATAACGGCATGGCTGTTCTTAATCGCATTCGATAATTCATAATCCAACAAAAAATCGTTCTGCAATACAGGATCTCCACCGCATAAAAAAATGACAGAAGCGTTCTGAATGAATCGCTGAGCATCTTCTTTCTGCATGCGGTAATCAATGAAATGATATTCATCAAAAATAATGTTAGCCTGATTCAACCAAGTCCATTCAGTAATCTCATCCATGTTAATTGGCTCATCTTTATAACCTGACGGATCAGCACTAATCATAACAAGCAATTTTCTGTCTTGTATATCCTCCTGCAAACAATGGACCAGTTTCTCTGGGAAAAAATGATTAAACCAACTTAAATAGTAATGAGTTTTCAAACTTAATACCTCCATATGTATTTTTTACATTCATCCATTCTTAACTCGCTCCCATCAACAGACCGGTCTTCATTCCTAATAACCCCTGCCATATCAAATCTCAATCTTTTCAAACTTCCCCATCAACACTTCTGTAATCCTCTTTTTATATGCAGTATACAAAATAATCCAATTTATTAATAGAGTACTTTACCATAGCTATAATCACGTTAAAAAAAGCCCGGTCCTTCCCCCGGGCAACATACACTTTTGTATGGGTTACTTGCTTATAAATTCCACCATCTTCTGATGCAATTCCTTCTCAGAACATTGAAAGGTACATTAAAGTCTTGAGGGTTACGTTACGGATCAATGTGTTTAGAAACGAAACTGAGAACCGTTCATCGTTACTAATCAGCCGTTTTAAAACCTAACTTCAAATCATCTCTAAAATTTCACATCTTTACAAATTAATCATGTTAAGCAAAGATTGGAGTAGTCTACGAGCCATTTGTTTTCATCTGTCACAACGATCTGGAGGGAATCACATCAGGTAACCGCCTCCCCACTTAAGGAGTGATAATCATGAAATACACCCATGCTTTATTATCAAGCGTCGTTGCTTTAGGTAACTTAGGCACGTTATCCACTGCACCAATTTCATTTCATGCTTCTGATAAAGTAGCACACATTGCTGCTAAAACAACTTCTGTGAACGCTTCGACATACCAGAGTATACCTAAGTTCCATAAAACGATAGGCTCAAACAAAATGGTCTGGAAAGGTGACAACACCACTATAACTGCAAATACTGTAGAGCAGGATGCTGCTGCCGACTTTGAGCACAACATGATTGACACGATCACAGTTGCTCATGGTAAAGAAAAACACATCCTACATACGGAAGACTTTGGAGTGAAATTAATCGATATCACAAGTGTTGCTGAATCTCCATCTAATAGCTGGATTGCTATCCGAGCAGAAAAAAGTGCCGGCGGCAATCTTATTCTTGTGAACGTTAAAACAGGAAAGTACATCATCTTAAACGAACGTCTTGAAAACGCAGGTAAACAAGATGTCGAAACCATTACATCTTATAATTGGTCACCAAAAGAAGACATCATTGCATTTGCTTATGGAAATACGGAGAAGAGCATTTTAGCCATATACGATACAAAGAAAGACCGTTTAGTTCATCTCCCTCGGGCTACCAACTATATTAGCACCGGTTTAATATTATGGCATAAGAACGGAAAAAGTATGGATTACATTAGTGAGTATCCTTCAGATCAATGGATTCTTTTCAGATACGATACTACAAGCAAAAAAGTTAAACCTGTAAAAAAAATGACTCGGAAAGAATCTCAGCAGTGGTTTAAATTAGATAAATAACATCATTATTTAACTCCCTTCCCTTGTCCCCTACCTACTGACAACAGTTCTCTTGTCCATATTTTGTAGTAAACCGTTTTTCTTTACGACTTTCATGTCCTTTGTAGCGTTCATATTAGTGAACAGAATATTATAGTAAATTTGGGTTTTCATCAAAGAAACAGGAGGTGATTGGTTTTTCCCCGTTAGAAGTCTAGTACTACGCAAATTAAAACCGAGGTGTAAAATGAAGAAATCTATCATCCTGTTACTATTCAGTACGCTGCTACTCTTGCTAATTCCCATGCACACCCATGCAGCTACGAATCAAACTAAAATTATTTTAGATGGCCAGGAGCTAGTTTTACCCCATGATATTGAAGTCGTTAATGTACGAAACAATATTATGATTCCGATTCGGGTAGTCGCTGAGAATTTAAAATTCAACGTGAAGTGGGATCAAAAAACAAAAAATGTAAATATCGAACAAGCTTCGAATGCAATCTCCTTGACCGTTGGAAAGGATCAAGCTACAGTCCAGAACAACACCGTCCAACTTAATATCGCTCCACAAATGATCAAGAATACGGTTGTTGTTCCCCTACGTTTTGTTAGTGAAGAGATGGGTCTGCGAGTAGGCTGGAATAACAGAGACAAGATTGTTACGCTAACCAGCAATAATGTATCACAACCAGCTTCACCCTCTCATGGAAATGATGCAGGCACTAACCTGGTTCATGATATAACGTATGCCAATAATCAACTCGTCGTCTCATTGGACCGTGAAGTTGCTCCAGTCATATCTACACTTAAAAATCCCGAACGGATTATTTTGGATTTCCCATCCACCAATTTCGGAAATATGGGACAGGTCCCCTCTGGAGGATCCATGGGAAGACTGGATGTTAACGAATTCCCAAGTGTTACTGATATACGTTATTCTCTTTTCAAAAATGATCCTCCTCAGGTTCGAATTGTAATCGAATTAAACAATATAAATTCGGTGAATTACACACAACAGACAATCGCCGGCAAATTTATCCTTGATCTAAGTATGGCTAATGAACCTGCACCTGCAACTCCTGTGAACAGCGGCAAAAAAATCGTCATTATTGATCCGGGACATGGAGGAAGTGATCCAGGTACAATAAGTTACACTAAGCAACCCGAGAAACATTTTGCCCTTGCTTTAGGGCTAAAAGTGCAGGCTCTTTTGGAAAAGGAACCTGACATAGAACTAATAATGACTCGGGAAACAGATATCTACCCTACACGACCGGAACGTGTCAAACTTGCCAACGATCTCAACGCAGATGTGTTTGTATCTATACACGGTAACAGCGTCCCTTCTGCTCCTCAGATATCGGGAACGGAAACGTATTACTACCAACGGGAGAGCAGTAAAGCACTAGCGACCCTCATTCATAAAAATCTGATCGATGCCTTGGGATTTAAAGATCGTGGTGTTAAGAACGGAAACTACCAGGTCATTCGAGAAACCACGATGTCTGCGGTTCTTCTAGAAATCGGATTCTTAAGCAACCAGATGGAGGAGGAGGCCATGATGTCAGAAAGCAATCAAAATAAAGCAGCACAGGCCATTGTGGATGGGATAAAAGAGTATTTGAAGCTATAGGACAGTGAATAATTCAATTCAAGAGGATGTGCTTCTATGAAAAAAAGAATCTATGTGGCTATCGCAATATGTGCCATAAGCATACTAGCGGTAGGCTGTGGTACCAAACCTACTTCTACTGGTCCAGTGCAGGGTTCCGATCCTGTAAATACGACACCAGCGCCAACAGCTAACCCAAGCGAAGAAAATGGAGAATCTCAAGAAATTGAGGTTTTTTACGCAGATGATCAATTATTACAAGTAGAGCAACGTAAGAAGGAAATTACATTCAAAGATGACTCCGAAAAATACAGTAAGACCTATGCAGCCCTTCAAAGTAGTGATCAAACCGAACTAATTCCATTGTGGAGTAATATTGAACTACTTTCTGCTACTTTGGATCAAGGGAAATTAACGCTGGATGTGCATATTCCGGATGAAGCAAGATTAGGGTCTGGCGGAGAACTCTTAGCGATCGATGCTTTGAAAGGAACCTTTTTTCAGTTTGATGAAGTAACCCGTATTGATTTGCTTGTTGATGGAGATGCAACTGACAGTTTAATGGGTCATGTAGAATTAGAACATCCACTAACCCGTGAATAGATCCATCCGATGGAACATACAAAGCATGATTTAAAAATAAGAGCCATTCGCATTAATACGTTGCGAATGGCTCTTATTCCTTCGGTAAAAGTGGATTTGCACTTCTTCTTGGTCAGGGAGTTATGAAGTTCCTTTTTGTTTACTCGCCTGCATCTGCTGGGCAAATCTCATCATCTCTTCGAACTCTTCCTCAGATACGGCATCCCCATCGTTGCTTATGTCTTGTACAATCGGAATTTCGGGCTTAGCTTTGGTTCCTTTGCCGTATGTACGGGTACGGGTTCCAGCTGCACCAGCAGCCTGTTTACCTTTGACCTTGGCCTGATCACGAATATATTGCACAGCTTTCTCATATGAGTTCACCTGTTTGAGCAACATGTTGGAGGCAATGGCCTCAACGAAGTTACGGTTAATCCGCTGCTCTCCACCAGATACAAGTAATGCCATCAGATAATGAATCAATACATTGATGACTTCACCAGGCAACTTGTAGCTCAGATCAATTTTCTCAAATATATCGATCAGATTGTCCGGTACTGCACCTGGGAAGAACGTCTGCAACAGGCGGGTATACGGCTCGTTACGCAACATCATATTGTATTGATGAATATCACACTTCGTCATGAATTGCGGAGGTACTTCGACGTAATATTCCATCTGTACCCCATGCTCAACAGGTGGTTCACCGGAGTCTTCTTTCCGCTCTGGCTCCTCCATATGCTGCCTCAGTGCCACAACCTTGGCTGCCTGTACAGTCTGTTGCTCATGGCGCTTCTTCGTCTGTCTGAACTGCATGCTCGCTTTATGCTGAAGATCATCCAGAATCAGCTGGCCCTGTGGAGTGAAGATATCATCTTCATCCAACAGACGGCATACATCCTGCACACTAAGATTGAACTTGTTCACTACGTAATTCACAATGCCCAGTTGTTCATGATCGAATCGCAACTGCTCTACATGACGGCGATTGACCGACTCGCGCGGGAAACGCAAAATAATGTCTGCATAGTTCAAACTGTTTTCTTCCGCTGCATCGTTCGTGCCTGTCCGCTGGGCCGTTGTTGATACTTCCGACAATGCTTGCTCCAACTCGTAATCAATCACATGAGTATTCAATTCAAATATATCGTAAAAGGGAACAGAAATATTCTCTTTGTTGGCTGCCGGATAAGGCGCGTCCCCATTTTCCACTGCCGAGAACCCGGAACGCAGAGAAAGGACGGCGAATTTGCCTATCTTGTCACGAAGCAGCAGTGTCAAATGCTGTGTCCGGAAAAACTCTGCCGGAGAGAGCGGCGGTTGCAGCTCATATTCGTAGATGTAATCATCATTCTCCGGTATATATAGCCGTGAAGTCTGAAGTAGTCCCACCGCTTCAAGCTTGGATGCCTGCTCTACCAGATATTTACGCCCTTTCTCGCTTGGCTCCAGGCCAAGCGTCATGAACAGCCTCCGTTGCTGCTCCAGCGGCGAATAACCGACCTGTTCACCGGGAAGATGCTGAAACAACAGCCGATACAAGCCAACCGCAAAAGCACCTACCATGGGCTGATATGCTCCTGTAAGCATACGGTCATCCAGGGCGCTAAGTCCAAACTCCCTGTATACGCAGTAGCGATGATGTTCAGTATAATGGTGCAGATTCTTCATGCGCATAGCCTGATCTCCTTCTCCCCAAATGTGTGTTTATCTATTCTATCATAAATGTCTGATCCTCAAATGTTCAAAAACAGGTAAAAAGAGGGCCTGTTCTCGCTCCGTTTCGTCCTAGGTCGACATCATTCACGTTTTCGCCGAATTCAGCAAATTTCTAAAATAAAAATGTCGAGTGCCGCTAGAATACTATAAAAGCTGTAGCCGCAGAATACAAGGGATTCTCTAAAGAGAATGTTCTCCAAATGTATATGAAGTACAAGTGTACAATAAACCTTCTAATATAAATGAACAGCAAAAAAGCCTTACCTTTGTACTCGTAAGCGTTTACGACAAAGACAAGACTTTTACGCGATTACAGTGGCATGTGTTACCTTGTTCCAACAATCTAAAACATTTTGTACCCACCCAAACGTAACTTCTGGATCGTCCAGCCACTGATTACCGCACCAGCCAGTCCAGCGATGCCCGTCATATAGTCCACAAGCTGGAAAGAACTCAGATGTGACATCAGAGACGACGAATGATCCCATAGAGAGTATACAACAACAGGCAGAATTACAATGATGAACAGATAGGAAGGAAACCAGGTGGTCTTCATCAGCATGTTCAGAATGAAACCGATACCAAACATCATAACGAAAAATAATACCATTAATACCAACACAGGTATAAATTGCATCGGGCGACATTCACCTCTTCTTTCACACTTTCGGGTTTCACTTCTGGATAGTAGTTAGTGTACCGCAAAAAATGTGGCGAAGCAACGAACTTTCTGGACAAATTTCCCTATAATTATGCACTGTTCATTTGCCCTTCTCCTTCATGTTGGGATACAATGTAAACGATAAAGCACTCACCCGTCCCTTATAGTGCGTGTTCAAAAAGTAAACTTTTGAACAACCTCTTATAGGGATTTGGAAATATACCTTGCAGGAGGAACACAACCAATGAACGAAGCCGCATCAACACTGGAGGGCTGGTATGCCCTGCATGATTTTCGCTCGATTAACTGGGCCGCCTGGAAAGCAGCAGATGATGAAGAACGTGCTGTAGCACTGGACGAGCTTCAGGAATTCTGGAAAGAATGGAAAGAAGTCGAGGACTCATCCAAAGGAAGTACCGTTGTTTATACGGTTGTAGGTCAAAAAGCCGATCTCGTCATGATGCACCTGCGTGAAACGCTGGAAGATCTGAAGGCTGTTGAGAACGCGTTTAACAAAACGATGTTTGCCCAGTACACAACGAAGTCTTATTCTTACGTCAGTGTAGTGGAACTGAGCAACTACCTTGGCAAAGAAGGCGAAGACCCAATGCAGAATCCAGAGATTATCGCCCGTCTGAAACCTGTTCTGCCACAGCGGCAATACATCTGCTTCTATCCGATGAACAAAAAACGTGAGCTGAATGACAACTGGTACATGCTGTCCATGGACGAGCGTCGTACGATGATGCGCAGTCACGGCATGATTGGTCGCAGCTATGCGGGTAAAGTAAAACAGATTATTACCGGCTCTGTCGGTTTCGACGATTGGGAATGGGGCGTAACGCTGTTTGCGGATGATGCACTTCAGTTCAAGAAACTCGTCTATGAGATGCGTTTTGATGAAGTTAGCGCCCGTTATGGCGAATTCGGTTCGTTCTATGTGGGAAGTCTGTTGAACGAAGGAACGTTGGAAGACATGCTTAAGCTGTAAAATAGTACACCATACACAAAGCACCGCGACATCTCCTGTAAAGGATATTGTCAGCGGTGCTTTATTATCTATGAATATTCTACTACCTCAAGCTTGATTTAGATCTATATTGTTTGAACTATTTATTTACACAAAAACGGAAAGGACAGAAAAAACCTGAAAAAGCGAAGCGTTCGCCTAAAAGCTTTCTGAAAGAAAGCTGCATCGGAAGCATACGCTATCACCGGATTTTCCCTTTAACAAAAGGGAATCAAAAAAATCTGGGGATAACAGCGATTGGAAGGTTATGTCTCTAATCCTCGTCCTCTTCATCAACAGCTTTCAGTGATTCGAGGAATTCGGCAGTGGCCCGGTCACGGTCGCGACCTTTCTCTTTAAGTCGCTCAATCGCGGGCATAATGAGAATATCCACTTCTTTCTGCACGATGTAGGCCAGATCATATTGATCCTGTTCCTCCAGATAACCACCGACCTGCATCAGGGCGTTGTACCGATCCAGTTCGTCACGCGTTAATAACCCCCGGACCTGAACACTGCAATGTCTCATCCAAAAAACCGCCCTTTCTTCAGGACTAGCGGAATACCACCAATAATGAAAAGATAACGCAGATCAACCAGCTTCTTCAACTGAGCTGCTTTCCAGCCCTTGTACTTCTTGCCGCCTACAACAGCAATCGCTTCACCTTTACCCAATGAAGCAACCGTGCCTTTGCTCATAAATACAAAAGGCTGTGGCTGTTTCTTGCGAATGGATGCCACGACGTTCTTCGCGCAGTTCACACCCTGCTGCATCGCAATCTGGGCTGTTGGCGGGTAAGGCCGTCCTTCCGCGTTAAAGACAAGTGAATTATCACCAATGACATAAACATGCTCATGTCCCGGGGCACGCAGATAGTCATCCACTTTTACCCGGCCACGCATCACTTCAAGACCGGCCTGTTCCAGCAGTGAGTTACCACGAATACCACCGGTCCACACCACTGTGGCAGCATCGAGCTTTTCACCCTCACCCACAATAACCCCATCGGGGAGACACTGTTTGATCGGAACACCAATTTTGAAGGTAACGCCCTTCTTCTTCAGCACGTTCATCGCATGTTCTACCAGTTCAGGGTCAAAACCAGGCAAGGCCGAAGGCGCTGCCTCTACATTATAGATGTGCACATGTTTAGGATTCACGTCGAACTCCTTGCACAGCTGTGGAATACGATCTGCAAGTTCAGCTACGAATTCAACACCGCTGAAACCCGCTCCGCCTACAACAAAACGAATACGATTTCGTTTGTTATCGTTTTTGTACATCGCAAATTGATATTCGATGTGTTCTCGGATCAGTCTAACCGAGTTAATGCTGCGGATGGTCATGGCGTGATCAAGCATACCCGGAATCCCGAAGGTCTCAGGCTCACCGCCTAGTCCAATAATCAGATAATCATAGGATAACGTGCCGTCCTCCAGAATAATCTTCCGATCCTGTAGACGAATCTCCTTGACAGAAGATTTAACCAGATCAATCTTGAACTCATCAATCAGCTTCGAAATAGGGACTCTTGCATGCTCAATGGTATCCGTGCCGGCTGCCGGCATATGTAGATGTGTAGTAATATAATGATAATCATGCCGGTTCACCAATGTGACGTCGGCCTCGTTATAGTTCAATTCCTTCTGCAGCCGCTGGGCTGTCAGAATCCCGCCATAGCCCGCGCCGAGGATGACGATTTTGGGAATACTGCTCATGTCTATACCCCTTCCGGTTTCACTTGCATCAGCCCAATCTTGGTTGAGATGCAAAATGCACATACTTACAAATATTGATGAGGTCTTGCCCATTATGACGACAAATGTTAACTTCGCGAATTTATTTAAACGTTTGCATCAATTTCATAGCTCATTCCATTGATTCGTTTGCACGCAAGTTATCGATTCAAGTTGTGAAATTAACCACAAGATTCTACAAAACACGGGATCTGTGCTCATATTACATATTGACTCTAAATTAGACAAAAAAACACATAGTACAGGTCAAGGATATCTGTATTTGTAGTAAAGATCAAGGTTTTTTTTGTTATTTTTCATAACCTTTCATTTCCAATTTCATCCTATTCTCATCTGATCTTCATCAATTATTCTCAGATTCGTGATACAGCTAACTTTGCAACCCTGAATACACCGTTTATAATAGGAAAGACAGTTCAGCACCCATGCCGGTTATGATCCGTAGCCTGCACATTTTTCCTGTTAACTACCTATTAAAATATGAAAGGTGTTGTTGATTCTTGACTGCACAGAATTCCAGTCATGATATGACTGATTTACTTATTATCGGTGGAGGCCCTGCGGGTCTGTTCGCCGCATTTTACGGTGGGATGCGTCAGGCATCCGTTACACTGGTTGAAAGCATGCCACAGCTTGGCGGACAACTTGCCGCTCTTTACCCGGAGAAATACATCTATGATGTGGCCGGATTCCCGAAAGTTACAGCTCAGGAACTGGTGAATAACCTGGTTGAGCAAATGAGTCATTTTAACCCGAACATCCGCCTTGAAGAAAAGGTTGTATCAGTGGAGAAAAAGGATGAGCAACATTTCATCGTGAAGACGGATGAGAATGAATATCATGCCAAAGCTGTCATTATTACAGCTGGTGTAGGTGCATTCGAACCACGTCGCCTGGAGCTTGAAGGTGCTGCCAAGTTCGAGAAGAGCAACCTGCACTACTTTATCAGTGATCTGAATGCCTTCGCGGGCAAAAAAGTACTGATCAGTGGCGGCGGTGACTCCGCGGTAGACTGGGCACTCATGCTCGAACCCATCGCTGAGCAAGTGACGCTGATCCACCGCCGGGACAAGTTCCGTGCGCATGAGCACAGTGTCGAAAATCTGATGAATTCCAAGGTGAATGTCGTTACACCGACCGAAATCACGGAACTTCATGGGGATGACACCATTACCAAGGTAACCCTTGCCCATGTAAAAACCAAAGAAACTCAGGAAATCGAAGTGGATGAAGTGATTGTTAACTTCGGATTTGTCTCTTCTCTCGGACCCATTGCCGAGTGGGGCATCGAAATTGACAGCAACTCCATCGTTGTGGATTCCCGCATGGAAACATCCATTCCAGGGATCTTCGCTGCCGGGGATATCACCACATACCCGGGTAAATTGAAGCTGATCGCTGTCGGATTTGGCGAAGCTCCAACAGCCGTCAACAATGCGAAAGTATACTTCGATCCAGACGCCAAGTTGTCCCCAGGACACAGCAGTAACATGAAACGCTAGTTTCGCTGAATGAACATATATTGATACAAAAAAGGGTATCTTACTCCTGAATGAATCCAGATCAGGAGGGATACCCTTGTCTTATATATGCCCGCTGTGTAACGGTCTGGTTGTACCGGAGCAGGCTTGCCCCCACTGCCTTCAGGGACTGTTAGAATGCGGCAAATTGGACGACTACACCGGACCATACAGCCCCTACGTATTCCAATCTTCCTCTGACACGGCAGACGAAGTCGAAAACGTTTGCAATCATGTGTTGTACTGTCCACATTGTCAGACGAGCACGCCATGGCCTGTCTCACTATGGGACTTGTCCGGAAACCTGTAACATTGCCTGCAATGAGGATCTCTAGTGAAGAATGGCAGATACGTCGGTACCCAGTTTGCGCTTATGGATTTCTGCCAACAGCAGTGCGATGAAATCTCGTTCGAGATTCAACTCAATCGCTTTATGGTAGGAATCCAACAACATCTCATCGGATAACATAGCCATTTCCCGCCACAACCTTTCCTTTTTTTTCCTCAAAACTATCATATCAGAGTTTCATATAGAGAACAAGCGTTCTTGTTATCCACAACGTTATGTGGAAATCCTGTGCATAGTTTGTTGATAAATGGAAAAAATGTAGAGTAATCAACGTGTATAGTGTGGACAATATTTATGCACAGGCCTGTTGTACTACGGTCAGAACGTTTATCTGCGTATTTTTTTTGGAATAAATTCATAGTTTCAAGACTTGTTGCGAGTAAATTACCCGGTAATGTAAAATTTCAAACCTTTTTCATACTGTTTTCTTCTATATATTATCGGTTTTTCTTGGATTTTCTTGAGCTTTCCCATTCATTTTCTATTGGGGTCTGGTATTCACTTCCAGAATCCAGATCTTGCCTGAATAATCCAGTCCATAATCGAATCCAAGCTGACCAACACCAGGGAACTGACGTTCCATAATGTATGTGCATGTCAGTGTAAGTGAACGCATCTCCCTGCGTTTGTGTCGGCCAGATATGTGGGGCAGGGATAAACCGAGAGCTTGCCTTCCTGATAACATGGTGCCACCCTTGCTCAGATTCGTTACACAAAGTCCGGGACGAGCGAGTCGTCCAACCAAGGAACGGAATACCCAGCCTCGGTCTGTTTTGACAACTTTGACTCTGTAATCAACAGGTCTCCCTTGAATCGTTGCCAGATGAATGCCTTGCTGGATCAAGTACCTGCGTCTAGCCTTTACACGCACCAGAGAGCGATACATCTGGCTGAAACTGGCGAAAGAACGTGTCGTTTTCATATGGGTGTATCGATAAGCCCCACCGCTCGCCGATACCCGAATAACACCATAACCTCCGCCACCTACAATCGGTTTGACGTACACCATTCCATAACGACTGAGCATGTGCAGCAGATTCCCTGAGTTGAACGCCTTGGTCTGTGGAATATGGACAGCAGCTACCGGGTATTTCATCAGTGCCGCTGTCTTCCGCCACTTGCTTGCAAGCTGTCTCGACATGGGTTGATCTCCTTCCCTAGAACAATAGTCCTTCCTTATACATACTCAACAGTAGCCTTGCTTTCTTGGATGTCTGTCCACGGCAGGGGCCCCTTTTCCATGAAACTTGTCCCAGGGTGATGGCGGAAACGGGAACAAGCGCCCGGTTTGCTTTTCAAACAAGTCAATCTGTCGTATGCTACTAAGGAACGGCTTGGAAGGGCTTAAATACGAGGATCTAAGGAGCGTTTAGAACAAATGGAAGCATTTTTCAAATCACTTTATGGCGTAGCCTATTTTGCAATGTCGATCGTTCTGGTAGCCGTTACGGTACTTCTCTTTGTCACAGGTATTCGACTGTTTATTCAAAAGCGCAATCGCGGCTTTGCCGTGAGTTGTCTTATATTTGCCTGTTTCATCGTCTTTATCATTGTTGTTATGTTAACCACGCCCTTCTCTGCCACACCGCCGGGTTCACCGGAAGCCATGGCTGCCCTTCTTCACTTCGGGTAGTTGAACCTCTGTAGAAGGAGATGCTTATGACACGTACTAATGAAACCATAGGAATTATTGATATCGGCTCGAACTCCATTCGTCTGGTTATCTATGAACTGGATCAGGATGCAGCCTATCGCATCATTCATGAAGACAAATACGCTGCTCGTCTGAGCAGCGTTGTTGAGTCGGATGGCACCATCCTTCGCCATTCTCTGGATAAAGCCATCACCATCTTGCGTCAATTCAAAGCGACCTGTGAAGCGTATCAGACCAAACTAATCCGTGCAGCAGCTACGGCAGCCATTCGTAATGCAAGCAATGTCCTGCAGATTATCGAATGGCTGGAGACAGAGACGGGGCTTACCATCGAATGTGTATCAGGAGATCGGGAGGCCTATTACGGTTTCCTTGGTGTTACTCAGTCCATTGATCTGACAGACGGGTTCGTCGTAGATATTGGAGGCGGCAGTACGGAGATCACAGTCTTTCGGGATCGGAAGAGGTTAAATAGCATTTCCCTCCCCATTGGTGCAGTGAATTCACATGCCCGTTATGGGGGGGAAGATCAGTGGACCGAGGAGAATGTGAATGCGCTGTGCAATGAAGTCATTCAAGCTCTCCGTGGACAGGATTGGATTCATGAGCATCCTGGTCTGCCACTCATCGGACTTGGCGGCACGATGCGTACACTCGCCAAAGTGGAGCAGAAGCGTACCCAGTACTCGCTGCCTGTCACCCATCATTATGAGATCAGCGAGCAAGCAATGGAGAACATTGCTCGCTCCCTGCCACATCTCACTTCGGCACAGCGCAAAAAGGTGCCAGGGCTCGCTAAAGATCGCGCAGACATCATCGTGCCCGGCGTATTGATCCTGCGAACCGTCTTCCAGTTAATACAGGGAGATCGTTATGTGGTTAGTGGTGCAGGTCTGCGAGACGGGTTGCTGCGTGATTACTTGGCTGGAGGTCAGCCGGTCGTTCCGGACGCGCTGAAGGACAGCATCCGTAATTTTATCCATTTTGGTCCGCCTATTCCAGAGAAACGTCTGCAACGGATTCATCAGGATGCGGTTACCCTGTATACTGCACTAGAAGGTACTGCTCCTGATGAGGCAGATGCCCGAATCCTGTATGCGTCCTCCATGCTGCACATGGCAGGCAAGCAGATTAACTATTTCCGTTATGCGCAGCACTCGGCCTATTGGATTATGAATGCAAGCATCTATGGACTTTCCCACCGAGAGACGATCCTTAGTGCCAGTGCGGCCGATTATCATCCCAAAAAAAGAACGCCCCAGCTGCTGAATAAGCATCGGGACATTCTGAAAAACTCGGATGAGCGACATGCTCATCGTATAGGCTCTTTGCTGCGTGTAGCCGAAGCGATTAATCGATCCGAGAGCATCGCTGCGATTCAAGCAACCAAAGAAAACGACTCGCTGCAGGTGCAGTTCACCTGTACAGCAGAGCCGTTACTGGAACTTGATGGCCTGGAAGAGGCCGTCAAGGATCTGAAGGAAGCCTGGGGAATTACGTTATCGTACTCCATTCAGCAGGTTTCCAAGGGATAATTCCCATAGCCTCCGTCTGACTTCTCAGCGGGGGCTTTTCATTTTTTACAAATACATAATTGCCACCAGGCATAAGCTCTCTGGCTTTGACATTATCATTAAGGGACAGATTAAGAATATCGACCAGCATCTTCTTCAGCTCTGGATCGAAAACGGGACACATCAGTTCAATTCTTCGATTGAGGTTACGTGTCATCCAGTCTGCACTGGAGATGAATACATCCGGGTTGCCGCTATTTTCAAAATAAAACAACCGTGAATGCTCCAGAAAACGATCCACAATGCTAATGACCCGAATATTCTCACTGAGCCCCTCGACGCCCGGACGCAGACAACATACGCCACGCACGATCAGATCAATCTGCACACCGGCCTGAGAAGCCTCGTACAACTCATCAATCATATCCTGATGGGATAAGGAATTGATCTTGGCTATGATTCTGGAAGGTTTGCCTTTCAGCGCGTGTTCCGTTTCTCGACGAATCAGTGAGAACAGCTCATCCTTCATACCATCTGGAGCTACACGGAACGCTTGCAATGCCTTCGGACCGGAATATCCGGTAATCTCATTGAACAACTCGGAGGCATCTTCCCCAATAATCGGATTGGAGGTGAACAGGCCTACGTCCGTATACACTTTGGCTGTACTCTCATTGTAGTTACCGGTTCCTACATGAACATATCGTCTCAACCCCTGCTGTTCCCGGCGTACGACAAGAATGATTTTGGCATGTGTCTTGAGTCCAACCAGCCCATAAACCACGTGACAACCGGCTTTCTCCAGCTTACGCGCCCAAGCAATGTTACGCTCTTCATCAAACCGGGCTTTCAGTTCCACTACCACCGTAACCTGCTTACCACTCTCAGCCGCAAGTGCAAGTGCCGGAATAAGGCGTGAATCGCCATTGACCCGATATAATGTCATCTTGATGGCCAGCACTCTTGGATCTTCCGAAGCCTCCAATATAAAATCAGTGACCGGTTCAAACGATTCATACGGATGATGCACCAGTACATCGCGTTTGCGCAGCAGCTCAAAATGACTTTCTCTTGGCAGAAACTCCGGTGGATAGACTGGCTTTACCGGACTGTATTTCAGATGTGAGAAACTTTCCAGACTGTCCACGAATCCAGCCAGAAAACTCAGATCGAGTGGTCCATCAATCTCGTACACCGGGTCCTGGATTTCGAATTCCTCCTGCAATTCCAATAAGGCATCCGGACGAAAATCTTTGCAGACCTCCAGTCGAACAGGAGCACCTCTGCGTCTGCGCCGTAATTCTTTTTCAATCGCTTCAAGCAGATCTTCCGCTTCCTCTTCATTAATGAACAGATCCGCATTGCGGGTCACCCGGAATTCCTGTGCAGCAAGCGAGATATAACCGCTGAAGAGTGTATGAATATGATGTTTGATGAGGTCTTCAATCAGGATGAACGTTTTCTTTTTGCTATTCGCCCGAATGGGAGCCTGAACTACCCGCGGAAGATTGGAAGGTACCTGGACAATGGCCATAAACGGCTCGCCCTCTTGCTCCCCTTCCTTCTGCAGCATTACGGACAGATAGACCGACTTGTTGTGCACCAATGGGAACGGACGACTCTGGTCAATCGCCATCGGTGTGAGTACCGGGAAAATAATATCATGAAAGTACTGGTCCATTGCGCGCTGTTGTGTCACATTAAGATCTGTATATTCCTGAATGTTTACGCCTTTCTTGGCGAGTAGACGAATGAGTTCACGATACGTTTTATATTGTTCGGCGACCATGCCCCCGGTTCGTTTGATCAATCTGCGGTACAATCCCGAAGGCGTGTATCCTGTAAAATCCTTTTGCGTGAATCCGGCCTTGATCTTCTCTTTCGTCTCTGCCACCCTTACACTGACGAACTCGTCCAGATTACTAGCGACAATACCGAGAAATCTCATGCGTTCCAGGAGAGGCGTTGTTGGATCCTGGGCCTCCTGAAGTACGCGCCGATTAAATTCAACCCAACTCAAATCACGATTAACGTAGTTACCTGTTTTGACGTCTCTATGCATGTATGGCCTCCGAATGTGTTGCATATCTATTCTTCGTTAGAAGTTCTCCTATAATTGTACTATTCGTAATCAACATCAAGCGTCAGCGCAGTGTAAACGCTACGTAAAATTTATGTAAATGATACCTCATGGCCGCAACTTTTTCCATCCCTTTACAAAGGTCAATAGACAGAGTAAAGTGAAGTACAGTGTGATTTGGTCCGGTTGCTAGTTCTCATTCCAAATATATCTGATTAAAGGAGTATATAATGAAATCCAACAAACCTAGAACGTTACAAAAAAATATAGAGTTTTTCACGGCGGCACTATCGCAATGTATGGTAAGCGCATGGCAGGAAGACCCGGCTGGCGTCTATTGTGAGGTCGGTTGTGGCATTGTAGAGCGGATCAGTGAAGACAGTGTACGCATCCGAAACAATGACGGAACGAAGAGTCATTATGCACGAGATATCACGATGTTCCAGACTGAAAAATAATTTTGCATAAATACGTAAAAAAGACTAGCTTTCCGAAACAAGGTGTTGTATACTCTTGCCACAAGGAAAGGAGGTGCGTCAACATTTCTAATCACATGTTGAACGTGTCCCTTACCCGATCCACTAGCTCAAATTAAATGAGTCTGGTGGAGGCGCGGGATACGGATCAATGTTTCAAAAAGCGCCACGGGTAGAAAAGCCGTCTTCGGACGGCTTTTTGTTTTGTCTTTTTCTGTAGAGAGGTTGAGAAAACACCCAAAATATTGGAAATAGACCCTTTAGTAGCGTAAACCAGGATGGCTATAATGAAGATGCAACTCAACCCAAATCCGAGGAGGCATCTTGTAATGTTCAAAAATGTAAGGGGTTTCAAGACATCCATCATGTTGGCTTTTGTTTTGTTATTTACCTCCATCCTGTTACCCGCAGGTCAGCATGCCAGCGCAGCACCAAGTTTCGCCAAAGGAGCAGACATCAGTTGGGTTCCCGGCATGGAAGCCCAAGGCTACAAATGGAAAGATAAAAACGGGGTACAGCGCGACATCATTGATATTTTGAAAAACGACTATCAAATCAACTCCGTTCGCATTCGAGTATTCGTTAATCCGTCGAATGATTATGGGAACGGTTACATGAATAAGGATCGTGCAGCTGCACTCGCACAACGTGCCAAGAATGCTGGCATGAGCGTAATGCTCACTCTGCACTACAGTGACTCTTGGGCAGACCCTGGTCAACAAACCAAACCTGCCGCATGGAAAAATTACACATTCCAACAGCTCATGGATGCGGTATGGAACCACACTCGTGATGTCATGACGGCGATGCAAAGCAAAGGCGTTACCCCGGACTGGGTACAGATCGGGAATGAAACAAGCAACGGCATGTTATGGGAAGATGGCAAAGCATCCACCAACATGAAAAACTATGCGTGGCTGGTAAACACAGGCCATAACGCAGTGAAATCCCTGAGCAGTGGCACCAAAACCATTGTGCATCTGGCAGGTGGAGATGATAACGCCCTCTATGTATGGAATATTGGTGGTCTGATTAATAACGGAGCCAACTTTGACATGATCGCCATGTCCCTCTATCCTTCCGCTTCCGGCTGGAACACCGCTGTGACCAATACGGTAAACAATGCCAAAGATCTGATCAACCGTTATGGCAAAGAGATCATCATCTCTGAAATTGGCATGGACAATAACCAGGCTGCGGCTGGTAAAAGTTTTGTTGCCGCGATGAAAAACCAAATCCGCAATTTGCCAAACGGCAAAGGTAAAGGTGTCTTCTACTGGGAGCCTCAGGCTACACCAGGATACAACGGCGGCTATGGCAAAGGCGCATGGCAATCCAACATGATGCCAACGGCGGTCATGGAAGGATTTATTGACTAGGTACGGTGGGTAGAAATGTTTTGGTGGGCAGCGTGGTAGGCGTTCCGGTGGAGGATCGTTCTTATGATCGCTGTTGTATCCTAATTTCTTAAACAACTCTTTATAAGTTGAAATTAGGATACAAAGGCGAACGCTTCGCTTCTTCAGAATCGATTCCTCCCCCTCCACTACGTTGCTGCTCCTTGAGAAACTTCTAAAACCGTGTGTAGTCAAATGGATTAAGTAAGTAGTACGGTGAAACAAGGGCTGAAGGCGCTATTCCTGTGGGAGTGGCGCCTTTTTGTGATGAAGTGCGTTAAGGGGGCAGCGTGGTGGCGTTCCGGGGTCGGATCGTTCTTATGATCGCTGTTATCCCCAGATTTTAATGAATTCCCTTATTAGGGGAAAATCCGGGGATCTGAAGAACGCTCCGCTTCTTCAGAATCGATTCCTCCCCCTCCACTACGTCGCTGCTCCTTGAGAAACTTCTAAAACCGTGTGTAGTCAAATGGATTAGGTAGTAAGGTAAAACAAGGGCTGAAGGCGCTATTCCCGGTGGGAGTGGCGCCTTTTTGTGATGAATTGCGTTAAGGGGGCAGCGTGTGGCGTTCCGGGGGCGGATCGGGCACTTCTCAAGCATGTTGCGGTCAATCGAGGGGTGCACACTCAGGCTGGAGACTGATGTTCTTTTGGCCTACATATGAATATAATAAGTTTATTGAGATAACACATAGGATCAACTTCTTATTGGAGCGGGGGAAGATGGATGAGTTTTTTAAAAGGAATAGGTCAATTGGCTGGGGAAGTTACCGGGAAAGTATTGGGCGGCAGTGTGCGGGTTGTGGGTGAACTTGCAAGCAGTCCTTTTATCAAAGAAATTGGGAACGGCGTAGAGAAAGCTACGATCAATACAGGAAAAACCGTTGGGCAACTGGCTAGCGGGACATATGATCTGGCCAGTGGTGCCATTCGAAAAGACGATACCGCCATAGATGCAGGGCTTGCCGATATTGGAGGTGCCGTAACCAATACTGCAAAAGGTGTAGCCATATCAGCCAAGTATGTATATAACAGCGGTAAAGATGTTGTTGTAGGCTTGAAAGAGGAAGATAAGGACAGAGTCAAGCTTGGTGCCAAGAATCTTTTAGCTGCTGCTGCGGTAACAACACTTGCTGTCGGTGTCATTGATGCAGTTGATGGGCCTGAAGGTATAGATACGTAGGAATCCGGATTAGATCACCAATAACACGACAACTGCAGAAACACAACTTAGCAGGGCAACAAAAATATGTAGACAACTAAATGAGATTTTTTCAAGAATAATTCGCTGTTTCTTCTGAATAAAGCACGAGTAGACAAACACTGTCACCACAACGGGCAAATATAAATGAACATCAGGACCATCCGTACTCGGGAGCAATTTATTTATATATCCACCTACTATTTCATTGATAAGCATAACTCCATATATCACACCAATGATCGCTGAAATAGAAAACTGAAATAATGTCCGAACTACATCATTCTTTGTATAGAACAGAACACGTTTACGGCACAGGTCATTGACCATAATATATCTGTTGCCTCCTCGTTTTTCGATTACTCTTTTTAGGTAACACCCCTTATTTTACCACAACATTAATCCAGCTACTTTTTAGTTTTTGTTGAGCTAACGTTCACGCTCAAACAAAAAATGGCCCTGTCCACCTGAGCGGCGGACAGGGCCATCTATGAATATACCAGAATACCTCTATCTTCAGCTTACCTTAGCAAGTCGCGTGGCACGCATCGATGCGGTTGCATATACGATAAGCGCAATCCAGATCAGCGCGAAACCAACGAGCAGAACTGGCGAGACCGTTTCCTTGAACACAAACACGCTTAGGATCAGCATGATTGTCGGCCCAATATACTGCACAAATCCGAGTGTGGACAACGACATCCGAGCTGCCGCCCGTGCAAAGAACAACAGCGGCAGCGCCGTCACCACGCCGGCTAGAAGTAATTCGATGAACATAGGTGCAGGCAGCGTCCATGCCGTTGCTTTTCCCACTATGGCCAAGTAGATCCAGTAGCCGAGTGCAATAGGCAGAACTACAGCGGTCTCCGAAAATAAGCCTACAGAAGGATCTTGCTTGATTTTTTTCTTCGCCAGACCGTACAAGCCAAATGACGCAGCCAACGAGATCGCAACCCATGGGAAACGCCCGTAGTCGATGGCAATGATAAGCACCGCGACAGCAGCGATGGCAATCGCGAGCCATTGCCCACGGTTTGGCTTTTCATGAAGAAAGACAACCGCCAGCAGCACATTCAGTAACGGGTTCAAATAATAGCCCAGACTTGTCTCAACAACATGACCGTTGTTAACTGCCCAGATGAAGATCAGCCAGTTAATAGCAATTAGCAGCCCACTCGCGGTAAGGGACAGCAGGGTCGAACGACTGGTCAAGATGCGCTTCATGTCACCCCAACGACGTTGGACGGCAACGAAAATCCCCATAAAGACAAATGACCAGACTACCCGGTGCGATAAAATCTCGCCTGCCGGCACATTCTCAAACAACTTCCAATACAGCGGGAGAACCCCCCACATGATATACGCAATGATTGCGTTGATTAATCCATTATTCATAACGATATCCCCTCTTATTGCTCTAATGTCTCAACGGATTATACGCCTCCATCCTCGTTTTAGTAAAGGGGTAATAGGTCCTGCTGGAAGACACGCTCTCGTTCAACTGACTTTTCTATGAGCAAAATTTTTACTTTAATACAGCGAGATTATACTTTGCCCTTTTTCTTTCTTACAATTATAAAGAGAATAAAAATCGCCACTAATACGACTATACCTACGATATACATATCCATATCTCGCTCAAACATAAACCACATTTTGTGTTCTAAGTTTACTTGTTGTTTGGGTGAATATCCTTCCCCGAATAGTTCAGTTGCTTGATTAATATTGTTCATTTCGATGGTCGAACTGCACGGACTACTGCTTAACTCGCCATTCGCCTCACTAAAGTAGATTAAGTATTTGTTGCCTTCCTTGAAATCAAACCCCCAAGTATAGTTCGTTCCGATAATTAGTTGAGAGCTAACTTCAGTATTCCAACTCCTCTCAGCTTCCACTAAAATATATCTAATTTTCTCTTTTGTGCCCGTAACCCCCTTTTGCTTTAAGTCCACCTTTATTTGCTTTACTTCTCCCTAAACAGCACCTGTATTTCTTTCTAACTCTTCTTGGGGACTTCCCGATTCGGCACATGACAAAGCGTTAACATCTTGTACATTAGAACCAAAAAACACGGTAGAGATTAAAAACATCAACGTGATTATACGTAGCTTCAGTTTTTCCACCTTCTTCTCAAGACGTTTTTTGTGCATCTTTATTGACCTGTTTAACAGGAGAAATGTTGCATCTTCTTTTGCCGTTAGGTGGATCAACAAAGAAGCAACCAATCGGACAGAGTTGGTCGCTCCACTTTTCTTTATTAAGTTACCATTCAAGAATAATCTAAAAGAAATGAAACTAGGATATTTTTCTTACAGCAAACCATAACTCAACAAAATTCAGTCCATCCTTACCACCAGTAATTTCAAATTCCATTCCGTCGACCTGTTCATATCCTGTCGTAGGAAGCCATTCAGAAAAGAATCTTCGATATAAAGCTTCAATGGTTTCATCGAATTTATCCCATGGAAAGGGATCAGACGAAAAGATCGCCCACGTATGTGCTGGTATTGTTATACTTGTGTAACCATCGGCTTTACTTGTCTCACCTTTAAATGCACACAACATGTATGGGAAAGTATTCTCCCCAGTTTTTTTGTAGCTACATACAGCATGCACTTTATGATAATTCGAATTCAAAGAGTTCGGTAGATTACCGGCAGTTGCAGCAAGTCTTTCAACCTCACCGTTTTCGTGGCTTTGTTTCCATAGTTCTGCCGGTGTTTCTGCACCGTTTAATTCAAACACTTTCTCGATTCCAAATATTTCGAAAGATTCTTTTGTTTCGATACGATAGTTCATCGGCTCTTCCCCTTTAATTGAAATAAGGAAGGAAAGCCGAGGATAGGCTTTGAGGGCAATGCCTTCTTCACGAGCCATCGCTGGATTAACTCCATGCAACGATTGAAAAGCTCTTGCGAATGATACCGGTGATTCATACCCATACTTCAAGGCAATGTCGACAACTCTCCTGTCACTATTCTGCAATTCAATTGCAGCCAGAGTCAGCCGTCTTCTTCGTATATATTCCGCAAGTGAGACATTGGTAATGAACGAGAACATTCTCTGAAACTGATGTGAAGAACAATACGCACACTGAGCAATTTCCTTCAATTCGATCTCACCAACTAAGTTCATTTCAATATAATCCAATGCCCGATTCATCCTCATAAGCCAATCCATGTCATCCCTCCTCTCAATAAAAGTATAGTTTCCTCGGGTTTTCGTATCGCAACTATTTGTGCGCAATTAAGTTTCCTATCCGTCGAAGGATATATGTTGTAAATATTCTTTCGTCCGTTAGCTTGGACTTTTAGGTACCATGCGGCTAATGTTCCTGTTAATTGAATCACTTTACTTTTCAGTTCCCAATTGGATGTCTTCAAAATGGTACGTATTTATTTGGATCAACTTCTTTATATACGCGTACATATTTGACATCAAAGGTTGGAAAAGGAGCCAATTCTTTAATTGTTAGGAGCTTCATTTCTTCAATCTGCGTCTCGCTCAACCCCCAATAGATTTGCCCCAAGGTTAAATGAGGATGATATTTATCCATTTCAAAGTAACGGTCTATAAGTTCTTGTGATGGAGAAATCACTTTTACCAACTTTCGATGTAACTCAATGACCTTGCTCGTTTCAACACTAAGAAATGTGACAGCATTTCCGAATGATCCTGGTTCTGATAAGGATAATTGAAAACTTGGCATTAAAGAGCATGTCTGTCTCACGCTTTCTAACCAATGAAGATCAACGGTAAGACCCCCCTGCGCTTTTACAGTGATATGAGGCTCGACTACATCATTAAGACGATTACTTGACCAACGATTACGAAATGCCACAATCTTTTCTTTATAATCATCTGGAGGGGTAATTCCAATGAAGTATTTCATATTACCGTCACATCCTTTAGGTAACTAGATAAATCTTAAAATCAAAAAGCAGTCGACCCTTTTGATCAACTGCCGAATGGTGTTCATTTCATTAACGTTTCAGGATAAAGCTACATTTGATCCTATTTTGGTTACGTTCACTCTCCTCCAACATGAAACACACCAATGACGGTTTCACCATCCTTGTCATACAGTGGGATATCATAACCATCTGGTGATCTGTTGTTTTGCATTTCGATAGCTTCTTCAGGTGTATTAGGTAGCTCGCCTTCCATGTCTTTTTTCAGCAGGTATCCTTCTGTACCATCCACACCAAAAGCCAAGATCAAATCAGGTTCAGTTTCAGGAGATGTCGCATATACGGCAGAACCATATGTCTGTCCGTTCTGATTTTTTGGATAAAAAGAAGTGATGTGCATTTGATTCAACGTATTTTTAACATTTGCATACTGGGGTAACCCTAACCCTGAACCACTTGATACACTCATCATAAAAACCGCAATCATCAATAGTATAATTCCTTTAGAATACATCTTCACAACTGTTCACTCCCTTATACTTTTAGGCTCGCAGAAATTCTGATTAAGAAAAAGTAGTCCTCCATATAATCGAATTCAAATACCATATTTAGAATAATATAACACAGATTCAAAGGAATAGTCGGAAGTTGAACGATAATCCTCTAACCTGTCTAACTTTATCAGAACATCCCTCTTCGATAACCTAAAAAACGGACACCGATCTGTGAAGATCAGCGTCCGTTTATATGTTCCATATTATCAATTAAACCTGTTATTTCACTTCGCCAACAACGGTAAAGCGCTCGTTTTTGTGTTGTGGATTCTCGATCTCATCCACCAAAGCAATTGCATAGTCTGCATAGCTGATGTAGCTGTTTCCTTCGCTGTTCACGAGAATAACGTCGTTACCCGCTTGATATTTGCCTGTGCGTACACCTTCTGGATTAAAGAATCCAGCCGGGCTCAGGAATGTCCATTGGATACCTGAGGATGCTTGCAGATCCAGCAAGTTTTGGCCTTGGTTCGTTGCAGTTGCTTTGTAAGCATCAGGGAATCCAGGGGATTCAAAAACACGCAATGTTTTGGACTCGTCTGTGAACAGGCTTCCTGCTCCACCCACGACGATCAAACGAGTGTTTGGGGCATCCTTCAGGATGTTGATCAACGCTTGTCCTACTTCCACATGCAGGTTCTCTTTCCCCGCTGGAGCACCAAATGCATTTACAACCACATCAAACGCTTTAAGATCTTCAGCTGTAAGATCGAATACATCTTTCTCCAGCGTATTCAGGCTTTTATCTTCCAGTTTGGATGCATTACGAACGATTGCCGTCACTTTATGCCCTCTGTCTGCTGCTTCTTTCAAAATCACACTTCCTGCTTTGCCTGTTGCACCAATGATTGCAATGTTCATCGTAATCTCTCCTTTAAATTATCAATATTGTTTATGTTTGAACTTCATATTGTAACTATAGTTGTTACAACTAAACTTGTCAACCCGTATTCTTTTCTCTCTTTTAAACCTCGTAAAATGAAAAGATTTGTAGTTGGATTTCTATCTTTTATCGTCCTTCAATCCGAATTAGAAAGGCCCTGTCCATCCATAGATGTACAAGGCCTCCTAACTATAAAATGTATCAGCAATGAGCTATCGATGTAGCATGAATAGGTGGTCGTTACACATCATATTGCTTAGATTTTATGCATCCATGAATATTTTTACGTCATGCGATTAGTTGTTCCCTTTTTAAAGACAGTCCATTCGCTCCAACAGATAGGAAAGCTGATGGGTTCTCAATAAGATTCGTACTCGTTACATTTCCAGGTATTCCTGGAGTTATAACACCTGCATTGTATGTGCTTACCCCGAGAGGAAAGAGATAGTTCCTTCCCGCATTGTTATCCCATGTACCGCTACCGTTGTTAAATACCGCTTCCAGTCCCGTAGCAGTCCCTACATCAATGGTAATTTTGTTATATCCGGTGAGCTCGGATGCCGGAATGGCAACGCCTGGCGGTGTCGTCCAATTCCCTCCTGCAGGGCGGTAATGAATATTGGGCTGGGCAAACCCCTGCTTGTAGTAGATGGTTACACTGTTACTTTTCGGAGCATCATCGGTCGTTACGCTTAGCTCAGCACTTGCATCCGATTTGTTCTGTGCTGCATCAAAGGCCCTGACTGTATAAACGTAACTCGTTGATGCCTTCAGGCTATTATCCGTATATGCAGTTGTCGTACTCGTGCCGATTTTGACACCATCACGCAACACTTCATACCCGGTTACGCCTACATGATCGGTTGACGGATTCCAAGCCAATGTTACACGATCAGCCGCTTTTGCAGTCACGGTCAGACCGGTTGGTACGCTTGGAGGTGTTATATCCACTTGAGGCGCTCCTTGTGTAATGACTCCGGAATTATAGGTGCTAACCCCTAATGGAAACTGATAATTTTTTCCTCCATTATTATCCCATGTGCCACTACCATTGTTAAACACAGCCTCCAGCCCCGTCGCTGTACCCACATTGACTGTCATCTTGGTGTATCCGGGCATCTCGGCTGCCATCATTTTCACACCCGGAGCAGTCGTCCATGTCCCCCCTGTTGGACGATAGTGAATATACGGGTTTGGATAGCCCAGTTTATAATATATGGTTACCGCATTACCTTCTTTGGTACGTACCGAAAGAGCCACACTAGCAGGTGAAACGTTGCCTGCTGCATCTATCGCTTTAACCGTATATACGTATTCTGTTGCCGGTGCAAGGGACTCATCCGTATAGTTTAGTTTGGTTGATTCCCCTACCTTTGAACCGTCTCGATAGATTTCATATTTTGCTACTCCGTAATTATCCTCGCTGGCTGACCAGTCAATTGTCACAGCGGATGAGGTAGCATTCTGTACAGCTACATTTGCAGGCGCTGTTGGCGGCTCTGTATCTGCTGCCAACGTTTGGATCTGTACAGTTGAACTGGCGGAAGAGACATTATTCGCCTTGTCTCTCGCCTTTATACTGTATGCATATGATTTCTTAGGCTCAAGACCGATATCCGTATATTCCGTTGTCAGCGAACTTCCAACTTTGACCCCATCCCGATAAATATCATAGCCCTCAACACCCACATTATCAGTGGATGCTTCCCATTGCAGTGTAATGCTGCGATCTGTCACACGTTTTGCATTGACTTCTGTTGGCACTGAAGGCGGTGTCCGATCGACCACCAGGAACGGATGTGTGCCCTGGATTGTTCCATTCGCATCTTCCACAATTTTGCCCGATGTGTCTTTTTTATATTTCCCCATACCCACATATACCGTCTGTATCTCACTGCGCGTAACATTGCCTTTCGCATCGACAGCTTCAATATAATAATCGACCAGTTGATCCTGGAAATCGTTGAAATACGTGTAATACATATCCCCGATCTCCTGAGCAGGTACACGCTTAAACATATCTGTGCTGCTTGGCTGCCAGGCCACACCGTTCATATCCGATTTAAGATCACGTTTCGTCATCGGATATTCTTGCCAGCTACTCACTTTCGTCGGATCGATGTTGGATACCCCTTTGGCCTTGAGCCCAGCAGGATCGTACACACGGAAGGTGTTGTCCTTGGCATCTGCCAGCTTATCCCGATGTGTCCGTACCTTCACCTTAATATCATTCACACCGTTAACATCATAAGCATAGGTATAAATGCCGAACGTATTGTCAAAATAATGAAGTGTCCACCCTTCTGCCTTGCTGACATTGGCGCTTCCAGGATTATATGGATAACGCTGCGGCCACCATATCGATGGTCCAGTACGGTCCTTCGCGAGTTGACTACTTACATAAGGCTTGGAAAAGAAGAGCGACTGATTGAAAGATAACGTCGGCTTTACCCCATCATCCACATTTTCATCATAATAACCAAACCCGGAATCCAGTGCAGGCAGGAGGAAATACCAGCTTAACTCTGCCGGGTTCGCACCTCCCTTATAATTATTAGCAGGATCTCCTTTTACCGGGTAAGCCATCATCCAAGGATTAAGCTGATTGCCCTCATAAGTGATCTCACGGTCTAGTGCCGTCGTTGGCTTCCAATGGTTCGGATTGCTGTCCAGCCAAATCTGTTCAGCTGTCTTGGCATAATTCAGTGCAGCTTGCTCAAGCGCAAAATTACGCTCCAGATAATGGTATCCATATTCAAACGATACGGTCATCCCTTCCTGTACACCATCCAAATTTTTCTTCGGCTCCAGATTAAGGCCTGTAGCCTTGTTGAACGCTTCAAACTGCCCTTTCCAGATTCCAAATGGAAGACGCCAATGATACCATGTCGGATCTGATGAGGAGTCCCGCGTATCGATCCACGAACCGTCTTGAACATGCACTACATCGTCGGCTTTTGGTGTGTTAGTCCGCAAGTATTCATTGATACTCTCTCCCTTCACACCCGGCTGAGCATAAGTCACATTTCCCGCATTGCGCCAAGTATCCTCTGATCCTGCACGTCCTGAAGAATTATCCCCATCATGAGCAATCACGAAGAACTGCTTCTGATCAACCATTCCTTCAAAAGGCTTCAGCGCATCTGCCTTGACTGAACCCTGATACCCTTCTTCCCACGACTCTGCCTGGGCCACAGGGATACCAACAATCTTTTTCTCAGCACCAGTTTCAGGATTCACATGACGCACCCAATGAGGCGTAGAAGCAAATGGATATTTGTTATGAACCACCTGTTTCTCATTGAACATGGGAGAAGATACCCACGAACCCACATTGCTCGTATTCTGCAAATCCGCTCGGTTTGGCGGTGACACCATAGTATCTTTGCCCGGATCGTTCAGTAGCGGATAGTCCTGGAGAGTTCGCGAAAAATGATTATTTCCAATTACGGACCACTCAATGCCGAGTTGATCCAAGACCGGGATAATCCGTTCCGAGAAACCCAGCTCGGTGGGGAAAAAACCTTTGGACGATTTAAAGCTGTCTCCCAGAAAAAAAGGTTGTGCCAGCACAGCATTCTGGTAGATCAAATCCTTTAGCAGATATTCGTTGCCAGCCAATGGCCCCATGGAATGGTGTCCGGAGAAGTGAATGAGATCCATCGTCCGTTCTCCATTCGTTGTTTTGAGGTTATTGTAAGCATTCTTCCATGGCGCACCCCAATCTTTATTGTTGTAACCGTTTACATTATTGGTATACATAAAACTGTTCACATTGTTCAATACCGACCCTGACATGGTTACCTGCATCCCTGCAGCAGGGTGATTGTTCCTCAGGTCACCAGCAACTTGCCACGGCCAGTTCAGATAAGCACCTGTCTTTGCATGGTGACTATAATACGCCACGAGATCATCATGTGGCATAGGCGCTCCCCCGGGTAAAAAGTATGGGTATCCTGCCGGTGGGTTATTTTTCAGATCGATGACTTGCCCATCATATGTGTAGCGGATTGGGGACCCCACAGGTGCAGAAGCATACTTGGATGTGTCGTAGTAGGCCCAGAAATTGGGCATATGGTTATGATACACATGAGAAGCCGAAATTTCGGCATAAGCTGCTGTATTTTGGGTAGAAATAATCATCGATAATACCAACAGGAATGCGCCGAGCTTGCGCTTAAGATCCATGTTCTTCCTCCCTTATTTGCTCCCCTATGGGAAACAAGAATTTTCGTTATTTGCCTAAGCTCTCTAACCCATTTAACGTTTTAGCATGTTCTGGAATCAAGACACTTTTTAATTCGTATCTCTACAACTCATCTCCTTCCCTCTACCCTGTTGTTTCGTGTTCTTCTGTGCTGTTTAAATTTAGTGGATTTCGTGCAAACGTTTGTACAAAAGGGGATATTCTAGAGATTTTATTAGGTTACCTGAACTGTACAACCGCTTTTTTAGCAGGAATACTGTGCCTTTGTTATTGCAAACGTTTGCACAAATAATATACTTTCTATTGGAACAAAATGTCAATACTGAAGATACATGATTTTATACCCTCTATATCTTGGAATCGGTAAATTAGAGAACGCAGCTCCCCCTACCATAATGTCAAAAAAAAAAAACACAATCCCAAGCGAATGTCCTTCGCTGGAACTGTGCCTTATCATTGCAATCAATTTTATATTAACAATCCTTATCCGGCACACCTGCATCTTCCTTCGTACGGAAAGAAGATCCGCAGCCACACGTAGCTACCGCGTTCGGATTATGAATGGTGAACCCGCCCGTCATACCGGATTCTTCAAAATCAATTTCAAGTCCATTCAGATATTTCAGGTTTTCCTTCTCGACTACAACCTTCATGTTCTGAATATCCATATACAGGTCCTCATCGGACTCTTTATCATCAAAGCCCATGGCGTACGAAAATCCGGTGCAACCGCCCGGTGCTACGCCAAGACGCAGGAACATACCAGGTGTCTCTTGCTGTGCAAGCATCTCTTTCAATCTGTCAGCAGCCGTTTCGCTGATGTTAATCATGCCAGGTCACTCTCCTTTTCATTAACTCTTCTTTAAATTATACTCCACCCCGTCAAGGGTCTCAAGTCATGTTTGCCTCTTTCCGCGTTCCCCCTGTACTCCTTTTTCTTCCCAGTGTATTGAACCCCCGGGACACGAGGTTTATAATGAATAGGTGGTCGCACTGAAATGTCGTTATTTTGTCATGACTTATTCAGACGATGGTCATAATTGGAGTTGTAATTTTTTTCACATTTCGAGACTGCAACGCAGTCCCCAATGCATATATGAGTCAACAGACTCCATTTTTTGAAAAAATTTAGCTTTCATATGCAGCACACGCTGCACCGGGTAAATAAGAGTTAGTCCAACTAAGAAGGCGGCAGTTGACCGCATCTTTTCTATGTAGTTCTGTATGCAGATCCTACACACGACTCAAATCCGGTTAAGAACAGGAGGAAACAATATGTCTACATTGGTAACACCGTTCACAGACAAAAGAATGGCTGAAATCGTCGAGAAAGTGCAGAACGGCGTAAGGCTGAGCGTAGAAGACGGCGTATATCTGTATGAAACAGATGATCTGCTGACTTTGGGCCAGCTGGCCAATGAGGCCAACCTGCGGAAGAATGGCAAGAAAGTATATTTCATCGAGAACATGAGTCTTTACTTTACGAACGTATGCGAAGCCCACTGCGCTTTTTGTAATTTCCGCAAAGACCAGGGTGAAGAAGGCTCTTATACATTATCCGGTCAGGAAATGATCGATTATGTGGAACAGCATATTCATCCGGGCGTACGTGAGTTCCATATCGTAGGCGGACATAACAACCATGTTCCTTTTCAATATTATGTCGATTCCCTGCGCGCTTTAAACGAGAAATATCCGGATGTTACACTGAAAGCTTACACGGCAGCCGAGATTGATTTCTTCACCCGGATTAGCGGACTCAGCATCAGAGAAGTTCTGCAAGAGCTGCAAAAAGCAGGTCTGAAAACATTGACTGGTGGCGGAGCTGAGATTCTGTCCGATGAATATCGCAAAAAAATGCGTGTGGACAAAGCCAACGTGGACCGTTATCTTGAGGTGCACCGCACAGCTCATGAGCTCGGCATGCGTACACATACGACGATGTTGTATGGATCGATCGAATCCTATGAGGATCGCGTTAACCATATGGTGCAGATTCGTGAATTGCAAGACGAGACCAACGGATTTATGGTCTTTATCCCTCTTTCCATGCAGCCAAAAAGTAAAAACGCGAGCATTATGCGTCGTAACTCGGCTTATGAGGATCTCAAAACAATTGCGATTAGCCGTCTGATGCTGGATAACATCGATCATATCAAAGCATACTTCATTAACATCGGCCCACAGCTGACTCAAGTCGCTCTTGGTTTCGGTGCTTCGGATGCACACGGTACGATCGTTCGGGAACGGATTAGTCATGCGGCAGGTGCACTCACACCTGAAGGCCTTACACGTAAAGAGCTTATATGGCTCATTAAGGGTGCAGGACGTATTCCGGTAGAACGTGATACGTTCTACAATGAAATTCAAGTGTACGAATAAGATATAAATACAAAATACAATCAATATTGTACCCGCACCACTCCAGAACGCAGCTTTCATGATAGGGAGACGTTTGAATTCGAGTGGTGCAAACTGCTGAATAATATTTTTAATTTTCAATGCCTACTTTTCAACTAATCAAATCCTAACAAAAGGAGCAGCTATGTTTTTTGCATAGCTGCTCCACAGTTTACAGCCCCATTTCAGTGGGACTGATGCAGAAAGGAAGCCGAGTCATGAAAAATTTTGTCATTCTTGGAGGCGGTTATGGCGGCCTCACCATCATCAAGGAACTTCTGGAAGGTAAGATTCCATCCGATACACAGATTATTTTGGTGGACCGCAGCCCCTTTCAGGGATTAAAGACCGAATATTACGCACTCGCAGCAGGAACCGTATCCGATTATGACCTGCGTATCCAATTTCCAGTGAACGATAAAGTCACTTACCGTTATGGAGAAGTTACTTCAATTGACTTGGAACAGCGTCAGATTGAATTTGAAGGCCAAGACCCGCTTGAATACGATAAACTTGTTATTGGACTGGGTTGTACAGACCGTTTTCACAACACACCAGGCGCTGAAGACTACAGCTGTACCATTCAGAGCTTTAGCAAAACACGCGAGACTTACCTGCGACTTAATGAAGTCAAAGCCTATGGCAATGTGCACATTGTAGGCGGTGGATTAAGTGGTGTCGAGATGGCAGCCGAACTTCGTGAGAGCAGACCGGATCTGAACATCAGCATTCTGGATCGTGGTGAACGTGTATTATCCGCTTTCCCGCAACGTCTGTCCGTGTATGTACATGAATGGTTTAACGAACATCAGGTAGAGACACGTGGACATATCGCCATTTCGCGTGTTGAGCCCAATGCCATCTATAACCGGGATGAACAGATTCTAACGGATGCTGTCGTCTGGACGGCAGGCATTCAGCCTGTAAAAGTGGTACAGGATCTGGACGTGACCAAAGACCCTCAAGGTCGTGTCGTCCTGAATGAATACTACCAAATCCCGGAATATACCGATGTATATGTGGTTGGTGACTGTGCCAGTGTACCTTATGCACCTAGCGGTCAAGCTGCGGAAGTACAGGGTGAGCAGATCGCCCATATTCAGCATGCCCTCTGGAAAGGCGAAAAGCCCAATCCACATCCACTCAAGCTTCGTGGCACACTGGGTGCACTCGGCAAGAAGTCCGGGTTTGGGCTAATGGGCAAAACGTCCATGATGGGACGTGTACCTCGTATTTTGAAAAGTGGTGTGCTCTGGATGTCCAAGCGCCATCTCGGTTAGTCGAGATCGAGCTCATCCCAGACATCGGCTTCGGCAATTTTGGCCAGAATGGCGTTATATAGATCTTCCACTTTGTCCGTGATGACTACTTCACCATTCACCAGTGCAAATGGAGTCATAGAACATTGGCCACAGTTGGTAAGGCAGCCGTATTCAATCACGTCATAGTCTGGATTTTCTTCCAGTTGATCCATGACTTCATCTGTGCCAAAATGCATATTGTTGGCACAAAATTCAATAATCGGTCTCATGTAGGTTCACCTGCTTTGTTTGACCATTTTAATTTATGGCCATTTGTAATATAATATAATAAGGAAAGGAGTTGAAAAATATGAGCGAAAACGCACAAGACACCATGTATGATGAGGTATCTGATGTTCTTGACAAGCTTCGTCCGTTCCTGCAACGCGATGGCGGTGACGTGGAACTGGTTGACGTGGAAGACGGCATCATTAAGCTGAAACTGGTCGGTGCCTGCGGCAGTTGCCCAAGCTCCACCATTACCTTAAAAGCCGGGATTGAACGTGCCCTTCTCGAAGAAGTTGAGGGTGTACAAGAAGTCGTACAAGTATTCTAATCAATCCTTCACGAAATAAACCTCAAGAGCCTTTCGCTTCGCATGAAGCGGAGGGCTCTTTTTTTGTGCGCATATTCAGCCTGTCCATTTCATCTGTCCCTAGACCAGCATCAACGTCTTCAACGTCCAGTCCTATAACTCACCTTAAGTATCCTCACGCTGTATGATCGGACGAATCGGATCAAGCCCTCCAGATACATCCATAATGTTACCTGTTATAAAATCGGAATGATCAAGGCATAGATACGTAATCACTCGTGAGATATCTTCACCGCTGCCAGGACGTCCTCTTGGCGTTTCCTCGTCGGTGATGCCCGCCATTTCATCAATCGTTTTCTCTTTGTTGGCACCACGAATATCTCCCGGGCATACCATGTTGACCGTAATTCCATAAGGAGCTTCCTCAACAGCGAGTGTCTTTGTAAAAGAGACCAGACCTACCTTGGCAGCCGCATATACGGCGCGATGTGGCCAAGATCTCGCTTCTCCAGCATGACTGAAGCCAAAATGGATAATACGTCCCCATTGCTTGCGTCTCATCTCTGGCAATACACGCTGATCCAGCAACATCGGTCCTAGCAGATTTCCCTGCACGAGCATCTGGACCTCGGCTTCAGAATAATCCGCAAATAATCGTCGTTCACGGACAAATGGACCCGCGTTATTCACCAAAATATCAATGCTGCCCAGGTTGTCCTCCACCTGTTCAACCAATGAAGAGATATCTTCTACCTTCGATATATCCGCCTGGATAGCAATGCACCGCACACCCTTGGCTGTAATCTGAGCCCTTAAAGCCTCAGCTTCTGCTCTGCTGTGTACATAGTTGAGGGCAATATGACACCCCTGATCTGCCAGACTGAGGGCCGTCATTTTACCAAGACCTTTGGCACTTCCCGTTATGAGGGCAATCTTTCCCTTCACGTTCATCCCCCTCTTCAAAGAGCAGTCACTATCCAGTATAAAAGATTTATCGTCCTCCTACAACTCGCTTATCTACAAGGGATTATCCACCTTTAATTCCAAATATATCTTGATCGGAATCGAATACCTATGGTACTGTCGAGGATATAACCCGAAAGGACCTCTACTTGAATATGAAGAACAAACGATGGATATCATTTCTTACACTTTTAATGGTGAGTGTATTCACAGTCTCTAGTGCCTTACAGGTATCAGCAGAAAGTGAGACGTATCAATCACCCGATGAGTATGATTGGATTATTGGCCCTGCATCTGTAACGCTCGATGGCAAAGCCACACTGAAAGTCCCTGAAAGTCATTCCTTTCTGGATAAGGCCAATACCCAACGCTCAATACTTAACAGCGGTGGAAAGCCTAACGGGAATGAAATCGGAAGCCTAACCAGCAATAGTGAATACGGCTCGTGGTATGTTGTATTTGAATACGTGAAGACAGGTCATATTCATGATGATGATCAAAATTTGAATGGCGAAGAACTGTTAAGCAGTTATATCCGAGGCACAGAAGAAGAGAACAGAGAGCTCGATCCCGAATACAGAACGTACATAACAGGTTGGGAAATCGAACCGGCATACGATAAGACCAAACATCAGTTGGTCTACTCCCTAGGTTTCAAGAATGCTGATCAGCAAGCCATGGTGAATTACAATGTAAAACTCCTGACACGCGAAGGGTACATCACAGCCATTCTGGTTATCGATACGGCCAACTTTCAACAGAGCCGCCAGGCATTCGAGGAAACCGTCCTTAATCAACTTCACATCAATGCAGGACATACCTACGAGGAATATAATGCATCGACTGACAAAACTTCGACCATAGGGCTCAACAGCCTTCTGATGGGCGGAATCGGGTATACGGCTTCCCAAAAATTTAGCGCTCTTCTTTTGCTCAAAAAAGGATGGGCCTTAATCTTGGTTGTCGTTCTTGGACTAGTCGGCTGGATCAGATACAAAATCAAAAGTTCATACGGAGATGAAGAAAAACTCTCTCCCTCCGAGCGGACGTACCTGCAAGAAGCAGATGAACAGCAGCATGCTGATCAGAATGAATTATCCTACTACCGCCAATCTGGACATCACTCCAATGCTGATACATCAGAGAAACTTTGACCTATGTTGTGACTTATGTTGATCCATGCTTCAGCACAGACTTGGGGAGTGGCTGTTCAAAAATTGCACCTCGCTACAAGCGCTAATAACGCAAAAAGAGGATGTCCTTCCGTCATATTCATGACTTATGGGACATCCTCTTCTTATCAGCTCACGTCAACTCATACATTCAACTCATACATATCGTTAAATTATTCAGTTGCAGGTTCAACTGCACCTTTATAACGCTCTTTGATGAAGGTTTTCACTTCTTCGGAGTGCAGGGCAGCAGCCAGTTTCTGAATTGCATCTGAATCCTTGTTGTCCTCACGAGAAACGAGAATGTTCGCGTACGGGTTACCTTGCAGATCTTCGATCAGCAAGGCATCATTTGCCGGATTCAGGTTCGCTTCAAGCGCATAGTTGGCGTTAATGAATACCAGATCCGCTTCATCCAATTGACGAGGCATCATGGCTGCATCCAGCTCGATGATATCCAGGTTCTTCGGATTGGCTGTGATATCCTGAATCGTAGATGTGATATTTGTATTGTCTTTCAGCGTAATAATGCCTTCCTTCGCGAGCAACAACAGTGCACGTCCACCATTGGATGGGTCATTTGGAATGGCTACTTTTGCGCCATCAGCCAATTCATCCAAAGATTTAATCTTTTTAGAGTATCCGCCAAAAGGTTCAACATGAACAGGTGTTACAGCAACGAGGTTGAAACCACGTTCTTTATTCTCTGTGTCCAAGTAAGGCTGGTGCTGGAAGAAGTTTGCATCCAATTTTTTATCAGCAAGTTGCTGGTTGGGTTGTACATAATCATTGAACGTAACGACTTGCAGACGAATGCCTTGTGCTTCCAGTTCAGGTTTGATGCTTTCCAGAATCTCTGCGTGTGGCGTAGGTGAAGCTCCCACTTTCAATTCAACCGTGCGTGGTGCACCTGCTGAATTGTCTGCACCGCTATCAGCATCCTTGTTGTTCCCGCAAGCTGCGAGAACAGCAATCAACATAAGACTAAGTAGAGCGAATGACCATTTTTTCATGTGTAAAACCCCTTCTCTAATCATTTTTTCATGTGGCGTTTGAATGACTGCACAGCCAACATGTTATCTATGTGTTATTTCCTGGTGAAAAATGTAACTAACCGATCTCCAGCCATCTGGAGAATTTGCACGAGAATAATCATCGACACTACGGATATGATCATGATTTCATTTTGATAACGGAAATATCCGTAGTTGATTGCCAGCGTTCCCAGTCCACCACCACCAACCATGCCCGCCATCGCCGTATAGGAGACAAGCGTAACGATGGTAATGGTTATCCCAGCAACCAGACCAGGTAACGCCTCAGGCAGCAACACCCGTCTTACAATCTGTCCGGTCGATGCCCCCATTGACTGCGCCGCTTCAATTACACCACGGTCAACTTCTCGCAACGTTGTCTCCACCAATCGAGCAAAATAAGGAGCTGCTGAAATAACCAAAGGAGGTATAACACCAAGAACCCCCGTAGCTGTACCGACAAGTATACGAGTGAATGGAATAAGAGCAACAATCAATATGATAAATGGAACTGATCGCAAAATATTTACAATCAAGGACAATATAATGTACACCGTCCGTGACTTGATCGAAGCAGATCGGGCTGTCATAAACAGCAGAACTCCGAGTGGTAAACCAAAGATAACGGTGAATAGGCCTGATACACCCAAAATTTGCAGTGTCTCTATGGAAGCTTTACCAACCTCTTCCCAACGAACTGTTGAAAAATCCATCTAACGAAGCACCTCCACATCAAGTCCCTCAGCGGTCAATTCGGATATCGTCCGATCAATCGCATTGGAATCACCTTCGAACCGAACGGTCAGTTGTCCATAAGGAACCTGTTTGATCGTAGAGATCGTTCCTTGCAGGATGGCAAAATCCACACCCGTCTTACGAACCGTTCTGGACAAAATCGCTTCATATGTTTTGTTCCCCAGAAAGGATATCTTCACAAGTTTCGAAGCAACACCTGCCTGCAATTCAATGCCTGCATTCGCCAGAGCGGTCTCTTCCAGAGCCAGTCCAGCTTCATGGTCACGCATCATGAAGTCCCGCGTAATCGCATGTTGCGGCTTCAGGAACACCTCGGTTACAGGTCCCTGTTCCACAATGCCACCTTGATGAATGACAGCCACCTTATCACAGATGTTTTGAATGACATGCATCTCATGAGTAATCAGCACAATGGTAAGGTTGTACTTTTCGTTAATGTCGAGCAATAACTTCAGAATTGAATTTGTCGTCTGCGGATCAAGCGCTGAAGTAGCCTCATCACAGAGAAGTACATTCGGATCACTCGCAAGTGCTCTCGCAATCCCCACACGTTGTTTCTGTCCACCTGATAATTGAGCTGGATATTTGTTGCTATGGTTCTCCAGACCAACGAGATTGAGCATTTCCTTCACTTTGCGATCAATGGCATCCTTGGGTGTATTCACAAGCTTTAGTGGAAAAGCCACATTATCATATACCGTTGCAGAGGATAACAGATTGAAGTGTTGAAAAATCATCCCGATTTTGCGTCTCTGTTGCTGCAATTCGGTTTTGCTCAGTTCAGTCAGATTGATCCCGTCAACCCATACTTCACCCTCCGTAGGCCGCTCCAGCAAATTAATACAGCGAATCAGTGTACTTTTACCCGCTCCGGAATGGCCAATAACGCCGTAGATTTCACCCTTTTGGATGTTCAAATTCAGCTCGGATAACGCTGTTGTAGACTTTTTTCCTTTGCCGTACGTTTTGGTTAATCCTTTTAATTCAATCAATCGCACTTGCCCCTTTCCAACCACCTACATGTATCTTTACCCGATCTAAAGGAAAACTCCCCTTAAAGTACAAAAAAGAGCCCTTTGCAGAAACAAAGAGGGCTCTTCACGTGAAAGAATATACCTTCTCATCTGCCAAAATCGTGCCTTGCACCATTTTGTAGGAATTAGCACCTAACATCTATAACGAATGATACATGTATCATGTCATTACAAATCGGTTGCCGGGCTTCATCGGGCCTGTCCCTCCGCCGCTCTCGATAAGAAATATGTTATTGTAGGATTTTATAAGTTCATGTAGTTCATGCTTTATAATGTGAATGTAAATTTTGAGATGATCTGTTCATTCTTTGTCATTGCAACACTCTAATTGAAACTCAGTATATTCCAAGTATTCCGATTTGTCAAAGGGAATTATTTCTTTGCCATATTTTATTGATATAACGATAAGAGGCTGTTAACGTTTCACAGACCATATCCACGCCCTGACGCATTTCCTGCACATGCTGATTCAGATCCTCCAGCTTCACCTTACCTTGCAAGGTCTGGTGTAACTGCCACAAGTCATCGTGCATTTCCGAGTTCATGTAGTGAATTTCCATATTACGTCGTTTGCGCAGCTTGCTCATCGGCTCCCGATATGAGTCCTTGATCTGAATTAATTTCAATGCAAGATCATGATGCTCCCTCGCAAAATCGAACTGCCTTAACACCGTAAAATAAGAAAAATGCGCTTTTGTATTTGAAGTATTCAGCTGGAATATTTCATTCAATACGGTCCCGACTTTATCCAAAATGGCAAAGCAGCGGATGAAGCCATCTTTGTAGAAATACACATATCGGGCATACTCAGCTTTTTCAGTCGGCGTCATGTCGTCCGTTGAGCCTGCAACGACCTTTTTGCGAAAATGAGCTGCAGCGAAGCTGCTTTGCTCCAGTTCATCCAGTGAGGAGATGAGTCCCTGAGTCCACACATACAGTTTCCGATAGTCATGCGTGGGATCATGATCCACATGCATTTGCCGCTGAAAGAGCTCAAGTGTATGCGCCATGGAGTCCATCGCTTCCTTCAATTTACCTTCGTTTATACGCGGTTTTTCCCCCAACAACGTTCGCAGCATATTTAACCTCCTCTTTTCCGAATCAACATTTCATCACCGTAACACTTCATCCATTCCGTAATTGCTGCTTGCCATAGGTTGCCCTGATCCCCCTGACATCAAACAAAGTCCACCTGTCCAAAGATGTACATCACTGGATGGTGGACTTTCATATTAGGCCGAGTACCTTCAAGAGAACTGTATCTGTATCTAGAACCGATTAACCGGTCGATGCAGCTTGTACACCAGGAAACTCATATACGTTAAAACTCCGAACAATATGGCGATATCCAGCATATGAGCGAGAGCTACGAACATGTATACTTCCGGACGGTTCATTGTCACCATCATGAAAATACCAATCACGACTTGCATCAGGATGAGAACAACGGATACCACGCCAAGGGTACGCATTTCCTTGTTGTCCGGATGATTACGGTAAGCGAAATGACCCAGAATTGCAATAACAATAACGAGCGACGCTGCTGCTGCACGGTGAGCAAAAGCAACCGCTACCCCTCCTGAAAGCTCAGGGATAATCTGCCCGTTACAGAGCGGAAATCCGGAACATCCGCCAGCAGAATTCGTGTGGCTCACAAATGCACCCGTGTATACCACGAGATATGTGTAAATGGTGGAGAACCAGACCAGATTCCTGAATTTTTTGCTCACCCGAGGGTATTTATTCAGGCGCTCCAATCCGCCATCTTTTGCCTCCTGCCTTATGCCCAGCGCCATCATCAGGGAACTGGCAAAAGCAATCAGTGCAAAGCCGAAATGCAGTGCCATGACTGCTGAAGATTGGGAGAAGACAACGGCAAAAGCCCCCATGATCCCCTGCACGATAACAAATACCAGGGTTAAGAAAGAGAACAATTGCAGGTCACGACGTGACTTGCCAAACAGCAGAAAAGCAACAAACGAGGCAATGGACAACAATCCAGCCAGTGCGCTTACAGCGCGATGGGAATATTCAATAAGTGAAGCCACAGTATGTGCCGGAACGAGTTTCCCGTTACATAAAGGCCATTCCGTTCCGCAGCCAAGGCCCGATTCCGTTTTGGTTACGATGCCTCCACCAAAAGTGGCCAGAAACATGACAAGACAGGTTAATACGGTTAACCATTTAAATAAAGTTAAGTGTTTCAATTTTTTCTCACCCGCTGTTGGTTTAAGATGGCGAAGAATATCCTTCGCTTGTTTCGATACTTTGACACTTATTTCACAACTAAATTCATTATACCGGATAAAATGTTCATTGACGTCCGCGCTTTGTGACAAAATGTTAACGTCTGATGAAATAATGACCCATAGGTCACTGGGGATATGTACATCAAATTTCTAACATAAAACATGTCGAACACACAAACGCCATTTCCCTATTTCAAGAGAAATGGCGTTTCATCTAGTATACCCTTTTACAGCATGAACCTGTCATACTTTTATATAAGTTCAATGAAACATTTACACAATAACAGCGATCAAAAGGTTATTCTGTCATCGGAGTGTTTGTGTAGATATTCATCATTTGAACGTATATAACATTATTTATGGATCGTATTGTACACTTCAACTGCGCGATCCAGGAACTGCTCAATCTCTTCTCTCGACTTGCGCAGCTTGTTCACGTACCGTACGAGTTCGCGCCCATCTGTATACGCCACAAAGCTCGGAATGCCAAGAATATTCTGCTCTTCACTAACCGTCCCAACCTGATCCACGTCGACCTCAATCAATGTCAGTTCACGTGCATATTTCTCTTCAACCTCAGGCATAAACGGATCGATGTATTTGCAGTCACCACACCAGTCTGCCTTGAATACGGCAATCGTCAAACGTGGGGATTGGATGGCTACATCAAAAGCCGGTTTGGAAGTAATCTGTTCCATTCGGTTCATCTCCCTTTCTGTACCTTGTCTTATCCTAAGTGAAGCAAATTGGCGAGTGGAAGTCAAATAATCAGCGCATACTTAGAATAAACCACATGGTCTGTGAATTTAAACCCAGAACATCATGAAAGGATGTCACATCATGACTTCCACCAGAACCGATTCTTCCAGCGAACAGCATCACGGATCCCTCTTGCAGATTGTCCGTTCCATTCCGGGTGCTGCCCGGGAAATCTGGCGTGGCAAACAGGCTGCATGGCAAGCCTCAGCACAGCTTCGTCACCCATTGCGTGACATCGAGTGGGATACCGATACGGCAGCTGCCATACAGTCTGAGATAGAGCGTCTGTTACCTGCCAGCAGCAAGTCTTTTGCACGCGCGGACCAGGTTCAAAGCGCACTCGTCTGTGAAGAAGATTGCATCATTCTGGAAGAGATAAAGACACTGACCCAGGAGCATAACCGAAGTAATGTTACCCGCACGTCAGCCTATCTGGAATGTTATGAGCAATACCCTGAACTGCATTGGGCTCTGCTGGCCCATATGGTCTCTCGCAACGGCGGATATCACATGACAGATCTTCAGAGTGACTTAATGCATAATCTGCAGAATCAGAGCGATCGCGAGCATATGTATCGGCTGCTGGAGCGATGCAATGCACTCATTTTCCAGGATGCATATCCCCAGCTACAGCTATATATGAACAGTCGCCGGATTGGACGAAGCTGTTTCCATCTCTTGTCACACTTTCACGTATCTGCGTTTATGACGCCGTTTTGGGAACGCTTTTGGCTGGAACGGTGCAGTTCACTGCTTAGTGTGGCATTAATTATTAATGAGCAGAATTATATCGAGAGCCGGGTCGTGCAGCATCCTTATTTTCAAAAAGAAGTACTCTCCAAACCTGCATTCCATCTGCATAATTTGGCGGGGCTTAATCATATCGTCTTTCCTCTTGGTCGGGGAGCAGGCCTCGCGGGACGCGTCATTGAACATTTTGGCAAGTTGGATGAGCGGATCATGTTTGGCAAAGGCCTATATGCTCTGTTGTTTGGGGTGGAGCAAGTCCACACACAAGTGTTGGCGTTCGCACGTTCGGTTCCCCATCGTGGTTCACGGGCCGAATATTGGCCTGGCCTGTTTACCCATCGTGAAGAAGAGGCAGGTGATCATACATTATACGCGCAAGCGCTACTTGATGAAGAATGGCTTCCAGAAGGGCAACGATTATATAGTCCGGAACTGCTATCCGTATGGGGCGACACGCCTTATGAACCGATTACCAGACAAGACTGGCTTCAGACTCGGGATTGTCTCGGTTATCTAACAGCACCGCGCCGGCCATGGCTGTTTGAGATGAGTCACGAACATCGGTATGGCATGTTGAAAACAGCACTGGCTCATGATGCGAAAGCCATCACACACTAATGCTGAAGATCATATGGAACAGGTAAAGCCGGATGATGTGAATTTCCCAATGTACCGCTAATTCTCGCTTGCTGGGCTAATATTCAACGCAGTCACGCAGCTCGCCTTCGCGATACAAAAAGCCCTGTCCGCTTAACAGCAGACAGAGCTTTTATCCATGAACTTTTATCATTTATCCGATGTTCACAACATATTGGAGCTTGAATGATGCTCCGTGTATTCTTAACCTCTTTGCCCGGCTCCACGTTGAAGACGCATAAGTGGACGGAGAATTTTTTGCAGAATACGGGGGTAACTGCCCAGCTCGTCCTTGCGTAATACACGCAGCACAACCATGAGAACCAGATACACCACCACAACAAGCACACCAACCACAAGGCAGGTAAGCAAGAAGGATACACGCGCTGGCAGGAACAGTCCAAAGATCGTATTCCCAATCCAGTTCGTTGCAAATCCTACACCTGCTGCAAGCAACACTGTAATGATAAAACCTTTCCAACGATCTCCCATAATGGAGAAATCAACGATTTTGCGAAGGACCCGCAGATTCAGGTACGTGATCACCAGGAAACAAAGGGCCGTTGCAATAATGATGCCGTAAATGCCAAAGATCGGCGCCAGAATCAGACTTGCGATCAGTTTGACTACAACACCTGCTGCCACACTAATCATCGTAATCCGCGGTTTCCCTACCCCAAGCAAAATGGAGTTGGTGGTCATCATCGTAATCTGGAAAATAGTACCGAATGTCAGCAAGGCAATAATCGGCGTTCCATCCAGATTGGTAAACAGCAATCCGTTGACCGAATACGCTGCTGCACAAAGTGCAATGACAATCGGCATACCTGTTAGAATCGAAATACGCATCGCAAGTGTAACCTGACTCTTCAGATGCGCTTCATCCTTGCGGGCAAATGCTGCCGAGATAACAGGCACCAACGATTGACTTAAAGCGATCGCCAGAATCGGAGGGATACCCGCAATACTTTGGGCCTTAGCTCCCAAGATCGCAAGAACGCCTGTCGCTTCTTCGAGTCCAATCTGGCCACTGAGCAGCGGAACCACAAGGGATGAATCGATGAAGTTAATGGCTGGAACTGCAAGTGAGGACAGCACAATGGGAATAGACAGCTTGAAGATATCGCTGTAGATACCTCGCATCGGTAGCTGCTTTGCAGGCTCGTAATTCAATTGGGCCGCACGGTCGCTACGACGCAGCTTCAAGGTGAAGTACAGCATGACACCAAAGGCACCCACACTTCCTAATACCCCACCAAATGAGGCACCCGCAGCAATCGTTTGATCATCATAATTCCATTGCAGCATGACATAAGCCACGATAATAGCTGTACCTACACGGGCGAACTGTTCCACAATCTGCGAAATACCACCCGCTGTCATGTTCCCTCTTCCCTGGAAATATCCACGCATCATTGCAATGGCCGGGAACAGCAGCAAGGCTGGAGCCAAGGCGCGAATGGCGCTGACCGATGCCGGTACTTTGGAGACATACGTGGCATAATAAGGTGCAGCGAACCACAATAAAGCAGACATGACTACCCCGGCGACAGCCGCAAAGATCAGGGCTGCACGGTAAATCTGTTGGGCTTCACCCGCGCGTCCGAGTGCATAGCGTTCCGATACCATTTTGCTAAGTGTACTCGGTATGCCCGCCGTTGCTACAGTTAACAGCATTAAATATACCGTATTGGAGATGGTGAACGATGCGTTACCGACATCTCCGAGGATATGCTCCAGCGGCACCCGTTGAACCAACCCGAGTACTCTCGCGATTAGCGCAGCGGCTGCCAGAATGAGCGTACCCCTAATGAATGTTTCTTTCTTAGACAAACGAATTCCCCTTCTTTCCTCCACACCGGACGTGCATCCCGTTGAAGCTAATCCTGAACGTTTAGGCGAATCTAACCACCCAGATAATAAAGAGAACAATCATGACGATTTGCAAAATAATTTTCATCACAGTACTCGTAAATAGTCCCACGACGGAACCAAATCCAACTTTCGATGCTTTGGAAGGTGAAGACCCACCGATCAATTCCCCAATAAAAGCACCGATAAATGGTCCCAACACCAGTCCGAATGCCGGAATGACAAATGGGCCAATGATAACACCAATGGTACTCAGCGTGGTCGATAACTTGGAGCCACCGAACTTCTTCACACCCCATGCGCTGACGACATAATCAGCCACAAACAACACAACCACAATCAGAATCTGGATGATCCAGAACCACACACCGAACGGATCAAAACTGAAGAACCAGCCGTAGACCAGAAACGCGAAGAAAATCGCTACAGCACCAGGCAGTATGGGATATACCGTTCCGGCCATCCCCACTGCAAACAGCAGCACAATTAAAATCCAGGCAACGGTTGCGAGCAAAGGTTACTCCCCCTTCAAAATATGTTCACGAATCACTTCGACGATGCCGTCTTCATTGTTACTCGCTACAATCAGATCAGCCGCTTCCTTCACCTGCTCTTGCGCATTACCCATAGCTACACCCAAACCTACCGCCTCAATGACAGCCAGATCGTTCAAGCTGTCTCCGACAGCAACAACTTCGGACATCTCGATGCCCAGCAGCTTGCAGACTTCCGCTACACCACTAGCTTTGGATATACCTGCAGGGTTGATCTCAATATTAACGGGTGAGGAATTCGTCATTTGCAGACCACCCATTTGTTGCAGTTCCATCATAATCTGGTGACGAACTTCATCCACTTCGGTATTGAAGCCGAATTTCAACCATTCCAGACCTTCAATATTGTCCGTCCAGCGATCACGGTTGAACAGCTCTTCCACGGAGTATGCCCAGTACCAGCTGTTATATTTCTCACCGATCTCCTGCATTCTGCGAATCAATGCCGGGTCCATCAGATGACGCATATGCAGATCATGCGGAGCTTTCCAGACCTCACTGCCGTTAACGGTAACCATTGGTGTCTCCAGCCCAAGCTGCACCGCATAAGGCATCGCGTGGAATACGGCTCTTCCCGTGGATAGGCACACATGTACCCCCCGACGAATAGCAATCTGAATCCACTTGGCGGTCTCCTGCGTAATTTCATGATTATCATTAAGCAATGTTCCATCCATATCCAATGCAAGCAATTTGTATTTCAGTTCACTCATACAGTAGTTCCTCCCTAGGTTGTCTCTCTCTCCAAGTTGAACTCATGGATATCCATTCAGGCACTACGCGGGCAGAAAACCTTTCGAGTCGTAGTATCTTTGTTTTAGAATTACCTTTTTCTTTAGTGTATTGAGATTATACGAGGTAACCGTTACGTGTACGGATCGTCTTCCGATCGCTTTGTCTCCAAATTTTCTAGATTCTCTCTTCTTAAGGGTTAGAAATTCGGAGACAGCGTATGCTTTCGAAGCAGCTTTCATGCAGAAAGCTTTCAGGCGCACGCTATCGCTTCTTCAGATTGATTCCGCCCCCTTCACTACATCACCTTTGTATTTAGAGCTCATAACACCTACCATCAAGAAGGAAATTCATAAACAAATTTCCCTTCTCTAGATCCTTTCTGCCATCTCAGTTCCACATTGGTTCTCCAGTTCAACTTGAAGGTTCTCTTTATCTATTGGTAAACATTCTTTCACAACAAGATCGCCCGGCACCCGTAAAAACGGACGCTCCGGACGTCACAGCTAACGACATTTTACCACAGATCATCTGTATGCAACAAAATAACCCGTAATCGGCAGTATGACGCTACAATATCATTTTATATTGTATATCTTATATCCGGTTGCCCTTTTCGAAGTCATACGTCCAGACACGTAGAAAGGGGCTGTCTCAGAAGGAACGCCGCCTCGCTCCAAGTGCTAACGAACCTACCGCACCTTAAAAGGCGCATCATCAACGGTTGCAAGATTTAACGAACCTCACTAACGCTATTTCGTCATAACAGGGCTTCCCAACCTATAAAAACCAGTAAATCGACGAAATAGCTTTTCTATAGTTCGTTAGTTCTCAGATCTGGGCAAATGGGAGCGAATAGCGTGTATCAGGTTCATTAAAACAAAATAACACTAAATGAGGATGTCCCTCGTCATATTCATGACTTATGGGACACCCTCATTGTTATAATTTTGTTTATTCACCTATAATTCAATTTAAACTTTAATTACCGTGCTGCGAATTTGCGACGAGCGTAACGGAATACGATGCCATGTTTCGGGGACAGCAGCAGTGCGAGAACAAACAAAATCCCAGCTACTGCCACCATGCAGCCCGCGATGGAAGCATCCAGGGCGTATGCCATGATGTAACCTCCAACCGAGGAAGCTGCTCCGATCAAGACGGCATACAGAATCATTTTGCCCAGACGATCTGTGAGCAGGTACGCCGTCGCCGCAGGTACAATCAGCATGCCCACCACGAGAATTGAACCCACACTTTCAAATGAAGCTACGGATGTCATGGAAACGAGTCCCATGAGCAGATAGTGGAACAGCACTACTGGAATGCCACAGGCAGCAGCCAGCGCCGGATCGAAGGCACATAGCTTGAACTGTTTGTAGAACAGCCCAATGACGACGAGGATAACGAGTAACGTGATACCAAGCATCCAGACTGCCCTCGGCCCCACATCTGTGCCCCCAAGGGTTAGCGTATCCCACTGCACATAAGCGATCTCGCCGAACAAGACACAGTCCAGATCCAGATCGATGTGCTGAGCGTTTAGACTAATCAGAATGACGCCTACTGCGAAGAGTGCTGTGAACACAATTCCGATGGAGGCATCTGACGAGAGTCCACCCGCCTGCAAACTCTGTATGAAGAATACCGTCAGTAGACCAAACACGGTGGCACCGAGCAGCATCCATAACGAATCTCTGGAACCGCTCCACAGGAAAGCAATCGCAATACCAGGGAGAACCGCATGGCTGATCGCATCACCGACCAGAGCCATTCGCCGCAGGATCAGAAAACAACCGAGGATGGCGCAGGCAGAAGAAACCAGTACGGCCGTCAAGATAATCCAAAATGTTGCCATTACATCTCCCCCCGTTCCTGCTGATTCCGCTGTGTGGCGAGAGTCTGAAGTGTAGCCCGCTCTTCACGCATATATGCGGACTTCGCCTGAATACTACGTAACCGCCTGGCTAATAATCCACGACGCGGTGCGAGCAAGGCTGATCCGGCAAACAACACCGTAGCCGCAAGAACGGTTACAGGTCCTGTCGGCAGATTAGGTACAAGCGTGCTGAAGATGGTTCCTGTTGCTCCACTCAATGCACCAAATATGCCTGCCAACACCACCATCAGTGCGAGTGAGTCGGTCCAGCAACGTGCCGCTGCTGCCGGAGTTACCAGCAAGGCTGCAACAAGCACCACACCAACGGCCTGAATCCCGGCCACCACCGCGATCACCGTCAAGAGCAGGATGAGCTGCTCTAACATGGCTACTGGCAGTCCCATACCTCGTGCAAATCCCGGGTCAAAACTCACCAGTTTGAATTCCTTGAACCAGGCCAGACAGGCAATCAGCAATACGAGACATACACCACCCATGACATACACATCCGTCATGACCATGGATGCCGCCTGCCCAAACAAATATTTATCAAGTCCGCTTTGGCTTCCGCTCGCTCCATGCTGGATGCGCGTCAGCATCACTACACCAATCCCAAAAAATACGGTCAACACAATGCCCATCGCCGCATCCTGTTTGATCCGGGAGTAGCGTGTAATCCACGAAATTCCGAAGGTAGCAACGATACCGGCCACCAGAGCACCGAACAGGAATAACCCTACAGACTTCGTTTCCGTTAACATAAATGCAATACAGATCCCAGGCAGAGCAGCATGAGCAAGGGTGTCCCCCATCAGACTCTGCTTACGAAGGAAGGTGAAGGAGCCAATAATTCCACTACTGAATCCGAGCAACAGACAGCCAAGCAATATCCAACGGGTATTGGGGTCGGACAAGATGGCAATGATCCAGTTCCACATGTACTACACCTGGCCTTTCTCCGTCCGGCTTCCGATCATGGCAATCCGGCCTCCGTACGTCTCTTGCAGTGTATCTGGTACAAATACTTCACTTGTCGGTCCGCCAGCCACCAGTCGTCCATTGAGCAGCAGCACATGGTCGAAGTATTCCTCGACTGTCGCCAGATCATGGTGAACGACAAGTACCGTCTTGCCTTGTTTCTTCAACTGCTCCAACAGGGAAATGATCGCTTTCTCCGTGGTGGCATCCACACCTGCAAACGGCTCATCCATGAAATACAGATCTGCGTCTTGCACGAGTGCCCGCGCCAGAAAGACACGTTGCTGCTGTCCACCCGACAGCTGGCTGATCTGCCGGTACATGTAATCGCCCATGCCGACTTGTTCCAGGCAGTGTGCTGCCAGGTCCCGCTCCTTTTTCCCCGGACGACGGAACCAGCCCAGATGACCATACCGTCCCATCATGACTACATCGAGTGCATGCGTAGGGAAATCCCAGTCGACCGATTCCCGTTGGGGTACATAACCGATGCGACGACGTTGTTCCCGGTACGATTGTCCGAAGATCCGTACCTCACCATGCATCTTCGGTACCAGTCCCAGAACGGCTTTGATCAGGGTTGATTTTCCGGCACCATTCGGTCCGAGTATTCCGATAAGCTGCCCTTCAGGGATATCGAAGGATACGCTGCTAAGCACCGGCTTTTTGTGATAGGCCACGGCCAGATCCCTCACACTAAGAGGAGCCGACGTAGGCAGCGTTCCCTGCAAGTGGCTGTTGTTCAGATTCGTAGGAGTTTGTTCCGATAAAGTTGTATCATTCATAATCCTGTAACTCCTCTCTTCATAGGATTCATTATTTCAGGGCTTCTACAATCGTCTCAACATTGTGGCGAATCATACCGATGTATGTGCCTTCTTCCGTTCCTTCAGCCCCCATGGCATCCGAGAACAGTTCTCCACCAATGTTCACTGTATGCCCTTTTTGAGCTGCTCCGGCAATAATGGCTTCCATCGCTTTGGCAGGCACACTTGATTCAACAAAAACGGCTTTGATATGGTTATCCACGAGATAATCCCTCAGTTCGCTAACATCTTTTGCACCGTATTCGGCTGCTGTACTAATGCCCTGAAGCCCCATCACTTTCATGCCATAAGCTTGACCGAAATACCCAAATGCATCATGTGCCGTGACCAATACCCGGCTTGCTTCCGGAATCTCCAGAATCTTCTCACGTACCTCGGTATCCAGATCTTTGAGCTTCGCCAGGTATGCCTCTGCCTGAGCCTTGTATTCTTCCGCATGATCCGGGTCCGCCTCCACGAGTGTATCGCGTACAGCTTCTGTCGCATGCATCCAGTGGCTGACGTTAAACCAGACGTGTGGGTCATATTCGGTGCCGCCTGTATCTTTGCCTGAGTGTAACTCCTCGACTGGAATGGTCTCTGTAACGGCTGTAACCAGCTTGCTTGAGGACATTTTCTCCAAAATGTCTGTCATTTTGCCTTCGAGATGCAGTCCATTATAGAAAATGACTTTTGCTTGTTCCAGCTTGCGAATATCACCTTGGGATGCCTTGTACAAGTGGGGGTCAACGCCCGGGCCCATGAGCCCGGTAACCTCAACATATGCTCCGCCTACCTCACGTGCTACGTCAGCGATCATGCCCGTTGTAGCGGTTACTTGCAGCTTGCCGTCGTTGCTCGTCTCCGCATCACTTGAACATGCTGAAAGTACGACAACCAGCACCAGAACCGCTAGCGTGATGACTCCCCTCTGAATACTCCTCATCTTCACCATTAACAATTCAATCGTCCCCTTTCCCTCTCCTAAAAGTATTGTCCACATCTAATTTTGTTGTACAAGGTATTAAGTTTTAATCAAGACTAATAATGTTTCCCTTGTGCAAATTTTATCCGAAGCCAAAAAAAAAGGCAAGGGATTATTTCCCCTGCCTGTCCTCATATACATTTAATTCACTTCATGAACCTTTTGGTTACAATGCTAAAAGAGCTGATTCCCGCGATGTTCTTTGCGTTACTCTTTGTCTTTTGCTTCGTCTTTTTTCCCTTTTGGTGTTCCGTCAAGACCGTACACTTCATCGTATGCATCGAAGATTTTCCGTGCAATCGGCGACGCACTGACTGACCCGAACCCACCTTCAGGTACAACAACAGCTACAGCAAGCTTTGGATTATCTCGTGGTGCAAAGGCGATAAATACACCATTCTCTTTTTTGTTCGGTCCGGTCCCCTGCTCTGACGTTCCTGTTTTCCGAGCAAAATCGTAAGGGAAACCGTCAAATGAACTTACTTTGGTAACCATTCCTTTATGCACTTCATTCCAGTGCGCATCGGCAAAATCAACTTCATTGAGTACTTTAGGTTTGATCTCCTTCACTACATTGCCGTCCGCGTCACGGATTTCCTTCACTAAGTGAGGCTCCATCCGTTTGCCCTTATTGGCAAGCATGGTCGTGTATTGGGCGAGTTGCATCGTGGTATACTTGGCTTGCTGACCAAATGAGGCAAACGCCAAACGTGTTAGAGCTGATTCGTCTTCATTATTATATTCTAGCCTACCCAGAAATTCATTAGGCAGATCTACACCAGTGGACACACCCAAGCCAAATTCCTTCATGTGTTTGTCCCAGATATCAATTCCTTTATCCGAGCCATATTTGCTTAACAAACGTTTACCTACCATATCGATCATAAACGCATTGGAGGATTTCTCGATCGCTCTTCTCGCCGTAATAGAACCATTATAAGCAGAATGCGAGTTCTTTACTTGTCGTCCATCTTTCCCCAGAATGGCATATCCCTGATCATGATAGGTCTGTCCTGCTGTAAATAATCCCTCTTTCAATCCAATCAGCACACTTAGCGGTTTGATTACCGATCCAAGAAGTACTACGGATTCCGCACGACTAGGCTTGGCATCATTCGGTGGGAACGACTCGGTGGTTCCGTTTCGAAACACATACTTGATTTTGTCATAATCCCAATCGTTCGGATCATAATCCGGCATACTCGCCATCGCTACCACATTTCCCGTATCCACTTCCATGGCTACTGCATATCCCGTAATTGCCTTCGGGAGTCTGCGCAGTTCGTCCGTTATCGCCTCTTGGGCGGCCATCTGAATTTCCTTGTTGATGGTGGAAACCAGACTGTAACCTTTCTCCGGTGGAGTCTGTAGCATCGTTCCATCCGGCAGATTACGTGCGTCAATATCAATGGACTGATATCCGCTTCGTCCACGGAGTTCTTCCTGATATTGCAGCTCGAGCCCATCAAAGCCAACCTTCTCCTCCTCATGGTACACAAGACCAGGATCACGTTGGTTACTTGCCCCCTCGCGGATGGCTTTATATTTGGCAATGGAATCTGGTGCCCGTTTAAACTCTCGTGTGTAACCCACAATCTGAACGGCTACACCATCCGGGTCATATTTCCGTATGTTTTCTTCCAGCACCATAACGCCCGGATACTCCGCTTTTTTCTCCATGAAAAAGGCAATCTCTTTGGTCGATAGATCAGACTTCACCAGCCTCGGCACATATCCAAACGTTTTCTGGTAGTCCAGATCCAATCGTTTGATGATCTCTTCTGCATCCGGCTGCTCCTTGTCCCCTGGATTAAACTGCTTAAACACAGCCGCCAGATCATGAGCCAGTTCCTCTGCTTCCTGTCTACGTTCATCGTTCCGATAATCCTCATATAACAGCACATACAGGGACTGTACAGGTTCTGAATAAGCGAGCGCGACTTCCCCTGTCGCATCATAGATGGGACCGCGAACAGGTGCGAGTGGAATGTCTTTGGTATTACGACTCGTTTCCATATACGTCAGTTCAGGACCCTCCACAAACTGCACAAAGGCTAATCTGAAAATAAGAATACTGAATATGACAAATGCCGCGAAAAAAAACAGATTCAGCCTTGCGGTGGAAGGCTTGTTGACGGGTGTATCTTCCTCAGTCATGGGTTTCTTCCTCAATCGGTTAAACATGTTTTAAGCCTCTCCCGTTCCTCTATAAAAATAAAAATATTTAATCTGTCTTGTGAACGTGTTCAATCCCCTATTTAATCCTATCTCATACAAGTCTACCAAAAGATAGCTGTCACGTCTTTCAATTTTTGGTTACATTTTCGTAAACAGAAACGTACACTACCCAATCTATTGATTTCAATGTAAACACTGACATATCAACGTTTGTCCCGTTCTCCAGATCGCGTTTACCCTTCCCTTATATAAACGTGGTACAGCTCATATGGTTACATATTAATGCAACTAAATAGTTCACTCTTACGATCCATTCTCCTTGTAAAAACAAAAAAGAGGACCCACGAAGGGTCCTCTCTGTAACCAGCGCTGCACATCACTGTGTGCCTGATTCCGATTCTGAATCTTTATTTTTGTCCTTTTTCGGTACACCATCAAGACCGAATTCCTCGTCATAGGCATCGAAGATCGCACGTGCAACCGGAGCCGCACTGCTCGAACCAAAGCCCCCTTCGGGGATAACCACAGCGACAGCAAGCTTCGGATTATTACGTGGTGCATAGGCGATAAATACCCCGTTATCCACCAGTTTACCGCCGACGAGTTGCGTCGATGTACCTGTTTTTCTGGCAAAATCATACGGGAAGCCACTAAATGCCGAAACTTCGGTGGCCATGCCTCGTTGCACCTCGTTCCAGTAGGCGTCGTTAAAATCTACCGTGCTGAGTACCTTCGGTTTAACTTTCTCAACCACATTACCTTCCGAATCCCGGAACTCGTTAACCAATTGCGGTTCCATCCGTTTTCCTTTGTTCGCAAGCATCGTGGTGTACTGTGCCAACTGCATGGTTGTATATTTTCCTTGCTGACCAAAGGAGGCATACACAAGTTTAGTGAGGGAGCTCTCTTCACTTCGGATATACTCCAAATAACCAGGATATTCATTCGGCAGATCAACTTCCGTCTTCACGCCAAGCCCAAACTGCTTCATGTATTTATCCCATACGTTGATACCTTCTGCACCATACTGCGAATACAGCTTCTTTCCGATCTCGTCGATCATGAACACGTTCGAGGAATGACGAATCGCATCATGCGGACGCATCGCACCGTACACATGCCCTGATGAGTTCTGCACTCTACGGTTGTCTCCACCAAAGGTCGTTGAACCTCTATCCTGATAAACGGTATTGGTCGTAAAGAAACCCTCTTTCAAACCAATCAATACACTCAGCGGTTTGATCGTGGAACCGAGCAAGACTACAGACTCAGCCCGCTTGCCTGTATCATCTGGCGGGAAGCCTCGGATCGTACCATTTTGATAGATATATTTTATTTTATCGTAATCTTCATTGCTTATACCGCCAGTTCTCCATACGTTAGTATCATAATCCGGCATACTGGCCGCAGAAACAATTTTCCCAGTATCCACTTCCATAGCAACCGCAAAGCCTGTTTTGGCGTTCGGGTGTAATTTACCCGACACTGGGTTCCGATGAAGCCAACTCAACTGATCCAGAATGGCCTGTTCTGTTTTCACCTGAACGTTCTTGTTAATGCTGGAAATCAGGTCGTAACCTTTCTCCGGCGGGGTAGAACCAGCCACACCTTCAGGCAAGTTACGCAAATCAACATCAACGGATGTATATCCGCTTTTGCCGCGGAGAGCATCCTGATATTGCAGCTCAAGTCCATCAAAACCTACAAATTCATTTTCCGTATACACCAGGCCCGGGTCCGTTTGCGTTTTGTTGGCCTCGTCCACTTCTTTGTATTTATTCAAAGTTTTCGAACTTTTAAATTTCTTCAGATAACCGATCGTCTGAACTGCTACCGTATCCGGATCATAGAACCGTACACTCTCCTCGACGATCTGAATACCTTTGAACTCGTCCTTGTGCTGAAGGAAATAAGCGACTTCTCCCTCGGAAAGATCACTCTTGATCAGGCGTGGCATAAAACCGTTCGCTTTGCGGGAGTTCAAGTCCATCTCTTCAATGATCTGTTCCACTGTAAGTGACTCTGAATCCTTCGATTTGTACTGTTCAAACACATCATGCAATCGGGTTGCAATATCCTGCACTTCCCCTATGTTAGGACTCGGTTTCCCATCAACATCCCCATAATTCTTATACAGCGTCAGGTATAGAGACTGAATGGGCTTGGAGTAAGCCAATTTCACCTCACCAGTAGAATCATAGATCGTACCTCTCACAGGAGGAAGCGGTACATCCTTGGTAATGTTACTTGCTTCTTCCTGACTGAGTTCAGGCCCTTCGACAAATTGCAAAAAAGCCAAACGTACAATAATAACGCTAAAAATAACAAAGGAAGCGAAGAAAAATACGTTCATTCGGTAACTGAATCGCCGTTTGTCTGTAAGTTCATCCTTCTCATTGGAATGCTTTTTCATCCATCCTACCTCTTTCATGACTTGATGCATACCGCTCAAACTGATTCTTTCCGGCATGATAACCTGGCAACGTCGTCATATTCCGGACCCATGTCCGTAGTAATGTTAAGCTGATTGATCCTTCAGATGGGTGTCGGCAAAATTCGGAGGATTGAACCAGTCTCCACTGATCGCCCATGTCGGGTCAAGCGGGACCCAGCTCTCGGAATCGCTTAAATACACTTCATTCCATGCATGCGGACCGTATCCGCCCTGACCGTTATACCCAAGTCCTGTAACCACTTTGACTTCAAGCCCTTGTGAACGGGCCATAACAGCATAGAGACGGGCATAATCAATACATACACCTTTGCGTGTATCAAATGTATTCTGCGGATTCTGTTCATGCCATATGCCCTTTTGTTCATAGTCATCCACTTTACCATAGTCATACTGAATACGTGAACCTACCCAGTCGTATAACGCTCTTGCTTTGGCTTCATCTGTCGATTGGCCTTTGACAATTTCTTTCGCGGCAGATTCAATATCCGTCGGAATATTGTGGTCAATGACTTCATATTTGCGTTGCAGGATGCCGCCCAGTTCCTTCTGCACAGCCTGCGTGAATACGGGCAGCTTGTCCTTGATAAACGTACCAGACAACGGTTCAATTACCGATTTGGCCCCTTGCATATAGATTGGAGATGCCTCCACATATCGGCTGAACATGCTCCCGGGGTAAAGACTGACAATCATGAACAAGACCGCAATGACAATCATTCCACGGACGGAGCCTATGATGGTGCCAATGATTGCACCCGTCAGCCGACTAAGCATACCTTTCGGCGCACTTTCCTCGGCTGACCCCTGCCTGCTGCTGAAAATAAATGAAGAGAGCAATCCGAGAACCAATCGGATGAGTCCATAACTCAGTACAAATAATACAGCGAACCGCATCAGTGGAAAATCTGCGATCGCCGTAACCAACGTATAATACATCTGTTCCCACCGGTTCAACTCACGATTAGGCATGGCTGAAGCATACTCAGACAACCACTGCTGTACATATGGTGCAAGCCATAACGTTAAACCGATCGATAACAGAATACCAATAACCGCCATAATGCCATCCATCAGGAACCCGAAGAGTCTGCCTGCTGAACGAGAAGCCCCTCTGGACCAACCCTGCAATAAAGAAGCAGCCACAATCAGCAGCAGCATAATCGTGATGCCATTCAATTCCTTCAGGCTGTCCAGCCAATTCTGCAGCACGTACCGATTCCCCCTTTACTACGATGCTGGTGCTGTTTTGTTCTCCTGTGCCTGTTCGACAAACGTACGTATCGTTTCATTGTCGAGTTTCCATTCCCCAAGTGAAATGCCGCGGAAGGTCACATCGACTTTATCCGATTGTGTTCTGCCTTTAATCTCCACATTGGGACTTGTGATAGTGAACGCTCCATCCTGTCCTTTGACGTATGTCGCTTTGGAAGCTTCCTTAAGCATCATGCTGGTTGCTTCTTTCTTCAATGTGTCCATCGTACTGGATTGCACGTCTGTCACTGTTTGTTTGATCTGATCAATGGAGATGCCACTGTATATCAGTAGAGCCGCAATAATGATGATGGCAATCAACCATTTCAATACGGTTTTGACCACATTCAGAACAAAGAACAATATGATCAATGCAACCACGATCACCAACCAGTTCTGCATCAGAAACTCTTTGATTACTTCTATGTTCATGACTACACCTTCCGTATTTGAATTCATTCATAACACTCCCGAATATTATACATGATTTCCGAAGCCGCTGTCAGCTAAGCCCTCTCCCTAAAAAATAAACGGTCTAAGTTCGTCCTGCTAGGCGTACAAGTAGTACCATAAGGTTCTGCTGGCGAACGGGAACACGTTCAAGACCTGTAGTTTGCACATGCATCGCTTAACAAGGAGGGGCTTATGTGAAAACGGCCATCTGGCTATACCTGTTTTTGTTCCTTGCTGTATTCGATCTGCACGCCCAGTATCCCATTCTGACCCCTTTTGCCATCTCGCTGGGAGCCGCCCCTACTTTCATTGGCTGGATGATGGGTATCTATTCCTTAACGCATCTTCCTGGCAATCTCATTGCCGGAACACAAATCGATAAACATGGCAGTCGCCGCTACATTGTATTCAGTCTGCTTGGGGCAGGAGTCATCCTGCTCCTGCAAGCCTATGTCCATACCCCTTGGCAACTGCTGGCACTGCGTTCCATCAGCGGTTTTGTGCTGGCCTTCCTGTCTCCTGCATGTCTCGCCCTGCTTGCCCAGTTATCCAGTGATCCGGTGAAGCAGGGGAAGTATATGTCAGGACACGGGGTAGTACATACCCTCGCGTCTGTGGTATCTCCCGCAGCCGGGGCGATCATTGTGGGTTCCATGGGATTCTCTGCTACATTCTCAGGTTTGGGTTACTTGCTCATTCTCACAGGTGTGATTGCTTTCATGACCATGCCTCGTGGCATCGTTAAGCAGCATGAGAGAGTGACTGAACCTGCCAAACCTGACGTTTCACCAGTAGATACCAAAAGTGCATTCCTTCCGGTGTCCTGGCGCTATTTTGCCCTGCCTCTGGTTATTGCTTGTGCTCAAGGGATTCTCTTCTTCGAGCTACCCCTGCGGGGAGGAGGGCAATCGTCCATCATGTCTACCGGGTTGTTATTTTCCATTATCAGTATTGGAGCGCTCTTCACACTGAGCATGTTATTTCTTAACCGGTATTCCCCCAAGCTGCGTCTGGTTGCGGGTGTGCTGCTGATGTCCTTGTGCTTTTTTGCAATGGCCGCCATTCCGCAAATTCCGTTGTCTACCGTATTATTTGTACTCGGAATGTCCAAAGGCATTATCTTTCCAGCTATGGCTACCCTATTTATCCGTCTGAGCGGTGGAAGCAGGTTAGGCCGCATTTTCTCGCTGCAATCCATCGCCACTTCCATCGGCTCATTTATCGGCCCCATCACGGCTGGACAACTCCGTGTCGGGTTATCGCCCTATTTCATCGCCTTTGTTTTGTTAATGATAGGTATGCTGCTGCTTCCATACTATACATCCAGACGCGAAGCTTCCCTCGCCGATCCGAAAAGTATATTCAATTAAATTTCGATCAGTCTCTCTCTCCTTACGTTATGACAGCAGTTAGGCCTGTATTTTCATTAGCTTTGCATCATTCCCCCATTTACAGCTAAACTATATAAAATGGACTAACGTTTTACACACGAACGGAACGGCCTAAAAGGCATAAGCGCTGTCTTCAAGATTTCAACTTTTTCTTAAATATCATCATTAGGTATGGACGATCATTGGAAGTAGTGAAGGGGACGGAATCGATTTTGAAGAAGCGGTAGCGTTCGCCTTTGTCTCCACATTTCAACCTATAAAAAATCAATCAGAAATTTGGAGACAACAGCGATCGAAGAAACGATCCGTAACCGTAACGGCCACTATTGATCAGATTTATTTCCTGATGTAAATGAAAAAGAATTTAGAAATCCAAGGTGCTCCTGTCCGCGTGGTGAACAGTGTAAAGAAAAGGGGTCCATTTTATATAATCCGTCGATTTTCGCTGTAACATTTCCCGGGGAATGTCGACATAAGCTCTCGAACAAGAGGTGAATATCATGCCTATTCATGTCATTGTGGAAGGTAAGAATGATCGAAGCAAACTGAAACGTCTGGTTGGACCCGAAATCAACATTTTATGCACGTTTGGAACGCTTAATTCACTTAAGCTGGAGACATTGCGTAAACAAGTCGGGTATGATGAAGTTTATTTATTTATGGATAATGACAGTTCCGGCAAAAAAATTAGAGGTGTGCTTCGGGATGCATTCCCGGATGCAGTACAGATGTATACACGACGAGGATATGCGGGTGTGGAAGGAACACCTGATGAGTATATCATTGCCCAGCTGGAGAAAGCCGGGTTAGAGACATACATCCAATACCCTGAACATCCTTCCTTTTAAAAGAAATGCCAAAAGGCTGCCTTAGGTTGATATCCAACCTGAAGGCAGCCTTTACAGTTATCCAGTGATTATTCCTTGATCAGATTGCGAATATCCTCGGCAATGACAGCAGGTACAACGTCCTCTGTATTAAACGCATTATATACCTTGCGCAGCTGGTTATTCTGATCCACCAAGCCAATCATGTTCATATGGGCAAAATCGTCTTTATTCTCGCCTTCAATCAGGATCTGGAATGAATCCCTGGCGAACTGTTTTGTTTTGTCCATATCCCCTCGCAAGAAGTACCATCCGGAATAATCCGCATGAAAGCGATCCGCAAACGTCTTAATCTTCTCTCTCGTATCGACTTTCGGGTCGAATGAAATGGATACAAACGAGACATCTTTACCGAAGGTGTCGTCCTCTTTCAACAGATCCTGCACTTGGGATAACGTGAACGTCGTAATAGGGCAGACATCCGGACAACTGGTGAAATAAAAGTAGAACAAACGGACTTTCCCTTGAGTATCCTCCAGTGATACCGTACTGCCATCTACATTTTCCATGGAAAAGGATTGGATCTCGCGAATCTCGGGTAATTTCTCCTTACTGACAAATAATGTGCCCCACATCAGATACACAACCATAATCAGTGCGAGCCCGAGTAGTATCCAGGTCCATATGTACTTTTTCAGCATCTTCCTCGTCCCTTCTGTATCTTCTCTTATGAATACGCATACATAAGTAAATCCAAAATCACATTTGTTTGGCTTCATCCATCTACTGTGACATATGTACTCCAAGAAACCTACTTTTTATGAGATTCTATATTATTGTAACGGTTTGTCGTAACAATGCCCATACATATTTATGGAACAAGCTGACCTCGTATACTCTGATGAAATTTCTCTCTGTTTCCGATATAAAGTTTATCATAAGAAATGCCAAAATAGTTTGACAAACTACGTACATTTATTGGGTATGGACCAAGTTATTATCATAACTTTGAAATTAGGGATGTTTTGCATCCGGACAGACGGATATTATACACTATATATGGGTATCACCTAGATAGAGAAGTAATATGCCTTAGAACGATACACCACACAAAGGAGACGTTTATGGATACCTCTACACATTTTGTCATGGGGATTGGTCTAGCTGGTCTGGCTTATGTTGATCCTGTTGTCGCAACGAGTCCAATGCTTGCAGCTGCGGTAATGGTTGGCACGATTGCTGGCTCCCAGGCCCCTGACATCGATACTGCGTTACGTCTCAAAAGCAACTCACTTTACATTCGGAATCATCGGGGCTTGTCACACTCTCTGCCATTTCTCCTGTTATGGGTTCTGCTCATCACCGGCGTCATTGCCCTGATATTCCCTGGTGTCCCCATTGGACACGTTGCCATCTGGACCGCTGTAGCCGTAGGCTTTCACGTATTCACCGATCTGTTCAACACCTATGGAACCCAAGCCGCCCGGCCTTTTACGGAACGCTGGATCGCCTGGAACATCATTCATATTTTTGATCCGTTTCTATTCACTACGCATGTCGTAGCTATCCTGTTATGGGCCTTTGATCTGATCGCCCCTGCACCACTCTTCGTTACGCTGTATAGTTTGACCGGTATATATTATATATGGCGAACGATTGCTCGTGCACAAGCGGTCAGAAAAGTCAGACGTTTAGATAATAGCCCAGAACAGGCTAAATACATCGTCATTCCAACGATATCCTGGAATCGCTGGCATGTGGTTAAACGAGTCGAGGACGGCAGTTATGTGATCGGCAAAATGGATGGTTCTAATCTGGTATGGAGTCTGCACGCCTCGTCTTCTACTCATGCGGCCGTTGCTGCTTCACGCAAATCACCGGAAGTCAGTGCTTTCCTCTACTTCACCTCTTATGCGGTGGCAGAAGTGGAAGAACTGCCTGCCGGTTACAAGGTCCGCTGGGCAGATGTACGTTATCGACACCGAAAACAATATCCATTTGTCGCTGTAATTGTGATGGACCGGAATTTTGAAACGATTGATACGTATGTAGGCTGGTTAAGCGATGAGAAGATGGATAAAAAACTTTTATCCGCACGCCCTTGACGAAGTGAGCATGGCAAGGCACAATCAGTTATAGGAACTGATACGCGAGAAAGCCCGGAGCGTTTCCGCCCCGGGCTTTCTGTTTATTCTTTTATTGCTGTTGGTTAAGATAAATTATTTGCCAGACCCAGCCAGAGACTGCTCAGCGATTTGTACCAGACGTTTGGTGATATATCCACCCAAAGATCCTGTTTCACGGGAAGTGTAGTTACCATAGTAACCATCTTGCGGGATAGTTACACCCAGTTCCTGTGCAGCCTCCATTTTCAATTGTTGCAATGCAGAATTTGCTTGAGGTACCACCAAGTTGTTAGAACGAGATCCTTGAGCCATATTTATAATCTCCCTTCAATCTGTGTCTGTAATGTCATTGCAAGCTTGCAAGATTATTATGGCTCGTAGGCTTCAGGTTATACGGAATTTTACTAAATTTGTAGATGGAGGTTTTTCCCAATGAGCAAAGGTTTATCCTTATGGTTCGCGTTTTCATCCATTATCTTGTTAACGGTTACAGCAATCACAATCTCTTACTCCGGTTGGCTTGCTACGCTCCTGTTCGTCCTGTCCATTGCCAACATTGGCTGGGGCTTTGTCATTCGTGCCAAAAAAGAACGGCAGGAAGTTCGCTCGGCTACTTCAGAGCCCACTTCTTGAGCAGGTCATATTCTAACGCAAGTTTGAACGTATTAATAAAGAGGAGCCCTTAATAGGACTCCTCTTTATTTATGTTAACTATTCATTTCTTTAACTATAATTTTGTTCAGCAGCACTACAGTTTACGTCTAGGAACAAACCCCATACGTTCTTTCACGGCACTCAACGTTTGAGAAGCAACTTCTTCTGCACGACGAGCTGACGTCTCCAGAACATCGGCCAATTCGCCAGACTCGCGAATCTCATTATATCGTTGTTGCAGCGGTTCGATAACAGACACAACCACTTCAGCCAGTTCTTTTTTGAACGGACCGTACATCTTGCCTTCATAACGCTCAGCTACTTCCTTAAGCGTCATACCCGCACATTCCGCGTAGATACTCATCAGATTACTAACTTCCGGTTTGTTTGCCGGATCATAGACGACTTCACGTCCCGAATCTGTAGTGGCACGGCTGATCTTTTTGCGAATGACATCCGGCGGATCCAGCAGGGCAATATAGCTGCCGGCATTAGGATTACTTTTACTCATCTTCGAAGAGGCATCATCAAGTGACATTACCCGTGCACCTACCTGTGGGATATACGGATCTGGAATGGTGAAGTACTCCCCATAACGGTGGTTAAAACGCCCAGCCAGATCACGTGTCAGCTCCAGATGCTGCTTCTGGTCTTCACCTACAGGTACAAGATCAGCATTGTATAACAAAATATCAGCCGCCATTAATGATGGATACACGAACAGTCCGGCACCAACGGAATCTTTCCCGGATGATTTATCCTTAAACTGAGTCATGCGTTCAAGCTCACCCATGGAGGTCAGCGTCGTCATCAACCAGCCCAATTCGGCATGCTGCGGTACATGGGATTGCAGAAATACGTTAGATTTCGAAGGATCAATACCTGCTGCAAGAAACAGCGCAGCTACCGCTTCCGATTGTTCACGCAATGCTGCTGGCTCTTGAGCCACGGTAATGGCATGAAGATCTACCACCATGAAATGACATTGATAGTCATGCTGGAGTTTTACAAAATTTTTGATTGCACCAATATAGTTGCCCAATGTGAGCTTACCACTTGGTTGAATACCTGAAAGTACAGTTTTCATTGCACATAACGCCTCCCTGATTGTATATAAAAAGCTCCTGCCATTCTCTGCGAACGCAAAAAGGCCCCACATCCGCAAGGGACGTGAGACCGTGGTGCCACCCTTATTCGCTTTTCTTCCATTGCCCCTGACCCTCAATCAAGTCAAGCTGAAGAAACGCCTTCATTGTTCCGTAACGTGGATTATACGGCAGACTCTAGTGAGGCAAGCCCGTCTCTGGCTTAACCTGTTCAAATCCACACTCAAGGGTCCATTCAGTAAAGAGTTCACACCGGTTCGCATCAACCACCGGCTTTCTGAAGAGAATTCTCTTGGCCTACTTATCCCTGTCATCGATTTATATCATTCAATTTGAATACGTACCTTTAGAGTTCCATCTTAATGCGCACAGGCGCGAATGTCAAAATGAGTTGAACTTTTTTACCCGAGACACTGAAATCTGTTATGATGGAATTGCTTATTAACATGCCTGCTTCACAAGAAGCAGCGCAGGAAATAGCTGGCATGTACACAATGACACGCCTGCAGCAGTACAATCATTACAACTGCTTGCAGACAGATTTCAAGTGGGAAAAGGAGCATCGATATGAAACAAGTGACCAAAGGCCAATGGAATGGTTACGACACGTATATCCTACATAGCCGTGAATTGGAAATCACCCTGCTGCCACGTCTTGGAAATAACATTATTTCTATTCGGGATTTAGTGCAGGACAGGGATATCGTCCGCCGTCCGGATGAAGACGATCTTGCCTTTTATCTGCAGAAGCCGTACCATTTTGGCGTTCCTCTCCTGATTCCACCAGGACGCATTCATCGGGGACAATTCGAATATGAAGGTGTCCGTTACCAGTTCGATCAGAACACGGCAAATGACAACCATATTCACGGTCTCCACCGTACCCAATCCTGGTGTGTCAGTGATATCGAGGAAGATGAAGACGGATGTGCAATTACGACCGAATTATTGACTGAAAATGAAGAACACTGGATGGCTCAATTCCCGATTCCTCTGAAACTTGAGATGACGTTCAGTCTGCAAAACGCTGTATTTAGCCAGCGTCTGCGAGTCACCAATCTGAGCTCAACGCCTGCTCCTTTTGGGATGGGCTATCATACATGGTTTTTGTTAGACGGCAAACCTGCCGATTGGACACTGCAACTTCCTGTTTCCGGAATATACGGTCAGAATGAAGAACAACTACCAACAGGTGAGCTGGAATCCCTGGGTGAATGGTCTGCTCTTAACGAAGGCATCAACTTGCAGGGACGTAACTGGGATACGCTGTTGAAAGCGACCGAAGGTGAACCGGCTGCGGCTTACTTACGGAGGCAAGATGGATATACGCTGAAATATTCAGCAGATGAAACATTTTTCAAACACTGGGTTCTCTTCACCAAAGGGGAATCCGATCAGTTTTTGTGCATTGAACCGTACACTTGGCTCCCGGATGCACCTAATTTGGATTTATCGGATGAACAGACGGGATTGATTCGCCTGGAACCGGAACAGCCTGTTGAGCTATTTACACGTATTGAGGTTATACCTCCTACAGACTAAGTGAGCTAATCATCATCTATACTGTTTACGCTGATCAACATATATTTCGATACCATGTACAACTTGCCGACCCACATTGGGTCGGCTTTTTTATGTGATCCGCGCACCAATAATTAACCATATATTTCCTTACGCCATATCATGTATATTTCCTTATTCTCTAACCATACTAACATCACCAACCCATAAGGAGGTGACACATATGTACGGAGGTCAAAACCAAGGTAGCGGTAGCCGCTCCAACAACCTGGTCGTTCCCCAAGCAACTGCAGCATTGCAACAATTGAAAATGGAAGCTGCACAAGAGCTGGGTGTAACTATTCCACAAGATGGTTACTACGGTAACTATACTTCCCGTGAGACAGGTTCTCTGGGTGGATACATCACTAAACGTCTGGTGCAAATCGCTGAGCAGCAATTATCGGGTCGTTCGTAAGCTCGTAATTATTGCTTGAGCTAAGCAGAATCCAAAAGCGGCCTTCTTCGGAAGTGCCGCTTTCTCTTGTGTAACGAATTATGAGGTCGACTCCATATCAGAATCCTTGTATGTATTGGTTCTAGGGTAACGAATCATGAGACTCGCCATATTGTAATTGGACTCCATTGTTGCATCTACCAGAATCATACCTTGTCTTACTGTGAAGTCGTACGATATTTCGCCATGTGTCCAATTGCGTTTGAATTTCAAAGTTTCCAGTGCCATCGCCCGGAAAGAAGTTCTCTGGGTTTCGTTTAGTCCCTTCTCTTCCAAATCCATCTGCCCATCCCGTCCAGTTATCGGATTATGTCGAATACCGAACTTCCCAATTACGTTGTTTCGTATTTGCACAAAAACTACCCCTGAATCTAACCCTGACAACTCATGATCAAGCTCTTTAAATACTAAATCTAACTGACGTGCTAATGAAAGCTGGTCGATTTTCATAATAACACTCCTCCTACATGCTTATAGTCCTATGTAACAAGGACTTACGACTCATTATATGACATCATTTGCGCATGTTCAACAAACAACGGCAAACTTGGGTATTTTTAACTATATATTGCGCAATTAATTGCCATTTCCCTTCCTTAAAGTGAGTTTTTTCGTTCATTTGCGACAAAATATTTGAGAATCAAAAATAAGGATTCTGTATAAAAAAAGGCTGCAATCCTGTGTTTGTTAACACGGAATTGCAGCCTTTCATATATATTCAACCTATTACATTCAACCTATTTTTGGGGTGCTGTCATCTGCAAAAACTGCTCAATATCGGCAATAACCAAGTCCGCAGCATTTTGCCAGAATTCCGGTTGTGTCAGGTCTGTACCCAGATGTTTCTGCGCAAGTTCTTCGACCGTCATACGCCCTGTATCTCGTAACAAATCATCATATTTATCTGCAAATGCTGTGCCTTCTTGCTGTGCTCTCGCATAGATTCCCGCACTGAACATGTACCCAAACGTGTATGGGAAGTTATAGAATGGCACACCTGTCAGATAGAAATGCAGCTTGGATGCCCAGAAATGTGGATGATCTGATGCAAGTACACCACAGAACGCTTCCTGCTGAGCATCCACCATTAATTGGGATAGTTCATCCGCGTTAACCAGGCCTTTTTTGCGTTGTTCATAGAAACGATTCTCAAACAGGAACCGGGCATGGATATTCATAAAGAAAGCCACACTTCGCTGTATCTTGTCTTCCAATAAAGCCAGCTTCTCTTGTTCATCTGTTGCCGCCTGCACAAGGGCATCTGCTACAATCAATTCAGCAAACGTGGACGCTGTCTCAGCCACATTCATCGCGTAACGTTGATTCAACGCAGGCAACTCTTCCATAATGTGTTGATGATATCCATGACCAAGTTCATGCGCAAGAGTCGACACATTGGACGGTGTCCCGGAGAAGGTCATGAAAATTCGGGTTGCTTTGCTAAGTGGCAAAGATGTACAGAATCCACCTGGACGCTTGCCGGGGCGGTCTTCAGCTTCAATCCAGCGTTTCTCAAAAGCCATCTCTGCAAAAGAAGAAAGTTTAGGACTGAACTTGGCAAACTGTTCAACGATATTGATAGCTGCCTCATCGTAAGTGATTTTGCCACTCGACTTACCTACAGGGGCGTCTACATCGCTCCAACTGAGCTTGTCTACCCCGAGCAGTTCTGCCTTGCGCTCCAGATATTGAACAAGTGCAGGTTTGGCACCATTAATTACATCCCACATCGTATCCAGTGTCTGACGGGACATCCGGTTGATGGCCAGAGGTTCCTTGAGGATATCATGCCAGCCACGTTTCTCATATAACTTCAGACGGAATCCCGCGAGGTGGTTCAGTGTGTCTGCGCAGAAATCTTCGACATCCGTCCAAGCCTGTTCCCAGTTTGCAAATACCGTCTCACGTACATTCCGATCACTATCGCTCAGTTTGTTGGCAGCTTGCCCTGCCGACAGCATGACCGTTTCCCCATTTTGCTCAAATGGAATGTTCACCTTGCTGACAATCGTGTTATAGAATTTGCCCCAACCATGGTAACCATCCACACCCAGATCCAGTGCAAGACCTTCAAGTTCCGGCGACAGCTTCTCACGAGCCAGCGTGCGACTCTCGTTCAGTACAAATTCAAGCGGCTGAATATCCTCCCGAGCAATCCAGGTGTCCCACACCGAATCTGACGTCTGACTGAGTGTATTATCGAACTTCGATTTGCTGCCGTTCAGCATCGCAGCAATAGAACTGATGGCCCCCTGAAGCTGGGTTGCCTTCTTGTCCTTCTGGTTTTGCGATGAGAGGCAGGATACAAACGCAGAACCTTCCGATATGCGGACATAACAGCTTTGCAGCAGTTCCAAAATGGGATCAAAAGCTGTCGTCTCTTCTAATGAAGTCGGTGCAGGTGTTTCGTTCAATAGTTGTTGCAGTTTACGTACATCCTCTTCCAGTTCAATCAGATACGCAGCGAATGTCTCGGAGGAAGAACCTCCACTAAAAATGGACTCCAGATCCCATACGGGGTGTAATGGCGTTTTCATTTAATAAGGCACCTCTCTCTATAAATTGGATGGTTAGGATTGAATTAAAAACTGGTTTTCTGTTCACTGTATCTCTATACTAGAGAAATACTTATAGTAACTTTCAGGAGGTAAACGTATGAAACCTTTACAAGTATCGGCTGATACAGCCGTCAAATTAGCAGAATCCTTGGGCGTACCTTTGGAACATCTGATGCACATGCCCCAACATATCCTAATGCAGAAGATTGCGGAACTCGCCAAACAAGAAGCCTCCAAACCTTCCGCACCAGAAGGCGAACAAGAATGATTCCCTTTGAGAACAGCTGGCCTTACGATATTGTGATGGGAGACATCTATGTACAGCAATGTCCCTACTGTCATGCAAGCAACGTGCTGCTCCCCCTCAAACCGAAAGAGCTTGTGCGCATCCGCGAAGGCAAAAAGAAATTACTCGTCTTTCCCTGCTGTAATACCAGCATGACCGTGATCGACAATGACAGTGACTATTTGTTATCCAGCCGTCCTGTCCGCAACTAATGTAAGATCAACCTAGAGGGGGCTGCGCTTCGCAGCCTCTTTGTCTGCTTCAAGCATCTCTTCAGGCAGCTCCATCTTACCGGAGATCATCTGTTCACGCAGCACGGCCCATTGTTCCCTTGAAGCACGAATCATGGCCGCATCGGTGATCCGCTTGTCATGAATGACCTTGCTGAACCATTGCACTGCTTCATTAAACCGTCCTACCCTGCGGTTCAATTCCCCGAGTAAATACAACAGTTTGGCTTCATTGCCACCCGTTCCCTCCCGTTCGAACACCTTCACATAAGCTTCAAGGCTAAATTCGAGAAAGCGATGTTCCTGTGCATGGTCCTCCATATAACGATACAACCAAGCTATATGATGTAACAGACCAGCGACGACACGGTCTTTCTCCTGGATAACCTGTGCGCACAGCAAGGCAAGCTTGTACGTAGCCAGCGCCTGGTCCAGTGTCCGAGCTCCGCTATAGTCACGTTTTACCCAGCGATTACCGATCTGTTCCTTAAAAGCCTTGCGTTGAGCATCATTCAAATGCTCCGTTGCGTTCTCCGTGGAAGCAAACCCGCACTGTGGACAGATGCGAACCACATAAAAATCCGGATTCTCCAGCTTGTAGTAAGCACAAAAATCTGAATCTGTCCGGTAGGGCCTTTTCAAACTCGGTCTTACCCGTGAAGTGTCATACTCGGTTTCGCAATAATGACAAGTCACTTTCACCTTATATAGCGGCTCTAATTCCAATCTATTCCATCCCTCTCCCGTACGCTTATAATCATATTCGGAACTACGGTGTATTCACAAAATGATGTGCAGGCCCGGATAAACGCTGCAGGATAAACGAGTGCAAAGGCTCCTCCACACCGATCTGTGTTAAGGCTTGATCCATGCATGCAAGCCAAGCCTCAGCCCGTTCAACGGTCACTTCAAAATGCATATGACGGGCACGCATCATCGGATGTCCGAACGCCTCGGAAAAAAGCCCTGGTCCTCCAAAAAACTGAGACAAAAACATATACTGCTTGTCGATAACCGGCTGAATATCTTCCGGGAAAAGCGGAGCCAGTTGCTCGTTCTGCTGAACGATTGGATAGAAGGCCTCAACCAGTGCGCGAACACCTTTCTCACCGCCAAGATTGTCATAAATACTCAAACTGGGATTCATTCGTCTGATTCCCCTTTCTGATGTCGAATTTTGCCATATATTACACGTTCCGTGAACATTGTGAAAACAGTAACAATATCCAGGCCACAGAAGCCTTTATCTCCATTCTATCAAAAAAAACCAAAAAGTCCTATATAACATGAAATCATCAGGACGCCTCCCCTGCCATCTGTATATAGAACCTTCTTCGGAACCTAACACAAAAAAAGCGCCAACCACATAGGTTGGCGCACTAGATATTCCATTAATAACTCCGCCAGTCCTCTTCCTCAGAGCGTACTAGCGAGGCACGTATCACATATACAAAAGCACAGACCAGGATTCCGGTGACAAGACTCATGATCATCACTCCATCCGATTTGAATTCCACCTTGGAGACAATTAGGTGACGTTCAGGCGTTTTTCTCATTTTAGCACACATCACTCAAAAACACAGCCACTTTTGCAAGCGCTTTCTACGTATAATTTTGTACTGTTTGTCCACTTTTTTTCATATATTGATGGCAATAGCATCACAGATTTCCGCACACCGACCAATCCAAAAGTAAAGGAGAAGAATTCATGGCTGCTTCACAACGACTCACCCATGTCCTGGTCACACTCGCTCTCCTGATCCTTTGTGTGTTAATGGTCTTGTATCCAGCGGAAACCTGGCATGCAGGTGTACGCGGACTGTCCATCTGGTGGGACGTATTGTTTCCCTCCCTTTTTCCTTTTTTGGTGCTGTCCGAGCTGCTGCTCGGCTTTGGCATTGTTCATTTTCTGGGTACCTTGCTGAATCCACTGATGCGTCCATTGTTTCGTGTTCCCGGAAGCGGTGGTTTTGTATTTGCCGTGAGCTGTGCATCCGGTTATCCTACAGGGGCGAAACTGACCGCACAGTTATGGGAACAAAAGCTGGTTACCCGGGAAGAAGGAGAACGGCTCGTTGCCTTCACCACATCCTCCGATCCAATCTTCATGATTGGAGCCGTATCGGTTGGGTTCTTCCATAATGTCGCCATTGCTCCGCTATTGGTTGCAAGTCATTACGCTGCAGCTTTTCTGGTGGGTATGCTCATGCGTTTTCACGGGGGTACAGCGAAAGGCTCACAGCCAGACATCTCTTCTGCATCTCCATCGGAGCAAATACCTAGAAACAGACTGGTCCGGGCCATCTATGCAATGCATGAGGCAAGAAAGGCTGACGGACGGGTATTCGGTGAACTGCTGCGCCACGCCGTCTCCTCATCCCTTCGCCTTATTATTATCGTAGGAGGACTGGTTGTATTCTTCTCGGTCATAATGGAGTTGCTTGTACAGACCGGTTGGCTTGGCGGATTATACGGCATAACCGAGCAACTGCTTAGATATAGCGGACTTCCTCCATCCTTATCTCCTAGCTTGGTCGGGGGGCTATTTGAAGTCACACTGGGGGCCAAAGAGGCCGGAGGTGTCAGCACTTCCATTCCACTGATATATAAAGTGGCGGCAGCAGCCTTTGTTCTCTCCTGGGGCGGATTATCCGTCCATGCACAGATTATGAGTATTCTTAGCAACACCCCCATGAGATATGGTCCCTTTTTATTTGCCAGAGCGATTCATGCGCTAATCGCACCTGTGCTGGTCCTGCTATTGTGGACCCCCATGATGGGGCGTTCCGCTTCACCCGTTCTCATGGAGCCTGGTGTAATCCCATCGTTATCGACGTATACACCGGACTGGGGACTGATCGTCCTGACGGGGGTCATTGTTTTTGCGAGTATCATTATGTTGTTGTTATTGCTTACGATATTAAGTTATATCTTCAAGCCAAGACGACATGTCAAAAAATAAGTCGCTCATTCATCTATATTTAACTGAATATGCTTCCAAACGTTGTGTTCTTCCGCGGAATTGATTATCATCGGTAGTATAATGACCACAAAGGAGCTTTCATCTTGAGATACTATGTTCAAGACCGCGGAGACCAGTTATCGATTGATCTCAGTCAGCAGTTTCATGCGCTGGCGAAGGAAGAAGGGTTCAAGCTGGATGCAGAATCGCCGGAGATTGTCATCTCCATCGGGGGCGATGGTACGATGCTGCAGGCATTTCACAATTTCATCGACCGTATTCCGGATATTGCTTTTGTTGGGGTTCATACAGGCCATCTCGGCTTTTATGCCGATTGGAAGAAGGAAGAATTACGGGAATTAGTCAGGCTGATGAGTGGCAAGGGAGATCCGGAGCGTCTCAAACCACGCATTGTCCAATATCCGCTGTTGGAGCTTGAGATTCGGAAAAAGTCGGGGAATTCCTCTTACATCGCTCTTAATGAATTTACGTTAAAAGGTGTAGACGGTACCGTCGTGGCCCAGGTCGATATTAACGACGTGACATTCGAGATGTTTCGCGGCGATGGAATCTGTGTATCCACGCCTTCAGGCAGCACGGCATACAACAAGGCCCTTGGCGGCGCCATGGTTCATCCGACCATCGAGGCTATTCAGATTGCGGAGATTGCTTCAATTAATAACCGGGTCTATCGGACACTTGGTTCACCGGTCATTTTGCCCAAGCACCATCATTGTGATATTTTCTCCCGCAAGGATCAGCGGTTATTGATGACGATTGATCATGTGAATGTGATGGTGGAGGATCTGATATCCGTCCGTTGTCAGGTATCCAGTCACAAGGTCAGTTTCGCGCGTTTCCGTCCTTATCCATTCTGGAACCGGGTTCGCACGGCATTTCTTGACTAAAATAAAGACACCAAAAAAGCGGTCCTTCTCAGGAACCGCTTTTTGTTTTGGCTTGAGGCTGATCTTTGCTCTTCTGGAGCACAAAATACGCACAGCCAAAGTTGCAATATTCATTGATATAGTCCACCATACTGGCGATCGTGGAATCCTTCGTCGCTTTCGGATGGTTATCACGGTAAAAGCCTTTTAATCTTAACTGGCTATAACCCCAGTCTCCGATAATATAATCATAACGCTCCAGCACCTCACTGTAACGATCACGGAAGACCTCTGGATTCCAACCCTCTTTGTGGTTCTGGACGATTTCATAGTTTTTGCCGCCGATCTGTACAATGACCGGTTCTTTGGGCTTTTCTTCAACCGATTCAACAACAGATTCTTGAACTGGCTCCTGGATCTGCTCCTGGAGTTGGTCCTGAATCTGTTCTGTGCTTTTTTCTTCTTCCAATCCGGTATCCTCCATCACGCGTGTGTTGCCGCCTGTTCAGCATGTTTGGTGGCCGATTTCACCTGTTCATGCGCATGGTAGGAGCTGCGTACCATCGGGCCGGACTCGACGTGGCTGAACCCACGTTTTAATCCTTCCTGTTTCAATGCAGCGAACTCCTCTGGCGGATAATACTTTTCAACATACAGATGTTTCTCGGATGGCTGCAAATATTGACCAATCGTCATAATATCACAGTTTACCGCACGAAGATCATCCATGGTTGATAAAATTTCATTATATTCCTCACCTACACCAAGCATAATGCTTGATTTCGTTGGGATGTTAGGTTGCATTTCTTTGGCACGAGCAAGCAATTCCAGTGAACGTTTATATTTTGCCTTGGCACGCACTTTGTCTGACAACCGCTCAACCGTCTCAATATTGTGATTCAGAATGTCCGGTTTGGCATCCATTACAATCTGCAAAGATTCCCGATCGCCCAGAAAGTCTGGAATGAGCACTTCAACACTGCACAATGGCAACCGCCGCCGTACGGCCTTAACTGTCTCTGCAAAAATTGTAGCTCCTCCATCCTTCAGATCATCACGGGCTACACTTGTAATGACGCAGTGTTGCAGATTCATCTGCTCTGCTGCTTCCGCCACACGTTCTGGTTCCTGCAAATCAAGCTCCGTTGGCAAGCCTGTATTCACCGCGCAAAAACGGCATGCCCTTGTGCAAATATCGCCCAATATCATAAAAGTGGCCGTTCGATTAGCCCAGCATTCATAAATATTCGGACACCGCGCTTCCTCACATACCGTATGCAGCGTTTTGGAACGCATCATCGTTTTCATTTCCTGATAGTTATCGCCGGTTGTCAATTTGATCCGAATCCAATCCGGCTTCGGTTCTTTAACACGTTTTGCCAATGCATAAACCTTCTTTCTAACTGAAGTTAGGCTGTTGCTCGGAACATATTATACCATGAAAGCGTTGGAAAAACCCCCATTTGTCACATCTTGTGCATTCATACCCGATATGGACAATTTGGTTCATTCGATTCATCCCAAGTGCTTACATGGATAAAACGAGAACTTTTGAAGAACGCTAACCTTTAGCTTGGTTCATCGGGTACCTTGTATCATTCTATTGGAAAGGGGCTGCTTCCCAGTGCAACAACGCTTGACCTCCAGGCACACGTACCGATTTTGGATCAAAACCTTACTTGCAGGTACGCTGCTTCTCCCATGTTTATCTGTTGACGTTTACAGTGAACCTGTCGGGACTACTCCGAAACCACAGGCCACCGAGTTAAAACCCGCAGAAATTTTCGCTGCACGTCGCCATTTATATGAGACCATCGGTCAGATGACTCAGATTCCCTGGTATAGGCTAGCCGCAATTGATCAGTATGAACGAACAATTACTCGCGCACATCCAAAGGATCGCAAGCATCCGGAGCGGCTTACAGGTATTTTCATGACTCCTCCGGCCTGGAGAGGATGGCTAAATCCTGATGAGACGGATCAACATCCGGAATCCATTCTTTTTTTCAAAGGATATGGACGTGACGGTTCAGGAGACGGTATAGCGGATGCTAACAATGATCAGGATGTGCTGTACAGCATGGCTTCGGTCATTCAGGGTTACGGAAACAAGCAAGAGGACTTCAACATCGCCCTGTGGGAATATTATCACAACTCCCGTGCTGTGCAACGGATACAGCAATTCGCGAAGTTATATAAACATTTTGACAATCTGGATCTGTTTGGACACGCCTTCCCGGTCCCGCTCGGAACCAATTACTCCTATCGCAGCACCTGGGGGACAAAACGAAGTTGGGGCGGTTATCGCATTCATGAGGGAACGGATATCTTCGCTCCACATGGTCTGCCGGTGCGCAGCACCTGTTATGGGGTCGTGGAGATTAAAGGCTGGAATCCGTTTGGCGGCTGGCGTATCGGTATCCGGGATTTGAACAATCATTATCACTATTACGCCCACCTGTCGGGTTTTGATAAAAGTGCTCGCATCGGTGAAGTTGTTATTCCAGGTCAGGTCGTGGGTTGGGTTGGCAGTTCGGGTTACGGTAAACCTGGGACACAGGGCAAATTCCCTCCGCATCTGCACTATGGGATCTACCGTGACAGTGGACTGCACGAATGGTCGTTCGACCCTTATCCACAGCTGAAACATTGGGAACAGGAAGAACGCAAACAGAAGAATAAGAAAAGCAAGTGAGACGAGCATATGTCAATATAAGCGTTCCCGCTAGGAGTACAATGACATTCGAAATAGGGGCCTCTTCAATAGAGGCCCCTTTTCTCATTTTGTACTTAAAGTCTTTTACTAAAAATTAGTCTGTATTACGGGTGCGCGCCCTTGTTAGACTGTACGCCCCCATTCACATCAGGCAGATCATCCGGCTCAAATTGTTCAAGCTCGTTCCCTTGCAAAGGGTCTGACGGCGTCTGTTGCTGGTTCTGGCTAGGGGGATTCGCAGTTACTCCATTACCACTTGATACACCCGTATGACCTGATGGCAGCGCAATAGCTGGGGCATTACTTCCGTTACTGCCTACCGGCTTGCCCTGATTATCATAATAATACATCGGCACATCCCCGACAACCAGCAGGTAGGAGATCGGGATTTCCGTATCGACCGTTTCGGGCTCCATGTCGAAGGGCACCACGACGGCGACCTCAGCAATGATGTGAATGTACACTTCCACCAAAATCATGTTAATCCCCGCATTTTGCTGACGGGTGTTGAGGTCCACTTTGACAGCGCCTTGGGGCTCAATACGAACCGGTATACTCGGGCCAAATGAAGCCATCACCGGACTTCCCAGCGCCTGCCCCAGCGGGATTTTTTCTTTTAACATGTGTACATTCTGCAGCGTGGATTGCACAATATTCATTGTACTTGCGGTGATTCGCATATGCTCATTGTAGTTCAGCATGAAACCGGACACTTTCCCGGCGGTATCCGTCTTCCAGTCAATCAATCCTTCGTTGGTTTTTCCATCTGCAACCTGTGCTGTAATCGCCTTGTTGATCGCTTCGGTCGCAATCTGCTTCACTCTGATCTTGGCCAAGTGCATGATGGGGGGCTTCATTTTTTTATCCACATAAGCAAAGCCCTGCATCAAACAAAACGCAGTGACCAATAAAATGATCAACCACATTTTGCGCTTGCCGCTTGGCGGCTTACGGCGTTTCCGGCTTCGCCATTTTCTTCTCATCATCGAAGTGTCCCTCCCCTGCGGGATGAGCTATAGGCTATAGTTAACCTTATGCACCGTTGTCCTGAAAAAGAAGGACAGTACGTGGACACTGGACCAGAAAGTAACAACGACATTAATGAGACAAGTACTGTACTTCTTATTGGCTAAATCTAACCGGAAATCGGAAACTATGTAAACCGAGTTAAAAAAACCTTTCGCCCGCAGATTCCTCTGCAAAGCGAAAGGTTTTATGTTCAGACCGCCCAAAGACTTGGGCACTGGTAGCCATTTATTTCGGTACAGATTCCCAGTCTTTCAGGAAACGTTCAATCCCGCTGTCCGTCAGTGGGTGCTTCCAAAGTGTCGGCAGAAGCGAACCTGGAATGGTGGCAATGTGCGCACCGGAAAGGGCTGCATCTTCGACGTGTTTGATATTGCGAATGCTTGCTGCGATAATCTCGGAAGGCAGATCATACATGTCCAGAATAAGACGCAGATCACGAATCAGTTTCATGCCATCCACCGCAATATCATCCAGACGCCCAACGAATGGACTGATGTAGGTTGCACCAGCTTTCGCTGCCATCAGGCCCTGTGCTGCGGAGAAGATCAGCGTGACATTGGTTTTAATCCCTTTTTGCGTTAACTCATGACAAGCATACAGCCCATCTTCGGTCATCGGCAGTTTAATAACTACATTCGGTGCCCATTCTGCAATTTCATAAGCTTCCTTCAACATATCCTCGGCTTTGAGACCGATAACTTCAGCACTGACCGGGCCTTTAACAACGCCACAGATCTCCTGAATGACTTCTTTAAATACGCGACCTTCTTTGGCAATCAAAGACGGGTTAGTCGTGACTCCATCCACCAGACCCAGACGTTCGATCCGTTTGATTTCTTCCACATTCCCTGTATCCAAGAAAAATTTCATGATATGTTCCCTCCACTTGATGAATTCGTAAACACGATATAAGTTATTACCCGATGCCCATCATATGTTAACAGTTATATATAAAATTATTTTTTCTCTACAGCGTGACCGCCAAATTCATTACGCAATGCCGCTACCACTTTACCTGTAAATGTGTCTGTCTCCAGGGAACGATAACGCATCAGCAAGGACAAAGCGATAACCGGTGTAGCGGTTTGAAGGTCAAATGCCGTTTCTACCGTCCAACGTCCTTCACCGGAAGAGTGCATTACGCCTTTAATTTCATCGAGGTTTGCATCTTTGGAGAAGGCACGTTCTGTCAGCTCCATCAACCAAGAGCGGATAACAGAACCGTTGTTCCATACGCGTGCTACTTGTTCGAAGTCGAAATCAAATCCACTTTTCTCCAATACGTCAAAACCTTCACCGATGGATGCCATCATACCGTACTCGATACCATTGTGGACCATTTTCAGGAAGTGGCCGCTGCCCGCTTTACCAGCATACAGGTAGCCATTCTCTACGGAAGTATCTTTGAATGCCGGCTCAACGATAGCCCAAGCTTCAGGGTCTCCACCGATCATATAACATGCTCCATTACGTGCGCCTTCCATACCGCCAGATGTACCTGCATCCATGTAGTGAATGCCTTTGGTTTTCATCTCTTCGTAGCGACGGATGGATTCTTTGTAGTGGGAGTTACCCGCTTCAATAATGATGTCGCCTTTGGACAACAACGGGCTAACTTCAGCCAATACAGCATCTACCACGTTGTGAGGAACCATGATCCACAATACACGTGGGGATTCGAGCGAAGCCACCATCTCTGCGTATGAAGATACGCCTGTAGCGCCGTATTCTTTCATTTCATTTACTGCTTCAGCGTTCAGGTCAAAAGCAACCACTTCATGTTTGTGATCAATCAGGTTTCTACCCAGGTTCAATCCCATTTTTCCTAATCCGACTAGTCCAAGTTTCATTTTAAAATCCTCCTGTTATGAACAATGTTTAAATTTTATTTGCGCTCAAAATTAAAAATAAGTGCCTAACGTTTGGTGATGTAACCGTTCCGGTCACAAATCGTTCTTTTGATCGCTGTTATCCCCAGATTTTTTTGAATCTCCTAATATAGGAGAAAATCCGGGGATAAAGGCGAACGCTTCGCTTCTTCAGAATCGATTTCGTGCCCTACACTACATTCTCAGCGTTCAAAGCCAACCCATTTTCAAAACTGAACCGCTAATCTATATTTAAAAATTTTCACGGCCTTCCGGTCACATAACCGGAAGGGCTTATGCAAAATTGGAACGGTATAATTCATAATAAATACTTCATATATATCAGCATTTTGCATCATCAATCAGTTCGCTCCAAGCACAAACGCTCTAGGTGCATAGAAGCTTGTCGTTCTACATTATGCTAACTTGGAAGACGCATTTGGATTGTGCAAAATGTATGTTCATTCGTGAGCAGAGCGGATTATACCGCCCCTATCTCTGCGCTCACTTCTTCATTTCACTTACCACCAACGGAAGCCATCTGCTGCTGTCAGGCGATCTGCTGACTCTGGTCCATGCGAACCTGCACTGTACGTATCCAGTGGCACGCTGCCGGCTTCGAATGCTTCTTGAATCGGTTGAACCCACTGCCATGCCAGCTCCACTTCATTCCAGTGAGCGAAGAAGGTGGAATCACCACGCATAGCGTCAAAGATCAGATTCTCATACGCTTCAGGGATGTTACGTTTGCCGGAGTTGAAGGTCATATGCATCGGCTCCACTTCACCATGGTTCAATGGATTCTTCGCATTTAATTGAAGGGAAATACTTTCTCCCGGACCAATTTCAATCGTAAGCAGGTTAGGTTCCGTTGTGTTCTCGGATTCATGACCTGTTTTGAGTGGCGATTTGAATTCAACAACGATTCTCGTGGATTTCTCAGCCAGGCGTTTACCTGTACGGATATAAAATGGAACCTCGCTCCAGAATGGATCATCGATCCACAATCTTGCGGCAACATAGGTCTCGTTCTGAGATCCGGCAGGAATGCCAGGCTCGTCCAGATATCCAACTACCGATGCACCTTGCAGCTCGCCTGCTGCATATTGTGCACGAACAACTTCAGAGGCAATATTTTCTTTCGTCAAAGGACGAAGCGCTTCAGCAATTTTTTGCTTTTTGAATTGAATTTCTTCCGGTGTGCATCGTTTTGGCAAATGCAAACCAATCATCATCAGCAACTGGAGCATATGGTTTTGGAACATGTCACGAAGCGCACCACTTTGATCGTAATACGCGGCACGTTCTTCAACGCCCACCGTCTCACTTGCCGTGATCTGTACATTGGCAATATAACGGTTGGACCACAATGCCTGAATTACAGGATTCGCGTATGTGAGCGTCTCAATATTTTGAACCATCGGTTTCCCTAGGAAATGGTCAATGCGATAGATTTCTTCTTCCGCAAAGGTATTGCTCAATTTCTCGTTCAGATCACGAGCCGATTGCAGATCGTGTCCGAAAGGTTTTTCGATAATCAGTTTCTTCCAGCCTTTGGTGTTACCCAAGCCACTTTCTTGAATATTCAATGCGATCGGCTCAAAGAATTCCGGTGCCACCGACATGTAGAACATGCGATTTTCGGGAATGTTAAGCTCTTGTTCACGCTGTTGAACGAGTTCCAACAATTTGGTGTAATCTTCAAGCTTCGTATTATTTAAAGAACAATAACGGAAAGCGCCAATGAAATCACGAACCTGAGATGCTTCTTCAGGGGTCTGACGAGAGAATTCATGAAGTGACTTTTCTACATTTGCCTGAAAGTCCGCATCCGACAATTCACGCCGTCCCAATCCGATAACGGAGAAGGATTTCGGCATTTTCTGATCCATGTACAAGTTATATAATGCAGGGTAAATCTTACGTTTGGCTAAATCGCCTGTTGCCCCGAACAGGACAAATGTCATTGCATCCATTGGAGTGCCTCCTGTGATCTGTGCAGTATAGTATATGATGTTGCAAAATGTTCAAATCCAAGCATGACAAAAGACGGAATAAGTGGGTGTCGTCCCCGCCTTGCCTCCGTTTATATAACACACCTGAATTTAACCATGGAACATTCCTTCTCTCCACAACCTGTATTTAGGTTATAAATTGTAACCTTTTGAATTAACGTTACCCATATTACACCTGTCGTCACAATTCGTCAATAATCGTGTCGAAACTGTGAACTCCAGTGTTTATAGGCTTTTTATTTGATGATAACGCTTTATGTGGTAAGATTAATAACAATTGGTATGTGACATTTTACACATATGGCCTGTGGACAAGTGGGTTACAATAAGTATACTAATGATATTACAGGCAATACTAAATCAAAGGAGTACAATCATGAGCGATGATGAGAATGCCAAGCAAATATGCACAAAAGTGGAACAATCTTATCAGATCATTGGTCGAAAATGGGTAGCCCTCATTATTCATGCATTGATGGAGGAGCCCAAACGCTTCAGTGAGATTCACGCTTATATCCCTGACTTGAGCAAACGTGTGTTAAATGAGCGAATGAAGGAATTGGAGGAAGAAGGACTTGTGGTTCGCCATGTGGTCACTGAACGTCCAGTTCGGACTGAATATATGTTGTCACGAAAAGGCACGGAACTGGGGAGAGCACTAAGCGCAGTGGAACGTTGGGCTGATAAGTGGCTATAACCTTTTGAGAAAGCCATATCATATTAATTTAATTTTCAAATAATAATGGTGCACAGTAAGATAACGTAATAACGTCATTTCACAAATGTGAATGGATACAATTATTGTATTTTTAGAGCAAGAAGGTGTCTCATACCTAAAAAAGATGCCCATTCTCACTTTTTTTGTGAGAAGGCATCTTTTTCACATATAAAACTACGAGTCCAGCTTGCTACCCAGCGTAATACTCGAATCCTCGAAGTTCTCCACCGTCGTCTTTTTTTCATAAAAGTGTACAGCATGTTGCATAATTCCTTCTCTTGTGTAAAATGCGTCTTCCGCCCCTAGTGGAAAAACAACCTTTTCTCCCGTACTAGCAGATTTGTAGATGCCTACAATCAGTTCAAGTGTATTCCGACCACTTTGACCATCCACCAGAAGGGGTGATCCTGTCTCAATCGCGTTTAACACATTCTCCACTTGCCCAGCGTGACCGACATGAGTCACATCCGGTAATTCGTCAACAAGCTTCTGAATCTGTTGTTCCAACTCTCGATTGGGTTCCGGAAATCCGTTATTCCGTGCGGTAGAAGCAACCACTTTCCAAGGTGCCGATACACGGGCTTCTTTACCCTGAAAAATTAACTGCTGTTCCTCTCCGTGATGTACGACGGAACTGGTAATCATGCCAAGCGCCCCTTCCTGAAAGCGCAGCATCGCCATGGATATATCCTCAACTTCGGCATTGTCATGTGCCGTATTCGCCATCATGGCCTGCAATTCCACCGGAGGTCCCATCATCCATAACATCGCATCAATATGATGTACCGCATGATTAAGGGTACAGCCTCCGCCTTCTTTTTCCCATGTCCCGCGCCACCACAGATCATAGTAATTGTGGCCTCGCCACCAGAATGAATCAACCTGCACATGTACAATAGGCCCCATCCGTTTACTGTCCAGCACACCTTTTAACTTCATCATCGGTGTCGTAAATCGATTCTGTGCTACTACGGATAGTAACTTGCCACTTTCTTGCGCTACTTTCAGCATCAGATCCGCTTCCTCCAGGGAAGAAGCCATCGGTTTTTCGACCAATGCATGTGCACCTGCTTGCATGAAATCACACGCAATTGAAGCATGCGTATACGGCGGCGTACAGACGGATACTAGATCAATATTTTGCGCAAATAGCTCTGTGTAATCCGTAAAAGCTTGTGCTCCTTCCAGTCCATATTCTTTAATTCGCTTCTGTGCCTTATCCACGTACATGTCCACCACCGCAACAATCTGACACCGCTCAGGGAATGCCAAGTATGCTGAGATATGTGCTCCACTAATTGCACCTGCTCCGATAATCGCCACTCTTAACATCGTTATATACCTCCCTTGTTCCCTTCACAATACACAATAATAAAGCGCTTTTATGTGTTCATCTTGTGGTAAAATATAACTATCTTGCGCATGATAGGGAGGTATTCATGATGTCCATCATTCTGGGAAACCAATTTGATCTGGCCTGTCGTCGACTTACATCTAACACTACGTTTCGCGAAGTGTTCCATGCTCATTCCCAGATGGAAATAACCTATATCCACGAAGGTTACGGGCAGTTAATAACCGAAGGTCAGGTTTTTCCCCTTGAACCCGGTATGCTTTTGATTTTTCGACCTTTTCAATTGCACCACTTTCAGATTCAAATATCCAGTCAGCAGCCTTTCATCAGAAACGTGCTTATGTTTGAACTTGAAATATTAAAGACACATTGGTCGCATTTTATGACGACTCAGCGTTTCATACATGACCTGCTAGGAGAGCAATCTCCGATTCAGCCGATCCGACTTCCTGCCACTTCCCCACTCATTCAACGAATGGAACAATTTGATAAGACCTATCCAGAACTAATGCCTCATGAAGCTGTGGAGGATACTTGTCTCTTTATACTTGATTCACTTACGCAACTTCGTTACTTATGGAAAGATGTTGTCATTCAAGATCTAAAGGCACATTCTGCATCCAGTTCAGTAATGCTTCATCCTCATGCCGAAGCCATCATGCAGTGGATTGAACAGCATTACCACGAGCCTTTTCGTTTGGATCATATCGCAGATACACTTCACTTATCCCCCTATCATCTATCTCATGTATTCAAAAAAGCGACTGGCACCACAATCGTTGCTTATGCCCAAGCTACCCGCATTCGTCATGCGTGTGTGCTGCTCACCCGTTCCTCACTCACCGTTCCCGAAATCGGTCACCGTGTTGGTATGACGAGTCCGTCTTACTTTTGTAAAGTATTCCGTTCCGTCATAGGGTCCACACCGCATCAATATCGGCTGAAGGTACAAGGGAGGAAGTAATGGATACAGCAACAAGAAAGAAGCGAAAAAATTCACCTTCGCCTCTTCTCCTGTTTTCACAGTTCACCTGACTCAACGCACATCGAGCCCCAATCGTTTTAAATAGGGTATTAGACGTCTCTCAAGCTGCCTCAATTCATCCTTTTGCTCCGCTGACAATCGTTCCTCATGTATACTTCCATCCTTGTCCATCACCATAACTTTGTATTTCCTCATCTGATCATAGTCCGACTTGAACTCACGATATTGTTCCTTGGTAAATGTCTCCTCTGCCCGTTCCAACTGTTCTGTCCAAAATTGCTGCTCATCCATCAGTTTTTTGGAGGACTCCACACTCACAGCTTCCAGCTTCTCAAAAAACGGTTCCAACTCAGCTACAAGAAGGTTATATCGTTCCTGCTCCACTGTACTCCACTGCTCTGGATGCATGTTTCCCTTAGAATCAGCAAGATTTACCGCCATTTGCCCCATTTGTTTCAGCAGGTTCATATATTGAACAAATTCTTCTTCACTGAAATGCGCCTTGGCCGTCTGTAATTTCGCTTCCAACCTCATATAATTCTCAGCTGTTCCGCCCATAGCAGCGATATTTTCCTGTGAACCATATAATTCGTCTGCGAGATAGGTGTACCCTGCATAGGCTCCGGTGGGAATAATGAGTACAACAGCCAATAGCCCAGTGACCAGCCATCTTTTTCGATATCTTCTAATGTGAGAATCACTTCGAATACCATCCAACATTTTATGTTTAATTCTTGCAGGAACGGACCACTCTTTAGTCTCTTCCTGGTAGGCTATTCGCAACTCTTCATCGAGTCTCATGCAGATCCTCCACCTTTCCCCGCAACCTTGGATTCATCTTCTCTTTTTGTCTCAACTTCGCCAGCGCCGCATGTATGCGCGATTTCACGGTTCCAAGCGGAATCTCCAATATGCCAGCAATCTCCTCTTGCGTGTATTCATTTAAATAATGAAGTGTGATCACCTGCTGCAGCTTGTACGGCAAACGACGTACCTGTTCCAGCAGAGGACGATTTGCCAGTTTGTTGACCAGATCAGTGGAAAAATCATATTCCAATCCCACGTCAGATTTTTCGATTCGCTTGCCAAACCGAAACTGCATCAACCTTTTGCGTCGATAACTCTGGACATGTCGCATCGTCACACCCATTAACCAGGGACGAAACGCACGCTCCGCATCATATCGCGCCAATGATCGATACGCCTGAATGTAAATTTCCTGTACGACATCCTCCGAGTCAGACTCGTCCTTGATGAGAAATCGTACAGTCCGATATACTCCCGTTACTGTTTTCTCATATAATTCTCCGTATGCTTCTTCATGCCCCGCACGTATTAACGTTACAAGTTGTATGTACTCATCTTGATCACTCATTATCCATCTCCTTCCTTCTTACACTATATATTGGCATGCCCGCATCATATCGTTCGAATTATTTGCTTATTTCTAAATAACACGAATTTATTGGTGTTTATCATGATATAATATACCTATTTTTGATATAAATGGATGTTAAGCATCTGCATTATAAGATTATTTTTAGATCTTTAATATGATTTAGAGACTAACCTAGCGGAGGATAGTACTATGATGAATTTTTTCACCAAGTTGTACTCAGAATATTTACTGATTCCACGACCTTTACGTTTACTGTTTCTATGGGGATGGATAGCTTTGTTTGTTGTTGCAAGCATAAAATTTAGCTGGTTCTATTTCCTACAATAAATGGATTCCGAATATAGTCGCATTCATGGGACATACAGAAGAGCCGGGACGTCATTATGACGTCTCGGCTCTTCATTTATGCGCATCTATTCCGTGCTGATGCTCCTGAATATCCACCTATTCAAGTCTTGCCAGTACATGGGCAAGGCTTTTTCTCTTAAATCTAGTTGTTTGGCTTTGCTTATGTAATCTTTAGTTTTTCTTCAGAAATATGCTCATTAATTCCTTAGTTTTATTCATTATGCTTGCAATATCAACAAGAGAGGAGGCAAAACAATGATCAGTAATACGATCTTGGAGCTGCTTCATCAGTATGGATATCTGATTTTTTATTTTGCCTTCTCATTAGGGCCTTTCGGCATTCCAATTCCGAACGAGATCACGATTATCAGTGGTGCCATTCTAGCCCACACTGGAGTTATCAATTCATGGATCACATACTTCTGTATTTTATCAGGACTACTAACGGCCATTACCTTTGCTTATTTTGCAGGGAGATTATTTGGAACCAAGATAAAACCCAAATTTCAACATCATAAACACTTCGTCAAGGCCGAACTGATTTTGAATAAGAGTGGCAAATGGGCGATGTGCATTGGTTTGTTCATTCCAATTGTGCGATATGTTCTTCCTTTGCTTATTGGAATGAGCGGTGTGCATTATCGAAAATTTGCTCTCATCTCATATTCCAGTGCTTTGTTATGGACCTTAACGTATTTTACAGCGGGAATCTACTTCGGCGGTCCTATTTTATCCACGCTTCAATTATTACATCTCTAACTGGTTTTGCTAACACACCATCACATATACGGAGGAACCACACACATGAATTCCAATCAACCACTATTATTTCTGAAAAGCTTTCTTCAAAGCCCCAAACATGTTGGCAGCATCATTCCCAGTTCCCGGTTTCTCGCCAACAAAATGGTGAATCAAGCCTCTTGGCCGGAGGCAAAAGCAGTTGCCGAACTCGGATCGGGTACAGGGCCAATCACTCGTTATATTCAACAACAGGTGCAGGACTCCACCAAAGTCCTATTGTTTGAGATGAACGACACAATGAGGAATAATCTTCAGAAGGCATACAAGGAGTTCTCCTGTTATCCAGATGCCGCTCGATTGGTTGAATCCATGAATCAAGAGGGAGTTCAGCAACTGGATTACATTTTTAGCGGGTTGCCCTTCTTTAACTTTGAGCCTGAATTAAGAGCTACGTTGGTAGAGCAGATCCATAAAGCACTCAAACCTGGAGGATTATTCATCGCCTTTCAATATTCACTTCAAATGAAAAAATTATTATCCGAACACCTTATCATCGAAAAAATAGAATTAGTGCCTTTGAATGTGCCACCTGCGTTCGTTTATGTCTGTCGCAAAAAGGAAACAATTTAAACATTCCTGACTATCGCTTACACTGATGTTATCCTCTTGATAAGAAGTTAAAATGTTATCTAGATTAGAGCAAAAAAGGAGTGTTGAATCATGAGTACCATTCTTGTTGTTGATGATGAACCCGATATCCGTGATGTCATTCATGTCTATTTACGTAACGAAGGATATCAGGTCATTGAAGCAGCCAACGGCGAAGAAGCGCTAAATATTATCAATACAACATCAGTCCAACTCGTCATATTAGATGTTATGATGCCCATTATGGACGGAATCAAAGCCTGCTTCAAAATAAGAGAAGTATCGACCACTCCGATTATTATGTTATCCGCCAAGGAAGAAGACATTGATAAAATTACAGGCTTGACTACCGGGGCCGACGATTACATGGTCAAACCCTTTAATCCATTAGAATTACTGGCTCGCGTTAAGGCTCAGCTCCGACGTCAAACATTGATCGGGAAACCGGAATCGAGTTCACTGATCCTCATTAAAGACCTTGTCATTGATACAAGCAAGCATTCAGTAAAGTTAAAAGAGAATGATATTTCACTAACCCCTCTGGAGTTCTCCATTCTGGTGTTACTTGCGAGTCATCCCGGACAAGTATTCAGCTCCGAGAAGATTTACGAAACCGTATGGAAAGAACCTTACGGGTATTCGGATAATACGGTGATGGTTCATATTCGTAATCTGCGAGAAAAGCTGGAATCGACTCCACGAGAACCTCAGTATATTAAAACGGTATGGGGAGTAGGTTATAAAATTGATTAAACGATTACAGCAATCCAAGCAGACGAAAAAAATACAGATCCATATCCTCAATCGAATGGTGATCAGTTTTGTAATTTCAATTGTCGGATCAGTGATTATCAATAATATCCTTATTACGATTGTGGCAAAAATCAGTGAAGGTTCGGAGTGGAACTGGATTCTCAACTACTTCCCTTATATTCTGACACCTATATTTATCTTAATTTTTACGCTTACTTTTTTGGGTTCCACACGAAAAATTGTAAGAGACATCATTTCACTGGAGCAAGGGCTTCATATCATATCTGAAGGTAATTTAAACTACAGGGTTCCTGTAGTTCGAGAAGATGAACTGGGCCGGGTTGCTTCCAACATTAATCATATGACTGAACAGTTGCAGATACAGATGAGCAGGGAGCGCGAGTTGGAAAAATCCAAGATGGACATGATCACAGGCATCTCACATGACCTGCGTACACCGCTTACCAGCATAATTGGTTATATTGAACTTCTCAAATCAGAATCTTTTCAAGACAAAGCTGAGTATGACCGCTTCATTCAAAACACCTATAACAAAGCAACGCATTTGAAGAAGTTACTCGATGATTTATTTGAATACACACGTCTTAACGCAGTGAACACCCAATTGGATTTGAAAAAGGTTGACCTATGTCAGCTATTGGATCAATTGTTGTTTGAATTCGAGCCTTTAGCTCAGGAGAATGGGGTTCATATTGAGAAAAAACTCGGTGACGCTCCAATCATGGTCTCCCTGGATAGTGATAAAATTGCACGAGCCATCGACAATCTTCTCATGAATGCATTGAAGTATTCCTTTAAACCAGGTACGATTCACGTTCGAATGAGTATGCGGCATAATCACGTTACCATTGAAGTAGAGAATAAAGGCATGCCCCTAACGATAGAACAAAAAAACAGACTGTTCGATCGCTTTTATAAAGTGGATTATTCGAGGAATAGCGAAGGCATTCAATCAGGATCGGGTCTGGGTCTTTCTATTGCGAGGAACATTGCGGAGTTACACCAGGGGACTTTAACACTACAACATACACTTAACGTATTCGTCTTCCAGCTAAGCTTGCCTTCCAACATCAAGTGAACCATTCAATGAATTCAATCATGGAGGATACCACAATGAAAACACCCGAACCATTTCTTTTCCTGCAAGGATTTCTGAGGAATCCCAAACGAGTAGGCAGTGTCTTGCCAAGTTCTAAAGTTCTAGCTCGTAAAATCGTCCAATCTATACCATGGGATGAGATCAGAACTATTGCTGAGTTGGGGCCAGGAACAGGTGCCGTCACACGTCTCATGAGAGCACATTTACCGAACTCGGCAACCGTATTTTTATTTGAAAGAGACCCCAAAATGAGAAGTAATCTGATGAGGACATATCCTGAATTCAAGTTCCATTCGAATGCATCCTATCTGTTGAAAAGAATTCATCAAGAACATGTGCAACAGCTGGATAGTATCATTTGCGGACTGCCCTTCTTTAATTTTTCCAGAGAAATGAGACAAAATATCCTGTCACAGATCCATACAGCGCTGCGACCTGGAGGCATATTAGTTTTGTACCAGTACTCACTTCATATGAAGAAACGTTTAGCTGAGTTATTTGAGATCGAGAAAATTCAATTTGAACCCCTCAGCTTCCCACCTGCTTTTGTGTATGTTTGTCGTAAAAGACAAGATGAAGGAGCCAGTAAAACAAGCGAATTGGAGGAAAGCTGATTTATCCTCGCTATAGTAACTAGTAACCGTATTAAATTATGCAAATGATGTTTTGCTATCTTCTCATTTTACGGTTGCCAGCCAATGATATGCCTCATCTATGTCATGAAACTCTTGAGATGGATTGGATATGTCCATTCCTGAGAGCATTCGGTTTGCACTCGATTTAGCTATCGCTTTATGGGGAACTAGCAGTGCTGAATACTTTAGTCCTGCTTCGAGTGATCTCGGATGCCACTCTTGTGCAACCCACTCTTGGTCATCTGGCGAAATAACAGCCAAGTGACGGCTATCGTATAACGTCTTATTCGAGCGTTTTTGCACCGCTAACTCCAACAATTTATTTAGCGGTGTACGATATTGTTCACCTTGTGCAAAGCTCTTCCATTGCAAAACAGCTACCTTATTTTCCTCATTCCATGAAACGGTTGCTTGGGGGGAATCATAAAAGATCAAATCGACCAGCTCCTTTTTAGATGTTTAATGTCCTGTCTTATCCTGTGAGGATCTAATCATGCGAGTCATCATCTTACGCGGCAACAACCGCGGCATAAACGCGATGAATCGGTTCCGAGCACCAGGCATAATTAACGTCTTGCCACGCAAGAAACCTTGGTACCCTTCTTCAGCCACCTGCCCCGCTTCCATGATAGGGCCCTGCAGCATCTTCGAGACACCCATACCCGAACGATCAACAAAGCCGGTGGAGGTCAGGCCTGGACACAGTGCCGTTACCGTAACACCCGTTCCGCTTACTTCATTCTCCAAAGCTTCGGTGAACGATAACACGTATGCCTTTGTTGCATAATATACCGACATCATCGGTCCAGGGAAAAAGCCTACCAACGAAGCCACATTCATCACACCGCCGTGGCCACGTTGGATCATATCCGGTAAGAACAGCTTGGTCATGATGGTTAAAGCCTTGATATTCACGTCAATCATATTGACTTCCTGGTCCAGTTCCGTTTCCATAAACGTCCCGAACAGACCGAAGCCTGCATTGTTGACAAGATAATCAACAACAATCCCCTTTTCCTTCAGCTCATGATAAATCTCCTGTGGTACCCCAGGTGCTGCCACATCTTTGGCGATAACCGTCGCCTGAATGCCATACTTTTTCTGATACTCCTGAGCTAGATCCTGTATCTTACCCTCGCTTCGTGCTACCAGCACAATATGATGTCCACCTTCGGCAAATCGATCAGCTAACTCTTTACCGATCCCACCTGAGACCCCTGTGATCAGAACTGTCTTTCTCATACCGTTACCTGCCTCTCTTTTCTTATCTATAACTTATGTCTCATCTGGAACACCCATATTAGAACGAACATTCTTTAAAAGGTAGAAAAAAGACTACCTTAGTATGAGATCCATAGATAGCCTCCCTATACGAAGAAGTTTTTCCTCGGTTATTGAAGTCTTGGCCATCACCCTTAGCCCAACGCCTACATTATGCAAATATTCCGCCAATAGCTCGGCGTTGTACTCCATTGTGAATTCACCTTCTTGCTGTCCCCACACAATCATGTCCTTGATGAGTTTCTCCGTATTTGCAAACATCTCCGTCGATCGGTTGTTCATGTCGTCATCGCGTGCCGCCAATTCTACCGTCGAATTGACAATCAAGCAGCCTGATGAAGGATGCTCCTCTTCATGAATTAAAGAGGAAAATATAAACTGAAGTGCTTCCGTTGCCGTTGTAGAACGCTTTACACCTGCCGCAAGAGCTGAGCTGATTTTGTGATCATACAGATCTACTGCCTTCAGAAACAAGGTATGTTTGTCACCAAATGTGTCATACAGGCTTCTACGATGAATTCCCATATGATGGACCAGATCTGTCATAGACGTCTTCTCATAACCTTGTTTCCAGAAAAGTCTCATCGCTTTATCCAGTACAGCTGACTCTTCAAACTCTTTGTTTCTCGCCATTGGCTTCCCTCCTGTTCAGAAAATGAACATTGAATAGCATGAGCATCATCTTAACGAGATTTTAGAAGGTAACAATGACTTTGCCCTGGGAGTGACCCGTTGATACTTTAATTAATGCCTTTTCAATGTCAGCAAATGTATAAGTAGAATCGATCGAGGGCTTGATATCTTCTTTTTCTACAAGAGCTGTGATTTCTTGTAATTGAATCCCACTGGATTGTACAAATATAAAGCGATATTCATTTTGATTTTTACGTGCTAATGAATCCAGGCGTGCACCCACAAGACCAAACAAAGCTCTTTTCCACAACGGGAATTGACTGTCTACTGCAAAGCGATAATTGGGTCCCGCTTTCAAAGAAACTAATTTACCCTGTGGTTTCAAAATGCTCAATTCAGCTTTGATCTCGTCAGCACCCAAAGTGTCAATGACATAATCGATGTCGGACAGGATGTCAGCATAATGCTCCGTCTTATAATTAATGAATTGATCTGCTCCAATGGATAGAGTACGTGCTCTTCCTCTCTCACTGCCACTTGTGATAACCGTTAATCCCATAGACTTGGCAATCGGGATAGCCATCGCACCGAAACCACCAGTTCCTCCAGGTATAAACAGCTTTTTATTCGGTTCAGCTCGAAGTACATCATGCAATGCTTGATAAGCGGTCAGGGCAGTAAGAGGTACTGCAGCAGCTTCAATAAAGGACAAATTCTCCGGCATCATGGACAAAGCATTTTCATGCACGGCTGCATATTCAGCAAAAGCACCAATTTTATTCAGAGGTAACCTTGTGTAGACCGAATCGCCCACTTTAAAATTCAAAACATCATCACCAACAGCTTCAATGACACCTGATAATTCATTACCTAAAGTTAAAGGTAAGTTATAGTCGGCAATCATCCGAACACTGCCATTCATATTCAAGATATCCAGCGGATTTACACCCGCAGCTTTTACTCTGACAAGGACCTCATGGCTCTGAATCTGAGGTATCTCGATATCATTGATTTTCACTTGGATTTTTTTGGAGTACTTCAGAATCTGAGCTGCTCTCATCAGTTATCCTCTTCCTTTGCTTATAGACTATAGAAGTTGAACTAAAGATTATTTACACTGACACTACGATGACAGAACAACCCTCCAATCGCTGTTATCCCCAGATTTTTTTGATTCCCTTTCTATAGGGAAAATCCGGTGATAAAGGCGAGGTGTATGCTTCCGAAGAGCTTTCTTTCAGAAAGCTTGTAGCTTCGCTTTTTCAGGTTCTTTCTGTCCTCTACGTTATCGTGTAAATGATTCGTTCAACTGATGTAGGAACATGGCGAACAAGGTTCAGTTGTACGCCATGCTCCATGGTTGGTGCTAGTGTTGCCCCTCTTGTGACTTCAATTCATCCAACGTAGGATAATCCGTGTACCCTTTACTTCCTGAACCAAAGAAGGTTGCAGGATCTGCTTCATTCAGTGATGCACCTTGTTGAAGACGTTCCACCAAATCCGGATTGGCCAAAGACCATACACCAACCGGTACCAGATCAGCCAGACCTCGATCTATATCTGCACTGAGATCTTCTAACGTTCTTCCGGCCCGGTTGACCAACAATGGATTCTGCCAAATTGAACGAATGTCTTGGAGCAGTTCTTCATTTCCAAGATGCATAACATGAAGGTACACCAAGTCCAATTGGGCTAATTCTTTGGCAAGATAACGATAAAGTTCAGGACCTTGTTCCCCATCCTGAATTCCGCCAAGAGGTGTTCCTGGAGAGATTCGGAAGCCGGTACGTTCTGCTCCAATTTCTTCGACAACAGCTTTCGCTACTTCAATTGCAAACCGAGCACGATTTTCTATAGATCCCCCATACTCATCTGTCCGCGTATTTGAATTCTCTCCGAAGAACTGATTGATCAAATATCCATTGGCTCCATGAATTTCGACGCCATCCGCCCCTGCTTCGATCGCTGCGGCTGCTGCTTTACGGAAATCGGCGATGGTCGTTTGAATATCCTCCTGACTCAATTCCCGGGGAACGGGGATATCCTGCATCCCTGTAGCCGTAAACATTTCTACACCCGGTGCGATGGCAGATGGAGCAACCGGTTGGCGATGATGCGGGGTATTGTCGGGATGTGACATGCGACCCGCATGCATTAATTGGATGTATACATATCCGCCAGCTTCATGCACCGCATCCGTTACCTTTTTCCATCCATCAATATGCTTGTCGGTATAGATGCCAGGTGACCACAAGTACCCCTGTCCATCATCCGAGGGTTGTGTACCTTCCGTAATCAGGAGTCCCATGGTCGCACGCTGAGCATAATAAAGTGCAGCCAACTCTCCAGGTGTACCATCTTCTTGCGCCCGACTGCGTGTCATGGGTGCCATCGCTAGTCTATGAGGCAATTCCATGTTGCCAATCTTTGTTTTACTCCATATCTTTTCCAATGGGATGTACTCCTCTTCTTATTTGAGATTTGGTAAAAAGATGTATGCGTGGATGCTTCTGAATTAACTTAGTTCTGAGATCACTGGGTACATCGGAGCCGTCAGTTGGAAATCATAGTTCTGGTCTACAATCCCCACAACCACATCGTTGCGAGCATACAAATCTAACATGAAGCCCGCCATTTCTTTAGCTGTATGGTATTTGGACATATTGGCTTTGTAATCAAATCCTTCAGCATCGATTGATTTTTGTACAAACTCTGTTTCCGTGATCGCTGGTGCAAGCACCTTCGCTTTCAGTTTTGCACCTTTCAGTTCCAGTTCTTTGGCAAGACCTTCGGTGAAGGCACTAACGTAGTATTTCGATGCAGAGTAAGCAACACTGCCTACAGCAATGGCATATCCAAGTGCGGATGAGACGTTAATCAATTGAGTACCTTCGACATTCGCATAATCTCGTACATACAGTGTAGATAGGATGGTCAACGATTCGATGTTAACACGCAGCATGGTTTCTACTTTATCCAGATTCTGTTCAGCAACGAACGAACCTTCTCCAAGCCCAGCATTATTAATCCAAGTCTCGATTTCATATTCCTTCAAATCGTTATACAGTGCGTAAGCCTCTGCCGTAACAGACAGGTCACTTGTGTGAACAATAACACTCATTTTAGGATTGATACTCTGAATGGTGGATTTAAGCTCTTCCAACTTATCCAATCTTCTAGCTACCAAAATCAAGTTTTTCCCTCGTGCTGCAAACGCCAATGCCGTCTCATATCCAATCCCTGAACTTGCTCCTGTGATTACGGTATATTTCATCTTATTCTCTCCCTCGTAGCCTTTAGATTAGTATGATTCCAGTTTCGAGAATGATCATTCTCAAACGTGTAAAAAAAACAGTTAGATCTAACTTGCTGTTAGCATATCATTTCTAGAACGAACAGTAAAGAATTAATTTTTATAAAGAAGATGCTTGGAACGAACTTAAATAAGAATAAAAAAAGACTGGAAATTGGATTGCATCAATCTCCAATCCGTATCCAGCCTCTTGTACGTTCAGCTCATCAAGATATTTCCTTTACTACCTACACCATCCGCTGCCTCATCGCCTCAAACAACAAAATCGTTGCCGCCATTGCCGCGTTAAGCGACTCTGCCTGCCCCTGCATCGGAATCGTAATCGCATCATCCACCAAGCGTGCCGTAGCATCCGAGATGCCTTTGCCTTCGTTGCCAATCACAAGCCATACCGATTGCGTAAAATCATAACTATAGCAAGAATGCTCTGCCTGCAAAGAAGTACTTACCAGCTTCACATCCGCAGCCTTCGCTTCGGGAAGCAAGGACTCCAACTGGCCCTCCACAATAGGCAAATGAAACAATGATCCCATCGTCGAACGAATCGTCTTCGGGTTATATACATCCGCACAGCCTGCGCCAAGTACGACACCCGCTGCTCCAGCTGCATCCGCACTCCGAATAATCGTCCCCACATTTCCTGGGTCCTGCACCCCATCCAGTACCACAACAAGCCCGCGCGCGCCGTCAATGAGGCTTTCCAGTGGCTCACTGCCTTTACGCACAATCGCGAATACAGGCTGCGGTGTCATCGTATCCGTACATTTGGCGATAACCGCAGGAGATACACTGACCCATTCTACACGCTGTAGCGGGTTCTCAAGCCCGACCAGTTCGCTAGGTACGCCTTGCTCTCCGTCGTACACAATGCACTCCAGATCTGCTCTGGCGCGCAATGCTTCCTGTACCAGATGAATACCCTCAATGATATATTTATGTTGACGGGTACGATGCTTTTTCTCCAGCAGCTGTGCCCATTCTTTTACACGTGTATTTTGCGGTGATACAATATCCATCTTTCCATCCTTCCCATCTGCATCCATCACTTCGGATATGCAAGTTCCATTTTCGTCAAATGATCCTTGTGACCCACAATGACCAGCACATCACCAACTTCAATCCGGTCCTCCGCGTATGGCGAGATGTTCATCGAGTTCCCACTACGAATCGCCATGACGTTGCATCCAAAACGTGCACGGATGTTTAATTCCATCAGGTTTTTGCCGATCATTTGCTCGGAAGCTCTCATCTCCAGAATACTGTAATCCTCAGATAACTCAATGTAATCCAGTATGTTAGGCGAGGTCAGATGATGGGCTACGCGTAATCCCATATCCCGCTCAGGATAGATGACTTTGTCTGCTCCAATCTTCTGCAGCACCTTACCATGAAGCTCATTTTGAGCTTTTACGATCAGGACCGGTACACCCATATCTTTCAATATCAGGGTTGTCAGAATACTCGCCTGAATATCTTCACCAATTGCCACAACGACAACGTCGAAATTCCGAATGCCCAGCGCCCGCAGCGCTTCTTCATCTGTTGAATCTGCCGATACCGCATGAGTCACCACATTGGACATCTCCTGTGTCCGCTGCTCGTCCGCATCAATTGCCAGCACGTCGAATCCCATACCGCTCAGTGCATTGGCAACACTTGATCCGAACCGTCCCATGCCAATTACGGCATACTGTTTCTTGGCCATTAGGGTCTTAACCTCCCGCTGCACTTCAGCATGACGCATCATTACGGATACCCATGCTAACGTAAATAATCCTTCGTAGTATACCACAAAGCCCGATAAACTTGAATGCGCTCGCGCTTCCCAGGGAACAGTATAAGAGCAGCCGAATATACGAGGAGGGAATTGCGATGCCCATTACATTAAGCCTGCGTGAAGCGATTGTTCATAAAGTTCATGACAAGAGTGATGATCAGCTCCGGGAGATGATTGAAGGTTCAGTAGATGGACCGGAAGCTGCTTTACCTGGACTTGGCGCCATTTTCGAGATGATCTGGAAGAACACAGAACCTGCCAAGCAGGAAGAACTCATTCAAATTGCGCAGGAGCATCTGCACACCATTCCCGTTCAACCGCTTCGCTAATTGAAGCATTGAGGGGCAAGGTAACCATCAAACCGTTTGTTCTGTCTGCAAAAGAAAGCTTTCCCTTATTCGGCTGGATCATACCCGCCTCGAAGTAAGGTGTATAGCAATAGATCCCTCCGCCAACCGGCGGAGGGATCTTATTTTGTTCAAGCTTTACCTCATGATAGCAGCTTGTTACATCCAACCAACCCTTCAATGATTAGCCGGATTACGTCTGTCTGCTCGCACTTAAGGTGCAGTCTCCAGGAACTTAGCTGTAGGATTTTTATCCATAGCCGTTCTCATGGCGTACTCATTTTCGAAGAGCACGACATAATTTCCTTTTTTATCTTTCACAAGCGCAGAGTTAATCCGGAATTTGCTTGCGTCCAGATTCTCGTCCACGATCCAGCGAGCGAACTGATAAGGCATGCGCTGCAATTGCACATCTACCCCATACTCGCCTTTCATACGGTATTCAAATACCTCGAACTGCAGTTGACCAATTACGCCGAGAATCGTCTCGTCGAAACTTGCCGTCTGGAACACCTGAATAGTTCCTTCCTCCGTCAACTGGTCAATCCCTTTTTGGTACTGTTTATGTTTCAACGCATTTTTTACGGTAACTTTGGCGAAAATCTCTGGCGAGAACGTTGGCAACTCCTCAAAGACAACCTCACTGCCTTGGCTCAATGAATCGCCAATCCGGAAGATACCTGGATCGAACAAACCGATAATATCACCGGCATATGCCTCTTCGACAATATCCCGGTCTTGTGCCAGGAATTGCTGTGGCTGTGACAGCTTGATCTCTTTACCTACACGAGTATGCTTCACACTCATTCCGCGTTGGAACTTGCCTGATACAATACGCAGGAACGCAATACGATCCCGGTGTGCCGGGTTCATGTTCGCTTGAATCTTAAATACATAACCGCTGAATTTCTCATTCGTTGGCTGGATTTCTCCTGCCGTACTGCGACGTGGTTCAGGCTTCGGTGCCAGTTCCAGGAAGTTCTCCAGGAAAGTCTGCACACCAAAATTGTTAATCGCACTACCGAAGAAAATAGGCGTCAATTCGCCGCGTTGAACTTTCTCCATATCAAACGGATCTCCCGCAACGTCCAAAAGCTCCAGATCCTGAATTAACTGATCATGCAGATATTCTCCTGCCATCTCACGAATAATTGGATCTGTATAACCGTCTACTTTCTGAACTTTAATTGTCGAGTGATCGTCCCCTTGGAACAACTCCACCTGATTTTTCATCCGGTCATATACACCGCATAGTTCGCGACCTGTACCAATTGGCCAGTTCATTGGAACGGAACGAATACCCAGTACATTTTCAAGTTCTTCCATCAGGTCAAATGGGCTTTTACCCTCACGGTCGAGTTTGTTGATAAACGTAAAGATTGGAATCCCACGCTTCGCACATACCTGGAACAACTTAATCGTCTGTGCCTCGACACCCTTCGCCACGTCAATCAACATGACCGCGCTGTCGGCAGCCGTCAGTGTACGATACGTATCTTCACTGAAATCCTGGTGACCCGGTGTATCCAGAATGTTAACGCGATGGTTCAGGTAATCAAATTGCATTACGGAAGAAGTAACCGAGATCCCCCGTTGTTTCTCAATTTCCATCCAGTCACTTGTTGCGTGTTTGCTGGCTTTCCGAGCTTTTACCGTTCCCGCAAGGCGAATCGCGCCCCCGAACAGCAACAGTTTCTCAGTCAATGTAGTTTTACCCGCATCCGGGTGAGAGATAATGGCAAACGTCCGGCGTTTGTCCACTTCCTGTTGAAGAATATCATTTGCAGCTTTGCTCATAGGTTTAATCCCTTTCGTCCGTTCATTCACGTTAATCCGGCATGGCCGGTCGATCATTCAATCTTTATGCAATCCGGCGAGGCCGGTTGATTGTACACTAGTCATTTTGCATACGAGGTATTCATACACTAGATTAATTTTACACATTTACAATGGAGTTCATCCTCCTCAAATCTGTGCTTTCATCCATACCGTGAACTGCTTCTTAACCCAACTCTCCTATTGTACCATAATCTGTACCGAAAATAACCGATTACTACCGCAGATTCTTCTCTTTTCACTTGCAAAAAAAAAGCACCCTTCAGCCATAATCATGGCATCCAGGCACTCCTCATTCATTTTTATTTATCGGGTTTAGAAAATCAATGCATCCAGCGCGTACTGTCCGCCACCAGTCAGGGCCAGCGCTACACCAATCACCAGAATCGCGAGATTATATTCAAATCCGTTCTGCGTGGACCAGTAACCGTTCGCACCATGGACTTTCACAATCGCAATGACCATCGTCAATGCAATCAGAATGCCGCCTACCGGTGTAAGCAGACCCAGAGCCAGCAGCAAACCGCCACCGAATTCCGCGAGTCCAGCCAGTAAAGCCACCAATGCACCTGGCTTCATGCCCATCGACTCAAACCAGCCGCCTGTACCCTTGATTCCGTAACCTCCGAACCAACCAAACAGCTTTTGGGCCCCGTGCGCCATGAACGACAATCCAATCACCAAACGAATCAATAACAACCCTACATCCAACATCATTTTCTTTTTCCTCCATTCGATATATACAAAATAGTATTCTCAGATTAAAGATATTATGCACATTTTTTTCATGATTCTCTGTGACGAAACCCCTTCAACTGGTTTACATTTTATCTCATGAATGATCACTTATCCGAAACGTTGGCCCGGATGTAGTTTGTCATTGGCGTAACTCTTTAACTCATGTGTTGAGTATAAGTTACATACTTACTTTTTGTCAACAACTTAATTTATATTACTTATTTCCTTTTGATGGATGCCTTCCTTTTCCCCGCTAAAAAGCCTGAGTACACCGCAAAATTTGCGATACCCAGGCTCAGTCATGTTGTCTATGCTGTTAATGTCCTTACCCTACCCATTTACTTGCCAGATCACGCTGTCCTCATCCTGACCATTCACCGGCCACCAGTGGAATCCGTCCTGCTCCAGCAGCTTGTCTGTCGCTTCTGGTCCCCAGGTTCCAGCAGGGTACGTATGAAGCTCTCCCTGATTCTGTCCCCAGGCTGCTGCGATCCGATCCACAAAAGACCAGGCTGTCGCCACTTCATCCCAACGGGTAAAGTACGTAGAATCCCCTTCTGCCGCATCGTGCAGCAGACGTTCATACGCTTCAGGCGAGTTGATTCCAATCATGCAGCTCTGGCAGAAATCCATCGCGAGCGGCTGAATCTCGGAATCCGAGCCTGGTTTTTTGGCGTTGATCTTGATATATATGCCTTCCATCGGATTCACCCGAATCACGAGCAGATTCGGTTCCAATTTATACTTTTTCCCAAGATACACGTTGTTCGGCATCGACTTGAACTCTACTACGATCTCGGTCGTTTTCACCGGAAGACGCTTGCCTGTCCGAATGTAGAATGGAACACCCGCCCAGCGGAAATTATCCACGAATACACGTGCTGCAAAATAAGTCTCCGTATTCGACTGCGGATCAACCTTGTCTTCCTGGCGATATCCCAAAAGCTGCTTGCCACGGTACTCCCCTTCGGCATACTGTGCCCGCACAACGTTGTTGCTGACTTCCTCATCCGAAGTAAAGGCCCGTAATGAGCGCAATACCTTCACCTTCTCATCCCGAATGTCTTCCGGGAATAGGCGACTCGGCGGTTCCATCGCAATCATCGTTAACATCTGAAGCATATGATTCTGCCCCATATCACGCAGTGCACCAGAGTGATCATAATAACCGCCACGTTCTTCCACGCCTACTGTCTCACCGAGCGTAATCTGAACGTTGGCAATATGTTTGTTATTCCAGAGCGGTTCAAAAAAAGCATTTCCGAACCGAATGACTTCGATATTTTGCACCATTTCCTTGCCCAGATAATGATCAATCCGGTAGATTTCCTCTTCACGGAATACCTCACGAATCTGTTCATTCAGATGTTCAGCCGATTGCAGATCATAACCAAATGGTTTTTCGATCACCAAACGGTTCCAACCCCGACTTTCCAGCATACCGCCGTCCCGCAAACTGTAAGACACACTGCCAAACAACTCAGGTGCCAGTGCCAGATAGAACAGTCGGTTCCCCGGCGTGTTAAACTTCGATTCCAGATGCTCCGTTTGCGCACGCAGCTCTTTGAATCCGTCCACATTATTGATATCCAGTGCTTTGTATTCAAAATGATCGACAAAAGCGTTCCACTCATCAGGTTCCCCCGCCGGATAGCGGCAGAACTCTTTAATGGATTCATAGATGTCTTCCCGGAATTCTTCTGGGGACCTCGGACGACGTGCTACGCCAATAACCGCAAAGTCCTCGGCAAGCTTGCCTTCACGGTAAAGACTGTAGATAGCCGGAAACAGCTTCCGGCGGGCCAAATCACCCGTTGCTCCAAAAATGAAAAATACTGCACCTGGTGTCTGTACTTCATCTTGCGATTGTTTTTCAACCATGGGCTCCTCTTTCTTCCGGGAAGATAACCTATATGCTCTCCCCGAGCTATGTAATGGTGTTATATATGCACGACATACAACCGTCAATTACCAGCAAGTTCCTTCTTGGATGTGATGCCATTTTAGCATATCAACTGAACGGATGCACTATTTCCAACTGATTTTTCTAGTAAAGATTCTCACTTCACTGTCTGAATAACTAGAAAATTCCAGCCTCAATACTCAATCGTAATCACCGGAAACCCCACTGTAATTCGATTGTGCATCTCATCACCAATCTGGTGAACTGCGAGCTGCATATTCAACATATGCGATCCACTCCTAATCGACAGGGGCAGTTCAGCCGCCTCATAAGAGACACTTGCGCTGGCTACATCCGTATAACGTTCAACGGAAACGAGATCCACATTTTTGGACAGGTCTTTCTCGATCAGTGCCAACTGTTGATTCGCATCTCGTTGAATAACAGTAGCTGCCGTACCTTGTACAGACATATTCCAGCTTGCCTTCATCCCTGAGTCTACAAGCAGCTGACCGATCTGTTCATGTGCTGTCATGAATGTGTTCCGATCCGTGTGCGCATCCCCTGACAGTTGTACGATGGCGTAATAACCGTTGTCTCCTGACTCAACGACATTGACCAGTACACCTGCTTCTCCAGTAGCTTCATTGACAACCCCCTCACTGCGATACACACTATGGCCCGTCTGGCGAACCCGTACTGGTTGTTCCAGCCCCAAGTGATTAGCCAATAATACAGCCTGCGCTTGTGCATCTCCCCGGCCTTCTCCTTGCCATTTAATAACCAGACGATCCACATTATCAATCACGCTGTCAGCAGTATAGATTAACTGTTCCAGTTGGGCTGCTTGGGATTCGTTCTTCTCTGCATATACCTGTGTCACACTGATAAGAATAATGATAGCCATTGCCAATATACCTGCTGTCATCCAACGATTTAACATTTGAATCCCCCGTTCCTTCTTGCATTCTATGAATCTATCAACAGCATGCCCCTTTCCCACATCAGCTATACTTCGTCCAAACACATCAAAAAAAGCCCCACCCACCACTTACATGGCAGATCAGAGCTTTCCATTCAAACTTTTCTATCTAAATTGAACTCATCAATATTTACACTAGCCACTCCGATGACAGTACACCCTTCCAATCGCTGTTATCCCCAGATTTTTTGATTTCATTTATAAATATTAAATCCGGGGATAAAGGCAAGTGTATGCTTTCGAAGTAGCTTTCTTTCAGAAAGCTTTTGCTTCGCTTCTTCAGGTTCTTTCTGTCCTCTTATCTATTACTTCCGTACATTACTGCACGGTTCTTTGGCTTAATTATGTGATTGCATATATTCTTGTTATTACTCTGCAAGTCCGTTTTTATAAGCATAGATCGCGGCCTGTGTACGGTCGTCTACGCCCAATTTGGCCAGTAAATTCGTGACGTGAAACTTGACTGTCTTAATGCCGATGATCAGGTCATCTGCGATGTCCTGATTCGACTTGCCTTTGGCCAGCAACCGGAGCACATCCATCTCACGGTCCGTCAATTCATCATGCAAAGGAGCTGCTGCCTGTGGCTGTCGGAATCGATTCATCATTTTGGAAGCCACCTGTGACTCAAGAACGGATTGCCCGCGTGCTGCTGCGCGAATTGCATCTGCCACTTCATTGGCTCTTGATGTTTTTAACAGATAACTGAATGCGCCTGCTTCAATGACAGGATACATTTTTTCATCATCCAGGTAACTCGTCAAGACGATGACTTTGCACTCCGGATACATTTTAAGTACCTGACGTGTAGCCTCGATGCCATCCATGCCCTCCATCACCAGGTCCATCAGAACAACATCAGGCTTATATTCCTGCGCAAGCCGAATACCTTCTTCTCCACTGCCTGCTTCACCAACAACTTCAATTCCATCTTCGGTATCCAGTACCGCTGCCAGACCAATACGTACCATCTCATGATCATCCACGAGCAATACTTTGATCGACGTTTCCGTCTCCGTTTCGACTTCCGGTTCCATTGACATGTTCTTCCTCGCTTTCATCGTTCATCAAAGGTATCGTAATCTCAATCCGCGTTCCCTTACCAGGCGCTGTTACAAATTGTATGGCTCCACCAATCTCCGTAACACGTTCACGCATGTTAGCCAGACCGTAGGAGGCTTGTTTATTCTCATCCAGATCAAAGCCTTGCCCATCATCACGAATCAGTACCCGAATCGCATCTGTGCGGCGCTGGAGCCGTATCTCCATTTTTTCCGCTTTTGCATGCCGTAACGTATTGGACATAGCCTCCTGAACGATCCGAAACAGATGATTCTCGATGCCTTTGATGAGATCGATGTCTTCATCTATTTCGAGCACAATATCCATGGGTACTTTCGTTTTCAGTTCCATCACCAGATCACGCAGACCTTGTTCGAGTTGTTTGCCCTCCAGATAGACTGGCCGCAGATGTAACAATAACGCACGCATCTCGGATTGTGCTACCGAAGCCATCTCTTCAATTAAAGCCACCTGGCGCTGAGCACGTTCAAAATCCTTCTCCATCTTCCGTCCAACGGCCGTTGCTGTCATAGATATCGCGAACAATTGCTGCGATACCGCATCATGCAGTTCCCGTGCCAGTCGCTGCCGCTCTTCCACAATAGCCGTAATTCTGGCTTGTTCAGCAAGCTGTGCATTATGAGTAGACAATCGCTGGAGCGAAGATACCTGATCTTCCCACTTTTTGCCGATTCGTCCGAGTTGCTCACTTAAACGGCCCACATCATCATCGCCCAGATCAGGTACAGTGCGTGATAGAGAGCCCTTCTCCCACAGTAGAAGAGTTTCCCGCAGTAGTTCTAGCCGGCGTTTAACCCGATAACTCTGATAGAACCCAAAGACCGCTCCAATCCCAATTAGAAGCAGCAATAAGGCAAGACCCGATTGAATCAGATGACTCCAGCCTTTAAACGGAGCAAGATAACCATATGTATACAATACATACAAAATAACAGCAAGGACAATGAAAACCAGGAGGATCCCTTCACCCATACTTCGGGTTACCATGTCGGTATGTCGTTTTGTCTTCATCGGGGTCTCCTCCTTCTCTTCATCTATTTTACTACGGATTACTTATGCTTAGGTCGCCAACAATATAAGAAATAACAAATTTTGCTTTATGTTCACTGGATTCATAACCAGGAGTTCTCCATACTAATTTGTTCATCATGCCGCTATCTTGTTCACCATGAAGATTAATTCGACCGAAAAGAACCGATGCTTCAATCTCAACACCATAATCTTCTGGCAGCGTAAGGCGAACATTCCCCATAACGCCTTGCAGCAACACGATTGTTTGTTTCTCCTCCGGAATCGAAAGAGACAGATCGGCGTTAACTTCACCCATGGCGTGCCACAGACTCATACTCCGTAACGTCCAGGATGATTGATCCCAGTAGTACCGGGCCATGAAATTTTGTTTTTTCATAACTGCTTCGTCCAGATGAATCTTTTTGTTTTTTGAATAAAAATAAGCTAAAGAAGCCAGTACAATCAAAAATACAATCATTAAATTATCCAGCAATAACAGTGCCGCACCAATGCCAAGATACCGATAACCTTTCCGAGTATCTCCTTTGCGGACCTGAAGCATTCCAACCGTTAACAGAATTAGTGCGGCAGCGGTCAGCAAGTTAATATTCTGATTCACTAACATCATGGTGCCAATAATAATAATGACAACTGCTAGCCATTTACTCTTCTTATTCATCCCCGCCGCACCTCCTCTGTAAGTTTATCTTTCTTTATTCAACGGAAAAGCCATACCAGGCAATGAAGTCCTGTATGGCTTAACTTTTGTTCTACCAACCGTACATTATACACGATTTATAGAATATCATATTGTCCACGGGGCGAACAGTTATTCTTTTGAAGTTCCGTTCGCTTCATTCTTGGAACCACTGCCCATTTTGTTTTTGAGGGCTTGTAATTGCTGATCCACTTTGAACTGTTTTTCCACATCTACAGGGTTCGTGTACGTGGATGATGTGTTACGATAAGGTGCACGAGCTACGTCCGCTTCAGCTTCCAGTTGCATGATTTTCTCTTCCATGCGGTGGAATCCTAGTGATGCGCCACCACTTTCAATGGAATGCAGGCTGTTAATGGAAGACATTTGTTTTTTGGCTTTTGCCATTTGTGCACGGGATACGAGTTCATTACGTTTGTTACGCATTTTGTAGAACTCATCTTTCATGTCATGCAACTGTTGCAACAGGTCTTTTGCTTGTGCTTCGGACTGTGCATGCAGTTCATTATACTCCGTAATTTTTTGATCAAAGTAGATTTTCTCTTCAAGCAATTTGCGTGCCACTTCTTCCTGACCGTTGGCCAGAGCAGCTTCTGCTTGGGACTCACGTTGTACCGAAGTACGCTCTGCTTCGTCCAGACGTTGTTTCATGCGACGCTCATTCGCCATTTGTTTGGCAACTGTTACCTCTGCCTCATGAATCTCAGCCTCCATATCACGCAAGTACTGGTTCAACATTACAATCGGATCCTCTACCTTATCCAACATATCATTTACCGATGCTTTCGTCATATCCTTAATCCGTTTAAATACTCCCATTTTACTTTTCTCCCTTCTCGTAACGAGATAATTTTTGGCGAAGCTCTTCAACTTCTTTTTTCAGTGCTTTTTTCTCGATATCTTTCATCATGGAATCAAGTTCACTTTCTTGTGGTGCACCTGCTCCGTAGGCATTGTTGTCATAAGAACGCGGACCGGATTGAGGTCTGCTGTTGTATCCAGGGCCGGGACCGAAGTTACCAGGACCTTGTTGATTGTGATTATTTTGAAAAGGACCTCTTGGCGGCTGATGATCATAGTTGTTGTATCCTCTGCCAGGACCAGGGCCCGGGCCGTAACCATACGGATCATAAGGCGGATACGGTTCCTTTGGCACCACCAGTGCTGCAATAAAGTATATTAACAACGACGTGCCGCCAGTTACGAAGATACTGATGACGAAGATGATACGCAGCAGGGTGGAATCCATTCCAATACTTTCGGAAATTCCGCCGCACAAGCCGGTTAACATCCGGTCACGCGTTGAGCGGTATAATTTGCTCATGTTCTTGCTCCTTTCGTTTACTTGTATCCTCTTACGTTGGGATCATAAGCATATGGATCAACGTGGTTGGATTCCTTTGGTACCACCAATGCAGCGATGAAGTAGATCAACAATGAAGTACCTCCCGTAGCAAAAATACTGATGAAGAAAATGATACGCAGCAGCGTGGTGCTCAATCCGAGATTTTCAGAAATGCCGCCGATCAAACCTGTTAGCATTCGATTACGCGCCGAGCGGTATAATTTATTCATGTGACTACTCCTTTCTGTCATTGTTCAATTTCTGTCTTAGGCGCTCCAGTTCCTTATCCAGTGTGGAGGATGACATGCTGCCAGTTACTCCTGAACCATCTTGGCCCATTCGCCGGATATCCCGGAGACTTTGTGCTTCATATTCGAGATCAGAGACTTGGTCATCCAGTCGGTTAAACATACGGGGTACATTCTGACCGTTGTGATTGCCTCTCTGGTTCATACGTTGTTGTAACTGAATCGTCTGCATACGAGCGTAGTAATATTGGCGTTTGCTGTATACATTCTGATATTCAACTTTGAGCTGGTCGATCTGTTCATCTAGCTCCTGTAATGCCGCATAACTTTGTGCATACAATTCATTGTACTGTTCCATTTTTTCCTCGTGGAGAATTTTCTCCTGCAAGGCCAGCTTAGCGAGATGCTCTTCTCCTGCTTTTAGAGCCATGGACGCTTGTTCTTCCCGTTTGTTCACCATACCTGCTGCCTGATCGGCTTGTTGTTTCATTTGTCTGGTATGACTTGCATATTGATGACGAAGTTTCTCGGCTTCACCGATGTCTTGGCGGGTCGAGACCAGGAACTGATCAATCAGTTTGACTGGATCCTGACTTTGCTCCAAATGTTCGTTTAGATTGGCTACGGTAATATCCCGCATTCGACGAAATACACTCATTATGTTCTGTCCCTCCTTTTCATAATCGTGAAAGCTTAGTACCGGCGATGACGACCGCGGTTATTGCTTAGCATTGAGATACCGAAGATGATTAACCCGATCGCGATGATCGGTCCGATCAACCATGCCAGTTTTCCCATCAGTGAGATGATACCGATGATAAGAACGATCCATCCGAGCATCACATTTCCTCGCTTGACTCCGTAGTACCCCAGTGCAATCATCAGGACCGGAATCAGATAACCCATTAAGTGTCCAAGAAGTGGAGTTAACTTTCCGAAGAGGAGTAGTGCACCCAGTGCAATCAATACAATCGCCCAGCCATTTCCCTTATTCAATCTCATAATTGTTGTTCACCGCCCTTTCCATTCATTCATTTTAATGTGTTAAGTCATTTGTTCGTTTGTTTCTTGTTTTTTTGTTTCCGTGTTTCTTGTTTAACCTTATGTCCTTATTCTAGGGGAATTTGAGACTTTTCAAAACAGACCGTGGACGGTTTTTCATCCTAGACTCAGGTCGGGGATCTAGTTGGACCTTCGACTGTCCCTATATAAGACCAACGTTCCGCCCATGCTGAACAGCACTCAGGATACCTTCTATATCTCCGTATTCAGGCTACCTTTTACCCGAAATGAACCTGTAGAGAGAATGATGTCCATGTTTCTATTTACGTTCTCACTGCCATTTCGTTTCTTATGATTCCGTTTAGAAGAGTCGGACCAAGCCGTTCCTATAGTCTTTTCTGCAAGATTATCCACCAGAAATCCCTTAACACTGTTTCTATGCCCCTTTAAAAAAATTACTTTTTTATCCAAATAAACAAATTTTAGATTGTTCTATATGTAAGCGTTTACTAAAATAGAAAGTGTTACTATTACTTATGTCAGGAGTGGGACTGGAACTGTGCGACCAATCAGCTATCTCCACAAAATGATTATCTTCGGAATCCTGTTAAGCACCCTGCCCATTTTATTAACGGGAATTGCTGCATTTATCTATTCATCGAACCAATCTGAACTGCATCGTACGCAGGCCAACAGACAGTTGCTGGAACAAATGCAAGCCAACGTAGAGCACAAACTCGCTACAGTCAGTTATATGCTTGATCAGGCCGTCCGCTCTCCAGTAACTCTCAGGTCCCTGTCTACTTCTTCTTCACTACAAGGGGAAGGACCTTTACTTGCCGACAAGCTGCAGAGCGAGTTTCAACATATGAGGTCATGGGAACCTCTGCTGGATATTAGCCTGGTGAACCAATCTCAGAATTGGCTTATTGATCATGCGGGATTATATCGTAATACGGGTTTTCCACTGGCTCTTCCCATGAAGGAATTGATATCGGATACGCTAACCTCTGGGTGGCAGCTCTCCCCTTCATCGGTGTTCAGTAATGACGAGCGTTCACCCGGTACAGGCTGTATTTATCATATTGCCCTTGCGAGAACTATTCCGAATCTGAATACGTCTTCCGATGCTGCCCTCATTGCCGGAATTCCTGCATGCTCTTTGCAAAATACATTTGGAGAAGTCTCCTTAGGCAATACTGCCTCAGGACTGATCATTTTGAATCGGGAACATCGTATCTTGGTTCACCCCGATCCTGTATACATTGGACAACCGTTGTCAGCCATTGGATTACAGGATCGGGATACCGAAGCCAACATAACCAAACTATCACCCATTCCATTTTCAACAGGCTTTGAAAAACGAGAAGTTAAGATCGCGGGTACACCTTATTCCCTGACGTATAGCCCTACTACCTTAAAAGGATGGACTTATGTTCTAATCTCACCTACGAACGTGCTGACACAAGAATATATCGATATTGGATTACACACTTTGTATATCAGTGTCTTTCTGCTTTTACTTTCATTATTGCTTGCCTGGCTCGGTTCCAAACGAATGCTTGTCCCGATTCGGAAGCTCTTAACCCAACTTGGTGACAACAGGCTGTCCAAAGACGGAGGCACCTTCACTCAGCAACCAACTGAGCTGTCTGATGAGTTCGAACAGATTAGAGCAGGTGTGTCACAATTATCTGCATCTCGCTCCCAACTGGAGAACACACTCAATAAGCATCTTTTACAGATTCGCACTCATCTTATGATGAATCTGTTCCAGGGTAAAATCTCTGTTCATACTCTTCATGACACCCTGCATGAATATGGCTTCACGCGTCAGCTTCGGGAATGGCAACAAATTGCTGTTATCACACTACAGGCCGATCTCGTTAATCATACAAAATATAGTGCGAATGATCGTGACCTCCTGTTATTCGCTATTCAAAATATATTAGAGGAAACGGTGGTGCATGACCAACAATTGCTTCCCATTGTTATGGAACAAACGGTAGTCACGGTGATTGGCACCGTTGAAGAGGATCAGTTTGTTTTTTCACAGCAGCTATATGTATTAACAGACCAGTTACAACAACAAATTAACAAAATTCTAGCTCTCCAAGTTAGCATAGGCTTCAGCCAGCCGCATAACTCCTTATACCACATTCCTCAGGCTTATTTAGAGGCAATGGAGGCACTGAAGCATCGGATGAAGCTGGGCCCAGGTATTATCTTTCAGTATGAGAACATTGATCATTATGCTTCCACTTGGTCCATGACCTACCCAGAATCATTGGAATATTTGTTGATCCAAGCTATTCAAAGTGCGGATGAAGTCCAGGCACCTACTCTTCTGCAACAACTTCTTGAAGTGATCTTTGGTATGGAGTGTTCCCCAGAAGAATATCAGGTGGCTCTTACGAGGCTGCTCACGCATATTTTGCAGATGACTCAGGATTCCGGCATACGTCTCGGGCAGATCTCACAAGGCCGTGGATCGATGTTTCATGAGCTTCATCGTTTGCAGTACGCTGCTGAAGTTGAGGAATGGTTTAACCATCAAGTCATCTTGCCCGTCATTCAGGTTTTTAAAGCGAGACAGGTTGCCCAATATCAGCATATATCAGAGAAAATGATTGCCATGATTCATCAAGATTATGATAAGGATCTGACGCTTGAGCAGTGTGCCTTGAAGCTTCACTACAATGCCAACTACTTAAGTAGTGTTTTTCGTAAAGAGACAGGCTGTTCATTTAGTGAATATTTAACCAAGTACCGATTTAACATCGCTAAGAAATGGCTGGACGAAAGTGATCTAACCGTTAAAGATATCGCAGCGCGACTTAGGTACAACAATCCGCAAAATTTCATTCGGTCATTTCGTAAATATGAAGGAATTACCCCCGGTCAGTATCGTGAGCGTAAGCAGAATGCAGAACTATGCAGCAGGAAGTAAACTACGTGTTTCGTTTCGTGTCTCGTGTCGAGTTTCAGGCTTAGTTTTTACCGTGGTCTCGATATTGGATTTAAGTATTCCTTTAGCCCATATGTAGTTCATTGATTAAGCTTTATAGGCTCAAGTAATCGAGGACTTGGATCAATGCACTTTAAGTTTTAATGAAATTAAAAAAAAGAGGGAGCAACGATCCTGCTCTCTCTTGTAATAAATTACCTTCAAACTTCATCTGTTTCACATATACATCTTCTTGTGTGCCAGCGTGAGTCTTCCTAGCGTCATCTCAGACGTTAGACCACGTTGTTTCTCCCGATTGCTGATTCTCCTTGTACACATAACAAGCCTATACGATTTATCGCTTATCCTTAATATGAACTGTTTTCATGTTTGGCTGTTCAAGTTGGATCAGAATCTTCCCGAACCTTGCTCCACGTGAGAAGATCACCGTACGATCCTTGTATGTATCTTGGATGTATTTCTCAGCCAGACTAAGAGAATCTTCATCCGATGGTAACTCATACGTATTAAGCAATTCTGGCAGCTTGTCGATAATCTCTTCCACTGGTACTTCAAATGAGTTAACTTCTCTCGTAATGATCATAGTGTATGAATAACCTTTTAAATACAGTAACTGTTGAATATATCCCATATCACCAGCCTTGTATGTAGAAGTTACCCCCAGTACATCCTTAAGTTCATCTATTAATGTGTGTTCCTTCTGTCCAGCCATAGTGCTTATATACACATACTTCCGGGCACAGTTGATTGCCTGCTCGATCGTTTCCCAATCTGACATTGCCGGACACATGGATGCAAATGCAAAGTCATATTTCTTCTCCCAGCCTTTATCCTGAATGGAGATTTCCTCATACCGTTCTTTAACGATTTCGATATTAGATTCAAGAGCTGTAGGTATCGTCTCTTTCATCAGGGAGACAAGCAACTCAGATGGTTCAACTGCAGTCACAATTGCTCCCTTCTCTGCAAAAGGAATGGTGAATATGCCCGAAGCAGCTCCAATGTCCAAAATGGATAATCCCTCGAACTCCACACCTTGATTCTCAATCCAATTCATAATACGCTCAGAACGTTGCTTCCCTTCTTCAGAGTACGACTGTACATGATAATCCCTAGCCCATCGTTCAAATGCTTCTTCTGTATTAAATGGGGCGCTTTTCTTTTTATATTTTGGACTTCTCGGACGATTTTTCCATGCCTCTTCCCATACAGAAAGATTAAATAACAGATCGGTATCCGATACATTTTTTTCATTATTCACTTTGCTTCACTCCCTCTAAATTAAAGACTTTACTTATCTACAATATACTGAATATAATCATACGTCAATGTTTATTAAAGTCCAATATTCTTTACTGTACAAAAATCTGTATAAAACAAAATAGCCCTACACATTGCATAAGCAACATGTAGGGCTATTCAATATACCGGCGAGAGGACTCGAACCTCCACGGTTTCCCACTCGATTTTGAGTCGAGCGCGTCTGCCATTCCGCCACGCCGGCATATACTGGAGGCGCCACCCAGATTCGAACTGGGGATAAAGCTTTTGCAGAGCTGTGCCTTACCACTTGGCTATGGCGCCATATTTTGGAGCGGACGACGGGAATCGAACCCGCGACCCTCGCCTTGGCAAGGCGATGCTCTACCGCTGAGCCACGTCCGCATAATGGCTGGGGATATAGGATTTGAACCTATGCATGACGGAGTCAAAGTCCGTTGCCTTACCGCTTGGCTAATCCCCAATAAAAAATAAAAAAACAAAGGGGCGATCGAGGGGAATTGAACCCCCGAATGCCGGATCCACAAACCGGTGCGTTAACCACTTCGCCACGATCGCCACAAAAGGTTAAATTTCTTAAAAGTTAATTGGCAGGGGCAGCAGGAATTGAACCCACACCAACGGTTTTGGAGACCGTTGTTCTACCTTTAAACTATGCCCCTAAAAACTGGTGGAGGATGATGGATTCGAACCACCGAACCCGTACGGGAGCAGATTTACAGTCTGATGCGTTTGGCCACTTCGCTAATCCTCCAGGATTACATGGTGCCGGCGAGAGGACTTGAACCCCCAACCTACTGATTACAAGTCAGTTGCTCTACCAGTTGAGCTACACCGGCATATTAAATTGTTTTGAAAATGGTGGCTCGGGACGGAATCGAACCGCCGACACGAGGATTTTCAGTCCTCTGCTCTACCGACTGAGCTACCGAGCCATAATAAAGTCTAATCTTAATTCCTTACACTTTATATAGGGCATCAGTGCCATACAGCAGATGTAGTGAACAGTTTGCCTCATGTAAAGATTAAATGGCGGAACCGACGGGATTCGAACCCGCGATCTCCTGCGTGACAGGCAGGCATGTTAGGCCAACTACACCACGGTTCCATAGTACTTTCACAAGGAAAGTTAATTGCGGGGGCAGGATTTGAACCTGCGGCCTTCGGGTTATGAGCCCGACGAGCTACCGGGCTGCTCCACCCCGCGTCGTTATTAAAAATCTTATGGTGGAGGCTGAGGGGATCGAACCCCCGACCCTCTGCTTGTAAGGCAGATGCTCTCCCAGCTGAGCTAAGCCTCCGAACAACACATTTATGATCATATCATAATCTTGTTGTAAAAATCAACTTCTTTTTTTGAAGTTAATATGACCCGTAGGGGATTCGAACCCCTGTTACCTCCGTGAAAGGGAGGTGTCTTAACCCCTTGACCAACGGGCCTTGTTATTATGGCGGAGAGAGAGGGATTCGAACCCTCGAGACGCTTGTGACGCCTACACGATTTCCAATCGTGCTCCTTCGGCCAACTCGGACACCTCTCCATATGGCTCCCCGAACAGGGCTCGAACCTGTGACAACTCGATTAACAGTCGAGTGCTCTACCAACTGAGCTATCAGGGAATATGCTTCAGAGATCGTTCTCTGAAAACTAGATTCGAAACGAAACATGCGAACTACAACTTGCATATTTGGATAAGCCCTCGACCGATTAGTACTGGTCAGCTCCATGCATTGCTGCACTTCCACCCCCAGCCTATCTACCTCGTCGTCTTCAAGGGGTCTTACATACTGGGAAATCTCATCTTGAGGGGGGCTTCACGCTTAGATGCTTTCAGCGTTTATCCCGTCCGTACATAGCTACCCAGCGGTGCTCCTGGCGGAACAACTGGTACACCAGCGGTACGTCCATCCCGGTCCTCTCGTACTAAGGACAGCTCCTCTCAAATTTCCTACGCCCACGACAGATAGGGACCGAACTGTCTCACGACGTTCTGAACCCAGCTCGCGTACCGCTTTAATGGGCGAACAGCCCAACCCTTGGGACCTACTTCAGCCCCAGGATGCGATGAGCCGACATCGAGGTGCCAAACCTCCCCGTCGATGTGGACTCTTGGGGGAGATAAGCCTGTTATCCCCAGGGTAGCTTTTATCCGTTGAGCGATGGCCCTTCCATGCGGTACCACCGGATCACTAAGCCCGACTTTCGTCCCTGCTCGACTTGTAGGTCTCGCAGTCAAGCTCCCTTATGCCTTTGCACTCTTCGAATGATTTCCAACCATTCTGAGGGAACCTTTGGGCGCCTCCGTTACTCTTTAGGAGGCGACCGCCCCAGTCAAACTGCCCACCTGACACTGTCCCCGCACCGGATTACGGTACCAGGTTAGAACCTAGATACGATCAGGGTGGTATCCCAACGTTGCCTCCACGCAAGCTGGCGCTCACGCTTCAAAGGCTCCCACCTATCCTGTACAGATCGTACCCAAATTCAATATCAAGCTGCAGTAAAGCTCCATGGGGTCTTTCCGTCTTGTCGCGGGTAACCTGCATCTTCACAGGTATTAAAATTTCACCGGATCTCTCGTTGAGACAGCGCCCAAGTCGTTACGCCATTCGTGCGGGTCAGAATTTACCTGACAAGGAATTTCGCTACCTTAGGACCGTTATAGTTACGGCCGCCGTTTACTGGGGCTTCGGTTCACAGCTTCGGATTGCTCCTAACCACTCCCCTTAACCTTCCAGCACCGGGCAGGCGTCAGCCCGTATACTTCGCCTTACGGCTTCGCACAGACCTGTGTTTTTGCTAAACAGTCGCTTGGGCCTTTTCACTGCGGCCCCCTCGTGCTATTCACACTACCGGGGCACCCCTTCTCCCGAAGTTACGGGGTCATTTTGCCGAGTTCCTTAACGAGAGTTCTTCCGCGCGCCTTAGAATACTCTTCTCGCCTACCTGTGTCGGTTTGCGGTACGGGCACCTTCACCTGGCTAGAGGCTTTTCTTGGCAGTGTGAGATCATGACCTTCGCTACTACAATTTTCGCTCCCCATCACAGCTCAGCCTTAATGATGTGCGGATTTGCCTACACATCAGCCTTACTGCTTAGACGGACATCCATCAGTCCGCGTCACTACCCTACTGCGTCCCCCCATTGCTCATAACGGCTTACGGTGGTACAGGAATTTCGACCTGTTGTCCTTCGACTACGCCTTTCGGCCTCGCCTTAGGTCCCGACTTACCCTGAGCGGACGAGCCTTCCTCAGGAACCCTTAGGCTTTCGGCGGATCAGATTCTCACTGATCTTTTCGTTACTCATACCGGCATTCTCACTTGTATAATGTCCAGCGCTCCTTACGGTACACCTTCAACCCTTATACAACGCTCCCCTACCCCTGATGCAAAGCATCAAGCCATAGCTTCGGTGGTGTGTTTAGCCCCGTTACATTTTCGGCGCAGAGTCACTCGACCAGTGAGCTATTACGCACTCTTTCAATGGTGGCTGCTTCTAAGCCAACATCCTGGTTGTCTGTGCAACTCCACATCCTTTCCCACTTAACACACACTTGGGGACCTTAGCTGATGGTCTGGGCTGTTTCCCTTTTGACAATGGATCTTAGCACTCACTGTCTGACTCCCGGAAGTAAGTCTATGGCATTCGGAGTTTGACTGAGCTTGGTAACCCTTGCGGGCCCCGCACCCAATCAGTGCTCTACCTCCACGACTCTGTTTTCCGAGGCTAGCCCTAAAGCTATTTCGGGGAGAACCAGCTATCTCCGAGTTCGATTGGAATTTCTCCGCTACCCCCACCTCATCCCCGCACTTTTCAACGTGCGTGGGTTCGGGCCTCCAGTGCGTGTTACCGCACCTTCACCCTGGACAGGGGTAGATCACCCGGTTTCGGGTCTACGTCCACGTACTATGTCGCCCTATTCAGACTCGCTTTCGCTGCGGCTCCGGCTCTTCACCTTAACCTTGCACGGGAACGTAACTCGCCGGTTCATTCTACAAAAGGCACGCCATCACCCCTAAAACGGGCTCTGACTTTTTGTAAGCACACGGTTTCAGGTTCTATTTCACTCCCCTTCCGGGGTGCTTTTCACCTTTCCCTCACGGTACTGCTTCACTATCGGTCGCTAGGAAGTATTTAGCCTTGGCAGATGGTCCTGCCGGATTCATACGGGGTTTCACGTGCCCCGCACTACTCGGGATCCGTCTCGGAGGGAACAGACTTTCAATTACAGGGCTTTTACCTTCTTTGGCGGGCCTTTCCAGACCTCTTCGCTTAACCGGTTCCTTTGTAACTCCATGTGAGACGTCCCACAACCCCAAAGAGCAAGCTCTCTGGTTTGGGCTTCTCCGCGTTCGCTCGCCGCTACTGACGGAATCACTATTGTTTTCTCTTCCTCAGGGTACTTAGATGTTTCAGTTCCCCTGGTATGCCTCTACACAACCTATGTATTCAGTTATGAGTAACTGGAAATTACCCCAGCTGGGTTTCCCCATTCGGACACCCCCGGATCAAAGCTTGCTTACAGCTCCCCGAGGCAGTTTCGTTGTTCGCCACGTCCTTCATCGGCTCCTAGCGCCTAGGCATCCTCCGTGTGCTCTTAGTAGCTTAACCTCGTGCTCCGGTTTCGACTGCTCGCTTCCCTTGTTTTGCTTGCGCAAAGCCAAAAGTCGCTCCCATTCGATACCATCGTACGTGCAATCTACCGTTTTTATTGAAACTTGTTATGCACAAGTTCAGCTAAAAAGGAATGTTCTAATTCGCATTTACTTTCGTTTCGATATCTAGTTTTCAAAGAACAATCTCCATGCAAAAGCAAGCTGTTTGAGAGTTTGAGCTCTCAAAACTGAGCAACGAGTGAGTAGTTTGCAGCTGAGCTGCATATTTGAATGTTTCCGTTACAGGAAACGATTCTCCATAGAAAGGAGGTGATCCAGCCGCACCTTCCGATACGGCTACCTTGTTACGACTTCACCCCAATCATCTATCCCACCTTCGGCGGCTGGCTCCTTGCGGTTACCCCACCGACTTCGGGTGTTATAAACTCTCGTGGTGTGACGGGCGGTGTGTACAAGACCCGGGAACGTATTCACCGCGGCATGCTGATCCGCGATTACTAGCAATTCCGACTTCATGCAGGCGAGTTGCAGCCTGCAATCCGAACTGAGACCGGCTTTTTAGGATTCGTTCCACCTCGCGGCTTCACAGCCCGTTGTACCGGCCATTGTAGTACGTGTGTAGCCCAGGTCATAAGGGGCATGATGATTTGACGTCATCCCCACCTTCCTCCGGTTTGTCACCGGCAGTCACCTTAGAGTGCCCATCCGAAATGCTGGCAACTAAGATCAAGGGTTGCGCTCGTTGCGGGACTTAACCCAACATCTCACGACACGAGCTGACGACAACCATGCACCACCTGTCTCCTCTGTCCCGAAGGAAAGATACATCTCTGCATCGATCAGAGGGATGTCAAGACCTGGTAAGGTTCTTCGCGTTGCTTCGAATTAAACCACATACTCCACTGCTTGTGCGGGTCCCCGTCAATTCCTTTGAGTTTCAGTCTTGCGACCGTACTCCCCAGGCGGAGTGCTTAATGTGTTAACTTCGGCACCAAGGGTATCGAAACCCCTAACACCTAGCACTCATCGTTTACGGCGTGGACTACCAGGGTATCTAATCCTGTTTGCTCCCCACGCTTTCGCGCCTCAGCGTCAGTTACAGCCCAGAGAGTCGCCTTCGCCACTGGTGTTCCTCCACATATCTACGCATTTCACCGCTACACGTGGAATTCCACTCTCCTCTTCTGCACTCAAGTCACCCAGTTTCCAGTGCGATCCGGGGTTGAGCCCCGGGATTAAACACCAGACTTAAATGACCGCCTGCGCGCGCTTTACGCCCAATAATTCCGGACAACGCTTGCCCCCTACGTATTACCGCGGCTGCTGGCACGTAGTTAGCCGGGGCTTTCTTCTCAGGTACCGTCACCTTGAGAGCAGTTACTCTCCCAAGCGTTCTTCCCTGGCAACAGAGCTTTACGATCCGAAAACCTTCATCACTCACGCGGCATTGCTCCGTCAGGCTTTCGCCCATTGCGGAAGATTCCCTACTGCTGCCTCCCGTAGGAGTCTGGGCCGTGTCTCAGTCCCAGTGTGGCCGATCACCCTCTCAGGTCGGCTACGCATCGTCGCCTTGGTGAGCCGTTACCCCACCAACTAGCTAATGCGCCGCAGGCCCATCCCCAAGTGACAGATTGCTCCGTCTTTCCAGTTTCCTTCAGGCGAAGAAAACAACTATTCGGTATTAGCTACCGTTTCCGGTAGTTGTCCCAAACTTGAGGGCAGGTTGCCTACGTGTTACTCACCCGTCCGCCGCTAAGTATCAAGAAAGCAAGCTTTCTATCAACTCCGCTCGACTTGCATGTATTAGGCATGCCGCCAGCGTTCGTCCTGAGCCAGGATCAAACTCTCCAATAAAGTATTGAAAAGAGCGATAAGCTCATTTTGAATCTGACGAGATTAAAAATCTCAATTGTGCTCCAGTCGATCCAAGCCAAGGCTCGTCTCCAACTTTCGCGTTCATTCTGCAAGCAGAATGTTTACTCACTCGTTGTTCAGTTTTCAAAGATCAAACACGATTTGTTTCACTTCTTTTTCGTCTCAACCAAGTTTCGGCGGCGACTTAAATAATGTATCACATTTCGTTTGTTTTCGTCAAGAACTTTTTTTAATTTCTTTTTTTGATGCGTTAGTTCTTCACTTTTCCTCTGAAGAATTTATCGTTTGTTGGCGATAATCTCGTTTGAGGAACGAAATATAATGTATCATATATCGTGAATCAGAGTCAACATTTTTTTATAAATTATTAAACAAACAAAAAAGGAAGGTTTCCCCTTCCTTATGCGATCAATTATTGCCATACTTTTGAAGAAGGTTATGTTTCAATCCAATACCGAATTTCCCGACCCTCTCCTTCGATAGATGGCCACCCTGGCGATTCTTTTACTATAGAACGAAAGACCAACTTGCGTATAACCAGAGGTAGATCTTCTCGAACGAATCTTAACTGCGGATGATGAACAAGTTCATTGATGCTCCAAGGCTCCTTGCGACTTCTTAACACACGTAGCAGCAGCTCTGAGCATTCACTCATTTTGGACATTACCGAAAACTCACAGGCAAGCAGTACAAGCTCTACTCTCTGCTCCAGTGTCTCCGAGCTTACCGTAAGCTCTTGGTATAGTTTCCACAAAGCACGATCCAGATTCTGCACATGTGTCCAGACGGCATGATCCGGGTATATCCCCTGTTCAATCAATACAATTCTTGCCCAGTTGCCCAGAGCTTCTAATACATTGTAGTAGGCATCTACAACATGACCTTCCTGGATATGACGTTTCGCCTCCACATACATCCTCAAGAAACTGGTGAATTCATGCAGGAGCTTCTGCTCACGTAATTCTGTACCAAAGGCAGACAGTTCTTGTCGCAAGTCGCTTAAGGCGCTGTCCTCTTCCCATATAATCTCACCTTCGATCAGACACTCGGTAAGATTATTGTGATTCCCGGTAACTATACTACTCTTTAATTCATGACGGCTTGCATAGATCATTTGATAACGAAGATCACCATATCTGTAATGTCCCACCGCCGATTTTAATTGATCATCATTATGAACAACAAGTACCAATAATTCGAAATCTTGAATTAGGGAGCCGTGGAATCGCTCTCCCGGGTGGGAATAAGCGATAGCCCCAACTGCCCCTGTCTCTTCCGACTGTTCGGACAAAAAAGCAAGGTTCTTTAATTCCACGATTCCCTCCATACATTTCATGGCAGATAAGCGCCAAGTCAGTTATAATGTAATTCTACATCCAGAATAAAGTTTCCTTCTTTTCCAGATCCGATACTACTCATACGATAGGAGCATTTTTCATGATTTTTAAATCAGCAAAAATTAATGCTTTTCGCACTTGGGGATTACTACTGACCATGCTAGGGATGGGCCTAATGATACTGGGAACAGCCGGAATTGTTTTCTGGGGACATGCTGGCAAGGTATTCGCAGCTGTAGGACTTGTCATCGGATTAATCGCCATGATGGCCAGTCTAGCCATTTATTTCTGGGCGGGTATGCTCTCCACCAGCGCAGTACAAATCGACTGTCCGGAATGCGGGAAGTTAACCAAAATGCTGGGCAAAACGGATCGATGTATGTTCTGTCATACCATCCTCACCCTGGATCCTAATAAGGCCAATATGACCAGTCAACAACTGAAAGCGCCTTCCACAACAGTTCCCCCCACTGATGGTTAGCACGAAATGATCTCCAACCGCTAAATGTCTTTGCCCTAATTTCATTGAAGAACAAAAAAGGCCCGGTATGTCTACCGGACCTTTTTGGACTTGGCTTATCAGTAAGTCCTTGTTGCTGTTATCAATAGCTAAGATATGAAATTAAGTTATGATTCCTTATAGCTATAAAATGCTAGATTACATGTAAGATGGTATCAAGCGGGAGCGACTTCTGGCTTGGCAGAGAACAACAAGAGAAGCCATTCGTCGAACACCGAGCATGAGCCTATTATTTCTGGTAACCGGCCTGCTTCAATACCTCCCATGCAGAGGCGTTAGCAAAACTCCGATTCCATGCCGCTACTCCGCCCAGCTTCAAGGAAGCGATCAAATCCACGCGCGCCTGAAGGGACACGGCATCTTCGATCCATATTTTCTTGGTAGCTCCTTCTTCCTCATATTCCACATAGTTTTGTCCACTTGCCTGATCCAGTTCGGGTTTGAGTTTCTTTTCTTGGATCAATTCCACGATGGTATTCATGCCTACCGCTTTGGAAGACACTTTAACCTCCCCTTGATCATTCTTCTCTTCCGTCCAGATTCTTGTATAGAGCGGAACCGCCATGATCAATTTGCTAGAAGGCACTTCATCCTCCTCAAGTATGCGTCTCATGGAAGCCTCAGTCCATGGGAGAGACGCTACCGACCCAGCCTTGGGACTGGCCGCCCAATGTTCATCATAAGCCATCACAATGACATAGTCTGCAAAAGAACCTAATGCACGGCGATCCAGAAAGGCGGACCACATTTCACTGTTCGATTTTGGTGTTACATCGATCGATAACATCAATCCATGTATGCGTGCCATCGCCTTGATCTCGCGCACAAACTGCGTAATATTCGGCCCGTCATCGGTATACACGTTCTCAAAGTCGATATTGATCCCATCCAATTGATACGTCTGTGCATACTCCAACATCTGCTCAATAATATGAGTACGTGTCTCGTAAGAAGCGACAGCTTCTTTGGTAACGTCCGGGTCAAAGCTGTTATCCATAAGTCCCCATACTTCCATACCCGAACGGTGAGCCCAGTTCACATAAGCTTGGTTTCCCTTGCTTTTCACCGTGCCCTGTCCATCCGTAATGTGAAACCATGTGGGGCTGACCACATTCACACCAGGCATTTTACCGATAGAGCCCACATCAGGCTGACGGTTGTACACGGCTTCCCAAACCAGATTTACCGGTTTATTCTGCCACTTCTTCTCTGCTGCAGTCAGCGTATACTTGGGCGTGTCCACCCTCTTTTTCTCCGTGAGTGCAATATGATCATTATCTACATATCCGGCATATCCATTATCGAGTTGGACAAAACTCTGTTCATCACCTGTCTGCCATACACGTACCCTTGCATCCTTTTCCATATCGGCAATGATTGGTGAGGATTCTCCCCCACGTTTATATAACGGCACCGTCTTATCTGCTTTGGATGACAGCGTATCAATCTCTGCATATTGTATCGTGTCTCCTCCGCGCATCAGCAGTACAGCACCTGTTACCGAATCTTCCTGTATGGCGATGCCGTACACTTCCTTCAATGGTTTGAGCGGAATGTATGCTTCTCCATCCTTCACCTCAGGTTTTACCGTCATAGGATAATCTTTGTGATTAAGTTCTGCTTGTGTGCTGTCCTCTTTCATATGAAGAACTCGCTGAGGGGAGGCAATAATGATATCGCCTGAATCTGGTTCGTAACGTATGCCCGCATCAACTGCTTCTTGCAGCACCTTTACAGGCAACTTGAGTTGATCTCCTGTATCCAAGGCGTCTCCATCCATCAGTTGCCCATCTACAAAAATAGGCTGGCTTCTCCCTACCCAATCGGGGTCTTCATGGATCTGGTTCAACCATACATTTGTTATAAGCCAGTAAGCCCCTCCAGCGATCAGACAAGCCCCGAGAAAACCGGGCCAAAATGAACGTCGCTTCTGACGTGTATATCTGCTTTTTCTACCCAAACGTCTACCTCCGTTAATTATGCTGAATCATAAGGATGTGCGCATAAGTTGTTTTAAAAATGAATGTTTTGCATAAATGCTAAAAAAAAAACGTGAAGAATCCATACTGAATTCTGCACGTTAATATTGTAATTCAACTCTCTTAATCCCTGCAACTTTTGCAAACGCCATACACTTCCAATCGGTGGCCGTGTACTTCAAATCCTGTACTAGACTCCGCCTGAAGCTCTACACTTTTCAGTGAAGGATAGCTAAAGTCTTCAATCTTGCCGCATTGATCACAGATAACATGATAATGATCCGTCACATTGGCATCGAAGCGGCTTGAATTATCTCCGTATGTCAATTCCCGGACCATGCCAGCTTCCAGAAACATCTTCAAATTGTTATATACCGTTGCCACGCTCATACTGGGAAATTGGGGTTCAAGGGCTCGGTAAATTTCATCGGCTGTCGGATGCCCCATGGATTCCATCAGATAGTTCAATATGGCATGACGCTGGGGTGTAATACGGACACCGGTCGTTTTCAGATGCTCCAACGCATGTTGGACACGTGTTGCCATAAAACCCACCGCCTTACCTTTCATTCTCTGGTGAAGAGTCATTAACTGTCTCCTCGCACAGAGTTGATTCCCGGCCATGAAGAACGACAATCCATCTTTCATGCCGTGTAATCTTGCCAGTGTATATTTATTGTACGGCGATTACAAGTTTATTGTCAACGCGGCAGTCAAGGAACCTCTGTAGAATCATCCTGGGAATTTAGTCCGTCCTCGGTAGTCTGTTCCAGATTTTCAGCCGTATCTTCAGAATCAGGTGGGACTGTTTCAGGCGTAGATACAGCCAGGTTCCGCTGAATGGTAAGATCGCTATTTCCTTCGATTTTCACCCTATACTCACCTTCGCCCAGCTGCCCTTCTATGGTTTTGTTCTGTACTTTGAAAGGCAGATCGGTACTTAGATCTCCATAACTGCTGGAACCCGCAAGACTGTAGTCTCCGCGATCAGGAAGTAATACGTTAATGGCTCCCACAGCACTGTACACATCCCAGTCTCCCCCGACTTTGGAAGATACAATGTTAATACTGCCATTAAGCGATTGAGCTTTGATACCCAGATTGGCTCCATCCAGCGTAATATTACCGTTACGTGTCTCTGCGGTGAATTCGCCTACGGAGTCTGCAATACTGATACTTCCCACTTGTGTGGTTAGATCGACATCACCGGATACCCCTCGAGCCTTCATGTCTCCACGGTTACTGTCCAGATCTACATTACCAATGGCGTTGGCTACAATGACATCTCCGTTCAAGGTTTTCCCTGAGATATCTCCAACAGCATTGGTAATCCGGATACGTCCGTTACCCGTTTCGGCCAGTATAGTACTAATCGCTTCCGGACGGTTTAATAATATGGCTCCATTGGAAGTTCGAATATCCAGATTAAAACGACGATCATCTGGGATTGTGATAGTAAGATTCATACGCGGCTGCGTTTTTTCATTATCTCCATACGTCTTGCCTGTAGCCTTGATATGAATGACTTTTGTACCATCGGTCTCTACAAAAGAGGCTGCTGCAACCGCCTTTGCCTGTACTTCCGTCGTCTGATCTACCCAGACAACCGTTCGTACCTCAATCTCCTCCGTATCACCCCGTTGCACCGAGATATCTCCGTTGACACCTTCGACTACAAGATCTGACGTATCCATGCGAACAGGTACACGAATCGTGCCCTTATCCTCCATATATCCTGCCGCTTGACTGTAGTCCATGGATGCCGCTCCGAGATTTAGACTTACTCTATTCCATAAGTGCATGTAGTGATCCTGCTCGGTGACGATAAATACGGAAGCCGCCAAAATCAGTGAGGCTAGAATGCCTTTGGCATCGGGTCTGAAACGTACTTTGACTTGTTCATCAGGATTGCTCGGCTTATCCGATTGCACTTTTTTCCTTCTGCGCGTCCAGAGGAACAGCACAATATATTCAACACCTAGAACAACGAGCAAAAATGGCCACCAGTCCACCATCTCATATACATAGTCAGTTCCCCACCGTTTATCCATAATCAACAGCACACCGACCGCTACGATTAAGGCGGCAGCCGTATAGCGGCCAACCCGGACTTTACGGTTCATCACGTTCCCTCCTTGTATCGCTTCGACTACAATTTTTTCTTGTTCAACATGACCCAGAACTCACGCCCAAACAGAAGCAAACCTCCTGCGATCATGAGAACCGCAAACGAATATCCGCCGTACATGGCAAGGATCTCTTGGAACCAGCGCGGTTTGCGGAAAAACAGCACCATCAATGATCCTCCCACAATTAAAAGTAATCCAAACGATATTCCTCTCTCCCAGACCATCATTGCATCTCGTATAGAACGTTCGTTGGATAATGGCTTGTCCGCGGTTGCCTGGGTTACGGCTCTACGTCTGCGCATCATGACCCAATCCGCAGATTGCAGTACATCATATACATTGTAAAAGTAAATAACCGGGATACACAAAGCCAGCAGGATAAGCAGTGGCACATTGATCTGTATACCAATGGATGAGAAGTAAAGCACTGCTGACAAATCAAGCAAAACAAGCAGCATAAAGGTCAAACCTCTCATGTACAATCTCAGATAAATATGACCCAAGCCAGGTATAATGGCACTCAGTAATCCCGCAATAAACTTGTGAGTCCGATTCCTGATCGGTTTGCTCTGACCCGTGCTGTTCTTTCTGTTTGATTGACGTCTCCGTTTCATAACATACTCCTCTCTTCTGAACTGACCTTCCGCTCTTCATGCATTTGGTTAGATAGTACCCTAAAGAGCAAGGAGAGTAACTGGAAGAAATATGGATATGACCAAAAACCCTCCGGCACTACTGGCCTGGGGAGGGTTGTAATTCATTTATTCGACCGATACCTTGGTAACGTGTTCCCACTGTCTTAACTTGGATACCAATCCTACCGTTTTGAAATCATGTGGTACCTGAACATGTAACACAATCTCAATTTTACGTTCAACTGACACCATCTCGGCATATGCCAGGTCTTGTTCATTCACGGTGATTTTACGAATTTTGATCTTCTCCTGTTCCATGCATGAGGACAGTTGCTCTAGAAAACCGGGTTCTGACAAAGTATGAAGTGTAACCACATGCAGTTTGTTCCCTCGTAAATACCTCAACTCTAACTTATTGAAGACCCATAGATTAAGCAATACCAGGACCGTTGATACGATGGAGGCAAAAAAGAATCCCGCACCTGCTGCAAGCCCAATGGCTGCAACAACCCAGATTGAAGCAGCTGTCGTCAGTCCGGTAATGGATTTACCAGTGAAGAGAATTGTTCCTGCTCCCAGGAATCCAACACCCGTAATTACAGCAGTGGCCAGACGTGCTGGATCGATCCTTACATTTAATTCATTAGCAAAATCTTTAAAACCATAAACAGACAACATCATAATTAATGCAGAACCAAGACATACCAGAATATGGGTACGCAAACCGGCCGCATGATTGGACCGTTCCCGCTCCAGGCCTACGAGCCCTCCAAGCAGCATAGCCAGCAATAATCGTAATAAAATGTGCCACTCATCAATGAACCAGGGATCGCCCAAAGTCGGTATTCCTCCTCAAGTTGTTCATATTATTAAAGTTTATTCTTGTGAAAAGTCGTTAATTCCACTCCAGGTGCAATCTGTGTGACTTCCACGGGATGAAAACCAAATCTGGTGTACAGATTGACAGCGGGTTGATTCAGCGTTCCTGTGGAGACGATATAACGCGGAAGATCCGCATGCTGTTCCAACACGTACGTCATCAAAGATGCTGCGATTCCCTTGCGAAAGTGATCCGGGTGCACCATCATACGTGTAATGGTCAGTGTATTCTCCTCTTCTTCCGCTACAGCGACAGCCCCGATAAGCTCTCCGTCATCATGGATACAGCCGTAAAAGCTCTCTCCACAATCCCGAAGTGTCTCCATCGTATCCATCAAAGGAGGAATCTCTTGAAATCCGATGATTTCGGCTTCCAATCGATAGGCCACATGTTGTAGTCTCCATAACTGCCCCAACATCTCCACATCACTCAATGACAATGGTTGAATGTTCATATCCGATCCCCCGTCCGAAATACATTTGTATCTATCAATACCAAAAAGAGGCTGTCACAGGGACGAGCCTCTTTCTGTCCGGCCTCACCGGAAGGATTAGCGGTTCAGTACATCTGCAAGCAGTTGGTTGGCTAAAGCAGGATTCGCCTTGCCTTTACTTTCTTTCATAACCTGACCAACAAGGAAGCCAATGGCTTTTTGTTTACCGGCTTTATAGTCTTCTACGGATTGAGGGTTATTCGCTACAACCTGCTCAACGATGGCAAGAATGGCGCCTTCATCACTAATCTGCACAAGACCTTTCTCTTCAACGATCTGCTGTGGAAGCTTACCGCTCTCCAGCATTTCCTTGAATACGGTTTTGGCGATTTTGCTGTTAATGGTGCCCTTCTCCAGCAGTCCGATCATCTCGCCCAAACCTTGACCTGTCAGTGGAACCTGAGTCACCTCAAGATTGCTCGTATTCAGGTAACCCAGCAAGTCGCCCATAATCCAGTTGGATACGGATTTGGCATCCTGAGTGAATTTCAAGCTATCTTCGAAAAGATCAGCGATAGCCTTGGATGAAGTAATAACCTCTGCATCATAGCTAGGCAACCCGTAATCAGCCGTGTAACGAGCCTTACGTTCGTCTGGAAGCTCAGGTATGGTAGCCTTGATGCGCTCTTTCCAGGCTGCATCGATATGCAGCTTCACGAGATCCGGGTCCGGGAAATAACGGTAGTCATGCGCCTGTTCCTTACCACGCATCGACAGTGTTTTTCCTTGAGCTTCGTCCCAACGACGCGTCTCCTGAACCACTTCACCGCCATCGTCCAGAATTTCAGCCTGACGATATTGTTCATATTCGAGACCTCGTTGAACACCACGGAAGGAGTTCATGTTTTTCAGCTCGGCTCTTGTTCCCAGCTTCTCCTGTCCATGTGGGCGCAAACTGATGTTGGCGTCACAACGCAGTGAACCTTCTTCCATCTTCACGTCCGATACATCACAGTACTGCATGATTGCGCGCAATTTTTCAAGATATGCACGTGCTTCTTCCGGAGAAGAAATCTCAGGTTCGGATACAATCTCCACCAGTGGAGTACCAACACGGTTGAAGTCTACCAATGACGCGTATCCGCCATCGACATGTGTAAGCTTCCCTGCATCTTCCTCCAAGTGAAGACGCGTGATGCCGATTCGTTTCGTCTCGCCGTTCACTTCGATATCAATCCAGCCGTTCTCACCGATCGGCTGATCAAATTGAGAGATTTGATAGGCTTTTGGTGAGTCAGGGTAAAAGTAGTTTTTACGGTCAAACTTGCTGACATCAGCAATCGTACAATTAAGAGCCATCGCTGCCTTCATGGCGTAGTCTACCGCCTGACGATTCAGTACAGGCAGTACGCCTGGATGTCCGAGACAGACCGGGCAGGTATGGGTGTTCGGCGGAGCTCCAAATGCTGTGGAGCAGCCACAGAAAATTTTGGAGTTCGTATGCAACTCCACGTGGACTTCAAGTCCAACGACCGTTTCATATTTAGATGCGGACATTTCTATATTCCTCCGTTCCGGGCAGTCTACAGCTGCGGACGCTGCTTGTGGAATTCTGTATTTTGTTCAAACGCATGCGCTACACGCAATACGGTTGTTTCATCAAAGGCTTTACCGATAATTTGCAGGCCGACAGGCAATCCATCCGAGAATCCACATGGAATACTCACGGCAGGTACACCAGCCAGATTGACCGGAATCGTCAAAATATCGTTCAGATACATCGTAAGCGGATCATCCACCTGTGAACCGAGTTTGAACGCCGTAGTTGGCGCCGTTGGTCCGATAATCACATCATATTTGGCAAATACATTGTCGAAATCCTGCTTGATCAATGTACGTACTTTCTGTGCTTTCAGATAATAGGCATCATAGTAACCCGAGCTGAGTGCATACGTTCCAAGCATAATACGTCGTTTCACTTCGGGACCAAAGCCTTGACTGCGGGACTGATGATACAGATCCAGCAGGTTATCCGGATTGTCTGCACGCACGCCATAACGCACGCCATCAAATCGAGCCAGGTTCGAAGAAGCCTCTGAAGATGCGAGCAGGTAATACGTAGCGACCGCATATTCGGTATGCGGAAGGGATACTTCTTCCCATGTTGCCCCAAGCCCTTCGAGAACTTTCAATGCAGCCAGAACGGTCTCTTTCACTTGTGGATCGACGCCTTCACCGATGTATTCCTTCGGAACAGCAATACGAAGTCCTTTAACATCACCTGTCAGTCCGCTCAAATAATCCGGGATCTCTACTTTTGCAGATGTCGAATCTTTGGCGTCATAACCAGCAATAGCTTGCAATACATAAGCAGAATCTTCAACATTTTTCGTCAAAGGTCCGATCTGATCCAAGGATGAGGCAAATGCAACCAAACCAAAGCGGGAAACAAGTCCGTATGTCGGCTTCAATCCAACAACACCACAATACGAAGCAGGTTGTCTGATGGAGCCGCCTGTGTCTGATCCGAGCGTGAAGTATGCTTCTCCCGCAGCCACAGCTGCTGCAGAACCACCGCTGGAGCCTCCTGGAACACGATCAAGTGCCCATGGATTACGTACAGGGGAGAAACTTGAGTTCTCATTGGAGCCACCCATGGCGAATTCGTCCATGTTGAGTTTACCAATAGTCACGGTGTCCGCAGCTTTCAATTTTTCGACAACTGTTGCATCATACACCGGGTCGAAATTACGTAGAAATTGGCTGCCGCACGTCGTACGCAGTCCGTTCGTCACGATGTTATCCTTAATTCCTACAGGCAGGCCGAAAAGCAACCCCTTCTCCTCACCGCTAACCAGACGGTCATCCAGTTGACGTGCACGAGCGCGTGCTTGTTCTTCATCCAGTGCCAAATACGCCTTAACCTTATCGTCATGCGCACCAATATTCTGATATGCCTGATCCACCAGATCGCTGACCGACAGCTCTTTGGCATGCAGCTTGTTATGTAACTCAGGCAACGATTGTTCAAATAAACTCACAGTGTTTGTCCTCCTTCCGGTTGTCCGTTATTCCATTACAGCAGGCACTTTAAACTGCCCGTCTTCTTCTTCCGGTGCATTGCGCATCACCTGTTCAATCGACAGGCTTTCTTTGGTCTCATCTTCACGCATGACATTGCTTACGTGCAGAACGTGAGTGGTGGGTTCGATGTCTTCCGTATCCAGCTCATTCAGCTTTTCTGCATATTTTAAAATCGCGTTCAGCTGACCTGTCAGGGTCTGTTCTTCTTCAGCAGTCAAGTTGAGTCGGGCCAGCTTGGCCACATGCTGAACGTCATTATTCGAAATACTCATTAGCGGATGCCTCCTTCATTCGTTCTGATTCCCGAAACGACCTGAAACGAATCGCTCGTTTAACGGGCTAAAGTCTCAAGATAACTTTTTTCATTATAGGTGAGATAGTTCGACAATTCAATGCAAATGACCTGACAGTCTTCATGGAAGCTAAAAACGAACTTATAAAATAAAAAAGAGCCGGCATCAGCCGACTCCTCAAAATTCTAAATCCATGCACGCAGATTAACCTGCTTTATAAAATCCGCCTGAGACATAACATCGTTCGCGGTTTCCTCTTCCTCTTCCACAGCTTGAAAATCTCCGTTCATCAAATGATGAAACAGCTTCTCATTGTGTGTCGCAAGGGCGTAATCTATCAACGCTTCTCGCTCGACCCGCTCAGCTTCCTGCTTCAGCAGAACCTCTTCCAGATCGACGTCGCCGGATGGAACAAAAAAGTTCCGATTCACCTGCGGCACTCGAAGCACGTAATCGAACGCATTGTCCGGATTCCGGTCATAAGCGATGATGAAACCATATTCCCCCACAGGAAGATTCTGCTCAAACGCATCCGCGACGATGACAACCTTCTCTCCTAATCGCAGCATCGTCTAACCTCCTGGTAGTCTATCTTAATATTTATTTGTATAGTCTACTAGAAAAGAATAACGATGTCTAGGAATACTAGAATTAAACAACATATTTGTGCAAAATCTTTTTCCTCTCTATTAATACGTGTTCAAAAAGAACAGTACACAGTAAAGCTAGAAATGGAGTAGCGATTTTTTCTAAATAACCTCTATTAAAACAATCATGTTTTCTTTGTGGATCCACCTGGCTTGCGTTGTGATCGAATCACGACAAACCAATATATGATGAGCGGTGTGGGAAATCCAGTGATCCCCCATAATCCCCATAACCAAGGGAAACGTCCACGTCTACGTGCGTCCTGAAAGATCCATGTGCCTTGAACCAAGAGAAAAATGCCAAGCAGTATAAGCCACAATGGAGAAATTTCATCCAATGAATAATGCATTTTATTCATGACGAACCTCCTTCCGGCGCCGTCCTGCCCAGATCACAACTAAAATCACGGCAACAACTGTACCAAAAGCTTGAATACCCAAATATAGAGCTGGAGCAGATACGAGGAATAATGCCCCGAACGTAATGGCTAGCAATCCCACCAACCAGAAACAGATCATCTCGATCCAATGGGCTCGGCGTCTGATCTGTCTTCGTTCTCTGACTTGGGCTTCAAGTGAACCTAATGAAGGTATGTTTGCCGGCTCAAACGCATCATCAAGTACTCTCATGTGTTGCTGCAATCGCTCTACAACCTCTTGTTCCTGTTCATCATCTGATCTGCTCATCCTTATTCCAGCTCCTTTCTTAACTGACGGAGACCGTAGGCTGTTCGTGACTTCACCGTTCCAGAGGGAATACCCAACATTTCGCCAATTTCGTCATATCCGTATCCATAATAATGCTTCAACAGTACTGCCACACGATGTTCAGGTGTCAGCCTTGTCATCGCATCCATGACATCTGTCCATTCTTCATTCCGACTCTCGAGCTGCCAGCGGAATCGACGTACAGCCTGATCACGGATAAGACTAAGCCAGCTCTGCTCTCTCTTCCTGCGTCTTGTCTTGTCGATATATATTCGGGTCGCAATGGTAATCATCCATGATGAAAAGGCAGACGTGCCATCATATCGATGGATATTCTCCATACAACGAACCATCGTATCCTGCACGGTCTCTTCCGCAAGATTCGCGTCCATTGTAACTTTGACAAGATACTTATACACAAACGTGTAGTTACGTTGTAACAAAGCTGCGAGTGCACTATCATCTCCCGATACCGCTCTGCGTACTTCTTCAAGTTCAGCTGCCTTGATCATGGTCATCACCTGCTTCCCGTTCAATCTGGAGTTAATACGACAGGCTCTGCGGAAACGTTCAATGAAATTTTTAAAAAAATCTAACCCGACAATTTCCCGGGCAATCAGACTTGATTCCGGTAATCTTGCAGCTTGTCGAACCACGGTTGCTTGTGGGCTCCATTTCTTAACACACGGCTTGTCCATATATTCTGCTCAGACTTCATCACTTCACCGGTCACGCTAGGGTTATGTATTAAAGTTCGCTTGGTACTAGTTTCTCTTTTCACACTTTCCAATATGCGACGGTTTTCATCCATAATCGAATGCTCGACACGCTGTCCCAATGGGATAACTCTTATTTTCTCCACTTTGATATTCCCCACTCTCTCATGATCTATATAAGTTGAACTAAAGATTATTTACACTGACACTACGATGACAGAATAACCTTCCAATCGCTGTTATCCCCAGATTTTTTGATTCCCTTTTCTTAAAGGGAAAATCCGGGGAAAGCGTATGCTTACGATGCAGCTTTCTTCCAGAAAGCTTTTAGGCGAACACTTCGCCTTTTCAGGCTCTTTCTGTCCTCTCCGTTATCATGTAAATGAGTAGCTCAACTTATATATTATTTTCATTAAAATTCATCAATCTGTGCTTTTGTTAAATTGCTATTGGTCTCAAACTAAATTGTGGTGAAGCTCATCATGCATCTCTATGTAGGGTGAAACAGGCTAAATCTGTGATGAAAAAGGGTCTGAAAACAAAAAAAGAACGCAAACCGGGTATAGACCACAGTCTGCGTGCTTCGCGAGGTTGGGTGTTTCTTGGTAATGCTTCAGTTAGATGATGCCTTAACGCTTGTAACAACTAATTGCTATTCTAATGAAAAAGTTGTCACTTGTCCAGACTTTCTTCACATATCATGTCGGATTATCTTGCGGACACGTAAGGATTGTTCTGTTTCTCATAACCAATAGTCGTTTTGGGACCATGTCCTGGATACACTTTAACCTCATCAGCAAAGGTATACAGCTTGTTCTGAATCGAATCAATCAGATCCCGTTCACGTCCTCCTGTGAGGTCCGTTCTGCCTACACCCATGCGGAACAGTACATCACCGGCAAAGAGATCGTTATCACAAAGCAAACTTACACTGCCTGGTGAATGTCCAGGTGTATGGAACACTTTAAACGTATGTCCAATCAGATTCAGCTTCTGCCCTTCATCCATGGCATATTCAGCAGGATCTGTCGAAAGTGGTGGTGTCGCCTGCGGCCAATTCAAAGATCCATTTAATTTGGGGGTCGTGAGCCAGTCACTCTCCAAGTCATGAAGATAAACGGGACAGCCCTTCAATTTACGGATCTCATCTACCCCGCCCATATGATCAAAGTGAGCATGTGTCAAGAGAATAGCTTCGATCTCCAAATCTTGAATCGCCTTAAGTAGCGGCCCTGGATTCATGCCCGGATCGATAATGACGGCTTTGCCCGGATCATCTCCTTGTAAGAGATACGCATTGGTCTGAAGCGGGCCGAGTGTAAACGTGCGAATGTTAAGCATATCGGCTTAGTAACCCGAAATCAGTTCACGCAGCTCACGGATAATGGCCGCATGTGACTCCGTTCCTTCCCCATAACGTTTACCAATCTCTTGACGCGCTACAGCCAAATTCTCTTGATAATCTGCTGCTTCACGATCTGGATTAAGGCGTTTGAATTCAACCATGACTTCCTGTACATGCTGCGGACGAGGTCCCCACTGACCAAGCACATGACCACCTGTATCTGCAAAAATAACGACTGGCACGGAACGGCCACCCATCGTCAGGAACTCATCCATCACTTCAGGATGGTGCTCCATAATCAGAACTTCAGTTGGGATTCCTGAGATTTCAAGCGCCTGGAATACAACCGGAATATTACGCACAACATCCCCGCACCAGTCAGCAGCCAGAATTAACACACGCAGGTCGTCGCGGTGGTTCAGGCTTTCAAAGAACTCACGATCCTCTTCGTTCGACCAAGTAAAGCTATCATAGTTGGCCTGGAATTCACTTTGGTTCTTGGTCATACTCTCGATAAATTCCTTCGGTGGCAGACCTTTACCGAATTTGTGAGACAAGTTGGGTTTACCCATAACTAGACACTTCCTTTCTTTTTGCGAGCATTCATCCATTTAATAAGTACATAAACGATCATAAGGGCGAGAGCGACAAGCAAAATAGGCATAACATATGGCGCCGCTTTCTCATCAATATGCTTCCATTGATCTCCAAGGATCATCCCTAAATATATAAACAATGCAGTCCAAGGTATAACAGCGAGTGTAGTAAGCAAAATGAATTTACCTACGTGCATTTTTGTGATGCCAGCCGGGATGGAGATGGCATGCCTTACCACCGGAACAAAACGCGCCGTGAAAATGACACCTGCACCATACTTGCGAAACCACTCCTCGGAATGGTCGATGTGTTTTTTCTGGATGAGTATGTATTTACCGAAGCGTTCCAGTACAGGTCTGCCGCCATAACGGCCAATCCAGTAAATAAATAACTGGGCAACCACACCGCCCACCGTACCAAAAATCATAGCACCGAAGAAGTTGATATTACCTTGTGAAACGAGAAACCCTCCATACGCCAGCACAATTTCGCTCGGAATAACTTCTAACATTAATCCAAGCATGATTCCAAAGTACCCGAGACTTTGAATCCAATCGAACAATTGGCCGACAAGGTTATGAATAAAGTCCATCTCAACCCTCTTTCTCCATCCTGATTGGCGGTGCCCCTCCGCACCATGGATGTTCGTCCCTATTTTATCACAGGCCTGTATACGTTGCTACTTCAAGAGGTTGGGATAGTGTCCCGTTCGCAGCCCTCCGCATATGGTATGGGGAGAGGAGCGTGAGAAGATGTCACACAAGTCAATACCCGGTACTCCGCCGGTCAAACATACGCAATCGGGTCAAAATCTTCCTTCCGCCAGGGGAATTCGCAGGGCATGCAGCAAGGAATTGTACCGGACAGCCAAAAGGCTAAAGGTATATGTCTCTCCCGAACGGATGAAGCAGGCGGAAGAATATTATTACAGTAAGGTGATTGCGAATCTGATCTGGATTGGGGAAAATCGCGACAACCGCAAGAAATTATGTGAGTGGTGGAACACGGATGTCAGTGCAGAAATTGCCGCGCTGTGGGAAGTAGAGGTTGAACCATTAAAAGATGCGTTTCAGCATGCATTTGGCGGATATCGCCTGTAGAAATGCAGGAATAAAAAACTTCTCTTATAGGTGGAGTCAGGAGATGTCTACTTGGTTAGGGGTACGGTTACGGTTGGAACGGAGCATGGAGCCAATGAACACCACGGAGTGTGAACAACCTTGGAGTATGAGCCTTAACAGGGAGTGCAACAAAGCTGAGAATATGAGCCTAATAGAGAGTGCGAACATAAATAGTGGGTTTGAACAACGCTGGGAGTTTGAACAACGCTTAGTGCATGAACAGGAACAGCGAGTGTGAACATAAACGATGCTGTGAAAAAAGCTGGCAGTATCTTTACATGTTCATGCTCATGCTCAAGCCCATCCATGCTTAACCTCAAGCCCACGAGCGATAACGAAGCTGAGGCGACTTATTCAAGGATTTGAAACACTCTCAGAAATTTAAGGAATCTGAAACATGTTATATCGGAATTTTCGGCCTATTATAGGGTATCTGTCAGGAGATTTGTGGAAATAACGTGTCTGAAGTTCCTTACAAATTAAAAGGAGCAGCTAAAGGCCAAATAAGACATCCTGTGTTCCTTAGAAAAACGTATACCATCCCCGCGAGGCAGCCAGTTTAGATTTCAAAATTTACTGATTTTAGAGACTTTAGAGACGCTGACATCCATTGTTATATCGCTCGGGTCAGCGTCACTATTCACCAGTGAGTCAAGGGCTACGCTTGGTCAACTCTGGAGAAAATGGAGGAGAAGAAGCCCCCGCAAGCCTGCGCAGGTTCTCTCCATAGCCTGGAGCATGTTCTTCCAGTACAAAATGGCGATCATTGCGATCACCCCCTGCTTTCACTTCCTCAGCCAGCAGTTGATACCGTTCATACATCTGTACACCAGCGGCGGCAGTCTCTCGGGCTCGTTCTCTATATCCTGCCTTCCATTCCCGCCGCGCTGCCTGTTCCATCCAATACAAAGCGACGGATTGACCAGTGCCATCATACCGGTTCAATGCGATCGCCTGTTCAAAATATGTTCCAGCCTGCTGCCCTTTGCCGAATTGGGCAGCCAATCGTCCCAATTCGATGTAACTCTGAGGCTGCATCGGGGAAAGGGACAAGCTGTTCAGAAGTAGTGATGTTGCTTCTTGCCCCGGGAGAAATCGTGCAAGCGATATTATGATGTCGGTTCGATTCGGATTTGATTGAAAAGCAGCCATAAGATGCATCTTGTGTGCTGAAGTTCCCTCCGGTTCAGTCATCGCCTGACGGTACTGCAATTCTGCTACGGCGAAGCGGGAGGTCAGCCACATTGTTCCACCTAGCCAGAAAAGGATGATCATCACTGCGGATGCCCTTATTAACCGAGCAATCACTCGCTGAAGTATACGAAAGAAGGTACGCATCGGGATAGTTGCTCGGCTGAATTGAGTTGATAAATATCGGATAAGACGAGCTCTGGCTCTGGCTCTGGCTCTGAATTTGAATCTGGATCTGAATTTGGATATGGATTCAGATCTGAAAGGTGTGTATTCCGAAGTTCCACCCAATTGCTTGCCTTTCACTGCTTCGGTCTTCAATGCGGATGCCCAAGAACCAAGCCAAATAAAAAGCATCCAGAATAAGGTGAAGCTCCAGTCAAAGTCCATCGCCCCATGCAGGCCAAAAACAAGCACGGCTGGCATAAGCTGCGGTGCAAAATAAAAGGTGCTTCGCAGGGTGAGGAGAAACCACCCTGCGACAAGCAGGATGCCGATCATGCCCGTGTCCAGGGCGAGATCAAGCAAGCCGTTGTGGACCTCGCCTCCGACATAAGGCGAGGATTGAATGGCGCGGAACATGTTGCGCCATGTGTCCCCCCCGTGGCCAAGCCATGCGGCCTCGGTCCACAACTGAAGGGCATCCCGCCAAATCTGCAGGCGGGATACCCCCGTGCCGACACCTGCCGCTAGGCGATCGGCGGTGGAGGCCACGGCCATCAGTGCGGCGGTGGCTTCCGCCAGCACGATGGCCGTCAGGGCAGCGGCGCGCGGAGCCTTGGCGGCGCCGCTGTGCCATAGGCGGCACAGCAGCAGCGTGCCGAGCAGCGCAGCTGCCCATGCCCCGGCCAGTGCCAGCAGGCCGGGCACGGGTGCAGGCGCCAGCTGGGCAGCAGCCAGCTGGCGGTACAGCCAGGCCGCGCACGCTAGTGGCGCGGCCATGGCCAGCAGCAGCGGCAGGCGGGCACCGCACCGCTGCACAGCAAAGGCGGCGACCGCGGCGCAGCCGGTCGCCAGCCAAGCGCCGCGCGACTCGCTCAGCAGGAGCGCGGCTTGCGCGGGCATGAGCGGCAGCACTGCCGCGATGAGTCGCCCGGCCGGCACAGGCCGGGCCAAGACTCGCGCGGCGGCCGACAGCCGCTCCAATGCGTACATGCCAACAAGGGCACCGTACGCATTAGGGTACTGCAATAATCCGCCGAGCCGTGCTCCGGCGGAGCTGATCTCGGGGTCAGCAGTCCGCATTACCCCGAAGGGCAGCGGCAATACTCCGCACACGGCAAGAATGCCGCTTAGCACAAGCAAGCCGCCGGCCATCTGCCAACCGCAAGCCAACCAACGCGCACCATCCGTGCGCGCAGCCAGTATTGCGGTGAGCAGCGTGAACAGCGCAAGCAGGCTCCAACGCAGCATTTCATCCATACTGCCCTGTCTACTCACCGAGCCTGTCCATGCGTGTAGCCCAAAACATGTCATCATCGCTAGCGGCAACAATACCCGCCAAATCTCCGGCAATCGAAATATTTTCTCAACCATTGGTTCCATGTTCCCCTGCCGCTGTACCAATGACATGGGTATCCGTTCACTCGCCTTCTGCGGACGAAAGACTGTAAGAAATAGCACTATCACAATCATAATCAAAGTGCTTCCTGCTGCGATCAGATTAACAGGGTACAGATCCACTGAATAATACAGTCCCCGACTCAGACATCCTGCGAGCAGCAAGACAATGGAGAGTATGCCCAGCCCAACAGTCCATCCCGACCCTGAATAATGTTCACTTCTCAACCTTCGAGAAGAACTGCCTGACCCCTCCGTTTGCATAACTCTATTTGTACGGTATGTAGCATCTTTTTTATACATATCATCTTCGTTGTATGTATCTTCCCTATTATATGTACTGTCTCTACAGATCCTACTGCCTCTACCGTCCCTACTGCCCCCATTATCTATATCCCTGTTATCTACATATTCTTTATCATTTGCGTGGTGAATCCCCTCAAACGCCCGTTCCATAAGTTCCTCTCTCGCCGCATACCCTCGTTTATACCTTACAACTCCCTTATCTATCGCCCTATTCTTCACCCTTATCCACCCTCCTTCCTTCCAGCGCTCGATACGCATAACAAAAAGACAGAAGATCCCGATAAGGGGTCCTTCTGTCTGATACATAACTGACAGTTATGGTGTTGCCTGCTACAACGTATGTGCATAATATTGAAATTTACATTCAAGGACCCTAATTGCAGTATGTCCCTGGATTGGCATCGGCACACTTAGCAAATGTCACAATTCGTGGAATCCTGGACGGTTTCTTTGTTCGATTTTGATTTCCCAATAACCTGCTTGCCATCATCAGGGAGCAAATCCGAACAAGCCCGCTCCAAATATGGATCGGCATGAATGAAATCACGGAAAGCCGTATATTCGTTCCACATCTCTGACACTTCACCCGCCTGACCGCGAACAGCACGTATCAATATGTTTTTAGGTGTATTCTCCATATCGATGAATTCAAGTAATTGTGTCTTGTATCCCATTAGATCAAGCAATTTGGCACGAATTCCATCCGTAGCCAGTGCGGAGAAACGTTCCTTGAGGATGCCATGGGACAACAATGGATTCATCACGGAAGCCTCTACTTGGTCGAACAGTTCATGCTGACAGCAAGGAACAGACAGAATAACAGAAGCCCCCCATCGAACCGCTTTCTCCAAAGCAGCATCGGTAGCTGTATCACAGGCATGCAGTGTTACAACCATATCCACTTCATTCAATTCATCGTAGTCCGCGATGTCTCCAACCAGAAACTTCAGATCACCATAGTGCAATCGATTAGCTAGATCATTACAGTGTTCAATGACATCTGCCTTCAAGTCCAACCCAATAATTTGTAGTGAACGCCGTTGTTGTACAGACAGATAGTGATATAACGCAAAAGTCAGATAAGACTTGCCACAACCAAAATCAACAATGGTAAGTGGACGTCCCTCCGGCAGATGTGGAATGACATCCTGCACCATTTCGAGGAAACGGTTAATCTGTCTGAACTTGTCATACTTGCGGGCCAGCACACGACCTTCTTCGTTCATAATGCCAAGTTCAACAAGGAACGATACGGGTACTCCCTCTTCCAATACATATTGCTTCTTGCGATTATGCGACAGATCCACCGCAGTTTTGGAAGCCGATTTAGTCAGAATCGATACTTTATATTTTTTGCTGATCAAAATTTGATAGTCTGCATCGGTAGTACAGAGCAGGCCTTGACGAAACGTCTCTTCGCATAGCAAAGTCATGCGCTCTACCGCTTCAGCCGGAGTCAAATTCTCGTGCAGCACTTTGTTGTTATAATGAAATGCAAATTGATAATGCAGCTGATTCTTCAGTGTCACCGGCTTGACTTGCACTTTGGTATACGAGACATTGTCCCGTCTGCGCAGCTGGCTCCAGGTCGCTGTAATCAGCGAATTCTGTTCAAAGATGTCTTGTATAAGCTTTCGCAATGAATCCACGGGGTACATCTCACTTTCGGTTTGGTTTGGTCAACCGTTACCATACCACACTTCCGTTCCCTCTCCAAGTGAAGGCAGGTAACAAGCCTTGATGCACAATTCATATTTATGAGTTCATCTCTTGACGACTTAGTTCGGCTAACCCCTCTTCAACTTCGTTGCGCGGCAAACCTCCTTGCTCCAATTGTTCATCCGTGAGTTGGCTCAACCTTTCATAGAACGCCTGTACATCATCTCGGTAGCTCACCGGGAATTCAGCACCAAGCTGGAGCAGCCTGTACCAGCTGTTCTCTGCCTGGTCATAACGCCCTTGTTGCTCACGATAGAGGGCAAGCTGTCTTTCAGTCCGGGCAGGAAGCTCATATTCTTTGGTAAGTCCCAATACACCCTCCACCCGTTGCGGTGCATCTAATAACTGGGGATTAGCGCCATGATTCAATGCATACAGGTAAAAATGAAGTGATCTCATCAATCGGATGACAGCCTCATCCTCTGCGTCCATTCTCTCCTGATCCTCTATCCCTTCCACTTTGGCCTTCTCTTGATATATATAGGCTTCTTCTTCAATCAGCCTGGCGGCGTGCTGCAGATTGTCCACTTCAATCATCCCGCGAAAACGGAACATTTCAATAACATCCTCAGCTGGTAACGAGTTCAGCAAAGACAAGTTTAGCCCAAACTGCCTGCGCATCAGCTCATCCAGTTCAGACAATGCCTCGGTGTGCTTACGTTGCTGTTTGAGCGTGAACACTTTACCTATTGCTTCAGTCATTTCCTCCATCATGCGGAGCAGATAATCTTTTCTGAACATGCTGTATGCCCCCTCATCATTCGACCTTATCCATTCAATCGCTCTCCTAACGTCCTATTGTAGTTATTTTAATTCATGCCATGACAAAAAGCCAAAAACAAGACGCATGTCTTTACTCTGGCCATGGAAGTGACAAAAACCCCTGCTTATCCCAAAAAGGACGTTGCAGGGGTTCAAATGATGTGGGAACCGATAATTCTCCAAAAGGAATCAACACTATCCAGGAACCCAACTATATTTTAATGAAATCAACATAAATCACTTCATTGATTACTTCGATAATCCAGACATAAATTGCTTAATGACCTGAATTAATTCTTCAGGAGCTTCATACATGCTCATATGACCCGCACCCGGGATAACAGCTTGCACGATATGCGGCTTGTCACTTGTAAATGTACGTTCTGGCGGAATAACAGCATCCTTCTCTCCTGCTACCAGCAATACAGGTAAAGGAGTCGCGGATAGTACATCGCGGCGATCCGGGCGTTCACGCATAGCAAGAGCAGCACCAACAGCACCTTGAGGCGCGGTCTGGTAACCAATTTCCTTCACGCGTGTTACGTGCGTGGATAACGACTCAACATGTTCCGGTGCAAATAAGCCAGGAACCAGTCCATCTACAAAATTCACGATACCTTCCGTTTGGATGGTGGAGACGGCACGAAGGCGTTTCTCTTTGGCTTCTTCACTGTCCGGGTAGGCTGTGGAATGAATCAGGCCAAATGCATTCAAACGCTCAGGGTGACGTTGTGCGATCGAGAGCGCAATATATCCCCCCATCGAGTGTCCCAGAAGGACAGCCTTTTCCACGTTCAACTCGTCCATCAACTGTAATACATCGTTGCCCATCTGTTCGATGGTATAACTTCCTACAGGTGCATCTGTTTTCCCGTGTCCACGCAGATCAGGTACGATACAGCGATAGCTGCGTGCCAGTTCAGGTACGACCTCATCCCAATACGATGAACTGCCACAGTATCCGTGGAGCAAAATGAGTGCTTCTCCCTTACCTTGTTCGGCATAACAAATCGTCGTTCCATCACACATCACTTTTTCCATATGAATCCCTCTCTCTGCGCGAATTAAATAATTCAGGTTGTATATTATTAAGCCTACATCTCATGAATGAAACGTTTGTCTCCATTTCCATGCTTCAATTGCGGCGTCTGCAATCGTTCGGGACATCTCCATGACCGAGTGAAGCGAGGTCATCTGCAATATGGAATAAGGCCTTGGTCCATTGGCATTAACCACAGCTGCCAGACTGTATTGTCCGACAGGAGGGAGCTTCCCTCCAACCGATTGAGCTGGAATGAGTGGGTTGTTCGAGAGATAATATGTACCTACGGCATGCTTGGGACCCAGACACGCATCGATCGCTATGATGGCATGGTGTGCAGGAATGAGTGCTAATTTCCTCTCCAGCGTGTCTGCATCACAAGGGGAAGACAGCGTGCCTATCACGTTACCTATTCCATTCTCTTGCAGGATACTCCCTGTCAGCGGGCCCAGGGCATCCCCGGTGGAACGATCGGTTCCGATGCAGACAAACGTGATTTCATCTAGAGCGTGAAGTTTGAGGATATTTTCGAAAAATAAAATCAGATTCTCTGCAGGCACGCCTTTGCGGACTTCCCTTCCTTGATGGCGAACCATTTCTCGCTTATACGCTGCCAAGCTGTATTCCCTCCAGTACACTCTGTTTTCCATGAAAACCGGTTGTTGTATCCATCATTGTAACCGATGCTTGGTTTCCCCGCAAAAGCATTGGCCTGAGCACTTCCAATCATGATACAATAACAAGAGTTTCCGATACGGAAGGGATGAATTTAACGATGGATTTAACACAAGCAACAGCAGCCAATATGGAATATATGATTGAAGCGATCAAAACCAAACTGCGTATGGCAAGCGGTGCTGCCATGCAAGCTTCGTCATTCCCACTTGAGAAATATGAAGATCTGTTTGACCTGTATGAAATGATTTTGGGCAAGGAACATCTCAGTATCTCCGAAGTGGAAGCTGTCGCTTCTGAACTGGGTAAGCTTCGTAAATCCTAGTCCAAGCAAGCAAAAAAAAGGACCTGTCTTCCACATCAACGTGGCAACAGGTCCTTTTCGCCTATTTTTGTTTCAAGACTATCGTTATAGGAAGTACATCTGATCCTTAAGGCAGATCAACCAGAACAAATTCGGCAGGTTCACTGTCTGTACTCGTAATTTGCAGATCGCAGCTTTTACGAATTCGTGCAGCATCCCCCGGCTTCAGGCTGAAGTTACCGTCCGAGCAAAGAATCTCCACATGTCCACTGATCAGGAAAAGATGTGTCCGTCGCTCTTCATGTTGCGGGTACATCAACTTCTTCCCAGACTCCAAATGGGACAGGTAACAGGTTACATCCTGGGAAATAGGCAATGCGCCTTCGGTTCCCTCGCCCCCTTGCCCGGATACAATCGGACATAAACGGTTCAAAGGCTCCTGTGGCTCTATTTTCCGATTCGTATAGGATGGTTTCAGCATACGCTCCGATGGCAAAAACCACATCTGAAGAAATCGTACCGGTTCATCCGCTGACGGATTGGTCTCGGAATGTTCCACTCCCGTACCTGCACTCATCACCTGGACTGTACCCGGTTCAAGCAATTGTTCTGTTCCCATACTATCCGTATGTTTGAGTGTACCTGATATGACATAACTGACAAGCTCAAGATCATGATGTGGATGTTTCTTAAAGCCTTCTTGCGGCATCAGCGTGTTTTCATTATGAGCCAGCAGACAGCCAAAATGGGCGTTGCTCGGATCATCATAATCCGCAAAGGAAAAGCTGAATTCACTGTGTATCCAACCTCGATCCGACGTGTGCCTTTCTTCCGATGTCACCACTTTAATCATGTTCATCCACCTCCAAGGGTTTAGAGCTGCCACATTACTGCGGCAGTCCATGCGTGTATATGAATTGTTTAGATAAATACCAGTTGGTATGTCATCTTTACCCGGGGTCCGGCAACTCTAATCACGCCCCTTCTTAAGGTTATACGCTATCTTCAAGTGAGTGGAGAATGAACTCGCTATCTGCATGACCTACAAGGGTACCCTCATCATTACGGATGTCGGAAGGGAACACTTCAGCCAATCGTGCAAGGGTTCTCTCATTGGAATAACCGATCTGTTTCAGGATGGATTGGGTAATGAAGGCCCACTCTTCCTCGGAACCATCAAGTACCTTGAAGGTGATTCCCAATCGTTCTTTTTTCAGACCAAAACCGAATACCCCTTTGAATCCACCTTTTGCGACAATGTTATCGTCTTCCAGCAGTACTGAATCTACACGCTCTGTGCCCCCTACCATTAACGGATGTTCATTCATGGCTGATGTAATCGTCTCTACAGCTGTTCTTGTAGAAGGATCGGCGATAAGATCCGGACAAGCGAGCTTCAGATAGGCGTTCGACAATGCTGATAACGGCAAAGAAAATACCGGAAAGCCGCAGCCATCCGTCCCAAGCTTAATCTCTTTTTCCTCAATACCTGCCAGGTCGGCAAACGTTTCGAGAATTTCACGTTGTACGGGGTGATCCGGTTCAGCGTAACTGCCCAAATCAACCTGCTTCATCTGACTGTACCCCAGAATTCCCAGATGTTTTCCGGAGCAGTTATGCAAGATGCGGCGTTTCTCTCCTTGTCCACGTATCCATTGATTACGGCTTTCTTCATTAAGCGGGTAGCTTGGTGCACAGATCAGGCACTCTTCACCCAGTCCGATTTTACCGGATAACTGCTCCAGCACCCGAATGTGTTCCGGCTCCGAACGATGCGAAGAGGACATAATGGCAATCTCCTGTGCAGATAGGCCATAGTGATTGACGATCCCTGCCCGGATTCCTGGAATAGCTTGAAAAGGTTTGGCAGATGAGCGAGTGAACGCTCTAAAATGAGGGTCGCCAGCCGAGTATACGATTCGGCCATTCTCATCCGTAATACTTATGTGTCCGTAATGGGCGCATTCCATGACGCCTGCACGGTATTCTTTAATTAACAAGGCACTCTCCATGCGAGTTCTCTCCTTTGTGCTCCCAATTTCATCTCTGCTTTGCGTCACGACGCCGCATGGGATATCTTAAATAGTATAGTACAAAAGCGACGTTTTTACAGTTTTTTCGACATGCATTTCGGGTATAGCTTTATCATCTATGTTCATGACTACCATAATGAAGGAGAAACTCACTATGCCACGCAAAATGTCTACACCATTCTCATCAGGTTCGACCTCTGGCATGTCGTTACGCCCCCTCTTCAACTGGAGTTTGGCTGGTATGGCTATCAGTGCTTCGGTCGTATTCATCATGGCAGGTCTGGGTGCCTGGTTGGGCGATGATTCTATTATTCGTCTGGATGCTGAAATTCAGCAATTATTTTATCTGAATTCGGATTCACGTCTGTATCTATTTCCTTACACTGCATTTATAACCGCGCTGGGCTCATTCAAAATCTCTGCTGTAGCCGCAGGAGGTTTCGCCCTTCTTTTCTTCATACAACGCAGCCCAAGGTTTGTTATATATGGATATGCGATCACGGGAAGTTTTGCCATGATGTGGATCCTGAACACGTTATTGAAAGAATTTTTCAGACGAAGCAGACCTGAACTGGATCATCTGCTGGTCGTTCACGGGTACAGCTTTCCCAGCGGACATGCCATGATCTCCATGGGCTTCTACGGCATGCTCTTTGTAATCTGGGCCATTGAGCAACAGCGACACAACTCTTCTAGTGTGTGGCTTCCTGTTCTATGCGGCATCATTTTTATTTTCTTGATTGGCCTGAGCCGCATCATGCTCGGCGTACATTATCCTACGGATGTATTTACGGGATTTGCCGCTGGATTGGCATGGATCTTCTGCATGATTAAAGGTATTAAACAGAGCCTCTAAAGAATGAATTCCTCTGATTTCCAGTTCATTCATCCTCACCTTTATTGTTTCACAGGGTTGCACGGCGTTTATATACGAAGTAAGCAAACGCGAACAGACAACATCCTACATCAAGTTTAAAGGAGGCGGTTGTTATGTGGGGCATCATTATCAGCATTGTGATGGCTGTCATCATCGGTTTGATCGGAGATGCACTTGCCGGTCACAACATGCCTGGAGGCATAATCGGTGCAATGATTGCCGGATTTGCCGGAGCCTGGCTGGGAGCACTTTTGCTTGGTAACTGGGGACCCGTTATCGGTAACTTTGCCATCATCCCTGCCATCATTGGTACAGCGCTCTTTGTTTTCTTGCTGGGGCTTGTGTCCAGACTGCTAAGACAGGCTGCCTGATTCGGGCAACAAGGTGTTCGTTGTTTCGTATTTGTTTCTTAATTTGAAGAAGGAGTGATTAGACATGAATAAAGCAGAAGAGCAATATCCTGTACAGACGGGTTCGACTTTCGCCAAAGGGATTTTCATCGGAGGTTTGCTGGGAGCGGCTGCGGCCCTACTCTTTGCGCCTAAACCAGGACGAGAATTGCGTGGTGACCTTTCCGAGAAAGTAGGCATGGTTACTGACCGCACGAAAGAAGTTGCAACGGTTGTAGGTGATAGAGCATCCGAACTGGCTAAAACGGTCTCATCCAAAACTTCCGACATTGCAAAAACAGTAAACCAAGGACGCAATGATGTCATGGAATCTGTGAGAAAAGCATCCGCGGATGTGGCTAACGAAGCATCCCGTGCATCTGAAGAAGTGGCTGCCGCTTCCGTAGAAGCGAAGGAAGATGCACGTAAAGAACTTAACTCGACTAGCCTGTAAGGTGATATAGATCGAGTGACCAATAGCCAGCTGCACTCCAGCTGGCTATTTTTTATCCAATGCGAGTTGAGGGGGAATAATTATGAGTAAAGTTACAATTAACGGTAATACTCCAATTACGGGGAGAACACCGGCACAGCAGTACGATACAAGCGAGCATCCTTTTGAATTGCGACACGAGGTAAAGCGGTTGAACACACGTCTGGACCAGATTGCGGACAGTCTGGAGAGAGCACAGATCAAAGATATTATTGAGAATTACAGCAGTCCCAAAAAGCGGATTATTACCAACTTCACAGCAGGTATGGCACGAGGGCTCGGTCTGACCGTAGGTACCTTTGTTGTTCTGGGTCTGCTCGCATTCATTCTCAGCCAATTCGTCAATATGCCGATTGTCGGTCAATATATTGCTGACTTGCTTGGCTATATTGAAGATTACAAGAAATAAGGAGACTAACCGACCGCAAGCTATCCCTTACGTTTTTCCGTTTCTCCTTTTTTCTCAATCTCTTCAGCTGAAGGCTGTGAGGATTTCACTTTGAGCAGATCCCCTGTCCATCCTTTCATCATCAGCCATACGTACATGCCAATCATGCTTAGGATAATGGCAACAAGGACCAGAACAACTCCCCATGATTTATCGATAAAGGGCAGGTTCTCAAAGTTCATTCCCCATATCGCGCCGGCAGCCGTGGCGGGTATGAACACAGCGGTGACAATGGTCAGTGTTTTCATGATCTCATTCCCACGCACACCGGAGATCGCATTATCAATAGAGATTAATGTATCGATCTCTTTCTCGTAGTGTCTAAACAATCGTTCCATTCGCTCTACGCGATGTTGGAGCTGTTGGAAGTATCGATTTTCATTGATTTCATCAAGGTAAGCCTCATGTGAAGCGGCCATCAGTTCCGAGTAAGGGATGAACAGATTACTCCAATACAATAATTCAAATCGAGCGGCGAGAATCTGGTCCATCAAGGTGCGAGCATTGCGGGATTCCATCTTCCGTTCCAGATCACGCAGGTTCATCTCAAAATGATCCATTCCCACATGGTAGTAATGCAGTATAGCTCGAAAAAGTACAAACATCCCATCCCTGGCCTCGCTACATTGCTGTAACATATGAGCACGTTCATCTGTCTTCATAATCCCTCGTGTGTTGTCATCCATATTCAAAGTAACCAGATGATTGCGATCGACGTAGAAAAACATCTGATTATCTTGACGTTGGTCATCTCTCTCATTCTTGATCGCATATAACAAGGAACCAAATATGACCGGCTCTGTACCGTTCACAAAACGGACGGACAAATAATTCGATTCCACTTCCGGAATTTTGTGAAGCCAATACTGCATGTCCGGAAATGCCTCTGTCAGTTCCTCCAATGCATCGTTCATGCTGTTGTTGTCGGGTGCAACCCAATCCCACCATTGCCAATGGTCCGAACAAGATAACTTGTCACGGCGAGTTTCCAACTTGATTTGGTTCACAATCACTTTATCCACTCCTGCACTTATGTTCGTTCATTGCATACTTATTTTTTTTGATCCCAAAAAGGACACGTATGCATTTCAGTGCAATGACGTGTCCTTATTTATGCCGTACTCAACAACATTAGGGTTCCATTTTTCATAACATTGAAGCATTAGACATGATCTGTTTCAATTTCTCTGTAGCTCGCTTCTGAATACGAGATACGCTCATCTGTGAAACACCAAGCTTCTGGGCAATTGCCCGCTGAGATTGGCCATCCTGAAAGGCTAGAATAAGTACCTGCTGCTCTTGTTCCTTTAATTGTCCCAATGCCTGTTGCAAGTCCATCCGTTTTTCGACCGAATCAAAGTCATTAACATCCGCACTGATCAGTTCACCTAATGTTGCTGCACTGTCATCCTGAGATAGAGGAGAATCCAGTGACACATAGTGATAACATTCCCGACCAGCCAGAACTTCAATCGTCTCTTCTGCAGTCAAATCAAGGTATTCAGCAATTTCGTTCACACCGGGTGAGCGCTCCAGCTTCACGGTTAACTCATCAATGGCATGTTGCACAAGTGCTCCCTTTTCCTTAATCCTCCGGGGCACCTGAATATACCAGGATTTGTCTCGCAAATAGTTCTTCATATGTCCGATCATGCTCTTCATGGCATAAGGTTCAAACGGAATACCCAGGTTGATATCATATTGCTTAAGCAAACGTATCAAGGCCATCTGCCCGGTCTGATACAGATCTTCGTATAGATCGGGGCGATTCCGAGCAATTTTACCTGCTGCCATCTTAACCATCGGTTCATATTTACGGATGAGAACTGTTGCAATTTCATTATCTTGGGTCTGCTGGTATTCCCAGATCAAACCAATAGCTTCAGACATGGACTCTGGGGGAGTCACTTTTTCATTCATACTTTCTCCTCACTTCTTGCAAGACGTTTTACGAGTACTACTTTCGTACCTTTGCCCGTCTCACTTTCCACACTGACATCGTCCATCAAGGCTTGCATCAGGTAGAACCCGAGTCCGCCAATCTGTGCTTCTGTCAATTCTTTGTCGTGAAGACCAGCACGTGACACAGCAGGGTTCATGTTCTCGAAGCTTGCACCTTCGTCCTTGACAGTAATGGACAATGTATCGCCATCCACTTCGAATACAACTTCAACCATGCCGCCTTCGTGTGAGTAGGCATACAGTACAGAGTTGTTACAGGCCTCGGATACAGCAACTTTCATATCCTCAATGTCTTCATAAGAAAATCCCATTTTTGATGCTACTCCATAGAGATTGAGTCTAACAATATCAACGTAATCAGCTGTCGCCGGTAAATTAAGGGTGACTCTTTGAACTTCTGCATTCATTCCTTTTTCGATCCTTTCCTATTGGGAATTCTTCTGAGTGACAAAGAATTTGGCGATGCCCGTCATGTCAAAAAGTTTCTGAATTTGCGCAGGAACTTCCTGTACTTCGAAGCGAGCTTCCATTCCATGTCTTGCCTTCAAAACAGATAACAGGATACCAATCCCTGTACTATCGATATACTTCAGTTCTTTCATGTTGATCACGAGATCCTGTTCCTTGTTATCCACCAGCGGCTCCATTACCAAGCGGAAGTCAGGAGCAACCGACAAATCCAGTTCGCCAGTCAGATACACCGTGCACACGCCGTCCTGTGTTTCAGTTCTTGCATTGAATTTTTCATTTTTGTTTGTATTCATTAGACATCTCTCTCCTGATCAATGGTTTCCTTACCTAATAACCCAACTTCAGCACGAGTGAAACAAAAAGGAGTTTGGAAATTGTTTCAATTGGCCTGATTCATAGCAGAAGGGCCTGAATTTAGCCTTTGTCGTTGTTTCTGAAACTGGGATATTTTCTGTTTTACATTGCCCATTTTGACTGGTTTACTAATATAATCATCCATACCTGCAGCCATACAGCGTTGCTGAATACCTTCCATCACGTTCGCAGTCATAGCTATAATGACCGGCTGATCGGACGGGGGCAGGCTTTCTCGAATCCGCCGTGTACATTCCAAACCGTCCATAACAGGCATCTGCAGATCCATGAACACATAGTCATAGGGAGACGGGCTACCCTTCACCATATCGAGTGCGCTCTGCCCATCTTCAGCAATGTCTGAGAGCAACCCAAGTTTACCGAGCATAATCGACATCAACTTCTGATTAATCGGATGATCATCCACAATTAATACCGTTGGATATTTATTCTCATTCTTTACATCCGTTAGATTCTCTTCCCCACTCCTCTGGATCAGTTCAGTTTCGACATAGCGTTTTGCCTGAATGGTAAATACAAACGTCGCTCCCCGTTGCTCTGTTGTATCCAGATAGATCTGTCCACCCATCATTTCAACCAGAGTCTTGCAGATTGCCAATCCCAAGCCAGTTCCACCGTATTTACGTGTCATTGATGTATCCAGCTGGGAAAACGGCTGAAACAGGCGGTCAACTTTGTCTGAAGCGATACCTATCCCGGTGTCTTTAACAGCAAACTCCAATGCCAGGTGTCCATCCTTTTCTTCCTTAACAGACACGATCAGATACACTCCACCGTGATCAGTAAATTTAATCGCATTGGCAATAAGATTCAACAGAACCTGACGCAACCTCGCCATGTCTCCGTAAATTAATTCAGGAACAGAATCTTCCAGGAAATAATCCAGTTCCAGATTCTTTTTGCCTGTTTCAGCAGCGAATAATCCCAGCACTTCACGGATACAGGAGACGATTTCAAAAGGATGCTCTTCCAGTTCCATTTTGCCGGATTCCATTTTGGTGAAGTCGAGAATGTCGTTGATGACCGTGACGAGTGCATCTGCACTGCGACGAACGATGTCTGCGTATTCTTTCTGATCGTCCTTCAGTTCCGTCTCCATCAGCAGATCCACCATACCGATGACACCGTTCATAGGGGTACGAATCTCATGGCTCATCATCGCCAGGAATTCGGTCTTCGCATTCGCTGCAATCTCCGCTTCTTCCTTGGCCTGAATGAGTTGTTGATTCATCTTCTCCAATTCCTGTGTCTTCTGGTGAAGCAGCATCGTCTGAGTCTTCAGTCGTTTATTGGTGATAAACATCTCCACAAATCCCTCGATTTTGGATTTCAAAATCTGAGGAATAAATGGTTTAACCATGTAATCAATAGCCCCGGCTGAATATCCGGCAAACAAATGCTCCGCTTCTCTGCTATTCGCAGAGATGAATATAATCGGCACATCCTTGGACTTGTCCCGTGCCTTAATTAATTTTGCTGTCTCAATTCCGTCCATTCCAGGCATCTGCACATCGAGAACGATAACCGCAAATTCGTCTTTTAGCAGACAGCGGAGTGCCTCTTCTCCAGAAGTTGCCTTAACGAGTTTATATTGTTCCGATTCCAGAACTGCTTCAAGAGCAAGCAAGTTCTCAGGGCGGTCATCTACCAATAATATGTGGATTGGTTCATTGAGCCCCATGGCTAACCCTAACCCCCTATTTGATCTTCCGGTATATTTTTTCGGTCCGGTCTAACGGCTCATAGGTATCACTGAACTCTGTAAAATGTATCGATTCTTTCGACCCTAGAACCAGAATACCAAAGTGGCTCAAGCTCTCATGAAACAGCCCATGCACATGGTTCCGCAGTTCATCATTAAAATAAATCATGACATTTCGGCAAAAGATTACATTAAACTCGTTAAATGACCGGTCTGTTGCCAGATTATGCTCGGCGAAAATGATGTTCTTCCTTAAAAAAGGATGAAATATCACCGAATTGTATTTCGCTGTATAGTACTCGGAGAAGGCTCTGGTACCCCCTGCCTCCAAATAATTTGTAGTAAATAGTTTCATCTTCTCAATACCGTATACGCCTTCTTTGGCCTGTTGCAGAGAGCGATCATTCATATCCGTTGCGTAGATTCTCGCCTTGTCATACAGTCCTTCCTCATGCAACATGATGGCCATGGAATAGACTTCCTCTCCGGTAGAGCAACCCGCATGCCATATTCGGATATACGGGTAGGTTCTCAGGATAGGAATAATCTTTTCCCGAAACATTCGGAAAAGCGAAGGATCTCGAAACATTTCCGTTACAGGGATGGATAAGTTCTGTACAAAACGGTCAAACGCGGAACGGTCATGAAGAACGCGCTCCTGCAAGCCGGATATGCTCTTAACACCTTCAGCATGTGCATGATGCCAGATTCTTCGTTTCAGGGACGGCAGTGCATAGTTTCTAAAATCATATCCATATAAACGGTGCATGCCTTCCAACAGCAACTCAATCTCGATCAGCTCGCGCTCTTCATCTTGCGGCATACGGACCAAATCTGCCCCCGTCTCGGTAGGTTCCCACGGTGTCATAAATTCTCTCCACTTCTTCATTTGTTACTTGCGTATTCGTCGTATTGTCTTTCATTACCCAAACAATGAACATACGAATAATGAACTTACGAATACAGCCATACGCGCATTAAGGATAACAATTGATCTGTCTGGATCGGTTTTTTCACATAATCAGATGCTCCGGCCTCAATACATTTGCCGCGATCCTCTTTCATGGCTTTCGCCGTGAGCGCAATAATAGGCAACTTTTCAAACTGCGGGATCTGTCTGATTCGTGTCATCGCTTCATAACCATCCATTTCTGGCATCATCATATCCATCAGTACCAGATCAAATTCCGGATTTTTCTCTAAAATCTCCAGAGCCTCACGGCCATTTTCTGCAAATGTTACATCCATTCGATAGCCTTCAAGGACACTTGAAAGAGCAAATACATTACGGATATCGTCATCTACAAGCAATATCTTTTTGCCTTCAAACAACGTTTCCTTGTTGTGTAACTTCTGCAAGATGCGACGCTTGTCTTCCGGCAGATTGGCTTCAACCCGGTGCAGGAACAATGTGGTTTCGTCCAGCAGACGTTCCGGTGACTTCACATCCTTGATAATGATGGATTCCGCATATTTGCGCAGCTTCATTTCTTCCTTGGAATCCAGTTCTTTGCCTGTATAAATTATAATCGGCAGATCGTTCAGATATTCATCATCCCGAATCTGGTCGAGCAACTCAAAACCGGTCATATCCGTTAACATCAGATCCAGTACCATGCAGTCATAACGCTGGCTGTGTAATTCATTCAATGCCTCGCTACCTGTGGATACTGCCGTAATTGCAACATCGTCATGACCAATCAATTCAATAATGGCTTTACGCTGAATTTCATCATCTTCCACAATCAACAGTCGTTTCAACTGATTCTCGGTATAGGATTTGATATGCGAGAAAGCCTTATCCAGTGAATCCTTGCTTGAAGGTTTTTTCAGATACGCAATGGCGCCCATCATCAAACCTTGCTTCATATCATCAATGACTGAGATGACATGTACCGGGATGTGACGTGTTGCCGAACTGCTCTTCAGTTCACCCAGAATGGTCCAACCGTCCATAACAGGCAGTTGAATATCAAGGATGATGGCATCCGGCAGATACTGACGGGCCATGTCCAGACCTTTATCCCCTTGAAGGGCAACAAGTGCTTTGAATCCTCTTCCTCTCGCCATATCCATCAAAATATGTGCAAAGTTCACATCATCCTCAATGATAAGAAGGATTTTGTCACCTTCCATGAGATTCTCCCGATCATCTTCGATCTGCGTGACATCCGGAGTATGGCTAGGAGACAGATCTGTACCCACGCTTCGCTCTGGATCAGGAGATAGGATGGACTGATGACTTGAGAGCATGGTCCGTGTTTCGAAGGATTGTTCATAAAGCTCCTCTGAGGATACAGCTGCTTCTTTTGAAGCCCCTTCCTCCGCCAGTGCTTCCTCTTCATGATTATCCGGCAGGTACAAGGTAAAGCAGCTACCCTCGCCTTCGGAAGATTCCACCTGTATTGCGCCACCAAGCAAACGTGCCAGCTCCCTGCTAATGGACAATCCCAGGCCAGTTCCACCGTATTTGCGACTTGTGGTCCCATCTACCTGCTGGAATGCTTCAAAGATCAGATCCGTCTTGTCCGAAGGAATGCCAATGCCCGTATCTTTCACACTGAATCCGAGATATTCCTGATTGGTGTTCATATATCCCGGGAGTTCTTCCGGTTTCATCCGTCGTCCAATCAGACTAACCGAACCACGATTGGTAAACTTAAATGCGTTCGATAACAAGTTCCGCAAAATCTGTTTGACACGATGACTGTCTGTGTACACCCATTCCGGTAAGTCGCTGTCGAATTCGATGTTCAAGTTCAGCTCTTTTTTATTTGCCATCGGTCCAAAGTTTTGCTGAACAAAGCTGGTCAGCTCTTCCATTCGAACCGTCTCATAATTGATATCCATCTTACCAGCATCCACTTTGGACAGGTCCAGAATCTCATCAATCATCTTCAGCAGATCCGCACCCGACATGTAGATGGTTTGGGCATATTCCTGCTGTTTATCAGTCAGGTTTCCACCCTTGTTCTCCGACAATAGCTGAGACAAAATGAGCAGACTATTCAGTGGTGTACGAAGTTCATGTGACATATTCGCCAAAAATTCGGACTTATACTTGCTTGTCATCGACAGTTGCGTAGCTTGTTGTTCCAACTGTGTCTTCGTTTTCTCAATTTCGTCATTTTTCTCTTCAACTTCACGTACCTGCTCTTCAAGTGCCCGCGTTTTGGCAATAAGCTCCGTGTTGTAATGCTCCAGTTCTTCTTGCTGACGCTGCAACAATTCCTCCGAGCGTTTAAGTGCTTCTGTCTGCTCCTCCAGATTCTCATTGGAGCGACGCAGTTCTTCCTGTTGTGTCTGCAGTTCTTCCGATTGAACTTGTAGTTCCTCTGTAAGTGCCTGGGATTCACGAAGCAGTTCCTCAACACGTAAACGACGACGAACGTTGTTCAAAATAACACCCAAGTTCATGATCAGTTGGGCAAACAATTGTCTATGCTGTTCATTGAACCCTTCAAAGGAAGCCAGTTCAACAACACCAATCAGTTCATCTTCAAACACGACAGGATAGATCATGATACCTGCAGCACGTGTTGAACCTGAAGCTGATCCAATATGCACATAATCCTCTGGCGTATTCTCCAGAATAATAGGCGTCATATCCAGTGCGGCCTGACCAATCAGGCCTTCACCGATTCGGTACATTTCCTTTCCAACGTCTTCGTTCTCTTCGAATGCATATGCACCGTAACGTCTCAATTCGTCGGGATGTTTCTCCTCATCAATCAGATAGACGACCCCCAATTGAGCACCAAGGACCGGTGTGAACTCGCTGATAAACATTTGTGAGATTTGACGAATGGAGCCAATTCCACGAAGTAGCTCAGGAACTCTTGCGATGTTGGAGTTCATCCAGTTTTGATCCTGCTGAGCCTGTACGTAAGCCTTCTCGACTTCCAGTTTTTCTTCCAGATCACTGGACACATCTTTGAAAACACTGGCGATCTGACCAATTTCATCAGTGGATTTGACCTGAATACGCCGAATGGTACGGTAACGACCTTTACCGAAACTGGTAATCATCATGGATACCGTATTCAAACCTCGAGTGATGCTTGGCAGTACCCACATGATCACTCCCAGAGCAAGCAACAATCCCGCAATCATGATGCTTATCGTAATCTGCACCGCTCTTGTATAGGCAGCGTTAGCGCTCTTGATCTCGGCATCAATCTCTTGATCCTGGTATCGGGAGAGGGCATTCAAACTATCTACGGCTTCTTTCTGCACCGCGAGCCCTGTTGAATTGCGGTAGTTATTTGCATCTTCTGCCCTTCCTTGAGACATCAGGCTAATCTGTCTCGTGGCATAGTCTGTATACGCGCCCCATGCAGTATTCACACGATCCACCAACTGATGTTCAGGTGCACTGTCCGCACGGTTTCTTACCTCTGCGAGGTAACCATCCCCCCGATCTTTCATGTCTTTCAGGTCACCGTCCGCAGCAGCAGTCGAATTTTTGGGATTCAACAACAAGTTAGCCAGCACTTTAGCAATGTCATTAACCTCTCCGCGCGCTGCTGAAGTGAACCGTACTTTGAGATAACGTTCCTGATACATCTGATCAATCTGTTGATTACTGCTGTTTAGCCGTTCATAACTCACAAACGTGAGCACGATCAAAATAGCCATCAGAGCGGTAAATCCAACCAGCAGTTTATTTCTGATCTTCATTCAGTATCCGCTCCTTTTTCCAGCGTAATCCAGACCAGACACTTGTCATCATCACGTTCCTGTGAAATCTCGTCGTCAAAAAACAGTGCCTGCATGGCATCTTCATTCCATTGATGTGAACCGCTCAGTTTTTCGACCAGGAATTCATGTTGTTCCTCCTGCCCACCCTGAACAGTTTCCAATAAGCCATCTGTATAAAGCGCAATATGTCCATCGCCCTGATAATGGATCGTTTGTGGCTCAATATCCATTTTGTCAAATAAACCAACAGGACAGCAGACGCTGTCAAAAGTAGTGACACTGCCGTCATCTTGGAAGAATAATGCAGGCGGATGTCCTGCGTTGACATAATCAATACGCTTCATCCGTGTATCCACAACCAGGTAAATTGCGGTGAAATAGTACTGTACCAATTGTTTCCCTAAATGGAGCTGATTGAAGCGACGGTTCAACTCCTGAATAACCTTCTCTGGATCGACGTAGGTGGTCACTGTATCTTTCAAGACAGAAGCGATAAACATCGTAAACAGGGATGAAGATATCCCATGTCCCATCATGTCGAGCAACAATACACCATAACGCCCTTCCCCAAGCGGATACCATGAATACAGGTCACCTGCAAGCTCAAAAGAAGGTTTATAGATGGCATGCACTTGGAACAACGGGTCCCTGATTGCCGGACTTAATACAGCATTTTGAACCATTGCTGCCAACTTGAGTTCATCCTGAATACGTTGATCTCGCTCTTTATGCCAATCCTTCTCCTGTTTCAAACGAAGTGCGAGTCGAATTCTGGCCATCAGTTCGACTTTATTAATCGGTTTGGTCACATAGTCAGATGCACCTGCATCCAATGCTTCGGCAAGTTTCTTGGAGTCTCCGATGGCAGTCACCATAATAATCGGTATATCCTTCAAATTTTCAAATTTTTGCACAATACTGCAGGCTTCGATACCGTCCATCTCGGGCATCATCATATCTAGCAAAATCAGGTCAATATCCGACGGTCTTGGACGAAGTTCGTTGCTTTCCTCCCCAATTCCCAACACTTCGAACATTTCCATGGCGGAACTCGCCGTTACAATGTCACGATAGTTCTCTTTTTTCAGAATTTCTCGAATGATAATGACATTCGTCGGATTGTCGTCAACAATAAGTATTCTCATTGATATCTCCTTATCTGTGGCGTCCGGGTTTGTCGATTCTTATTAGGTAAAAACGAACGTTAATTATACAAATTTTTCATACAAAACGGCAGTAGACATAATAATTCCTAGTATAACTATAATCGTAAAAACAAAAAAACTCTATCAGTAAATGGCACCATCACGGGTAATCTTCACCGCTTTTCGCCCTGTTTTTGCAGCGTCCTGATCCCGCTTCCAAACTTGCAAAAACATAGATAAGGAATGGGGAAAGCCCCATTCCTTATCTATGTTTTTGATTAAGCATTTTACCTAAGTGATTCAGAAGTTTGTCCATGTTCAGCAAACTTCAACTTGTACCGCTATATGGATCAATCTTTCTTTTTAGCAATGACGAGTACTTTACCTTTGTCCAACTCACTCTCGTAAAAGTCAGCTTCGGCTTCAGTAAAGCCCATCGAAACAATTTTGGCCCGGAGTTCATCACCGCGTGAGCGGAACAGATTCGCCATGGAATCAAATACGCCTTCTTCCTTTATGCCAATTTCTTTGGCATCTGCTGTATCGGCAATTCGATCTGTACGATCCTTCTCATGGGCGAGAACAAAGATATGATCAGCAAGGTATCCGGTAATCTGCAATTCTTTCACCGCTTCTACCGCTTGGACTCCGTTTTCTACCACTTTTGCATAAGCTTGCTCATTGGTTGAATTCATCGTTTCCACTCTCCTCTGATTTAATCTTCTGTATCGAGCTACTTAGTATATAACCATACAATTTGGAATTGAAACGATTTCGTATTAACCAATATCAGGATACGGTATCATCAAAAAGATCAATGCCATCAATCTGGCTAGAGCCTGACTTCATATATACCTTTAGCGCCTGATCTCCACGGAGAAATACTTCTCCGTCCTCGGCCACATAGTATGGTTTCCCAAGAGCATGATGGATCGCTTCAATCTTCATCTCGATCCTCTCTCCGTTTAACATGATGTGATCTTCAGATGCATCGATATGCACATATTGAATGACATCTGTATCTTCACACAAACCAACCTTCACATCCCGAAAGTGATATTCAGGACATCCCAGATAAGGATCTTCCTGTTTATACACCGCCTGGCCCTTCTTGGCCGACAAGTCATCTATGGTGTCATCCAAAGAAATGCCATTCAGAGTCCGAAAATGCTGGAAAGTCTCGGATCGATCAACAGCCAGAGTTACCTCTGACGCCTTCTCCTCCATTGCCGTCCATTGCATATCGTGAGCAGCGGGTACCGCTGCCGGTTGAACGGAAAAGGGAGAAATTACGCTAAACATCACAAGCAGTAGTTTCATCATGATTCTCACCCTTTCATCAGGTTCATCACCGCTCTGAAGGTTTCTTCATGGATTACAAAGCGATCATGTTATTTACGCATTCGTTGCCATACATTCGCGGCAACATCGACATACTTCATCCAGTTCTTCCCGCCCTTAGCATCACCATTATATGTAGCTTCATAGGATTGCAAGGTACGATCCGTTGATGTAGCAGGTGGTGCCGTTACATGAGACGGTTCAGCGTGCGTTTTATCTTCGGCATGGTTTCGTTTCGTCTGAAATCTGGCCATCAGCGTCGTGGAGACTTGTTTGGCTGCCGCCGTCACTTCATTCAATACTTCACCAAGATTCTCAACAGATTCCATCACAGGATCAATTTTTTTCATTTTGTGCTGGACATCCACCGTAATATCATTGGCGTGTCTTACCGTTTGCTTCACTTCATAACTAAGTTCATCAATGGTCTTCTGTACCTCCTGCAATGTCTGTGAGACATTGTCCAAGGAACCCTGAGCGGATTTCAAGGTACGAATTAAAAAGAAAACAAGGACTGCAAATGCCACTGCAATCAGGGCCACGCTAATTTGATAGATCATAGAAGAACCTCACTTTCCATATGTGCATCAGTTTGTTATTGCTATAGTTACCCGGCGTTTTCCCGGACGAAACAAAATTTCATGTTACTTCAAATATGCTCACGCTTGGAAAAAAAACCAATGTTTCAACTGGATAGCCCTCGGTTAAAGTTAGACTACACAGGGCGGTGAGGTGAACACAACTCACTCCACAATCAAGTAACGAAAGGATGAAACCTTATGTTGAAATGGTCTGTATTATTTCTAATTATTGCACTGGTAGCAGGTATTTTTGGATTCTTCGGTATTGTTGAAGCAGCTGCTTCAATCGCGAAAGTACTCTTCTTCATCTTTGTTGTACTGTTCGTCATCTCCCTCATTACGGGACGCAGCCGAATGCGATAAACTCAGCTCTAATTGGACTGAGTCATATTAACGAATACATACAAAAGCCGATCGTGCTACCAAGCCGATTGGCTTTTGTGCGTTTTTTAGGCATAGGTCAACTTTTCTATATTATGTATTGCACTCCCTCCTGCTTTATTCCAAACTGCACTCCCATGAATTCCATAAAATTAGGACTTATTTGAGATAGCCAACCCGGTTTTATCCCACCGAAGTATGATATTTACAGGCTTGCTATATACCCACATATGCGCCAGTTGACACTGGAGAATGCAAGAAAATATTGTTATAATTTGTGATTCATAAGGTAGCTCGCTTGGTTACTTTTAACACAGGACAACAAATTACATACCTAACCGAGGAGGAAAAACAAATGAAAAAAATCGTAAGTTTTGCCGCTGCTTTAACGTTGATGGGTTCGATGGCTGCCGCTGCTGGTGCTGAGGAAGCGGTTACCGGAACGGTGACTCCCGAAAATGGAACAGAAGCTACAACAACGACAACAACTCCGGCTGTTGAAGTGAACAAACCTGCTGTAGACACCGTAGAAGGTACTGCTGAGACAGTAACCGGTACAACAACAGACACTACAGGTGCAACAGGTACTTCGACAACAACTGAAACTCCAGCTACAACTACAGATGATAAAATGTTTGAAGAGCCACTTGTAAAACCAGGCGATGAAGTTCTGGCACCTACAATGTTGCTGAACCTTCTGGAGCGCACTTGGTTCTATGATGCACCTAACGGTAAACCAATCGGTGCATTGAGCTCCCAAGTCATCGATACAACAGGTGAAGTGGTTGACGGATTCGACGGTGGCGAGTGGGTGCAAGTGTACACTTGGAAAGGCAAAGCGTGGATTCACGTTGCCATCCAGTAACATCGTATAATCGTTCTAACGATAAGTAAAGAGGACAGCCCGCACAATCGCGGCTGTCCTCTTTTGATTTTCCAGGATATTCACTCCCTGTTCAAGGGTTCCCTGTGACTTCTTCTGTCTTTGGTTCAACATGTACATGTACATGCATGATGTTATGCGATCGTTTCAGACGCTCTTCCACTCTGTCACAGATTTGATGGCCTTCAATCAAGGTTAGGCCTCCATCCACTTCGATAACCACATCCACAAGTACATGACTTCCATGCACACGTGCCTTGACATCCTTGATTTTCTCAACACCGGGAACACGAGCTACGGAGGATCTGAGATCCGTCAGCTCTTTTTGATCAAATCCATCGGTAAGACGATGGGTAGAATCCCGAAAAATCTCCCAAGCCGTCTTGCAGATTAACAGACCTACAGCAATGGCAGCTACTTTATCCAACCACGGGAGTCCGAACTGCGCACCTATAATTCCAACGGCAGCGCCTATGCTGACCCAGGCATCCGAACGATTATCTTTTGCCGCGGCCATCAGGGCCTGACTATTAATCTGTTTAGCCAGACGGTGATTGTAACGATACACGCCTAACATCACCACAGCACAGACTACAGCCACAGCTGCCGCCCAGAGGTTTGGAGCAACAAAGGCTCCCTCATACCAGGAGCGAACCGCTTCAACCAATACTTGCAGCCCAACCATAGCCATAATAAATGAAGCCACCAAAGCAGCAACAGTCTCCGCTCTAAAATGACCATAGGCATGATCCGAATCAGGTGGTTTCTGGGAGATCCGAAGCCCGATCAATACAGCAACAGATGCCACAATATCCGTAAGGTTATTAAAACCATCGGCCAACAAGGCGCTGGAAGCAAATACATATCCACAGATCAGCTTAAAGGCGGACAAGACGAGATAGGCTATAATACTAACCCAAGCCCCTCGCTCCCCTTTTCGAATTTCTTCATAAGCGTTCAACCGGGCGACACTCCTTTAACGTTTCGTATTACGGTTTTTTCATGTTACCAAATGCGGAGCGTGTGGGTCTACAGAAACAGTGTTGCCAGGCTGCATTGCTGTAGGCAAGCCGAAACAAAGTTGCCAGACGGCAGGGCTGTAGTTAATGAGAAAGAATGTTGGCCTGGGTAAAACCAAAGGTTTTGAGCATTTTATCAGGTTGCCCTTGTGGGGCTTTTATAAAACGTATAAAATAGGTACATCCCGTCCAATCTGGACGGCTTACTGTAAGACCGGGAGGGAAATAACGATGAGCGAAAATAACGAACCGAAAAAGGTCAGTTTGCAGGATGCTATACGCCAAAAGCTGGCGCAAAAGAAAGAACAAGCAAATTCCGGTAACCAATCCAGCGCCTACTTTGAAGGCGGACCCAAAGCGATGAAGAGTCAAAACAACAAGAAGCCTAACAACCAACGTCGCCGTACTGGTGGATCTTAGGTCTTAAGGCCGCAGAGAAACCCATTAGCTTACAAAAAGAACCGCAAGCCCTCTTCACAGAGGCTTGCGGTTCTTTCGTGTTCCTATGAAAATGCGCCGTAGATGATGCTTCGTTTAAGCTTCTACCGGATACATTTTATTGCGCAGTTCTTTGATTTCATCACTTTCCAGATACTCGTCATAGCTCATTTGGCGATCAATGATGCCATTCGGCGTAATTTCGATAATCCGGTTAGCAATGGTTTGAATGAACTGATGGTCATGGGATGTGAACAGCATAGTGCCGTCAAAATCAATCATACCATTGTTCAGCGCTGTGATGGATTCGAGATCCAAGTGGTTCGTAGGCTCATCCAGAATCAATGCGTTAGCACCCGTCTGCATCATTTTCGCCAGCATACAGCGAACTTTCTCTCCCCCGGAGAGTACACTTGCCTTTTTCAGGGATTCCTCACCAGAGAACAGCATACGTCCCAAGAATCCACGCAAATACGTTTCATCCTGATCTTTGGAATATTGACGGAGCCAATCCACGAGCGTCATGTCTACACCATCAAAATATTTGGAGTTGTCTTTCGGGAAATAAGCTTGAGTTGTGGTTACACCCCAAGTGTATTCGCCGCTATCCAATTCCGTTTCACCCATCAGAATGTCAAACAGTAGTGACTTGGCATTCCCGTTTGGTCCAACAAATGCAATTTTATCCCCTTTGTTCACGACAAAGCTGATATCATTCAGCATTTTTACACCATCAATGGATTTGCTGATGCGATCTACGGTCAACAATTGTTTACCGGCTTCACGCTCAGGCTTGAAGTTGATAAACGGATATTTACGGTTCGAAGGACGAAGGTCATCCAGCGTGATTTTGTCGAGTTGTTTCTTCCGGGAAGTTGCCTGTTTCGATTTCGAAGCATTCGCGGAGAAACGTTGAATAAAGGCTTGAAGCTCTTTAATCTTCTCTTCTTTTTTCTTGTTGGCATCACGTTGCAACGCAAGTGCCAATTGGCTGGACTCGTACCAGAAGTCATAGTTACCTACGTACAGCTGGATTTTACCAAAGTCGATATCCGCAATGTGCGTACATACTTTGTTCAGGAAGTGACGGTCATGGGATACCACAATAACAGTACCTTCATAGTCCATCAAGAAGTTCTCAAGCCATTGAATGGATTCGAGATCCAAGTGGTTGGTAGGCTCATCGAGCAACAGGTTGTTTGGACGACCAAACAATGCTTGTGCAAGCAGGACACGAACTTTTTCGTTACCACTTAGTTCATTCATTTTCTTATCGTGCATGTCACGGTCGATACCCAGACCGATCAGGAGTGCCGCTGCATCCGGCTCAGCATCCCAGCCATTAAGCTCTGCAAATTCACCTTCAAGCTCACCTGCACGCAGTCCGTCTTCTTCTGTGAAGTCTGCTTTGGCATACAGTGTATCTTTTTCTTTCATAATGGCATAGAGGCGACTATGGCCCATAATTACCGTTTCGAGAACCGGATACTCATCATATTCAAAGTGGTTTTGCTTCAAAACGGCCATACGTTCGCCCGGGGTGATGTGCACCTCTCCCGAGTTTGACTCAATTTCACCGGACAAAATTTTCAAAAATGTTGATTTGCCGGCTCCATTGGCGCCGATGAGGCCGTAACAGTTTCCTGGTGTGAATTTGATATTTACATCTTCAAAAAGTGCACGTTTTCCGTAGCGGAGCGTGATGCCGCTTGTACTGATCATTAAGCATACCATCCTTTATTGGTTAATCTGCATACTGCATGAATAGCAAGTTGCGTAAATCCTGGATTCAATATCCCGATGCCTATTCTGGCACCATATTATAACACAAAAAAGCGGCAAATTCGAAAATTGGCCGCTTTTTACTGATTAAAGACTTGGTAAAAATACTGTTCATGCGGGTATACCCCTACATTAACATATTTGGCTCCCTTTTGTTAGTCCTGTTTACCTTCTTCATGCCGAATGCGAAGCGTTTCGCCATGACCAAGCACCCGAATCCGCTCTTTACCAATGCCTAGCCGTTCACGTTCAACTTCCAGACGATCCAGTGCTTCCTTAGGCGTATCATCTGCCAGCTTGAATGTGCCGTAGTGCATGGGCACCATAAGCTGAGAGCCGGTTTCAACGAACCCCTGTAGTGCTTCTTCAGGTGTCACATGCTGAGAAGTCATGAACCATTCTGGATCGTAAGCACCGATGGGCATCAGGGTAATACCAATGTCAAAGCGCTCTCCAATCGTCTTAAACCCCTGGAAGTAACCTGTATCCCCTACAAAATACAACACAGGCGGGCCACCCGAATCTTTGGGTGATTTGTTCTTCCCTGATTCCGCCGTGGATGAATGATCCTGATCTCTCTTTGTTGCAGCACTTTCCGCTGCAGAGGTCGTCGCTAGATGATGCTGTTCCAACACATAACCGCCCCAGTGGGACGTATTGGTATCGAACAGCGTCCGGCGCGTCCAGTGCTGTGCAGGGACAAAGGTTATTTTGACTCCGCCGAGTGTAATATGTTCCCACCACTTCATCTCATGGCACCGATGGAAACCTTTGCGAATCATCTTGCGCTTCAGACCATCAGGTACGATCAGCAATGTCTTGGCGGTAATCAGCTTCCGTAGGGAAGCCAGATGCAGATGATCATAGTGAGAATGGGATATCAGAATGACATCCAATGGTGGAATATCCTGAATCGGAATCCCCGGGGCACCGAGTCTTCGTTGAAATCCCATTTTTTCGGCCCACACCGGGTCAGTCACGATGTTCAATCCATAATATTGAATGAAAAACGTGGAGTGACCAATCCAGGTAATACTCGTGTCCTCCCGATTGGCATGCAGATAATCCAGTTCAGGCGGGTGTTTGGGCACGGTGTAGGAATAGTCCTTCACTTTATTGCGCCGCTGCTCCCTCCATTGCTTGAATTCCTTCAGCGTTTTGTCCGTACTTACATTATCAATGTTGTTATAACGGATTTTAGGCATGAAAGGGTCATCCTCCCTTCCTGATTTCTTAACAACAGATTACCCCAAACGGGAATGCACGTACCAGTTAATCAATCCTTCGGATTTTTGCATACGGCTAGATATATGAACAGAAAGACAATCGCAGCCATAATGATAAGTGGCGGGGCATACATAATCGTGAATGTCTCAAAAAAACTCAACCCGGTTATACCGGGTATCCCCGTGACACCCTCAGAAGATAGTGGATACAGCAAGGGAGTCATAAGTAGGAACATGTTCAGCAGCATGAACAGACTCATCCTTTCTTTTTACCAGAATTACCACGTACATAATTGGCATCGAACAGGAACAGCTTCATAATCAGCACAAGCGACGGAATCAGCACGAGCAGCCCCAGGCTGAACGCCGTAATCAGTGCAATCCCCATCGTACGATTAGTAAAGCTGTCATAGATATTAATGTAGGGATACAGGATATACGGAAGGTGGGATCGCCCGTAACCATACCAGGCAAAGGCAAACTGAAGCATGACAGCGATAAAACACCAGCCCAGATATTTGCGTTTCCACACCAGCGACACCGCAATGACAAAACAGATAAACGAAGCAATGAACATCCATGAGATATTCACCATCTGCTCAAAATGTGCGGGATTCTGTTTGTTAATCTGCAGAAATGCCAGAAAACTCGCAAAAATGGTGGGCAAGCTCCACAGCAATGCATACTCTCGAAGCACCTCAAATGCCGGCTCATCCCCTGCCCTTTTTGCATAATAGGAAAGAAACATCGCCGAGATGTACAGCACACTGACCAGTGCAAGCAAAACAACCGACCAAGTATAGGGATTCGTCAAAAATTCACGCCAGCGAAAAAACACCTCTTCGCCAACCTGCTCAATGATTCCACCCTCGGATATCGCCAAAATGGTGGAGAATACCGCCGGAATAAGCAAGCCCGTCGCTCCGTACAATGCCATGTAGATCCGGCTGTTCTCCCCATGGTTGCCATAAGTATTGTAGGCATAATACACCCCCCGGATGGCAAGCAGTACAATGGCCAAAGAACCCGGAACCAGCAAAGCAGTCCCATAGTAGAAGGCGCTGTCCGGATAAAACCCGACCAAGCCGACCACAAAAAAGATCAGAAACACATTCGTCACTTCCCACACGGGAGACAGGTAGCGCTGAATGATGTTATGAATTTTGTTCTCGTGCCCGGTCAAAATGCTGTAAAAGCTGAAGAACCCAGCACCAAAATCAATTGAAGCGACAATCAGGTAACCGAACAAAAACGTCCACAATATCGCAATGCCTGCAATTTCGAAACTCAATGCACTATCCCTCCTTCAAGCCCCAGAGACGCCAGTTCCTTCTCTGCTTCCTTGTTGCGGAACAGCTTGCTGAGCACTCGAATGCACGAGAAACATAGAATCAGATACAGTAAAATAAACAACACCAGCATCCATCCTACCGAAGTCGACGTCGTGGCTGCTTCCGACACCTTCATATACCCGCGTAAAATCCAAGGCTGTCTGCCAACTTCAGCGAACATCCACCCCAGCTCGATTGCAATCATGGCCAGAGGACCCAGCAAGACAATGCCGAGCAACAGCCATTTGGGATATGGCTTGCGCCCTGGCAACCACCGACGCAGTACATATAACACAGGAATCATCAGGATGATCACTCCGGTTGTGACCTTCAGGTCGAACATATAATGAATGGACAGTGGTGGCCTCAGATCCGCTGGATATTCTTCGAGACCTTTCACTTCCGTATCAGGACGATTCCCCGCCAAAATGCTGAGTGCATAAGGAATCTCAATGGCGTATTTTACTTCATTGTTCTCATCCAAAATGCCCCCATAGACAAGCGGTGCCTCTTTCATCGTCTTGAAATGCCATTCTGCGGCAGCCAGCTTCTCCGGCTGATATTTCGCCAGGAATTTACCGGAAGAGTCCCCGATCATGACGGTACTGATGGCAAAGACAAGCGCAGATACCGTCGTGAGTTTTAGTGCTTTTTTGTAATACACATGATCCCGTCCCCGAAGCAAACTGAAGGCGGCTATCCCCGCCAGGATACCTGCACTTAGAGTGTAGGATGAGGCGAGTACATGGGACACCTTGGTTGGTGTTGCCGGATTCAACATGGCAGCAATCGGATGAATGTCCTTCATGATGCCATTAATCAGGGTGAACCCCTGAGGCTGATTCATGAAGGAGTTCACCGTCGTAATGAAAATCGCAGAGGCAGATGAACCAAGAGCTACCGGAATCAACAACAGCATATGCGTGTATTTTTTTTTGAAACGATCCCATGTATAGAGGTAAATTCCCAGAAAGATCGCCTCGATAAAAAAGGCAAACGTCTCCATAAACAGTGGCAGGGCAATGGCCTGACCCGCTACCCGCATAAACATCGGCCACAGCAGACTAAGCTGTAATCCGATCGAGGTGCCTGTAACGACACCAACGGCAACGGTGATGACAAAACCTCGTGCCCACCGACGTGCCAGCAAGGTGTAATGCATATCATTGGTTCGTAGTCCTCGCCACTCGGCCAAAGCAATCATAAGGGGAACGCCTACACCGATAGAGGCAAAAATAATGTGTACGAACAGGGTCAGGCCGGTTAGTATCCGGCTGAGCAAAACAGGGTCCAGGGATGACATGGTTACACTCCTCTTTCACATAATCGTTATGTACGACAGCAGTTACTCTGCTTGAACGTGTATCTCAATAACTCATGATTCGGATGATGCTTTTCACAACGGCATACAGCACAACCACAGCGGCAACCAGACAGACGATGATGAGTGTTTTCTCTTGTTTACGGAACATATTCCTGCCGTCCTCCTTTTGCATGGGATGCAAATTATGGCTCTATAGACAGTTTGCAAAAGAAGTTGTTTTTTTATCCGGGAAAATTGAAAAACAAAAAAAGCCTTTCCCTTTATCACGCTTACGCGCTCAAGGGCAAAGGCTCTATTCCTAGGAATCATAATTAAATATGGATCATTAAGAAGTGAGACATATCTCTTCATCCATCATTGCATTCAAACCAATACATCCTGCTTGGGCAGTCTTACCTTGAATGTACTTCCCTTGCCCGGTGCAGATATAAAGGTCAGTGTTCCTTTGTGATCCTCTACAATTTTACGGGAAATGTACAACCCGATTCCTGTTCCACCAATCTGCCGATGGTCCGAATTATCCACTCGATAAAATTTGTTGAATAACATGTCCTTCTCTTGCTCCGCAATCCCTATTCCATAATCACGGACATCAAGACATAGCCACTCCTCTTCTTCCCATAACGTAACATCGATGCGATCGGCTCCTGGAGAATACTTGACTGCGTTGCCCACCAGATTATGCAGAACCTGAACCATCCTGTTCTGGTCCGCGTAAGCAAAAAAGTCTCCATTAAACGTATGCACGTAGATTCGTTGGGCAGACTTCATATTCCACTGTTCAGCAACCCCTTCTACCAACTCAACCAGCGGTACATACGTCATATGGTAAGTCATGCCCTCATTATCGAGGCGCTGAATATCGAGTACATCATCGAGCAGACTGCTGAGCCGCTTGCCCTCGGAAGCGATCGTCTGCATGAATTCCTGCTGCTGAGCTGCTGGAAGGTCGTACATCATCATGAGTTCCACATACCCCATAATGGTGGCTACAGGCGTTCGAAGCTCATGAGATACCACGCTGATCAGTTCATTCTTCATCCGATCCAGCCGTTCTTCTCCCGTCCGGTCCCGGAAGACCAGCAGAAAGCCATGGTTTTTCCCCGGTACATCCATCTGCTTCATATATAACGAGAATACACTTTTCTCCGCATTGTTAAATATAAATTCAGTCTCAATAAATGCTGTTTCACCATCCAGAAATGCTTTGGTCTGTTCTAGCAGATTGAAATTATCCGTTAATACCATCGTATCAATCGCCTGCGCCAAATCTTCAATAGATCTGCCCAGAAAATCACCCAAACCAAACATCTCTTCGATCCTGCGGTTGACGATGGTTATGGTCCCTGATCGATCTGACATCACGAGCCCTTCCCGTACGGATTCAATAAATTGCTCACTGATATCTCGCTGTTCCTGAATGGCAATCTTTTCATTGAACAACTCCAGGTTCAGCTTCTCCAGCGCAAGAGCATGACGCACACGATCTTCTTCTGCTCTGGTCCGCTCCGTAATATCCTTGATAAACAAATTATATAACGTCTCATTCTTGCCAAGCTGAATTTCTACAATTTTGTACTCAATCGGAAAGACCGAACCATCCCGGCGAATCCCTGAAATTTCATCTACGATCGTATATCTCTTACCTTCAACATAATCGAATCGCTCCAACAATTTCTTGATCTCGATGCAGCTTGCCCCCTGGAAAAGAGACGGTGCTTCCTTCTGTTGGATCACTTCTTCCCGACGTAACCCAAACATTCTTTCAGCCTCTGGATTAAACTCAACGATCTGTCCATTGGAGTCCACAGCGATAATGGCATCAATAGAGGATTCAATGATTGCACGTTTGACCTCTTCACTATTCTTGAGTTCCTTGGTGCGTTCTACGACCCTGTCCTCCAGCGTTAACTTGTCATGACGAATCTGTTCGAATTGTTCCAGCAGCACATCGGCCATTTTACGCAAATTACCAATCAGGATCTGTACTTCGGTTACATGGCTGGTGGGCCACTCCAGCTTCCCGTTTCGAAACAATATTCTGGGCAGAGAACCCGTCATTCTGGTCAGTCTTAACAGTGGGCTAACGACTTTTCTACTGAGAGGAGCCGCTACAATCATAGAAGCCACAATGATGATGAACAGGGATTGCAGCGTGGTCAGATATATCGATTCAATTCGGGGGTAATACTTGGACGAGTCAGTCACAATAAATACCCGATAAGGTGTTATATTTTTCATTTTTGCTTCGTAGATAAAGATGGCTTGTCTCCAATGATTCAATACATCGCTGTAATGGATATTAGCAGAACTTTTCAGCATGAGGTTATCCTTCGACTTCAGAATATTGAACCTGTCCATGTCCAGGTACCCACCAGGCTGAAGTGTATCTAAACCAGAAGCGATGACTGTATCATTCCGATCAAGCAGTATCACATTCACACCCAATAGATGATGATAACGCGCCATATTTTGTTCCATATTCTCGGATGTAACATACTCTTCATCAAGATCCTGTACAACCGCACTCGATGCGTATTTCATCTCACGTAATATGGCATCATTCATTTGACTCAACTGTCTTTGGCTATCGGCGGATAACAATACGAGAGAAACAAATACCACGAAGGCGACTACGTATTTAAACGCAATCCTTGTGAGTGGAATGGTTCCCGTGCGTTTTAATCTTTGCTCACCCATAGTGATCCAGAAATCCACCACAATACCTGCAATTAGAGCATTCACCATGCCAATCACGGCAATATACATATACTCATACTTCAAATCTTCTATATCCAAGCCCAACACATAATGCCCGCAATAGATAACCGGAAGTAACATCACTACCCAGAAGACAGCATTTGCCTTGATTAGGCTTCCGTTCTTCCAACGAATCTGCCAACCTAGCATCCAGAGCAATTCAATGAAATGCGCCATCATTACGGTTAAATTCCGTGGCTCGAAGCCGGCAATGATGTTATTCAACAGATGGATGACTGTAAAGGTGACCAATCCATAGATAGCCCCATGCAAACGAAGAGCAATGAGTACTGCTGCGCTGCCCACCATAATTTGCACACCATAGAATAACGTCAGTGGAAAAATAGTGCTTAGTGAGCCCAGCATAATTAGTATGCAGGTCCCAATCCAGGGAATCTGCAGCTTCGAGATCACCCAATCCAGCATCTGTATCTTCTTTATATGATCCATTAGCAGTTAACCTCATGAATCATTTTTTCTTCTGTTTTCAACAACAACGTTGGTTCCCCCTATAAACTTAAGCGGATACAATCTACATTTTTTCCCCTTAACTCGTTCTGATCTATTATACTGTAATTAGTAGTTGGTGTAGATTTGGGAAATTCTGAGTCATCGGCAACCTAATTGCATTCATGCTAAGATATTGAAGCTCAATAAAAAAAGTTTATTCCTTCTCTACATATACATCCTATATTTTGGAATACAAACATTAAAAAATTTGCGGCATTTATTCGCAATTCACCTTGTTTTTTTAGTAGTTTCTTAACATATTATTTTCACCAGGAGTGTGACCCTATGACGATCAAAGTACTTCTTATAGAGGATGAGAAAAATCTGGCCGACATGATTGCTTTCTTTCTGGAAGAGGAAGGATACATCACTGAACGGGTTCAACATGCCCGCGAGGCTCTTCAACTGTTTCCACAATTCCAGCCGGATATTGTTGTAACGGATCTCATGCTTCCTGAAATGGATGGAAATGATCTCGTAGAAGCCTTTCGCCAGCACTCCACTGTGCCTATTCTGATGATCTCGGCAAGCACCATGCTGAACGATCGACTGCGCGCATTACATAATGGTGCGGATGACTTTCTGTGCAAACCATTTAGTTTGAAAGAGTTGGATGCACGGATTAAAGCACTGCTGCGAAGATCAATCATTTCCTATCAGGATAAACCGGCAAAGGAAGACAAGCAGGCAGAGGTTAATGGGCATGTGAATGTGAATGAGTACAGAAGAACCCTGTTTGTGGATGGTGTTGAAATCGAGGTCACTCATATTGAGTTTGAGATTATGAAGGAATTGTACCGAAATCCGGGTAAAGTGTTCACCCGCAATGAACTGATGGATCGAATCAAAGGCTCCGAACGCGCCTATCTGGATCGTACCATCGATGTTCATATCTCAAGTCTGCGTAAAAAAATTGAGCCTGACCCCAAGAACCCACGTTATATTAAGACGGTTTGGGGAACAGGCTATAAATATGTGATCTAATCACGATCGTAACAATTGAAGTTAAAAATCTATAGCCACATCCCTCTTTTATCTCATGGATAAGATGGGCGATATGGCTATTTCTGATTTGTGGACAGACGATGAATGAAACCAACTCTCCATTTCCTTGATGAGATGATCCGGGTCTTGCTCGTTCCAGAGAAACATCTTCATCTCACCCGTGCCTGTAATCTGTTGCAGGTGTCGCTTCCGAATGAGGGATTTGAAATCAGTAATGACCAGTAATGGAAGTTGTGGCATAAAAGCCCGAATGGCATTTGCTGCTGACACCGCTTCTTCGGCAATCTGATAATCAACAATACAATACCGGGCATTTTCCCAACTTCCCCGATGTGTTTCTATCGCAGAACCAGATGTTGAGTCCTCCATCCAGTTCCTGAACAATTGAATAATATTCTCATATGCAATACGACGTTTACCATCCGAGAGCACAGTAATGGGTTCCATAAGTATAACCTCCAGTTGTTTCTTCCTATTATTGTGCCAATTTTCGTTTAAAAATGTTTGTGAGTGAACATGAAAGAAGTGTTAACAAATTTCGCACTTCTTCACACTAAGTGTCAGATATGCCCATATCGCTTCTGGATAATTTCGCAGATTCCACACATTGATGTAAAATAGAGAAATACCCGTGTGATTTAATTAACGGGAGGTTAAGGATGAATTTGGTATTATAGGAGGTTACACTGATGAATATTGTTTCCATTGAACCAACACCGAGTCCAAATACGATGATGCTGCATCTCGATGAACGTCTGGAGGACGGAATTCGCAGAACATATACACTGGACAACGAACGATCCGCCCCGGCGTTCATTCGCCAGATGCTTCATATTCCCGGCGTGAAGAGTGTATTTCACACGACCGACTTCGTGGCGCTTGATCGCAAAGGAAACGCAGACTGGTCTGTCATTCTGGGCGAAGTCCAGAATCGTCTCGGACAGGAAGGCATCAACCTGGACTGGATTGAGTCTGAGGACGGATCTGGCGAACACTTCGGAGAAGCACAGGTATTCGTTCAGTTCTTTAGAGGGGTACCCATGCAAATCAGGGTTAAGGCCGGAGCCAAAGAAGAACGAATCTCGCTGTCAGATCGTTTTGTCAAAGCCGTTACCGAAGTTGCCAGTGCAACCATGATCAAAGAACGTAAACTGAGTGATTACGGCGTTCGTTACGGCGAATTGCCGGACATCGCACGCGAAGTTGAGCAGGAGCTGGAAGCGGCCTATCCGCCAGAACGACTGGAGCAGGTCATCCAACAGGCGATTGAACATGGTACCAACTCCGAAGAATTTATTGAGCATCGTCGCGAACTGGATGGTGCCGAACTCGAAGAGGCCTTGCGTAACAGTGACTGGAATGTTCGCTATGCTGCCTTGGACGGCATGGAGCCTACAGCAGAAAGATTGCCGCTTGTAGCTCAAGCTCTGCATGATGACAAAATGCAGATCCGGCGTTTGGCCGTGGTATACCTGGGTGACATTCGTACACCGGAAGCAATGGAACTGCTGTATGAAGCGCTCCAGGACAGTTCACCTGCGGTACGCCGTACGGCCGGGGATACCTTGTCTGATATCGGCGATCCTGCCGCCACACCAGCCATGACAGCAACATTATCGGATAAAAGTAAACTTGTCCGCTGGCGTGCTGCACGTTTTCTATATGAGGTCGGTACAGAAGAAGCAGAGCAAGCATTGCGAGTTGCAGCCGATGATCCCGAATTCGAAGTCAGCCTGCAAGCCAAGATGGCTCTGGAACGAATCGAATCCGGCGAACAAGCTGCCGGAACGGTATGGCAACAGATGGCCGGCCGCAACAAAAAAGAGGAATAGTCGTCCCTCAAACCTCACATCCAACAATTGTTATTGCACTGGAAAAGCACGCGCGTTATACTGGTTGTCTGTTTACTAAACTGAACACACCGTGTTAAGTTGTGTTGTTCATAATTTCATAGACAATAGATACACCTCATCCATGAATGGTGAGGTAGAGGTCGCGGGTGCGATCAGTACGCTGAAGGAGGCGCTAAGGAGCCGCTTATGAGATCAGCCGAAAGGTGCACCCGCCGAAGCTTACTGGACGTTCCTTATACGGTCCGGTGGGCTGGGGCTGCTGTCGAAAGGCGCAGAACTGTCACGGAAGTACATTTCCTTTGTATAAAGGTATGAATTCTTCTGTGTTGAGCTATCTTAATCATCTGGGACATGGTGCGGACATTGAAATATTAAAGACCGCAGGCTGATGCCTGTGGTCTTTTTGTTTAGGAAGCAATTATCGCAAACATCAGTATATCGAATGAAGGAGTGTTTCCATGCAAGACCGCAGTAACCCAACAACAACCAGACCTTCCCTGAAAAAAGGATTACGCGCACGCCATATGACGATGATCGCTCTCGGTGGCTCAATTGGGACCGGGCTGTTTCTCGCAAGTGGTACCGCCATCTCAACCGCAGGCCCTGGCGGGGCATTAATTGCCTACGCGGCCGTTGGCATCATGGTCTATTTCCTCATGACCAGCCTTGGTGAGCTTGCTACCTTTATGCCGGACTCCGGTTCATTTAATACGTATGCCGCACGTTTTGTCGATCCCGCCCTCGGGTTCGCCATGGGCTGGAACTTCTGGTATAACTGGGCGGTAACCATCGCAGCAGAGCTTGCTGCCGCAACAGTGCTCATTAAATACTGGTTCCCCGACAGTTCGTCCATGTTATGGAGCTTACTGTTCCTCGTGCTGATCTTTGCCTTGAATGTCCTGTCCGTCAAAGGATATGGGGAGTCCGAGTACTGGTTCGCCATTATCAAGGTAGCTACCGTTATTATCTTCCTGGCCGTTGGTGTGCTTATGATCTTTGGTATTATGGGCGGAGAAGCCGTTGGTTTCAGCAACTTCACCATCGGTGATGCACCCATTCATGGCGGATTCTTCGCCGTGTTAGGCGTATTCATGGCTGCGGGATTCTCATTCCAGGGTACCGAGCTTATCGGAGTAGCCGCCGGGGAAAGTGAGAATCCGCGCGAAAATGTACCTCGTGCCATTCGGCAGGTATTCTGGCGCATTCTGATTTTTTACATTTTGGCGATTACCGTGATCAGTCTGATCATCCCGTATACTCATCCGAATCTGCTCAAAGGAGATCTGGAAAATATCGGGGTCAGCCCGTTCACACTGGTGTTTGAAAAAGCAGGACTCGCCATTGCGGCTTCCGTCATGAATGCCGTTATTCTAACTTCCGTACTCTCTGCCGGAAACTCAGGCATGTATGCTTCAAGCCGGGTTCTCTATGCCCTTGCCCGAGACGGTAAAGCGCCTCGGTTCCTCGGTAAGCTGAACAAAAAAGGCATTCCCATGAATGCCTTGCTGCTTACCACAGCCGTTGGCATGTTGGCATTTCTTGCCTCCCTGTTCGGCGATGGCATAGTGTATACCTGGTTGCTGAATGCATCCGGTATGTGTGGTTTTATTACTTGGCTAGGTATCGCTATCAGTCATTATCGCTTCCGTCGTGCATACGTTGCACAAGGCAGGGACCTAAGCGATCTGCCTTACCGGGCACGTTGGTTCCCGTTTGGGCCGATCTTTGCCTTTGTCCTGTGTATTATCGTGATTATTGGACAGAACTATCAGGCATTTACGGGTGACGAGATCGACTGGAGTGGAGCCATCGTTGCCTATCTGAGCGTCCCCCTGTTCCTCGTGTTGTGGCTTGGTTACAAATCGATCAAAAAAACCAAAGTGGTGCCGCTGAAGGAATGTGATTTCACACCTACCGATGCACCAAGTAACAAATAGTAGCTCCAACGTACTATCATCTACAGATACAATTGACTTTATATCATAAAACCTCCCCGTGGCGTTGCAGTTTTCATTCTGTAGCGATACGGGGAGGTTTTTTGGTGACGGCCCCTTCGAACCTTCCTGTACCTCTTCGTCCTTTCGTCTCCTGTCCATATTTTGTATAGGTCTGTAAGTAAAAATAGATAAAGGTATACTATTTTTCTTGAACAACGGGAGTTGATGCATAATGAAAAAATTCTCTATCCTGCTCATTCTGCTGGGCATGCTGATCATCAGCTTTCCTTTCCTGCGGGAAACGTATTATGACTGGCAGCAAACCCGTGTGATGAACGATCTGGAGCAATTGCAAGACGGCTTGTCCAAGCTGAATCACGCCTTCGAACAAGGCATACAGGATACAGCTTCCGCCGAGCCGACTACTGAAAATACAGAACCAGTGCAAGAGACATCGTCGAATACGTTGGGTGTACTATCGATTGACAAGATTGATGTCCACTTACCGATTCTGGAAGGTGCCACAGAAGCAAACATGAAGGTAGCTGCAACCCATCTTGTCGAAACCACTAAGATTGGGAACAAAGGTAATGCCGCCATTGCCGCTCATCGCGCGCACAAAAAAGGACGACTGTTCAATCGCTTGGGAGAACTACAGATTGGCGATTTAATGGAAGTCACTTTGGCAGATCGAAGAATTATTCAATATAAGGTAGATCAAATATCTGTTGTGGAGCCAAATGACTTATCTGTGCTGGAAGATCCCGGACTTGGACAGGTCCTTACCTTGATTACCTGTGATCCACTCGTCAATCCAACACATCGGCTAATTGTAAGAGCTATTGAGGTGAATCCGGAGGTTGCCGGATTTTGATCCTCCCTCAGGTTCAGCAGAAATAAAACACCCTCTAGTATATTCACACCGTGACTCTGGGTCACTTGTGAAGCTAGAGGGTGTTTTTTATCTGTTTTATCTGAAAATGATCTATTCCTGTATTACGTGCTGCGTGCGATCTAACGCTGAAGCAGTTGTCTACGTCGGAAGTAAACGTATCCCACACTACCCAATGCCATGAGCATCATGCCTGCCACAGTGAAAGCCCATGTGCTCTCTTCGCCTGTCTTCGGCAGCATTCCCTGTGATGCAGAGTTTCCGGTCTGCTGTGATGCAGAATTCCCAGTCCCCTGCGATCCATCTGTATCCGTTCCCGCAGAAGGTGCCAATGCGCTATCCCCATCCGCTGTATCTGTATCCCCCGCTGGAGGTGCAGTGTCGTCACCGTTGGAGACGCCAGGCGAAGGAGGAGTTACTCCGTTATCTTCATCTGTTGGAAGCTCGGTTCCGTCTCCAGGTTCAGTAGGTCCAGTAACCACTGTACCTGGGACAGACGTTCCTGGTTTTTCTGGTCCCGGTGTTACTGGTTTCTCCGGATCTGGTGTTACACCCGTAGTAGGTGTCCCCGGATTATAAGGTCCACTCGATCCACCGCCCGATACCGGGATAGCCTGATTTGTTTTTTCTACAACTATGGCTTCGGTTTGTATGTTCGTAATTTCAAATGGTACAGGTGTTGTGTCCAAGATATATCCGTTAGGTGCTTTTATTTCGACCAACTGATATTTATTGACATCCAGGTCTTTAAGTACAATTTCACCTTGCTGATTGGTTGTCAGTGTGGCTTCATCCAGACCTGTTACCTTGTGGAACTCCCAATTCCCATTTGCATCCATCAATGCAGTTTGAGCCCGTAATTCAAACACTGCACCTTGTAGATGCTGAGTTCGACCCGCATTGGTTTTAATCAATTTCACGGAACGATTATTTTCTTTATTTTCAATAGTCAATTGCGTTTCCGGTTGGATAATAGATACAAGCGTCTCCGGCTGTTCAATGACAAAACCTTCTGCCTTGGTCTCTACCAATGTATATGAACCATAGGTTAATCCATCGAATTCAATGACCCCGTTCAGATCCGTTACTTTCGTATCGATGATCGCATTGGAGTGATCACGCAATTCGAATTCAATTCCACTTAATACGGACTGATCCTTCGCATTGACTTTGGTAACGACAAGTTTGCCACCTGCCCCTATGGCATTCGACTTCGTCAGTGTAATAATCTGAGTCTGATTCTCTACGATGGTGAAGGGAATCGGGGTAGCATCCAACTGATAAAACTCGGGTGCCACAACCTCTACCAATTCATAATCCCCAGGTAAGAGATCACCTTTGGCGATTTTCCCATCTTCCCCTGTCGTCAACTCGTCTATTTTCTCTCGGGTTGCGCCATTGTTCAAGTACAATTCAAAGGTTGCACCCTGGAGCTTCTTGGATGATTCAATGGCATCTACCTTAGTTAATTCGAAGCCTTGTCGAATCTTTTTATTTTCAATGTCAAAGGCAATATCCGCATCCTTGAATTCAATCGTTTTACCTGAGGCAGAGCCATACTCTGGATCAACCATGTATCCTGCCGGTGCAGATAATTCTTTTAACTTATAAGGTATACCGTTGGTTAGATTGTTTAATCGATAGTTTCTGGAGCTTTCAACCACACCATTCTCGTCCGTTGGTTTCAATGTTTCCAGGAGCGTAGTTCCAGACGCATTATAGATTGCGAATATGGCTCCTTCCAGTGGAAGCCCAGTATCACTGACTTTGTGGATTCTAATCTTGCCCAGACCAGTAGAGGCTCCTCCACCCGCTCCAGCCAATGAAACTTTGATACCCACCTGATTGCCTTCTCCCACCACTGAGGAGGACTGACCTGCAAATTCAACTTTATTCTCAATTCGGGCGCCATGATCGGCATTAATATAGGACTGATATTCTAGAATGAATGCCGTATGGATATCTTTATTGAAGGTGAGGGTAAATGTATTACCTTCAACGGTCAATTCATAATCTGCCGGATCAACCAGTCCAGCTTTGTTGGATACATTGCCTGAATTGTTGGCAGGCAGGTTCGTTGCATATAATTTTAAGGAGTCCGCCAATAAAATTTGATTCTCCGACAAGGTATCTGTTAATGATGTACCCGCTGGAACATAAGATTGACTTGGATTGATATTTACCGTCCATGATGCTTTATCCGTTGTACCGATCTGTTGACCTGTTTTTTGTACATACACACCACCGTGAGCTGGCGTGACGCTCGCTGATCTGTTAAAGCGCTCTTCACCGCCCTCACCATCGGTTAGTACAGCCTGGTTGGCATACGTGCCTTCGACGGAATAAGGTCCATCCAGGCTCGTTTGATACTGAATGCGATAAGCTGCTTTGCCGATGTTCCCCAGATCCAATGTAAAACCTTTACCGTCCGGGTTCAGCTGGAATTGACCAGGTGTGAGCGGAACCTCGCTACCTACAGCAGTAACATTATTGGCTCCCTGTAACTCTAACTCATGAACTTTTAATGAACCGTCTACAAAAGATTGGTTACCCGTGTAGGCATCCTTAAGGATAGCCTCCTGAATATCAAACAAGTTGTAGTTTACATCAATTGTCCACGTGATCGTTTTGTCTTTGGCGCTGTATTCGCCCTTTTTGTTACCATTTTGAATGGTGTACTCTTGCGGTTTGACCATAGCCGACTTGGTAATCGCAGTCTGTGCTACATTGGACTCTTTCCAATCGACCTTGGCCGAGTTGCGATATTCATTATCCGTTGGCATACCTGCCGTCGGATCAAAGCTTGTCGTATAGGTAATGACATGTTCCGTGTTAATGGTAACGCCGTCCTTTAGGCGAACAGAGAATCCTTTTTCATACGTTGGATCAGCCGGGTCTGGAGTCAATTCGAAGTCGTCTTTGTTAACCCCACTCACTTGAAGACTACCCGGAATCAGCTTCATGTGTCTGCCTTCGTAATTGTCGGTAATGACGATATCCGTCATGTCCTGCAAATCACGGTTCAAAACTATCTGCCATTCGATTTCTTTGGTGTTGAAGTTTTCACTTTTTACGCTTTTGGCAAAAATGACTTCCCGAATGTCTTTCCGGCCTGTTTTGGAAGTGCCATCATACATGTTCACTGTGTTCGTAATGGTGTCATTCGTATAAACACGATGAATGGATTGTGTATCATATTCGATCTCATAGGCCTTGTTAATGTCGTTCTTAAAATGTAATCTGAAGCCATCATCGAACCCTGTACCCACCGCTTCAAGTGTGTATTCATTCGGATTCACCAGCGTTCTGTTCGAAGCCGCTCCGCTCGCATTAATATCCACCTGGTATACGTTGACGGAATTGTTGATCAGTTGCTGTTTGGCCGTATCAAAACGGTCTTCAATCCATGCATTCGCTTGCATGATTTCTTGCTGATTGTAGTTATATTGCACTTTCCATGTGATTGTCTGTGTCACCGGATCATACGCACTATCTTGGCCGGACTTGTTCAAAGGCTCGTTAAAACTCACACGAACTCGGCCAATATCCGTCTCGTTATGCTCGCTCTGATCCGTTGTAAGCGCAACCTGGTTTTGAAACTCCACATTGGTGAACGGAGCAGTGGTTGGTGCTTTAACACTTGTCGTATAGGTTACACGATAGGCCTTATCCGTGTCTCCCAATACAATTGGAAACTGTGGTTCCGTTTGAACTATTGGACCTTCTTTTACAGATCCATTCAATTGCACTTCCAATTCACGAATTTCGATATTGCCCTTGAGTTCAAGGTTTGTTGGCAATGTATCTGTAAGAAACGCATTTTTCAAAGCCTTCTCGCCTTGGTTAAAATCTACAGTCCATTTAATTTCATCCGAGTTGAAATTGTCTTTGTTTGCGCTTCCCGATTTCTTCAATTTATCTACGGCTGTGTTGGCAAAATGCACATTAATGATGCCCTGCCCCACAGAGCTAAAGTCTATCTGTTGTTTCAATCCATCTTCCATCTTGCTCTCATCAAACTTAATCCACACGTAGAAGTTGCCTTCCAACTGCGCATGCTCGATCAGTTCGTTAAAGGTAAAGATGATTGTGCCATCTGGATTCACCACATACTCCCCAACACCGCCATCCAGATCGCCCTTAAGCTGTGATCCAATGATGAATTTATCCGGCAAGTTGAAGGTAAACGTGGAACCATCGCTGTAGTTGTGGGTGTCATTTGCAAGCCCCCATGTAAAGACGACAGCCACCTCATCCTGAATGCGTGGACGAATATCCTCAATTTTATCGCCTTTGATATCAATCGTTCCATTTCCATTATCTTGCGGTGCCTGATTGTACATCTGCACACTCGTAATTAATTGCTCTGTAATTACCGGACCTGCAGCTGCACCAAGCAGATGCATCGTATTATCCTCCTGATCTTCCGGAGTACTGACATCCTTATCTTCTTCCGGAATGGCAGGATCTTCTTTCACTTCTCCCGAACCTGCCGAACCATCTTCTACCGCTGTATCACTGATTGCACTGGCTGGCAAATTAGTTAATTCATCCTGAGCATGCATCGTTGGTGTTAATATCCAACCCTGCATCATTTGTGTGACCAGCAACAGAGCAATGATCACTATGCTCACTTTTTTCCTCATTTTTTGCATATCCTCCTCGTACGTAATGTTGGCATGCGCCGAAGAATAGAATAGCAAAGCGACATATACAAAAAATAGACAACACAAAAACACTTGTCGTTGAACACAAATTGAACGCAAAAAAGGACACTCCTCAAGCGGAGCATCCTGCTTATAACGATGTTTATAACGTCCAGTTAATTTTGACACGTAGATCTGTGGTACCTTCCATTTTGGACACATAATAAGATATCGATTTCATACCAAGCTGGTACAAATCCTGTAAATCTTCGATCAGTCCAGCCTCCGTACCCTTGTACCTGAACGTGAGCGAGGTTCCGCCTTCCTTCAGTGTACCTTGAACCTTGGTCTTCAGCGCAGCATGACCTTTAACGGCATCCTGTTCATCATACAGGGAATAGTCCAGAGCATGGTACAGCTTCTGATAAGCGGCCTTTTTGCTATCTCCGGCCTTCACGAGCTTTAATAAAGCTTCTCGATATGGGGCTGGCGCAGCAGGGTACTTGCTTTTGCCTGTCCAGATATGGTCACGTGCCATCTCATCATCACTCAGCAAATAATAGCTGTGGCTTACCTTACCTTTCCGGTCAGGAGTAGGATCATCCCAGGTGGTGTCCATGTGATACCACTTGCCGTCCAGGTTCACGATATTCCAGGCATGAAGCTGCCCGCCTGCTGTACCTTCCACAATCCGGTTATCGATGCCTACTCGCTCCAGCATTCGATAAGCCAGCAATGAGTATCCCTGACAGACGGTACTGCCTGTAACAAGCCCGTCGTAGGCCGTATATTTCTTGAGCGAAGTATCGTAGGACAGGTTAAGTACAATCCAGTCATGGATGACCTTGACCTTCTCATGATCCGTCATGCCGGGTTTGATGATTTCTTTCAACACATTCGTGACTTTACGATTCACATAATCGGTCTGTTCCTTGGTCTCCCGGTAGGAAAGCGTCACATGTACTTCGGCCGATACATTGGAGCCTTTATAATTAAATGCGTAACTTTTAACGGTATATTGGATATAGGGGTCACTCTTCATTGCCTCATCGATGGAGGTTTGTAATTGTTTTTTGAGGCCTTTCACATTGCCTTTGTATGTAAAAACAAGTTCCTCCGTCCGCTGTGACATTGCGGTAAGCAAGGTCTGGCGCAAATCCGTTGCCGTGGATATATCCGATGTCCCTGATGCAGCGTACAGTTGATCCAGATCAACCGTACGTGGTAACGCTACAGCAATCAGACAGCCTGCCAGCAGTACGGTGATAATTCGTTTCCCGTTCTTACCCATGAAAGGAACCCACCCTTCTTTGCAAAGTTCTCACGCCTTATTGTATCACAAAAGGCTCTGGCGTCATTCTAGTTTTGTAAAAGCAAATCAAAAGAGACCTTCTATGGAAGGTCCCTTTGATCTTCAATTCGTTGAATCACGAGTACCCGTTATCTTCATCCTATGATTCGGACGGGCGTAATATGTGTGATTCCTCGTCTAATACAGACGATTGCCACTCATAAACGTATCGGTCTTGCCTTGAAGTTTGGCAAGTCGTTCCAATACCTGTGAAGCTTCAGCTACCGTCACTTTGCGTGCAGGCATGAAACGTCCCTCGATCGAAGGAAGTAATCCCAGCTTCAAACTCAGGGAAACCGCCCCTTTACTCGAAATGGCACTGGCATCTGCGATATTGGGAAGATCCGATGGCAATGTGTAGAATCCGGCCAGCTTCTCATAGCGCAGTATGCGTACAAGCAGCACCGCCAATTCTTCACGGGTCATCTCTTCTTGCGGGTTCAGATTCTGTTCTGGGTCCGCTCCGGCAAGCCAGCGTTGATCGATTAACACCTTGATTGCCTTATAATAAGGGCTGTCAGGGGTCACATCAGCGTATAGCTTGTCATCTCCGTCCCCACTATAATACAGATCCATATTCGGGTTAATCGCTCTTGCCAAATAGTTAAACCAGTCTCCTCGGGTGATCACCCGATCCGGGAATACACGTCCCTGCTCATCCGCTAGCAACACGCCATGCTGTGTCATATTGCGAAGCGCATCTTCGGCCACATGGCCTGAGATATCCGTAGGTTCTGTCTTGCTTGCAGCACCTGTCTCCCCGTATTGAAGCTTCCACTCTCCCGTGTTAGCATCCAGTACTTCATAAGTGCCATAGATGGAGTTCTCATCCCGGGTTGGCATATAAGCAAGGTTAACTCCCACCGGAATAACTTGACCATTATTCAGACCATACCCGCCATAACGGGAATATGCGAGGACCAGCTTGAACTCCTCCAGATAGAGCGCCTTGGCCTCTTCATAACTGATGGCTGGCTTATCATCTGCTGGCAATTGTTCAGGCGTTGCTGCAATGCGTGTATAGAACTCGTTCACGGTTCCATCGTTCAACACCTGAACTTGTGCTGTATCATCTTTCACCGGAATTTCATTCAGATAGCGTTGGAACATAAACGTACGAGCATCGTCTACCTCAATAACGTTAGCCAATCTAAATTGCTCCGTTGCATCTGGAACTAACGCAATCACCGTGTTCATCGCCAGTTTCTCAGCCTGCTTTCGGGTAATTAATTTGCCTGTTTTCTCTTCAGTCTGCTTTTCCTGCTCTGGTCCAATGCGTTGCATCATCGTATAGCTGTAGATCTGCCCAGTCACTGCATCCACCTGTGCTGAAATATCCCGCATGAACATATAGGACGTATTGGCACTTCGATCGCTCCAGCTCAGACTCCATACCTGATTGTTCGGACTTGCAAAAAAACCTTTGCTTAACTGGCTATGCTCTAGCTTGTAACCTTTGGGAATATCAAAGTTCGTTACCACCCGATTGGCGGCCTGCTGTACATTTAATCTTGTACCATTGCTTGGAACAAAAGGCGTCACGTCCCCTTGCAACTTCGTATCCTGCTGTAAAGAATCCTCGTCCACTGCTTTGCCTGTTAATGTATTAATCCGTTCCAACGTATTGGCTTCAATCGGGACAATGCTGATATTCTTCGGTGTATATCCAAGGTAATACTGCTGACCCTGTTTGGAAGACGACCGATCTTTGGAGATATAAGCCAGCTCTACATCAAACTGTTCTTCAAACTGCTGTCTGGCCTTCTCTTCCGAAGCTGTCGGTTTCGATGAAGGATATTTAGCAGCGGTAGTACCTCGTGAGTAACCTGTCACCAAACCACTTTCATCCACATTGATGTAGACTGTCTCTGCGTCAGATAACAATCCGTCATGTTTTAACTGGTAAGCATATCGATATTCTGTTCTGCCAAACAAAGACTCTTGTTCGATGGAAGAATACAGATCTCCTAGCGGAGCATACTCCGTATCCTTCAAGCCTGGAATCGCTTGATACAACAGTGCCACGGCCTTCTCTTCGGCTTCAGCTTTCGTTAGCTTAACATCCGATCCCGAGACATGTTTATCCAGAATATCCGATGGTAGATGTACACTTAACACTTCCCCTGTGCCTGCATGTACAGTCCCACTGAATCCCGATGTATGATTGCCTTGTGTAATCTGGAATCCAATCTCCCATGCCTTGTAGTCTGGCGGTGGATAGGAATTAGGTGAATCGAATCGTGCAGATGAGATCGTTGCTTTTTTTAACAATGGAAATAATCTAAGTATATTTTCACTGGCTTGCCTGGATGAGATTTTCGCTCCCTCTGGCACGTCATTGCTGGTTGCGTCTAGTTGTTCATTTTCCCCCGTTGTTGCTTCGTTCACCTGCTCTGCTTGCGCGGCTGATGCGCTGCCTGCAAAACCTGGTGTTTGCGAAGCAAGCAGCAGTGTTGCCATCGCTGCAGTTGTTGCTTTGGTTGCGAACATTTTGATACGTACATTGAACTTCCAATTCAAACTCAAATCTGGACCTCTCCCTTCAATTTCATACAAAGAAGCATAACAAATAACCTCGCATGAATATTGCCAGTCTACTCTATGATACCATAAGCTTCCTTTTTAATCGTCTTTACCCGTCAATTTTACAATTGTGAATTTCTGCATATTGCTCATAACAGCAAAAAAACGCCAACCACGTTGGCGTTTTCTCTGTTAGCCTGCACGCTTATGTAGGCTGTTCTATCCCGTTAACTACTCGCTATAGACGAATCATTCAACTTCGCCTGACCATGAACATGGGTTTTCAGAAATGGAATAACGGTATCCCAGAAGGCAGGATCTTCCTCGGAACAACTGTGGCCTCCGCTATTAACCCATAGATGTTCCACAGGCGGATCGGCTTTGGACATAAAATATTCAAGCTCACTCGGAGGAATAAAATTATCTCCCTTGGAGTGCACCATGAGCAACGGGAGTTGCATCCCTCTGCGCCGTTCATTCAGCATCATCACCGGATCGCGCTGACGATAGGATTTCAGAGATTCACCCAGTCGCCAGAACCAGATTCTCGGAATTAACTGGGCCAGGGGAAACAGAGGCAGACGTCGGCGTCTCAGCTCCGAACTGACAATAACCTCAAATTGCGATGGCATGGAATCCGTAATTACTGCTGATACCGGAATGCCTTCCGTCACTGCAAGAATCGTACCCAGTCCACCCAGTGAATGTCCAAGCACACCGATAGCAGATGCATCAATCTCTGGCCGTGCAGACGTATACTGCAATGCCGCCAGCAGATCATCCCGGAACAGATAGGCAGATGCAGCACGAACCGGATCACTGGCCCCATGACTGCGGACATCATACATAAACAGGGCATATCCTGCTTCCCAGATCGGCCTCGCATAACGTAGAACACGAGAGCGATTGGAGCCCCAGCCATGTGCAATAATCACGAGAGGCCATGGTTTCGGAATATCAGCTCTGGCCGGGATGAACCACCCATGCACCCGACCTCCCCCACTGTCAAAGGTCACATCCTCAAATGGCATTGGAGGTGTCAGTGTGATCGGAATCTTCTTGGGTGTCTGGCTCTTTACCGCCGCCTTCCATAATCCACCTGCCGTTACTGCAGCAACGGCCAGCATGCCGCCAATCATTGTTTTAGCTTTCACAGGGCATCTCTCCTCTCCGAATTCTGGCATACATCCATCATACGACACTAGAATGAACGGCACGTTAAACGACATCGGTTCTTATGATAACGAATAATCCAGCAATTGATCTAAAGCTACCTTAATATATACCCAAATGGACATATCCCTCATCTTTCGCTGAAGTCTAAACTTCAGCTGCTTCCACAAATCTCCGTGCACATGCTGCAATCTGCTCATGATCTCCTGCTACAAGGGCTTCACGTGGTAAAAGTGCACTTCCCAGACCTACGGCAGCAGCACCTGCTGCATAATAGTCAGCAATATTCTCCAGTGTAGCGCCGCCTGTTGCCAACAGCGGGATATGGTTCAGCGGAGCTTTAATCTCCCGCAGATACGGTATGCCCAGGCTCGCCATCGGAAACAGCTTCACAACACGTGCTCCCGCCTCATGGGCTGCGACAATCTCCGTTGGTGTCATGGCTCCAGGCCAGATCTCGACACCATGTTCTACAGCATATTCAATGACAGACAGATCGACATTGGGGGACACCAGAAACTGTGCTCCTGCAGCGACCGCTTCCTTCGCCATCTGCACATTCAGTACCGTACCAGCTCCGACATAAGCCTTTCCTTCATGCCGCTCACGCCAGTCTGCAATAATATCATGTGCTCCAGGTGTGTTCAGCGTGACTTCCATCAGTCGAATTCCACCACTCGTCATGCCTTGTCCAGCTGTTACTGCCGCTTCACGGCTAATACCGCGCACAATCGCGACCAGCCTCGACTCCAATAGTACTTCCGTCAGATTCATATCCAGTTCCCCTTATTTCATCAATTCGGCAGCCGAAGACAGGTAATCATGTTCACTGCTTTTCCGTTATTCATTATTGTAAAGCATATCCTCCCCTGGATGAAATACATTAATCCATTTCCAAAGTGAATCCGTATTCAATCGATACTATGGAGTCATTGCATTGCTACGTAAAAAAACCTCTCCATGGACATGGGGATGATTCACCCATTGAATTCCACGAAAGAGGCATCATTGAGACCTTCATGCTAAGCCTTCTCCAATACGTTATCCTTCTCCAGATCTTTAAAGTAACGATCGTTATATAACATGCTCGGATGTGTTGGATGATAGGCGAGTGCGATATCATTATGTTCCCGGGCCTTGGCACGGTTACCCATCCGGTCATAACAGACACATAGTTGCAGATGCGGCATCCAGGTCCAGGCTGCTTCATTTAGCACCACCATAGGATCATCAGGACGTACTGCACGAGTCGCTTGTTCATACCAGAACAGGGCTTTGCGATAATCTTCACGGTCGGCAAAATAACCACCCAATCGACAGCAAATCTCGGCTCTTGGCAGATCATAGGCGAATGATCGGAACAACGCTGTTACTTCCTGTTCTGATCGTTTAAGTGCAGCTTCACAATCCGCAATTTTCTGGCAAGCCGCAATCTGGTCTTCCACCCAACCCAGCCCGGTGTCCAGAAACTTTTCATAGTACTTCACCGCATCCTCATGCTGTCCATGGTCCTTCAGTTCATTGCCAAAATAGTATAAGTCACGCGGTGAGAATTCCTCTCCGGTCTGTTCCCTCTTGCGATAGATACGCAGATTCCGATCGGTATACTCCTTATCTTTCTTGTGGGTAACCGCTATGTCACTATGCAGCAGATTGCCTGCTACAGCCAGATATTCATGCACCGCGCCAATCCAGCGAAATTGCCGATCTCGACGCACCAGGCGATTCCGGCGCAGACTGTAGGATACTTTGCCTTCTGCCGTAAATGACAGATTGTAATCCATTGTGACACTATCAACAGCCGGGTCCAGCGAACGTTTCAAGGCAATAAGCTTCGCCCGATCTTCCGCTTCAAATACATCGTCGGCATCCAGCCACAGAATATATTCGCTCTTCGCCTGATCGAAGGCAAAGTTGCGTGCTGCTGCAAAGTCATCCACCCATTCAAAATCAACGATACGATCCGTATATCTGGAAGCGATCTGACGGGTACGATCCGTTGAACCGGTATCAACGATCACAATCTCATCGGTAATGCCGTTGACCGAGTCCAGACATCTGGCGAGGGATGCTTCTTCATTTTTCACAATCATACAGAGCGTAATGCTGATCGTCTCTTCCCCACGTCTGGCTCTGCGGTTAAAGGCAGCTACCCCCGGCAGTTCGGACAAACGGTAGATGTGGTACGCAGGGAGATGCGTATCAACGAAAAGGCGAAAACCAAGTGCCTGCGCACGGATACAGAAATGACGATCTTCGCCCCAGAAGGATACATTCGGAATCTGGTCATAGGAAACCCCGGCGGCCAGAACATTTTTGCGAATGAGCGTACATGCCCCCAACCCTCCAACTTCGTAACAACCTGGTATCCGCAGTTGATTCAGAAAAGCAGTCGTTTGCGCGCCCTCGTCTTCCGCTTCATTTCCGGCTGAAGATTTGCCGCCTCGACGATACAAAGCATACTCATCTTGCAGCCATACCTGAGGCATTTCCCTGGCCCCCGGCTGCCACCGGGTCCAAAAGATATTGGACACGATGTCTTTGCCGCTCGATACGAGTTGTTCCAATGTCCGCGGATGCAGCACCAGATCAGAGTCTATCAAGAAAACAGCATCGTACTCGTTGTCGCGTGCATAATTCAAAATGCGGTTTTTCAGACCAGCTACACGCCAAATCTGTTCATCCTGCCAATAGTGGCCTCCCTCATCCTTGGTGTACAACCCTTTGTTGTCAGGACTATCACTGCTATGTTCATCTGCCTGAATAACCGTCCCTTCATGCTGGAGCACAAATTCACGTAATATATTCGACGCAGCTTCTTCCTCGTTATCGTCAACAAACAGATAATCCGTCTTCACTGTTGTTCGTTCCAGTGCATGCAGAGAATCCAAAAATTCACGCAGCACCGGAGTTGTCTGACGAACCGGGCTGGCAATCAGTATTCTTTCCTGGACAAGCGTTTCAAGATTTTCCGGTTCACGGGTTTCCTTCGATATAACAGAACGCCTGGACGGTCGATGATTACTCTGGCTATTTATTTGGCTCTTTATTTGGCTCTCTACATGGCTTTCATGTTGGTTTTGATGTTGCTTCTCTTTCTGTTCCTCATTTTCTTGGGAATTCGGCTCTATTGGAGGTTTGGATTCCTCTTGCGATTGGTGTAACGGGTCTTTCTTGCTCAACGTGCTCACTCCCCCTCTCCTTATTCGACCCATGCCAACAGTCGTGGCTCTTGATCCAATATCGATTCGTACTGTTCCTTCCAACCGTATCTTGCTTCAGGGTCCAATGCTTGATAGCGCTCATATTTGCGGATGCGGTCTTCTTCCCGCGCCCATCCATAATGCTTCACCCGGGGAGCATGACATCCATAACTCCAATGCTGGATCGTTAACGGAAAACGCCCACAATGCTGGGGTGTTTCCTTCCATTCATAGCTCATCCCCGGATGATAACGAATCAGGAACGGCCGATAGTAGGCATGGGCTTGCCAGAACTCATCTTCCCGGTAATGCGTATCACTCCACATATCAAACAATCTGAAATAAATCGCATCCTCGTTGCCACGAAGCAGCAGATCGCGTACAGCCCCAAAATCACTGGTTAGAATCTCATCCGCATCCAGATTCAAAATCCATTCCGGATCGGTCGCCACTGTTTCTTCCCATTGTTGTTTCCTCAAGCTTACTTCGTCTGCAAAACGTGAAGAAGCGTTCTCCACCAATACAAGTGGAATACCGTCCAGAAGTTCCCGGCACATCGCCACCGTTCCATCCGTGCTTCCATCATCAATGATTACTGCACGATCAATCCAGGCACGATGTGTCTCCAAAGCCTGCTTGAGATAACGATTCTCCTCATTACGAACGATCATCGACAAGGTAATATGTGGTCTTCCATGTACCTCATGTTCATCCAAAGCTTCACCCCCATGCTCAAGCTTCTTCCTATTAAAATCGCCGGACACCCGATGTCTGGACAGATCACAATCCTCTATTCTCAATCTATGCAGAGCCGGAATGCGGATATGCAGGACAAGGAAACCTTTCACGGGGTTAATCTTGTTGAACGACAAAAAAAAGCACCCGCCTGTGCGGATGCTTCTGCATGTATGATATACATGTTTCATGTGATGAATTAACGGTATTCAGCCAAACGATCATTGAGACTACGTGTCTGTCCATAGACTTCCTGGTACAGTGCGAACAATCCATCATAGACAGCAACCGTTTCCGGGTTCGGCTCATAGGACTTCGCCGGACGAATAAACGCCGTTGCACATTCCTGCAAAGACGAGAACCAGCCACATCCATAGGCAGCCAGCATTGCTGCCCCCATAGCCGGACCCTGTTCGCTCTCCAACTTCACAATTGTGGCGTTGAAGACATCTGCCTGCATTTGCAACCAGGCTTCATTTTTGGCACCACCCCCAATAGAGATGACTTCATTAACGGTTTTACCTGCGCCGCGCAAAATATCAATGGATTCACGCAGCGAGAAGGTGATGCCCTCCATCACCGCACGTCCAAAGTGCTCCAGCTTGTGCCCGGCATCCATACCGATGAAGCTGCCCCGGATATTCGCATCTGGATGAGGTGTACGCTCCCCAACGATATAAGGTGTGAACAATAATCCGTTGCTGCCGGCCGGAATCTGATCAATGCCCTGTAAGAGCACATCAAAGGATTTGTCCGCTGCAAACGTATCCTTGAACCAGGACAAGCTATATCCTGCGGCAAGTGTTACCCCCATAATATAGAAGGCATCTTTCTCCCCATGATTGAAAAAGTGTACTTTGCCTTCGAAATCGAGATCTTTACGCTCTTCGTAGGAAAGCACCACCCCGGACGTTCCGATGCTGCACATCGTCTGTCCTTCACTCAGAATGCCTGCGCCAATGGCACCGCATGCATTGTCCGCGCCACCTGCGTATACTTTCGTCGCAGCTGCCAGACCTGTTTGATCCGCAATCTCCGGCAACAGGGTACCCACTTCCTCAAACGATTCCACTAGACGTGGACATAGGGAGATCGGCAGCTTGAATGCTTCTGCAATCTCATTGCTCCACTGCTTGCCCGCAACGTCCAGCAGCAAGGTACCTGCTGCATCGGAATAATCCATGGCATAATCCCCTGTCAGGCGATAACGCACATAGTCTTTGGGTAACAGGAATAAGGATGCTTGCTGTAACAATTCAGGCTCGTTCTCCTGAACCCACAGAATTTTTGGCAAGGTAAAACCTTCAAGGGCGCGGTTCCGGGCAATGCTTAACAGCTTGCCATCCAGCACTTTTTCAATCCGGCGGCACTGAGCCGTTGTGCGTGTATCATTCCACAAGATTGCATTCCGCAGTGGTTTACCTTCGGCATCCACCAAAACCAGTCCATGCATCTGTCCGGAGAAGCTCAAACCTTCAATTTCCGAAGGCTGCACGCCAGATACTTCGAGCAATTTGCGCAGGGAAACAATCGTCTGCTCTACCCAATCTTCGGGATTTTGTTCACTGTATCCAGCCTTGGGCTGGTACAACGGGTATGCCTCCGATGCTTCAAATGCCACTTTTCCTTCACGATTGACCAACACGGTTTTAACCGCACTGGTTCCCAGATCGACACCAATTACGTAACTCATAGGTTAACTCCTCTCGTTTGTAACAGGATTGTATAAATGAAACCCTTGATGCTCATGTGGTCACTTCGTGATCAGAAAACCCTTAGATCGCCGTTACCCCCAGATTTTCTTTAATCCCTTTGGCAAGGGAGAAATCCGGGGATAAATGCGAACGCTTTGCTTCCTCGGGTCCTTTCTGCTCACTTCGTTCTGCATGTACCATTTTAGAAGAACATTTATATCAGCAATTTAAAAACCTCATTGTTTGTTTAACCAAAAAACCGCCCCCGTCTTCCCAAGGGAAAGTCGGGGACGGTCCGAATGTCATGCTTGTTCAGGCGTTCCATGGTACAAGCTAATCTTGTGCATAGGCTAGTTTGGACACTGATGTCCAACACATATGAGTTGAATAACCATCGGTGGTCGACGTGACCAACCCTGCCTAATCCACTATTAATCAGCCAGAATGTACTGGTTCAGTTGTGCTCTCAGCAATTCCTGACGTCCGGATTGGTTTTTGCGTGGGTTTTCATTGTTGAGTGCATACTCAGCAAGGGAAGCAAGTGTTGCTTTACCTGCAACCACATCTGCACCAATGCCTTCGCTGAAGCTGCTGTAACGTTTTTCGATGAAGTCATCGAATACGCGATCTTCGATCAGTTTTGCAGCTACTTTCAGACCTTTGGCATACGTATCCATACCTGCGATGTGTGCCAGGAACAGATCGTCTGCTTCGAAGGAACCACGACGTACTTTCGCGTCAAAGTTCACACCGCCGCGGCCAATACCGCCGTTTTTCAATACTTCATACATCGTCAGTGTCGCATCGTACATATCAACTGGGAACTCATCTGTATCCCAACCGATCAGCATATCACCTTGGTTCGCATCAAGGGAACCGAGCATACCGTTGGTACGAGCAACGCGGATTTCGTGATCAAATGTGTGACCAGCCAGCGTAGCATGGTTCGCTTCCAGGTTGAGTTTGAAGTGTTTGTCCAAACCGTATTTTTGCAAGAAAGCAATGGAAGTTGCTGCATCATAGTCATATTGGTGTTTCGTTGGCTCTTTCGGTTTAGGCTCGATCAGGAATTGTGCGTCAAAACCAATTTCCTTCGCGTAGTCTACAGCCATGTGGAACATGCGAGCAATGTTGTCTTGCTCCAGTTGCATGTCTGTATTCAGCAATGTGTCGTAACCTTCACGTCCGCCCCAGAATACATAGTTTTCAGCGCCCAGACGTTTACCCACTTCCAGACCTTTCTTGATCTGTGCCGCAGCATGAGCATACACGTCTGCGTTACAAGTCGAAGCTGCACCAAACATGAAGCGTGGGTTCGAGAACATGTTCGCCGTGTTCCAGAGCAGTTTTTTGCCGCTGGATTTCATATGATCTTCAATCAGATCAACGATTGTATCAATGTTGCTGTAGAACTCGCGCAGGTTGTTGCCTTCTGGTGCAATGTCCACATCGTGGAAACAGAAGAACGGGAGATTCATTTTTTCCAAAAATTCAAATGCCGCTTCCACGCGTACTTTCGCGAGGTCCAGACCCGAGTATTTATCCCACGAACGAACAGCTGTCTCTGCACCAAACGGGTCACTTCCGCCTGCAGTTAATGTATGCCAATAAGCCATACCGAAACGGAAATGTTCTTCCATCGATTTGCCGGCTACCACTTCTTCTGGATTATAATGTTTAAAAGCAAAAGGATTCTTGGAATCTTTACCTTCGAATGAAATTTTATTAACGGATTCAAAATAGGCCATGTGTAAAATGCCTCCTCAATAGTTTTAAGAAATCGTTTACACCGTTATCCTAACACATCGAATTTACTTTGTCTATTGGTTAAACAAAGTAAAATAAAATTGTTTTTTACACGCTTGTTTACGCTATAATAGTCGAATAACTTGTTTCGGATGTGGGTCAGAACCCTTTGATCAGAAGAATAGGAGTGCCTTAACGATATGAAAATAACCGGAGACCAGATGCTGGTCAAAAAAATAAACAAGTCGATCGTGCTCGATACGATCCGGCGCCATGCCCCTCTTTCTCGCGCGCGAGTGTCCGAGGTTACCGGGCTGAACAAAGCAACGGTATCCAACCTGGTTGCTGATCTGATTAGTGATGATCTGGTGCAAGAGATTGGCCCTGGGGAATCCAGTGGCGGACGCAAACCACTTATGTTGCTGTTTCGGGGGACATCCGGCTATGCAGTCGGCCTGGAACTCAGTGTGACCCATTTAAAAGGCGTGCTCACAGATCTGGAAGGACACATCATTACAGAATACGCAGTGACATTGGAACATCATGACGTGTCCTCTGTATTGGAGCAATTGAAGTTGGCAGCAAAACAGCTCATTGAAGCAGCTCCTGCTTCCCCTCACGGTGTCATAGGCATCGGTATCGGAGTGCCCGGCATGGTCGATGAGGCAGGAACAGTCCTGTTTGCACCCAACTTGGGGTGGGAAAAGGTAGCGCTGCGCTCCATGCTTGAAGAAGAATTTGAACTGCCTGTCACCATCGATAATGAAGCCAATGCTGGCGCTCATGGAGAGTTGAATTTTGGTGCAGGCATCGGTGTCCGTCACATGATCTATATCAGTGCAGGCATGGGGATTGGTTCAGGCATCATGGTAGATGGTGAATTATACAAAGGCGCGTGGGGTTACGCAGGGGAAACAGGCCACATGTCCATTGAAGCGGAAGGTCTGCCTTGTTCCTGTGGAAATCGTGGTTGTTGGGAGTTATACGCTTCGGAAAAAGCCTATGAACACCCGGATCATCAGCTGAAATTACCTGCTCATACCACACGTGAGCTGATCCATTATGCGGAGCAAGGCCACAAAACTGTTCAGAAATTATACGACACGATTGGACGCAAATTGGGGATTGGCATTACCAATATTGTCAACAGTTTCAACCCGGAACGTATTATCATTGGTGGTCCGCTCTCTGAAGCAGGTCCCTGGATAGAAACCGCGTTAAAACAGGTTGTGGAGGAACGTACATTACCTTATCACCGTCGCAGTTTGCAGATTGAATGGGCAGCTCTGGGCAGCCGTTCCACCCGTGTTGGTGCCGCTTACTCTGCAATATCCCAATTTTTAGGTAAAATAAGAGTTTCAGTCTAATAACAGATGAAAATTGACATCATTTCGCCCCATTTCCTCCCTTTTTGTTAAAGAAATCCAGATGTATAATGGGGTTATGTGATTTTTGTCATGGCTGTGTCGATATAGCTGTGTTAATTCCGATAACGAAACGGAGTGAAAAGAAGCGTGACCTACGTGGATACTTCAGATATCTCGGCGCCAGTATTTGTCACCGTCCTCCTGTTCCTGATTGTGCTTGCGCCCCTGTTCAGCCTTGGCATACTCCGATTGTTCCAGAGCAAAAGGAAGGCTGGTTTCATGTACATGCTGTCAGGAGTGCTGGTATATGTTGTGTTTCAGACTTTCATGAGTATTTTTTTCTAGAGTAATCATTTGATTTTATGCAAAATTCCTTTCGCAGTAATTCAATCGTACACGTGATCATGTACTCTGAATTACGGGCGCAAGGTTTTTTTTGCTTCTATTTTCCCATTCTTAACATAGATGCTGGATTATGACAAATCGAGAAATCTTTCTTCCATCATATAAAGGAATATCCTGGATTTTCCCATTACGAAAAGAGGATTTCCTAAGTTAAGGATACATAAATGATATATAAAACAACCATATGTTCAAAACATATGGTTGCCAATGCTCAAAGCATATCAAATTGTTTTTCCTTAATAGTAGGTATCATGAATTGTACAGTCTAAACAATCATTCATTGAATTCTCTTACTCTTTAGTCATAGTTATCGGTACAAAAGTAGTCAAACCAGTATCTTTAACTTTAACTGAAGCACTAACTTGATAATAAGCCATATTAGCTAGATAAGAATCAGTATCAAGATATTTATTGTAGTTAGCATTATTTAAAGTATTTGTATAAGTTCTATCTAATGTTAGACCTATACCATCGCTTCCTACTACTCCATAAGCAGCAATTTTAACTTCGTTAGTAAACGTACTATGATAGATTTTATTTACATCGTTAGAAGTCATACTAAAGTTCATATTTCCACTTACTAAACCTAACTGAACTTCAATAAATCCAACAGTCTTTACATAACTGTTTTGGCCTACTTTACCATAACCAGCTAGAGTGAACTTAGTATTACCATCCCAAAAACTATTTATAGATACTTCAGATTGTGAAGATTGTGAAGGCTGAGCTGGTATAGCGTACTTTTTAACAAACTCCGCATCTTCCTCACTGAATTTCTCATTAAGTTCATATTTTGAATTTATTTCATCAAACCTTTCAGCGATTGCCTGACTATCTAATTCCTGAGCGTTAGATTCGGCACTCACAGATAATACAGGTAATATTGTTAATACTAATGTTAATAATAATATAATAGCTTTTTTCATTAATTTGATCCTCCAAATTTATAATTTTTACGTCGACGTCCTAATATTATACAATAAAAAACCATATAGTGGAAGCTTATTTGATTTTTTTTACCTTTTTACTATAAAATGATTGTTAGTTGGAAATTAATATTGTATTTACCACTAGATAAGAGAGGAGCTTTAATATGCTTAAAAAGACATTTGGTTTCCTGTTTGATTTTATACTTTGTTCTATTCTTTATTTTATTGGTATAACCTTACTATGGGGTATAGAACTGCAAGTTTATCCTAGGATGGGTGTTAATCCAAAAGACTATATTTTGATATTCTTTGTAATTAATTGTTTGATAACTTTTCTTATTCATTCTAGATTTTATAATTTTGGAGAATGGTATACTTCGCGAAAACTAATGATCAAATCCCGAACAAAAAAAATAGTAATATCGGTTATAATAATACTGGCCTTAATTCCAGTTGTTTTAACTAGTATGTGAGCGTGGATATCTCTAACTCGACTGTTACCAGAATCGAAAATGCTGCTCTTAATCTTATAATCATGCTGCTTGTTCACCTCAATTATGCTCTGCGTCTTAGAAAAATGATTTCGTACTTCTGTGTATCGGACAATTCTGAATGATGTTTACGACCATCCGATCCATTCAAAGAAAACGCACAAAAAACCGTACCCTCCGGGGTACGGTTCTTTCTATATCCTAACGGCTCGCGAAAACCGGAATTGCATATGAATTGAAACGTTCTTCAACACATCATGTTCCAGATGATCAGCGTAATTTAAGCGTCCAATACTTTGGCAAATTGCGTTTTGTTCATACCCAGAATGCGGTGTTCACCAATGACAGTCAATGGCACGGCACGTACACCCATGTCCCACACTTGTTGTGCAAATTCATCGCTAGTTTCGATGTTGCGCTCTTCATAAGAGATCCCTTTGTCAGCCAGGAATGTTTTTACGGATTTGCAGTTCGGGCAGTTCGTTGATGTATATACAATTACGTTTTCCATGTTTAATTCACCTCATATGGTTTATATTATTCTATCGTTTGGTTGAAATCAGTGGAATCAGCTCATTCTATTACAGAACAACTGCGCTGTGCTCCAAGCTTTCAATGTATTTCTCGGTGTCCATAGCAGCCATACATCCGCTACCTGCAGCTGTGATTGCTTGTTTGTAACGTGTATCCTGCACGTCACCACATGCGAATACGCCTGGGATGTTTGTCTCGGATGTACCTGGTGTAGTCAGGATATATCCATGTTCGTCCGTAGTGATCTGTCCGCCAAGGAAACCAGTGTTTGGTGTGTGACCGATAGCTACGAATACGCCGCTTGCCGGAATCACTTCTTCTACACCTGTTTCGTTGTTCAATACTTTCAGACCTGTTACGCCGTTGTCACCAGCAAGGACTTCAAGTGGTGTACGATTCAAAGCCATTTCTACTTTTTCGTTGCTGCGTGCACGATCCTGCATAATTTTGGAGCCACGCAGTTCTTCACGACGGTGTACCAGCGTTACTTTGGAACCGAAACGGGACAGGAAGCTTGCTTCCTCAAGGGCAGAGTCACCACCGCCGATGACGATGATCTCTTTGTTACGGAAGAAGAATCCATCACATGTTGCACATGTGCTGACACCGCGCCCCACATTCGTTTCTTCACCAGGGATACCCAGGTATTTAGCAGATGCACCTGTAGACAGGATCAATGTTTCGGATACGAGTTCACCCATACCTTCAACTTGAATCTTGAACGGACGCTCGCTCATGTCGATGTTGTTCACCCAGCCTGTACGGAATTCAGCACCGAAACGTTCTGCTTGTTTACGCATGTTGTCCATCAGTTCAGGACCCATGATGCCATCAGGGAAACCTGGGAAGTTCTCCACTTCCGTTGTTGTTGTCAGTTGGCCACCAGGTTGTGGACCTTCAATAACGAGCGGGTTCAAGTTGGCACGTGCCAGGTAGATCGCTGCTGTCAGCCCTGCAGGGCCTGTTCCAATAATAATTGATTTATACATGTATAGTTCCTCCCCCGGGTTCTGCAAAAAGGTTAGTCCCTCCGGCATCAAAAGCTGTTGCTTTTGCATACACTAGAACGAAAAGCCTAGATCATGTCCACAAGACCTGCCTGCGTAATGACAATAATCCTATGCAGAAACGGAATTCTAATTTATAATCATTCTAATCTGTTGTTCATTATGATCTCTTTTATGTACGGTGTCAATGCTCGGCAGCGATTATGAAGAAGTCTTCATCAGGAGGGAAAATGGAAGCATGAACGATGCACTGATTGGCAGTATTATATCAGCCATGTCTACCGGCCTAGGGGCCGTACCGATTCTATTTATGCGCAAAATATCGCACCGTCTGCGTGATATCTTGCTGGCCTACGCTGCAGGTATTATGACCTCAGCCTCGGTTTATAATCTCATTCCGGAAGCGCTCGGCCAATCGAATCTCTTTGTACTCGCATTTGGTATTATGCTTGGTAGCCTGGTGCTACTGGTGCTCGAGATGAAGATTCCACACGTCGATCTGGAGAATCCCGAGAAAATGCCTTTCAAAATTGAAGCCAAAGCCTTCATGATTATTGCAGCGATTACCATGCATAATCTGCCAGAGGGGTTATCGGTTGGTGTCAGCTACGCAAGCTCGGATGAGAACCTGGGCAATCTTATTGCCTTCTCCATCGGATTGCAGAATGCGCCGGAGGGATTCCTGGTCGCCCTCTTTCTAGTGAACCAGAATATTGGCCGCTTCAAAGCACTGGGCATTGCCACCCTCACCGGAGCAGTAGAGATTATTACAGCGATGATTGGTTACACATTAAGCAGTCTCGTATCCGGTCTCGTCCCTTATGGTCTGGCATTTGCAGCCGGTGCGATGATGTTCATTGTCTATAAAGAACTCATTCCCGAAAGTCACGGCGACGGCAATGCACGAGTGGCAACTATCTCGTTTTTACTCGGACTCATCACGATGATCGGTCTGACCGAACTGTTTTAATTGAAGAATGTATACTTACCCTTGTTTAAGACTCTTACAGTACAGAAAAAAGAACCAGAGCGAACAGCACCTAAAGCTGTCGACCGGGTTCTTTTTTTAGCCACAAATGAAGATTCCATGAAATTAATGGGATAGGTTGTAAGGAGCATGATGCCCTCTTCTGATCAGGATTGAATGAAACGAATCAATTCCGAATTGAATTTTTCCAATTCATCATAGAAAGCACCATGACCACTCTCTTCAAAAGCAATCAATTGAGACGAAGCGATGCCTTTATGCATCTGCTCTGCGAATTCGAACGGACAGATCTCATCCTTTTTCCCGTGCAAAATGGCCGTCGGCACCTGAATGGAACTCAGGTCACCTCGTAGATCCTCATCCCGCAGGGCAATTGCACTGCGAATGGTACCATAAGATGAAGCCTCCATACCAAGCGCGTGGAACCAATCCATGAATGGATGGCTGTGTTCTTTCGCGAAGAACATGCCGCCAAATGTCTCCAGCAACTTCGGACGATCTGCAAAAATCGGTTCAATGATCTGCTCGTTCAGCTGCTCTGGAGTCAATCCATACGGATAACCTTCGCGCTGTGTGAACACAGGGGCTGCCGCAGATAACAAGGCCAGCTTGGAGACACCATGTCCCTTATGTCTGGCCATGTAATGTACTGCAATCGCTCCACCCATGGAGAACCCTGCGAGTACCACGTCTTTCAGCTCCAGATCATCGATAACAGCACGAACATCGTCTGCCATCCGATCATAATCATATCCGGTGGAAGGCTTATCTGATAAGCCGTATCCTCTAAAATCTATCGCAATGGCACGAATGCCATGGTTCGGAAGTACGTTCAATTGATATTCAAACATTTTATAATTAACAGGCCAGCCGTGCAAAAAGACAACCGGAGTTCCTTCACCGATATCTTCAACATATACTTTTACATTCGGTTCCACTTGTACATAACGTCCCATATTTCACAGCTCCCTTTGTCCTCGAATGATTGCAACTTTCTCTTCGAATCATTACCCGTTGACCCAAGGTTCAAACGTGAGCCGTTCAACCAGTCGTATACAACCAGCAAAACCAATGAATCATTTTCATCTCCAAATCCGATTAACGTAGCAGCCTAAGTCCATTCAGGATAACCAGAATTGTACTGCCTTCATGACCTACCACACCCAGAGGCAATGCGACGTCTTGGAGGAAGTTACCTGCAATTAAGGCCAGAATAACGGTGATGGCAAAACACATATTTTGCTTCACCGTACGCTGTGCTCGGCGTGCCTGCCCAATCACCCAAGCGATCTCTTCGATATTGTCGTTCATCAGCACTGCATCCGCTACCTCCAGTGCAGTTCCACTGCCAGACAATCCCATCCCCATACCGACCGTTGCCGCCGCAAGTGCAGGTGCATCATTAACCCCATCCCCTACCATCAGCACAGGACCATATTGGTTGCGGAGCGCTTGGACCTGCTTCACTTTATCTTCCGGCAGCAAGTCTGCATAAACCATACTTACTCCCGTTTCATGGGCAATTACAGAGGCCGATCTCGCTCGATCGCCTGTTAACATCGCAACTTTAACCCCCATCGCTTCAAGCCTTCTCACTGCAGCTGCTGCCTGAGGGCGTACCGTATCCCGCATGGCGATCAGCCCAGCCATTTCACCATCAGCGATAACAACGGATACCGTTTTTCCCTCCCCCTCAAGACGGGAGCGTACTTCGTTCCACGCTGTAGATACCTTCACACGGTTAACACCTTGTTTATCTGAACCATCAACGTTATCATCCTTCATCTTCTCTGACTGCATCGATTCCATTACATTTGTTTTGCCAATACGCCAGAGCACATCGTTTACCGTTCCTTCGATACCCCAGCCTGTTAGCGCCTGTACATGCTCCGCTTCCTGAAGTGTAAGGTTCTCCTTGTTCGCCTGATCTACGATCGCACGAGCCAAGGGGTGCATGGAGATGTTCTCAATCGCTGCTACCGCAGCTAACAGCTGGGCGCGATCTATATTTTCAGCTGTAATAATATCTGTAACTTGCGGGGTGCCCATGGTCAATGTACCTGTTTTGTCAAAAGCAACGACCTGCGTGCGTGCCATATTCTCCATATGGGCACCACCCTTGAAGAGAATGCCACGGCGCGCACTGCTGGACATCGCGGACAACATGACAGGCATGATCGAAGACACCAATGCACAAGGTGATGCAACAACCAGAAATACCATCGCTTTATAAAATGCCTCGTTCCATGTCCAGCCAAGCAGCAGTGGAGTTCCTGCAATCACAAGTAAAGTCACCCCTACAACAATGCGTGCGTATATCCCTTCAAACCGCTCCATAAAACGCTGGGAATCCGGCACTTCTGCCTGCGCTTCTTCCACCATTTTAATGATTTTTCCGAACAGTGACCCTTCAGCCGATTTGGTGACCTCCACGTATAAGGCGCCCTCCCCGTTTACCGTACCTGCATAGACCTCATCCCCCGCAACTTTGTCCACAGGTAGGGATTCTCCGGTGATGGACGATTGATTGATAAAAGAACTCCCCCGGTACACGACCCCATCTGCTGGTATGAGTTCTCCCGGTTTCACCAACAGCAGATCACCTGGCTGGAGATCATCAATAGCCACAAGGTTCATCTGCCCATCCTCAATACGCAGTGCTGTCTCCGGCTTCAGCGCGAGCAACGATGAGATATCCTTATGACTGCGCTCTGTCGCATAACTTTCCAACGCACCACTGAGTGCAAAAATAAAGATCAGCATCGCGCCTTCATTCCAGTAACCAATAGCTGCTGCCCCAAGAGATGCGGCAATCATCAGCAGATTTACATCAAGATCACGGTCCTTGACCAGTGTCTCGATGCCTTCCTTCGCCTTGGTCCACCCCCCCACGGCATACGCCACAATGTAGAGCATGATGGATAAGGTACCAAAATACGGTGCAGTTCCCCAGGCAATCAGCATTAAAAGCCCGCTGCCCAATGCAGATTGCATCTCTTTATTCTGTACCATGGCTCGAAAATCAGGCTTTTTGCCGCGATTGGGGCCAGGTGTTTGGGACGAGCGTTGTTCTGTTTGTTTCTGTCTGTGTAGAGGTTGATGTATCGCTTGCATATAAATCACAATCCTTTCGAATGTTAGATTTGCGGATGACGAGTCTGCCTATTCCGCTCCCAGAAATGAAGTTGTATTGAGAATGAGAGCCATTGTTAATGCCCTAAAAATGACACATGCTGCTGCGGGAATCCCGCAGCAGCATGGTTTTGTGAATGGTTTTGCAATCATCTCGAATGAGAATGATAATCATTTTTGTGCTTATGCAATTATTTTTACCCAATACAACTTTTAATCAGTATATGCCTGTGATCCTCATTTGTAAATGGGTATTTTTCGGACGATTACTTTTACTCCTACATGCATATTCAAAAAGACAAAAAACCGCTGTCCATAAAGACAGCGGCTTAAAGCATCTATTGATAGGCGTTTGACCAATTTTATAGCATATCGCTTAAGTGAATGTTTCACATCCACCCAATACCATTTATGCGCCTACACCTGCTCCCTGACTTGCTTTGATCGCTTGCTCCAGATCATGAATAATGTCTTGAATGTTCTCTGTGCCAATAGACAGACGAATCAACTCCGGATTAACCCCTGCGGCAGTTTGTTCATCTTCAGTCAACTGCGCGTGAGTCGTACTTGCCGGGTGAATGATCAGTGACTTGGAATCGCCCACGTTTGCAAGGTGAGAGAACAGTTTAACATTTTCAATCAATTTACGACCCGCTTCCGCACCACCTTTGATTCCAAAGGTCAGAATGGCGCCCTGCCCTCTTGGCAGATACTTCTGGGCAAGCTCGTAAGAATCGTGGCTTGGCAGACCCGCATAACTTACCCAGGACACATCCTCATGTTTCTCTAGGAATTCCGCAACCGCAAGGGCGTTGCTACTATGGCGCTCTACGCGCAGATGTAATGTCTCCAGTCCCTGCAGCAACAACCAGGAGTTAAATGGAGAGATCGTTGCACCCAAGTCACGGAGAAGTTGTACACGAGCTTTAATAATATAAGCAATCGGTCCAACTGCTTCCGTATATACAACACCGTTATAACTGGCGTCCGGCTCCGTCAAACCAGGGAACTTGCCGCTTGCTTTCCAGTCAAATTTTCCGCTATCCACGATAACGCCACCAATGGATGTACCATGACCGCCAATGAATTTCGTTGCAGAGTGAACGACAATATCTGCTCCATGTTCGATTGGACGAAGAAGGTACGGGCTTGGGAACGTATTATCCACGATCAAAGGAATGCCATGTTCATGAGCGATCGCTGCCACCGCTTCAATATCCAGTACATTCCCCTTTGGATTACCGATCGTTTCGGCATACAATGCTTTCGTTTTCTCCGTAATCGCTGCCCGGAAATTCTCAGGATCACTGGAATCCACAAATTTCACGTCCAGACCCAGTTTCGGCAAAGTTGTCGAGAACAGATTGTATGTACCTCCATACAAACTCGCCGAAGACACGATCTCATCGCCTGCACCGGCAATATTCAGAAGCGAAAACGTAATGGCTGCTTGACCAGAAGCAGTAGCCAGCGCCCCAGCTCCGCCTTCCAACGCAGCAATCCGTTGCTCAAATACGTCAGTGGTTGGATTCATCAGACGGGTATAGATGTTGCCAAACTCTTTCAAACCAAACAGATTAGCTGCATGCTCAGTGTCCTTGAAGCCATAGGATGTTGTCTGATACAAGGGAACTGCTCGTGCGTTGGTAGTTGGATCAATCTCCTGACCTGCATGAATTGCCAATGTTTCAAATGAAAGCTCACGTTCGTTTGACATAAATCTGAATCCTCCCTTGATATATACGTTCTATAAGTTCATGATGTCTTGACATGGTGGTGTATGTTTTCCATATTCTCTCACAAGATGTCGCATTTGAAAAGACTTATTTCCGATTTTTCCGATGAGAAATATTAAATATATACATTATCATTTCTATACCAAAAAAACCTTTGCCCTCGCAAAGGTTTTTCGGCTGCTGATGAAGATGCGCTGCATCACTTTTCAAACCGGCTGTCTTTTAGACTCGAACTGCATCCCATACTTCACGCAAATGTTTGGCCGCAGGCACAGCTTGCTCCGCAGTTACACCTTCAAGTGAAATATCGATATGCGGCTTATACGTTTTTAGCAATTCAAAAAATAACGGGTAATCCAGTATGCCTGCCCCAGGTACCGGATTAAACTTCTCTCCCTGTGCATCGAAGGCGACATCCTTGGCATGGATCACAATCATGCGCTGATATAGCGATTCCATCACCTCGCGCAAGAAAGCTCCTTGATCTGCTGCATGTGGTTGTTTGATCAGATTACACGGGTCGAACAGCATTCCCAGATTGGATGAAGGAATCTCTTCAAACAAACGTGTCATATGTTCATGAGTATGAAGGGTATGTGTGGACACAGGCTCAATCGCTGCATGCACGCCCCATTTCTCCGCTTCCTCGGCCAACTCCTCAACCGTTTCTTTCAGCACACTCCACGCCTTCTCTTCATATCCATCCGGATGCGTATCCTGATAGGTGTCCAAGCTTCCGGTCTCCGTTGCGACCATGCTGCAACCGAAATCCCGGGCATAACGCAGATGTTCCTTGAATCGATCAATATCCGCACGGCGGCTTACCGGATCAGGGTCAATCGGATTAATATAACAGCCCAGTACCGCAATCTTCACTCCGCGCTGTGCAAATTGATCTCCAATCTCATTCGCCAGACCGGGGCTCAGCTTGCCATTCGATGAGTCCACATCGGATAATGCTTTGGCAAGTGCCAGCTGTACAGAGTTGAATCCGTTATCTGCAATGGTCTGCGCGAGCTGTGCTGTAGGCTGTTTACCAAATGTATGTGCCAGAATACCAAGTTTCATCTCACTGCCTCCTTATGCTAATCCGATGATCAAGCGATTAACGTGCCATCCAGCCACCATCGACATTCAGCACATGACCATTCAGATAATCCGAAGCGGCAGATGCCAGAAAGACAACCGGGCCTTTTAGATCTTCCGGTGTTCCCCAACGCCCCGCAGGAATACGGGCTGTAATATCCCGGTAACGATTCTCGTCCGCACGGATCTGAGTAGTATTATCGGTTTCCATATAACCAGGTGCGATACCGTTAATCTGGATTCCCTTCCCTGCCCATTCGTTGGCGAGTGCTTTGGTTAAACCGGCAACACCATGTTTGCTGGCTGTGTACCCTGGCACGTTAATCCCACCTTGATAGGACAACATGGATGCAATATTAATGATTTTGCCGCTTCCGCGTTCAATCATATGTCTGCCAGCCAATTGGCTTAGGAAAAATACCGTGTTCAGGTTCAGACCAATGACATCATGCCAGTCCTTCCCTGCATGATCAGCCGCAGGTGTGCGGCGAATGATTCCCGCATTGTTGACGAGAATATCAATTCTGCCTTGGAACGCAAGCGCCTGTTCGAACACAGCCGCCAACTCATCTTCACGACTTAAATCCGCTTCAATCACATAAGCTTTGCGTCCGAGTGCTTCAATGGCACTTGCCGTTTCGGCAGGTTTGGAATAAGAGACCAGCACCACATCAGCGCCTGCTTCCGCCAAACCAATGGCCATCCCTTGTCCAAGTCCTCCCGAGGTACCTGTTACCATTGCAACTTGTCCGCTTAAATCAAATGGGTTCATGAATGATTCCTCCGCATGGTTTTGATATGCAATTCATCGATCTGTCCGTTCTTTAATCCCATGAATCATGAATGAGGTTAACTTTGATAATCCACTGTGACACCGCTCTGCTCGTATAAGGCAACTGTCTCTTCATCCAAACGATGATCACTGATAATATAGTCCAGTTCCGAACACTGGGCGAAAGTTCGCAGTGCGAATTGTCCGAATTTATAATGATCCACAACGCCATATACCTGCTGGGAGGCAGATATCATTGCTTTTTTCAAAGGAACCAGATCTCCCGTGTATATGGATAATCCAAATTCCGGATGAAGTGCTGTCGTGGATATAAAGGCTTTATGAATGTTAAGACCGGAGATAAATGCAGCCGTGTCATCCCCCACGAGCATATTCCGTACACGAGCCCCGCCAGGCACAACCAGTCGCACTTGCTCCTTCTTGGTAAGCTCAGCAATAATGAACAAGTCGTTGGTCACCACCGTCAGCGGCTGATTGTCGAGACGTTTAGCCATCTCGAGCGTGGTGCTTCCACCATCAAGAGCAACGATATCGCCAGGTCGAATGTAAGCAAGGGCCCGTTCAGCAATCTCCGTTTTCTCCGATTGATGCTTCTCGGTAACTCCCCGGCTGTTCAAGATGCCATACTGGTCATTCTGAGCCAGCATAGCACCACCATGAACACGTACGAGCAGACCCATACTTTCCAACTTGTCGAGATCCTCTCGCACTGTTTTCCCAGTCACCTGCAACAGCTCACTCAGATCACTGACGGTTACTTCCTGGCGCTCCAGCAGAGCCTCCATAATTTTTTCATGTCTTTTCAATGGATTCATCCTAATCAACTTCCTATACCACCTGAGTCAAATGGCAGTTTCACACTTACACTTCGGGTACAGAAAACCTTCCGATCACTCTTATCCCCATATTTCCTTTGATCCCTTATTTAAAGGGAGAAATCTGGTGATAAAGGCGCACGCTTCGCTTCTTCTGGTCCTTTCTGTCCCCTCCGTTATAGTGTCTACCCTGTCAATTTAACTCAGACATCTGTAATTTATTATTTCAGGTCTTTCATCGCTACGCCGTCCATATCTTCGAACGTCTGGTTCTCACCAGCCATCGCCCAACAGAAGGTGTAATTGCTCGTACCCACACCACTGTGAATGGACCAGCTTGGGGAGATGATCGCCTGACGGTCGCGTACAACCAGATGCCGCGTTTCGTTTGGCTCACCCATCATGTGGAATACAACGCCATCCTCAGGCAGATTCCAGTACAAGTATACTTCGGAACGGCGGTTATGGGTATGTGCAGGCATGGTATTCCACATGTTACCCTTGTCGAGTTCGGTAATACCCATTACCAACTGACAACTCTGAATTCCACCTTCTCCTTGGTGAATGTAACGATAGATCGTACGCTCATTGGAAGTTTCGATGCTGCCCAGATGATTCGGCTGAGCCTGCTCTTGTGTTGCTTTTACTGTTGGATAGGTATGGTGAGCCGGTGTGGATACAAAATAGAATTGTGCAGGTTGAGCCTTGTCACTGCTCGTGAACACAACTTCCTTCACACCTCTACCGATATAGAGACATTCCTTTGCTCCAATCTCATAACCTTGGCCATCCGCTGTTACTGTTCCATGACCACCTACATTAATGATACCGATTTCACGGCGCTCCAGGAAAAAGTTCGTTCCGATATCCTTCAGGTTCACTTCAAGGGTAATGTCTTTGCTCTCAGGTACAGCCGTTCCCACAATATAACGATCCACATGAGAATATACCGTTACCAATTCATCGGTAGCAAAGAGTTGCTCCATCAAAAATTCCTCACGCAGGCGAGATGTATCATACGTTTTCACTTCATTGGGATGTGCAGCATAACGATTTTCCATTATTAATCCATTCCTTTCGTCATTTAAATTAGTTGGGATTGAGTTTGAACATGTTCATATAAGTTCATTTTAGTTCATTATGTATCTTTTGTGTACCTTTATTTTTAAAATGATTTATTTCATTAATAATTAACGATGTTTATTTCTTAATAAGAACAAAAAAAGATCTCCCCAGTCTGTATCACAGACCGGGAGATCTTCTTTGATTCACATATTAATGTGCAACAGCGTTGTTAAGCATGATCCAGATCGAACCAATTACGATGGTCATCATAATCAGCAATCCGAATATAAGTGCCATTACATTCCAGCGTGGTTTTTCTGTTTCACGAATATGCATGAAGAAGAAGAGTTGAACCACAAACTGAAGTGCTGCTGTACCCAGAATCACAATGAGTGTTCCTGTTTTGCCCATCATGTCGTTCAGAACCACCACAAGTGGAATGATTGTCAGTACGACGGACAGAATGAAGCCGATGACATAAGACTTCAGTGAGCCATGTTGTTCATGGCCGTGGGAATCATGTGAGTTGTGCTCTGCCATCTACATCACCCCCATGAGATAGACGATCGACAGGAGGAAGATCCATACGACGTCCAAGAAGTGCCAGTACAAGCTGATAACGTTGATCTTACCACGAGTAACGTCGGTAATCCCACGTTTTTTCAGTTGGAACATGAGTCCGATCATCCAGATCAGACCAAGCGATACGTGAAGTCCGTGAGTACCCACGAGGGTGAAGAATGCACCCGAAGCTGCACTCGTCGTGTAACTAAAGCCTTCGTGAACCATCTCAATAAACTCATAAACCTCCAGGGCGATAAAGCTTGCACCCAGAACAGCTGTAACAATCAGCCAGTTAATCAATTGTTTCACTTTACCCTGGTTCATTGCCAGAACGGCAAGTCCGCTCGTAAATGAACTCGTGAGCAAGATAAATGTCTCAGCGATAACGCCAGGCATTTTGATCAGTTCGGACAAAATCGGTCCGCCCGCCGTATTGTCACGCAACACAATGAAGGTTGCGAACAATACGGAGAACAAGATAACGTCGGAAATCAGGAAGAACCAGAATCCGAGAATTTTCATTTCCTGTGGATCATGGTGGCCATGGTCATGACCATGCGCATGATTCTCACCGTGCTTAGCGGCTGCTTGAGCCATCTATACCGACCCCCTTAACGACGCTTCGGTACGCTTAATTTCGTCGACCGGAATGTAATAATCCGTATCGTAAGAGAATGAACGGGCGATCATACAGATGCCTACGCCAGCAAGTCCGAGAATCGCCATCCACAGCCATCCGAATACGAAGCCAAAGCCGGCTACAAACCAGAAGACAGACATAATGAACGGAATCGAAGAATTCTTCGGCATATGAATTGGTTCATATACAGGCTCAGGCGGATGAATGCCTTTCGCACGACGTTCTTTCTCTTCCCACCACTCATCAATATCATCTCCGCGCGGTGTAACAGCGAAGTTGTACTCTGGAGCTGGTGAAGGAATCGACCACTCGAGCGTACGACCATCCCATGGATCGCCGGAAGCTTTAAGTGTTTTGTATTTGCGAATACCGTCTGCAATTTGTGCAACTTGGAACAAGAATCCGACACCCATCAGGAATGCCCCGATTGTGGATACGAAGTTCAGTTCCCACCAGCCAGTATCCCAGCCGTATGTGCTCAGACGACGTGTCATACCCATCAGACCGACAGCGTACTGCGGCATGAAGCAGACATAGAAACCAATATTCCAAGTCCAGAATGCCCATTTGCCCAGTTTCTCTTCGAGTTGGAAACCGAACATTTTAGGCCACCAGTAATACAGACCAGCGAAGTATCCGAAGACAACGCCACCGATCAATACTTGGTGGAAGTGGGCAATCAGGAAGTAACTGTTGTGGAACTGGAAGTCAGCAGGAGCAACGGATAACAGAACGCCTGTCATACCCCCGACAATAAAGCACGGGATAAAGGCAAGTGTCCACATCATCGGAGTCGCCATGCGAATCCTTCCTCGATACATGGTAAACAGCCAGTTAAATATCTTAACCCCTGTTGGAATAGCAATCAACATCGTAGTTACGGCGAAGAATGCATTCACGTCCGCTCCTGAACCCATCGTGAAGAAGTGATGCGCCCATGTGAAGAAGGACAGGAAGCTGATGATTAACATTGCAAATACCATTGACTTGTAACCAAACAGTTTTTTCCGCGAGAAGGTACTTACAATCTCAGAGAACACACCGAATGCCGGCAAGACGACAATGTATACCTCAGGGTGACCCCACATCCAGATCAAGTTGATATACATCATTGGGTTACCGCCCAGATCAAGTGTGAAGAAATGCGCCCCGGCAAACCTGTCGAGGAATAGCAATGCAAGTGTCACAGTCAAGATCGGGAAAGCAAACAAGATAATGATACATGTGGAGAATACCGACCATGTGAACATCGGCATTTTCATCCATCTCATACCTGGCGCACGCATTTTAATGATGGTAACCAGGAAGTTGATACCGGTAGCCAGGGAACCGATACCCGATATCTGTATACCCCATATATAGAAGTTCTGTCCGACCCCCGGACTGTGTGACAGCTCCGATAGAGGTGGATAACTCAGCCATCCTGCATCCGGTGAACCACCGATAACGAAGGACAGGTTAAACAGCATTGCTCCCAGGAAGAATAACCAGAAGCTTAATGCATTCAGAAACGGGAAGGCAACGTCCCTTGCTCCGATCTGTAATGGCACGATAACGTTAAATAAACCAAACATGAATGGCATCGCCATGAACAGGATCATGATCGTGCCGTGAGTTGTAAAGACCTGATTATAATGTTCAGGATGTAAGAAATCCATGTTAGGCATAGCCAGCTGCAGACGCATCATCAATGCATCCACACCACCACGGAACAACATGATAATGGAAGCAATGATATACATAATACCGATCTTTTTATGATCGACGGTAGTTAACCAGTTACGCCAGAGCCAGCCCCATTTTTTGAAATAAGTCAGCACCGCTACGATAGTTATCATCGTAATACCGATGGCCACGTCTGCTCCATAGATCAGCGGGTCGCCAGTTACGAAAAACTCCGATGCGAACTCTTTAAGTCTCTCTAACATTGGGGGCCTCCTTTCGAATCTTTAGTTAGCACTCTTGTCCTTATCTTGATTGGACACATCTGTTTGACTTTGAATGGCTCCAGAAGCTTCACTTGAACTTCCATGCTTACTGTGAGCACTTTGACCATCGACAACATACTTGGTCACAATATTTTGGAACAATCCTTCTGGGAAGGCAGAATAATAAGCTACATTGCTTGTTCCTGGTTCAGCCAGTGCAGCGTAACCCTCTGTAGTCAATTCCTGAGAATTCTGTTTCACTTCAGCGACCCACTTGTCAAAATCTTCGTCCGATGTAGCATTCACATCAAAACGCATTTCTCCAAAATGCTCACCTGTGAAGTTAGCGCCTGAACCCCAGTACTTGCCTTCATGATCTGCTTGCAGATACAAGGTCATCGCCATACCCGACATCGTATAAATCTGTCCTCCAAGTTGCGGAATCCAGAATGAGTTCATCGGTGAATCCGCAGTGAGTTCAAATTTCACGGGCCGGTCTGCCGGAATATTCAGCGTGTTGACCGTTGCAATCCCTTGCTCAGGATACATAAACAACCATTTCCAATCCAGTGAAGACACTTGGATGGTAATTGGTGCTTTCTCGTGAGCCAACGGCTTCGAAGGCTCCAGATCATACGTGTAACGAATAGTAACAATGGCAAGCAGTCCAATAATAATAATTGGAACCGTCCACCAGATTGCCTCCGCCTTCGTACTATGAGACCAGTTAGGCTCATAAGCAGCTTTGTTATCCGGCTTATCGCGGTAACGCCATACGATTACGGCAGACAAAATGAGTACTGGCACAATGATGACAGCACACAAAATTGTCGAGATGACAATCAAATCTCTCTGCGAAGCGCCAATTGGCCCCTTCGGATCCAGAACAACGTATTGTCCGCCTGCCAGCATTGGCCAGACAATCAATGCAATTGTAACCAACGTCAGGACAACCGGAATGATAATCCGGATTAGCGACCTAGGTTTCTTGTTCATTTTGATCCCCTCTCCTTAAATTCGCTCATACTGAAAAATCAGTATACTACTCTCTTCCTACTAAAGATATCAGAAATGAACAACTTTTTTGTTCTTGTTAACAAATTTGTCGATTTTACACCTTAAATGTGTGAATTTTTTCTCACAAATCGCTTGCATGGTTGATATTTGTACATTGTAATCTTTACACATCAAGTCACAAAATAAAACCCTTTGCAGTCCCGTTGATCAGTGTCAACGAATCCGCAAAGGGCTTTATTGACTGGATTCCGGGTACTTATCCAGTCTTATTATGAACGAATTAACGCAGGATTATAATCAATCGGCGCCTTCGTCTTCCCGGCGTGTATGAACAAGGCCAATTGCTTTGGCAATTACGTAAATAAACACACTACCTACAAGGAATCCAATACCGACCATCAAGCCAAGATTACGATCATTAAAATCATTCAAATTGATCAGACACATGACCACTCCCGTAATGAGTGCGACCCATGCCAGAACTGTCATCGTCAAGACGGCGCGCCGCATATTTTTGTCTTTGCGCTCCAATTGGCTGACCATTGCTGTCTTCGATGCCATAGTAAACACTTCCTTTTCCCTTTTTGTAAGTGCTTTCCTTATACCAATATACCACATCAGTATGAATTTTAGTCAACAAATGTTCAAATTTTATTCGCAATTTGGACACTTTATTTTATTTTCAACTGTTGACAAAACATTATTCATTTTACTCATACTTCTTATAACCCAAAAATCGTCTTTTCATAACAGGAACTCTACTTGACCTTATGAAACCTTTATGAACTACTCTTTGATAACTGTAAAAATACAAAAAAGACGGTGCATTGGAATACTCCAATGTTACCGTCTTTTTCTTCATTAATAAGGTATCCATGTATAATGCAAACCTGATTTCCCCTTAAAAATACTTTTGCATTTATTGGGGCCCCCCTTAGTTCCTTGTCTCCAGCCAATTATTCTTAATGACATTCTGATACCAGTAATAACTCTCCTTCGGTGTTCTTACAAGTGAACGATAATCGACATGAACGAGACCGAAGCGCATCCGGTAGCCTTCTGCCCATTCGAAATTGTCCATTAATGACCATGCCATGTACCCTTTCAGGTTAATACCGTCATTAATGATGCGGTGGATTTGGGCCAAATGCTGCTCATAATAGGAAATCCGGCGATCATCGTTAATTTTGCCATTCTCCAAATCATCATTAATACAGGCACCATTCTCCGTGATATATACATCCACATTGCCGTACTTTTGCAAGTAATGCATGAATTCATACAAACCGCGTGATTCCACCGGCCAGCCGATATCTGTCTTGGTCAAGCCCATATCCACTTCTTCCGATTGAAGAACACCCGCTTCCGGATTGAAGCGATTAATTCCCATCGTGTAATAGTTAATGCCGAGCAGATCGATTGGTTGCGAGATAATCTCCATATCGCCTTCCTGGATTGGCACCGTAGCTCCTGCTTCTGCGAACCAGTCCACCATAAACTGCGGATACGTGCCTTTGTAGATCGGGTCTAGGAACCAATCGGTATTGAGCGCAATGGATCGATCACACGCTGCCTGGTCTTCAGGAGATTTGCTATACGGCTCAGCCCAGCACACGTTCGGAGCGATACCAATCTGACCGGTTGTCCCCAGGCGACGGAACGATTGAACGGCTTTACCATGAGCAACCAGCAATCCATGTGCTACATTAATTGATGTTTGCAGGTCTTTGTTTCCTGGCGCATGAATCCCAAGAAGGTTCGACAGGAATGCGATACACCAGGGTTCATTAAACGTTAGCCAAAAGTTGATCTTGCCCGAGAATTCCTTGAAAATCACCTCGGCATATTTCACAAAAGCGTCTACAGTTCTGCGGTTGCCCCAGCCACCGTCATCCTCCAGCGTTTGTGGAAGGTCCCAGTGATACAGGGTGAGGAACGGTTCAATACCCGCCTCTATCAATGCATCCACGAAGCGATGGTAGAAGTCCAGTCCTTCCCGATTGATCTCTCCATCTCCGTCAGGAATAATGCGCGGCCATGCAATGGAGAACCGGTACGTATTAATCCCGAGTTTCTTCATCAGTTCGATGTCTTCCTCATACCGGTGGTAACTGTCACATGCGACATCCCCATTGTCTCCGTTAAATACTTTGCCAGGTGTGCGAGCAAATGTATCCCAGATGGATACCCCGCGTCCACCTTCCTGTGCAGCTCCTTCTATTTGATAGGAAGCTGTTGCTGTCCCCCATCGAAAATCTTGTGGAAATTGAAAAATGGTCATGGTTAGCTCCTCCGTCTCATGATGACACGCGGATCGTCTGTCCTGCGGTCATTGTTAAAATAGTTACATAATCGCCCTGGGGCGTAAGCTCTGCCTTCGCTTGTTCATTTCCTTCCACACGTAGCGGATAAGTACTGCGAAGGGTTAGTGAATCACTTCGATCTGCTTTGATAACCGCTGACGCAAGCTTGTTGTCCGTCCACGTAATTGCTACCGTATAACCACCTCTAGCACGAAGCCCTTCAACACGACCTTGAGTCCAGAGTTCAGGCAGTGCCGGTAGCAAATGTAACTCGTTCAAGTGGCTCTGTAATAACATCTCGGCGATTCCAGCCGTACCTCCAAAGTTACCATCGATCTGGAATGGTGGATGGTCATCGAACAGATTCGGATGTGTGGATCGGGCCAGTAACGTGCGCACAAACTGATGTGCATGGCTGCTATCCAGCAGTCGTGCATACAGATTGATCAACCATGCACAGCTCCATCCTGTATGCCCACCACCTTGTGAGATACGACGTTCCAGCGATATTCGTGCTGCTTCCACCAGTTCTGGTGAATGCACTCGATTGATCTGCTCCCCGGGATACAGTCCATACAGGTGAGAGACGTGACGATGCCCTGGCTCGGATTCGGCAAAATCCTTAAACCACTCCAGCAATTGTCCTTCACTTCCGATACGGAATGGATAGAGTTTGTCCAGCGCCTCACTCCACTCGCTTGCCAACGATTCATCTATATTTAGCTGCTTCGAGGCTTCAATACAACGGCTAAACAATTCACGAATCAAAGTCATATCCATCGTTGAAGCCATGGATATACTGCGTGCCTCTCCAGCTTCTGTCAGAAACTTGTTCTCTGGTGAAGTGGATGGAATTGTAACCAGATATCCCTCAGGTCCTTCCACCAGCCAGTCGAGACAGAACAACGCCGCTTCCTTCATGATGGGGTAGGCACGTTCCTCAAGAAAACGTTGATTACCGGTAAATTGATAGTGCTCCCATAGATGCGAGGTAAGCCACACACCGCCCATCGGCCAAAAAGCCCAGCTTGCATCTCCACCTGTCGGCGTAGAGGTTCTCCAGATATCTACATTATGATGAGCAGCCCATCCACGGGCTCCATACAGAATACGCGCCGTTCTGCGTCCTGTATCACTGAGATCGGTCAACATATCAAACAGCGGCTCATGACATTCACTCAGATTGCAGACTTCTGCCGGCCAGTAATTCATCTCCGTGTTGATGTTGATGGTATAGTCACTATGCCACGGCGGTTCTACCTGATGGTTCCAGATTCCCTGCAGATTGGCAGGCTGGCTGCCCGGCCGCGAACTAGCCATTAACAGATATCTTCCATATTGGAAATAAAGTGCTTCTAACCCGGGGTCTTGTTCCCCTGCCTGATAGGCCTGTAGCCGCTCATCCGTAGGCAATTCTGCGTTAACCGATGCACCTAAATCAATAGAGACTCTGTTAAACAATGCGCGATGATCTTGTACATGTCTTTCCCGAAGCACTTCCGCACCATGTGTGATCGCTTTGGAGATCATATCCACGCATTCCTTTTCGAGCAACCGGTTATCCTTCACAGGCAACACATCGTAACTTTCAAAGGACGTAGCCGCTGCCAGATAGAAAACAACCTGATCAGCACCCTGAATGTGCAACTTGCCTTCCAGGTTGGAGACCTTTGCGTGCTCCCCTGTTGCCGTAACTGCTACACGTACTGCATATGCGGTTCCCCGATCTTCTTCATACAGGACGGATTCCGGGTGATCTCTAAAATAATTGGATTCCACGTGACTCGGGCAACGGCTAAACATCGTGAGTGCATCTCCTGAGGTCTCAACGCAATAAGGGTGGGGACTGTCTAGCGTAACGCTGGCATTCAAAGCAGCCTTTCGATCCGTAGTCCATGTGCAAACCATCAGATTATCCGAAGCACTGGAATACACTTCACGTACATAACGAATTCCTTCCCGTGAATACGTCGTGGTAGCAATACCCGACTCCAGATCAAGTTCACGCTCAAATGCTTCATACGAAAGATCGTCCAGACCCTCATGGTGTAACAGAAAATGCCCCATTGGCTGGTAAGCCTCCACGTCACGGCCGAGCATCTCTCGGTTCAACAAATCCTCAGCTTCACCATACTGTCCAGACATGATTAACTCACGCGTCTGCTTCAAATACCGCTGACTGCTGTATTGAATCGTATCCCGCGGAAATCCTGACCATAATGTATCTTCATTGAGCTGAATTCGTTCATCCGCTGCGCCGCCATACACCATGCCTCCAAGACGGCCATTTCCGATGGGTAGTGCTTCTTCCCAGCGTTTTGCCGGTTGTCGATACCATAAACGGTTGATTTTAGTTAGGTTATTGTGTAGGGACATCATTAACTCCTTTTCCTCAATTAGCTATCGAAGTATTTATGTCATAAAACGTTTTCGGTAAGTGCTTACATTAAGGAGATTATATGTGATTTCCAAATTTGCGTCAATGTAAATCATCACACCTCCTCCACATAAAAAAGGCCCCTATGAAGGGGCCTTCTTTTGTTTCAGCATGGGTTGAGGACAATCCATGTTATTTTATATCTTTTCCTGTCCAAAGGGAGACACGGTCTTTCACCCAAACGGTATATTGTTTCTCCATCTCCACTGCACCTGCTTTGTCCAATTCATCCAGGAAAGCATCATAGGTTGCGTCAAAGTTTGCTGGTGAAGTCAGAACAGCCTCCGGAATACGTTTACGAACGATATCCTGTGTTTTTCGGAACGTTACTTCATAATCTGTACCTGAAGGTACAGACATGTTGTATGCTGCTCCCCATTCCTTGAGCTTCAGATCATCTTCGGAAGGATAGAAATCTTTCCATGTTGTAATACCGTAGGCTTTCAACGTTTCCTTCTCGGCTGCAGTATAACCCGCTTGAATCTGCTCAGGGAAGTTCGTTGTATAATAGTTATCCGTAGAATCTTTCACACCATCGCCGTATCTTGCACTAAAGGCACTATACATCCCAATGCCTGTTTCTTTGCTGAAATTCGAGTTGTCATTGGTTTTGCGATCCTGAATCTCGTCAGGAATCACACGTTTGCCATTTTCGACGTTATAGTGTTGGCCTTCAATACCCCAGTTTCTCAACACTTGTCCTTCATCAGAAGCAAGCCAATCCAAGAATTTGATGATACGTACCGGATCTTTGGCCGAAGTTGTGATCCCGATGCCGTAACCGTCAAATCCGGTTGGTTGGAACGTATGATCTACAATATCCTTGTTCAAAGACACGGAGAAGTGAGCATATGTGGCATCGTCCTTGCCTGCTGATTTGAGTGCATTTTCAGCTTCTTGATAGTTCCACTCTTGATCGATCAGACCGAGTACACGGCCACTGGCAATTTTGGACTTATATTGATCATCCTTTTGAACAAATGTATCCTTGTCCAACAGTCCTTCATTATACATTTTGTTCAACCAACGGAAGTACTCTTTCTCTTCTGGACGCTTGTAGTGAAGCATCGCTTCATACGTTTCAGGGTTAATGTAGTATTCACCATCATCAGGGGCACCTGTTGCCTGGAAGGCCGGGTTCGTTACCGTGATCATGATCTTCCAGTCATCTGCATTCAATGTCAACGGAATGGTTGGTTGACCATCAATGGTTGGATGTTTTTCATAATAGGCTTTTAGTACATTCTCATAATCCTCAAGTGTCTTCACTTCAGGGTATCCAAGCTCTTTCAATACTCTTTGTTGAATTTCGAATCCGCCACCTGCATCAAATACAACATTATCTACACCCATGTTTGTTGGGATCGTATATATCGACTGATCTTCCGTGTTATATTTCAGACGGTTCATCTGGTCGCCATAGATTTTTTTCAGGTTCGGAGCATGCTCTTCAATCAGATCGGTCAAATCCAGCATTGCACCTGCATCCACAAGCTTAGACAAGTTACCTTTAGGGAAGATGAGGTCAGGGTAATCACCGCTGGCCGCCATAAGTGCAATCTTCTGATCGCCACCGTTGTTCACATCATACTCAGCTTCAATCGTAACGCCTGTTTGTTTAGTAATCTCTTTACCGACTGCATCTTGCATCTTGTTCCAGGTCGGGCTTGGATCTGCACCGAAGAACGTCACTGTAATTGGTTCAGTTCCACTGGACTCCGTAGTTTCTTTTGTTCCCGAATTCCCGCATCCAGCTGTGACCAGCATTGCACTTGCGAGCATCAACATTGCAAACGTCTTGGGTGTATTACCTTTCATCTTGCCTCTCATTGTCTAGTTCCCCCTATTATTTATGAAGGTTTTATCTGTATAACAGGCTTTATGCCTGAGGATACCACTTTTTTTGAATGCGCTTACGACTTATGCTGTAAAAGCCTGATTTTCAAAGATAATTGTCAGCAGCAACTATTTTACAACATTGTTCTTATAACAGACATAAAACGTTTTCGAAACATACTATAAAACGCTTACTGAAAGTGCTTACATGATAGATTATAGGCTATCCATCCGCTTACGTCAACAATAAAAAAAGCCCTTTCTCAAGGGCTTTTTTCGCTATGAAAATCCTTCACTTTAATGCTTGGTTTTCAACCTTATTTCACGTCTTTACCAGTCCAGAGGGATACCCGATTTTTAATCCATACCGTATATTGTTTTTCCATCTCCACTGCACCTGCTTTATCAAGTTCAGCCAAGAGACCATCGTATACGCTGTCGAAGTTTTCAGGTTTGGCAAGGATCGCCTCTGGAATACGTTTGCGTACGATATCCTGTGTTTTTTGGAACGTTACATTGTAATCCGTGTCAGAAGGTACAGGCATGTTATATGCTGCGCCCCAATCTTTCAATTTCAGATCATCTTCGGAAGGGTAGAAATCTTTCCAAGTTGTAATACCATAAGCTTTCAATGTCTCTTTCTCTGCTGCAGTGTATCCAGCCTGAATCTGCTCAGGGAAGTTGGTTGTGTAATAGTTATCCGTAGCATCTTTCACGCCATCTCCGTATCTCGCACTGAATATATTGTACATACCCACGCCAGACTCTTTCGTGAAGGCAGAGTTATCATTGGTTTTGCGATCTTGTACTTCTGCCGGGATAACGCGTTTGCCATTCTCTACTTGGTAGTGCTTGCCTTCAACGCCCCAGTTTCTCAGGACTTGACCTTCATCAGATGCAAGCCAATCCATGAATTTGATAATGCGCACCGGATCTTTGGCTGAAGTTGTAATTCCAATGCCGTAACCGTCAAAACCTGTCGGCTGGAATGTATGGTCCACAATGTCCTTGTTCAGGGACACGGAGAAGTGAGCATATGTTTTATCGCCACCGTTGGACGATTTCAAAGCATTTTCCGCCTCACCATAGTTCCATTCCTGGTCGATCAGACCAAGTACGCGGCCACTGGCAATTTTGGATTTATATTGGTCATCTTTTTGAACAAATGTGTCTTTGTCCAGCAGACCTTCATTGTACATTTTGTTCAACCAACGGAAATATTCCTTTTCCTCAGGACGTTTGTAGTGGAGAACGGCTTCATAGGTCTCAGGATTGATATAATACTCACCATCATCCGGTCCACCCGTAGCTTGGAATGCAGGGTTCGTTACCGTGATCATGATCTTCCAGTCATCTGCGTTTAATGTCAACGGAATAGTCGGTTGACCATCAATCGTTGGATGTTTTTCATAATACGTTCTCAGTACGTTTTCATAATCCTCAAGCGTTTTCACTTCAGGGTAGCCAAGCTCTTTTAATACTCTTTGTTGAATCTCGAATCCGCCCGTAGCGTCAAATGCAACGTTATCTACACCCATATTGGTCGGAATCGTATAGATCGCTTGATCTTCCAAGCTATATTTCAGACGGTTCATCTGATCACCATAGATTTTTTTCAAATTGGGAGCATGCTCCTCAATCAGATCGGTCAGGTCCAGCATCGCGCCTGCATCCACAAGCTTCGACAAGTTGCCTTTAGGATAGATAATATCAGGGTAATCACCACTCGCAGCCATCAAAGGAATCTTTTGATCTCCACCATTATTCACATCATACTCAGCCTCAATTGTAACTCCCGTTGCCTTGGTAATCTCTTGACCGACAGCATCCTTCATGTTGTTCCAGTTCGGACTTGCATCTGCACCAAAGAATGTAAAGGTTACTGGACTGGTGGTGTCTCCGGAATCAACCGGCTTTTCTGAAGCGTTACTTCCTCCTCCATTGCTGCTGCATCCTGCTGTAATTGCAAGAGCACTGGCTAACAGAAGCATTGCGAATGTTTTTGGTGTTTTGCCCTTCATGTGTAATCCCCCTTATGGATATAATGAAGCTGTATATTTGTATAACAGGCTGACCTGCACATACCGTGACCAGATGAAACGAATGTCATTTTCTTGTTCTTATAACATTAGAAGCGTTTTCTGAAAAATGAAAAACTGCCCTACACTACCTTACTTCCTTCCCCTTAGGGAATTTTCACCCCTGCAATCAGGCTACATATCACATGATGTACAAGCAAATGTAAGTGCTTTCATAATTGAATAATAATGCCTCTTAAAGTCCTTGTCAATAGTGAATTTATAAAATTGAAAACGTTTTTTAGAAAACGTTTTAGATAAAAAAAGAACCCGTATAACACGGGTTCTTTCTCTTTTTAAATCTGTCTTGCTTATTGTTTATTTAGCCTCTTCACCGCTCCACAACTGAACACGGTTTTGAACGAGTTCTGTATATTGTTTTTCCATGTCCTCTGCTCCTGCTTGGTTCACTTCTGTAATCATGCCATCATAGATGGCATCGAACTGCTCAGGAGTACTCAAAATGGCTTCTGGAATACGTTTCCGGATGATATCCTGGGTTTTCTTAAAGATGACGTTGTAGTTGGAGTCCCCTGGTGTTGGCAGATTGTATGCTGCTCCCCATGGTTTGATTGGGAACTCGTCTTCACTAGGGAACATATCTTTCCAAGTTGTAGCTCCGTAAGCTTTAAGTGTTTCTTTCTCAGCATCGGAATATGCCGCCACGATCTGTTCAGGGAAATTCGTAGTGTAGTAATTGTCCGTTGAATCCTTCACACCATCTCCATAGTGCCCAGAGATATTGGTGTACAGTCCTATACCCGTCTCTTTCTGGAACACAGCTGCATTATTCGTTTTTTGGTCCTGAATGTCGGCAGGAATGACACGTTTGCCGTCCTTCACTTCATACTGTTTACCTTCAATTCCCCAGTTCATCAATACTTGCCCTTCTTCAGAAGCCAGATAATCGAAGAATTTGATCGTACGAACCGGATCCGGATTGGTCGTTGTAATCCCTACACCCCAACCGGATACAAAACCAGGGTCTTGGAAGGTTTGATCCTTGATATCCTCGGAGAGGGTAACCGGGAAGTGTGAATACGTCGCTTCAGACTTGCCCGCGGATTTCAAAGCATTCTCTGCATCGGAATATCCCCAATCCTGGTCAATAACACCAAGAACACGCCCACTTGCAATTTTGGATTTGTATTGGTCTGTTTTCTGGATGAAGCTGTCCTGATCCAGCAATCCTGTGTTATACATATGGTTCAACCAGCGGAAGTACTCTTTTTCCTCTGGACGTTTGTAATGCAGCATTGCTTCGTACGTTTCTGGATCGATGTAATATTCACCATCATCCGGTGCACCCGTTGCCTGGAATGCCGGGTTCGTTACGGTAATCATGATTCTCCAATCATCCGCATCCAGTGTTAACGGGATGGTTGGCTGACCATCAATCGTAGGGTGTTTCTCTTTGTACGCCTTCAAAACATTCTCGTAATCCTGAAGTGTACGCACTTCCGGATATCCGAGTTCTTTCAGTACACGGTGCTGAATTCCAAATCCACCACCTGCATCAAAGTATTTCTGGTCTACCGCATAATACGTCGGCAGCACATAAATAGCCTGATCCTCATTACTGTATTTCAACCGGTCCATGTAATTACCATACAGCTTCTTGAGATTGGGAGCATATTGGTCGATCAGATCTGTCAGATCAAGCATTGCTCCGGCATCCACCAGTTTGCTAAGTTCTCCTTTGGGTGACACGATATCCGGATAGTCTCCGCTCGCCGCCATTAAGGAGATCTTATCCTGACCACCACTAACGGCAAATTCACCGTTAAGCGTTACCCCTGTTTTTTCTGTAAGGACTTTACCCACTTCATCCTTCATGCCATTCCAGTTCGGACTGGGATCAACACTGAAGAAATCGAAAGTAAGTGGAGTTGTCTCTGCGCTGGTATCCTTGAACGACGTATCACCGCCGCTTCCTCCACCACAACCTGCGAGTAAAGACATTGCAAGCACTGGTGCCAGTGCAATCTTCATTTTGGAACTTGCCATAATGGTAATCCTCCCTGTTTCATATGTCTGTTTTGTCCGGGACTTTTTTGTCCCTGTCTATAGCTTCATGAATACCACACCGCAGCCCTATACGGTGAAGCGCAGACCAAATGGCTGCGCTTCGGGTATCCTGATGCTTCATTTGTAGATGTACGGCCACTCTATGTGGCAGCCTATACAAGCTTGCTTATGCTTTTACTGCGCCCAATGTCATACCGCCAACAAAGTACTTCTGTAGGAACGGATATACAATCAGGATTGGAACCGTTACAACGATCGTAATCGCCATCTTGATTGATTCAGGTGAAATCTGTGTCATCTGTTGTGCCATGTCATTGGCATTCCGTCCAGCACCTGAGCCTTGCTGCGTACTTTGCAGTACTTTCATCAGCTCATATTGGAGCGTGGTCAGATGTGCCTTCGAACCATTATACAGGTACGTATCGAACCATGCATTCCATTGACCTACAGCCAGGAACAATGCGATGGTTGCAAGTACCGGTTTACACAGTGGCAGGATGATTCTGTAATAGATCGTAAAGTCATTCGCACCGTCCAGCTTCGCGGATTCCTGCAATGCATACGGCAGACCATCAATGAATGAACGGATAATGAAGACGTTAAATGCACTGATCATGCCTGGCAATACATATACCCAGAATGTACCGATCAGGTTCAGGTCACGCATCAGGATGTATACCGGAATCAGACCACCGGAGAAATACATCGTGAGTGCAAGTGTTGTAGAAACAAATTTACGAAGTCCAAAGTCAGGTCTGCTCAGTGTAAAAGCGATCATGGAGGAACTGATCAATCCGAGCACAGTACCTACAAGTGTACGCAGGATGGATATCTGCAAACCTTGTAACAATCCATCATATTGGAAGATCGTTTTGTAATTCTGTAATGTGAATTCGCGAGGCCACAAGTAAATCCCGCCACGTACTGTATCTGTCGAGTTATTGAGTGAGATGGCTAGTACGTTAAGGAATGGATATAGTGTTACGATCAGCACCATGGTCATCGCGAGGATGTTGAATATATCGAACAGTTTATCGCCCCGAGTAGCATTGAATGCTTTGTTCGCCATAATGTCGTCCCCTCCCTACATGATGCTTTCTTTGGTGAATTTTTTGAACAAGCCGTTCGCAGTAAACAGAAGGATGATACTGACAACGGAGTTGAATATACCTATGGCTGTACCATATGAGAATCGTCCCATATTCAAACCATAATTGAGCGCGTATAGATCAAGGACTTCCGAGTAGTCTGTGACCAGACTGTTGCCGAGCAAGAACTGCTTCTCGAAACCGATACTGATAAGATGTCCAATCGACATGATGAAAAGTACGGAAATCGTGGTCCGAATGCCAGGCAGCGTGATGTGCCACATTTGTCTCCAGCGGTTCGCTCCATCTACACGGGAAGCTTCATATAACTCTTGGTCAATACCGGTAATTGCCGCAAGATAGATGATGGCATTCCAACCGGTTTCTTTCCACATATCTGAAGCGGTTACAATGTACCAGAACAAGTTCCCCTTGGCCATGAATTGGATCGGCTGGTCAATAATGTTCAGGCCTACCAAAATGTCATTGATAATCCCTCCATCGGTGGAGAGCATCTTGGTAATGATCCCGGCTACAACGACCCAGGATACAAAGTGAGGCAGATAGGATACTGTCTGCACGGCACGTTTGAAGAACATACCTCTCATTTCATTCAGGAGAATAGCGAAGAAGATCGGTACGATAAAACCGACAACTAGTCCCATCAAGCTCATTGCAAGCGTATTCCGAAGTACCAGATAGAAACGTTCATCACTGAACAGCTCTACAAAGTGTTTAAAACCAACCCACTCTTGATCACCAAACGATCTGGCAGGTTTATAATTTTGGAAAGCCATCGTCCATCCCCATAGTGGCAGATAGTTAAATACGAAAACCCAAGCTACGAATGGCAATGACATGAGATAGAGATATTTCTGCTGTTTCATTCTGTCCCAAATTCCGTTCCGCCGATTCTTTAAAGGCGGTTTGGGGTCACTGCTTCTGTTCGCGGAAGCGGATTTTTTTGTTAGCGTTTCCATCTCCGTTCCCCCTCCTCTGTTTTATAGAATAATCATACTCGATAGAGCGTTTTCAAAATACCATCTGGATTTTAGAGAAAATCATATAAAAATTAGATATAGGCATATATAATCAGACATTATTTCGTTAAAATCAGTGATAAATTCTACTTTCAAATGCATTAAAAGCAATATAAAGGTAAAATTAAGTTTTATATGTAATATTCGAAAACGTTTTATAGTAATCGTTTACTTCAACATAAAGGCACGCAAAAGGGACCCTTGAAGGTCCCCGTGTCTACAATGTAAATTGAATGGTCTGCAGTTTGGCGATCCCGAGCAATTGTGCAACTGATATGGAGCTTTCCGGTTGAAAGTGATCTCCATGCAGATACGCAAGTATTTCCTGAAATAAATAGGAGGCTTCCGGACGCTTCATTAACGACAGGTTAGTAAAAGGAAGTGAGGACACCAGAATCTTGCCCTTCCCTATAGTTGCCTCAAATGCATAAGCAAGTCGTTTGGCCCGATGGAAGTGGTCCACCACCTCGATCAGCGGCTCCACTCCTGGCAAAGTATCCAAACATATCGCTGGTGTACCATTTACAAGATGATACCAATGCCAGTCGGAAGCTCCATCATGAGGGAAAGAGCCCAGCAGTGGTACCTGATCTCTCAAATACATGCCCATCGTTGCACCAGGCTGTGTAGCGAACATAAGGTAATTCCAGAATACAGGCAAATATTTGGTCTCCACTGAATCATATAGCCCTTCTGCGATTGGCTGTAGCCAAACAGTTCCACCGTTGACTACATAATCAACAACATTGGGTGTTAAGGACTGAGCGATAACCAAGTCGATCTTTCCATGTTTCAACAACCGGAATCCATCGATGTGATCTACGCGATCATTATGCGCTTCACCTAGGAATGGCTGCAACTCTACAACTGTATTCCAGATCCGATTCGAACCCGGATGGGACTGATACAAAGGAAACGACCAGCCATGCCATACATTGGTTGCATGAATGTCCGAATCACCTGACCGCAGCTCTGCTTCAATCCGAAACGCTGCCGCCCCCTCACGAGGCGCAGTAGCAACAATGCTTCCCATTGAAATGACGGACCCACATTGAATATCTCCGGTTCTCCATTCCCCTTCGGTATGTACCACTTCATCGCTAATCAACTTCCAATGTATGGATACATTTTCAAGTGGAACTTTACCATAGTGAGATATGCGAACATCCACATCAATGGATTCTCCAGCGTAAAATGTACGCTCCTTGCAGCTTAGCAACACGACCACATCGGAGTTGAATTGCATGAATTCTTCAGGTGTTGTAATGCCTTTGTCGTCCCAGAATACATCCAGAATACCCGTCGTAGCATGTCCCTGACCCGGAAAATCACGGATATCCAGCAATTGCACGCCCGCAGCATCCGGTGTTCGTCTGATCCGCTCCATGGCTTCTTTTAAGGATCGTACCAGATGTGTACCGCTGGCTTGTTGAAAATGCTCCAGATCTGCCATCATTCCTTTGCGAGTAAGCGATTCCTCAATGGGTAGCAACCAGGAGGGACGCAGAACGCCCGTATATTTGTCTCTTTCCTGAGGCCGCACATACATGGTGTATTGTGCATGTTCATGTCCAATTACCGGATGCTCTGCAAGTCTGGTAACGGCATGATAGTCCAGTGTTGTATCTGGTACAGCAGAATATGCAGACTCCAGCGGGGGATGCCAGTTCAACGACTGAATATAATAATCCCCTTCCCGCCCTTGCGCTGGAAGCTGTCCAAAACCTGTATTATCCGTATATAAACGGGTTGGGTCCATCTCTTTTGCCCTGGAGACCCATGCAATAAGTTCCGGATGGCCATTCGCACCGATAAGTTCATTCCCCATGGAGAACATGACAAATGAAGGATGTCTGTGTAATGACAGGAGCAACCCGTCCAGTTCCTGTGTCAGATAGGTCAACACTTCAGCCGGCGCTGACTGATCTGACTTTTCAAAGAATCGAGACCAATGGGGCAGCTCTGCCTGCACCAGCATGCCCTCTTCATCAGCCGCATCCCAGAAAGGCTCCGGCGCGCTCCACCCATGCAGCCGGACATGATTGAAGCCATACGATCTGGCGACTCGAAACTGGCGAATGTAATGTGCCTTGTCCCAGACGGGATAACCTGTGAGTGGAAAGATGCAGCAATCCACATAGCCGCGTAAATAGACAGGCGTTCCATTCAATTTGAGCTGCTTACCATCTGCAACCAGAGAACGTACACCAAATGTCTGCTCTACCTGATCCAGTTCCCGTTCACCATCAAACAGACGGAACACGGCTTTATACATTTTGGGAGATTCATCCGACCATCTGGCGACAGACTTCTCTGCCCCAAGTTCCAATCGCCAATGATCAATTACAGCTTGGCACTCAGTTGAACCTACTGAGCTTGGATCAGTTGGCGGTCGAGCTTCCAGCTTCACATGAGAACTATATCGATCAAGCCACGTGCCATCAGGATGCTGGATATCCACATGTAATTGAACAGCTCTATCCGCTTTACTTGCGGGAGCGCTTACAGTACAGCCCACCAGAATGGTCCCATGTTCAGCATCGGGTTGAATGCGTAACGTCTCTAGTCGACATGGAGGCAGACAGTCCAGATAAACCCCACCGGTAATTCCACCCCAGGCTGTAGCTGTATGCAATGAATGTATATGGCTTCCGGCCAGCGGAAGTTTCATCGTATTATCCACGCGCATCTCCACCCGATTCACTTCTCCCTGCTTCACCAGAGAGGTGACATTCCACTTTTGTTGATTCACCAGACTATCCTGCTGCCCGGCATAATGCCCATTCATCCAGAGATCCGTTGTCCAGCGAACCCCTTCCAGTCGAAATACATACTGGCAGCTAGGGTCATCTGATGGAATATGAACATCTTGAGCATACCAGGCCGAGCCTTCATACTCACGTATTTTGGTCCAGGTATCGAGCCTTTCGTATTCAGGCTCTTCTCCGTATCCCTGCTCTTCCCATGAACCGGGAATCTGAATGGTCTCCCATGATGTATTTTCACACTGTGAAGGCGGTAGTATCTTTTGTGCAACATGTTCATCGGGCTCCAGATCCAATCGAAACTGCCATGTTCCATTGAAGTTCAATGTATGACGTGCCTTAGCTATATCAGACAAATTCATATCGTATAACCATCCCTTCAACTGAGTTCTTGTAAACTCAGTCTATGATGTGGTGCCCTCCGTGACCATTGCTTATCATGGGAAGTGCATGGACAATATGATGAAGCTGGAACATGTCAGTGATGTCGAAAACGTTTTACTTTATAAGCAGGGGCAAGGCCCATTACTTCGTACTCATTCCTCGTTTAGGTCAGCCATTGATGCTTTGGACGAAGATTGGGTTCTCGCCTGTTTGTAAGCAGAAGGAGATTCCCCAACATATTTCTTGAATTTACTGTGGAAGTAGTCCACATTCGCATACCCGACTCTCGCCGCGACCTGATGGACCTTCAATCCTTCATCCAGCAATTCCTTGGCCTTTTCCATACGAACCTTGTCCAGGAATGCATTGAAATACTCTCCAGTATGATTCTTGAACAACTTCCCCAAGTAACTGCTGTTATAGTTAAACACTTCAGCAAGGACCTCCAGCTTGAGATTTTCGCCAGGGTTACGTTGGATAAATTCAATCATCTGTTTCAATACAGTATCCTTGCTCCCCCCACCCATACGTTGAATAAGGCGATTAAAATGTTCCAATGCCATGACTTTGAGATCCGACATCGTAAATTGATGATAGACTTCATTAATCAGAACCGAATGTTCCTGCATAATGGAGTGCATATGTTTATTCGTAGCTGCAAGCTTGTTGAACGCTAGGGAGAACACTTGTGAGAAGGCCGTTTTGATCGCTTGCTCTGTTCGGTGATATGGGACCAAGCGCTCTTCCATCTCACCCAGTACCCGCATAACGGACTCACTGCTACGGATGTCTAACGCATAATACAGCTTGTCACCGAGTTCGTCCTCAACGGGCTCATGTGTTCCATCCACAGCTTCAGCTCCTGGCTTAGCAACGCCTTTGCCTTCGCTACCTTCAGTCCACAGCATGATGCGCTTCTCTGTGAACAAGAAGCGTTCACCGAGTGTACGATTCGCCTGCGTGAATGAACGCGCAATTTCAGAAGTGAAATGTACGGGTTCACCCGCAGCACCATACATGTGGACCTCCCATTCTCCCAGAAGTCCTTCCAGCTCATCATAAAGAATTCTTGCAGATGACTCGGATGTGATTGTTTCCTTGCTTAACAACCCCAGACCGGAATGGAACGAGAAGACGATGCCCCGGTCTTTCTGGTCAAATGCTTCAATCAGTTTGCGTTTCATAACACTTCCTCGTTGCAGATCGGGGGCCGCATGCATCTCAAGCAGAATAATCTGATAGTTAGGCCAGTGCAGCCCCAGGCTATCTTCTTCCATGCTGCCCGCACCTTCCAAACTGTCAAAGAGCAACGCCTCAATCTGGTGCTCCAGATAGACAGTATCTTCACCAGCTTGACGTGCCATTGTCTCCCGTTCACGGGTCAGGATCGTAGCAATCCGCTCCAGTTCACTGATGATCTCATCTTCATCCACCGGTTTGAGCAGATAACCATCCACACCAAAACTGATGGCTTTCTTGGCATAATCAAAATCGGCATAACCGCTCAATATCAAAAAGTGCGAATCCGGATGATTCCGGCGCACTTCTTCAATCACATCCAGCCCAGTCATACCGGGCATGCGAATATCAATAATCGTCAGATCAGGCTCCAATTCCTCAAACCGGGAGATAGCCTCACGCCCGCTTGCAGCTGTAGCGATGACCTGGAATCCATATTTTTCCCAATCGATAATGGTAGTCAGTCCCTCACGTATGCTCGGTTCGTCATCCACCAAAAACACTTTATACATGTTGGTCCCCTCCTGCTGGCAAGGTGAAAGAAACCTCTGTTCCTTCCCCATATACACTCTTCATCTGCAATCCATATGGCTCCCCGTACGTCAATGTTAAGCGTTGATGTACATTACGCATGCCGATCCGACTCTTCTCCTGTTCCTCCGGCCCACAGATAAACTGCATCACCTCAGCCAGTCGTTCTGGCGTTATGCCTGCACCATTGTCATCCACACGGATCTGCACAATGTTCTCTACTAAACGAATACTTATATGAACACGGACTGTGCCCTCTTTGTTCTCCAGACCATGGACAATCGCATTCTCAACCAAAGGTTGAATAATGAGAGGCGGAATGTACATCTTCTCCACCTCGGGATCAATGTCGATCTGGAATGCAAGACGGTCGCCGTAACGGAATTTCTGAATTTCCAAATAGGAACGTACCATTTCTAGTTCAGCCCGGAAGGTTGTTTTTCCACTGCCAATCTCCAGACTCTTGCGCATCAGCTTGCCCAGCAGTCTGACGATGTTGGCAATCTCCGCTTCTCCCTTAATATGCGCTTTCATCCGAATGGACTCCAGTGCATTAAACAAGAAATGTGGATTGATCTGGCTCGCCATCATTTTCAGTTTAATCTCTTTTTGGGCGATTTCCAATTGATTGTTCTGTTCTGTCGCTTCTACTACCTGCGTCATGAGTTCATTGATACTTTTCACCATATAGTTGAACTGTCGTGACAATTGTCCAATCTCATCGTTTCCATCAATCCGCGAAGTCACATTCAGATCACCTAATGCCAGCTTGTTGAGGTGTTTACTCAGCCGGAGTAATCGGTTGGAAGTGAGGAACGAGATGATATATACGAATAATAGGGCGATAACGAGCACAAGTATAATGAAAATCATGCCAATCATGCTGACGGTGTTCGCGTCTTTGACGATATTTTTGGTGGCAAAAACCGAAATAACCTTCAGACTGTTCATGCTCGATCCAGGACCCAACTCATCAATAACAATGTTGGAGGGCTCCCCCCGGAAATCTGCTTCAATGGTTCCCTTTGCCTGATTCTGCAGATCAACGCCAAAATCAAGCTCGTCCAGCGTTTTCCCTACCAGTTCGGTATTCTTTGCTGCAACCACATACCCCTGCTCGTCCGTAATCATCGTCTCAAACTGTTCCTGACGGAGCAATCCATTCAGTTCATCCTGATTGATGACAATCATCAATACGCCCTCGGTCCGATATTCGGCAAAAGGTACTTTGCGTACCAAGCTGAGCTTGTGTACAGGATTATCTTCCTTGTCCGGAATGTAGAACCACCCGATGCTGGTTGTTTTCAATGCCTGTTGGTACCAGTAGCTCTCTTCCGTCTGCTTGTCTACCGGGATGAATTCGAGGTTGTTGATCAATGTTGGGTTAGTTGAGTAAAAACGAATGCCGGCGATCTCACGGTACAAACGCCTGTACTCCTGAAAGTCTTTGTACGCAAGATAAGCCGAGGTTAGCTCCACAACGCTCTTGTACCGTTTATTCACGATCTCCTTGAGATCCGCATTAAACATTAAAAGATTGGATATATCCGTTGGTACACGCAGCATCGTCGCCGTCTGGCTCTTGATCTTGTCCACATTGATGATTGTCTGTCCTATCGCATTGTCCAGGGCTTGCTGGCGAAAATAACTTGTCACAGCAAGACCAACAATCAATACCGGAATCATGACAACCAGTACATAGGAAATGAGCAATTTATGCTTTAATTTGAGATTATTGGTGGTTCGTATTAGCCTTTTAAACATGTCTGCACCTTCCGTCATCTGTATAAGCGCTTACATATAAAGAGCAGGATCAGGATGTTCTGTCCTCTAAATTAATCATACCACATAACCGCCAGAATTCGGATTGTCATCACAATGGATATATCTGTTGCCGGGCAACAAGCCAGCATAGTTTCTCATGTTAATATGGCTTCTTATGCGGTCGGCCGAGCTTACCACATTATTTCGTTGGTAGGTTAAAAAAGCCAAATAGGCACTCCCACGATTGGAAGTGCCTGCTCAGTATAAATTTTATGCGCGTGCTGTTAAGGACGAGGTGTGCTAACGCCGTTCAGGATCAGCTTCGGATGAATGTCGGCGTTCAGTGAAGCGGAAACTGCACAATATTTTTCCTCAGCCATTTGGATGGCTTTCCAGATACGGTAATCCGGGATATCCCCATCGACTTTGAAGATCAGATCAATGGATGTGAAGCCTTTCGGCATCTCTTCGCTGCGTGTCCCCTGCGCTTCAATCTCAATCGACTCAATTTTGTCCAGGAATGCGTCCAGAATCATCGTAATATCGATTCCCATACAGCCGCCGAGACCCGCCAGTAACAATTCCATCGGGGTTGCACCCTTGCTGTCACCACCATAAGCAGCAGTGGCATCCATGCCAACCGCGTAGCCAGACGGTCCTTCGGAAGTAAATGCGCGTTTGCCTTTCCATACGGTTGTTACATTCATGATGTTATCCTTCTTTCTTAAAATAGGTTAAGTTCAAGCGAAAAAGGTTTGCACTTTCCACTCCGATGACAGAATAACCTTCCGATCGCTGTTATCCCCAGATTTTTTTGATTCCCTTCTTCAAGGAGAAAATCAGGGGATAAAGGCGCACGCTCCGCTTCTCCAGGTTTCTTCTGTCCTCTCCGTTCTTGTGCAAAAAGTTTAGTTGAACTGATATCGTTCACGACCTTAAATACCCGCTTAGGATACGTTCGTTCTTCCGATCGCTGTTATCTTCATCAAAATTCAGTAATTTGTTGCAAGAAACGGCGGGTGCGTTCTTGCGTCGGATGTTCAAAAAAGGCCTGTGGACTTGCTTCTTCCACGATCGATCCATCCGCCATAAAGACGATTTTGTTCGCCACATTACGGGCAAACTTCAATTCATGCGTCACGACCAGCATCGTCATGCCTTCCTCTGCCAGCTCCTTCATAACGGAAAGCACCTCTCCGACAAGTTCGGGATCAAGGGCAGAAGTTGGCTCATCAAACAGCATCACTTCAGGCTCCATCGCAAGTGCACGTGCAATGGCGACCCGCTGCTGTTGTCCACCGGACAATCGGGATGGATATGCATCCTGCTTGTCCGACAGGCCCACGCGATCCAGAAGAATCCGGCCACGTTCGGCCGCTTCGTCACGCTTGATTTTTTTCACCGTCACAAGACCTTCCATGACATTGCCCAGCACCGTCTTGTGCGGATACAAATTGAACTGCTGGAATACCATGCCGGTCTGGCGGCGAATCTCCAATACCCGGGCACGCTGTACACGCAGCGAATCAGCACTGTTGACCACAACACCGTTCACTTCAATCTGTCCTCCAGACAGTTCTTCCAGTCCATTTAGGCAGCGCAGCAAGGTACTTTTGCCTGAACCACTCGGACCGAGCAATACAACAATATCTTTGGCATCGACATGAAGATCGATGTTCGTGAGCACTTCATTTTGTCCAAAACGTTTGGTAAGTCCGGTTGTTGTAATCATCGGTTCTCTCCTCCCATCAGTAAGCGCGGGCTAACCGGCGCTCCACTTGTTCCAAAATGGCCGAGAAGCCGATACTCATAATCCAGTAGATCACACCGATCGCCAGATAAAACGGCATATTCACCGCATATTGTGATACCAGCAGTTGTGCCGAGCGCAGCAACTCAGTAACACCAATCGCAGCCACAAGTGATGTTTCCTTCAACATGCCAATAAACGTGTTCCCCATCGGCGGGATGGCGATGCGCACAGCTTGCGGGAAGATAATGCGTCTCATTGCTTGAGCCGGGGTCATTCCGGTTGCGTATGCAGCTTCCATCTGTCCTTTCGGTACAGCCTGAATCGCTCCACGGAACGTCTCCGACAGAAACGCACCTGCATTCAGACTTAGTCCCAAACAAGCAGCTGTAAGGGACCCCAGGGTCACTCCATAATCGACCAATCCGTAATAAATGACGAATAATTGCACCAGCAGCGGGGTTCCCCGCATGATGGATACATAAAACCTTGCGATCAGCCTAAGCCACATCGGTCCCTTTAGACGAGCAATAGCAACAAGTAATCCGATGATGAATGCAAAAAACATCGAGATCACCGTTACGTATAACGTATAGTAAGCCCCCTTCAGAAAGAAGGGGATATTCTCAAATACCAGTTCCATGGGTTAAATCTCCCCTTCGCCTTGCCAGTTCATTATTGCGCAGGCTCTTCACCAAACCATTTTTTGAAGATGGTGTTATATGTGCCATCATCTTTCATGCCTTTGAGCGCGTCATTCAATGCTGCAACGAGTTCCGGATTGTCTTTGCGAACAGCGATACCTGCTTGGTCACTCTTGATTGCTTCGCCTACAGCTTTGATCTTTAATCCGTTGGCATCAACAATCGGTTTCAGTGCGTACATGTTGTTGATTGTGGCGTCAATCCGTCCAGCATTCAGGTCTTTCAGTGAAGAGATGACATCGTCATATGTTTTAATCGTGAAGTCTCCCACTTTAGGCAACACTTCATTACGCAGATACGTCTCATCATTTGTACCCAGACCTACGCCAATTGTTTTTCCTTTGAAATCTTCCAGCTTGGTAATATCGTTATTGTCTTCTTTTACAATGATTTTCACTTGGTTCGTAATATACGGATCACTGAAATCGAGAACTTTCTTACGATCATCGGTAATGGTCATCTGGCTGATAATGGCATCCAGCTTCTTCGCTTGCAGACTTGGTGTCAGACCGGAGAACTCCTGTGATACAAATTCAACCTTAACCCCAAGACGCTTCGCAACCTCACGTGCGATATCTGCATCATAACCGTCCATTTCTTTCTTATCGTTCAGGAAGTTGTATGGTGCGTATGTGCCCATCATGCCCACTTTAATCACGCCAGCAGACTTGATCTGCTCCAGTTCATTGCTTGCCTGTGCATCATTCGTGCCCCCATTGTCTGTTGCCTTACTTCCACAAGCACTAAGTACCAACACAGTCATCAGCAGAATCGCTGTCAAAGACCAGCCTTTACGCGTTTTCGATCCATATGTTTTGTTCATTACGTTAACTTCCTCTCATTCGTGTATTGATCTGGGTGTACATTTGGTTACGTTATTGTGATCAAACAGCAGTTGTACCCATTATTCCCTGCTAGTTGTGTAATCATGTGAATCTCTGGTCTCTCGTTGAAAATTAAAGCTGCGGACTTTGCACATGCTTATGTACCCAATAGTCCGTAAAATTCAAAGCTTGCTGCCTCAGCTGCCAACGAAGAAGCTGTCATGGCGGAGAACTTGCTGTGCAACTCATCCGAACCGAACAACCAGCGCGATATCATGCCTTCGATCATGCTTACCAACAGCGCTGCTCGCAGCGGTACATCCATGCCCTGAGGCAACATGCCGAGTTCGATGGCACGTTCCATATTGTGACGGAACGCAGTCTCGACGGCATTTCGTGTCTCCTCGACCAGACGTTGTACGGCTTCTTCGGTCACGATGCCTTTAAGCAACAGTTCCATAAAATATCGATTCTGTGCGGCGAACATGAACAGGTCAGTGAATAGCCTCTCCGATGCTTTCACCATATCTTCTACCGATCCGGCATCCTTGCGGTATCCTTGTCCAATCGCCTCAAGCAATTCCTCCTTGCCCGTTAATATAATTTCCGAAGCAATGGCTTCTTTGCTTTTGAAATGCCAGTAAAACGTCCCTTGCGCCACACCAGCCTCACGGACGATATCGGAAATTTTCGTCTGATGGTAACCTTGGGTTGCAAAACGCTCCATTGCTATGCGTATTATTTGGTCCCGCCGTTCTTCACCGGGTTCCAAACCGTTGATTTTGGTCATTCCTGTAACCCTCCCGATTGATGAGTCAGTCAGTTAATGTATATCCTATGGGATAACTAGGTTTTTGTCAATATAGTTTTAAACAAATGATTACAAGCATAAGTTGAAGTTGAGTGCATTTGTGATCATAATAGGTGATAGCCTTGTTCAAATGAACAGGCATGGTCAAGCAGGACAGCCTGTGCTGTCACCTGCATATCAAGGAGGAAGAGAATTGGACATTATATCATCCATTATTATGGGCATCATCGAAGGTTTGACTGAGTTTTTGCCCGTGTCCTCCACTGGACACATGATTCTGACTGCCCACTTGCTGGGTTTATCGGAGGACAACGAGTCAGTCAAAACGTTTGAGGTGGTTGTTCAACTCGGAGCTGTACTTGCTGTTGTTGTACTGTATTGGAACAAGTTCATTGATATGTTCCGCTTCACCGGAGGCAGCAGACCTTACTCCCGCCGCCTCAATCTGGGACATATCTTCCTGGCGATGGTTCCTGCCGTAGTCATCGGACTTGTATTCCGCGACTGGATCAAGGCACATTTGTTTGGTCCGGAGACAGTGCTGTACAGCCTCGTTATAGGTGGTATATTGATGATCGTGGCCGAACGCTGGAGCCGTAAGAGTGAACGCATTACTACCCATGATGTCGATGATATTTCTTACAAACAGGCATTCGCAGTGGGTATATTTCAGATCTTGGCATTGTGGCCAGGCTTCTCCCGTTCCGGATCAACGATCTCAGGCGGTCTCTTTGCAGGGGTAAGCCGCGTAGCCGCTGCGGAGTTCACATTCCTCGTGTCTGTGCCAATTATGATTGGCGCTACGGGATATGACCTGTACAAAAGTATTGATCACCTGAACGGCAGTGATTTCCCGATCTTTGCGATAGGATTCATCGCTGCTTTCATCGTCGCCATGCTTGCGATCAAGACGTTCCTGTCCATTTTGAAAAAATTGAGCCTGACCGTCTTTGCCGTGTATCGCTTCGTCTTGGCAGCCGTGTTCTTTATTATTTTAATGTAACCTTACATTGCAATGAATTAAGACAGGCAAAATCAATGGCGGCCTCACATTCCATTTGGAACGAGGCCGCCATATTTATGCTATATGTTATGCTTCTGTTCATTCACGATTCCGTTGATCTATGATTTTTGGGCTGCTTAGAAACAGGAATAGCTGTACTTAGATGAAGTCTTGCTCTTCGTGACTTCCTTTTTGGTTGGGTGGGACCATTGGTGATGCTGACTAGGTTCACTATGTATCTTGGACATTCAGATTCATGTTCACTTCTCCAAAAACAGTCTGGCTTAGGACCACTCTTTCACTTGAATGCTCCGGTGTTTCTTCCGATATTTTAATCTTTCACGCAGATTATATCTATTCTCCTTTTGTTGCTGCAGCAATTGCTTGACTCCGATCATCAACAATCGGTATCTTCGGTCATCATTGTGGCTTAATTGGTGCATTTCCTCAAAAATTTCATTTTTCATACGGATCTTGTTCACTCCAAATATTCAGTTTGTTCTCACAGTATACATGGGAGCACTGAACAAATTCTAAACAAGCGCTAGTCCTCAACTTCACTTATTCGAATACACATTTTGCGTGCTGGAATGAAGCAGAAAAACCCCTTCCTGTCGCTGGACAAGAAGAGGTCTCCGTAGTTAAGTTAATTAACAAGCTGCTTTTGCCTTCATACGCTTAAACTTTGGATTCAAGCGTCTCCAGATACTCGGAGATTTGAGCAGGTGTTTTAGCCCATTTGCTATGCAGATGTGCGATTTTCTTGCCGTTTTGGAAGACAAGCAGGCTTGGAATACCGCGTACACCATTTTCTTCAGCAAACGGCTGGAACTTTTCTGCATCTAGGGCATAGAAGGTTTTGTCCGTATGTTGGTCGATAACATCCCCGATAAAACGATCCAGGTTTTTGCAGTCTGGACACCAGGTTGTATCAAATTTAATGACGGTAAAACCATCAGAGTTGATTGTATCCAAATATTGCTGTTCACTTTGAATTCTTTCCATATGTCTTCTCTCCCTTATATGTTGCTTTTAATGGCTGATCTTCATTGTACCTTGTATAGTTACAATTGAAAATAGGCTTAATGGCGTTAGCGATGCTGCTTGTATAGATTAGCGGGACTAAGCTCACGTATTTGCTGAATTTCTACGGTGGTAAGTGCAGGCGAATTCGAAGCGGCAATATTGTGCAGCAACTGGTCTCTCGAGCTAGCACCAGGGACAACGGCTGCAACCGCAGGATGGGATAACGCATACCGAATAGCCGTCTGAGCCATGCTGCGTTGGTCCGTAACAAGACGACTTAACCCTTGCCGAATGGTATATAGTTGCTCTGGCGTATAGTCCAGATAACCTTTGTCTGCCTTGGCAGATCCGGAATCGGCGAGCACACCGCTAGCTACGGGCCCACGGGCAATTACACTGATTCCCTTTTGTTCCAATAAAGGCAGCACCTCTTCTTCCGCTCTGCGGTCAGCAACACTGTACTGGTTCATCACACTGACGATGGATGCCCTCTTTACATACTCCCGAATCACATTAGGACGAATGGAGGAAATTCCGTAATATCGGATAAGTCCTTCCTTCTTCAGTTCCTCAAACGCTTCGATTGTCTCTTCGATGGGATCGTCCAATGTGCCGCCATGCAGCTGGTACAAATCAATGTAATCGGTCTGCAACCGCTTCAAGCTTTCATGTACAGCCTGCTTAATGTAGGCTTTGGATGGGTCCCAAGACCAGCCCTCTTTGCCGGGCAGACGACGATTTCCTACTTTGGTCGCCACAACGACTTGGTCCCGGCGCCCCTTAATAGCTTGTCCTACAATCTCTTCATTACGTCCTGCGTCGTAAAGATCGGCTGTATCCAACAGGTTGACCCCATGATCCAAAGCCTCATGAATCAGGCCCATTGCGGGTTCCATTTCGGTTCCAAGTGACATACATCCCAGCCCAATCTCCGACACCATCAGTTCGGATGTACCCAGACGATTTTTCTTCATACGTGCATCTCCCTCCATACGTTCTGCAAGTATCCATTGTATCATTCTTGCTGGTAAAAATCGCATTATAGATGAAAGCAAGGGGTTGCTCTCAGATTGCACAAAAAAACCTGGAATGACTTCATCTCCAGGTTTCTCATGATCATCATGTTCATTCAAACGAAAAACGAACGATCAAAATCTATTTCACTTCCACGCGTGGTCTGGATTGACTTGTTCCATTGGACGAATTGGAGCTTTTCATCATACCCGAGACCGTGCTGAACAGCTTATCTCTTGCTTGTTTGTTCCTCATCAGATAAGTCACACCTGCGCCGATCGCCGTCATAAGTATTCCTCTTCTTTTAGACATGTGCTTCTCCTCCTTCAGGATAAATGTACATCGTGTCTTGTTTGACAATTACCCTTTGGGAGCAAAACGAAACGAAGTACAGGCTTGATCACACAAAAAAAGATGACCTCCGAATCGTTCAGAGATCATCTTTCACGCCACATTTGCCGTCCGCTTAATCGGACGGTGTTGCCATATGGGTCATTTCTTCATGTTTGTAGGTTGAACCATCCGCGGTCAGATAAAAGTGTCCGAGGGGATGCAGGTTTTCGTCCAATTCATAGACAAGCGGAATGCCTGTCGGGATATTGAGCGCCACCACGTCTGCCTCGGACAATTGGTCCAGATGCATGACGAGTGAACGAAGCGTGTTACCGTGCGCAGAGATCAGCACTCTTTTGCCCGCAGATACCATCGGTTTAATCTCCGCATTCCAGTACTCCAGCACACGCTTGGATGTATCCATCAGGTTCTCTGTAACGGGGATGGTGCACCCGAGCCGCTTGTACTTGTCCAGATCCTGTACATATCGTTCATCGGTCTCATCCAATGCAGGGGGAGATACGTTAACGGAGCGTCTCCATTCCTTCACTTGGTCTTCCCCATACTTCAACGCAGTCTGCTGTTTATTCAGTCCTTGCAGCGCACCATAATGACGTTCATTCAGCTTCCAGGTCTTCGTAATGGGAATCCACATAAGGTCCATCTCATCGAGCGCAATATCCAGTGTACGGATGGAACGTTTCAAGACGGAGGCATAGGCATAATCAAAATCAAACCCTTGCTCCTTCATGATCTTCCCAGCTTTACGAGCTTCTCCGTAACCATCTGTTGTGAGATCGACATCCGTCCAACCCGTAAAACGATTCTCTACATTCCACATGCTCTGTCCATGACGAATTAAAACAACTCTGTACATAACCGTGAACCCTCCTTCCATGGAAACATTACCCTCAAGATGAGCAAGATATGCTTAATTACATTAATAATACGGTGCCATCATCAGGTATACAACGACGCCCGTGGAACTGACGTACAGCCAGATTGGCATCGTCCAACGTGCAATTTTGCGGTGTTTCTTCAATTGATTCGTCCAGCCCCACACAAGTGTGAACAACGCCAACGGAACGATCAGGGCTGCCAGTATACTATGGGTAATCAGAATGAAGAAATAGATGGAACGAATGATGCCCTCGCCGCCATATTTGGACGTCTCTGGTGAGAGGTAGTGAAACGTCAGATAGGTCACGAGGAATAAAAGTGTTGTTGAGAATGCAGCAAGAATAAATCGTTTGTGCAACTTCACATTCCGCTTGATAATAGCAATAAGCGCTGCGAGCAGGAAGATGAAGGTAAAGCTGTTAAACACGGCATTAAACCGTGGCAACACCGTAATATCAAAGGTCACATCACCTTTGTATCCAATGGACGGTGCGAAGAACAATAATAAAATAATGACATTAGCGAGAATGGAAATGGTAATAATGATGCCTGCGAAATTTTTATTGCTCGTCGGGGATGGAATGTTCGGCTCCCCTTTGTTATTTTTGCCCAATGCAAAATCCTCCTCATATCCTAACTTCTATGTTCTATATCATTATATCTCGGCAATTCCGGGCTGTTAAGTGACAACACTCTGAACAAAAACCGTTGCACTCCCCTATAAAATGCCCCTTTGCGGCTGTTTTCAATCAAATCCACAGCAGCTCCCATTTACCCATGCCTTTATTTGTGGTATAATTAATGCAATTAATCACATACGCGTTGAAACTGGAGGAGCCTGTCACCAAGGGCCCCTCTTTGTCTTTTTCAGGCACAGAACGGCACTTTTCCTAATGCCTTTCTGTGTCTTTTTGTTTTTGAAGCTGAGAATGGATAGCCCTTGGGCTGGTAATCCTATAAAACGCAACTGCTGGAGAGGAGCACACTTATGGAATTTGTTTTGGTTCTTGCACTTATTTTGATCTTCACCAAACTTGCGGGTGATTTGTCCGTTAGACTCGGTCAACCTTCTGTTTTAGGGAAACTGATCGTCGGTGTCATCCTCGGACCTGCGCTGCTTGGTTGGGTTCAACAGAGTGATTTCGTCCATTATATGGCCGAGATCGGGGTACTTCTTCTGATGTTTATTGCCGGACTTGAAACTGATCTGGAACAATTGAAGAAAAACTGGAAAGCAGCGTTTGCTGTTGCTGTAGGTGGTATCATTTTACCCTTCATTGGAGGTTATGGTTCTGCCATTGCTTTCGGAATGTCGCAAACGCATGCTCTGTTCTTTGGACTGTTGTTCTGTGCAACGTCTGTAAGCATTTCGGTTCAGACACTAAAAGACATGGATCAACTCAGCTCACGTGAGGGGACAACAATCCTTGGTGCAGCTGTCGTCGATGATGTCCTGGTCGTTGTCATTCTCGCTGTTATGATGAGCTTGCTAGGTACAGGCGGTGGAGATACTTCGATCTCTCTACTCATTGGTAAGAAGTTATTATTCTTTGTTATCATTATCGCTGCCAGCTGGTTCCTTGTTCCACGCATCATGAAGTGGATGGCACCATTGAAGGTAACGGAAACCGTTATTACTGCGGGACTGATCATTTGTTTCGGATTTTCCTACTTTGCGGAGTGGATGGGTGTTGCAGGAATTATTGGTGCTTTTGCAGCAGGTATTGCGATCTCTCAAACCAACTTCAAACATGAAGTTGAAACCAAACTTGAACCAATCGCCTACGGAATTTTTGTTCCGGTGTTCTTTGTCAGTATCGGCTTAAATGTGACCTTTGACGGGGTGGGTTCACAGATTTGGTTTATTGTTGTCATCAGTATAATTGCCATATTAACCAAACTTCTTGGTGGAGGAGCCGGTGCACGTCTTACCGGATTTGATCGTACGTCATCCTTGGCTATTGGATCAGGAATGATCTCTAGAGGAGAGGTTGCACTCATTATCGCGTCAACGGGCCTTGCTTCCGGATTGCTTGATTCGGAGTACTTTACCAGCGTCGTGATCATGGTTATCGTGACCACATTGGTTACGCCTCCTCTGCTCAAAATTACCTTTGCTCGCAAAAAGGGTGAAAAGCGAGTCGAAAAAGGAATTGAAGAATCATATTTGAATGGGTAAGGGAACGTCGCAGGCCAAAACTTAACCTTAAAAATTTAAAGTTCGCTCGTACATTAAGACACGTTCTTACACGTTCAAAGTGTAGCACTTATCAGATCCGATTTGGCTTTCAGACTAAGGGCTGAGATACGGTCTAGTTGAAAGGTATTGAAATCATTCCGTATTTGAAGCTATACTTGATTTAGAAAAGCAATATATCGGTCGTGAAGCACACGCCGCTTTGATCTATTCTTCCCCTTCGACATGAAGGTTGGAGAGGGTCAGAGCGGCTTTTTGTATTTTCACATAACGACTTGAAGCACTATTCACGTTCGTTTTAATTTATTTTATTTTTAGAGGAGATGAAAGACGATGAGCATTGATTTTGACGAGGCTTATGAAGTTTGGATGCACTCCCTTTTGGAGAAGGAGACGAACCCCCGAGTGCTTTCCAGAATAGAAAATGGACTGGAACATAGCACATTGGAATTTTTGCGTTCCGTTTGGTTTCCAGTGATGAAAAACTTTAACCATCTGCAACCCGAATGGGAGGTTCGTGATTTTCATAACGGCTATCGGTATCTGGATCTTGCTTACCTGCCAGGAAACGGTATCAAAGGGGGGATTGAGATTCAAGGTTACGGGCCACATGCTCGTGATCTGGATGTACGGCGTTTCAAAGATTTATGCTGGCGACATTGTCTGCTGACGTTGGATGATTGGATTTTTCTGCCGATCGCGTATCTCTCCATTAAGGATGAACCGAAACGGTGCCAGCAGCTAGTGCTGGGGCGTCAGATCCTTGCTTTACTACCGAGTTACATGCAGTTACATTGAGATTTACACGAACTATTACACGAAGAGTTACACGGAGGAGTATACGAAGAATTAATCAGAGAAATAGCTGGATTAGCTCTGAACTTGAACTGCCTGCAATAGCTTATGGGATAGTCTACAGTTCCGAGAAGTAAGTTACTTGAAGTTGATTAAATTACTTAGAAGAGGCCTCCCATCCTACACAGAAAACAAAAAAAGACCACCTTACACTCAAGAGGTCTTCCATCTATGCCCGTTCTAACAGCAGGCTGTCCCATTTTAAGTTAACACGCCAACATAAAAACCAATTGAAATAAAGACAGCACACCATACAAATGCGCCGATGCTGGATACCACTACATATCTGCCAATCGCCATACGACTAATCCCGGAGAAACAGCACATCAGATGACGTATGCCTGGAATGAAATAACCCAGGATGATGGACCAATACCCATATTTGAGAAACCATGACTCCACCCTGCCAAATCGTTTGGCATTCACGCCGACCCACTTGCCGTATTTTTCAATCAGTGGTCGGCCGGCCTTCTTACCAATCGTATAGCTGAGCAGCCCTCCGGTAAATGCGCCACCGAAACTGACGGCGATGGATACCGAGTAATTCAATACCGAGATGGAGGCGAGATAACCGACAAAGGTCATCATCACCTCATCCGGAATCGGCATCCCGATAACGCCAAGAGCCAGTAGTCCGTATATTGCGAAATAACCATATTGACCAATAAATTCTTTTGCAAATTCCATACTGACTCGCTCCTTATTTCGGTTCCACAATATCCTTCTCATGTGAGGCTAGCACTTGTTTTAGAGACGGGAATCGGATTTGGCTCACCATGAGACCGGATAATACAATAATGACAAGATAGGCTACACCGTGTGTGAAATAAGGACTCCAGAGGGCGAAAAAGGACATCAGACCTCCGGCAAATGTAATCGGCATCCCGACAAAACCGCTACTTGCTGTCTTCTGACAGTTATAACGGGCCAAGCGCAATGCACCGCAAACCGGAAACAATGCGGTCAGTGCCATTCCCAGCACACTCACTTCATTCATGGAGTTCAGGTACAGAATCAGCACAGGGGCTGTTCCGAATGAAACTACATCCGCAAGCGAGTCCAGGGCTTTCCCGAACTCACCCTCACAGTGCAATTTGCGGGCTGCATAGCCGTCAAACAGATCAAAGAACATCGCTACCCATATCATCATCACAGCCAGGGCAAATTCACCATGAATAGCCATAATGACTGCCAGCATGCCTGAACTCAGATTCCCCAAGGTTAAAATCGATGGTAAAGACTTCATAAGAGTTGACTCCCTTTCGTACTAGGCTTTAGGAAAAATAATATAAAAACGGACTCCATCCGGTGTATTCTCCACTCCATAATTGCACCCATGCAGATCGAGAATCTGCTTCGCAATGGCCAGACCGAGCCCGGTTCCCCCCATTTTGCGATTACGTGAGCGCTCGACCCGATAGAACCTCTCCCATATATACTGACGCTCAGCTTCAGCAATGTGCTCGCCCTTGTTCTCAATGGAAATATGGACAAAACCTTCACGCCTGCTGATCTCAATAGTTATATCGGTATGCGGTATCGCATGACGTATAGCATTCATCATGATATTGAAAATAACTTGCTCCAGCTTGCTGCGGTCACCTTCAACCGTCTGTTCTGTTGTGGATACAAGCACCACATCCAAACCTTTATCCTTCAGTTGCGGACCCAGACGGCCGGCGATATCTTCAATCATGTCAGCTAGTGCAACAGCATCCGTATTCAATTGAACCGCTGAGGATTCCAGTCGCACCAGATCCAGCATCTCTTCAACCATCGTTTCCATCTTGATCGCCTCATCGGCAATGATCTCAATGTAGCGCTCCCGCTTGCTCTCACTCACGCCGTCCTTCAGCCCTTCGGAATATCCCTTAATAATGCTGATTGGTGTCTTGAGTTCATGGGATGCATCGGCAAAAAACTTGCGCTGACGCTGTTCAATCTGCTGCTTCATTTCCATATCCGTACGCATCTGTGTGTTGGCCTGCCTCAGCTCTTCGAGTGTCTGACCCAATGTCCCCGATAAAGCATTAAGGCTGTTAGACAGACTGCCGATTTCATCGTTACGCCGGATGGGTGATTTCACCGTGAAATCCAGCGTAGACATTTTCTTGGCAACATGGTTCAAGGCCAAGAGCGGCTTCGTTACAATTCGGGACAGGAGCAACGCCAGCAACAGAATCAATATAAATGCCCCAATGCCAAAATATGCATAGAACAAACGTGTTGCCTCATTTGCTTCCCTCATCTCCTGTAGAGAGGTGAGTGAGAAAATCAGTTGCTGCTCAGGTCCAGAACGATGCACTGGAGCAATAGTGATGACATTGCGAACACCACTCCAGCTATCCATCCATTCTTCATTGAGCATTTTGCCATTGGCCAACGCAAGTTGGTCTTCCGTAGACAAAGGGAACCGGCTATCCAGTGCCTGCACCAACAATCCCTGCCTCTGACTCCATGTTGCCAGATTAGGAAGAACCACCTCGGTCAGTACGCCTGACCATTCCTTTACCGGTTCAATGGATTCCTGAAAGCTTTCTGTTCCCCATGCAGCAGAAGTGGCATCCTGGATTTTGTATGGATAGACCATGGACCCGCTGGCTGGGCCTTTCACCGTGAGTTCCTGCCCATATTTCAGATGAGATGTAATCCAGCCAGCATTCTCACTATTGATAAACAAGGACAAGGACACCTTCACGTGACTCCCATCCTGCTGTAACAACGTAATATGGAACGGGTCATTAACCAGTCTTCCGGTATTGGTCAGAATCACCAGATGTGACTGATTCTGACGCATGAACTTACCGGTTTCCTTGGCTAGCTGCAGATCACTCCAATGGCCATTGGAGTATTGCTGTTCGAACTTGGACAGCTTTTTCTTCATACTGCTGACCTTCTGATGCTGATAGAAGTCCGGGAACCAGACCAACTGGGCAAATACCGTTGTTCCATATAGAAGAACCAGACATCCTGCCATGACCAGGAAAAGCTTCATCGTTACGCCATTTCTTCTCATGCTTCTGCCTCGAAACGATATCCGGTGCCAATCACCGTCCGGATACACTTGGCTTCATCACCTAATTTGCCGCGCAGCTTCTTGATATGAGTATCCACAACACGTGAGTCTCCTTCAAAATCAAATCCCCAGATCCGATTCAAAATGGCATCTCGGGACAACACAATTCCTGCATTTCGCACCAAATAAAGCAACAGGTCATATTCCTTTGGCGCAAGCTCGACTTCAATTCCGTCCTTCTCCAGCCGCCGAGCCCATGGATCAAGCGTTACCTGTCCGAAGCGAATGACACCTTGCTCTCGTCCAACTGCGCCTTCAACACGCTTCATTAATGTCTCTGCACGTGCAACCAGCACACGTGGGCTAAACGGCTTGGTGACGTAATCGTCTACGCCCAGCTGAAATCCATGAATTTTATCGTCATCCTCGGACCGTGCAGTCAGCATGATAATAGGTACGGTGGATTGGGATCGAATATGCTCACATAACGTCCATCCATCCATTTCCGGCATCAAAACATCCAAAATGACCAGATCCACCTCATGCAGAGCCAACAGTTCCAATGCGTGTACTCCATGTTCTGCTTCTATAACGTTCCAATGTTCTTTTATGAAATAATCGGCCACAATCTCACGAATGCGGCTTTCATCTTCCACCAGAAGCACTGTTCTGATCATGGCCGACTCTCCTTTTTAGATTTCTGATGATAACATACCTATTCCATGTGTCGTTCATGTGTCCAGACATGTTTTGGAATGAACTCCATGATATATACGATTAATATAAGCCAAAAGTTACTAATTTTTATCAAAATTCGCACAAAAAAGAAGCCGTCAACGAGCAAGCTCTTGCTCATTGACAGCTACTTGGATGAAATCGACGTGTGTTATCCAGAATTGAAGCGCTACTGCGCGCTCACAGGTAACACTTAGCGTTGTTGCTCCAGACGGTGTGCCACATGCAGTGTAGGACCAACAAAACGATTCAACGGGAATCCGCCGGCAATCGCTTTAGTCACGAAGGCTTTACCTTCACGAACAGCCTCTTTCACTGAAAGACCACGAGCCAAGCCTGCGGTAATCGCCGCAGACGTAGTGCAGCCCGCACCATGCGTATATCCAGAGCCGACAACATCGGCTTCAAACCATTCGTAGTTGGTTCCATCATAGAGTAGATCCATTGCTTTACCCGGGCTAATTACACCTCTGTCCTTGATCAGAACATGTTTCGAGCCATGGGCATGAATGGTTGCTGCTGCTGCTTCCATCTGTTCCTTGGAACGAATCGGTCCACTTTTCGCCAGTTGAGATGCTTCGAACAGATTAGGTGTAACCAGATCCGCACCTGGCAACAGGAATTCGATCATCGCTTCCGTATTTTCAGGTTGCAGCACTTCATCTGTACCTTTGCAGACCATCACGGGATCAATAACGATCTGTGGCAGGCCACTGCGGCGAATATGTTTTGCCACCAATTCAATAATATCTACAGAACCGAGCATGCCTGTCTTCATGGCATCAAAACCGATGCCGTCCAGAACCGTGCGAAGCTGGGCTTCAACCACATTTAATTCCACAGGAAAGACCTGGTGATCCCATGTATCGGGCTCCATCGCCACAACTGTAGTCAGTACGGTCATACCATACACACCCAGCTCCTGGAAAGTTTTCAAATCAGCTTGAATCCCTGCACCGCCGCTCGTGTCCGAACCAGCTATTGTTAATGTTTTTGGAATCGTCATGATCGTTGCATTCTCCTTCGTGTCTCAGTTGACATTATCCTATCCCTTGTACGAGCGGATGTCAATGGCATCTGAAGCCACACGGAGCATGGTTTTCAGGATGATTCAGTTCACATCTTTGGTCTCCAGACGAAACATGGACAACGAAGCAATCCATATCCCTACAGCTCCAAGGGTCAGAGGGATAATAATCAGTGAATGAATGGAATACTCCGACCCGTTAAATCCGGAGCAGACAATCAACACCAGCAGAAGGGAAGAGGTCATTGTAGTTGTAACTGAATGCTTACGCATACCAAAGAATAAGGGAATGAGTGCCATGCTGGCTGCCGATAAGGAACTAATACCATACTTCAACAGAAATCCCAACGTATCCTGATATGTCAACGAGCCAGGAATGAAAGCGTAGAATTGATTAGCAATCAACAGCAGTGAGCCCATCAACAGTTCTGTAACCATAATCATCACAAAGGTGAAAAGAAACACGATAATCAATTTGGCTGCAATGATTTTATGACGCTGGATTGGATAGGTGAACATCACATTCATCGTTTTATTTCGATACTCACTGATCACCAGCTTGGATAATAAAGCTCCTGCGAACACGATAAAGGTTGCCCTCACAAACGTATCAATAATCATAAAGGCCATCTGATAATCGGCATAGGCATAATCGTCTGCTCCAATATCCACAAATCCTATCATAATCAGAAAAAGAAGAATGCCCACATTGGCAATACCTGCAGCTGCAAAATTCCGCGAAAAGCGGTGCTTCCGCATCTCAAGCCTGATCAGTTTAAGCAACGTCATCATCCCCTTTCACAAGCTTCATGAAGTGTTCCTCAAGGGAATGAGCCCGTTTGGATAAGGATTCGATCTCAATGTCATACTGGATCAGCTTGGTGTTTAGTTCCGAAGGAATGATTCCCGGATCATAAATGCGTACCGTGTGGTCATCGACCAATTTATAATTACTCAAACCAAGTTGATGTTCAATGACATAGGTCGCTTTGCGGATATCTACCGCCTGTAGCTCAATGTACTCATTTTGACTTCCCCGAATGCTCTCCATTGATACTTCTTCGACCAAGCGACCACCGCGAATGACACCAACCGTGTCGGCAATCTGCTCTATCTCGCCAAGGATGTGACTTGAGACCAACAGGGTGATGCGATACTCGTTGCTAAGGCGCTTGAACAAATCTCGCATTTCCCGGATCCCTACAGGGTCCAATCCGTTGATCGGTTCATCCAGAATGAGCAGTTCAGGTGTGGTTATGAGTGCACGAGCCAGTCCGAGCCTCTGCTTCATGCCCAGGGAGAAGTCCTTGACCGATTTCTTGCCCGTATCCTTCAACCCTACCATCTCCATCGTGTTGTCGATGATCTTTTTGTTGTAGAATCCCATGTATTCACAGTGAAGCTCCAGATTCTCGCGAGCAGACAGTCTATCATAGAAAAAAGGATATTCAATAATGCTCCCCATTCGCTTCAGCACTTCATAGGAGGTCGGCGTAAGCTTCTCCCCAAACAATTCAATCTCCCCTGAGGTGGGTTTGACGAGATTGGTCAGCATCTTCATGATGGTTGTTTTCCCTGCACCATTCGGACCGAGAAACCCATAGATCTCACCTTGCTTAATACTCATATTGACGTTGGATACAACCTCTGCCCCTTCATATACTTTGGTCACATCTATCGTTCGTGCGATATAATTCATCGTCTTGTTCTCCTTTACGTCCCCTGTCCGGGTTCCTATATCTGTATTGTAAAGAGAAAAGTCTGCTTTTTTATTAATCAAATCTTACAAAAACCTTAAGCTTGCCCGATAACACCAAAAACAGCTCTACCAAGCCTTGAAGGTCACTGAAAATACAGTCCGTTGATGTGGCACACTATGTAAATGAATGCTTCCACCCATCCGCTCAACTAACCGCTTCGTGATCGTTAGACCAAGACCGCTGCCCTGATAGAGTCGATTACGGGAATCCTCCAGCGTATACATGCGTTCGAACACACGATTATGCTCACTTTCCGGAATCCCCTTGCCTTGATCCCAGATCTGCAGCGTAACATGTCCATCTGTCGATCGTTCAATTGATAGACCCAACACCTTACCCTCTGCTCCATATTTCATCCCATTGGTAATCAGATTATCCAACACTCGGTCCAGAGCTTCTTCATTCGCTTGCACGAAGATATCCCCCTCAGGTATCTCCAACTGAACGTGCAACCCGAGCTTCGTCAACATTTCATAAAAGGAGAGCATCTTCACGCGGCTTAATTCGCTTATATTCACCCGACTAAGCACCAGCTCCGTGTCTCCGGATTCCAGCTTCGCCAAGTCAAAAAAGGAATGGATCAAACGCAAAACTTCCTGCGCCTTATCCTGGATTTTCTCCGTCATAATCTTCCGTTCCTGATCGGTCAGTGATGAACTGTGCAGCAAGGTCTCACTGTAACCCAGCACAACTGTGAGCGGCGTTTTCAGGTCATGTGAAATGTTGGAAAGCATATTGCGCATTTCCTTCTCCTGATTCGTATAACCGGCCTTAGCGCGATGCGCATGGTCCAACAGCTGGTTCATGTCTTTCAGAAGCTGGCTAACCTGCTCATCACTGTTGAATACAAGCAAACGCTCAAAGGTGCCTTGATCCAGAATTGCGGATATTTTCTCATGAATATAGGACAGGTGTTGGCTGCGTTTCCGCAATCTCATCCACAATCCAATGACCATAATGGCTAGAATACCTGTTGTGATAGCAAAAATCAGTGTCATGTCTGCTCCGCCTCCAGCTTATATCCGATGCCCCAGAGTGTCTTGATATACTGGGGATCTGAAGGATCAGCCTCCAGTTTCTCACGCAGACGACGCATATGTACGTTAATGATATTTTCGTCCCCATAGTAATGATCATCCCAGACCGAGGCGTAGATCTGGGCCTTGGTGAACACTTTGCCCGGATGGGTGACCAATAGCTTCAGAATGCCAAACTCCTTGGAGGTTAGCTTGACGGGTGTACCTTCACGCTCCACCTCGTACGTCTCCATGTCGACAACAAGTCCTCCAATGTGAATACGCTGATCTTTAGCCACTTCTGCCACAGGCTGAGCGGTATAATTGGCGCGACGAATGGCAGCTTTAATGCGGGCGGTCAGTTCGATTAACGAGAAAGGTTTGCTCAAGTAATCATCTGCGCCGAAGCCCAGACCGAGCGCTTTATCCACCTCCCCATCCTTCGCAGACAGAATGAGCACAGGCACCAAACTCACTGCCCGAATGGTTTGCAGTACATCCATCCCACTCTTGCGAGGGAGCATCAGGTCCAGAATAACCAGATCATATCCAGGTTGTGACTGGCTGAACTGGCGTTCTGCTTCTAAGCCGTCATATGCATACGTGACGTCGTAGCCCTCTTTTTTCAGATAAGGTCCGACCATTTCACTAATGGAACGATCATCTTCAACAAACAACAAGCGGTGACTTGACACGTGTTTCCCTCCAACATGAACATTTTTTCCTATATTACCTCACAGTTTGGTTGAATTGGCAATGACATACGAAAAAACCTGACAGGAAGTACACTTCGATATAAAGTGTGTTTTCCTGCCAGGTCTATGAGCGTTTATAGATGAATGCTTGTTCGTTTAATCTCAATATCCGTTCTCGCTGTGTATCCAGCATAGTCCAATGGTTCCTGCACCTGCATGGATACTCACCACAGGGATGAACGGCATGATTTCGGTCTTTAGTTTGGGGAGCAGATTGGCAATCTGCTTCTTGATCGTGACGGCTTCTTCCTGATTGTTCGCATGCATAATGCATACATGCTTTACTTTCTCCATATCCAGCTTAAGCATATCCAACATGCGATCTTTCGTTCGCTTGAACGTGCGAATCTTCTCATTCACAACTACTTTGCCCTCTTCAAATCGTAGCAGCAGATGGATCTTGAGCAGTTGACTGATGATCAGCTGTGTGCCGGATACCCGGCCACTGCGATGAAGATGCTGAAGGCTCGCTGGTATGAGGTAAAAGGACATGTTATCAATCATTTGTTCAATATTTACTTTGATCTCGGAAGCCGAACATCCCTGCTTCTGCCATTCTAATCCTTTCATAACCATCTCACGAAGAGGATAGGCACCTGCCTTTGAATCAATTGCGGTCACCGTCACTCCTGCAATCTCTGCAGCCTGCATGGACGTATGCAGCGTTCCGCTAAGCGCTGTAGAGCAATGAATCGTAATAATCTCATCGTACTTGTCTTTGAGCGATTCATACAGTTCAATGAACTCGCCAATAGGTGGCTGCGAACTGCTCGCACGTGAAGCCTCCGCAAGTTTCTCATAGAACATTTCAGATGTAATGTCATCGGTTTCCCGGTAACATTCCTCTCCAAATACGATGCGCAGCGGTACGATGTAGATATGATTTTGCTCCGCAAAAACGGGATCCAGTGTACTGGTACTATCGGTGACCCATGCAATTTTCTTCATGACATCCTTCTCTCTTGCCGGATTGTTCGTTCTGTATCCTCAATCGTCAGGCACAAGCCCGGCGGTTTATTTAAAATTTGAATATTTTACATTGTAAACGTTTGCGATACTGCCCCTCAATTATAAATGACTGGACAGACCGTTGTCTTGTGGCGCAATCATGAACGCCCCTATTAATCCCATTATTAGCTAAAAAAATGTCTTGCCTGTGAAGGAATAAATTGGTATGCTGTTGTCCTTCTCTCTTTTTCGCCTTGACTGAAGTGAACGGAAACGCCGTTCAATCCACTTATCGGAGGTGTCACATGCTTTATTTCACTCTGGCTTCCAAAGCCTACTCCCGGAATCTGCAATACCGCGGGGCACACATGGTACATAACTTGGCAAGCGCCATGTTTGGTTACATGTATGCCTGCCTCTGGATCGGCATCGGGGCCGACCATACGCTCGGGGAATACGGGACACAGGGGATGATCAGTTACATTGCATTCACGCAATCTTCTCTCTGGATCTCGGGTTTTCTCACGAATGGATTGGGGATTCCCCTATCCGTCAGGACAGGGCAGATTGCACTGGATCTGATGAGGCCTGTTCATCTGTTCACCCACCTGATGGCGCGCGAATGGGGGCAGATTGCCTACCAGTTCGTGTACAAAAGTATTCCAATCTACCTGCTCTTCTCCATTGTCTTTTCCCTGCATTGGCCCTCAGACGTTTCAACACTTGGTTATGCTGCACTTGGTCTTGCCGGCGCCGCATACTTGTCCATCTGTATGAACTACATCATTGGTGTCACGTCGATGTGGACCACAGAGTCCTCCTGGCTTCACTGGGGCAATCACGCGATGATGAATCTGCTGGCTGGTTTTTTCATTCCGCTGGAATGGCTGCCGAACTGGCTTGAACAACTTGCCTGGATATCCCCCTACCCATTCCTTCTCTATGTACCTACCCGAATCTATCTTGGTTTCGAAGATGGCTCCTTGTTATGGGGAACCTTGCTTTGGTGCGTCTTTATGACGTTGATTTGTCTTGTGATCACCCAAGTGTTACGTCGTAAAGTGGAGGTGCAGGGCGGATGAAGCGAACTTCCTGGTTCCATTTATATAAAATGCTCATTCGAACAAGCATCCGCAGCCGGATGCAATACAAGTTCAATTTCATCATGGCGTCCGTACTGGCCGCTTTAATTCAGATCTCCGAGTTCCTGATGGTTGCTCTTGTACTGCACCGATTCGGTGCAATTAAGGGCTGGTCCCTCCATGAGATCGGTTATCTCTTTGCGATCATGACGTTATCCAAAACACTGTATCGGACATTCGGCAATGAGGTGCATCATCTGGAAAAATATCTGGTTAATGGTGAGCTTGATCAACTGTTAACACGTCCCATGCCCATATTGCTGGCACTGCTGCCGCAAAACTTCCGCATCATGGCTGGAGAAGTCCTACAAGGCGGATTCATTCTCTGCTGGTCTTTGACAGGCATGATGCACAGCGGACAGATCGGCTGGATCGCCATTCCCTTCTCCCTGCTCATTATTCTGACGGGAGCAGTCATTCTCTTTTCTATCGGACTCGCGACTGCCACACTCGGATTCTGGACCACACGCATCGAGGAATTACAGACGATTACTGAAGATGCAGCACGAACGGCTGCCCAATATCCGCTAACGTTATATCCCAAATGGATGTCTGGCATTCTGCTAACGGTGATTCCCGTAGGGTTCGTCAACTATATCCCATCACTCTATCTACTGCGGGGTGAAGGAGGAGCGTGGATTCTTATTGTTGTTGCGGCGGTTGCCTTACTGAGCTTGGCTGCAAGTCTGCGTTTCTGGCAATTCGGCTTGACCAAATATCAAAGTACAGGTAGCTAAGGAGGCGAAAAGAATTATGAACATGATCACAGCACGACATCTGCAAAAGGAATTCAAAACTCCTGTTATTCGCGAAGGACGTTTCTCCGGATTACGTACATTATTTTCACGTGAGACTGTGTCCAAGGAAGCAGTATGCGATATCAGTTTTGATATCGGCCCAGGTGAGTTTGTAGGTTACATCGGTCCAAACGGGGCCGGCAAATCTACAACGATCAAAATGCTGACAGGTATCCTGCACCCCACCTCGGGCGAGGTAAGGCTTGACGGTATGAACCCGCATCTGGACAGGCGCAGAACCGTGGGTAGACTCGGCGTTGTATTTGGCCAGCGCAGCCAGCTCTGGTGGGATCTGCCTGTGAAAGATTCATATGATATTCTGGCCGAGATGTACGGCGTCCGGACCGAAGACAAAAAGAAACGGCTGTCCCAGTTCGCCGAGCTGCTGGACCTTGAATCGTTCTGGGCCACGCCTGTCCGCAAGCTCTCGCTTGGACAACGCATGCGTGCGGATCTCGCAGCTTCCATGCTGCATGATCCCGAACTGCTTTTTCTCGATGAACCCACGATTGGACTGGATGTGAACGCCAAACGGAACATACGCCAATTTCTACGTACATTAAATGAGGAGTTTGGCAAAACGATTTTGCTGACCACCCATGACATGGACGACATCGAACAGTTATGCAGCCGGGTCATGGTGATCAACCATGGTCAGCTTACATATGACGGCTCGATCCCTTCTCTGCGTGACACTATCGGTCTGCCGACACTTATCCGAGTTACGTATCGGGGTTCATTTCTTATGCCTGATACCATACCGTCCGCCATTCAGATCACAGCAGTGGAAGGGCAGATTGTCACTGTGGAAGTTAACCGGAAGGAATGGAGAACGATGGACATTCTGAAGCAACTTGAACAATGGGGTGAGATTGAAGATGTGGAGATGAAGGAACCCGACTTCGAAGATATCATCCACCGGGTGTATTAGTTGGCCCATTTTGTGAGAAAATAGGATGAAGACCTGTTCTCACGCCGTTACATGAAAGAGGGACATAGCGTACTGTACTAATGGAGGTGAAGCGTCATGCTTGTGACCAAACATGTCCTGGCAGCATCCAGTGTACACGCCACTCCCTATTTCATCGTACGTGGCATGATGCCTGGACCGGTAATGTTTATTACATCCGGGGTTCACGGGAACGAAACGGCGAGCATGGCTGCTGCGCAAAAACTCGCAGATGATTGTGCGACTGGTCGCCACAGCATTCGGCGAGGGCTGTTAATTATCGTGCCACGTGTGAACCAGCAAGCCTACGCCAAGAAAATCAGAGGCAAGCCAGATCTGAATCGTACGTTTCCACGCCGTATGTCAGGCAAGGCCAAGCATCCGCTCGCTGCGGCAGTTTTTCGTTTGGCGCGTGAACATCGGGCCGATTGGTGGCTTGATCTGCATGAAGCCAATGGCCTGTCTCAACTGAGTTCCCGAGTGCTTGGACAGACGTTGATCACCAATCCCGGCAGTCGCACCATTCCAGCTTGCAGGAAAGTTATTGAACGGATGAATCGGTCGATTGCCATTCGTGATCGTCATTTTAACCTGAAGCAGCATGAATTGCCGGGATCTGCACGTACAGCGGCTTCAAGAGTACTACAAGCCCGTTCTGTTACCGTGGAGACCTGCTGGAGTCTGAAGCGCGCGACCCGTATCAAGTATCAGACGGAGATTGTGCACCATTTTCTGCGTGAAGCGGGCATGTCATGATTAAGACCATTAAGATAGAGATAAAATAAACCTCGAACAGAGCGTGCCCGAAGTACATCTTAAGGCGCTCTTTGTCCGAGGTTTTACAGTTTATAACTCTTTCTTGTGCACCCTGAACGATTGAATATAATTGTCGATATCGTCCTCTGGTGTATGCAACAGTCTAGCCAGATGAATCTGCATCTCTTCCAGATGCTCAATATGCTTCTGAATATCAGCGATTCGGTCACGGACGAGTGTTTTTAACGTATCCTTTTCCATGTCTTCCTGGCTAAGCAGTTGCAGGGTCTCTTGTATCTCCTTTAAGGAGTAACCCAGCAACTGGGCATCCTTAATGAACTTAATTTTGACCAGATAATCCTCGGTATACACCCGGTATCCGTTGGAGGAACGACGGGGAGCAGGCAGAATCCCACTATCCTCGTAGTAACGGAGGGTTGCCATACTCACACCGGTACGCTTGGCCAACATTCCTCTTGTCATGGTTTCCATGCCTACCCCTCCACCCTTCTGCAGACTTATTGTGCTTGTTCGTTGCGTATCTTGGTATATTTGGCATCGTAAGTAACCTCAGGAAATGGAGATGCAGGGCCTTGCAATAACGGCTGCTCCTCCCCTTTGAGATACCGGTCAAAGAATGCGAGCGCATAGGATCTGGTTATATCCACATTATGTTCTGGCGTCATGCCTCTGGCAAACATTTTCGGTGAAATTAATGAAATATCCGTAAAGCTTTGATGGAAGAAATTCTCCACCGTCAGATAATAGGTATCATTCAGACTGCTTGTCATCACATGGTCCAGATCCGGCTCAAACTCAGGGTAGAACACGTTATCTTTGGATGTAGCATTCGGATCGAAGCTTTTAGCCGTTTCGCCAGACATGATGTACATAAAGGGTTGTTTTAATGCCGTCTTGGAGACGCTGCCCCAGAAGCCGCCTTCCAAACTGAGTCCTGCACGTAAACGTTCATCCTGTGCGAGTGCTTCGGCTGTTGTAGCCCCACCATAAGAGTGCCCCATAATGCCTGTATGATTCAGGTCAAGCTTGCCTTCCAACACCTGATTGGGATCATTCAGATTCCACTGTTCAAGCGTGTCGAGTACAAATCGTGCATCCGCTGCACGAATGCCTACTCCCTCCACATTATATTGATACAGTTCTTCTGACGTTGCAAATTCAGGTCCGGCTTCATAAGACACTTTACGCCCATCGGAGAAGGTAACGCGAGCTGAGGTATACGGATGATCCATACCTACAACAATATAGCCATGGCTGACCAGTTCCTCGACAGCAGTCATGCTCTGGAAACGGGCAGAACGGACACCGGGAGAGAACAGCACCACCGGATAAGAAGGGCTTGCGTCTGATATGGCTGCGCCTTTAACCACATGTGTCGGAATAGTATCAAGGTAGCTGAACACCTTGGGCGGGATCCCAAATACCAGACTGATGGCTTCTCCAAGTTCAGACGGGTAAGATTCTGGAGTTATTCCCTTTGCATCCTCCGGTTTCACTGGATACCACACGTTAATCATCAGTTCCCGTTTGTCCCCACTTTCGGGTGTAAACGTCTCTTCACGGGTTTCATCCACCAATTGTTGCGAAAAAGTACCGATCGCAAACTTCCCCGTAGGATCAGGTATCTTAAATGCTGGAAAATACCAAGTGAGCAGTCCTGAGCCAGCGCCGGAGACCAGCGCCAGCATCGCAACCAGCGTGAGTTGAAGCCAAGAACGCCATCTCGGTTTCTGCTTCTCTGCAAAATGTCCAGTGACTCTGTTACGATACTCTCTCACTACCTTAATGATTAATACGATGAAGATTATGCCTGCAACAAGATACGTTGGCAGCAGCATCACACGAAACGAATCTAAGATACCGTGAAGCAGCAATGCTAATATCAAGGCAGCCGACATTCCTGCCGCAAGTTTCCGACGCTTTGAGTACATAGGTATACACAACGCTGCGCCAATCGTTACAAGTACCAGTATCCATTCCATTAGTTTCATCATTCATCCTCCAAACATTGTTGATGAAACCAGAATAAACCTTGAAGTATACTTCAAGGTCAAGGCTGAATTTTAGAAACAATTTATCGAGGAATTCGTATATCCCATTTGCGAAGTTCGGTCAATGTACACGTTCCGGACGCGAAAGCCTTAATACCTGTTGAGTTCGGCCCAGGATATATCCGCCCTGTCATTACCTGCTCTCCCTGCTGAATGAACACCTCAATGGAGCTGACATCCATAAAAATATGAAGCTCCAGTTTCCCGTCAAGCAGTTCCACGGTCGCAGCACGTTCTCCCCCCGGCCCTTGTCCGGCTCGCTCGCGATTTAAGCATAGACGACGCTGCTGCACATCATAGGAAATCACGGTTTCTTCATCCTCACCCGTGCGCAGCTTCAATCCGAATTGTCGTGCCTGTTCCGCTTCGAATACAGCATGTATTTCGTAACGGTCTCCGCTGATTCCAAGATCAAGATCATGTTCATCACCATTTAGTTGTATACCGTACTGTTCGTTGCCATCCGACCTGTACTGTATAAGTTCGGGAAGCGGCTGGAATAACAATCGGTCTCCCCTACGAATTAGCTGTCTCGGCAGAGTCATCGCTCCAGCCCAGGCATGAGACTTTTGTGTCGGAATTTCCGTTTCCCACGTATCCATCCAGGCCACCATGATTCGTCGTCCCTGTGCATCCTCCATCGTCTGAGGTGCGTAAAAGTCGAAGCCACAGTCCAGCGGAACGTACTCCTCGTATTTCAGTACACCTTGGTCTTCATCCAGCGTTCCCATCATATAAACGGTTGAATGCAAGTTGCGATAGTTATCTCCCTGAGCAGGCATACGTTGCGGAGACATGATCAGCACATCTCGGCCATCCAGTGTGAACAGATCGGGACATTCCCAATTGTCGCCAAGCGCCCCGTCACTCTGGGCCATAATGTTAACATAACTCCAATCCTGCAAGTCCACTGAACGGTATAACAGAATGACACCTTTGCCCGCAGCATCATTCGATCCAAGGACACAATAGTACACACCGTTTCGTTCAAACACTTTCGGATCACGGAAGTCCTTGGGACTGGTATGCTCTGGGATTTGATCCAGCCGAATGACCGGATTCATTGCGCTTTTGACAAAATCAATTCCATTCTCCGAGACAGCGATATTCTGTGTCTGCAAGTAATCGTTATCCTTGTCGGGTCCAGTCACCACATGCCCCGTGTACATCAGCACCAACTTGCCATCCTGCACGATTGCACTTCCAGAGAAACAGCCTCCACTGTCGTAGCTCTGATCGGGTGCCAGTGCAACAGGTAGATAAGACCACGTAACCAAATCACGGCTCACCGCATGGCCCCAATGCATCGGCCCCCATACCGGCTCGTAGGGATAATGCTGATAGAACATATGATACATCCCACCGAAGTATATGAAGCCGTTGGGATCATTCATCCAGCCCACTTCCGGCATCAAATGATAGGCCATTCGATAGGTTGGATCAACCTGATGCCGATGTTCCTTGATATATGCGTTGGCCCGGGCGAGTGTATAACTCTCCTTCGTGTGAGCCGAAGCACTCGTCAGTCCAAGGTCTGTCTCTTGCCTTGTGTCTATTTCCTGTTTCTCGTATCGTTCCTGGTTCATATGTCCTTCACTCCTGTCTCTCTCTATATCACCCAACTGAACTTATTTGATAGCCCCTTGCATGACCCCCTGAATAATGTACTTCTGCGCAAACAGATACACGATCAGTACTGGCAGCAAGGTCAAGACCAGACCAGCCATCAATGGACCGTAATCGACTGTGTATGTCCCATAAAAATAAAACGTGGACAGCGGCAGCGTACGCTGCTCGGATGAAGTCAGCACCAGGGAAGGCAGCAGAAAATCATTCCATATCCACAATACATTCAGCACGCTAATCGTTACGGTTGTTGGCAGTAACACCGGCAGTACGATGCGAAAAAAGGTTTGCACTCTGCCGCAGCCATCCATTAGAGCCGCCTCTTCAAGCTCCAGGGGAATACTTTTGATAAAGCCATGATAGATAAATACGGCGAGCGGACTGCCAAAGCCAATATACATGTAGATCAGCGACCACTTGTTATCCAGCAGGCTGAGCGAGCCGTATATTTTAACCAGCGGAATCATAATAGCCTGAAACGGAATAATCATCGCAGCTACCATCAGGAAAAAGAGATACTGGTTCACCTTGCTATTGTGACGAACAAAGTAATGGGCTGTCATCGCCGCAAAAAGAGCAATCAGTAATACACCTGCAATGGTTATGAGCAACGAATTGCTGAAGGCGGATACATATCCCATTTTGTCAAACGCATTGACATAATTATCGAATTGAAAGGAGCTTGGTAACCCTAGCGGATCGGAAGTAATTGCCTGGTTAGCCTTGAACGAATTGACGATGAGAAGTACAAACGGAAATACAAACAAAATCATTACAACGATTAATGCACTAAACTTGATCCAGTTAAGAATGCGCGATTGTCCAGCCATCATGCCTCGACCTCCAGTTTTTTGCTGAAATAAACCTGGAGCAGTGTAATGGCGGCTACAAGGATAAACAGCACAAAGGCTTCTGCCTGCCCCAATCCGTAGTCACGAGCAAGAAAGGCCTGCTCATAGACATGCATGGATACCATCTCGGTGCTCTTGAAGGGCCCGCCACTGGTCAGGGAGACGTTCAGATCATACACCATGAAACCCCGTTGCAGTGACAAAAAGATGCAGACAATAAACGAAGGAACCATCAGCGGCAATACAATGCGCGCCAGCATTTTGCGATTACTTGCCCCATCTATGCTGGCTGCTTCCATAACATCCTTCGGCACATTCATCAGTCCTGCAATGTAGATAACCATCATATAGCCGGCATACTGCCAAACAGTCACCACAATGAGTGCCCAGAACGCTTTGTCCGGGTCAGCCAGCCAGGAGGTGGAAAACAGAGTGAGGTTCATTTTTTGTCCTGCAAAGACGAGTACCTGATTAAAAATAAACTGCCAGATGAAACCAAGCACGATTCCACCCACCAGATTCGGCAGGAAAAATCCGGCCCGAAACCAGCCCTGCGCCTTCATTCCCCGGGTTACCGCGTAAGCGAGCAGGAAAGCAACCGCATTGGTGAGCACAACGGTAATAAATACGTACTCCAGCGTCATCCCGAATGATTTCCAGAACACGGTGTCCTTGAACACACCAATATAATTATCCCAGCCAACAAAGTTTTGATCGATGGCAATGCCATCCCAGTTCGTAAACGTCAAATAAATACCATACAGAAATGGAATAATCATTACTGTAGCAAACGCAAATAATGTCGGGCCAGTAAAGATCAGGCGGGTTCGCAGACGTGTCCATAATCCTTTTTCGGTCAGCATTGTCAACCTCCACTCTATCCAAATAATTAGCCTAACGGTTATACCGGAAACAACGAACAGACCTCGTGTGCAAGTTGTACATTCATCATCTCCGGCTTACCGCAAGTCTCTCTCTATGTGCTGCTCAGGGCTAAAATTAATTCCTTTATCCTTTATTTCACGTTGCTCCAGTATGCCTGAATTTCGCTCGCAAGTCCGGCACGGTCAATGACGTCAGCCAAGTATTTCTGCATGGACGCACCCAGTTTGGACCAGTGATCCGCAGGGAGTGTACTCATTGATTCCTCGATTTTGCCTGCCTTGATGTATTCACTAATGGACTTGCCAAGCGGATCGGTCGGCTCCAGTGTAATGTTGCTGAATGCCGGAATAATACTGGCTTGATTCACCAGGAAATCCTGACCCTTTTCGTTATAAACAATCCACTCCAAAAATTTCTTCGCAGCTTCCTGTTGTGCTGGTGTGCTCTTTTCCTTATCCAACAATATTCGTTTGGATACGGCAGCAGAGATTTGAGTATTACCGAAATCATCTGCATTATTGCTCACAGGTACTGGCAGGAAGCCGTATTTTCCATCTGCTGTATCAAAGCTTGAAATTTGCGGCCATGCCCAGTTGCCCTGGAACCAGATGCCAACCTCACCCTTGCCAAGCACCTCAGGTCCACGTTCATAAGTTCCGGACAGGGGAGAAGCCTTGTCAATATTGTAGGTTTTCATCAGATCAAATGTATCTAACAAGCCATTAAACACGGCGTTGGAAGCAAGGTCCACTTGACCTGCCTTCAGATCAGTTATGAATTGATCCACCTTCGCACGGTCCGGCGACTGCCCACCATATGCAAGCCCCAGATAATGCGCACCAAGCGACCAATCCATCGGAGATACAATTAAAGGTGATTTTCCAGTAGCAGCGATCTTTTGGAACAGCTCATCAAGTTGTGCAGTGGTCTGTACAGACTTTGGATCAAATGTTCCACCTACTGCCTGATCCAAAACATTCTGGTTATAGATGAATCCATATCCTTCAATAGAGAACGGGAAGGCATAATTTTTGCCATCAAACGTCGTAGCCGCTGTGCTATTCTCCACAGCGTCCTTCATCCAAGACTCGGATGTGAGATCCAGAACACGATCCTTGAATTTCTCGACATCCCCTGTATCCAGCATCATCATCGTTGTAGGACTGCCGGAAGCATACAAAGCAGACGCTTTTTCAAACGGAGACTGTCCACTGCCTACAGGTACAATTTCTAGTGTGACATTTGGATTTTCGGCATGGAAGTCTTTAGCCGCTTGCTCCAGCTGACTGTTAATTTCCGACTTGGAATTGAGCAAGGTGATTTTGACACTCTCACTGCTGCTCCCCTCAGAGGAGGAGTTGGACTCCGTCGCTGCTTTACTTCCACATGCTGACAATACAAGCATCATAATCAAAGACAATACCGATAATTTCATCATCCATCTCTGTTCTCTTTTCATCTTGTTATGGCCCCCGATCAGTAGTTTAAAAGGAAACGCTTACAAATCGAATTATAATGTCAAAGGTTTGACATGTCAATCGTTTGACATGCCATTTAAAAAAAATATTGCGCCTTGATTTTTTCGAGGCAAAAGGACAAACAGGAAAAAACGACCTGTATCAGGTCGTCTCTCTCTCCACTAAGGTTACTGGCAAAATATGTTCCATTCCGATCTTCTCTTCCGCGATCTGACGCCGAATCAGATCAATCGCCAGCTTAGCCATAGCCTCCACCGGCTGCCTAATCGTTGTTATGCCAGGCACCGTATACCCTGCCGCACGACTGTCATCATAACCTACAATAGCGATCTCATCAGGTACCTTGCGCCCACCTAACACGATCTGCTTCAGCGCATGCACCGCCATCAGATCACTCGTTACAAACAGCCCATCCACCTCCGGGTGTTGTGCAAGTAGCTTATCCACCAATTCCGTATACTGATGCTGATCAAACACATTCAGATCGGTTTCATGAATCATGACCGGCTTGACTCCATGAGCCTGCAATGTATCAACGAAACCTGTCGTCCGGCGATTGGAGAGCATTTGCAATTCCAAATTACCGCAAATATGTGCCAAATGCCGTCTGTTCTTCGAGAGTAGCAATTCAGCAGCCATAACCCCTCCCTGATAGTTATCAGATGAGATAAAAGGGATGTCTTCACCGATCTTACGATCAAAGGTCACGATTGGGGAATGCAGGTTCATATACTCATCGACTTCCAGTGTATGACTTCCCATAATAATGCCATCCACGCGATTACCCTTGAGCATTTCCACATATTCACGCTCTTTGGAAGGGTCCATGTGGGAGTTGCATAACATAATTTTAAATCCATTCTGGTATGCATGGTACTCAACATAGTTAGCCAGTTCTCCAAAAAACGGATGAGATACATCGGGAATAATCAAGCCTATAACATTGGATTGCTTACGCAGAAGAGAACGGGCAATTTCGTTGGGGCGATAGTTCAGTTCGTCCATGGTTTGATACACTTTATCCCGAGTCTTCTGACTGATATATCCCCGGTTGTTTAATACACGCGAGACGGTAGTTACAGAAACTCCTGCCCTGAGTGCAACATCATGAATAGTTGCCATAACAGCCTCTTTTCCTACAACATTCTTCATACCTTTAACATTATAAACCTATTACTCACCCTGAACCAAACCCTTGGTATCCGCCCGCTGCTTCATTCCGCCACAATTCTTGCTCTCGGCATGCTATGCATTGCTCCGTGCGTAACATGGACCTGTACCACATACGTACCTGGTTCTTCAAAGGTATGCTGGATTTCATACAGCCCTTCCTCTGTCTCATTGGCAGTAATAGCCCCTTGATTCTCCAGTTCTTCAGCTGTCATCATACCTTGCTCCGGAGATACAGAAGGCGGATCATCAAGCTCATTCCAGATCTGGAATTGCACATTGTCGGCATGACTTAACGGTGTATCTCCCTGTGTAAGCTTCACCTGCAACCGTGTTGGTTTATGAAGAGTAGTTTTCTCCGGAACGTCAAGTTTCACCCGGACCATCTCTGGCATCTCCCCGGAAGCAGCCTGTTCCTCATATGAGCAGCCAGCGACCAAAAACATTAGCACCAAAAAGGGCATGAACCAACGAGCTTGTCCGCTCATCACCATCTATCCTTTCTTATCAAGAAGATTTGGGTGTTTTGCTGATACCCCACAGCATCACAATGATGATAATAAAGGCGATCAGTGCCAGTAATGGAATGGTGATGAAACCAAACCAGTTCAAATAGTCGGTATAACATGGAACCTTGCCACACGCTACGGCATTACCTGTAGCCGAAAAAATACGCTGGATCGTTACATGATATAACGAAATGCCGCCACCGACGAAACTAAGTGGGAGTACGTATTTCGTGATGCCCACGTCATCCTTAAAGTAGGCAATGCCCAGCAAGATGGTTAGTGGATACATGAATATACGCTGATACCAACACAGATCACATGGAAGATAGCCCTTGATCTCACTAAAATAGAGACTCCCCCCTGTTGCAATAACCGATACCGCCCAAGCAACAAATAACCGGGTATCCACATTTTTCGCTGGACGCTCCGATTTTGATGATGTACTCATTCCTCTGTCCCCCTCTTCATTTTGCTTATGCCAAATTATCATACCTCATTCTGGACTTCATCGGCTATTCCAGCTGTTATGTAGGTCATTCTCGATGATTATACCAAATATTTGAACTTATGGGTGAAACCAAAAAAAGCTGCCGTATGGGGCAGCTCTTATTGGTTGATTCTGTTATAAAAAACGTTGTATTACATGGATTTAGTCAGTGTAATAGAACCATCTTTTTGTGCCCATTTTACATCCCAGTTCAGAAGTTCAGCAATGAAACGCAGAGGTACTTGCGTACGTCCATCTTTGTTTACGAATACCGTTGCACCCACGTTTTTCTTCACGCCGTTCACTTCCATAACGTTGTTGTTCACCCAGAATTCAAGGGTATCATCGCCAGCCATTACCGTTACTTGTTGTGCTTTTTTGTCCCATTTCACTGTTGCGCCAATACCTTCACTCAAGAAACGCAATGGAATGTATGTTGTGTTTTTCCAAAGCACTGGTGTGGTATCCATGTTGGTTGTTTTGTCGTTAATTTTCAGCATTTTGCTGTTCAGTTGCATCCACACCGTTGTCATTTCTGGCGCTGGTGCAGGTGTTGCTGGCTCTTGGAATTTGTCGTTAAATTGAGTCACAATTGCGTTACCCAAGGCTTGACCTACACCAAACATCACTTTGAAGCCTTCACGATTAGTTGTATAAGAAGCATCATAATTGCCTGCTGCATATTGATTCAATACGTTTTGCACTTGATTTTCATGTGTTGTCAGCGCTTGTTGTCCTGCTGCTTTTGGCAGATTACCAGCTGTTGCGGAATCCAGGAATGCTGCGAATTCTGTTGTAAATCCGTCAATACGTTTCTCTACTGCTGCACGAGCCGCAGCATCGTTGTTTTTCACAGCTTTTACATAATCGCTTTGCGCATTAACGTGATTGGTTACCCAAATTTTCTCGAAAGCATTGGCACCATCGTTACCGTAAACGGAAGCAATCGCTGCTTTGAAGTCAGCTGTGTTTCCAGCTTCAGCTGTAATCAGTGCGTTGGAAGCGGCTGTACGTCCATCATATTCCTCTTGCATTTGCAGAGCCGAAAGCGCAAAGTGCTCGGAAGCCAAATGGTTGAGTGCAGATCTCAGATCAGCTGCTTTTGTATCTGCTTTGCTATTTTCGAATTTCTCAGGCAATTGTGTAGTAATTGCTGTGGAAAGTGCCTTACTTACGTCGAACATTTCTTTGAACCCTTCACGGTAAGCCTTGTATGCATCAGCGTAATCTCCAGCTACATACTCATCAAATACTTTTTGCACGAGATCTTCATGTACTTGCAGAGCTTGTTTGGCTGCTGCTTTTGGCAATTTACCTTCGGTAGCTGTGCTCAGGAACGTGGAGAACTCATCCACGAAACCGTTGATGTTTGCCTGTGCTTGTTTGATCCCAGCCTGGTTACCCATTTTGGTTGCTTTCACCAAATCATCGGTGTATTTGTTATGAGCACGGAAGATACGTTCGAATTCTTTGGCACCTGCCTCACCATATAGGGAAGCGATTGCTGGCTGCATATCCAGTGCATTCTGGTCGAGTGCTTTGTAGGCTGCATCTGCATCTTTTGCTCCGTCATATGCTTTGGCCATTGCCGTTACTGCGAGTGCAAAGTGTTCGGACAGCAGGTGGTCCAAGTTTGCTCTCAAGTCAGCCGCAGGTGTATTCACGGAAGCTTTCATCATTGTCATTGGTGTCTGTGGAGCGGATGCTGCTCCAGCGATCCCCGGCATCAACAGTGTCAAGCTAAGTACAGGTGCGATAAACTTCTTCATCTTCATTTTCATTACGTGTTCACTCCTCGATTATGTTTTGTGTATAATTTCTTTCCTCGTCGTCGTCTTCATAGGGTGTAACGCAGGGTTTTCTATTCTGGATCACTCTGTGGGCAAAAAAAATTACAGCCTTCAGTGAAGAAAGCTGTAGATGCCTGATGTATCAAGGTTTTTTTGAATTAAAAAAAACTAAAATTATAGTGATCTTTCCGATCCTAGACTACCTACATACTGTAAGACAGATACTTTATTTCCCTATATTTCTCAATTAAAGCTTACATCAAAGGTTATCCTGAAGTACAATGAAGACATATCAACTTATTCGCGAAGGAGGTCCATTCATGACCTGGTTGCCTTATGTTTTAATTGTCGGTATCGCCTTGTTTGGGGGTATTGCTACCCTGATTATCGGTAATTCCAAAGCCAATCAGACCAGCAACCCCGAATATGATCGACGCACAAAGCAAAACCTCAGTAAACTTTCCTATGTATACGTTGGTGCGATTGTACTTGGTTTTGGCGGACTAGTCCTCTATCTCTTCAACTAAAATGTTTCGATTCAGCAAAGAATACGTTCAAACATGCCTAGCAGCTTCCGTTTTCGTTCTACATCCTCCGTATATACACACATGTTTACAAGTTGGAGATAATTCAGAATTATTCTGGATATGTTCGGGGTTTAATATAAAGCCATAAGGGACAGCGAGCCCATCAAATTAAACCAACCCCCAACTTGAAGGAGAGATATATGATGAAAAAAAACATGAAGAAATCCGTAGCAACGATGATGGTACTGGGCATGACATTAACAGGAGCAACGGGCGTATTTGCCGGAACGCAGCTGGAGAAGATCTCAGCATACCTTAACCATGGAATCAGCTTCAATGTAGATGGCGCGGCTTACTCACCAACCGATGGCAATGGCAAAAAACTGGCTCCAATTACCTATAACAACTCTACTTATCTGCCTGTACGTGCGCTTGCCGATGCGCTGCATGTGCCTGTATCCTATGACGGCAAAAAAGGTCAGGTCATTATCGGCCAAGCCACGAGCAATCCTTCGGCCTTGACGAATGTAACGTATAGCGCAGCACAAAAAGAGGCAATTCAAAAGGCTTTTGCACAATTCGATGGGTTCGAGACAGCTTATGCTCCTCAGCAGATGATTGCAGGTGACACGTTTAAAAGTGTAGGGGCAGGTGGCGACGGCGTCAGCTTTGTTTTCAACCATATGAAAGTGGATGTATCTCCAAGAGATTATTCGGACGGTTATACGAGCAAAGACGTGAAACTGTCCAATGGCGTTATCGCCAAATGGTACACACCAGACCAAACGGGCATGCTCACGTTCCAACTGGATGATCGCTACGTTACCCTTAGCTCGCCGGATCATAAGTTGAGTCAAGCTCAGTTGCAACAAGTCGCTGTCTCTGTTCAAAAGACAACTGGCAACAATGATCAGGGGATCACTGCATTCGCTGATGTGAACTACAGCAAGCAACAATTGGATAACATTCGCAAAGCATTTGCGAAGTTTGACGGGTTTACAACAGCTTATGCCCCACAACATATGGTTGCCGGAGACACGTTCAAAAGCGTAGGTGCAGGCGGCGATGGTGTAAACTTTGTTTTTAATCGCATGAATGTCACGGTATCTCCTAAAGACTACTCGTTCAGCTATGATGGCAAAACGGTAAAACTGCCTAATGGCGTATCCGCCAAATGGTATACACCAGACCAAACGGATATGCTCACGTTCAAGCTGGATGATCGTTATGTAACCCTCAGCTCACCGAATAACCAATTGACTCACACTCAACTGGAGCAGATGGCGGTAACCGTACAAAAAGTGAAATAATTGATGCGCGATCCTTAGATCGAAATAGGAAATATAAACACACATCATTTTGGTCCCACTCTATGAGCTGGGGCTGATTTGATGTGTATTTTATCCTTGCCCTTTATGTGTCGCAATGTATGTGAGGAAATATCTTTTAAACATCGTGCTCTCCTTTCTCCAAATGCTTTCTCCCTAGTCTCCAATTCATGAACATATTGATATCTTCGATGGCGTCTAGGATGGTTCCCCTAAATGCACTATTCTCCCTAAGTTCCTTCAGCACAACAGGCTTTACTAGCCGTTTTTCTAATTTTCCTTTGGTACGTGCCGTATGAGCCAAACCCATGACTACATTGGCTCTGACATTGGCATTCGGATGATCTGCCACCCGAAGACATATATTCTGTGCGACCCTCCAGTCCTGATGAAACATGCCAACGGATAAGGGCAGATATAATAACTCTTCCAACAACTGCCGCTCCATGATGATCTGAATTTCCTCATCCGTATATGGAGCAACAGCTTGATAGATACGTTTCATCATAATTAAAGTACCAATTCCGTTAAACGAACAACCCTGCGATACACCATCGCATCCATCAAATCCTCCCAGTCGAGTTCACTGGCATTAACGTCTCGATAATAGACCGCAGCAGCAGGCAAGAAACCAACCAGAGGCCCTGTACCACCACATATCAGACTCCCGCCGTCTCCGCCTTTGGGCATCACATCCCCAGCCGAATCGAGCGTAAGCTCATATTTGTAGGGATCACCAGCAAACTTTATGCCAAAGAAATTCGGCAGTTCCAGATCATAAGCACGATCATCCTTTTTTTCAACTCGTGAAGAGGCCGTCTCTGCCGATCCATCCACAGTTTCATCCATGCCTTCCACACTTCCAAAATGCCTCAATCTCATCGTATAGTCGAAGCTGTCTCCCCAAGGGAATAACGTGCGACAACCGCCACCATAGATATACTCCCATTCGTCTTCAGTCAGCAGACCAAAGCCCGCCGCTGCTTCCTCTCTCACGACGTCTTCCAGTTCTATTCCCTCGTTGAACCACAGGATTCGCACTTCATCTTCACTTTGGCGAATCAGACGGAATTGTTGATGCAATTCATTTTCACGGATCTCCGACTGTTTAAACTGCTCCAGTGCTGCCGGAAAATCAGAATCTTCCTGCGCGAAGGCTTCCTCCTCGGACACTTCAATCCAGCCCAGCGAAATGTTCTCACATTCCACGAGCATGGGCGCAATGTTAACCGTTCTGACAGGTGACATCTGACTCGCCAGAAACGAATCCACGTCCTCCACACCATACTCACTGACCGTTTCATGCAGGTCGGCTGAGGTCTCTTCGTTCATTCCATATTGCCAACGATCCCAGCCGAGGGTTATGCGGTTCCCAGGCACAAATACAAACCTCTCCTCTTCATGCGTAAACACACCTGTCTGGATTCGCTGACCGAATCGTTCAAATGTCTCGAGACCCTCATATACCATACCTTCCGGTAACTGATGAATCAGCTTACGCATCCAAGCCTCTTTGTCCTGGGCATTCAACTCCTGCCACATGTCTCGACTCAAAGCTTCCACAACTTCCCCCGCCTCTCCTAATGCACTTTCAATTCGCTAAAATGCTCCACTGTCTGGCCCAGTACAATCTTCCTTGCCCTGTTTACATTTTTATTTGCCTGCGGCCTGCAACAGTTTCAGCAATAATTCCTTCCGTCTTCCTTCCGCTTTGCGAGCGAGCGTTGTGAGCTTCTCCACCTTGCCGAAGATTGGGTAAAGTACACGTTCCACTTCGTAATGCTCAAGTCCTTGAATCTGCCTAACCAACCGTTCGAGTATTTCATCATTCTCCAGCTCAGGCTGAATCTTCAGCTTCAGACTATCCGTTGAACGACGCAAGCTGGCGACTAACGCAGGTATGGACTGAGCCGTTACACCCTGTTGTTCCACAAATGCCGCAATGAACTTATCCTGAATTAACTGATGCTCATCATCCACTTCGCCCATGTAATATTCAATCAGCGGGAAATACCGCTCATCCACAAGACCCAGTCCAAAGGTTGCATAACTGCCTGGCATACCATTTTTCTCTCCCTCGGTATCCTCGTAAAACTCAAACTCCTGGATAGCCTCACGCGCATACTCTTCCAGGAGTGAATATAGCTCCGGGTACTTCAATGCATTGGCAAAGAATCGGTGCGTATCCGACTTGGCGAGTCCTTTGATCGGCAAATATTGTTTTACACTGGACTTGAGCTTGATCTTATAACTTTTTGGAAAGCCCTGCTTCAACAAATGAGTGATAAAGGTAAGTGCCTGCTGATAGGCACCAGGATCTTCCTTCCGAATGTGAATGGTCATCAGAGCGAATACATCATTTGCTTTGCATTCCACTTCTTCCGTTTTCACATGAATATCCTCTTTCGCATACGTCCCGCTGCCTTCCGTCATCATCAGTGCCGCACGTCTGCTGCCGAGTTGCTTCGCGAGTTCCAGGTAAGTCTGACCTTCGGCTTTGCTATAATTCGGCTCAAATCGTAGAATCATCACCGCCGCGTATAACAGTAGATCTATCGGTTGAGTCCCGGCTACTTGCGCCTTCTGCTTCTTATCCGACGATTGGTCTGTCTGTGATTCAACATCCCATTCCAACGTCGCTCCTGGCTTAAGCGAATATTCATTGGTACGATATGCAGAAGACTGCACATCATAATACTGTGGCAAGAACTGACTCTCCGCCCATGCCTTCAACGCACGAGTAATATCACCACGATGTTCGGCAAGCGCCTCCGGGCGACCCTGATTCAACTCTTGAATCCGGTCATACTGCCTGAGAATCCATGCCACATCCAGTTCAGGAAACAGTTTAGGGTCAAGCAGATGACGCGTCAAAAAGAAGGATTCCAACGGCTTTGTTGGATATGCACCATTCTCCAGCTTCTGATCAATGTATGTATGAATACGCTCAAGCAACTGCTGCTTTTTCTCTTCATTGATATATTCCAGCAAAGTCAGTTGCAGCTTTCCTTCTGTTGTAGGGAATTTACCACGGAAGGTAAATCGATAGTCAATCAACGGGGAATCGGCCAGCTTGTCCAGTCTTCCCTGAACAACCTCTACTAGCCTAGGTCCAATCTCGTTACGAACCTGTTCCTCGGTAAAGGCTCCTGCCTGCTTCGATTTCAGACCATCATCCAAACCCAGATCCACACTGTCTACTGTAGTCCGTCCAGGTCTATAATCCAGCAAAATATCATTGAAAATGCCCATTTGCAGCGTAGTTCGCTTCACAACACTTTCCAAGTCATCCCGCTGTTCCTGTTCATCAAACCATTCATGAATTGTCGTTATCATCTCTTCCATTGCCTGGTCATAAAGTGTACTCATCGAATCTCCTGCCTTCCCATGCATCTAATGATGTTCATCAACCAAACTTGAACCTCTATGAATCCCGGACCAATCCGGGGCATCTCTGTTATAAATACGTATTGTTGTTCGTATACTACCTATTATTTTACTCTCTCAAGTACATGGGGAACAATAAGGCAGCAGGGGGAGAAAAGGTGGTGAAAGATAACCATAAGTGGTATTTAAGACATGCCCTAGTCAAAGAGATCTACGGATGCCTTTCACATCTATGTAGGCTCTCGGTATGCCCTCGCTATCATCATGCCCACGTTGTATAATCATGATATTCCTTTTCAGGAGGTCAGACGAAATGAGCTACAGCAAATACTTCCCTTTGGAAAACTATTTGAATCAGGTTGCAATCACCCTTACATATGCAGAGCTTGAGGAAATTCTCGGATTTAAGTTACCCCCGACAGCCTATAATCGCGAGCAATGGTGGGTGAATAATGCCATGAATCATACACAGGCGCTATCCTGGTTAAATGCCGGATGGAAGGTGGATAATGTGATTTTAGGCAAAAACGTTACCTTTGTCCGCTGCGAGTCATAATATATCTGAGACATACCAAAAAGCAGGTTAGACTGATGAATTCATCAGTTCTAACCTGCTTTGAATATTAATTAACTGTCTTATACCACTCATTCACTTCGGCGGTAATATCATCGCCGCCCATGGATTTCCACTTCGTCACAAACGCATCAAATTCCTCAATGCCCACCTGGCCATAGATGATCTTGCTGAACGTATCCTTCTCCAGCTTGTCGATTGCGTCCTTCTTCATTTTCATCGTCTCGGTTGGAGCTCCCGTGAATTTGTTCTTGATCGCATTATCTTTATTCGCAACGACCACTTCAGCGGCCGCAAATACTTCAGGTTTGTTGGCAATCTTCGTATTTTTCTCAAAAGGAGTCTCTGGCTCTTTGCCCTTCGCAAGTTCCGCCAGCGTATCCATCATCAGATTCGGAATTCGGGCACCATCATACGTAATCGTATATTTGAGTGGTGATACGCCATCCTTCACTTCAGCTTCACCAACGACTTTGCCATCCACGATGTCATAGTCATATCCTTGCGCGAAGCCATGCTCGAACTCGCTGCCTACTTCCGGGTTGGCAAAATTGTCGAACAGATAATTCTGATATGTGAAGAAAATCTCCGGGTTCGCCATGTCTTTGTTAATCAACACAACGCCATTGCTTGCACCAGATCCATGTTGGTGGCTCTCACCTGTTGGCCCAGTAGGTAATGCAATGGCTTTGTACGTGGCACCATCCACATTTTTCTTCACATCATCAATCGGCCAATTTGGCATCCAGTGTGGTCCAACGATAATGCCTGCTTTACCTGCGGTAAACAGTTCTGCTGCCTTGATCTCGTCATACACGCCAGCTTCTTTGGGCAGGTAACCTTTGGACAACCAATCCTTCATTGTCGCGAGGCCTTCCTTCACGCCTGGCTGAATGGAACCATATTGCAGTGTTCCGTCTCCAGCATCATTCCACTGTCCAGGCATCGTGTTGTACATGCCGAAGATCCAGCCGGATTCCGTCATCCAGGTATTCAGCGCATTTTTCATGCCCACCGTCAGACCATACGTATCTTTCTTACCGTTTCCATCCGGGTCCTGATTCGTAAAAGCATCCATGACCGTAACCAGCTCATCGATCGTTTTCGGTTCTTCCAGTCCCAGCTTCTTCAGCCAGTCTTCCCGGATAAACATGACCGAATCACCATTGTAGGCATAATCGAAGATTGGAATACCGTAACGCTCGCCCTCATACATGTACGGATACCATTCTTCCGGTGCCGATTCGGATGCCTGTTTCCATGTGTCCGAAGCATACTTGTCAAACAACTCGCCTGCATTCGCAAATTTGCCGGACTCAATTAATTCCCGCACCAGATTGTAGTCTCCCCGAATGGATACAATATCCGGCAGTTCTTCGTTAGCCGACAGGGACAGGCGCAATTTCGTGTAAAATGCATCATTCGTTACCGATACAGCCCACGGTGTGGTCAGATCGATGCCGAGTCGTTCCTTGGCCCATTTCGTATGCACATTGTTCTGTGCGGTTTCCCCATTCTTGAATTTCGTATCATCATTCCAGGCTCGTAGATAACTCATCTGTACCTCAGGTTCATACTTCCCGTCTTGCAGAGCAAGTGGTGCAGCAGCTTCCTTGGCCGGTTCTTCCTTGGCCCCCGAACTACATGCCGTTACAGCAACCATCGTTATTGCGAGTAATGCCGTCATCATTTTTCTATACATGAACTAACCCCTCCTCAGGTAACTTGGATACCCTTATGTGCCAAATGCACCTTACATGAAAAGGATAGTGCAGCCGGGGAGGCAAACATATATCACAATTTCAATGTTCATATCGATTTGTTAACCGTTCCGAAAATCCTGCGGGGTCAGTCCATAATGTTTGCGGAACACCTGAATGAAATAAGGCGTGTTGTTGTACCCCACTTCCTGACCGACTTCATAGATCTTCATCGCCGTATGCTTAAGCAAATGAACCGCACGTTCCATTCTGGAACGGATGATGTAATCACTAATGCCTTCGCCTGTGGATTGTTTGTACATTTTGGACAGATATACCGGGTGCAGATGCACCTCTCCGGCAATGACCTGCAACGACAGATCCTCGCCCAGATGATGATCAATCCATTGCTGCACCTGCCGAATCAGCGTTGATCCGGCATCCTGACCCGCATCGCTGGTGCTCTCAGCCCACTGCTGCATCACAGACCGAGTCCACGTTTCCAGACTACGCAGTGAGATGCCATAACCATCCTTGAGCAACTGCTGGTACTGCTCGCCAAGCACTTCGGCTAACTGCCTTCCTTCCCGATGAGCCATATAGGAGAAAGCCGCCGCCAGATAATGAAAAGCCACATACACATGTTCCGGGAACACACTGTTCGACAGTTCAGCAAAGATCTGATCAATCTTGCGGTGTGCATCCTCCATGCGCCCCGCTTCCAGCAGCGCCGTCAGACCTGGCGGTTCATACAGCGCCGCAAGTGACTTCAACGTGGCTCCATTGGTTCCCGCTGCCGGATTCAGATGTAATCCTTTGCCCGCATCGGCTTGCTTGCGAAGTGCACTGACGGCTTGATGATATAGCTGAGGCACCTGATCTGGAAAACGCCCCATACGACTAACGGACAGGGAAATGGTCGCGTTCAGATACTGCCTCACACTGTGAAGCAACCGTTCTCCAAGTCGGCCCATTAGCATTTCCGGTTCGGCTTGGGTTTGTTTGGGACTGGCCATAAAGACCAGATCATCATAGGCGTCATCCGTATGGCAGAGATGATAGGTACTGCCGTAGATCTCTTCCACCACATTGGAGATGGCGTACTTCATCAGTCGAAATGCTCTATGTGTGGGTTGATGGTCATCATACCGGATGAGCAGCAGCTGCATTTTATCCTGTGGCCGGAACCCGATCTCCAATTGCCCCAACTTGCCTTCGAGTTCAGCATCCGCAAATTTATGCCCTAACAGTACATCCTTCATCAGCTCCGCCCGCTTCTCGGGCAGATGCTCCCTTACCGAATACATGGCCCGCTGATGCAGCATTTGTTTCTCACCTTCCAGGCGAATCTGCACGGCGGCCTGCTGCACGGATTCGATCAGTTCCTCATCACGGACCGGTTTAAGCAAGTAACTGACTGTCCCATGTTTGAGCGCCTGCTTCGCATAATCGAAGGAAGCATGCCCCGATAAAATAATACATTTGGTCTGTTCCCACTTTTGCCGAATGTGACTGACCAGATCCAGACCGGACATACCCGGCATGCGGATATCCGTGATAATAATATGGACCTGATGTGTTGCCATATGTTCCAGTGCCTCTTTGACTGAATAAGCTTTGAATACCTGACCAATCCCGTGTTCTCTCCACGGTATGGAGACAGCGATCGACTCTACTGCGGAATGTTCATCATCCACGACCATCAGATTCATCATGCGGTTGTTCCTCCTCAAACCATCGAATTTCTACACTAAGTCCACCGTAGGGAATCGCTCCAAAATGAAGACCAGACGACAGCCCATAACGCGTAACGAGACGCTGGTGCACATTCCACGTGCCTGTTCCAATCTCCTCGCCCATCGGTTCATTGATCTCCCGTTCCAATTCCGCAATCTCTTCCGCTGTCAGCGTGACACCGTCATTGTCTACAAACAGGCTATATCTTGTATATTTCCGCCCCTCAATATGTTCGGGTACCGCCATCCCCGTTACGACGACATGCCCACTGCCCTCCATCGGCTCAATGCCGTGGATCACCGCATTTTCTACGATGGGTTGAATGAGCAGCCGCGGAATATGGAGCTGCATCAAGTGCTGCGGTACGGCAATCTCGTAGGTCAGCCGGTTGGTCCGCATCTGCTGGATGGACAGATAATGGTCTAATAGCCGGATCTCTTCCTCCACTGTCGTCATGTCATTCTCGCCTCGCGTAATGTAGCGATAGTAATCTCCCAGACTTAGCGACATGGCAATCACCGCTTCCCGGTTGCCAAGCTGGGTCATATTTTTGATATAAAACAGGCAGTTGTACAGAAAATGTGGATTGATCTGTGATTGCAGATGTTTCAGTGTGGCTTCCCGTGAGCGGATACGTTCCTCGTATACCTTCTCGATCAGTTCCTGAATCTGCTCTGCCATATGGTTGAAGCTCTGGGTCAGGTACGCGAATTCATCACGGGAGTGATCGACCGGAATACGTGTGGACAGCTGGCCTTTGCGAATCTGTTGCAACCCTCTCATCAAACGATGGATGGGCACCTGAACTTTTCGATACAAAAGCAGTGCAGCCCCGATACTCAGCACGAGCAGTAACAGAATGGAGGTAATAAACATATTTCGGCTCTTATCCATCGGGTTCAGCAGATCATCCAATACCACCGGGTTCACGTACACTGCTTGCAGTTGTTTGGAGTGCACGTAACTGACCAGATACTGTTTGTCGCCCACCTCCAGCTGATGATTACCTTCCCTCTCCGGTCCGTTAAAGGGGATATCTCGCATGATCGCTTCGACCAGTTCGGGGTCTGCCGTACGGTTCAGCAATGGATCGTTACCTGGTACGAGCAAGAAAGGATCTCCGCCCTGCGTTTCTTTAAAATCATCCAACATGGCAACGATGTTCATCGGGTCAAAATCAATCTCCATCACCGTTCGCACGCCTGCGTTCACCGGTTTTTCATTCCACTCGTAGTTATCCGTGAAAAAGTAGGTGAAACTCCCCTTCTCCAGCTGCCATTGACCAGGTTGCGGAAACGTCAACATTTTCTCATCGTAGACCGTCCGGCTGGACATGGTAGATAACACAAGTTCCGCTTGTGGCAGCACAATGGTAATATCGTTCTTCCAACGGCTGGTGGACTGGTACAACGATAATTTGTCGAGAATATCCAGATAGATGCTGTTTTTCTCATATTGGCTGGTTGAGTCCGTCATGTAGCGGTAATGCAGAATACTCGGATCTCGCAGCAACGTCAGGCCATACAGCGAAAGCTGCTCGATATTTTTATCTACCTGAGAACTGAAATAATTGAACTGGTTCAGACTCGATTGCTGTTTCTCTTCGACGACCATATCCACATTTGCCTGGTTCGCGTACGTATAGAGCAGCAGAATGGGTACAAGCAGGCAGATTAAGAGAATGACCGTCTTCGCAAATACTGTGAATTTCATCGTTTCACCCTGTCCCTGAATTTGAAGTCCTTCTATACCGAAGTCCTATTTTATATTGAAAACCCTTACATTTCTAGTTGATTTTATATTCGCACGCTTTCCTGCAACTTGTAATCCCCTGTTTCCATCAACAAGTTAATATTTCAACATCCGCATTGAAATGTTGTTCTATAGTCCGCCCTTTTCCGTTGCTATAATTCAGTTGCTCCACTCTGTGCAGAGGCTTGCTCGCCTCATGTTTCCAGGGTTGGACGAGATAAAGGAGGGACCCTGATGGCTATCGAACAACCGTTAACAACCCATACGCCGGGACGAAAAATGACACCTCATCCACGCAAACGTACCCGCTGGAATTTCAAACGCACGTGGCCGCTGCATCTGATGCTGCTGCCTGCTGTACTGCTCACATTGCTGTTCGCCTATGTGCCCATGGGCGGCATTATTATTGCTTTTCAGGATTTTAAACCCTGGCTGGGGTTCACTGGCTCCAAATGGGTGGGCTGGGACAACTTCCGGTTCATGTTCGAATATCCCGACAGCGTTCAGGTCATCTGGAACACGGTACTGATCGCTTCAATGAAAATTGTGGCCGGACTTATCGCCCCTGTTGTATTTGCCATTTTACTGAATGAGGTTCGGAACTCCACGTTCAAACGTTTCTCACAGACCTTGGTGTATCTGCCCCATTTCCTATCCTGGGTAGTCCTGGGCGGCATTCTGCTCGATATGTTATCACCGGAAGGTGGACTGGTAAACCAGGTGCTGGCGGCGGCTGGTGTTGAACCAATTTTCTTTCTGGGGGATGGCGACTGGTTCCGTGTAACGGTGGTGGTCAGTGATGTATGGAAGGAATTTGGATTCGGCACGATTGTATTTCTGGCAGCACTTGCAGGCATTAATCCCGCATTGTATGAGGCTTCTGAGGTAGATGGAGCAACGCGGCTCAGACAGACATTACATATTACCCTGCCTGCACTTGTGCCGATGATTATCGTGGTAGGTACGTTATCACTGGGCAATATCCTGAATGCAGGTTTTGACCAGATCTTTAACCTGTACAATCCGCTGGTGTATGAGAAAGGCGATATTATTGATACCTTTGTCTACCGGATGGGGATTCTGAATGGCAAAATGAGCTTTGCGACCGCTGTTGGACTATTCAAATCATTTGTCGCGATGTTCCTGGTCATCTCCGCGTACCGAATGGCGTACAAAATTGCCAATTATCGTATTTTCTAAAAGGGTTAGCATAATGCATTAAGGGGGAATCAAGGTGTATCACAAAACAACCGGGTACCGTATATTCAATGGTTTTAACCTGATATTCATCGCGGCCGTCTCGATCCTGTGCATCCTGCCGCTGGTCCATATTCTGGCCGTTTCCTTCAGTGGTAAGGCGGCAGCATCCGCCAATCTGGTAACACTTTGGCCGATTGATTTTACGGTGGACGCGTACACCAAAACATTTGGTAACAGTAACTTTCTCAGTGCACTCTGGATCTCAGTCCAGCGTACGGTTCTGGGCACACTGCTCAGTATGACACTTGTCTTCCTGACGGCTTATCCATTATCCAAGGAAAGTCTGCACTTCAAGGGGCGCTCGTTATATGCATGGTTTTTCATCTTCACGATGCTGTTCAGCGGGGGATTGATTCCGTCCTATATTTTGATTCAGAAGCTTGGACTGATTAATACGATGTGGGCTCTCATTTTGCCGGGAGCGGTCGCTGTTTGGAACCTGATTCTGATGATGAACTTTTTCCGCAACGTACCGAAAGAACTGGAAGAAGCTGCATTCATCGATGGGGCCAATCATATCACGACCCTGTTCAAAATCTATCTGCCAGTCTCCATGCCCGCGATTGCGACGATCTCTTTATTCACCATGGTAGGTCAGTGGAATTCCTGGTTCGACGGGCTGATCTATATGAATGATGCTTCCAAATATCCACTCGCCACGTTAATGCAGACCATAATCGTACAGCAGGATTTCTCCAACATGAACGTGGATGCAACGCAGCTCCAGAACATGTCTCAGCGTACGGTGAATGCGGCTCAGATCTTTATTGGCGCTCTGCCGATTCTGCTCGTGTATCCGTTCTTGCAGCGTTTCTTCGTAAAGGGAATTGTGCTCGGGGCGGTAAAAGAGTAAGGCAAACACACGGAATCCCATCATGGGATTCTTCTCCGTTGTATAAGTGCACTCTATAAGCTCATTATTTCAGTTGTTTTGAGATTTTTCTGCCGCGAATAGCGTTGTTATATTCATTAATTAATTCATCCAGCACCATGGATTGGCGAATAACCTCCGGATGCCACAGTTCCGCATATTGATCAGCAATCTGGTAGAGCCTTTGCCGTGCATGTTCGATACATTCCTGAATGGTTTCCGGATTATGTACCATACTCCCGCCCCCTGTTATCCTTGAATATCATCATCCAAAAAAGACCATCTAATATAATATTCGGAACAATAGGGGGTTTGGATTACCCCAAAATTAAAATTTTGGTTATTTTTTCTTGTGAAATTTATTATTGCGGGGTTCACACAAACTGATGTTACACATCTGTTCAAATCAAATAAACCGGATCGGCTGTCGCCTCTCCGGTTTTATTCAGCTGAGCTTTTCAATATGTTAGCTATCATGCTTCATTCATCTTAAACCTACGTCATCAAAGCGATTGTGTATCGTCTCTGGAAAGGCACGTTTAATGGCATCAATGGCACGTTGTTCGGTCACTCGTGCCTCTCGGATAAGCTCAATCACGTTCTGCACACATTTCGGTTCCTTCGTATTCCATGAGATTGAATCATTAACTACATCAACAATTTCCGAATACAGTTCTGCGAGCAATGCATACTCATGCATGACATGAACCATCCGATCTGATAGGTACGCCAGCCCTGCAACATAAGAGGCAATGTCCAGTCTTGATCTGGCATAATAGCGCAGTACAGTCGCCGCTTGTTCTGTATCATATGCTCCAGCCTGCAAAGTAGTAGCCATAACCGTATACGCAGCCGCTCCACAGGCATAATCCTGGGAGGGCAGCATGTAGTCATGGGTTTCCCATTTGTATACGGCCTGAATTAATGATTCCTTGCAAACTTCCCATAGATCCACAGATTCATGAGATTCCAGCACCTGATAGTACCAGTATGGCGTACTGTTCCTGCCAAATGAATCATAAGAAAGACGAATGATTTCATTGCCTTTACTTTCACAGATGAATAGCACCTGCTCCGCATCATCATATCCGGCAGCAATGACAAATTGATCATGCCAGAGAATCGCACCTACCCCCCGGTCAATGGACGCCTTGATGTCCAATACGGCCTGCTTCTGATAGAGCGGAAAAGTCGGTTCAAATGACAATCCACCATGCTGTCCCGTAGTTACGCCAAGAAAATCAGCCGCCACAAAGTTCTCTGCCATCCAGTTGTATGCCGAGATTGATTCTGCGGTCAGACGCCGATCCACCACTAATCGGAATGCACTTGCCGTCATACCTGCAATCATGTGGCGCGGGAAATCCATCCACTGTGTGTGCAATAAAATACGGTACATCGCATCTGTATACGAACCCACACCATTCCATGATAGGTGTGCATCAGCAGAGGTTGGGGCTTGCGGGAAGCGAATCCAGTCCTGCAATACTACTTTTGTCGCCATCATCCTTCACTCCCTTCCTCTCTCATCTATCGTGCTGAATGTGCTCCCCACCGTGGTATAGTAGACCTTTTACGGTCAGGATACTTCCTGGATATCAATCGAAAATAATCAATAGCCTGCTCTTCTAATGCTTTCGCCTTCACTAGTAACTGTGCTAGATCTTCTGTGATATCTGGTCTCAAGACACGTCTATTCTCCTGCTGAACCATATATCCTTTCATTTGGTCAATTAACGTCCCAAGCTGTTCATAACATCTATAAGCCTGATCCAGTTCGTTCCATATCCCTCGAACATCCTGCAGATACATTCTTATTTCGGTTCGCGAATGGCAGAAGGATTCCAAAATATAACCCGCACCCGACTCATCAAAATCCCCACTCCGTAAAGCCAGCACCCACACCTCATATGCCTTTCTACCTGAAGCAATATTCTGATCAGGTAACAGACGATAGGGAATATCCCAATCCTCTATCGCCAGTCGCAGGGATTCCAGCAGCATCTGTTGTTCAGAAATGCGGACCTGACCACCAAATACCTGACAATACCAAAATCCGGTAAAGTTTAAACCGAAATTGTCATACAACAAAATCTGCGGTTCCTTGCTCCATCCGTCTTGCACATAAAAGATGCGGTCACGGTCATCATATCCAGAAATAACACCGAACTCAGGAATCCAGTAGATCACACCAGTACCTTCATCAATACTGCGTCTCACCCAATTCACTGCATCCTGCTGGTAATAACCAAACGTGGAATGACGTGTACGTCCCCCATCCCAGATCGTGAATATCCCCAGGTTATCAACTCCGGGACGATGTGCTTCCCCCCATTGTCCATACGCTGTAACCGACATGGGAAGTAGTCGGCGATGCACCGCCAGCTTGAAAGCCATGCCTGTATATCCGGCAAGTACATATTTGGAACCTTGAAACTGGACCGTATGGGTTAGTATCGCATGCAGACTATCCACGTATGATTTGGACTCCCGCTTCATGATGAGGTTATTTAACACGACTTCAGCCAAAGAAAAAGCTCCTCTCCATGGTGGTTTGCCTGATGTATTTACGAGAAACAGCAGCTTGCTCTGCATCTGCTCGTTTGTTGCCTGTTTACAGACTCACTCTATGTTCCAAGCCTGTGGATCAACCCTTCTGCGCTTTGCTGAAGCTTGCGTCTAAGCCACCCAGGAGACAAAAGCTCTTCCCATTCGCTAATAAACAAATGCTGCAAGAAAGCGTCCGTGTCATAAAATTCAACCGAATAAATCCGATCGTGGCTTGCCCGAATACGATACCCCTGCCACATCTCCATTTGCTGCACTTCCTTCAAACGAATCTCAGCTACAAACGGTTTACGTACAGGCAATGATTCTTCCCATCCACCTAGCAAGGCGTCTGATCTATACTCAAATCTCTCATCCGATATTGATACATGAACAATGCCTTCCAATCGAATGGCCACTTGCTGCACGGGGTCTGCTTCATAACCCACCACGTAATCGGCGTTAAACTGGGATATCATCTTTAATGGGCACAAGGAAAACTGCCGTTCTCCATCATGATCCCTGTAATGAATATGTACTCTGCGCAAGTCAGTTATGGCATGGGACAATAATTCAAAGAATTGCAGTTGCTTCGGTTGCGCCGAAAACACCGGAAGCTCGCTACTTCCCATCTGTTGTTCCTCCAACGTAAAACGCTCCAGCAAATGTGCTACACGTTTCACCGCGTCTGCTTGATCATAATCGTAATGTCGATATCGATGCGCCAGATATTTCAACACACGTTGCTCTTCTTCTGTCATATACAAATGGGGCAATCGAAAAGTCTGATCCTCATAACAATAGCCCCGATATTTTGCCATATACACCAAAGGGGCTCGCAAGGAACTTGCCATATATTCAATATCACGCTGAGCCTGACGACGGGAGATTTCAAATTCACGGGCAAGCCAGCTGCTATTCGGAAAACGTCCTCCCCGAATCTGTTCGTCAAACCAGTGAATCCGATGCATATTACTCATCTTCCCGCCCCCGATCTTTTCCGATCCTATTTCACTTATTATATCAAAAGACATGGCCTGTTCCGAAGAACAGGCCTGATATGTCAGACGTGTGCCTTATCCACTCTGGATTGCACTGCTTTGGAGCATTTCTTGCATACTTTCAGACTTGTACCGTCTGTTTTTGTTTGCGTATACAACAATTTTATTCGGGTACTGCTACATACCGGGCATGTTCCCCGGCCCCTGGAAGGAAGACTCCACAAGACGCGTCCTCTTTTGGTTTTTGCCAATGGTTGTGAACCTCTTTTCAATATGGTTTGTGTGTTCACCGTTATTATATAGGGCATGGTACGACACAGAATGTCGCATCAGTTTTAAAGGTTGTTCAAAAAGTCCCCAATTGATCACGAAGTAGCCCAAGAAGCGAACTCGACATCGAATCTTGCGTTCACCTTCTCGGTGCTGAATCGTTTACTTTTTTGAACATCCCGTATTAGAAAATAAAAAATGTCCCCTCTTCGACCTGAAGAAAGGACAACATTTAGGAAAGATCTGTGCTCGACTGAGCTGCGGCCTGCAATAATGGTTGCAGGAGTCCTGGAAAGCGCATTTCCAAATCATCGGACCGCAGGGTGAGAAAATGCTGGGTGCCTTGCACTCTGACCCGAATAACTCCGGCTTCCCGCAGAGTTCGAATGTGGTGTGACATCGTTGACTTCACAACAGGTGCATGAAAATGGCTGCACGGCTGCTCCCCGCTTCTGGCTGCTTCCGCAACAATCCCAAGGCGAGTCGGGTCACTCAGCGCATACAGTACGGAGGAAAGTTCAATATCTGACACCTGTGGATGATGTAAAATTTTCATACGGTAGTCTCCTTTTTTCAGACTATGCATTGTATTCTAACACAGATCCATGATATATTTCTAATGTTCGACACCAATCGAACTTTAATGATTTCGTTATGTAACCCCTGCTGTTAGGCACGGGATTGACATCATACTACATTTTGCAAATGTTACACACCGTTTCTGAAATGTTGCGAAATACACATCACTTTAGGAGGTTTTTATGAACAACACCGCAACCGCATCATCAGGGGAACGGACCGGAATACAGGAAGGATTAATTGTAGGCTTGCTTGGCTTCACCGTTGTACTCGTTGTTATGAATACAATGATGTTTAATCTGGCGCTGCCCAAAATTGCAGCCGAATTCATGCTTACTTCCGTCGCTTCCTCATGGATTGTTACAGGGTATTCCATTGTATTTGCCATCTCCTCGATTACGTTCTCACGTCTATCGGATTTCATACCCATTCGTACATTATTCACAACCGGGCTTACGTTACTTGGTGCAGCATCCGTTCTCGGGTTCTTCAGTAATCATTTCATCATTTTGCTTATTGCACGTCTGATTCAGGCTGCGGGTGCTGCTTCTGTTCCGGGTCTCGCCATTGTACTGATTACACGATACATTCCCAATGATCGCCGGGGTAAATCGATGGCTGTCATCATGTCCGCCAGTTCACTGGGGCTTGGACTTGGTCCCGTCATTGGGGGAAGTATTACTCAATTTCTGGGATGGCATGATCTGTTTATCGTTACGGGACTAACGTTATTCTTGATTCCTGTATTCTTTAAACTGCTTCCTCGGGAAACCCCGCAAAAAGGTTCATTCGACCTGCTGGGTGCCGTGCTTCTTGCGATCGGTACTACCGGTGTATTGTTATTCCTGACTTCACGTCAGTGGTTCACGCTTGTTATCGGTGCAGCGGCACTGCTTCTGTTCTGGCTCCGAATTCGGCGCGCGGCAGATCCATTTGTTCAGCCTGCTTTGTTCAAAAACAAGAAATATATGATGCTCAGCTCGCTGGGTATTGTATCGTATATCAATAACTTCTCAACGCTGTTCCTGCTGCCGCAAATTCTGGCGCATCTATATGGACTGACCCCTGCTCAATCCGGACTTGTCATCTTCCCGGGCGCAGTCGTGTCCATGCTGTTGTCCAATCGAATCGGTCGAATGATTGACCGCCACGGCAATACATTATTACTGAAGTTTGCACCATGGTTGCTCCTGGCCGCTGCCAGCTTGTTCGCCTTATTTGCAGACAATAACATCTACGCCATTATGGCTGTGTATGTCCTGCTCAGCGTTGGTTTCTCATCCCTGACCACCAGCGTGTCCAATGAATTGTCTGGTAACCTGACCATGGATCAGGTGGGCGCAGGTATGGGACTGTTCCAACTCAGTCAGTTCTTCAGCGGTGCTTTCAGCGTTGCAGTTACTGGCGTAGCCTTAACGGCGATGCAGAACTTGCCACTCTCCTCGGCGTACACCAATATTTTCTGGGGTATGACCGTGGTCGCACTGGCATCCGTTATTTTCTCTCAGGTGTATCTTAGAATGCAGTCACGGAAAAAGGCAGCTGCCTAATATGATACAAGTCATAAAAAAGACCCGTAAAGCGATATTCGCTTCACGGGCCTTTTTGCGTAAAATATACTGACTGACATCCTAACTCGCAACAAAATGTTTGACCATGTCATGAGCCTCTTGTTCTACACCTATAATTTCTCCGATTTTACCCAGAACCCGATTTAACATCTTATGACGACTATCCATATCCAGGTACTGACTCTTCAATGTCATATTAGCAGCAAGATTCCATCGTTGCGCAGCATATTCGTACGTTTCCACCAGTTGATCAATATCAGGATTAAACGGTATTCCTTCTCTTAGGAAATGGCCATACAAATATCTGTTATTACTTATGCTCGCCAAGTCGCCATACATATTGTCCAGGTATTCCTCGGTCAATGCGGATGAATCTTTCATATGCTGACGTGTAGAGTCTATATACCTTTCAATGGCAGGCAGGCCTACTTGCGGATTAACCAGTTCGTACCACTCAACCTGCTTGATCAGCTGCTCCGATTTCCCATCCATGATTTCATGATTTTGATGAAGCATGTTATAGAACTCTCTTTCTTTCACCTGTTGGACAGCATTTCCAACATCCAATGTAGCATAACGATAACGCGTGCCCTCACGAATTAAAGGCGTCTGACCTAGATCAAGCGCTTCAAATAACGTCTGTTCATCCATATTGCCTTTCAAATGATAAAAATCATCGATAAACTCAAACTGCCCGTCTGCATAGTCGGACAAGACAATGCAATGCGACGAATGAAGTAATTGATAGAGTGAATTATACTGCATGTAAAATACATCAACCCATACAATAACTGCTTCTTTTTGCTGAAGTAACGTCATGATTTCCTTTATTACCTCGGTCTGTTCATTTTTTCTGACGATGTTCAGATCAATATGATGAATGCGTTGAAACTCATTTTCAACAGTCATATACGTAGGGACAAGTTTCGGGGTGCCTCTCTCCGGGTCTTCATGGTACATCATTCCGCATTGCTTCCATACCGCCAGGAAATTCGTGATTTCTTTATAGTTGAGAATGCTACTTACACATAGGGTAAAACAATCTTCACCTTCTGTATGTGCTTCTCTTGGCTGAATATTCATATATTCCACTCCTTCCCTAGGGTTAGTGCAAAAATATGCATGCATGGATTGTCTGGCATTAGAATCTTATCAAATGAAATGGGTTCTTCCAGCGTAATCTGCTGAAACCAAATAATAGGCTGTTTGGATGTCAGCAAGGTCCCCTTTTGTGTACACGTCCCACTACACTGAAACATAATCTCTTCATTATAATGTGGAGTCGTCGCAGTCCAGTTGGTCAGATCCAATGATGCTCTCCCCATTCGCTCTCCAGCTCGTTCAAAACTAATGAATTCATGGTATGAACCATTATCTGCCGCACCCAGAATATATAATGTCGAATATAGATCCAATGGTACTGGAATCCGCTGGCTATCCAGTTCTATATTATTAAATGCCTGTCTGGGTAGAGGAAAATGAAACGGAATATCCTGCCATTGGACGTTCTCCTGATCAGGGAGTTCATCACCCGGGTATGAGGAACCAAAGGTCGTGAAATTCCCAATCTGGTTTGTAGCAAGATAGCTAAACCCATTGTTGTTATAGTGCTCTTCCAAAGGTAGTGGACAATAGATGGTCATGTCATTAACCTCCTATAAATCATTCTTTTCACTTTAGGTGGCCGTTGTCCCGATTCCTTGCCTCTGATCCCTGAACAACGTGTCATACACCTCATGCCGCCCAGCCAGTTCAAGATGAGTGCCCGTAGCAACAATCTCTCCCTGATCGAGCACAATCACTTGCTTGGCATCCTGAATAGCTGAATAACGATGCGCGATCACAAGCACCGTTATATCCTGTGCGATCCTGCGGATCACCTCATTTATTTTGCGTTCCGAGTCATTATCCAGTGCAGATGTGGCTTCATCCAGAATAAGCAGTCGGGGTCTTGTTAACAGCACCCTGGCAAGCGCCAACCGTTGCTTCTGGCCTCCGGACAGCTTAATACTTGACTCACCCAGAACCGTATTATACTTGTCAGGCAATTCTTCAATGAAATCATCCAGCAAAGCCATGCGGCAAACCTCTCGTATCTCTTCTTCTGTAGCCCGTGGCTGTACGAGTCTGAGATTATCCAGGATGGACATACTGAACAAGGCATTCTCCTGCATAACCACCCCAATATGTTGATAAAGGTATTCTGATCCCAAGTCACCAATGGGCTGTCCGTCAACGAGAATAGCCCCTTGCTGTGTCTCATTCTGCCCTAGAATAAGTTTGATTAACGTGCTCTTACCCGAACCACTTCTGCCTACGATCGCTGTGTAATCACCAGGCTGGATGTTCAGATTAATCTCATGCAAGACATCACTTTGATTCTCCTGATAACGAAAGGAGACATTCTTGAATTCGAGATGCCCTTGGAACTCTGGCTGTAGTCCGAGCTTTCTCTGTGACACAACGGGAAGTTCCAGCAATTCAACGATCCGTTCAATGGAAGGTGTCACATCATGAAGTTGAACATTGGAGGCATTAATTTCATTAATGTTGTTAATCATCTGTTGATAATATGTCAGAAAAACAAGCAGTCCCCCGATTGTTAATTCTCCCTGAAAAATGAGCAGCCCGCCGATAAAATAAAGATTCATCTTATTAATAAAGTCATCCTGAAAGGTGTAGTACAGCTCATTGGCATACGTATATGCCAGATGTCGGAATTTGATTTTGCCAAAACGTTTCCAATATCCAACAAACTTGATGGATTCCTTGCGTTGCATATTCAGTGCCTTGATTTCCTTCCAGTGTCTGAAGCTGTTCGATATCCATGTCTCATATTCTCCGGTAGTCTGACGGAATTCGGAGACCAGTACTTTGGCCCTTTTTCCCAATCGGGAACTGATGACAAAGGAAATGGGAAGCATAACAAAACCCAGCAAAGCCATCTTCCAATTCAGCGATAACAGAATAACCACATACGCCCCTACGCTGATCCATTTGAACGTATAATCAATCAGATGCAAAAAGATAAAGTCTTTGACCAGTGTGACGTCTCCGTCCAGTCTATTCTTCAGATCTCCTGCACTATAGCGCTCATATAGAGTCGGTTTCATTCGCACTAATCTTTTCCACATATTCAGCTGTAAGTCGAGCTTGGTCCGACCTAATAACCGGTTACTGAACAGCGTTTGTAAACCCAGAGCGGTTGTCTCCAACGCAAATAAGCCCAGGTATCCGGCAAGGATATAGGGCAACATGTTAAGCTCCCGTCCAACCATGACATGATCAATGAGCAGCTTGTACAGATAAGGGATCATGAGCGCAATAGCAGTCAAGGCCAATTTCAGCGTACCTAGAATGAAGATTTGACGGTTCGCATTTTTGATAAACGGCTTAATCTGTTTAAAGAGTGCATACCGGGAAGTCGAGGGTGTCTTCGTCACGACATCAGTCCCTCCTTCCGGATGAAGTCTTCTGCAAATAACTCACGGTAGTGCTCACTATTCTCCAGCAGATATCCATGTGTGCCTGTAGCCACAATGCGTCCCTGATGTACAACGGCAACCCGATCAGCATTCAGGATGGAGGATAAGCGATGGGCGATGACAATCGAAGCCCGATCCTTGCTTAATTGCTGCCAGGAATGCTGGACTGCTTGTTCAGCTTCATAGTCCAAAGCGGAAGTGGCTTCGTCGAATATAATCAATTTGGGTTGCTTCAGAAAAATGCGGGCAATAGACAGACGTTGCTTTTGTCCACCGGAGAACTCCATTCCCCCTGCCCCAATGACGGTGTCCAGACCCTGAGGAAGAGAACGAATAAAGTCCCCAATATAGGCCTGATCACATGCCTCCAGCAATTGATCATCGTTCGCATGGGCGCTACCAAGCATCAGATTGTAACGGATGGTTTCATGGAACAGAATGGCTTCCTGCTGCACAATGCCTACTCTCTTGCGCAGTCGAGAGAGAGAATATTCATCGATATGCCTTCCGCCAATTCGAATCTGTCCCTCCTCCGGGGCATAGAAACCGAGCAGCATGTTCACAATCGTTGTTTTGCCAGACCCGCTCTTTCCTACAAGCGCAACAGATTCATGAGCACCAATTTCCAAGGTGAGACCGTCAAGCACATAGGGACCCTGCTCCTCATACCGAAACCTCACTTGCTCGAGTGACGTTTCCCCATCCTCCATATCAACTTCCGATTGACCACCGCTTCTTTCCGTCTCTTCATCCAGTAGATCAAAGACTTTGCGGGACTGGACCGTCAGCTTGGGCAGATTCACAACTGCCTCGTATATCATCATCATCGATTGATTATTCTTGGTCAGATACGACATAATGGCAACAAAGGCTCCTGCCGTAAGCTGGCCTTGAACAATAAGCACACCAGCAATCGCGTAGATACATAGATCCGACAACAAAAAAATAAATGCATTAGAGCGGGTCGACATCCATTTCATGACTTCTGTCTGATTATCCAGACGAATAACGTCTGCGCTCTGTCCCGTGAACAGTGTGGTGACCCGTCTGCCACTACCCAACAAACGAATATCCCTCATGCCTTGCAGCATCTCCAGCATCCAGCTGACAAATTGACCATATTTCCCACGCAAAATGGTCTGCTGCTTGGTCATCTTACGATTAAAATACTGGGATACCCAGACCGAAACCGGAACCAGCACCATCATGGCCAAGGCGATATACGGATTGAGATAAAATAAAAAAACAAATGAAACCAGCAATTTCGTGAACGGAGCAGCCATCTGAAAAATAATCAACTCTATTAACTGCATGACAGAATCCGTATCTCTTGTTAGACGTGTGACCAGATCACCGGTCTGGGCTTTTTGAAAATAAGATGCTTTAAAATGAAGAATGCGATCAAATAAACTTTTTCGAATATCAAACAGAAATTTAACATTCAGATAAATCCAGATGGATTTAATGATCCAACTTAGAGCCCTTACACCTACATACAAAGCAATATAAGTCAAAATAACATAGCCGAAGAAATGAAGATTACGGTGATAGAATACTTCGTCGATCAAGATGGCAAAAATAAGCGGTCCAATCAGATCCACCACCACCATGATTAGCTCGCAGAACAACATGGTAACCAAGCTGATTCGGTAGGGTTTGGCGAATGTACGGATTCGTTTGCTCAGTGAAATATTCTCCATGCCATCCTCCTCTAGGATATCCAGCTCTCAAGTACGGTCTGGCTCTGGGATTGTACCTCGGTAACAATCGGGAACTCTGTTGTATGGGATAACTTCATCCGCTCCGCCAGCTCCTCATTCCATACACCTTCAGCTGTAATGCGAGTGGTCGCTGATGCGGGATCTTGGTTAACCTCAAGGATCTGGGCAGCGTAACGTTTACCTTGTTCCTCTGTATACCAGATCAAGGCGTCGCCCTTCTGAAACCCCTTAATAGGCTGTTCTGTAAATTCAGCTATAATGTGTACTTTGACATCCTCCCCTTGCTGAGATTCAGACACTGCAGTTGCCGTTGCCGTTTCACTGCGCAGGTAGGAGGTCGTATGGAATTGCATGGCTAACGTCACTAATGCGGTCACAGTTAAACCAATAATGACAAGTGCAGCCACGGGTAATTGAATAGAAAGCCTGAACCAGATCTGTCCTATTCGTTTAGTCCGGCTCATGTTCCGAATCTCCTTCAATGAGGCTGACCAGGTAATCCCTGAAATCGCCAATCGTATCCGTTTGCACATATGCCAATCGGTCATCGTCTATTTCAATGTTGAATGCTTTCTCCATCTCCACCACAATTTTAATGTAATCGAGTGAATTCGTACCAAGTTCCCCCCAGGCTTGATGCATCTGAATATCCGTTCCATACTCCATAACCTTGTCGATGACCTGTATTATTTGAGTCTCCAATGTAATGATTTCACTCATTCAGATCCTCCCCATCATGTGAGATTTAACCAACTCATCGTAATACTCCCGTTCAAGCACACTTATATTTCTGTATATCTCAGGGAGTTTATGAAACGATGTTGGCTTATATGAAGAAGTAAGCACATACTTGGCCAGAACTGCTCGAATGTCACTCCACCCCATGACAATACGCTCACGAATATGTGTCAGTCTGGAATCCGCGCCGGTTAGATTGGCACAACGATACACCTCGGCCTTTTTGGCACTGATCAATTTATGAAGCGAAATGACCCAATCCTCCGCTATGGAAGACACCACATGTTGATCCTGAACAACGGCCTCAAACTGCGGCACACTCTCCCTCAGTCTTGCCAGACTCTTCTCCACCCGTTCCTTTTGCTCTTCAATATGATCCACATAGATCTTCCAGTAATCCTCCAACTGTTTCGCACTGGCATCTCTTTGATGTATCACCGGATAATGCTTATTGCAGAACGTATAGAAGGTGTGGTTTTCCATATTAAAATGCTCGATATAGCCATGATAGCTATCCGACAGATCCTGATAACTAACCGTTCGTTCTTCATAAGACAAGTTGTCATGATGCTTATGCTCCATCACGGTAAATGTCTGGTTAATCGGATCAGCACCGTATACAAGCCAGGTATGTGGAATATGCTTTTTGAGATACGTATCATTGCGTATGGATGTGTAATAGACGTCAACCCATACAATAACCGGTCTGGCATCCAGAACCGCTCGACTGACATCCTGTATAATGTCTTCGCTGATTTTCACCATTTCATAGCCAACGCCCAGATCGTCCAGAATGTCTGTATCCTTGCGGCAAGAGACGAAACCATTCACAAGAAACTGTTTCTTCTCAGACCATAGATACTCGTCCACATGATGGATGAAAAACGGTAATATGCTTTTTTTCTGTTGCAATACAATGGGAAATAAAGAGTTATAGAAACATAATTTAAAAAAGACATCGTTAAATGGATGATATCCATCAGAGCGCGCTAACCTGGAATGCTCCATATCCATTGAGGATGACGTCTTGTTTACCTTTACAATGCCAGATACCTGCCCGTGATTTTCACTTGCATATGAATCTCCAAGCTCTGGATTCTCTTCCAGAACCGTTGCAAGCATCCTTATCGTAGGATTGTCGTACAAAATGGAAGGCAGGACCCGAATACCGAGATTCTCCAGTTCAACCTCCATTCGGATTACAAGCAGGGAATGCCCGCCAAGCTGAAAGAAGTCGTCGTCAATACCAATCTGGTCCATTTCCAGTAATGTACACCAGACATTTACCAATTGATGTTGCAGCTCAGTTTCAGGTGGTGCATAATTCATTCCAAAATGTAAAGACTGCTTCTGGTTCAATAACTCTTGTGTGTCGATCTTCCCGTGAATCGTCCGAGGCATATGTGATATTTGAATATATTTTGAAGGCAGCATATACTCGGGCAACAAAGATATCAGATATTGGCGAATATCCATGACATACAGCTCCGTATCGGCCACGATATAAGCGGTGAGCACCTTCTCACCTTCTACTCCGGTTGTCAGTACAACACATTCACCAATTGGACCGTAACGGTTCAGATGTCGCTCTACTTCTGCCAATTCAATCCGATGGCCCCTGACCTTAACCTGCTTGTCCATTCTTCCCAGAAACAACACGCGGCCTTCCGCTGTCCACATGCCTATATCCCCTGTGCGAAACATCCGCTCTCCTTCAACGAAAGGTGACTCGATAAACTTTTGGTCCGTCAATTCCTGCAATCCTATATATCCTCGAGACACCCCGTTGCCTGAAATACATATTTCTCCGGGTACGCCTACGGGCAACATTCGTCCATGACGATCTCCAATGTGTACAAAGTAACCTTGAATAGGGCGCCCCACTGGAATCGGATCAACAGTCTCTGATGACAGCTTCTCGTAGAGTGCACATACCGTCGTCTCGGTGGGGCCGTACGTATTGTATACATTCGTATAGGTGAGCAGATGTCCAATATCCGCCATCTTCAATATATCCCCACCACTGATAATGGTGCGAACACTCGCAAGATTGGGCATCCGGTTAAGTTCCCTCAGGATATGAGGTGTAGTGCTGACTAGGGTGACCTTGTGTCTGTCCAGCAACTGCACCAGTCCGTGGATATCCAGCAGTTGTTCCCGTTGAACCACAACTAGTGTTGCCCCGGCAGTTAATGCTGGGAACACTTCTTCCATATAAGTATCAAAGGTACTTGCCGCTTGTTGAAGCACTCTGTCTGTTGCATTGAGTTGAAACTCGGCCTGAAAAGCGTTCACGTATCCACTCAGATTTCGTTGCTCTACTCCGACCCCTTTGGGCTCACCCGTGGATCCGGATGTATACAGAATGTAGGCCAGTCCATTCATATTGGGTACGATCCTTAAACCACTTCCATCTTCTGCTCTCCATGGGGCGTCATCCAACTTCATCATTGCTATGCCTAAGCCCGAAGACATGGCCAATGTCATCTCCTCCAGAGCCTGATGTACATACCTTTCCAACAATCCCGTAAGTAAAATACGGGCATTCGATGCCATTAAAATATGGCGGACACGCTCAAGGGGATATTCAGGATGAAGAGGGATATAGGTTCCTCCCGCTTTGAACACCGCCAGGATCGTAATGATTAACTCTATGGAACCTGCCATCATAACGGGTACTGAACTTTCCGCAGTTACCCCGGAAGCAATCAGGAGACGGGCAAGCTGATTGGATTGCTCCTCCAGAGAATGATACGAAATCTGGCGTTCCCCCTCTATAACCGCAGTCTGTTCGGGTGCTTTCTTCACTTGTTCAAGAAATTGAGCACAGACAGAATGTGTCTTCGGCAAGGATAAACGTGGACTCCTGTTCCACCGTTCCATGATTTCGTTCTCCTCTTCCAAAGAAAGGATCTGACTCATGGATAGAGGTTGGTCTGGTAGGGCTGTTGTCTGTTCCAGCAATCGTATGTAGTGAGAACACAAACGATCAGGTTGACTGGGTTCAAGGGGGATTGCACCATAACGGAGGGTCATGTAAAGTCGTTGATCTACCCGGTCAAACCCGAGTGAACACTGGGTTCTTTCATCCAGAATAGGCTCCTCATGAATTCCCTTCATATACAAAACCGTCTTCAACGCGCACTCTTCGGGAAGCCGCCCCAGCTTCTCTGCCATCTTATCGTAAGGAAAATGCCAGTACGTTCGGGCTGACATGACTTCAGCCTTGGTATGCAATACCAGTTGTCTGAACGATGCTGTCTCATCTACTTTTCCACGAATTGCGAGCAAGTGGGCACTCCGAAAGTCTTCGACTTGCTCGGGAGTCAAGGGCATACCTAGCAACATATCCGGCTGTCCATAGTAACGATACAACAGGTGTTGAAATCCCGATAAAAGCAATATATACAACGCCAAATTTGATCCCCCACTCATGCGGATCAATCTTGCGGACAGTTCATCTGGAAAGGATAAGTAAAGAACCTGTACGTTAGGTTCCCTTGTCTGGATTGAAGGTTGCTGAATTCTATCAAACAGAGTTCCTATATGAATATCGCCATCTAGTTGTTTCTGCCAATACGCTCGTTCTTCCTTAAATTTATCACTCGACATCATAACATTAAGCAGATGGATATCCATGATCTCACCCCGAATACATAGTAAACCGGCACAACAAGTGTGATCTCACCTGCATGCCGGTTGTTGTTGTACACGTGCTTGGTTATGCCGTAGGAACTTTGTGGTCACTCCACAGATAATACTGTCCCGTCTCGTCCAGGATCTGGTGGAACCAGTCATCTCGCTCTTCCTGCTCTACTTGTTTGGTTTCGAAAATGGTCCCCAGCCATTCCAGGGACAATTTCATCTGCTCCGTAGTGGGTGCCTGATCCGCCGCTTCAAGCTCCTCTTGAAGCTGTTGAATTTGTTTATAGGGCTCAACGACTCCTTTCTGGTATTGCTCCTGATCCCAATTTCGATTAGGTGTAGCTACAGCCGCGGCCATACATTTGGTTACTACCGTTGGTCTGGGTCTGGATACTACGGCCTGATCCAGCAACTCTTTCAGTGCTTTGCGATCCTCCTTCTGTCCGTAGGCAAAAGATTTCATACCGAGCTTATCCAATTCTACCAGTCCACTCAGGACATTTTTGGGTCCGAGTTCAATCGTTAGCGTAACTCCATGCTTCTTAAGATATTGCATCGTCTGTGCCCACTTTACCGGCTGGGACAACTGCCTTTGGAGCAGTCCCGTAATTCGCCCAGCTTCGGTGTACGGAGTGGCGGTTACATTGGATACGACAGGCCACTTGAATGGATGGAAACGATAACCGGCCAGTCCCACCCCAAGCTGTTCGCCGGCAGGCTCCATCAAGCGACTATGAAACGGCGCACTCATCATCAATGGGGTTGTCTGGGCATCTTGATCCAGCAAGATGGATTCCACTTGTTCAATCGAATCCTGATGACCGGAAATGGCGTACTGACTCGAAGCATTGTAACAGGAAATCGCAGACCATGCCGTATCGGTTGACACTTGCTCACAAGCTCTGCGGATCATCTCCTCATCCGCACCATCAATGATGGTCATAGCTCCATCTGCTTCATCTGCGATAAGCTCCGTCAATTCCCCGCGTCGCTTGGTGATCCGCACAGCATCTCCAAATGTCATGGCACCGGAGCACGTTAGCGCTGCGTATTCACCCAGGCTGTGGCCTGCGCAGAATTGCGGGTTGATCCCGATCTCCTCCATGTAGACACGATAGGCAACCACACTCGCTGTCAACAGCGCTGGCTGCATATTGGAAGGTTTGTTCAGATCAAACAGGCTGCCTTCAAAACTCATTTTGGCCAAATCAAAGCCCAGTATATGGTTGGCTTCTTCATACGTTTGTCGCGCAATCTCGTACTGATCATAGAAGTTTTTCATCATCCCTACATATTGAGAACCTTGCCCTGGAAACAGAAATGCTATTTTTTCCATTGATTATACACCTCGCCTCTTAGATTGGGTTTTACGCGATAACTTCCATGGACACATACGCAGGCTGATCCTGAATCATGCTTAGATCGCTCTCAAACAAATAAAAATCTCCGTTCTGCTCAATCTCACGGAATCCGGCAAATTTGTAAGTGATCATCATCGTACGATTGCGATCTGTTGATACAAATTCGGCCTGCAAACGGACATTTGCTTCCTTGGCCATACGCATTACATGATGCAGCAGCAATGTGCCTGCTCCTCTAGACATGACGCGGCAGGACACCAGTAGCAGTTTCAGTGTCCACACTTCGTCATTTAATTCGAGTAGAGCGAGGCCTATTTTTCCGTACGTACCGTACTTGTCTTCCAGTCCGGCTATAAGCAGTTTGTGACGTGGAGAGTACCGGAATTGATCGAGCTCCTCATAAGAATAGGTATAGCCTGTGGCATTCAGTTGATGTGTTCTAACCGTCAGCTCTTCCGCACGTTGCAGATCCCCTTCCTTCACTTCAGAGATCGTGAAGATCATGCCAAGAGAGGCCAGAAATTCATCCTGAGTACCTTCGAATTCCTCCTCCTTCTCATTACGAGCAATATCATTCATGTACATCTTTCTGCGTAAGGCAGAATCCTCAGTAATGAAACGTGGCTTCATCTCTTCCATTTCCGTCAAGTCAAGATAGGCCATCGCATCAATACAGAGTACGTCGGGATGAGTGAATAATACTTCCTCACGTTCGAAAGGCTGATCATCGACAAAGGCTATCGTGTCCATTCCAATATTGATGGACTCCACAATGGTTTTTACCGATCGGGATTTGGCATTCCAATTGATTTGCGGATAGATGAAATATTCACGCAGACCGAATTGCTCCAATTTGGCCATCGCCAGTTCATGATCGTTACGGCTGGCAACCGATTGCAGAATTCCCCGTTCATCCAGCGTACGGATGACCTCCACAATATTTTCTTTCAGCGTGACCTCTTCATCCTCCAGCAAAATTCCGTTCCAGATGGTATGGTCCAGATCCCAGATCACACATTTAATTTTTTTCATGACAGGACAGCCTCCTCTTGTACGGATTCATGAGTACTCGCAGCGTATGAAGCAATAACCATCTCATGCATTTGTGTGGTACCCTCAATAATCTCATTCACACGGGCATCCCGGTAGAAGCGCTCCACCGGATACTCCGCACTGCAACCCTTGGCTCCATGAATCTGTACCGCACGGTGTGCTACCTTGTTAACCATGTCTGCCGCGTAGTACTTAGCCGTCCAGGTTTCCATAATGGAATCCGGATCCATCACTTCTTTCAGATAGCCAGATTGATAACATAAAAGCCGTGCCGCTCTCACATCCACAATAATCTCAGTAAGCATTTTCTGAATTAACTGATTTTCCTGCAGGAGGGCTCCGAACTGACGGTGGCTACCCGCATAACTCAGCGAAGCCTCTAGACAGGCTTGTCCCAGTCCAACACAACCCCAAGCCACGGTGTAGCGACCATAATCCAAACAATGCAAGGCCACCATAGAGATACCTGTACCTGGGCTCCCCACCATACGATCGGATTCAACGTAAACCTGCTCCAGATGCAGTTCCGCCAGCATCGAACCTCTAACCCCCAACATCCCGTTAATCGGCTCTATCTTCAATCCCGGGTTGTTCCGTTCCACAAGGAACGCGGTTGGTTTACCCTTCACCTGGGCAAAGACGAGAAATAGGTCAGCAAGCTGACCCATTGTGATCCACTTTTTCTTCCCGTTCAGCAGATATCCTTCGCCATTGGACTCAGCTACGGTCTCGATGCTTTTGGCATCACTACCAACTCCCGGTTCGCTCAGACCAAAGGCTCCAATGATTTCACCCGAGGCCAGACGTGGCAACCAATAGGACCGCATCTCTTCAGAACCAAACTTCTGAATGGCTATGGCAACCATACCGTGAACCGTAAGCAGACTTCGCACGGATGAACATCCTCTTCCGATCTCCTCATTCAGCACTCCAACCGATATTGGATCAAGCCCCATACCCCCATACTCACGAGGAATCATGGAACCCAGATAACCTGAGGATTTCAGCGAATCGATCACCTCTGGATGAAGCCGTTCTTCCCTATCGTGCAAGCCTGCGTACGGAACGATATATTGATCGGTAAATGATGCAGCATCCTGCTTGCATTGGAGCTGCTGTTCGCTCAATTCCATTTTCAATACGTTAACCTCCTATAATGGACTGGATGAATGCACATTCTTCACACTATATTGGGATGAGAATCGGTGACTTCTTAGGAACTGACCGTCTTGCTCTCAATCAGCTCAACGATGGCATTAATGGACTTGAAGTTCTGCAAATCCAGATCTTTATTATCGACCCGAATGGAGAATTCCTTCTCCAGAAACATAACGAGCTGCATCGCAAACAACGAATTCACAAAACCAAGGGCAAAGATGTCCTCATCGTCCTGAAGCTCATGCTTTTTGAAAAAACGACCCAAAAACTTGCGAACTCTACCTTTAACTTCTTCCATGTGTATAACTCCCTTTCTCTCATTAAAATGGTTTTGAATAAGCAAACAGCTTGTTTATGCCATGAACTATTCATGCCATTGATTAGTAACTATAGAACCCTTCCCCTGATTTTCTTCCCGTCTGTCCGGCGTGCACCATCTTTCTCAGTAAAGGACAACAACGGAATTTTGGGTCCTGGTAGCTCTCATACAGCACATCAAGCGAATCCACAACGGTATCCAAGCCGATTAAATCCGCAGTCTCCAAAGGCCCCATCGTGTGCCCATAACATTTGACAAAAATATCATCTACTTCACGTGCTGTAGCCACCTGATCCTGAAGAACAAACGCAGCTTCATTCATAAACAGATGGGAAATCCGGTTGGAGACAAATCCGGGATAGTCGTTCACCAGAATCGTCTCTTTACCGATTGATGACAATAGTTCAGTTACTTCTTCAATGGTACGTTCCGAGGTATGCATCCCCTTGATCACTTCAACAGCTGATTTCAAGGGAACTGGATTCATAAAATGAGTACCGATGACCCGATCAGGCCGGCTGGTTAATGCCGCAATTTTGGTAATGGATATACACGAAGTGTTCACTAGAAATATGCATGCCTCCTGACAGATCGGATCGATCCGGCCGTACACTTGCCTTTTGATGTCCCACTGTTCGTTTACATTTTCAACGATGATATCCGCTTCACGAAGCATCTCCAGTTCCGTCGTCATATGAATGCGCTCCATGATGATCTCCGGGTCTTCCAGTCCCTCCACTTTCTTGAATAGCTTCAGCATTCGAATATTGTTATAGATCTCTTCTCCGGCAATCTCCAGCACTTCATCCTTGATGTCCACCAAGATAACCTCATGACCTGTCTGTGCAAAACTCTGGGCCACACCGCGGCCCATCACCCCTGCTCCAATTACCCCGATCTTCTTCATTGTCCCTGTTCCTCCTGTTTGTGGGGGAGTAGCACTCCCTCTCCCTGATCAGAAATTAAAATCAAGATCTTCTGCGGCTGGATCGTAAGAAACCAGCATATGCTTGCTGCTTTCCAGTTCAATTTCGCCCAGCTTCTGCCCCGGATGAAGCAATAACTGTTGCAGCAGCGCTACATAATCGTGAAGCATCTTCTCTGCCGTTTCCCGCTTGAAGAGTTTGGTCCGATACTCCAGATTAAATCGCAGCTTGTCATGTTTCTCAATAATCTCGAGGTACACGTCATAACGGCTCTCCGCTGCTCCAAACTCATATGGCGTCGTGTTGAATTTGCCCACTGTAACGTCCACTGTACCTACATTCTGAAGAGCAAACATCGCATCAAATAAAGGATTACGGTGTCTGTCTCTGTTCAGGTTAAGCTTCCGCACCAGATCTTCGAACTGAAATTGTTGATTCTCATAAGACTTCAGTGCAGCTTCTCTTACCTCGGTCAGCAGCTCCAGGAACGTTTTTTCCGATTGTGGCTTGGTACGGATCGTGATGATGTTAATAAAAACACCCACAACATCCTCCAGATCGGCGTGTGATCTGCCCGCAATGGGAGAGCCCACAACGATATCATCCTGATCTGCATATTTGGCCAGCAACACGTTGTACGCTGCAAGCAGCAACATAAACAAGGTCGTTCCTGTCTTGGCAGCCATGCGTTCCAGATCCATAGTCAAGGTTTCATTACCAATAAACACGACCTGATCTCCTTCGAATTCATTGGCCAAAGGACGAGGATAATCGGTAGGCAATTTGAGGTGCGGGATGGAATCCTTGTACAGGTTCAGCCAATACTCTTCCTGTTTGAGCAGAGCACCGGAAGAGAGCAAGGCATTATGCCACACCGCATAATCTTTGTACTGGATGGTGAGTGGTTTCAGCTCACGCCCTTCATACAGATCAATGATCTCCTGCATAATGATGTCCATCGACATGCCATCCGTAATAATGTGGTGCATGTCAAAAAATACGGCGTGTACACGATCAGCCAGCTTAACCACTTCGAAACGGAATAACGGCGCCTGATCGAGTTCAAAAGGTTTCACGAAACCAAGGAGCTTCTCGGTAAGTTGTTCCCGAGTGGACTCTGAGTAACCCACATTGAAATCGACCTGATCCCAAACCTTCTGATAAGGAATTCCATCCAGAAATTCAAATGAAGTCCGGAACGATTCATGACGTTGAATCAGCTTGCGAATGATCTGTTCAAATGCCCCATGCTCAAAATCTCCCTCCATGATGGAGGCTCTTGGTATGTTTGCATTAGTATTTTGACCCTCCAGCCGGTCTAGAACGACGAATCTCTTCTGAGCAGAAGAAACCGGGTAATAAGGTTGGGGCTCCACACGTGTCAACACAGGTAGTGCTCCCTCGGAATCTCCGCTTATGGATAGACCATAGGACTCTTCCAGATAAGCAGCCGATTCCGCAATCGTTGGATACATCAGGATTTCTGCTGTATTCACAAGGATCGACAACTCTTTGGTGAGACCATTGGCGATCTTGAGGCCCAGAATGGAATCTCCACCCATCTCATAGAAATCATCGTAAATACTGAGTTCATTGACCCCAAGCGCCTTACTCCATAATCGACCTAAGGCGCTCTCAATGACGGAATAAACTTCGTCTGTCCTGCCCAACAACTTCATATCGCCCGCTTCTTCCTGTGAACAACTGGCATCACCCTTGCGTCCGGTTTCAATAGCCTCGCTAATGTCAGAAGAGAACAACATGAGCGGCATGTCATCAGAGACATGTTGGTAGATTCCCTCCCGATTGAGCTCCCCGATCAGAACCTGGGTTACATCCTTACCCATGGCTTCTAGCAGCCCCTGGATACCTCTCGCTGTCGTGATTGCCTTGAATCCACCATCTGAATTGGCATGAAAATCCCGGGCCATGCCGGTTTCCTTCCACGCCGTCCAATTCACGGCAAGGGTGGACAGACCCGCTTGCCTGCGATGAGCCGCAAACGAATCCATATAAGCATTGGCGGCAGTATAGTCCCCTTGTCCAGGTTCACTAAAAAATGTTGTAGCTGTGGAGAACATGACAAAGAAGTCCGGTTGATCTGCACGTGTCAATTGATCCAAGCTCCATGTCCCCAACACTTTAGGGCGCATGACACGTTCAAAGGCTTCACGGTCTTTGTTCATCAGGAAACCTTCTCCGGCAACACCAGCGCCGTGAATAATACCAGACACCGGACCGTGCTGTTGTCTGATCTTGCTTAGCACCGATGCGAGCTGAAGGGGGTCAGCAATATCTACACTGTACAGATGTACTTCTGTGCCCCGAGCTTCCATCTCTTTGATCCGCTGGATTTGAGCGGTTAACTTGGTTTCCTCACCTGAGGACAGCACCTCTTCCCATGTTGCCCGTTCTGGAAACGGTGAACGATTCATCAGCACAAGTTTGATTTTCTCCGGCGCTAAAGATAATGCACTCGCTGTCTCCAGTCCAATCCCGCCTGTGCCTCCAGTGATGAGATACACACCACCTTCGCGCATGTGAATCGGTCGTTCGGGCAATACGGACATCGGAATCTCACCCAGCTCCTGGACATATCGACGCCCCTTACGGTAAGCGGCAAGATATAAGATGTCAGGCTCCCGAATTTCCTGTAACCATTGCTCCATCGGTGTCTCGACATCGATATCAATGCTTCGACAGCGGAATTGATTCATCTCATGACAGATGGTCTTGCCAAGCCCCACCATAGGTGCGTGTTCTGGACGAATGTACAGTTCACTGCCCGTAACGCTTTGTGTACAAGATGTCACCAGTACCAGATCGACTGGTCGTTTGAAATGAACCTTTGACATCGCTTTGGACAAATAAAACAGGCTATACACGCCGCGATCAAGCGATTCTTCCAATTCCCCCACGGTACCTTCATCTCCATGTTGATCCAGTGCGAAGAAATGAAAAAGCTGCGAGATTTTATAAGGCTCTACCGCTCGAATGAACCGTTCATAATCTTCTTCACATGATCGAATGGTAAATTCAGCATTGGCTTGATTGGTATAGGAATCTCCGCGGTAAACCTTGATTACGAGCCGGCCCTCCGCTTCCAGTTTCTCGGCAACAGATGAGGCGATACCACTTCTATCCATCAACATCACAACCGGTTCTGTATTGCCTCCATGCTGACCAGTCGATATTCGATTCATTTCTTTCCACATAGCCGCATAATGCAGTGGGGCCTCGGCCTCTTCTATAGAGACCTCACGCAGCTGTGGACGTTCGGGAATATGGATCCAGCAGCGCTTCCGTTCCAGCGGATACGCAGGCAAGCTGACTTTGCGAGCATGTTCACCTGCGTACAGTTCTTCCCAGTCCGCATCTGCTCCCTGTACATACAGATGGGCAATCTGCTTTAACAAATACTCCGACTCGCCTCCATTCTGTACAAAGCTCTGAATGGCCGAACGCATTAATTGGCTAAGACCCATTTTTTCCGATTCGGTCATTTCACCAGCTGTCCGATCCTTCTTACTCTTGGGAACAGTCCGGTGTTCACCGAACTCAACTCCCGGCAGTGCAATGGATTGGAATGATCTGTTCTCCAGCTGTCTCAAGGTATTCAGCAACCCTTCCGTATCCCGTACCATAAGTGACAACCGGAACGGGTAATGTCCCCGTCCTGTGCTTGCAGTACTGCACATATCTAGAAGTTCATATTGGTTGTTCCGATCCAGCAGACGAACATATTCAGCAACCAACCGCTGAAGTGCCTCTTCGGATCGAGCAGACAATACCAGCAAATGAGGACGTGCTGGTGCAGATACAGGTGTAATCACTGGTGGTTCTTCCAGGATGACATGACAATTCGTTCCGCTGATGCCAAATGCACTGACACCACAGCGTCGAGGTCCGTCCTTCACCTTCCACGGTCGTAATCGTGTATTCACATATACAGGCGAAGCATGAAAATCAATATTTCGGTTAGGACGGTTAAAATGAAGATTCGGTGGAATCACACCATGCCTGACGGCAAGTGCCGCCTTGATCAGGCTGATCATACCGGCTGCCTCAGAGGTATGACCCAGGTTGGTTTTAATGGAACCGACCGCACAGAATTGACGTCGATCTGTGAATTGTCGGAACGCATTTTGGATGCCTTTAATTTCAATTGGATCACCCAGCGCGGTTCCTGTGCCATGCGTTTCCATGTACGTGATCGTCTCGGGATGAATACCTGCCTGTCTCCAGGCTTTAGTAATAACTTCCTGTTGAGCCGCTGGATTCGGAGCCGTAATGCCGGCTGAACTGCCATCCTGATTCATCGCAGTGCCTTTGAGTACGGCGTATACCTGATCCCCATCCCTCAACGCATCCTCCAGCCTTTTTAGCATGACTACTCCGATGCCTTCACCAAGCCCGGCACCATCAGAATCATCATCAAATGCTCTTGTCTTTCCGTCACCAGACTCCAGACCCTGGAGCATGTTTTCGTTCTTTTTGGTGATCGGCATGGTTGAGATTTTGATTCCACCTACTGCGGCCATGCTGCACTCTCCGCTTAGCAGGGCACGCGAAGCAATGTGCACCGCTGTAAGGGACGAAGAACAGGCCGTATCCACCAACATGCTCGGCCCTTTCAAGTTCAGCAAATACGATATGCGAGCAGGAATGATCGATGGTGTGTTACCCACCACGGCATCCGGAAGAGCGCCCAAATCCGTCTCATATATGAAACGAGAGTACATATCAACTGTGTTTGTTGAATACCCCAAATAGACACCGGTATCCGAACCGGCCAGTTTCCCGCCGCCGTAACCCGCATCCTCAATGGCCCTCCACACGGTCTCCAGGAAGAGACGCTGATTCGGGTCTGTCAGACTCGCTTCTTTCGGTGATAATTTAAAGAATGAATAATCGAATAAGTCAATGTCTTCTATAAAAGCTCCCGCTTTGGAATCCAGTTCCGGGAGGTCCAACCTTGTATTTTGCAAGTACCAGTCCAGATCTTGTTGTCGTCGTTCTGGGAGAGGACGGATATGATCCACCTTGCCTTGAATATGCTCCCAGAATTCGGATACATCGGTTGTGGAAGCTACATTCAGAGCCATCCCCACAATGGCTAGATCCCCAGACAATGGTCCGGAAGCAGTCTGTCGTGAATGCTGCTCATCTTGAGCACACATTTCTGCTTGCTTCTCAGTTTCGGGTGATGTCTGTTCTTCGCTGGTTGCAGAAGCATCCATGTCGCTCAGTACAGCAACCGTCTCTTCTTCCGATTCACCATGTTCCTTGAAAATATATTCCGCCAGCTTGTGAATCGTCGAAAATTCAAACAAGTCCGTTACGGCAAGGACGCCAGGGTATCTTTTGGAAAGTCCTGCGTGGATTTTCAGCAGCAGAATGGAATCAGCACCAAGCTCGAAGAAGTTCTCATAGATATCGATCTCGTCAAATCCCAGAACTTCTTTGCATACGCTGGCAACATGCCGTTCAGTAGCGGTATATCCACCCTCACTCTTGCCTGATAATTTCACTTCACCGCTTGAAGTACTGCCAACCTTCTTGGTCGACCTCGTTTTGGAAGCAGCACTTTGCAGATATTCAGCCACTCTGCCACTAAGTTCTGTGGACAATCGAACCTGCATTTTATCCAGCAAACGCACGCCACCGCCACTGAAGTTCAGTTGCCCGATCAGCACCCTGCGAATGGAGGAGTTCATGGCTTGTTCCAAGCCCTGTATGGCCTGTGCCGTAAGGACCGTTTTGAAAATGGTATCTGCGGTGAAACCAGCATCCACCGACATGCCCGTCTCTTTCCATGTGGTCCAATTCACGGTGAGTGTGCGTTTTCCTCTTAGGGTACGCTCATCAGCGAAGGCATCCAGGTAGGCATTTGCCGCCACGTAGTCTGCTTGTGTTACACCACTGAACATCGTCGCTACAGATGAATACATCACAAAGAAATCCAGATCATCACTGTGGGTCAGTTCGTCCAGATTCCAGGTACCATATATTTTGGATGCCAGCACTTCACTGAACCGTTCCTCACTCCGATCCACCAGAAGTTGATCTCCACCGACGCCCGCCCCATGAATGATTCCATGAATAGCACCATAACGTGTACGCATATCCCGAATCACCCGATCCATCGCTTCCCGGTCAGCCACATCCGCACTGTACCAGGAGACTTCCGAACCTGCGGCCTCCAGCTCCATAACGGCTGTAATGAAACGGCGAAGCTTGGCTTGACCGGGCTGATTCATCAGGTTGTCCCAATGTACACGATCCGGTATCGGGGTGCGATTGATCAGAGCCAGACGCACGGGAGCCTTGGAAGCCAGGAAACGCGCTGTTTCCAAACCAATACCACCGCCGCCACCTGTAATCAGGTACACGCCCTGAGGGCGTACAACTAATGGGGCATCTCCTGCAACCTGCACACGCGTAAATTCTTCAACGTAACGTTGTCCATTACGGTAAGCTATCAGGTAGTCCCCCTGCTCTTCTGTCCCCAATGCTTCCTCGATCCAATCCTCTGCAGTGGTATCTGCATCTACGTCAAAGGATCGGAAAGAGATGGACGGATGTTCACGGTTTAGTACCTTGCTTAGACTCAGGAATGGCGCATGTTCCGGCCGCTGAGCGGATTCTTCTCCCGTAATATGGTGTGCATTTAATGCAATCAGTGTAATACCAGCAATCTCGGCAAAGTCACTTCTCATCAGGGCACGCACCAAATAGTACACACTGTACGTACCTCGGCGCTGACTGCGCTGCAATTCATACAGACTTTGAATCCCCGGCTGCGGGGTATCCAGAGAACAGCCAACATGTATAATGTGATCCACCGATTTGCCTTGAAGGCTTGCGAAGAGACGGTCGTAATCCGCTTCCTGGTCACCAAGCGTATATCGATTATCGATTAAGTCTGCATAAGCAGAACCCAGTGCTGCCCGGATTACCTTCACCCCGGTACGTTCTAACACACGAGCTACGGAGTCACCTGCACCATACTTGCCTTCAATCAACAATACTGTTTCCGGCATAACGGAGATCCCGCTGCCTGTGCGTTTCCGCTCAGCTGCTCTCCACTGCATCGTATAGTGAAATTCTTCTGTGTGTTGTGAAGACACTGTCGCGCCTCTGTCAATACGATTCGAAACCAGTTCATCAGGAAGATCAATCCAGCAGCGATGGGATTCAAAAGGGTACACGGGTAAGCTGACACGTCGCACATGCGTACCTTTGTACAATTCCACCCAATCCACATCGGCCCCTTGTACGTATAACGAACCAAGTTCGGTCACCCCTGCTTCATCATCCCACTCGGAGAGGTTAACCCCTTGTGTAAGCTCCTGTACCTCTCGATCAAGCTTCTTTCGTGACGCTTCAGTTATGTCACCAGGTTCAAGCTGTGATTTGCTGGCAGGTACAATCTTGTGCTCCCCATAGCTGAACCACGACTCAGGTTCATTCCACGTTTCTGCCAAGGATAGCACTTGCAGCTTCAAGCCCAGATCAGCGAGATTCTCTGCCACTATAGCCAATCTGAAGTTGTAGTGTCCTCGGCCAACACTGGCGGTATAACACAGGTCCTGGAGATGGCATGTGGGCGGTTTGTCCTGTACAAATCGGCTATATGTTGTGACCAGCTCCCGCAGAGCTGACTCAGACTTGGCGGACAACACGACCAGACCTGCCTTCGCATAAGAAGCGTCAACAACCGTGGCAACCGGTGCTTCTTCCAGCACCAGATGACAGTTCGTCCCGCTAAAGCCAAAACTGCTGACCGCACAGCGCATCGGGGACTCTTTCCCCTCCCATTTGCGGAGTCTTGTGTTAACATACACAGGTGATGTCTTGAAATCGATCTGTCCATTGGGTCTGTCAAAATGAAGAGACGGCGGGATTTCGCGATTTTTGATTACCAGTGCTGCCTTGATCAGACTGACCAGACCTGCTGCTTCATAGGGATGACCCATATTCGATTTCACAGTACCAATCGGACAAAACTGCTTTTTATCCGTATACTTCTGAAAAGCAAGCTCCAAGCCTTCAAGTTCCAAAGGATCTCCCAGCTTTGTGCCCGTCCCATGTGTTTCAATATAGGACAGGGTCTCGGGGTGAATTCCCGCCTGATCCCACGCTCTGGATATCACATCAGCCTGGGCCTCCGGATTGGGAGCGGTGATCCCGATGGAAGCTCCGTCCTGATTAATAGCACTTCCTTTGATGACCGCATAGATCTGGTCTTTGTCCTTGAGCGCTTTACTCAACGGCTTCAGTAATACCGTAGCAACCCCTTCGCTGATTCCAGCCCCATCCGATGAATGGTCAAAGGCTCTTGTTCGTCCATCCGATGCTTCAAGACCCCCGCGGTAATACTCTGTATCCAGTGGCATCAGGTTCACACGCAATCCACCGGCAAGTGCCATATCACAGTCACCATTCCGAATGGACTGGCAGGCGAGATGCACGGCCACCAATGAGGATGAACAGGCGGTGTCCACCACCATCGAAGGCCCTTTTAGATCCAGAAGATAAGAGATTCGTGCAGGCATCATGGCAGAAATATTGCCCACAGCTGCATCGGAAGTTAATTGAATATCAATGTCCTGGATCATTCTCAGATAGCTGTCCTTAATGTTACTGGCGAATCCTAGGTATACGCCTGTCCGGCTGCCAGCCAGACTTTTCCCGCCATATCCCGCATCTTCGAGTGCACTCCAGGCTGTTCGCAGGAATAGTCTCTGAAAAGGGTCCATCAGCGCGGCGTCCCGAGGCGGAATCCGAAATAATTTGTAATCAAATTGGTCGATATCCTTTAGATAGGAACCATCACTGTATTGGATGTCCTCTCCATATCCTGCATATCGGAGATAGGCATCTATATTTTGACGACGAGAGTCCGGAAAATTGGCAATGGAATCACAACGATCACGGATGTTGTCCCAAAACTCCCCAATATTGTCCGCAGACGGAAGCATGGCTGATATGCCTACAATGGCAATTCCCTCCGAGTCGCTCCGCTTCCCCTCCGATTTCAATCCTTTGAGCAGCTGGGCAGCAACCTGTTTATCAATTTTGCCCGCGGCTGCATTCTCAATAATGATTCTCAGCATCTGGCTTGTTTGGTTCATCGGGTTCTCCTTCCTCAACGATCCTCGAAGCTCTTGACTGCATCGTCAATGCTCAGACTACCGGCTTCAATGTCTTTAAACAGTTGTTCAAAATCATCCACCGATTGGGCTGGCTCAGCAGCCGGTTTTATTTCCAACTTGGTCATGACAAATTGGGATAACGCATGTACACTGGTGTACGAAAACAGATGGATCAGCTTCATTTTGCCTGGATAAGCATCTTCGAGCAGAGAAAATAATCGATTTAACAAAATCGAATCTCCGCCCAGATCAAAAAAGCTGTCGTGGATATCCAGCTCTTTAAAACCGAGTACTTCGTTATACATGCCTGCAATCTGCCGTTCGATGCTGTTGTAATCCTCGCCGTCTTTCCCTTTGAGCTCAACATGTGCATTCACCGATTTGTTTCGTTTAGCTGCAGCAGGAGCCACCTGACGCGACTCTTCCAACTTCTCGGCTTCTTTCAGCCTGTTTGTCATCTCTTCGGAGAATCGGAATGGAAACTTGGTCAACAGTGCTTTGGCAAACCGTGGATGGTATGTAAATTCCCCGATCAACACACGCGGCACCTCTTTGTTCAATGCTGCAAAAAATCCGGCCGTTGCCTGTTCGGTCGGAAGGGCTTTCGTAATGGCGTCTACATTAAAACCATAATCCACAGACATGCCCGCTTCTTTCCATGAAGACCAATTGATAGACAAGGTCTTCAGACCACTTTTGCTGCGTGAGTAAGACAAGGCATCCAGATAGGCATTAGCCGCTGAATAATCCCCTTGCCCAACTTCACTTGACAGAGACAGACCGGAAGAGAAAAAGACCAGGAAATCAAGCTCATCCTGCCGAGTCAATTGGTCCAGTATCCAGGCCCCTTGCACTTTTGGATAAAGGACTTCATCAAACGTTTCCTGCGTTTTGCGTATCAAATATCCAACCGCCGGCACCCCTGCACCGTGGATCACGCCCGTGATAGCCCCATACTTCTCCCTGACATCGGCCAGTACATCCTGCATTGCTGCATAATCTGATACGTCGGCTGCATAACAGGATACTTCTGAACCCTGCTGTTCAATCGCCAGGAAATTACGGAGACGAGCTGCCATCTTGGATTCAAGCTCCGGGTTGTTAAGAAGTGTTTCCCATTCCGATCTTGCAGGAACTGGGGTACGCCCAATTAGCACAAGCTTGACCTCTGCTTGGGAAGCGAAGAATTTTGCCATTTCCTGACCAATCCCACCTGTTCCCCCGGTAATGACGTACACACCATCCTTTTGGATATGGACAGGGGAATCCCTCAACTCATCGGCTTGAACTTCACCCAATTCCTCGATGTATCGAATCCCATTACGGTAGGCAGAGGTATAACTCTGATCTTGGGAACCCATTTCCTGAAGCAGTTCATCTGCACCTGTGCTCTCGTCCAGATCAATGCTTCGACAGGTAATATGCGGATATTCCAAGGCGAGTACTTTACCCAAACCATATAACGAGGCCGCTTCAGGAGAGAGTCGGCTCTCACCCGTTGTAACTTCGTAGACCTGTTCAGAGACCAGCATCATATTCAGTGCGTTGTCACTTCCATGTTCAATGAGCGCACGAATCAGATAAAACAGGCTATATACGCCTTTTTGCTGACTATGTTCCAAGTCCTGAAGTGTACGAATCTCCGCAGAAGTCGGCACTGCAAAGAGATGTATAATGTCACTGATGGATGTATCCCCCAGCGCTGCAAACAGCTCCGTAAAGTTGCTTTCGGACCCATTCAACGTAAACGATCCGTCCGGTTCGTGCTTGAAAGATTCTCCATATCCGACCTCAATCACTTGGCGCCCCGACTGCTTAAGACGTTCAATCAATACACTTCCCCGATTACCCTCGTCCTTCAAAATCAAAACTGCACCTGTTCCTTGAATCGGTTCAGGCTCAGTTAGATCCGCTCTCCTCCAGTTCATCCGATAGAATCGGGCTGGCGTCGTTTCTTCAGAGACTTCATTGCTGCAATCTGCGGTAGCGGCGGTACGAGCCGTCTCAGGAACTTCAAACCAGCAGCGAGTCCGGGTAAATGGATAGGTTGGCAGACTTGTTTTACGTAGCCCGTCCCCTGTATATAGAAGCTCCCAGTTCAGTTCTGCACCTTGTATATACTGCATTCCAATTTGATTCAGGATGTCCTGATCGACCTGCTGACCTTTGCCCATCTTCGCCAGTTCCGGATTCAAACTCATCGTCCGATGGCCCGTGTGGCCATCTTCACCACCTGCAGCTGATGATTCCGGACGATTTTGATCGCTGCTAACCTTGTGATAACCGTAATACATCCCTGGACTTTGATGTCCATTGAATCCTGTACTTTTGCTCAAATCCCCATCTAATCCGATCATTTGTCCAGCTTCATTTAAGTGAAGAAAGAGCTCTTCCGCATCCTGCCCGGTGACAAGTAAACGGTACGAGTAGTGCCCTCTCCCTGTGTTGGCGGTATAACACAGAGAAGGTACATCCCGAGATTCAACTTGAGAGAGCAGGTTGGCATATTCCTTAATCAGCTTCTGGAGAGCTTCCTTCGTTTTGGCCGATACGGTTAGAAGATGATTACCACGTATATCCGGTTCTTTAATCGTAGTGTTCGGCGCTTCTTCCAGTACAATGTGGCAATTGGTTCCACTGATTCCAAATGCACTGACACCGCTACGTCGTGGTGTTGCATGGGTATCCCATTCCCGCAATCGGGCATTCACATAGACCGGGGAAGCCGCAAAATCGATGGCCCGATTCGGTCTGTGAAAATGTTTGGAGGCAGGGATCTGTTTGTGTTGCAGTGACAAAGCCGATTTGATCAATCCCACGACACCCGCCGCCTCCGAGAGGTGGCCAATATTGGTTTTGACCGAGCCGATTCCGCAGAATTGACTTTTACCCGTGTGACGGCGGAATGCCTGCTCAATCCCTTGTACCTCCAGCGGATCACCCAGCATGGTGCCACTGCCATGTGTCTCAATATAAGAGACTGTCTCGGGATCGATACCCGCATCCGCCCAGGCTTGAAGAATTGCTTCGGTCTGTGCCTCCGGGTTCGGTGCAGCGATACTAATGGATTTACCGTCCTGATTTACGCCATACCCTTTGATAACAGCGTAGATCTGATCACGGTCTTCCAACGCTTTATCCAGTGGTTTGAGCATCACCACCCCTGCGCCTTCACCAATACCCGATCCATCCGAATCGTCATCAAACGCTTTGGTTCTCCAATCTGTCGACTCAATCCCGATTTTGATATGATCACTCTTTAATGGAACCAGATTAATCTTGATTCCTCCGACGAGCGCCTGATCACATTGCCCCTCCTTGATCGCCTGACAAGCCAGTGTAATGGCCACCAGAGAGGATGAACAAGACGTATCCACCACCATGCTCGGCCCTTTTAAATCCAGTAAGAAGGATAATCGCCCAGCCGCTACAGAAGCCAGATTACCCACTAGCGAGTACGCAAAGGATTCCGGTTCCGCATCATAGATAAAACGTGAGTACAAATCCCGAATATTATTGGATAGGCCCAAATATACGCCGGTACGACTGCCCAACAGTTTTCCGCCCCCGTACCCTGCGTCTTCGATCGCTTTCCATGCTGTTTCCAGAAACAGTCTGTGATTGGGGTCCGTAAGACTGGCTTCTTTGGGTGACATTTTAAAATAGGCATAATCAAATTTATCAATCTCATCCAGATAGGCATTTTCATTAAATTGAATTTCGTCTGGCGACATGCCCAAATATTGCAGATATGAATGGATGTCAGGCACTCTGGATTCAGGAAAGGAACGAATGCTGTCCGTACCACTGACGATGTTGTCCCAGAATTCTTCGGGAGAATCAGCCTGGGGCAATTTCAAAGCCATGCCCACAATGGCAATATCTTTGACAGCGTTGGTTGACCCGAATGCTGTATTAGCATCCTCTTCTGCTTTGAGCTTTTTGAGCAGCTGCACAGCTACTGTTTTGTCCAAGCTTCCGTCTTGCAGATGTTCCATGACAAACTTGTATACACTCTCCACCACAGTTCCTCCTTTACAGGTTAATCAGGTTATTCAACGCCTGCTGCAGCGTAACGTCGCCACTTTCCATCTGGTCAATTACACGCTTCAAATCCTGCTCCATGTCTTGTGGCTTCGAAGTGGACTTCTCATCCATAAAACGAGCCAACCTGGTAATATTGGAGTTCGCAAACAAATCCGTAACTTTGGTCAGACCAGGAAATTGCTGATCAATCCGCGCTTGAACCTGCATAAGCACGATGGAATCAGCACCCATTTCGAAGAAACTGTCCCCTACATTAATCTGATGAAACCCAAGCATCGTTCGACAGATGGAAGCAAGTGCTTTTTCAGTCGGAGAATAGGATGCATCTGATTTACCTGTCAATACCATTTCTCCATCATGACCCTCTGACGAGGATACCCGAGGACGCTTGCCTGCCAGCTGCTTCATACGTTGCTCTAATTGCACACGAATGGAGGATGAGAGATCAAACGGACTTTTGTCCAATGCGGATATCAACTGACCCTCATAATGAATCTCTCCAATGAGCACTCGGCGGACGGAAGATTGCCGCATTACCAGAGACAATTGATTCATCGCTTGCTCTGTTGGCATGGCTTTGAATAATGTATCCACTGCAAACCCGTGCTCCGCTGACATCCCTGTCTCCTTCCAGGTAGACCATTGCACAGTCAATGTGCGCTTGCCCAACATTGATCTGTAGTCGGCATATGCATCCAGGTAGGCATTGGCGGCAATGTAATCCGCCTGTCCTGGGGCGCTAAATACAGAAGCGATCGATGAATAGAGCACCATAAAATCGAGATCATCCTGTTCAGTAAGTTGATCCAATACCCAAGTACCGTGTACTTTTGGAGAGAACACCTCGGTAAATCCCGCCTGAGAACGGTTTGTGATCATTTCCGAGCTTCCAACCCCTGCGCCATGAACAATCCCTTTAATTTTCCCGAACGTAGCCCGAAGCTGATCCAGAAGTAAACGCATGGCATCCAGATCCGACACATCTGCAGCATGGCAACTAACGTGATGTCCCCGGCTCTCCAGTTCACGAATAACTGTAATTTGATGAATCACTTTGAGCCTGGATTGTTCTGCAACAATGGCATCCCATTCCTCACGTGCGGGCATCGGTGTACGGCTGATTAATGCAAGGTTCACTGGAGCATCGGAAGCCAAATATCGCGCGGTTTCCAAGCCAATTCCACCGGTACCCCCTGTAATGATGTACACACCATCGTTGTCAAAAACCAAGTCATCTTCAGCAGGTGCTGATTCATTCAATGCTCTGAACTGCTGAACATATCGTGTTTCATTACGATAAGCTACCTCATAATAGGAAGATGTCGTACCGATCTCATGCAGCAACAGCTCCACAGAGAGACTCTCGTCGATGTCAATACAACGACAATGAACCTGTATGTTTTCCTTGCCTAATACTCTGCCCATTCCAAAGGCAGAAGCCAGATGAGGCTTCATCCGCTCCGAACCGGTAATGCAATTGACCTCACGGGATATCAGAACTAACTCGATTGGCTGACTCAGAGAACTGGACAACAACGCACGAATAAACCGGAAGAAGCCATACACACGTTCATTTAGCACCGACTCTAATGATTCCATGTCACTGGATTCGCTTGCTGAATGTTCATCAGAGCCAACACCGTTCAGATACACAATTCTTGAAAGTTGTTCTAGACCAACCTGTTGCAGCACACGTTCATAGACTTCCACTTGTTCCACATTTCGACTGTTCGGGTCAGATCGCAGAACATCTGCCTGAAGTACGGTATATACCTGCATCCCCGACTGTTCCATACGTGACGCTATCTCAGCTGCATATTTGGACCCATCCAGCAGTATCAGTGTAGTACCTTTGCTCGCTTCGATCGGCTGATCGGAATCCTCTTTCGCTATCTCCTTCTGTTGCCAAACAAGCTCATAGGCTTCCGGTACCGTTCTGGTGCTCGCTTTTGCGTACACTGAAGACTGCTCGGGAAGATCCACCCAGCAGCGTGTATTATCGTATGGATACAATGGAAGACTGATTTTACGAATTTCCTCTTCCCTATACATCAGGCTCCAGTCCACGTCACTGCCTGTTGTGTACAGTCTGCATAATTCATGTAATAATCCCGGGTCTGAAGACTCCATGTATCGGGATAGACAATTTCTGCCCTCCTGTTTCAAGAGGGACTTCTCCTGTCCAGTCAATTCGTGGTCTTTCCCTTCGATCTTCTCTGTGACTACTTTATGCACGCCATAATAGAGCTGATGCTCACCTGCGGATTCGAGACCTGATGTAGCGAGTAGCCGCAGTTTCATGAGCAGATCGGATGTGTCCGTTACTCCAAAGGCGATCCGATATACATGATGCCAGCGGCCCGTATTCGCGGTATAACATATGTTTTTGAGCGAAAGATCCTGCTGACGTTCCGAGATAAAACGGATATAGTTATCAACCAGCGCAAGTAATGACTTGCGGCTCTTGGCACTTAGCGTGAACACCTCCACATCTCTGGTAATCTTCCGTTCCTGGATCACAGGCGGCTCTTCCAGTACCAGATGGCAGTTGGTTCCGCTAAATCCAAAGGCACTGACTCCGCAGCGAAGCGGCTCGCCATTCCCGTCCCATGGTCTCGACTTCGTATTGACATACAACGGCGAATCCTGGAATGAAATGGATGAGTTGGGCTTATCAAAATGAAGCGTAGGTGGTAATACCCGGTGCTTCAAGGCCATAGCCGCTTTAACCAGACTGCCCACACCAGCTGCTTCAAACAGATGGCCTATATTGGACTTGACCGAGCCTATAGCAACAAACTGATGCTTGTCTGTATATCGGCGCAGTGCTGTGGTAAGTCCATCCATCTCAATTGGATCGCCGAGCTTCGTCGCAGTGCCATGCGTCTCCACGTAACCAATGGTTGAAGGATCAATGCCGGCATCCTGCCATGCCTTCACAATGACATCCGTCTGTGCTTCAGGATTCGGAGCCGTAATGCCAATCGAAGCTCCGTCCTGATTAATGGCACTTCCTTTGATCACCGCATAAATATTGTCTTTATCTGCAATTGCCTTGCTTAGTGACTTCAATACAACGGCGGCTCCGCCTTCACCAAGTCCCGAACCATCTGCTTCCTGATCAAATGGTTTGGTTAATCCATCCGAAGATTCAATGCCCACTTTCAAATAATCGTGATCCAACGGACTTAGGCTGATCCGTGCACCCGCGACAATCGCCATCTCACAATCACCATTACGAATGGCCCGGCAGGCCAGATGGGTAGCGACAAGGGATGCGGAACATGCCGTGTCGATGACCATCGTAGGCCCCTTGAGATCCAGTGGATAGGCAATACGAGTCGGCATCATCGCTGTGATATTTCCTACGATGGACATCGGATATTGATAGGGATCGAGATCACAGATCATTTTGAGATAGGAGTCATTCAAACTACTGGCAAAGCCCATATAGACACCTGTGTTGGTTCCTTCGATGCGTCCACCGTAACCTGCATCCTCTACCGCATGCCATGATGTCTTCATGAACAACCGCTGAATCGGGTCTGTTAATCCTGCCTCCTTCGGAGACAAGCGGAAATACTTATAATCAAACTGGTCAATATCATCCAGAAATGCACCCTGGAGGTACTGTACTTCTTTGTCCGAACCCAGCTTGGCATTCATCCATTGATGATAGGCATCCATGTCTTTTTTGCGTCCCTCTGGAAAATCTGTTGTACAGTCCACACCGTTCAAGATGTTGTCCCAATACTGCTCTGCCGTATCCGCCATTGGCATTTCCGCAGCAATCCCGATAATGGCGATGGCGTCATCCTGTTCAACGATTGGTTTCTTTTGCTCCAGAGGAGCAGCAACTTTTGTTTTTACAGCCGTGCTGTTACCCTGGTTCACATGAAGTGCCAGCTTATGGATAGACGTATGTGCAAATAAATGAGCAATCTTCACTTTACCGGGAAACTCCTCGTTAAGCCTCTCATGCATACGGATCAGCATGATGGAATTGCCCCCGAGATCGAAGAAATTATCATAGATATTGATCTCCTGATAACCCAGTATCTCACTGTATATGCGCGCAACCTGCTGCTCGGTTTCCGAATAGAGCCCCCCTTCATTCCCGGAAAGATCTACGGGCCCCGTATGCTTCTCCTGTGGTACGATCCGGTTGGAACGATTCGATGCTCCCTGGTCAGCGATTTCCTTACTCCGCTTCACTCCAGCTTCGAGCTTATCCGATAACCGGAATGGGAACTGCCCAAGTGCAGCGAGATGTTTGCTTCCATAATTCATCGCACCGATGAATACTCGTGAGAGTCGTCTGCTCATGGCTGCTTCCATCGCTGCGATACCATCCGTGGTAGGAATGGTCTTGAACATGCCATCCACATTGATACCAAATTCCACGGACATTCCGGTCTCTTTCCACGATACCCAATCAATGGAGAGTGTTCTGCGACCCTGCCCCGTCCTCCATGCCGCGAAGGAATCCAAATAACAATTGGCAGCCGTATAATCACCTTGTCCAATTTCACCGATGACAGATATCCCGGAGGAGAACAATACCATAAAGTCCATGTCCTGATCTCGCGTCAGTTTCTCCAGAGTCCAGGTTCCCTTCACCTTGGGTCCAAGAATCGTCTGGAATTCCTCATCGCTCTTCCGATATATAAATCCGTCTCCAGGAATACCTGCTCCATGAATAATACCATGTATGTTCCCGTAGCGTTGGGTGATATCCTGAATCACTTCCGTCATGCCCGCAACATCGGCCAGATCGGCACTGTAATAATGAACGGTTGCGCCCAATGCTTCCAGTTCAAGGATGCCTTGCATCTTGGTACCACGGGAATCTTGGCCTGTTTCCAATATGTCTTCCCATTCTTCCCTTGCCGGAAGAAGTGTCCGACCAACAATCGCCAGCTTCACTTGCTCCGAAGAAGCCAGAAAGCGTGCTGCTTCCAGACCAATACCGCTTGTACCACCTGTCACGAGATATAAACCGCCTGGACGCACCTTGAAAGGTACGCTCTCATGTTCATTCAGATCCATCTCTGTAAAGGTCTCCGTATAGCGCTGGCCTTCACGATACGAAACAGCATAAGTTTCACCGTGTATATGTCTTTCCTTGAGGATATCCTTCGCAGATATGGACTGATCCACATCTATAAACTTGCTCCGAATATGTCCATACTCCTGCTGAATCACTTTACCAAGTCCCATTAAGAGTGCATTATGAGGGGTAATCCTCTCTTCTCTTCCTGTGACTTGTCCAGCGTACTCAGCAATCAGGTTCAGATGAATCTCTTCAGCAAAGCCTTTTCTCATAAGCGCCTGAATCAGATAGACCGGTGAGTAGAAAGCTTCCTGTTGTCTGGCTTCAATAGCTGCCAAATCTTCAGGATATAATGAATTGCCCATCATGGATAAATAGATGATTTCGGTAATTTCTCCGTCTGTGAACAAATCTAGTAGCTCAGTATAAGCCGCCGGATTATTTCCGCCGACTTCATATTGATTCTCCGATATTTGCCGGAACTGGTTACCCGGTCTCACATAGACGACCCGCTTGCATTCGCTCTCCAGTTCTGCCGACAGTTCCTGTTCCAATTCGGTACCATTACCGATCAGCATGATCGTGCCTGAAGAGGAAGGGGCCGAGGTATGCAAAGTCGTATCCCCCTCGTCCTCTATCCAGCGCACCGTATGGAAATAGTCTTTTAACGACACAGCAGTCGGGTCTTGAATATCAATCCAGCATCGGCTGGGCTCAAACGGATACGTAGGTAAACTCAACCTCCGTACCTGTCTCTTTTGATATAGCTGTCCCCAATCCATCGCTGCACCTTCGGCATAGAGTAAAGCCAGCTCCTGAAGTGCTGATTCATCCCATACAAGAGGACTGGCAGCAAGTTCTTTGATCCGTTCCTGTGCCTGAGACGATTGACGTCTGGTGCGTTCACGTTCTTCCGAGGACATTCGCTCGGCTCCAGTAGGTTTAGGCGCAGGAGCACCGGTATAGACTCCTTCTTGTGTCTTCAATTGGGTCCACGGTTGTTCCAACAGGTGAATCAGTTGAGCCGTGTCTTCCACAAGAAGGGATAGACGATGTTCATAATGCCCACGACCTGTAGCTGCCGTATAACAGACATTCGCAACAGGAACTTCACGATTCTCCCTCAAGAAACGCTCATACCGTTGGAGCAATCGAATAAGCGCCTCTTCCGTCTGAGCCGAACACACAAAGAGATGCTTGCCTGAAGCCTGATCCTCTCCCGGGTCTTGAGCAGTAATGGCTGGAGCTTCCTCAAGCACGACATGACAGTTGGTTCCGCTGAATCCAAAAGCACTGACACCACATCTGCGCGGGACGCCCTCTTCCGCCTCCCAGGGTCGGAGTTGTGTATTCACATACACGGGTGTCTGCTCAAACCGAATGTTGCGGTTGGGTTTGGCGAAATGAAGAGACGGCGGCAGCTTCTGATGTTTCAAGGCCATCACTGCTTTGAGCAGCCCTGTCACACCTGCACATTCATATAAATGACCGATATTGGATTTCACAGAACCAATCGCGCAAAATTGTTTTTTAGAGGTAAACTGTTCAAACGCATTGGTAATTCCTTTAATCTCAATCGGGTCTCCCAGCTCCGTCGCTGTACCATGGGCTTCAATATAACGGATGGTCTCAGGGTCAATCCCCGCTTCTTCCCATGCCTTCACGATCGCTTCGGATTGGGCACGCGGATTCGGTGCAGTCAACCCAATGGAGGTTCCATCCTGATTGGCAGCAGTTCCCTTAATGACGGCGTAGATATGATCTCCATCTTCAATGGCCCGACTTAACGGTTTCAAAAGAATGGCTGCCACACCTTCACCCACACCTGCCCCATCAGAGGCATCATCAAATGTCCGCGTCTCCCCGTCCGAGGACTCAATGCCAAATTGTTCATATTTATTAAAAACAGGCAGCGTATTCACCTTCACCCCACCGGCTATGGCTGCATCACACTCTCCACTTCGGATCGACTGACAGGCCATATGGACGGCAACAAGTGATGATGAACATGCTGTATCCACCACCATGCTGGGTCCTTTCAAATTCAGCAGATAGGATATTCTCCCCGCCAGTACCGCCGTCACATTGCCCGTTACTGAGATCGAGATGGATTCCGGTTCTACATCGGCAATAATATTGGCATAATTATCTCGGGTGCTGCTGTAATATCCTACATACAATCCCGTGTTGCTACCCGATAACTTCGAGCCTCCATAACCTGCATCTTCCACTGCTTCCCATGCCGTCTGGAGAAAAATTCTCTGATCAGGACTCATCAGGGCTGCTTCTTTGGGTGTCAGCTTAAAGTAGCGATAATCAAACTTGTCCACTTCGTCCAGATAAGAGCCTTTAATGAAGCTCAACCCGTCTTCATCCTGCTGTTTGAAACGTACATATTTCAGAACATCCTCTTGTCTTGCTTCAGGAAATTCCACAATGGAATTCACTTTGTTCTCAATATTGTTCCAGAACTCCTCCACATGATCAGCCATGGGCATATGTGCAGATATGCCGATGATGGCAATATCTTCACGAGTATTCTTTTTCTGCTGTTTCAACAGCGTAATCATATCAATCGCCGTTTTTTTGTCGATTTTGCCACCAGACGTATTCTCAATAATATATTTAAGCAACTGTTCCAATGTATCGTCCCCTTACATATCAGATATGTTTTAATCCTTTGAGCATATCCTCCATGCTGATCTTGCCATCTTCCAACTGATCAAAAAGAGAATGGACCTCCTCGTCCAGCGCAATTGAAGCACCTACTGGCTCCTCTGCTTGTTTCTTCTCCTGTGAATGGCCTGTTTTATCAGCCAGATATCCACCCAATCGGTGCACAGACGGATGTTCGAACAGATCTGCGACAACGAGTACTCCCGGGTACTGACGGTCAAGTTGTGCATACATTTGTTTCACCAGAATCGAGTCAGCTCCGAGTTCGAAGAAACTGTCATGGATATCAATTTCATGAAAGCCCAGAATAGCCTGGCACACATCTGCAACCTGTCTCTCCCATGGCGTGTATTCTCCGTTATCCGCACCATTCAGCACGGTATCCTGTCGGGACACACTTTGCGGGGTCACTGGCGCTGGCGCCTTCGGTGATGAGGCTCTCTGTAGACGTGAATCAATCCAGCTCTCCACTTCAGGAGAAAGTCTAAACGGATAGTTCCGAATCATCTTCAACATGCCACGGTCTGTTGACATCTGTCCTATTAATACACGTTCGATCTGTCGTCCTTCCACCTGATCCAGCCAGGTCAGAGCCTCTTTATTGGTCATGGCTTTGAAAAGGGTGTCTACGCCGTAGCCAGTTGCGGCAGCTGCGCCTGTTTCTTTCCAGGTTGACCAGTTGACCGTCATTGTTCCGTCCATCTCTTGGTTGCGATAGGTTGCATAAGCATCCTGGTACGCATTGGCAGCTACATAATCAGCCTGGCCCGGCCCGCTAAATATCGTTGCAATGGATGAAAACATCACAAAAAAGTCTGGATTGTCCTCTCTGGTGAGTTGATCCACGATCTGGGTTCCTTGCACTTTAGGGCGTAATACTTGTTCAGCTTCTTCTATCGTTCTGTCCTTAAGCGGATGATCTCCACCTACAGCAACCCCCGCTCCATGAATGACACCTGCAATACGACCATATTGCTGACGAAGTTCACTCAGAATCACTCGCATGGAAGCTTCGTCTGAAATATCTGCTTGGTAAGGAAGAACTGTCGCTCCGGCAGCCTCCATGTGTTGTACAGCTTCGATTTTCCGAGCTGACACGTCGTTGGATGATGCAGCTACAATGCTATCCCATTCTTCTCGTGCGGGAAGCGAGGTTCTGTTCACCAGTGCGAGTGTAATTCCCGGGTATCGCTCCGCGAGTTGTAGTCCAAGCTCCAGCCCAATACCGCCCAGTCCGCCAGTAATGAGATATAATCCGTCTTTGCGAATGTTGTAGTTCCATTTAGGATACGCAATCGGGTCCAGCGCTCCAAACTGCTGAATGTACCGCGCACCTGCACGATAAGCTACACCATAATCATCACTTTCGTGATCCAGTTCGGCCACAATATCCTGGAGCGAGGTCTCCGCATCCACTTGGATGGAACGGCATTGCAGACGTGAATCTTCTTTGCGTCCTGCCAGACCCAGCCCAAACATCAGGGCAGCCTGAGGAAATACATGTTCTTCGGTTCCCGTTATCGAGTGGATTGGATTCGTCAACAACACCAGGTCAACAGGCTCAAGCGATTGGGCACCTATCATTTCCTGAAGAAGATAGAAAAATGGATGAAAGGACTGATCCTGTTGAATATAGATAATCCGGTTAATTGTCAATTCATCCAGATGAGCCCACAATTGTTCCATGCTCTCACGCTGGTCTGAAATGACATACTCCTCGGAAGATACTTGAAGGAACGAAGGTCCATTAAACACTTCAATAACCTCATGCCCCTGCTGCTGTAGTGCCTTACGAAGAGATAGATCTTCTCTTTTTCCCTCTCTTTTATCGTCCCTAAAAATAACGATATGACCTTCTGATAACTTCCGAGCGGAATTACGTTCCGGTTCAGGAACCCAACCCAACTCATAATGGTGTATGTTCTCCATAGCGATCGCATCCGTCTTGGCTAGGGAAGGAGGAGCAGATAGCTCAATCCAGCAGCGATGAGCTTCAAATGGATACGTCGGGATGCTGATGCGACGAACATCCTCACCTGAATACAGGCTTGGCCAGCTTACCTCCCCACCCCCAAGATAGGTTTCACAATGAGCGGTTAAATGCAGCTGACTGGACTCCGGGACTGACTGCTCTCGAATGGAATCCACTCCGCCCTCTTCAAGTTCAATTAGTTGCGCGAGCAACTCCTCTTTGCTTGAAGCAATCTGTACCAGACGGTGTTCATAATGCGTCCGGGATGTGCCTGCCGTGTAACATATATCGGCTAACGAGTGATCGGTTGTTTTCAGATATTTCGTATATTTGGATATATATTGTTGCAGGGCTTGAAGCGTCTTGGCTGAAAGAGGGAAAAGGTATTCCCGCATCTCAGTCTCGCTGCTCGTTTCCACTGCACCCGCCTGCTCCAGAATAAGATGACAATTGGTACCGCTGAAACCAAATGCACTGACTCCCATTCGCACAGGTTCACCCGCAGCAGGCCAGATCCGGTTACGTGTATTTACATACACAGGTGTGCCACTAAAATCAATATTGCGATTCGGGCGATCGAAATGCTGCACCGCAGGTAAAATCCCTTTTTTCAAGGACAATACGGATTTCACAAGTCCGGTAATCCCGGCACTCTCATACAAATGTCCAATATTGGACTTCACCGAACCGATGGCACAAAATTGCCTCTTATCGGTGTATTGCTCAAAGGCTCCCTTAATGCCATCGATTTCAATCGGATCTCCCAAGACCGTCCCGGTTCCATGGGTTTCAATATAAGCGATACTTTCCGGATCGACCCCCGCCGCTTTCCACGCCTTCACAATGACCTCACTCTGGGCTCTGGCGTTCGGCGCTGTAATCCCCATCGAGTTTCCGTCCTGGTTAATGGCACTGCCCTTAATGACCGCATACACCTGGTCCTTGTCCTTGATGGCATCCTGAAGTGTTTTCAGCATAATGACCGCCGCACCTTCGCCTATTCCGGAACCATCTGAGCTATCATCAAAGGGGCGTGTCATGCCATTTGATGATTCAATGCCCATTCGATAGTAGTCCTTGTCCAGCGGAAGCACGTTGAGTTTTACGCCTCCTGCCAGCGCCATGTCACACTCACCCAAACGAATGGCATTACAGGCATGATGAACTGCAACCAAAGATGAAGAACAGGCTGTATCCACCACCATACTCGGTCCTCTCAGATCAAGTAGGTAGGATAAACGGCTGGGTAAAATACAGGATAAATTGCCTGTGACCGAGATCGGCAGAGACTGTGGCTCCACATCATGAATCATCTCTTTATACCGATAACCTTCCAGATCGGACACCAGTCCAACGTATACTCCTGTATTGCTTCCCGCCAGCTTCTCACTGGTATATCCTCCATCTTCAAAAGCGGCCCATGCCGTCTCCATAAAGATACGTTGAGCCGGGTTCATCAAACTGGCTTCTTTCGGTGTAAATCGAAAAAAAGGATAATCAAAGGTATCAATATGTTCCAGATAAGAGCCATCCAAGTATTTGCTGTCTTCACCAGGGTTCATTTTACGTGAGATGTAATTATCGGCATCCTGGCGTCGCTGCTCCGGCAGATCCCTAGTACAATCCAGACCATGCAGCAGGTTATCCCAGAACTGCTCCGCATCATCTGCCAAGGGCATACGAACACTGAGCCCAACGATCGCGATATCACCCGGACGGGTGGTAGCTGGAGTTGCCATTGGTGGAAGCTGACTAGACGACTCCGCCTGAGTTGTGTCACGAATACCCAGTTCACTGAAATCCATCAGTTTGTTTTTCATTGTTTTATCCCCTTTCAGCCGCTGGGCGGAGACTTTCAATCACTTTGGCAAGCATTTGATCATAGGTTCTGAAAAAAAGATTCCATTGAACGGTATTCATTCGGGGTTTACAATACAGCGTTACCACCATATTTCGTTTTTCATTTTGAATTTCACAGATGACATCAAACAGTTCCTCCAGCGCCCCCCTGCCCCCACTGACATAATCGGCCTCGTAGAATAGCGGACGGATGGCGTCATGTTGCGATTTCATCCCTGTTCTCACCAAATCCTGAATATGATGGCCAGGCTGTTCGTCTGCTGAATGTAAAGTTTGTTTGGCTACTTCAAATAACTCATTGAAATCCTGCACCTCTTGCACATCCAGTGAGATGGAACTGATATGGTTCATGCGATAAATCAGGGTATAGACCGTAAGTTGCGGCTGATTGCCAATCTCCGTCAACAGATATGCAAACAAAGACCACAACCATTCTACAGGCGTGCAGCCTGCATTTTTGGACAAGTTTCTAATTTCATTGAAGCGCTCCTTCTCGATCCGGAATTCATATCGATGGTCTTGAAGAGCCTGTCCTGCATGCTGCATATAATCCAAAGGAACAGGATATGCTTCCAGTTCCATGCCTTCCTGGTCTGCGATGAATTTGGCAAGTCTCGAGATCGTGGGATAGGCAAACATATTGGTTAACGTGATCTGAGCCGGATATAATTTTTCAAGTTGATTATAGATCTGGGCAAGAAGCAATGAATCGCTCCCTAAGTCAAAAAAATTAATTGTGGTTGTGACTCCCGCATCAGCTCCCAGTACAACATGAAATACGTCCAGTATGGTTGCTTCCAGCTGTTCAATTGATGTAATCTGCCGTTGATTCATTGGACACCTCACCTCGGTATAGGATTCTACTCCATATAACTTGTTAATGTCTGATTGATCGTGCTTGTAACCCGATGCATACTGCCTTCAAATAAATAAAAATGCCCCCCTTTGTATATCCGGGCGGCACTTCCTTGTTCCGTATAACCTCTCCAGCGTTCTGCACAATCCAGAATATAGCCTTCATCCTCTGCTCCGTTCAGTATCGTAATATCACATTGCAGCTTATAAGGCTTCTCCTCATAAGTATACGTCTCATTCATCTCCAGATCCTTACGTAATACGGGGATAAACATATCCATCAGTTGCTGGTTCTCAAAGAACTCATCCGGTGTACCGCCCATTTCCTTAATGCGGTCTATGAACTGTCCTTCGGGTAAATGGTAATAGACCTGTTCTTTTTTATAATCCGGTGTTTCTCGCCCAGAAAAAAACATGTGTATCGGTTTCCTAAACTGCTCTTCATGCATTTTGTTATACAGTTCATAAATAATCAGACTTCCTAGACTATGTCCAAATAGGGCATATGGCTCCTCATCTGGCAAATCGCGAGCTATATACTCAAATACATCATCTACACTCTGCTGAATACTTTCATAGAGCGGCTTGGAGAATTTCAATCCTCGTCCTGCAAGTTCAACAGGAGTCAGCACGATAGATTCGGATAACCCTTTTTTCCATTTGTTATATATTGATGCTGACCCTCCTGCATAAGGAACACAATATAATCGCATCTTGGCCATATAATCTCCTCTCCACTTACACGATTTCTCCCCATCTGATCGCTGTAGCGCAATAATACGTTCCAGCTCCAGCCCCAACCAACACGACCCGATCACCCGTTTTCAGTGTGCCTTGATTCACAGCCTCGGCCACTGCAATTGGCAAGCAGGCGTTAGAGGTGTACCCGTATTTCTCCATCGTCATATAGGCCTTTTCTTGCGGGATACCCAAGGCAACGGCCAGTTCTCTAATCAGATTACTGTTTGTTTGTGGGAAGATGAACAGATCCACTTCTCCTATATTCCATTTTACTTTGCGCAAAAGACGGTTCACGAGCCGCGGGATACCCCTGACCAATTGTTCGTATAAATATCGGCCATTGGATGTGTATACGGAAACAGATCCGTCAGAAATCTGTCCATAATGAACAGGCAGTGTTCCGTAACTGATATCTTCCATATTCTCGTGATGCATAATTCCGTTCAGAAAAACGCTGTGATAGGCGTCATGCTCATCTAGTTCCTGTAAAACAAATGCCCCTGCTCCATCCCCTACACTGGAACACGCTGCTCGATCCTGCCAATCCGTTACTTTCGAATAGGTATCTGCGCCGATGACCAAAATATTGCTTATATCTTCTTCAGCCTGAAACGTATAAAACGCATTCATTAATCCATAGCTGAATCCGGCACAGCCCGCACGGAGATCCAGACAAATGGCTTGGTCTGCTCCGAGCTTTTCCTTCACGATAGCGGACGGATGAGGTATTAAGCGATCCGGTGTGAAGGTCGCCATAATAATCATGTCTATATCTTCGACATCAATCGCAGCCTGTTCTATAGCTTGTCTCGCAGCTTTCAAGCCCAAATCGCTGGTGTACTCATGCTCGTGCGCAATTCTTCGTTCACGAATTCCAAGATTATGGTAGATCCAGCCCGCATTTGCGTTAATGTCCATGGCCTCCAGCCCCTGATTCGTTAACACGGATTCCGGCACATACATGCCAATACCCCGAATGGTCATTTGTCTCATGCAACACGTCTTCCTTTCCTGAATCCAAGGTAAGCAGCCCTCTCTGAAAACAATAAATTTCCTGAAGACAACAAAAAAACAGTTCAGCCACTTGTTTGCGCTATACTGTCACATAAATACCTTATTCAACAAAATGTAGGGATGACTGCTCCAACGTACATAGCTTCGCCCTGTCGATACACGTGGGTGTATTTCAGCGTTTATGCATATGACTCCTTTGGTTGCATAATGTGCCTAAGCTTCATTCTGCTCCTCCGGTTTTGGTTGTCGTAAGTGACCATAACATATCTGAGTACCTTATCGTTTTTCTTGTGCTGCATATAAAATTTCAACACCCAAATCAACTAATTTAGGTTCATCATTGCCTGTTAGATGAAGCCACACCTTTGCTCTGCGTGTATGCTTGTCAATCTTCTTAATGATGCCTTCGTGTCCCATCAACGGACCATCCAGCACCACAACTTTCGTATTTTCCATATATACGGTTGAATAATCGATAATATCTTCCGGATTGATGAGGTTTAGCAATGTGGTCATTTCATGATCCGGGATTGGCGTGCAGCTTGCATTGGTTCCCAGCATTTTAATGATATGAGGAATAGAACAGATTAAGTGGTATGTTTCGGCGGTCATGTTGACTTGAATCAATACATAGCCAGGAAAGACTTTTTTGGTACAGGCTTCAAAAATACCTGATTTCTTCTCCGGAACTTTTCTCTTGGGGATTAAAACTCGGATGGAGGTTCCTAGATACATATGTAGGTATTTCCTAATGACTTCTTCGCTTCCTGTATGTACAAACAATGCGTACCAGTTCATGGCATCATCCTCTGATTAACAAATTAGCCAAGCGGAAATATACATATCGATATGAAAGAATTAAATCCCTAAGTTTCAATTTGTGTAATAAAATGTAATTGTTTTGTTGTAAGTATCTTAACTCATGACTTTTGGAACGTCAATGCTATTAATTCAATTTTATGTAAAATAACCTTACAATTCACATAAAACACTCACATTTTGTCTCCTATTCAACTCGTCTTCACTGTAACCAAAAAAACACTTACAGCACCAAACATCTGTAAGTGTTTTTGTTCATCCTTATCCTATTCAAACAGGTCCAGACGGAGACGTTTCAGACTTGTATGTTTGATGTACCATTGGCCGTCGATTTTGACAAAAGTTTCGTGGTAGTGCCCAAATCCGTGGAAGGATTTGTTCTCATTGCCCTCCGGGAACGTCACCCAATCTTCCATTGGGGAGATAACCTTCGCTTCATTCTCGGATACGAATTCAACTTCCGCGCTATGAACATGATGTACGGTTACGGCAACATCCACCAGATCACGGAATACTTGTACGATGGTGTCGCGACCTGTTAATACCGGGATTGGATTGCCTTCTGTGCTAAAATCGGCCACTGCATCGGGGGCAAACACATCACCCAAGATGTCCCATTGTTTCGTATCAATATAGCGGCAATAACGCGCCTTGGTGTTCCGAATGTTTTCCAGCGCAAGCAATTGTTCCAGTCCTGTGATCGTTGATTGGCTCATGTGTTGTCCCTCCAGAGATGTAAAATGTGATATAAGATCGGATCAATTATGTATGCACCTATACCTTCCTTATTGTACCATTCGACTTCTATTAGGCACAACGATACAAAAAAATCTTCCCTTACCTCTTGTGAGGTTGAGGAAAGATCTGGATATACCTATGGTAGACGAGTTAATCCCATCAATTCAAGCCCCTTTTCATCTGGGAAGCGAGTTCTGACATTTTCTTATTGTTCAGGAAACTCTCCATCTCTTCTTCCGCCTGAACCATTACCTGCTGGATCAAACAGCCTGCGTTATGATTCTGGGAACATTCGAACAGGGATGCCTGACCTTCAATCGCATGAATGATCTCCAGGAAAGAAGGATCAGGATTTTTACGACTAAGCCGATAACCACCATTGGCACCGGATGTGGATTCGATCATACCCGCCTTAACCAATTTGGTCAAAATTTTAGACAGGTAGGTTGGTGATACCTTCTGCAATTCTGCAAGTTGGTGAACACTAACCAGTTGCTCAGGGGCAGTGCTTACAAGATGAAGCATGGTATGCAAAGCATAATTTGTTGCTTTTGAATATTTCATGAGGGCACCTCATTATACACGGATTTAATTTATCCATAATAGACTTGATTGGGCTCTCTGTCAAACTACTACACTTCAAGCGCTGACAACATCGAAAGGATACGAGTTAATTGTGATACAATCCGCGATAATCCGTAGGTGTCATCCCCTCATGAGCCATAAACTGGCGGTTAAAATAACTGGCATTGGGATATCCCGCTTCCTCTGCAATCTGTCCAATGTTGGCCGAGGGCCGTTCCAGTAACCATTGCTTCGCCATCTGTAGTCGTGAACGAGTGATAAACTCCATAGGTGTCATCTCTACAGCACTCTTGAACATCTTGCAAAAGTAATACGAACTCACACCTGCAAGATCTGCCCAGTCCTGTAACAGGAAAGGTTGACAAGCCTCTTGCTGCATCTGTGGAAGAAGCGCAAGTACCCGACTCTCCGCCTTACTTGTGGTACGTGTATTCTTCAAAGGTACCGCATGCTGCACGAACTCGGCGAGTACGGAATAGGTCAATGTGGATAGCTGAGCCGGACGCAGCATGGTATTCTGTTCCGCTTCAGTCAGCAAGGCCAGATGAGCCTCTTCCCAAGAGCTGCGCTGCCGCAATGTCCATAACAGATTACGATGTAACCCCCGTTCAATCATATAATCATGCAGACGTTCACCGTAAAAATGAACCCATCGTACATCCCATGGATCATCTTCACTACTATAATAATGTTGTCGCTGCTGCGGGAAATAAAGTACGGCCTGACCTGCACGAAGTTCATGCTCTACCCCGTCCACTTCCACATATCCCTTGCCCGAAGCAACATAGTGAATATTAAAATTGTTCAGCACACCTGCCTCCCGTAATACGGAATGCTGGGGATGATCCATATAGTGTCCAACGGATTCGGGATAACAAAAATATGGAATATCCTGCAGGGTAAGCAATACGGTTTGTCTCATCATAGCCGGTTCTCCTTGATCAACAATATTGTGTTAACTAAATTCAATATATTATCATTTTAATTCATTGGTCTATTCATTATAATCACAATATACATTTATACACAGGAGGATACAACACATGAATTCAGTTCAAAAATTGCGTTGGGGCATTCTTGGTAGCGCTAGCATTGCTGTGGAATCCGTCATTCCTGGCTTGCAGCAATCCGAGTTGAATGAAGTAACCGCGATTGCCAGTCGAGACGAACATAAAGCCAAACAAACGGCCGAACAACTTGGGATCGACAAGGCTTATGGCAGTTATGAAGCTTTGCTCGCTGACGATTCCATTGATGCCGTATATATCCCACTGCCGAATCATCTGCATCGGGAATGGACGATCCGGGCTGCAGAAGCAGGCAAACATATTTTGTGCGAAAAACCACTGGCTCTGACAGAGCAGGAAGCTCAGGAGATGGTTCAAGCTTGTGCAGATGCAGGTGTGCATCTCGCGGAAGCATTCATGTACCGTCATCATCCACGTTATGAGCAGATCAGGGATATCATCGCCAGCGGTGAGATCGGTGAGATCCGTGGTATTCACAGCACATTTTCATTTAATAACTCCAATGCATCCGGCAATGTCCGCTTTCGGAAGGAGTGGGGTGGAGGTGCACTGTATGATATCGGATGTTATTCCATCAGCGTAGCACGTCTGCTACTTGGTCAGGAACCAAACGCAGTTACCGTTATTGGCATGTTCTCCCCACAGCATGATCAGGTCGATATGATGGCTTCCGGATTGCTGGAATTCGATAATCACGTTGGTGTGACGTTTGACAGCAGCATGTGGGCAGCCTTCCGCAACACGCTCGAAGTTCTAGGTTCTGATGGCATCATTGAGGTACCATCGGCCTTTATCGGTCGTCAGGATCGCAGTTCCAACTTCTATGTAACGGCTGGCGGTGAACGCAAAGAGATTGAAGTTCCGCAAGTGAACCACTACTCTCTGCAGGGAGATGACATGGCACGTGCCGTACTTCAAGGCAAGGATCTGCGCTTCGCCCCTTCCGATGCAGTAGCTAATATGAAAGTGCTGGAAGCTTGCCTTCGTTCAGCGGAAGAACGTACACGAATTACACTATAATTGAGAGGATGAACTGACTTATGGAATATATCGAAATTGCTGGTGCAGGTAAACGCGTCTCCAGATTGATTAAAGGAACCGATTATTTCGTGCATAGTGCTTACGATAAAGCAGCTACGAACATGGATGCTTTTCTGTCGATTGGCGGTAACACTGTCGATACAGCACATATTTATTGTGGTGGACAGAGTGAAGAAGTCCTTGGTCGTTATATGAAGGAACGCGGTAACCGTGACCAGATCGTCATTCTTACCAAAGGCGCGCATCATGACCAGAATGGACCACGCGTGAACGCTGATGCCATCCGCAGTGACTTGATGGAAAGTCTGGAGCGTCTTCAGACAGATCATGTAGAGATGTATGCGTTGCACCGGGATGACCCAAATATGCCTGTCGGTGTTATTCTTGAAGCATTAAACGAACATATTGATTCCGGCAAAATCGGCGCAATTGGCGCCTCCAACTGGACCTGGCAGCGTCTCGAGGAAGCCAATGCGTACGCTGCGGCAAATGGCTTGAAGGGCTTCACATTCAGCAGTCCGAACCTCAGTCTCGCCAAAGCAAACGAACCTTTCTGGGCAGGCTGTGTGTCGGCAGATGCAGAGACACTGGCATGGCATGAGCAAACCAAGCTGCCATTGCTATCCTGGTCCTCCCAAGCGCGTGGTTTCTTCACGGGAAGATTCACACCTGAAGTTCGCGATAACGAAGATCTGGTGCGTGTATTCTACAGTGATGGCAACTGGGAACGGTTACGCCGGGCTGAACAATTGGCTAATTCGAAGCAAACATCACCTATTCAGATTGCACTCGCTTATGTATTGAATCAGGCGTTCCCAACCTGTGCCCTGATCGGTGCTCAGAATCAGGCGGAACTGCTCTCCTGTGACGAAGGGTCCCGCATCACGCTGACTCCTGCTGAAATCGCATGGCTGGATCTGGGAAGTGATGTACCTGCTGGCATCTAAAGAGAGCTAGACATTCTATCATTTTTAAAATAATGACTCTAAGAGGCTGATTATCCGCGATAGCGCGGATAATCAGCCTTTTCTGTTGTGTAAAAAAAACGATCCAATATTGTAAACCCTATTGCACAATTACTGTATACTGTTCTCTTTCACTCTCTCGGTTGGAGACAAATATAGAAGGACTTACCTCAGAACAGATCTCTGAAGGTAAGTCCCTTATATCATGGATTAAGACATATAGAATGTTAGAAATTGCACTGTCATTCGTATGGATTAAAGTTTAACGATCTGACCTGTTTTCTCGGATTCGAATGCTGCCAGGATCACTTGCAGGGAACGTAAGCCCTCTTCCCCGGAAATCGCTGGAGGTGTTTGCGTTACAATGGACTCTACAAATGCGTCAATTACACCACTCGGCACTTGTTTCTCGTTAGTAGCCATGGCACCAACTTTGTACGTCTCAACTGTGCCATTGGTCAGCTCAACGATCACTTCATCGCCTTCCACTGTTCCGATCTTCATAACGCCATTCTCACACCACAGCACGGTACTGTTGTCTCCAGCTCTGTATTGCGTCCAACTTGCTACCAGCGTTCCGATCGCACCGCTCTTCATACGCAGCAAACAAGTTGCGTTATCGTCAACTTGAGTACCTTCCTTGTGCAGTGTGCTGATGAAACCAGCCACTTCAGATACTTCATCGTTCAGCAGGTAACGGATGAAGTCGGATTTGTGCACGCCCAGGTCGCCCATCGCGCCCATGATAGCTTCTTCTTTACGGAAGAACCAGCTATCCGCTCCGTCCACACTCCATCCTTCCGGACCCGGGTGGCCAAAAGATGTACGGAAATTCAGGACTTTACCAAGTTTGCCGGAGTCGAGAATTTCTTTTGCTTTGACATGAGGAGGCATCAGACGCTGGTTGTGTCCAACCATCAGATACACGCCATTTTTCTTGGCAGCTTCAATCATTTGCTCGCCTTCTTCAGTGGATACTGCCATTGGTTTCTCAACCAATACATGCTTGCCTGCATTGGCAGCAGCAATCGCCATTGGCGCATGCAGATAGTTCGGCGTACACACACTGACTGCATCCACCGTTTCATTAGCAAGCAATTCTTCGTAACTGGAGTAAGCTTTACCTCCGTAAGTTTCGGCCATTTCTTCCGCACGCTCCACGATCGGATCGGCAAAAGCGACAAGTTCTACGTTCTCATTGGCAGCGTACTCCGGAATATGTCTACGCTGGGCAATGGCTCCACAGCCGAATACAGCAACTTTAATTTTACTCATGTATATAAGTCTCCTTTGACAAATAAGATTCAGCATTTTTCATAATTCGATTCAATTCGCTCTTGGATTAAGCATAAAGCTTAGATTAAAATTGGTTCAGATAGTTCTGTTTCAGCCAGTTGTAGCTATTGGATACGCTCTCAAGCGGCGGATTCTGACATACGTCTTGTTCCACGATCAGCCATTCCACGCCTGCATTCGTAGCGCCTTCAATAACAGCTGGCAGGTCAACCGAACCTTGTCCCAGTTCCAGCGTTTTCATCTGGCCCTGTTCATCTTTGCTGAAGTCCTTCAGATGCAGCAGCGGCAAGCGACCCGCATATTTATTAATATACTCGATCGGATTTTGTCCCGCAAATTGTACCCAACATACGTCCATTTCCACTTTTACCGCTTCCGGTGATGTTTGAGCGAACATGGCGTCAAAGGCATTGGCATCGCCAACCTGACCATGGAATTCAAAATCATGGTTATGGTATCCGAAGATCAATCCTTGCTTCGCTGCTTCAGTTCCATATTGTTGCAATTCGGCGAACAGCTTGGTCCAGCCTTCTGCATTCTCAGGACGATCCTCTGGCATCAGGTAAGGACAAATGATATATTGTGCACCAATTGTTTTCAGGTAATCAATTTGTTTTTGCAAGTCTTCACGCATCGCATGTAGTGAAACGTGACTGCTGAAGCCTTTCAGCCCAAGTTCATCTAGTAGCGCTTTCATTTCCTCAGCTGGAATATCACCATATCCGGCAAACTCCACACCTTCATATCCAAGGGCCGCTACCTTACGCAACGTACCACGAAAATCTGCTGCAGTTTCATCACGGAGTGTAAACAATTGCAAACCAATATTAAGTTTTTTCATGTAGGATACACCTCTGTTCTCAAATTTGCTTTCATTGCTCTATCTGGTTTCATCCTAACGCAAAACAGGCTAGAATGAACATATACAATATAGTCAGAACATGAACTATCTGGTCAAATTTTATTTCCATCATTTTGCATCTATTCAATGTACCCATTTGATTGCATGCAGGATGTACATATTGGGGGATTTTATCTTTGGATACGTTAGAGACATCTGTACTGATCTGTGACTACTCATACCACTATAAAGCGTTCACTCATAATATGAAGGGCGAGCTGCAAACCTATCTGTTCCGTCTGCAGACCGAAGGTTCGTGCAAAGTGTATGTACAGGATGAAGAATTCAGGATGACCAGCGGGGATCTGCTGCTGCTCAAACCTGGCGACGACTATCATCTCGTGGTGGATGAACCACATAAGGAAGGACGCTTGTCCAGCGGAGATTATTATCTGTTCTGCGAGGGCAGTTGGATCGAGAACTGGTGGAAAAGGCAGCAACGTTCTACTGTGAGCCGGATTGGACTTGATGATAAGCTCATCAGCCTGTGGAGAAATATGTTGCTTGAGAAACGCCGCGGACCTCTTGAGGAAAATGCGGAGCTAAAGGATGCGTTACTGCGCGGATTATGTCTATATATTGACCGGGCAATCAAAGAGAATATTCAGACCGATCGGGCGGTTTCCTCTGCGCTGAAGTTAAAACGTTATATTGAGGAGCATGCCACAGTTACGTTCAAGCTTGAGGAAGCAGCACGTTATGCCGGACTCAGCCTGTCCCGTGCAGTCCGTTTATTCAAGGAACATTACAATCAGACCATGATTCAATACGCGATTGAGATCCGTCTGAATGCGGCGTTGGAACGCATGAAATACAGCGAAATGACCCTGGAGCATATTGCCGAATCCTGCGGATTTGCGAGCTACTCCTATTTCCACCGGGTATTCCGGGCGCACTTCGGTGTGTCTCCGGCGGAGTATCTCAAATCCAGACAACACGAGCCTATCGATCTAGAACGTGTATGACGTATTAGTATCAGAAACCCATGACCCTTCAAGCAGGTTCATGGGTTATTTTGATAAGACGAAACTTGTAAACAGCTACTTGTAGTCTCTTGATTAATAAGAATGTTGTTCACTTCAATATTTATGTGACTCCTACAGAACAAGACTGTACAATTATATAGGACATTTATTTCACAAATTTATACATATCCATTCATTTCACATCTATCATACTGGAGCGATACATATGCTAACCCACCCGCGCAAAGTCCTCATCATCGAGGATGAACCGGATATCTCACGTATTTTGCGAGATTATTTGACCAAAAATCAATATGAAGCTGTTGTGGCAGCCACTGGACAAGACGGGCTTCAGATTATGGAGCTTATTCAACCAGATTACATCATTCTGGACATTATGCTTCCGGACATGGACGGGATCGAGGTGTGCCGCGAGATTCGACGGCGCAATAATATCCCCATCCTCATTCTAAGTGCCCGAGGCAGTGATACGGATAAGGTACTTGGTCTTGGTTTTGGCGCAGATGACTATATGACCAAACCCTTCTCCCTAAGTGAATTACTTGCACGAATTAATGCCCACTTTAGACGTTACGACAGCATGACCTCAGACCTGGACAGAACGGATCTACTGCGCCTTGGAAATCTTGTGATCGATAAAAAAGCCTACAAAGTTACATTGAACGGATTGGAAGTGTCTCTGTCTGCCAAGGAATTCGAGTTACTTCATTATCTGGCAAGCCATAAAAATCAGGTATTCTCCAAAGCCCAGTTGCTTGACGCCATCTGGGGTTATGCAACCTATGGTGATGAAAACACCGTAACCGTGTACATTCGCAGACTGCGGGAAAAAATCGAGGAAGACCCCTCACATCCAACTGTTCTAAAGACAGTATGGGGTGTCGGTTACAAGTTCATTTATGAATAATGGAGATTGGAGACATCCACATGTCATTAAACACCTGGTTCAGACGCTGGCTGTTAACAACACTTAGCCTTCTGATTATTATAAGTATCCTCGCACTGGCGTTAATACTATTCCAAAACCGAAATTCGGAACAATCCAATCCGTCCATAAATCAGGTTCGGCTCAAGATTAATCCAACTCTGTTCGCTCTGGAGCAAAATCATCAACATCTGGACAAACAAACTACCCGAGAAGACATATGTTCCATTGCCAGAGAAAGCGGGATTCTGCTTACCTATGTGAACCTGGATGGAACCGTAGCTCTGTCCTCCGATCCCACCTCTGAAGGAACCCAGGTTAATTTGCGTTCTTCCCTTCATTATGATCTGCATCATGCCGCGCAGACTGTGGACGATAGTGAATCACTTGATATCGCGTTTCCCGTGATGGACGGTCCCGTGGGAAGTCAGATCGGCAATGCTATCTTTTCCATCCCCCAAGCTATGGTTACGGTTCAGAAACCGATGACTTTTCCGGTTATATGGATTAGCGTACTATTACTCCTGTCACTGATCCTGGGCTTATTTTTATTTTGGATGAAAAGAATTCTGGACAAGCTGCTCCTCTCTCCCATTCATCATTTGAAGCTCCATGCGGAATCCATCATCAAAGGGAATTATGATGATCAGATCCAGTACAACAGGACAGACGAAATGGGCGGCCTTTACGCCATGTTGGATTTGATGCGCACAGAAATCAAACATATGAACGAGTTGCGCATCCAGCAGGAACAAGCACAAAAGGAACTCATCACTAATATATCTCATGATATTAAAACACCGATTACCACGATAAAAGCATACATAGAAGCTATTGAGGAAGGGCTATGTAACGATCAGGAAACGCTGATGGAATATATGAGAGTGATGCGGACACATACGGATAAAACGGCCCGACTTGTGGAAGACCTACTGGTTCATGCACTTCAGGAACTAGGGCAGATCTCTGTGGAACCTCGTGAAATGTACATTGGTCCTGTCCTTGAAGCTATGTTGAAGCCTATTAAACATGTTGTTGTTACGAAAGGTCTGATCTACGACGGACCTCATTCCAACCATATCCCCAATGTGTTGGTCGCAATCGACCCTATCCGAATTGAACAGGTGATCTCCAATCTTGTCGCCAATGCTCTCAAGCATACAGCTCCCGGAGACACGATACGTATAGCCACGGAACTGGAATCCGGGTACTTGAAAGTGACCATCGCCGATTCGGGTCAGGGCATACGTGTGCAGGATATGCCGTTTGTTTTCCAGCGTTATTTCAGAGGACAAGCGAGTCATGCAGACCAACGTGTGCAGGAAGGTACGGGACTGGGACTTTCCATCTGCCAAAGCATTATTGAAGCACACGGAGGCCGTATTTCCTTCACTAGCAAAGAAGGAGAAGGTACGACCTTCCGATTCTATCTGCCGATCTGCTGAGCCACACTGGCGTGGCTATTTTACCAAATGCCTTTAATTTCAGCTTCAACTTGGAAGTCAGTAATACTTTATTCATAATTTGATAAGGCTTCCTCAACATCCCTCCGCTAGAATGAATCCTATACTGCACTCGGGAGTGATTCGACTTGCCTAAGAAAGCGATTATCCGTGCACAGAATCTGTGCAAGACGTACAACAGCGGAAGTGAGCAACATCATGCCATCCGTAATGTCGATCTCGATATCTATGAAGGGGAATTCACGGTCATCATGGGTAACTCTGGCTCTGGCAAATCAACCCTCTTATATCTGCTTAGCGGACTGGATCAGATTACAGCTGGTGAGGTTTATTTTCGTGACCAGCGGATCGACGCTTATGGTGAACGAGAAATGTCAGACTTCCGCACGCGCCGAATCGGTTATATTTATCAAAGTATAAACTTGATCCCGGACCTTTCCATCAAAGAGAACATTGCTTTACCGGGATATATCGCTGGAAACAAAAAGAAAGACATCCAATCCAGGGCTACTGAGCTGATGAATGTCATGGATATTGATGGACAGCGTAACCGCCTCCCCTCCCAGACGTCTGGAGGACAGCAGCAACGAGCAGCCATTGCACGAGCTTTGATCAATTCGCCGGATATCATCTTTGCGGATGAACCGACCGGAAGTTTGAACCTGGAACACGGCACCGCCGTTCTGGATATCCTTACGGATATTCATCGAAAAGGACAGTCCGTAGTTATGGTTACGCATGATATTAAGGCAGCCTGCCGGGCAGATCGTCTGATCTATATTCAGGACGGCAAGATAGGCGGAATCCTTGAGTTTGACACCTATGACGAACATCAAATTCAGGATCGTGAAGCGATCATCTTCGCTTTGGTTACGGGGAAGGAGTAACCTATGGCAGTCATGTTTAAACTTAGTTTGTCGTATCTGAGCAGAAATAAAATTCAAAACTTGTTCATCACCCTGCTTATTTTTCTGTCTACCCTACTCGTGTCCACATCAGTCATTATCCTGGCCAATACGGGTAACCAGTTCAACGAGATGCATAGTCGAACCAACGGTTCCCATCAGATCTTGACGTTCGACAAAGGGCTGGACGATCCCCAAACTGTACATGACTGGTGGGCTGCCCAGAACGGTGTTCAAGTCTCACCTTTGCTAACTTACCGCATCTTGTCGGGCATCACTTTTGGCGGCACTGACATCCCTAACCTGTATCTGTACATGATGAATACCCCGCCTCCGCCATGGAGTGTAGATGAACTTGTATTTGCAAGTGGTACACAGCATTCGGCTCCTGAACAAGGAAGCGTATGGATCCCAACTTCCATGGCGAATGCCTATAACATTGCTGTCGGTGATACCATTCAATTCAAAACCGGATCGATCACACTTGACCTCGCAGTTTCAGCTATTGTTGTGGATGTTCCTTATGGAGCACCGTTCACCAATACGGCAAGAATTTGGATGAACAGTACGGATTACCAAAATGATTTTAGTACGGTTGCGGGAAAAGATATTCACATGATGGGCATCCATTTTGATGATTACAGTACGAACTCCAGCTACTGGGATCGTTATACAAGCGAGACGGGTGGTCCATTTATGGAAACCAAAATGGAATTTGAAAGTATCTCCTCCTTTTATCTGATCATCAATCAGATCGTCGGGTTCATTATGATATTTTTAGGGGCCGTCATGATGATTATTGCCCTCATTACGATTGGCTTCACCATATCCGATGCGATTCTGGCCAACTACAAAACGATAGGTATCCTTAAATCGCTGGGACTCACTTCCCGGGGCACCATTGGTACTTACGTCATTCAATATGCCCTGCTGTCCATCATCGCCGTTCTTCCCGGGCTGGTACTTAGCGTAATCGTCTCCAAATTCATCATCAACATCTCCGTATCGTCCCTCCGGACTGGCCAGGGTGATCTTCCAATTGAGGGCATTGGAGTTGCTATTGTTGTAGGGCTGCTGTTACTCGTCTTGGTTATTTCATTCGTCGTGTTATACGCCAGAAAGGCTCGCATGATTGAGCCTGTACAGGCCATTCGGTACGGTATGTCGGAGAGCGACAATGTACGCATGGCGCAACGAATGAATTCACCGCTCGCAAACCAGGCCTTGTTTGGACAATTGCCCGTCTCTTTTGTCATCGGTATACGCAATCTGATCAAAAACAGCAAAAGCTCGGTTCTGATGTTGTTGCTAACCACGATGGCTGCTTCCGTACTTGTTCTCGGGTATGTTGTACTGACCAGCATTACCGGAATCTATCAGACGGCGGCCAAATGGGGTTATGACAATGCTAACATTGCCGCAGTCGTTGTAAACAAAACTACGTTTCCGAGAGCAGAGCTGCAGAACGTATTGGAAGAAGACCCTCGCATCAAAAATGTGGGCTGGCAAGGGAACATCACCGGAGTTATCCTTCCAGATGATCCAACCGATGTGGCCAGCCAGTCTACCAGTCTTTATCTAAGAGTATTGGATGGAAGCTATCAGGATCTTGGTTTTGAGACGTTGAGAGGAGACAATCCGACACTCGAAAATGAAATTTCAATCGGAGTTAGTGTTGCCAAGATGTTTAACAAGGATATAGGAGATCTCATGGATCTCTACATTGAAGGAGAAAAGCGAACGTTTATGATTTCGGGCATCTATCAGGCCATCTCCGACTTGTCGGTATCCGGAAGAATCACAGCTCAAGCGGTTCGAAGCGTAAATCCGAATTACAGAGATGTAGATGTCGCGTTTATCAATGTCAACGATCCTTCACAGGCGGATGTCATTGCTAACCAATTGAATGAGCGTTTCAAAGACTCTGCTTCCATCGTCACGCAAAAAACGCTGCTGGATTCTGTTTATGCAGAAGCTGCAAGCATTCTGGTGTACCCCATGGCTCTAATGGGTCTGCTGTTCATTTTGGTTACATTCATTATTATTTTCAGCACCTGCCGGATCAGCATTCGCAAAGAGAGCAAGACATATGGCATATATAAGTCGATTGGAATGACATCTGGAAAAATCCGGTTCTCCATTGCTGCCGGAGTAGTTGCAGTAGCTCTGATTGGTTCAATGCTTGGAGTCATTGTAGGCGTATACCTTCTCCCCCTGTTACTTGAAAAAGTCCTATCCGGATACGGTATCGTACAGATTCCTCTCATTCTGAACTGGGGAGGCATTATACTCTTTGCTTGTCTGAGTATTGTTGCCGCAGCTCTAGGATCCTGGGTATCGTCCAAGGTGATTCGTCAGGCATCGCCGCGTATTCTTGTCGTGGAATAAAGTGTAGCAAGAAGGTATGCTCATGCAAAAGAAGCCCTTTCCTATCCTTTATAAGATAAGAAAGGGCTTTTCCACGCAGATCTGGATCGGCTAAATATACTTCAGCTCCGCCACTTCTTCGCAAGCTCGTCAATCTGATGTGGCGTAGTACGGCAACAACCGCCAATAATCCGTGCGCCCGCAGCAACCCACTGTTCCGAAGCATCACTCATACTGCCACAGGTACCCTGCCCACTCCACGTCTTCGTTGCAGCATCGTATACTTCTCCCGAGTTCGGATACACAATAACAGGTTTATCACTGGCACGGCTGAGAATACTCACCGCTTCCGTCACCACTTCCATGGGAGCACAGTTCAGGCCAATCGCAGCAATCTGCGGCTCGGAACCAAACAATCGTGCACATGTCTCAAGCGGCGTACCTTCGCTGATGCTTGTCCCATCTTTTAATGAAAAGGATAGCCAGGCATAGGCATGAGGAAACTCCTTCAGCACATCAACCAGCACCTGTGCTTCCTGCAAGGATGGTATGGTCTCAAAAGCCAAAATATCAGCACCTGCTTCAATCAACGCGGCCATCCGCGGACGATGGAATGCAGCCAGCGTTTCATCTGATACACCGTAGTGACCGATGTACTCCGATCCATCAGCTAGATAAGCGCCGTAGGGTCCAACGGATGCAGCAACCAACGGTCGTGGCCGTGCCAAGCCCCCGGTCTCCAAGACATCAGACGTTTGTTGTGCTGCTCCGAGGACCAGGTCACCATCCAGTTTGGCTTCCGTATTATCAACTCCGTCTTCCTGCACTTCTGCCCATACGTCATCTCTCGCCTGTGCAGCCAGTTCCACCGTCTTGCGAATCAGGTCCAACGCTGCTTGCTCGCCGATGCCTCTCTTGCGGAAGCCATCCACTGTCGCCTGATAACTGGATGTAATCGCACAGTCGGCTCCTGCTCGAAAATAATCCGTATGGACCTGAACAATAACATCCGGATTCTCAAGCAACACACGAGCAGACCATAATGGATCATCCAGATCACATCCATGCTGTTCGAGTTCCGTCGCCAGCGCTCCATCCAGAATCATGACCGGATGTTCACGCAGGATCTGTTCTATGGGGTTAGTCGGTTGTGTTTGTGTCATGTACTTGTCCTCTTTTCTTATTCACACGTTCTGTCAAATAATAAGCTGCGTAACATACTGCGATAAATGGAATCCCACAATATAGCGCAATTCGCTGTGTCGGGTCGAAGGCAATACCTATGCATGAAGCCAGGCATAATGTAAACGAAACAATCGGTACCACCGGATACAGTGGTGTTCGGTAGACCAGATCTTTGACCGCATGTCCTTCCCGGATATACTGTCTGCGGAACATGTACTGGGAAGCGCTGATGCTCATCCATACGGCAACGACAGCCAGACCTGATATGGAGACCAGCGTAATATACACCGTACCTGGCGCAATAATGCTGGACAGCAGAGCCAGTGCACCACCCACCATACTGATCAGAAGTGCATTCAGCGGTACCCCGCGCTTGGTCAATTTGGCAAACCACGGAGAGATCGTTCTTTTGTCAGCCAGAGACCAGAGCATCCGTGAAGATGCATAGAGGCCCGAATTGGCAGCAGAGAGAATCGCCGTCAGAATAACAAAGTTCATAATATCTGCAGCGTAGGGTACACCCACCCGCTCCATTACCGCTACAAAAGGACTTTCCAATACACTGGCGTCCGACATGGGCAGCAAGGCCGACAAGATCACAATCGTTCCGATGAAGAAAATAACCAAACGCCACAGTGTGGTATGAATAGCTTTGGGAATCGTCTTTTCTGGATTCTCCGTCTCCCCGGCGGCAATACCGATTAACTCAGTGCCTGAGAATGCAAAATTTACAGCAAGCATAGTCATCAATATCGCTGTAGCCCCATGAGGGAACCACCCGGATGCGGTAATATTCGATAGAAATGGAGCCGGTTCAGCATCCGCCATGGGAATGAACCCAAACATGGCTGCACCACCGATAATAATGAAGATTACGATGGTAACTACTTTGACAGATGAGAACCAGAACTCGGATTCCGCAAAAAGTTTTACCGTTAAAGCATTGAACAAAAAGATCATTAGTGCAAAAAGTGCGCTCCATATCCATACATTTACCGATGGGAACCAACGCTGCATCAGCAGACCGGCGGCAGTGAATTCGGAGCCAAGCGCAACAGTCCAGGTTAACCAGTACAACCAAGCCACCGTATAGCCTGTTGCTGGTCCAATATATCTTGCCGCATAACTATGGAATGCTCCCGTCTCTGGCATATGAACAGACAGTTCACCAAGACAGAGCATCACCAGATATACTACGATCGCTCCAATCAAGTAGGAAAGAATAGTTCCCAGTGGTCCCGCCTGCTGAATCGTATAACCCGAGCTCAGGAATAATCCCGTTCCAATGACGCCACCCAGAGAGAGCATGACCACATGCCGTGCCTGCATTTTCCGCTGAAAATGCCCTTTGTCGTTGTTGTTCTCCATACCTGCTGCTCCCTACTTCTTCATCCAGAAAAACAAAAAAGACCCACTCTTCCTAAAGAGTGCGCCGTTACTGACAAATAAAAACAAACGCTCCTATCTATCAGGCTGTTCACCCGCTGGAATTAGCACAGTATCCTTCAGATCTGTTGCTGAGGTTTCTAAGGGCCAGTCCCTCCACCTCTCTGGATAAGAAAATGATTTTTTATAAATATAGCGATTGATTATGAATGTGTCAATATTTATATCATAAATGGCACATCTCGCTATTCTGTGGAAGACCCTGGATTGGTAATGGTGGTCTTTACCTCATACGTGATCGGCACGGTACTGAAAATTTTATCCCAATCACCTTTGACTTTCTTCCATGTCTTTGGATGTTTAATACGCAAGCTGTCCCGAAAATCCGCTACATCGACTTTATAAGTATGCTGAAGTTTGTACAACACCTGACGAATCTGTTGTTCGGCCAGCTCAGCAAAATCCTTTTCCAATTCTCTTAGATATTCACCTTTTTCCTCTTCCTCGGGAGCGCGCCAATCCTCCATCAGCCAGCCTTCGGATTCAGTCTTCACATGGAATGAAATATCATTGCCGACCACCTTGGGAATAATTTTCACCTTTTTCTTCTTGATTTCATATACCACGGTGAATCCTTGCTTGTTATGTGTTTTTAAGACACCTCCTTTTTTTTTGGAATTGAGCCATGACAAACCCTCAAGATCTGTTTGACTAAGTTCTCCAATGAATTTCGTTGTTTTTCCATCAAAAATGCTACCTCCAGAGAACTTGTCCTCTCCATGGGAATTCAACACATTTTGCAGCAGAAAGCTGGAACCGGACTGCATCTGTGCATCTAACTTAGACAATAATACAGGATCCAATATTTTGTTGGACAAGTACGAATTGTTCGTAATTCCTGTGAGATAAAATGCCGGAATCCGAGACGGGTCCTGTGAAGTCAACACATCTAATGCAGAATGATGACTGATTAGCACCAGGCAGTTCGGTCGAATATCATTATCCCGTAGTACAAAATCAAGCAATTGGTCCAAACCATATTTTTTGGCAATATCCTTGGAAACGACGATAACTTTCAGATGATGTCCAATAAGTGGTCGATCCCGCCTTAACGCAAACTGACGGAAGATTTGCAACATGGAATCTCCACTGAGCTGTTCATTGGCATAGGATGTTTTGCCGGAAGAAGGAGAACCGGATTGCTGGCTCGATTGACTGTTGGAGAAGCCCGGAGCGATCTGCACCGTGGCAGTTACATAGTTCTTCTTAGGATATGAGCCTCCTTGAGCAGCGATGTCTTTCTCGAATTCCGTCTCTTTGCCGACATCGATTCCAAGACCAACATAGAGACTTAGATCCTCTATTTCCCGACTGCTCCAGCATCCGGACAGCGTCAATAGAATACAAAAGGCAGAAGCTAAACGTAAGAGCATACGGAATGGCATCATGCATGTTTGCCTCCTTTTTTGCGAATCAGACTTATCAACAGTAACACCATAGGAAGAATGCCAAATAAAAACACAGATGCATTACCCAGCATATCTCCAAGTGCAAAAGTATCATCCACCGTTTTGGGCATCATGGCTGTCACATAAATGAATGGAAGCAGACCATACATAATCCCCTTCATTTTTTTTGAACGGAACAAATCACGAATACCCACCGAAGCACAGTAATGTGTGATCGCGGTAGTCGAAAAAATCTGCATAATCCAGATGACCAGCAATAAGGATTCAAATCGTTCGAATATTAATCCCTGTATCTCGAAGCTTCTCACCAAATCCAGCGTTGGCCAGGTTCGAGTTTTGATTCCATCCAGGGACAGGCTACCTACAACCATGACAACCGTAATCAAATATATAATGGTGGATATAAGTATGCCCCAGCTCATCGCCTTATTGCTTTTCTTCGGATTTTTCATATAAGCAGTCATGATTAGCATCACCTCATACCCCGTATATGATAATAGAGAAGGCTTAAGTCCTTTGAAAACAGGCATAAGACCTTCGCCGAGCACTGGTCTAAGATTTCCAATCTCAAATAGCTGATTACTCAGCAGAATTTCAATGACAAATATAATGATTGTAATCGGTAGAATAATCTCGAACACCCGTATTATGACACCAAGTCCGCCTGAGATCATATATATACCGATCCACATGAAGACCATAACAATCGCCCATGTGGGCGTACGTTCAAGCAGATACATCCCTGTTACTTCAGCCATGACTCTAATTTCGAATGCGGCAATCACCATAAAATACATAATCATGGCAAATCCCAATATGTAAGCAATCCAGCTCCCCGTAATTTCACGGGTGAACTGGAATACCGTTTTCCCCGGAAATCTGCGACACAAGGTAACCAGAATAATGCCGACACCTGCAATAATCAGTCCCGACAGAATAATGGATATCCAGACATCCGGTGTTCCGACAGCCTTACTGGTCGTTCGAGGTAACGTCAGGATCCCGGCACCAAGCATGTAATTCACAATAATTATAACGGCCTGTGTCGTGGTTATCTTTTGTGGGGAGCCATTCACTTTAGTTCACCTCCAGAGCTTCTGTAGATGGAAAATTTGATTACTTTTTACGATCCTCATCGAGCGGATTTGTCATTTTGGGACGCATTCTCATCATGTTCAACGGAGCACGAATAACGAAATCCTTCCATTCATTGATGTGATACGGGACGGCCGGAGCTACGTAAGGTACGCCAAAGCTTGAGAGCCGTGCCAGATGCGTGCACACAAGCAAGAAGAACATAACCACGCCATACAAACCAAGAACTGCGGCACTAAACATTGCGGCAAATCTCAGAATTCGCAGAGTTAGCCCTGCACTATAGACAGGAATGGTAAAGGAAGAGATCGCCGTAACCGCAACGACAATAACCAGGAATTGGCTTATGATTCCTGCTTGTACTGCTGCTTGTCCAATAATCAGACCTCCCACGATACCCATCGCTGGCGCAATCGGTTTAGGCAGCCGTATCCCTGCCTCTCTCAGAATTTCAATGGAAATTTCCATGATCAGTACTTCAATGATCGAAGGAAACGGTACCCCTGTCCGCGTTTCAATAATCGTCAGAACCAGCTTGGTCGGGATAAGACCAGGGTGGAACGAAATAAACGAAATATAGAGTGCAGGAGCGAGCAATGCCAGCATCGCAGCTACAAAACGCAGCATACGTAAAAAGGTTCCTGGAATCCAACGTTCATAATAATCTTCGGGAGATTGAAGCAGCATGCTAAAGGTCACGGGTACAACAAGTACAAATGGCGTTCCATCCAACAAAATAGCTACCCGACCTTCCAGCAAAGCACCCATTACCCGGTCAGGCCTCTCCGTATTTAGTACCTGTTGAAAAGGACTTAGGGTACTGTCTTCGATGAGTTGCTCCACATAGCCTGATTCCAGCATCGAATCCATATCCATCTCTTCGATTCGCTTACAGACTTCAGTAACGAGATTGGGATCGGCAATATCCTGAATATAGGCTATCGCCAATTCTTTTTTGATCCGTGAACCCACTTCAAACTTTTGAATAAAGAGACTCTGATCACTTCCGTAACGACGTAAAATGCCTGTGTTATCGCTTAATTGCTCTGTAAAACCAATCCGTGGCCCACGAATCAATCCCTCTGACAGCGGTTCATTCACACCTCGACTTTTGATCTTGTGGCCACCAATTAATAAAGCACCTGGCAACCCATCAACCAACAGTGCATTTTTTCCGAAAAGCACGCCAATTGAGAGCTCTTGGAGAGACGAAGTCTCCTCAACCAGGCTGACAGGAAGTAATTGATCCTTCAGGTATGCCGACAACAAATGTGCATTGTCTGGATGAAGAAACCCCTCCTGCTTAAGTAGGGGAACGCCCTCTAACATTAACGGGGAAATCAAGTGATCATCTACCAAGTCCTGATCTACCAGACCTTCGGTGTAGATGACCGCAGCCCGTGTATTCGTTCCCCTAATCGTAAATTCCCGAATATGCACATCTGCATTTTGTCCGAAGCTTTCTTTCACGCTAATCAGATTGGTACTATACTTCTCCGTTAACTTAATATTGGCATAATGGCCTGTCTCGGTTCCTTGACCCTGTCCTTTGGCTGCTGGAGAGATATCCTTCGAGGATATCGAAGGTTTCTTAGAACGAGAGAAGCTTCCGCGCTTAATGGCGGCATTGATCCAGCGCGTAGTCATGGTAATGCCAATTGGAATAATGAAAACCAGGAATGCCTGAATCCATATGGGCCCTTCTGGCACGTAGGATAGAATTGTTGACCACATGTTCCCACCCCAACATTTCTCTGCATGCGAAGCTGCAGGTATTCCCAAGTATTGTGTCCCCGTTTGATCACAATAATTCCCGTTTTTTTGCGGACCCTCTAACCTAAAATGCGTTAAGGACAAACCCGTAATCTCATTGTGTGGGTAGTAATCTACCCAAAGACAAAAAACGGTTCCTCTGTGAGGAACCGCTAACAATTAATAATATTATATTCTTATACGATTCTGGTTACATGCTCTGCCTTGGCATCTAACAAGTGAGCCGATGCAGCGATTGCCATGAAGTCATTCAAAGCAATTTCAATCTGCTGCTGGCTCCGCTCGACGTATTCCTCTACTTTTTTGGTGCCACCTGTAATATTACCAATTTCCTTGGTTATTCCAGTCACACTATCACGGATCTCATTGATCGAACTCTCTACCATTGCGGATAGTTTCTTGACTTCCTTCGCCACAATATCGAATCCTCGTCCGTATTCCCCAGCATGTGCAGCCTCAATGGCGGCATTTAATGCAAGCAACTGTGTCTGTGATGAAATCTCGCGTATGGTTCGTACCACGCCCTGAATCGATCCGGCTTGTTCCTGAAGATGAGTCAGTGTCGCACGGTTAGTGGCCGACACCTCTGAGATATAGGAGATACTGGACATTAATTCCTGGCTCCGTTCAATGCCTACATCTGCCTGCCCATTCAGCTCATGTGACATCGTTTTCAGCTCATTCACTACGACTGAAATGTTGTTCTGACGGTTGGTGATGTTAGTGGCGATTTTGGAGACACCCAGTATCTTCTGATTCATCTCATCGTACACCGGCATATATGTCGCTTCAAGCCATACGGAATTCCCCTTTGCATCCTTGCGTTCAACCTTATCTTGGTAGCTGACACCATTTAATATACTATTCCAAAAAGCGTCATATTCCGGGGTATTTGCAAAATTGCCGAAGCATAGTTGCTGATGCTTCATTCCATACATTTCATCTACCGTATATCCCATGGTCTGGGCAAAAACTTCATTCACATAAGTTACCCGTCGATTCAGATCGAATCGAATAATAGCCAGACTTTTCTCCATCGCCTTGATGACTAGTGCATCGGTGACAACATCTTTCTTTTCCATAGCTAATATAGGCACTTGATAACCCCCACAGTTCATTCCATAATAGATAGCCTTTAACTAAGCAAAACAACAATCACAACAACATATGTATCCATCAGGTTCTAATGACTCTACTATTGATACCCAATTTGCAGCATTTTGGATCACCTGTTGTCATTTATTTTTTTATAAGAGAAACTGCTGCACTATATCCGCTGACAACGACTTAATCCATCCGTAAAATGTCTCTGTATCTACTTTTACGTATCGTAACACAAAGTAATTATAGATACACTTCTGTATTTCTAAGCATTTTTCTCTTTTTTCTTATCCGCTATTACCCTTAGATACTGTATGTCCGCAGGGTAGGAGATCAGTTCGATCAGCATGCCCCTCGGCGCCATTCCATACACAAACTAACTGCCATCACTCATTCCCCTCCCATGTGCCATCAAGGGAACATTACATCTCGGGGTTCAAGTCTCCAGATCAACACGTTCCACCTTTTCATTCTTCTTATATTGGGTGGGTGACTCGCCCATCGTCTTCGTGAACAAAATAGTGAAATAATTAGCATTCTGGTAACCCAAAATATGTGCAATTTCACTTACCTTCATATCCGATGAGGTTAGCAGCCGCTTCGCTTCTCCCATTCTTCGATAGACAATATAACGAATTGGGGAATCATTATATTTGTCCTTGAACACATGAGATAAGTAATAAGGATTCATATGAAAGTACGCAGCGATGTCCTGAAGCTTCAGGTGCTGAAGATAGTTATCATCGAGAAATTCCTTGATCCTTACGGCGAGATGATCCGAATCTTGTTTTTGTGAGGCATTGGGTTGAGCTAACCGCTGAACTATGGCAAGCATTACGCCAAGCAGTCCTTCACAGATTTTGTCATAGCCCGTCTTTTGATTGGAGGATTCCTCATACATGAACTCGAACAGATCGCCAATCCTTCTAGCGTATTCCTTCGTTTCGATATACGGAGACGCGTGTTCAGGAATGATATGCTCTGTTTGCGTTCCATCCGAATAGATATTCGCTATTCCACAATAATAAAGACTGAGTGGACATTTGGGAGAGGTGCATTGTTCATGAATTACACCTTGGTTGTAGATTAACAGATCGCCTTTTTTGACCGTATATGGATATCCGTTAATTTTAATAACACCTTCTCCATCGGACACATACACCATTTCACTGATATCCTCATGCATGTGACTTGGAAAATTCCAATTGGGATTGCCCTGCACTTTTCCTATATATAACAATCTGGAGGATTCTTCTTTGCTTGTATCGATCATTCCTGTCTCCTCCTGCATTCGTGTCTGAATTATTTTCTAGATGTATTAATATACCCCTTTTACCACAGCAAGATCTATAATTTCTCAGAAAAATAAAGCAAGATCTTTTATTGTCTTCCCTTCCCCATTTTCTTATGATGAGTCATGCACCTTTTTATCCATACCATGTCAAGGAGTCGAGGTAGATTGAAAAAACTGATTTTTTATATCATCGCTATTGCAACAGGAGCTCTTCTAAGCTTTGAAGGGGCACTGTATGGCAAACTTGGAGAACAAGTCGGCACACTCGAAGCTGATTTCTATAACTTCTTCATGGGGGCAATTATTTCACTGATTCTGCTGATTTTCTTCGGTAGAGGAAACCTCGCTGCCATCACCAAATTTCCAAAGTGGAACCTGCTTGGTGGTTTGCTTGGGGTCACCTATCTGCTTACATTAGTCATTGGTGTTCCCATTGTGGGTGTAGGGATCTCCATGATTGCCATTGTTGTCGGGCAGATGGTGACCAGTATTCTGATCGATCATTACGGATGGCTGGGGAGCAATCGCAAAGCAGTAGGAAGCAAACGAATTGCCGCCTTGGTACTTATGCTGGGTGCGCTAGCTCTTACTTTATTCTAGAGGAGGATTACGATGGGTATTGGTTTATTGATTGTTGTTGTCACTTTGGTGGGTGGAGCTGTACTTAGTGCGCAGTCCTCGATCAATGGTACGATTAGCCGAAATATCGGTCTGCTGGAGACGGTTTTCTTCACGTTTGCGTCAGGTACACTGATTCTGGCTGTACTCATTAATTTTTTTGGCAGTGGACATGTACTCGACTTACTTCATGCGCCCAAATTACAGCTTTCTGCGGTTTTCCTTGGTTTCGGATATTTATTCCTGTCCACATTGGCTGTAAATAAACTGGGCGTGACCCCTGCTAATCTTACGGCGATTGTAGGTCAGATTGTTGCCGGTTTTATCATCGACGCCCTGGGGCTTTTCGGTGGTGAATTCATTGCATTCTCTTGGCAGCGAGCTGTCTCACTTATCCTGATGCTCGCTGCATTAGCTCTGATTTTCAGTGAAAAGAATGACCAAGCTCAAGCGGTAACGCTTAGCAAATAAATGATCGGTAATTCTCGATATTTGATATCCAGTGACATTTGGATTTCCCAAACTTTTGGTTGCTCAAACGACATTGTATAGATATAGAAGAAAGAAGAGCACATGATGTCATGGCTCTTCTTTCTTGATGTTTTTTAAGTTAAAAATCATGTACCGTCACACATAGCTGAATCGCAATGCCAAACGGGTCCCGCACAATGCCATAACCTGGACTAAATTCATTTTGTTCGTAAGGTACCAGTACCTTCACACCCTCATGTTGCATCAGAGAATGATACAGTTGATCAATCGTATGTTTATCCTTGGATTGGATACATAATGAAGTGTTGTTCCCTAGCTGCCATGCTCTCTCCGTGTCCATTGCTTCTTCCGCAATCATGACTTTGTTAACCCCAATCTCAAGTACCGAATGTGTAATATACTCATCTTGACTAGCAGGGTACTCGAAGCCCGGGTTCATCTCCTTCATCTCTTGATAACTTTTTTTGAATATGACTTTAGCGCCCAGAAACTCCTCATAAAAAGCAATGGCTGCCGCCGCATCCCCGTTCATCGACAAAAATGGTACCACTTCAAAGTTCATGGTATTGCCTCCTTGTTCCTATTGAATTACACTTATCACTATAACAACGAAAGGTGCCATACCATGGCACCATTAAGAGGGTTAGATATGAAAAAATCAGAACGCATGAACCAGATGCTGCGCTATATTAATCAAAAACAACAGTTCACCCTGCAAGATCTTATGCAGGAGTTCCAGATTTCCAAACGAACCGCGATTAGAGATATCGCTTCATTGGAAGAGTTAGGTGCGCCCATCTATGTCGAATATGGACGCTACGGCGGATATCGACTGCTGCAACAGATGCAGCTGCCTCCCATTTCGTTCAATACGGGTGAGCTTCATGCCCTTTATTTTGCGATGCAGGCTCTCCGAAGCTTCTCCAGCTTACCCTTTGAGGTCTCTTTCCGTACCATTCATGAGAAATTTATGAGTGCGTTATCCGACAAGCAACGACAAAATATTGAGAATATCCAACACCGGGTTTCCTTCCGACATACGGAGCAGATCCGAGATAGTGCACATTTGGAGTTTCTGTTGATGGCTGCTGTACAGAATATAGTGATTCAGGTTACTTACGCTAATCAGCGGATATCCCCTGATCATAGGCCATCCCCTGCGAATCTTGCAGAGTCTGAACAATCAGATCCATCATCCCGCACGTCCAACACCAGTATTCGCACCATTCAACCCATAGCACTCTATGCGAGGAAAGGCTACTGGTATTGCCAGGCTTATGATCTGCAAAAAGAAGCGTACCGGGTGTTCCGTTGTGACCGGATCATATCAGCCGAAGTGTCCGACATTGGACCTTTGGCTCACGTGATTGAGCTTCATGCACAGGATACCCATTTGTTATGGAAACCATCACCAGATGCTATTCCATTTCAATGTCGGATTGACGAAGCCGGGGTTGAACTTTTCCGGCAAGAACATTTTCCCTCCATGCAGATCATACACGTCAACGAATCGGGCAGTGAACAGGCACACATGCTTCTTGCAGGTTCGTATGAGCCTCATGAACTTAATTTCATAGTGAGATACCTCGCAGGATTCGGTAAATCCATTCGAATTATGGAACCCGACACGTTAAAGGAATCATTGCGACAGTATTATATGGACTTGTTAGATCATGTATAAAGACTATATTTTCTACACCCATTTTACTTCACATGACTTTTAGCTCCGCTTCTGGCCAACAACTTCCGTGCTCTTCTTATTGCCAACAGCTATTTGCACGATGATCTGCAGTACAATGATGATAGCCAAACCATAGAATGCTTGCACCAAGCTGCCTGTCAGGTCGTGAAGCCAACCAATTGCCAGCGGCCCAAGTGCGCCAAGAATATAACCACCAGATTGCGTCATGGCAGACCAGCTGCTGGCTTCCTGAGCATTGCTTGTCTCATCAATCGGCAGCATCAGTGCAATCGGGAATAACCCACCTGCACCAATCCCAAGCGGGATCGCCGCGAGCCACGGACTGACAGAGAGATTCAGCATCAGGACCCCTATCAATTCCAGCAACGTACATCCAACAAGCCAGAACACACGTCTTTGGTATCGGTGTACAAGCATGGGAATGAATAACGTTGAGGGCAGTGATATTAACGTAAATAACGTTTGGACGTTGCCAGCAGTCTCTTGGCTATATCCCAGACCCTGAATCGCTGGTGCAAGCCAAGCGGTTAATGAATAGAAGATCGCTGCCATCAGTCCGAAGAATAAGGTCAGCACCCATGCACGCTTGTTCTTCATTGGTAGTGGCGCATGAATGACAGACGGAGTTTGTCCGGATTGTCGATCTTTACGCGCAGACCAGGCTAACTTTAACCAGATCGGCAATGCAATGACTGCAAGTAATGTCCATGTGGCCAAAGACCCTCTCCAAGATCCACCCAGCATATGCTGAAGCGGAACGGATAATCCTACACTAATGCTGGCCCCCATCACCATCGCAGTAGAGTAGATGCCGACCATGGCTGCTACTCGGTTAGGAAAATACTGTTTAATGAAGCTGGACAACAGCGGCCCTGCCAATGCAATCCCTACACCGGACAAAAAAGAAGTAAACATCAGCAACGGAGTTGCACCCACGAACAATCGTAATCCTGTACCTATTCCAATAAAAATTAAAGCCAGTACAATAGCACCCTCGTTCCCCCACCTTCGACTTAATCTTACGGAGAACGGAGCGAATATGCCCATACATAATACCGGTAGTGTTGTTAACAAACTGGCCGTCATGCCACTCAAACCCAGATCATTCTGTATGGTACTCATCAGAGGAGATATGGAGGTAATGGATGGTCTTAAGTTTAGTGAAGCCAGAATCAGTGCCAATACAATATAAAGTAGTTTCATTATGAATCACCTCATGGTAGTAATATCCTTACCCTCATCCAAGATCCAAATCATTAATGACATGATCTTCGAGTGGTATAAGATTAAGTATAGAATCATTAGAATGATTGAACAATACTATTATTTCTATTAAAATGATTACTAAAACCAATGATATGAGGTGATTCCCCATCGAAATTCGTCAGATGGAAAACTTTATTACCGTGTGCGAGGAGCTTCATTTTACTCGGGCGGCTGAGAAACTTGGCATATCTCAACCTACGTTGAGTCAACAAATACGTGGGTTGGAGGATGAACTTGGTGTTCCTTTGTTTGACCGTGTCGGCAAAAAAATTGTGATGACCCAGGCAGGTACTCTATTTCTGGAGCACTGTGTACAGATGATTCGGCATTTACAGAATACCCAGGATGCGCTAGCAGAATTCCGCAATGATCAGCGGGGACGATTGGTTATCGGTGTTCTTCCATCCGATTTGGATTACCGTATCACTCCATTGCTCGTTGATTTTCATGCCCGGTTCCCCAAAGTGCAATTGAAGGTTATTTCTTCGATCTATGTCGTGAATCAAGTGTTGGAGAATGAAGTCGACATCGGTATAGAGATCACATCTGCCCCTGATGATCGGCTTGTACGCATTCCTTTGTGCAGTGAAGAATATGTACTTGTCGTTTCCGAGAATCACGATTGGGCTGACCGCAGCACGATTAAAATTCAGGAGTTACGTGATATTCAAACGGTGATGTTCCCCGAAGGATTTACCGGCAGGGAATTAGTCGATGACTATTGTCGTAAATATGGTTTTAGCCTTAATACCATCATGGAGACCAGTTCGGCAACCTCCATCATTAGTCTGGTCAAAGCCAATGTTGGAGGAACACTGCTGCCTTATCCTCTGATCCAAGCCATGAATGAACCCACGCTAAGATGCATTCGAATTACAGATGATCCACCATACCGACACTTTGAGATCATCCATCGGTCCGACCGTTACCTGACGCAATCGGCTAAGGCATTTATTGAGAAAACGATCGAGTATTTCAATCAATGATGAGTTTAGAAGGAGAGCTGTTGAATTGAAAATAAGAGAAGTTAGTTTGTTGACACCTCAGATCGAGGCCATGAGAGAGTTTTACGGTAGACTACTGGAGTTGGAGCTTGTGGAGGATGATACAACATTCATTTCATTCCGTGCAGGAGACTCGGTCCTTGCATTCAAGAAGGCACCGGAGGAAGAGAATCCATACTATCATATAGCGTTTACGATTCCAACGAATACACTCGCTGATGCAAAAAAGTGGGCCCAAAACCGTAACATTCCGTTGCTTTCCAAGAATGGACAAGATCAATTTTATTTCCCCTACTGGGATGCAACAGCCTTCTATTTCTATGACCCAAGCGGCAACTTGATGGAATTCATCGCTCACCACTCACTCGATAATGCAGTCGATGAAGCTTTCGAAGCGAAGCATCTGATATGTATTAGTGAAATCGGTCTGCCTGTGGATGATGTTCCTGAGACGATGAGCACATTGAATGAGCATTATCACCTTAATCCCTTTGCGGGAGATGGGAAGAAATTCTCCCCCACGGGTGATGCAGAAGGTATGTTTATTGTGATTGATAAAAAGATGCCCTGGTTCCCAGACGGGCGGATGCCCGGTGTATTTGCCACTGAGGTGAAGGTGGAAGCTGGCAAGCCCGGTAATCTACATTTACAAAAGGGTCGGTACTCTATTGTTTCAATATGATGTAAAAATATACTGACTGAGAAGCTCAAGAGGTACGTCCCGCTCAGTACTTACCAAATCCATCCTCACACGTGATATCCGATTTAAGAAGCTCGTACAGAGTTTGTTTGGAATTCTCTAATTTTTTTTGCACCTCTTCAATTTCTGATATTCTCGCTTGGATGATGCTTGCCTGATCTTTACTTGAAAACCCATTTTTAGAGATCATCGATTGGATCTCATGAATCGTAAAGCCTACAGCCACACATTGTTTCACCACATCCAGATGCTGAATAATGCTCTGCGCATATTTCCGATAGTTATTTTGATCTCTAAGCACATGTTCATCCGTGATAATACCTATTTTCTCATAGTACCGAATCGTGGAAATCGGAAGGTTTACACTGTTCGCTACTTCACTAATCTTCATCTAAATCGCCCCGTTTCTTCTTCTTGCTATAAAGTATACTTCATAGTTTACAATCCTCATAGTGAGACGGATGCAGATATAACCACCGATATCCTAATCTCACCAATATAGATATGAGGAGAGATCGATATGAATACAATTACCGGCCAATTCAACAAAACCAATGATTTTGATACCATCGTCTTGGAGCGCCATTCCGTTAAAGCTTACGACCCTGAAGTGAAAATCAGCCGCGAGGAGATGACCGAAATATTGGCGAAAGCTTCACGTGCCCCCTCGGCGATTAACATGCAACCGTGGCGTTTTCTTGTCATCGACAGTGCTGAAGGCAAAGAAAAGCTTGCACCACTGGCCTCTTTTAACCAGACACAGGCACTAACGTCTTCCGCTGTCATTGCCGTATTTTACGACGCTAACAATGTGGAGTACATGGAGGAGATTTTCAGCAAATCGGTGGAACTTGGATATATGCCACAAGACATCATGGATATGCAGATGCAGCAGGTACAACCTTATTATGCAAACATAACTCCATCCGAACTGCGTGATATGAACCTCATTGACTCAGGCCTCATATCCATGCAACTCATGCTCGTTGCCCGTGCTCATGGCTATGATACGAATCCTATGGCCGGTTATGATAAAGCCCAGATTGCTGAGGCCTTCGGCCTGGATAAAGAGCGTTTCCAGCCCGTGATGTTGATTTCCATAGGTAAAGCAGCCAAAGATGGCTATCCTTCCTATCGTCTCCCGGTTGAAACGACTACGAGTTGGGCGTAACCCATAGCTTTACACATTCCTTCTTATCTAGACCACTGTTAATATAGAAAACGCGTACTTGTATTTAAATAAAAAAGAGGTCCTATGACCATATTTTATGTCATTAAGACCTCTTCTATATGCCTTCAATTTTATGTTAATGTGATACAGAGATTTGGTCTTATTTAAAAATTTTATGTGGCGAGTTTTGTACGATCCGTTGTTCTACGATCCACCTTCTATCCATTTCAAGAATCTATGGTTCCATATGTTTTCATAAAAAGAAATGGTTTCTTTTCCAGACATCCATGGATTATCCAAAGTGGAAGTGCCATTCTGTATCATATAGTTGTCGTATCCCAATCCATGAGCATATTTTATTGTAGCATCCATACAGTATTCTGTTTGGGCGCCACAGAACTCGATACGACTTACAACTAATTGGTCCAATAGACTTTTCAGATTTGTTTCGTAGAACGAATTCGCATGCATTTTCTGCACAAAAAAATCTTGCTCTTGAACATCAAGATCGGCATGTATTGCCCATGGTTCTTCTCCTGGCACTAATGTTTCATCACAGTGTTGAACAAATATAATCGGTTTATGTATTTCTCTATACAAAGCAATTCTTCTATTCACCCTATTCAGTAAATTATTCAAATCATACAAATGATTTCCATCATAACAAACGCCATTTTGTAGATCGACCACGATCAACACATCCGCACATGTCTCCATCATTTTAACCTCTCTTCGTTTGCAATATGTTCATTCAACATAGATCTATTGATGATGAAAATTCCTATAATCAGTATACTGGATAACAAAAAAAGATGATATGACCAGGTCATATCATCTTTTTAAATACCTATTTACTTTTAAAAAATAAATTCAGAATCAACCTTACTCAACCGTTACGCTTTTCGCCAAGTTACGTGGTTTATCCACATCGTGACCCAGTGCCAGGGAAGCGTAGTATGCCAGCAATTGCAGCGCAACTACAGACAGAGCCGGGCTCAAGAGTGGCAGCGTCTTAGGAATCGCAAACGCTTGGTCTACGGATTTCAGCAATGGTGCTACGTGCTCTTCGTACGTAATCGCCAGTACATCCGCGCCACGTGCTTTCACTTCTTTGATATTGCTCACTGTTTTCTCAAGTACGTTCTCCTGCGTTGCCAGGGCAATAACAGGGATACCGTCTTCGATCAATGCAAGCGTACCGTGTTTCAACTCACCTGCAGCATAAGCTTCGGAGTGAATGTAAGAGATCTCTTTCAGTTTCAACGATCCTTCTTGAGCTACTGCATAGTCAAGACCACGGCCGATGAAGAAGAGATGTTCATGTTTGGAGATTTGCTCTGCATATCCTTTGATTGCATCCGCTTGTTCCAACATGGATTCCACTTGCTCAGGCAATGCTTGCATCGCTGCCAGCGTGTGTGCAATCTCTTCAGCAGTTTGAGTACCACGAACTTGTGCAAGGTACAGACCAAGCAAGTTGAACGCGATCAACTGTGAAGTATACGCTTTGGTAGAAGCTACAGCAATTTCAGGACCTGCCAATGTTGCGATAACATCATCTGCATCACGTGCAATGGAGCTGCCCACGACGTTTGTGATTGCAAGTACATGTGCACCATTCGATTGTGCTTCACGCAATGCAGCAAGCGTATCGGCAGTTTCACCAGATTGGCTCACTACGATTACGAGTGTATCTTTGTGCACGATTGGGGAACGGTAACGGTACTCGGAAGCCACATCTGTTTCAACCGGAATACGCACCAATTGCTCAATCACTGTACGTCCAACCAGACCTGCATGGTACGCTGTACCACATGCAATGATTTGAACGTTACGGATATTTTTAATTTGTTCTTCAGTCATTTTCAACTCAGGAAGTTGAACTTTTTTGCCTTCATTATCGATGCGACCCAGCATTGTATCACGATATGCTTTTGGTTGCTCATGAATTTCTTTCAGCATGAAGTGCTCGAATCCGCCTTTTTCTGCGGTTACAGCATCCCAATCGACACGAATCATTTCCCGAGAAATAAAGTTGCCTTCAATCGTCATCAATTCGACAGCATCATGTGTCAATACAGCCATTTCACCATCATTAAGAATGTACACGTTACGTGTATGTTCCAGAATTGCCGGGATGTCGGAACCAATGAAGTTCTCGCCTTCACCAATACCGATAATCAATGGACTTGCTTGACGCACAGCTACGAGTTTCTCAGGCTCATGCTCAGTCAACACACCCAGTGCAAATGCGCCACGCAACAACGTAATCACTTTTTGTACTGTTTTAACGATATCACCATTGTATTCACGTGCGATCAGGTGAGAGATAACCTCAGTATCTGTCTCGGAAGTGAACGTATGACCTTGAGCCATCAATTCGTCCTTCAGATCCAGGTAGTTCTCAATAATACCGTTATGCACAACAGAGAACTTCTGACTTCCATCTGTGTGTGGATGAGAGTTCTCATCCGATGGTTTACCATGAGTAGCCCAACGTGTGTGTCCGATTCCGGCATTACCTACCAGTGGTGCACCATCCAGCTTGGCTTCAAGGTTCGCAAGGCGACCCAGAGCTTTCGTGATTTGCAGACCTTCTGGTGTGAATACCGCAATACCTGCAGAATCATAACCACGATACTCGAGTTTCTTCAATCCTTCGACCAATACCGATTGAGTGTTCTTATTACCAATATATCCAACAATACCGCACATAGTTTATTTCCTCCGTTTGTATATGAATACTGTGTCACGAAGAGAAACAGGCAGAGGCGGCATATCGGAAAAATGAGTGATTGCCTAGCGTTTCATGAATACTTGGTACTTATTCAATTATCAATGATCAGAGCGATCTCGTGTCGCCCCGCTGTCATCATAAGCTGTTATGAATGCAATCATGAATGTACATCATTTTCCCGTCCGCGTACTGTTTACGCTCTTCACGCACATTCATTTGAATTTTAGTATGACTCTTGCACCTGCACCGGCGCGTTGTGTGGACAGTCACCTATCCATTTTCCGCAATCCGGTTTACGGCTCTGGTGCTTCACCGGGAGGTCCCCGCCGAACAATCCGAACACCTCCACCTCGTCAGCTTGATTGCCGTTGATCTTAATCAGCCGTTCTTCAACCTAGAAGAAATCCTGATCAACATCATCCCGCGCAACTCCAAGCTCTGGCGCTTGTGTAACTGTAACCTTACGTTCCTCACTTTCTGTGTCTGAATGACGACTCCACTCATTATATGCACGTCAGGTCCATTTTGCAATGGAGCAAAGTACCTGTGACAATTTCAGCATATTTACCCACAATCCCGACCGGATAATCGGACCTATGGTCTCATCAGGCCGGGACGCAGGAATATTCATGAATAGAGGAAATTCAAAAAGTCCGCTTTTGATTACGAATCATGCCTAATGGCATTATCAGCATCGAAGTTGAAATTCAGCCGAAATAAGCGGGAGGCTTACGAAGTATGTTTCCTTTGGAAACATTGTGGTTACTCACGTAGTTTGCCTACGCTCCGCTACTCCATTTCTATCTTCATTCCATCTTCTCCGTACTGAAAACCAGACTTTTTGAACACGTACCAATCCTATACCAGTTCTTTTTGAACTACATCTGCGATTTGAGACACAAATTGTTCAAGTTCGTCTTTGTCTGGTCCTTCCGCCATAACACGGATCAGAGATTCTGTTCCAGAAGCACGAACGAGCACACGTCCATTATCGCCAAGTTGTTGTTCTACTGTAGCAATAGCTTGCTCAATTGCAGAATTGCCCTCATATTTGCTCTTATCTTCAACACGCACATTCACCAATACTTGTGGGTACTGGGTCATTAGCGCTTTGAGCTCACTCAGTTTTTTACCGGAAGCCTTGAGCGTATCCACGAGTTGAATCGCAGTCAGCATGCCATCTCCCGTTGTATTGTAATCCAGGAAAATAACATGGCCAGATTGCTCTCCGCCCAGGTTGTAACCGCCGCGACGCATTTCCTCCATCACATAACGGTCACCTACTGCAGTTTTAGCTGTTTTCAGTGCAAGTTTCTCTGTTGCTTTGTAGAATCCGATGTTACTCATAACCGTTGATACAACGGTGCTGTCCTTCAACTTGCCTGCACGATTCATGGCATCACCACAGATACACAGAATGAAGTCTCCATCCACCTCAGCGCCAGTCTCATCAATAGCAATCAGACGATCTGCATCCCCGTCAAAAGCAAGACCCAGATCCGCTTTATGTTTGAGCACTTCCTGTTTCAGGTTCTCTGGATGCGTTGAGCCACATTGCTCATTAATATTCAGGCCGTTTGGCTCAGCGCCAATGGCAATGACTTCTGCACCAAGTTCACTGAATAATTTCGGTGCCAGCTCATAAGCTGCTCCGTTCGCACAGTCCAAAACAATTTTAAGACCAGAGAACGACTCATTAACCGTCGTTTTCAGGAAGTCGAGGTAACGATAACGGGATTCCTCATCCATCGTTACTGTACCTAGACCGCCACCCACTGGTCGTGGCAATTGATCTGTCTCCGCATCCATCAGCTCTTCAATCCGGTTCTCTGTCTCATCGGACAGCTTGAAGCCATCTCCCCCAAAGAACTTGATACCGTTATCCTCTACGGGATTGTGGGAAGCCGAGATCATCACACCTGCGTCAGCTTTCAGCAAACGTGCAATATATGCTACTCCCGGAGTGGATACAACGCCCAGACGAATTACATCAGCGCCAATGGACAACAGACCTGCAACCAGTGCGGATTCCAACATCAATCCCGAGATACGAGTATCCATGCCAATAACCACTTTTGGTCTTTCCACACCACCTGCAAGCACGTAACCACCACAACGTCCAATGCTGTAAGCAAGCTCTGCCGTTAACTCTTTATTGGCAACTCCTCTTACACCGTCTGTACCAAAATATTTCCCCATGATTTAACTCCTTCTATTCGCATCATATACGAGCACTAATATTATTTTTTGAGAATTTTAAAATTAGAACGTTTACGGATTCGTGCCACTTTTACTGCCAGTACCGCTGTTATTATTATTTAAATTACCTCGACTGTTTGTGTTCCCCTGTTGGCCCTGATCCTGAGTATCCGTATTCGATTCCGTTTCTTCTTCATCAGGAACAGGCTCAGTTCCCCCATTTTCGACCTCGGCTGGTGAAGGGTCAGGTGCTACCGTTCCCTCGTCAGTCGGCTCTTCGCTAGGAGTAGTCGTTGTGTCTTCAGCCTTTTCGCTAATTTTGACCGTTGCACTCAGAGCATTGGACGATTCATCCAGTTTGGCATAACGGGGCAGGTCGGCTTCAAGCTTGATCTCATGCGTTCCAATCGCAAGTCCAGCAAGATCACCTGTCAACTTGATATCCTCACTACTCAGACCCTCAAGCATGCTTGGTGAGCCTGTGAGTGTAAGGTTCAGACCGCCGCTTCGAGGCGTAACCAGCGTCCCTTCCAGTCCATTTCCCGCACCGGTAAGTGTGATGGGGACGTTCGGAAAGACTTTCGTTGTCTCCTCTGCCTCGTCAAATGGTGATATGGTTACCTTGAGCTGAATCGAACTAGGCTCGATTTTCTCAAAACCGGAAGGCGGCGTCAAGTCCACGTTAACTGTCGATGTACCCGACTGATCAAACTGGGTAAGATCAAGGGTTACTTGGTCGTAGGACTGTATACCCGCAAGCGCATCCTCAGATCCATAAACCGAGACTTCTTTCACGCTAGGCTCTACTGTGGAGAGAACCAGGCCTTCTGGTAGCTGTCCCGAATATTTGATTCTTAAGGGTATAGATGTATAGGGCTGACTGACCGGAACTCGGACTTCAACCGTTTGAGGCGTTATTATCGCGTTTTCAAGGACCTTACCTTCAGCATCATATGCTTGAAGTTTCACTTTTTTTTGTATGACATCTTCCTTGGCATCTTTTACGCTCAGACTGCCCTGGACCTTCGCTACTGCCTCGAGTTGCCCTTCGGGCAGAGTTACCTTGACCGGCGTCGAAGGTTCAATCACGGGCGTCCCAGCGCTGTATCCGGCGGATGGTTCCCCTTCGGGTACAATATTCACATTGAAGGATTTGGTGCCCAATTTTTCTACATTCACGGTAACCATGGAAGGCTCCATACTGACTACTTCCACCCCGGATGGCAAATCAGGTACAAGCGGCAGTGTATTCGACCCATCTTTCACTTGGCTCAGATCCACCAGTACCTTGTAATCGTCATTGGTAAAGATCGATGTGAGCATCGAGCGCTGTCCTTTAATCTCCAACCGGACCTCATCCGTACTTAATGAAGTAAGCACATAGCTGTTGCTGTCTAATCCATAAGGTTGAACAGGCACCGTACGTTCCACAACCTTGTTGGTTGTGCCTGTTGTAATCGTAGGGGTGGTTGGTACTTCATCCAGATGAATCATGAACCAGAGCAGCAGACTCACCGCAAGCGCAAGTATTTTGGCAAAGTTATTATTGTTAAACCACTTATCCATTGTTACGTCCTCCCTTCCGTTTCCAGAAGGTTGTCCAACCATTCTTTTTCAGATTGGATGTAGGGCGCAACTCCTCATACAGTTTGGCAATCAGTGATTCTTCCTTAATATCACGAACGACCTGTCCGTTCATCGCCAGTGATACTTGTCCGGTCTCCTCGGAGACAACCAAACAGATCGCATCTGCAACTTCGGTGATCCCGATGGCTGCACGATGGCGTGTCCCCAATTCTTTACTGATAAACGGATTCTCTGATAATGGCAAATAACAAGCTGCCGCCGAAATCTGTTTCCCTTGTATAATGACGGCTCCATCATGGAGCGGTGTATTTGGAATAAAGATGTTAATCATCAGCTCCGAGCTGACCAGAGAGTGCATCTTAATACCCGATTCTGTGTAATCGTTCAGACCCGTTTCACGTTCAAATACGACCAATGCGCCGATTTTACGCCGTGACAGATAATTAACAGACTTAATAATCTCACCAATTAACACCGTTAACTCTTCATCACTCGCTGCCGCTGAACGACCAAATAGCTTACCTCGTCCCAATTGCTCCAGACCACGACGCAGTTCCGGCTGAAAGATAATGAACACCGCAACGACACCAAACGTAAACATTTGGTTCATTAACCATTTGAGCGTATACAGGTTTAGCCACGTACTTAATGCCCAGATCAGCACAAGGAACAGAATTCCTTTCAGGAGCTGAACAGCACGTGTACCCCGCACAAGCAAAATCAGTTTGTACATAATATAGGTAACGATCAATATATCGATAACGTCCTTAATGGACTCTGTCCACGTTAAGTCAGCAAAATAATTCATAAGCCAGCCCCCGCTATCCCCATTGATGAGTAAACCCTGATCTCATATTAACCCATTAGGATTTTATATAATCCTTTGTCTGCGCATTTTTGCATCATTCGATATATACAAAATGCTTATCTATATGTAGTAGTATGTTCTCTTTAGTATCTAGGTTATAACGTTAACGTTCAGGTTGCAAGTTACGGCAGTCTCAAACTGCACATAAACATCACATTTACCATGAATTACAAAGTTTACGTATAAAAAAAGAGTACCCCATGCAATCTGGAGGTACCCTGCTTGGTATATACCATTGAAGATTTTACCCTGTTCTAGCGATAAGCCACTTCATTTACCATATTGGTTATTTTGTACCAGACCCAGTCCAGCGCTTGATCAATACTTTTCACCTGACCCGAAATATGCGCCGTTGAAGCCTGAAACAGTTGTCCGTCGATAACCGTCAGATTGCCGTTCACATCACCATATACTTGTGCGGTTCCATTTTCTATCGTAAGATCGCCAGCAATTGACTTACCTTCAGGAACAATAACCGTGTTACCCTGAATCACGATCTGGTCCAGATTATTTCCCTTAACAACCATTTCGTTATTCTGATTCCAGAAATTCAAGGCGCTAAAGAGCATCACGACCAAAAAGAAGGCTGCCGCCGTCAGCGCGGGATGTCCTTTGACCCATTTGAGCCATATTTGCTGTCTCTTGGGCTGGGGCAGAGCATTCATAATTCGATTGGTCAGCTCATCAGAGGCAGACGGTGAATAGTGTTTCATGGCAAAGAGTAGCATTTCCGTCTGTTCCAACTCTTTAAAGCGCATGCGACAATCCGGACAGATCACCAGGTGACTTTTTAATTCAACCTTCTGGGCCGGGGACAACGACTCATCCAAACATTCATGCATTAAAGAGACGGCCGAGTTGCAATCCATATGAGAGCCAATCCTTTCTTAAATCACTTAGTCCATGAGCCATTAAAAAGCACGCATAAGACTTGCATACATTACATACGCATCCGTTTCGGATATGTTTCAAATAATTTTGCCCATATTTCAAGGCGTATAACATTTATAACTTGTATTCCAATTTTTTCCGTAGAAAATCACGGCCCCGATGAACGCGTGTCTTGATCGTTGTTACGGGCATACCTGTCACGTCACTGATTTCCTGTAACGACAAGTCCTGTAAATACCTTAGAATCATAACGGACTTATACTTGGCTGGCAAACTGTCAATGGCTTCACGAATGAGCGTTTGCGTCTCTGACAGCAGTGCCTCACTCTCTGGTGTACGATCATCACTCGGAAGCATCGCATAACCATCCGATCCTTCCTGATCATTCAGTTCAGCATCCAAAGAGTATGAAGGTTTCTTTCTGCGCAGTCGGTCAATACACAGATTGGTCGCGATCCGGTAGATCCAGGTTGAGAACTTCTGGTTCGGATCATACTTCTCCATATTGCGAAACACACGCAAAAACGTCTCCTGCACAACGTCCTCAGCTTCATGACGATTGTTCAGCATCCGATATGCCAAATGAAACAGCTTGTCCTTATATAGTTCAACGATTTCTGCGAAGGCTCTCTGGTCGCCTTTAAGCACCAGTCTCACAAGCCTATTCTCCAAATTGTCCACCCTTATTCCCCCAGACATGCTGATGGGTCTTCCGTCTTCTGATACCCGTCCACACTTGTAATTCACCAATCAAATCGTAAATCAACTTTGGTCAAAAATCAAGACTGTATGACAAATATCCGCCAAAAACAGTAAAAACGGGAACTCCCTCAGGAGTCCCGTTTCATCTCTCACTCCGTAGAGTAGAGAATGGAGCTATTATTCAACAACATAATGGGTACTTTGTTACATATAATTTTTCAGATGCAGCAGTTAAATCCTCAACCTGTATTACGCAGCCCTGCAGCGATGCCATTGATTGTCAGCAACACTTCTCTGAGCAGTTCCGTATCGTCCTCACCACGTTCACGCATATCTCTGAGCTCACTCAGAAGCTGGACCTGCATGTAGGACAACGGATCAACATAAGGGTTACGAAGACGAATGGATTCTTGAATAACTGGTACATCATCCAGAATTTCAGCTTCTCCGGTAATTTTCAGAATAAGCTCTTTTGTAAGCTTGAATTCAGATTCGATTTGTCCATATATGCGATCCCGTGCTTCCTTGTTGGAAGTCATGGCTGAGTACTCTTTGGCAATTACCAGATCTGCCTTCGCTACAGCCATCTGAACCGTATCAATCAGCGTGCGGAAGAATGGGAAGCTTGCATACATTTCTTTTAGGACAACCAGATTTTCCTCTTTATCCTGATAGAAACTTTGTAGCCCTGTTCCTGCCGCATACCATGCTGGAAGCAGATAACGACTTTGCGTCCAAGCAAATACCCAAGGAATTGCTCTCAGATCTTCGAACTTGTCGCTACCTTTCCGTTTGGACGGACGTGAACCAATATTCAGTTCACCCACCTCTGGAAGCGGTGTGGATTCCTTGAAGAAGGTAAAGAAGTCCGGATCACGGAAAATCAAATCCTGATATTTCGTCAAAGATACTTGTGAAATCTCTTTGATGATGCTGTCCCAATGACGCTCGGATTCTGATTCTTGCGGCTCAAGACCATTCAGTGCTGCTGTAATCAGTGCAGAAGTTGCCTGCTCCAGACTACGGTATGCAATTCCCTGAAGGGAGTAACGAGAAGAAATAACCTCTCCCTGCTCTGTAATCTTGATGCCTCCACCAATGGTATGTGGTGGTTGAGCAAGAATACTGCGATTGAGTGGCATGCCGCCACGTCCAAGAGCTCCGCCACGTCCATGGAAGAACTTCAACTTAACACCGTGTTCATTACCTACAGCCGTGATCGCATTCATTGCTACACGCAGTTCCCAGTTGGCTGTAACCACTCCGCCATCCTTGTTACTGTCGGAATAACCTAGCATGATTTCATGTAGTTCATTCCGTCCTTTTACGCTTGCACGGTATACAGGAAGGTTAAATAGCTTCTGCATAATGTCCGAAGCCGCATGAAGGTCATCAATCGTTTCAAACAGCGGTACCGCTTGAAGTGTAGATACAACCTCACCATTGTTTCCTTTGGTGAATAAGCCTACTTCCTTGGCAAATACCATAACCTCCAGCAAGTCACTTGCGCCCTGTGTCATACTGATCAGGTAACTTGTGATACAGCCGGTCCCAAATTCGTTCTGGGCACGCTTAATGGTACGAAAAACATCCAGACACTCTTTGGTTCCCTCCGTGTATTGGTGATAAGGAGAAGTAAGCGGACGCGGATCATCCAGCAAACGAGCAAGCAGATCGATTTTACCGTCTTCAGTCAGACGCGCATAATCTTCTACAATGTTCATTTTCGCCAAAATCTCCGACATCGCATTTTCATGTTCCTGACTGTGCTGACGCACATCCAATGCTGCGGTATGGAAACCAAACAACTCAACTTGACGAATCATTTTGCGAATAGTTGTATCCGCTACGTAATCGGCAAAATGATGGCGCAGACTTCGATCAATAATCATCAGATCATCAATCAAATCCTGAGCGCTATGATAACGGTCAGCCTGACCTAATTTGTTCTCATCCAATACATTGTTCAACTTGGCAATCATATAGGCCAATTTGATGCGGTATGGCTCTTTTTCATTCCGCCACATATCCACTTTTTTCAACGTTACACAACTACGGTCCTGCTCAATCGACTGCACCAGCTCATCCGATACGTGGATGATGTTCGTGCTGAAGCTGAGATGGCCCATAAGTTCAATCATAATCCGTTGGTATTCACGCAAAGCGAGCTTGCGCTGCATCAACAACGTCTGCCATGTTACATCTGAAGTTACCGAAGGATTTCCATCCCGGTCTCCACCGATCCAGGAACCGAACCGCAAATACGTCGGCACATGCCAGTCATGGTCAGGGTAAAATTTGTTCAGGCAGCGTTCCAGCTCCTGATATACATCCGGAAGTACGTGGAACAACGTTTCATGAAAGTAGTACATCCCGTTCCGCACTTCATCGAGTACAGTCGGTTTGCGGTCGCGAAGTTCATCTGTCTGCCAGAGTGTAATAACCTCATTCAGCAGTTTCTCACGCAACTGTTCACGTTCACGCAACGTCAGCGTAGGATTATCAAGTAGCATGACATCTTCGGATATCCGTTTGTGGATGTCCAGAATAACCCGGCGCATGGCTTCGGTTGGGTGAGCTGTCATAACGAGTTCCAGCGACAAATCGTCGAGAATCTCTTCCACCTCTGTATGAGACAATCCACGTTCCTTAAGATCCTGTACTGCTTTCTCAATCGATCCTGGCTGCACAGCGTCCCCTGCAGAACGTTCATAATCCCGTTTACGCCGGATCCGATGGTTTTGTTCAGCAATATTAACTAATTGAAAATAAATAGCGAATGCCCGAATAACCTGATGACGATTGTCCGAGTCTAATTCCTGGATCATCGTTTTGAACTCTGCATAGAGTTCTGGCAGAAATTCTGCACGCAACGATTTGCTCGTTTCCCGAATCTTCTCAACGATATCTAGAAGCTCCGTGCCGCCTTGATGGACAAGAACTTCTCCGAGTATATTGCCCAGGAACCGCACGTCTCGCCGAAGCAGGTTGTTGGATTGGCTTTTGCTGGCGGTTACCGTAGTTTCAGTCATGCTTATCCTCCCATCTGATCGTTCCATTCGTACACGCAAATTTGACACCTTCATAACATCATACAATAAAATGGTACGAAAATCTTCATTTTTCTACTAGAAAAAATGGGGATTATCCCCGATTTACAGCACAAAAACACGCTTTTTTATTCATTTTCTTGTTCTGCTTCAATTAATGGTCATATGCTGTCGCATGATACCTTTTTCACATACTTTAGATAAAACTAAAGTCTCATACCTATACCTAAAAACTCATAAATATACAATTAATTTAGATATGAGTAACCGTACATGTTATAAGGTAAAACCGCATAATTTCATTATTTGTAACCAGGTTCATACAAAGAAACATGACCGGCAAAGCAAGCTTTTGTATACTTTACCACAGTGACGCAATAAATTAAAGATGTAAATATAATTTTCTTCATAGTACAGTCTGCTTTTTAGAAAAGTTTCTTATGTATTTCACCCTAACATACTGTAATTAAGGGATAACTTTACAGATCATTCCTACATAGTTTTCTTGTCCTCTTGGGCAGATTAATCTGTAGCTCTAAAAAAAAGGAGGACTCAACTTAATGAAAAAAGCTACAACGATTATTGCTTCTGTGCTTCTCGTCGCCTCTTTAGCTGGTCCTGCTGCTGCTGATAATCATATGACCAAAGGAATGGACACCAACGGTTCACGTGTCCAGTCTTATCAGGACAGCAACTACATGAACATGAACATGGATGGGAACTACCGCAACAATGGTGACTATCGTACGAACAGTGTTCGTGCTAACGCCGCAACAACCAATCGGGATAATGGCATGGATTGGGGCTGGCTCGGTCTGCTGGGACTCCTCGGTTTAGCAGGTATGCGTAGAAGAGTAACCGATCACAACGAGCGCTAATTGGCCCAAATCCCAGTCTAACTGATGCTCTAAAAGCATCTTCTTCCCAAATAGTAAACAAAAGAGCCAAGCGACCCTATTTAGCATACAGAGGTCGTTTTGGCTCTTTATAATACACCTGTAAAGCTACATAATATAACTGCTTCTTCGCGCATAAAAAAATAAAAAACCCTCCACATATGCGGAGAGTTTTTTTTAAATAATGTAAGCGGGTGATGGGAATCGAACCCACGCTATTAGCTTGGAAGGCTAAAGTTCTACCATTGAACTACACCCGCATAATAACAATCGGGATGACACGATTTGAACATGCGACCCCCTGGTCCCAAACCAGGTGCTCTACCAAGCTGAGCTACATCCCGATATTAATGAAAATAATGGCGCGCCCTGAGAGATTCGAACTCCCGGCCTTTTGATTCGTAGTCAAACGCTCTATCCAGCTGAGCTAAGGGCGCAAATATTGGAGCGGAAGACGGGAATCGAACCCGCGACCCTCGCCTTGGCAAGGCGATGCTCTACCGCTGAGCCACTTCCGCAAATAAAGGATGCGCGTGGAGGGACTTGAACCCCCACGTCAAAGACGCTAGATCCTAAGTCTAGTGCGTCTGCCAATTCCGCCACACGCGCATATAATGGTGAGTCATGAAGGGCTCGAACCTTCGACACCCTGATTAAAAGTCAGGTGCTCTACCAACTGAGCTAATGACTCATAAAATGGCTGGGGATATAGGATTTGAACCTATGCATGACGGAGTCAAAGTCCGTTGCCTTACCGCTTGGCTAATCCCCAATAATTAGATGGTGGAGGCTGAGGGGATCGAACCCCCGACCCTCTGCTTGTAAGGCAGATGCTCTCCCAGCTGAGCTAAGCCTCCATCTATATGACCCGTAGGGGATTCGAACCCCTGTTACCTCCGTGAAAGGGAGGTGTCTTAACCCCTTGACCAACGGGCCCCATTTCCAAAGCTCTCAACCGGGATCGAACCGGTGACCTCATCCTTACCATGGATGCACTCTACCTACTGAGCTATGAGAGCAAATGGCTCCCCGAACAGGGCTCGAACCTGTGACAACTCGATTAACAGTCGAGTGCTCTACCAACTGAGCTATCAGGGAATAATATGCATTTGCAGGGCAAATGCAATTCATCGTACAACGTCCACATGCAGAGCCTGCTTTCTATGTATGATGAAAGAGTTCGCTTGGCGGCGTCCTACTCTCCCAGGACCCTGCGGTCCAAGTACCATCGGCGCTAGAGGGCTTAACGGTCGTGTTCGGGATGGGTACGTGTGGAACCCCTCCGCCATCGCCACCAAACGCATAGCTTACATTTCAGAGATCGTTCTCTGAAAACTAGATTCGAAACGAAACATGCGAATTACAACTTGCATATTTGGATAAGCCCTCGACCGATTAGTACTGGTCAGCTCCATGCATTGCTGCACTTCCACCCCCAGCCTATCTACCTCGTCGTCTTCAAGGGGTCTTACATACTGGGAAATCTCATCTTGAGGGGGGCTTCACGCTTAGATGCTTTCAGCGTTTATCCCGTCCGTACATAGCTACCCAGCGGTGCTCCTGGCGGAACAACTGGTACACCAGCGGTACGTCCATCCCGGTCCTCTCGTACTAAGGACAGCTCCTCTCAAATTTCCTACGCCCACGACAGATAGGGACCGAACTGTCTCACGACGTTCTGAACCCAGCTCGCGTACCGCTTTAATGGGCGAACAGCCCAACCCTTGGGACCTACTTCAGCCCCAGGATGCGATGAGCCGACATCGAGGTGCCAAACCTCCCCGTCGATGTGGACTCTTGGGGGAGATAAGCCTGTTATCCCCAGGGTAGCTTTTATCCGTTGAGCGATGGCCCTTCCATGCGGTACCACCGGATCACTAAGCCCGACTTTCGTCCCTGCTCGACTTGTAGGTCTCGCAGTCAAGCTCCCTTATGCCTTTGCACTCTTCGAATGATTTCCAACCATTCTGAGGGAACCTTTGGGCGCCTCCGTTACTCTTTAGGAGGCGACCGCCCCAGTCAAACTGCCCACCTGACACTGTCCCCGCACCGGATTACGGTACCAGGTTAGAACCTAGATACGATCAGGGTGGTATCCCAACGTTGCCTCCACGCAAGCTGGCGCTCACGCTTCAAAGGCTCCCACCTATCCTGTACAGATCGTACCCAAATTCAATATCAAGCTGCAGTAAAGCTCCATGGGGTCTTTCCGTCTTGTCGCGGGTAACCTGCATCTTCACAGGTATTAAAATTTCACCGGATCTCTCGTTGAGACAGCGCCCAAGTCGTTACGCCATTCGTGCGGGTCAGAATTTACCTGACAAGGAATTTCGCTACCTTAGGACCGTTATAGTTACGGCCGCCGTTTACTGGGGCTTCGGTTCACAGCTTCGGATTGCTCCTAACCACTCCCCTTAACCTTCCAGCACCGGGCAGGCGTCAGCCCGTATACTTCGCCTTACGGCTTCGCACAGACCTGTGTTTTTGCTAAACAGTCGCTTGGGCCTTTTCACTGCGGCCCCCTCGTGCTATTCACACTACCGGGGCACCCCTTCTCCCGAAGTTACGGGGTCATTTTGCCGAGTTCCTTAACGAGAGTTCTTCCGCGCGCCTTAGAATACTCTTCTCGCCTACCTGTGTCGGTTTGCGGTACGGGCACCTTCACCTGGCTAGAGGCTTTTCTTGGCAGTGTGAGATCATGACCTTCGCTACTACAATTTTCGCTCCCCATCACAGCTCAGCCTTACGATGTGCGGATTTGCCTACACATCAGCCTTACTGCTTAGACGGACATCCATCAGTCCGCGTCACTACTCTACTGCGTCCCCCCATTGCTCATAACGGCTTACGGTGGTACAGGAATTTCGACCTGTTGTCCTTCGACTACGCCTTTCGGCCTCGCCTTAGGTCCCGACTTACCCTGAGCGGACGAGCCTTCCTCAGGAACCCTTAGGCTTTCGGCGGATCAGATTCTCACTGATCTTTTCGTTACTCATACCGGCATTCTCACTTGTATAATGTCCAGCGCTCCTTACGGTACACCTTCAACCCTTATACAACGCTCCCCTACCCCTGATGCAAGCATCAAGCCATAGCTTCGGTGGTGTGTTTAGCCCCGTTACATTTTCGGCGCAGAGTCACTCGACCAGTGAGCTATTACGCACTCTTTCAATGGTGGCTGCTTCTAAGCCAACATCCTGGTTGTCTGTGCAACTCCACATCCTTTCCCACTTAACACACACTTGGGGACCTTAGCTGATGGTCTGGGCTGTTTCCCTTTTGACAATGGATCTTAGCACTCACTGTCTGACTCCCGGAAGTAAGTCTATGGCATTCGGAGTTTGACTGAGCTTGGTAACCCTTGCGGGCCCCGCACCCAATCAGTGCTCTACCTCCACGACTCTGTTTTCCGAGGCTAGCCCTAAAGCTATTTCGGGGAGAACCAGCTATCTCCGAGTTCGATTGGAATTTCTCCGCTACCCCCACCTCATCCCCGCACTTTTCAACGTGCGTGGGTTCGGGCCTCCAGTGCGTGTTACCGCACCTTCACCCTGGACAGGGGTAGATCACCCGGTTTCGGGTCTACGTCCACGTACTACATCGCCCTATTCAGACTCGCTTTCGCTGCGGCTCCGGCTCTTCACCTTAACCTTGCACGGGAACGTAACTCGCCGGTTCATTCTACAAAAGGCACGCCATCACCCCTAAAACGGGCTCTGACTTTTTGTAAGCACACGGTTTCAGGTTCTATTTCACTCCCCTTCCGGGGTGCTTTTCACCTTTCCCTCACGGTACTGCTTCACTATCGGTCGCTAGGAAGTATTTAGCCTTGGCAGATGGTCCTGCCGGATTCATACGGGGTTTCACGTGCCCCGCACTACTCGGGATCCGTCTCGGAGGGAACAGACTTTCAATTACAGGGCTTTTACCTTCTTTGGCGGGCCTTTCCAGACCTCTTCGCTTAACCGGTTCCTTTGTAACTCCATGTGAGACGTCCCACAACCCCAAAGAGCAAGCTCTCTGGTTTGGGCTTCTCCGCGTTCGCTCGCCGCTACTGACGGAATCACTATTGTTTTCTCTTCCTCAGGGTACTTAGATGTTTCAGTTCCCCTGGTATGCCTCTACACAACCTATGTATTCAGTTGTGAGTAACTGGAAATTACCCCAGCTGGGTTTCCCCATTCGGACACCCCCGGATCAAAGCTTGCTTACAGCTCCCCGAGGCAGTTTCGTTGTTCGCCACGTCCTTCATCGGCTCCTAGCGCCTAGGCATCCTCCGTGTGCTCTTAGTAGCTTAACCATTGCGCTCGTGTTCGAGCTGTCGCTCCGCTTGGTTTGCTTGCGCAAATCCAAAAGTCGCTCCATTTCGATCACTCGCTCCAGCAATCTACCGTTTTTATCGAAACTTGTTTAACACAAGTTCAGCTAAAAAGGAATGTTCTAATTCGCATTTACTTTCGTTTCGATATCTAGTTTTCAAAGAACAAACTTGTAAAACATTTTTTGGTGGAGCCAAGCGGGATCGAACCGCTGACCTCCTGCTTGCAAGGCAGGCGCTCTCCCAGCTGAGCTATGGCCCCATATAAAGTTTTAAAGGTATAGATGGTGGGCCCTGGTGGACTCGAACCACCGGCCTCACCCTTATCAGAGGTGCGCTCTAACCAACTGAGCTAAGGGCCCACATTATATATACTTTTTTTGAACCCAGAATGGGTTACGCTTGGCGGCGTTCTACTCTCCCAGGACCCTGCGGTCCAAGTACCATTGACGCTGAAGGGCTTAACGGTCGTGTTCGGGATGGGAACGTGTGGAACCCCTTCGCTATCGCCACCAAACGTTTGAGAGTTTGAGCTCTCAAAACTGAGCAACGAGTGAGTAACTAGCCGACCTGGCTAGATTTTGTATTTGAATGTTTCCGTTACAGGAAACGATTCTCCATAGAAAGGAGGTGATCCAGCCGCACCTTCCGATACGGCTACCTTGTTACGACTTCACCCCAATCATCTATCCCACCTTCGGCGGCTGGCTCCTTGCGGTTACCCCACCGACTTCGGGTGTTATAAACTCTCGTGGTGTGACGGGCGGTGTGTACAAGACCCGGGAACGTATTCACCGCGGCATGCTGATCCGCGATTACTAGCAATTCCGACTTCATGCAGGCGAGTTGCAGCCTGCAATCCGAACTGAGACCGGCTTTTTAGGATTCGTTCCACCTCGCGGCTTCACAGCCCGTTGTACCGGCCATTGTAGTACGTGTGTAGCCCAGGTCATAAGGGGCATGATGATTTGACGTCATCCCCACCTTCCTCCGGTTTGTCACCGGCAGTCACCTTAGAGTGCCCATCCGAAATGCTGGCAACTAAGATCAAGGGTTGCGCTCGTTGCGGGACTTAACCCAACATCTCACGACACGAGCTGACGACAACCATGCACCACCTGTCTCCTCTGTCCCGAAGGAAAGATACATCTCTGCATCGATCAGAGGGATGTCAAGACCTGGTAAGGTTCTTCGCGTTGCTTCGAATTAAACCACATACTCCACTGCTTGTGCGGGTCCCCGTCAATTCCTTTGAGTTTCAGTCTTGCGACCGTACTCCCCAGGCGGAGTGCTTAATGTGTTAACTTCGGCACCAAGGGTATCGAAACCCCTAACACCTAGCACTCATCGTTTACGGCGTGGACTACCAGGGTATCTAATCCTGTTTGCTCCCCACGCTTTCGCGCCTCAGCGTCAGTTACAGCCCAGAGAGTCGCCTTCGCCACTGGTGTTCCTCCACATATCTACGCATTTCACCGCTACACGTGGAATTCCACTCTCCTCTTCTGCACTCAAGCCACCCAGTTTCCAGTGCGATCCGGGGTTGAGCCCCGGGATTAAACACCAGACTTAAATGACCGCCTGCGCGCGCTTTACGCCCAATAATTCCGGACAACGCTTGCCCCCTACGTATTACCGCGGCTGCTGGCACGTAGTTAGCCGGGGCTTTCTTCTCAGGTACCGTCACCTTGAGAGCAGTTACTCTCCCAAGCGTTCTTCCCTGGCAACAGAGCTTTACGATCCGAAAACCTTCATCACTCACGCGGCATTGCTCCGTCAGGCTTTCGCCCATTGCGGAAGATTCCCTACTGCTGCCTCCCGTAGGAGTCTGGGCCGTGTCTCAGTCCCAGTGTGGCCGATCACCCTCTCAGGTCGGCTACGCATCGTCGCCTTGGTGAGCCGTTACCCCACCAACTAGCTAATGCGCCGCAGGCCCATCCCCAAGTGACAGATTGCTCCGTCTTTCCAGTTTCCTTCAGGCGAAGGAAACAACTATTCGGTATTAGCTACCGTTTCCGGTAGTTGTCCCAAACTTGAGGGCAGGTTGCCTACGTGTTACTCACCCGTCCGCCGCTAACCATCAGAGAAGCAAGCTTCTCATCAAGTCCGCTCGACTTGCATGTATTAGGCATGCCGCCAGCGTTCGTCCTGAGCCAGGATCAAACTCTCCAATAAAGTATTGAAAAGAGCGATAAGCTCATTTTGAATCTGACGAGATTAAAAATCTCAATTGTGCTCCAGTCGATCCAAGCCAAAGCTTGTTTCAAACTTTCGCATTCATTCTGCAAGCAGAATGTTTACTCACTCGTTGTTCAGTTTTCAAAGATCAAACATTCAATTTAGTGCTGTTTTTCCTGTTGTCGTCGTTTCAGCGGCGACTTTTATAATATATCATGTTTAAGTTCTCTTTGCAAGCATTATTTTTCGATTATTTTCAATCGTTTCATTTTCATGCTTGTTTTGGCGAACCGCTCCTAAAAAAGGAACGAAAATTAATTTACCATATGAATTTAGAAAGGTCAACCCTTTTTCGACAAAAAGTATGATCCCCTCAACAATTTCACACTTTCACGGTTCAGAGGTACAGCCCCCGCTATTAAGAGCCGCACCTCACTTCAATTACTGTGAATCGAATATATGACTAGCTGCAGCATTAAGGCTTCGACTTTTTCAGCTTCCCACCTCTTGCATACTTGGACAACTCTTTTGGCGGGGCAAATCGTGCATACATGCGGAACACAGTCTTATATCGGCTCGCAATGGCGTATTTAATCTCTTGGTCAAGACGATTATCACTCAGATCAAAAAGCATCTCATCTAATTCTTTACGCAGCACATAGTCTAGTTCCTTGCATTCCTTCTCGTTAAACAGCATACCCAGCATTAGAGTTCTCCTTTTTGTGCATAGCCTCTTTATCACACACTTTCACAAGTTCCATGCAGCACCCCGTGCATTCGCTTTTGTGAGTGCTGCTGGAACCCGTTTTATTGTTATGGTCAACTTTCTGAGAATTTATGAATGCCAACCATCACAAAATTTTAACCCCTCACCAGAGTATAGGTAAGTGTGCTTTCAATGATTGCTGCAACAAGAAGCAAGATAACAACCCAGAAGGATGCCGTTAACGTCCTATTCATGAATGCTCTCCACCGGGTACCCAACGTATTTCGTTTGTCACTTCCAAGTTCTACAAGACTTTTAATAACCAGACCACCAAACTTCAGTCCGAATGCGCAAGCAATAATAATGACGGGAATCTCAATAATGCCATGCGGAAGCAGGCCTTTAACCACAATATCATAGAAAGTTGCTCCATAATTCATGGTGGTGTGCACTACAAATCCAAGGACCATCCCATTGATTAGCAGGAAGATGACCGGCAGAATACCGAAAAATATACCAGCGTAGATGACGAGCACACTTTTGATTGCATTATTAAAAAAGATAAACAGGAAGAAGTTCCACTGCACATTCCCCCCCTGCTCCAGCCGCTCACTAACTTCACGTAATCCTCCGATTTGATTCAACAACAGTTCTTCCAGTGGCCCTGTGCTGACCCATCCTGCCCCTATTCCAACAACAAACAATACCACGGACCAGATTAATGCACTGCGGATGGAACCAAGATCTCTAAGAAATGTACTGAATTTTAACATAATAACCTCCTGTAGAATCTAAAATGTTGGACAAACAAGGTGCCGTTACGAATAACTGGGGAGTACGAGCATACATTGGAGAGTAAACAAGCATTTCTTATGGGAGAGGGGCGCTTATTGAAATGAACTCGTTCTATGTATTTAGCGGCAAAAAGATTAAACGGTACCTGATTGTCCTCGTTGCTGCCATCTTTGCGATCGGTATTATTTATCTGGAGAGAGGCAATGTCTCCGTATTCTCGGAGGAAGCACCATCAGCCGTCTACAGCGTTCCAACCGAGAAGAAGGTAATTGCACTTACCTTTGACATTAGCTGGGGAGATAAACGGACAGAGCCGATTCTGAAAGTTCTTCAGGAGAATAAAGTGCAGAAGGCAACCTTTTTCCTTTCCTCCCCCTGGAGCAAGACACACCCCGAAATTGTTACTGCCATCAAAGAGGCAGGATATGAAATTGGCAGCCATGGTCACAGACATGAGAACTACAGCAGCCTGACCGAGGAAGAAATTCGCAAAGAAATTTCGACAGCTCATAGCATTTTAACCGATTTAACGGGAAAAGAACCGAAATTACTGCGTCTGCCCAACGGGGACTTTGACAAGCGAGTGCTTCAGGTAGCCAATAGTCTGAATTATCAGGTTGTTCAGTGGGATACCGACTCTTTGGATTGGAAAAACCCCGGCGTACAGACCATTGTTGATCGCGTAGTAAGCAAAGCACATCCAGGGGACATCGTACTGCTGCATGCAAGCGATTCTTCTAAACAGACTCATGAGGCACTTCCTGTCCTTATCGACAAATTAAAAAATCAGGGCTATGAATTCGTAACTGTATCTGAATTGCTTAACCATTCCAGTGTGGAAGGTAAGGAAGTTCGTGATCAAGCCAGTGGTCAGTAATTGGCAGATTGCCGGATCTACAGACTCTATACGAGCTTAAAAGTTGAAAAGAGCTAACCAGGTTAGCTCTTTTTGGTATGTTTTATACTAAACGAAATTTATGCTCGACTTTCATTCTACTGTTCTGCCTTTCCACTTACGCTGGGCTTCGCTGCTACATCCACAAGCCTATGCAATATCAGCATTTGGTATGCATTACATAAGAGCAAGGGTACCACAATAAATATGGTTGCCGCATTCACATCAATACGCAATACGCCAATCGTCTCCACTATGGTGACCGCAATCATGAAGAACAGTGTAGGTACAAGCGCGGAGAGATGAGTCAGCTTTACTTTAACGTAAGCGGTAACAATTGCAGCCGCCAAAATAATGATACCCAACACAATATCCGACATGCGCTCCCGGTCTCCGCCAACAAACAGGCGTAAAAACATGACGTCAAGCAGCGCTAGAACCGTTAGTACAATCTGCACGATCTGCCAACTACGCTTAGGAAATACACCTTTACCCATGTAATTCAATATCAGATATGCAAAGAAACCCATTTGTGAATACACGCTGATCATAACCCCTGATCCAAATAGGATCAAAAGATACAGAAGAAAATCATTTAATCCATTTGTTTTCTCCCCGTTCACCAGCATCATAATCAATCCTGTACCTAATGCTCCCGCTGCCCCAATAAGCAAGGCTGTCCAAAACAGGAAAAACCATTTACGTAAATTCAAATGTTTTCCACCCCCGAGTGTTTATTTTACCAACCTTCTCAGCAAAAAACCATCATTGCTCAACATATTTCACCCTTTCCCATCACATACTACATCCAGTATCTAATCAAGGAGGGATTGTACACATGAAACGGCCTTTGTGGCAGCTATGCTGTGTCGTACTGGGGCTATCCGTCATGCTTGCCGGCTGCGGTTCAGATCAGAGTTCTTCGCCTCCTCAGGGCAGTTATAAAGAGATGAAAACAATGGTTGTAGATATTTTGAAAAGTGACGAAGGCAAGAAAGCAGTGGAGGAAGCTCTTACAGGTCAGAGCTCATCCAGCGGAAACAGCAGTTCGGAAGAAGGTGGCGGTTCAGGTGGTGCTTCGGGATCCATTGGTATGAAAATGTTAATGCCTGTGCAATCTTCGGAACAAATACGTATTGCAGTAAAAGATACCATCACAGCTCCCGAATATAAGAAGGAATTCGAAAAGATCATGACTGATCCGCAGTTTGCGGGGGAATTTGCCAAGGTGATCAACGCACAAAGTAAACAACTTCATATGCAATTGATTAAAGATCCCACATATCAAAAGTCTGTTGAAGACATCATGAAGTCACCTGAGGTATCCAAAATGTTCATGGATATGACAAAGACTCCAGATTACCGTAAACAGACGATGACTGTCATGCAGGAAGTGATGCAAAACCCATTGTTCCGCATGGAAGTACTCACTTTGCTCAAGAAAGTTGTACAGGAAGAGTTGCAACCGAAAGTGGAAAGTGGCGGAAAACAGGGGGAAGAGCAAGGCGGACAGCAAGACGGTCAGGGCCAAGGTGGTAGTGATGGCGGAGATGGTGGAAGCAGTGGAGATTCGGGCAGCGGAGGTTCTTAAACAGTAGGTGTTTAATTGCGCACCACAGATACTGAAAAGCCTGCATCCAAGTGGACGCAGGCTTTACTTGTATTTATAACACCCAACCCTTAAAACTGGGATTCAATGGACCGGGCCACTTCATCGTAGATGACCCCTATACGAGAATCTGCTTTGTAAACGGAAGGTGAGAAATCAGGCTCAGAAGGATGATTATCCGGCGTGCCTAGTGGAATCTGGGCAAGCAAGCTTGTGTGCAGACTTTCCGCAAGTCTTCCCCCGCCTCCACGTCCAAAGACATAATCCTTCTCGCCGCAACGGCCACATTCATAATAAGCCATGTTCTCAACCACACCAAGCAACTCATGATCGGTCTGAATGGCCATTGCACCCGCACGTGCAGCGACAAAAGCTGCTGTTGCATGTGGCGTGGTCACAATAATTTCCTTGCTCTGTGGCAACAACTGATGCACATCCAAAGCCACATCTCCCGTACCTGGTGGCAAATCCAGTAACATATAATCCAACTCGCCCCACTGGACATCAGTGAAGAATTGACGCAACATCCGGCCGAGCATGGGCCCTCGCCAGATCACTGGATTGTTCTCCCGAATAAAGAAGCCCATGGACATCACTTTGACTCCGAAACGTTCAACCGGTTGGATAATGCCATCTTCAACGACCGGATATTCTTCAATCCCCATCATGTCAGGTACACTGAAGCCGTAGATATCCGCATCAATCAAGCCTACTTTCTTGCCTTGACGTGCCAACGCTGCAGCGAGATTAACGGTCACCGTTGATTTACCAACGCCACCTTTACCACTGGCCACTGCAATAAAACGAACCCCTGATTCAGGACTTAACAACTCATGTCCATCCAGGCCCGCTGCGTGACCTTTTACGAGCACTTCGTCCCGATCCGGCTCATTATCAGGTTGCCCCATATTCAGGCTCTCACGATCATGCTCAGAAGCTGCACGTACGCGAATATGTACATCCCTCAGTCCGTGCTGGGACAACAAATTACGTGCTGCATCACTCAAGGCTGTTGAATCCTCAGGTCGATTTTCCAGTGTCACTATGGTCAGAGCCACATGATTTTCTTTCACCATAATATCTCGAACCCATTCCAGTTCGGTCAGACTTACTCCCAATTGTGGTTCTTGTAATGGCTGTAATAGTTCAAGTATCTGTTCTTTTGATAACATCAGACAGCACCTCAGCTTTATCTATTGGCATGTAATTAGGTATGCTGAACCAATTATATCATTACCTTTCTTATTCTGACTAACTTTTAGGCCGTTCTCCTGAGGAATATCTGAGAATCCCATTATAGATCGATGCAGCTACCTTGCGTTGATAAGCTTCATCAGCAAGCATACGTGCCTCTTCCGGATGAGAAAGGAAGCCCACTTCTACCAGTGCTGAAGGAATCTTCAGAGCTTGTAACAGGTAAACCGTGTTTACCGTTTTGGCGATCCGATCTGTATTCTCCAGATTACGAACCATCTCTTGTTGAAGCAGATTAGCCAAACCTTCGTTATCCGGATGGTTAGGTGTATAGAAAACCTGCGCTCCACTCCATCGGTTGGATGGGACACTGTTCATGTGAATGCTAATAAAGAGATCTGCTTGCTTATCCTCTATCCGCCGTACTCTTTGTTTCAGATCTTCCGTCTTGCGTTTGGAGTACCCCTTGGTGTCCGCTTCTGCCAAATCCGTGTCTATCTCTCGTGTCATAACCACCAAGGCCCCTGCCTGCTGCAAATAATCTCTCACATACAAGGCGATAGACAGGTTAATATCTTTTTCAATAACCCCCTGCTTACTTACCGCTCCTCCATCTGGACCTCCGTGCCCTGCATCAATAGCAATGACTTTTCCTGCCATTGGTAAACTCCAGTAGCCTGACGTCTTGGCAGAAGGCAGCTCATAAGACATCACCGCCACTAACATGGCCAGCAGACAGAGGCTCAGCATGGCCCTTTTGATTGTTTTTAACCTAATCCAGACTACAAAGTGTTTCCCCATATTTTTACGCATAAAAAAACCACCTCGTCCCTATAAATGACTCTAATCATCTATATGGGACAAGATGGACAATTATACCGCTAGGACGGGACTTGCTCCGCCATTCCTTCAATCAGCACCTCAGCTACCTCAGTACGTGTAAATTCAGGAGGAGGGCACTGACCGTCTCGGAGCAACCCGCGTACTTTGATGCCGGAAAGCGTCATGAGGTGCTCTTTATCATGTGGACAAGTTTTACTGGATGTCTAGTGCGTCTACAATCTCCATACGCTCTTTTGAATGTACTCATGATTCCCGCTGGACCGGATTACGTGTCTGAAAGCCGACTACTGTCTTCCAACAATTGCTCCCGTTCTTTTCCTTGTACGATACGCTGAACCAGCGTACCTCCATGTGACAGAATTGATGTCATCTTGTCAGTTCCTTGTGTATCTATTATTTATGAAGGCCACATTCCGTTTTATCATTACCAGACCAACGTCCAGCACGAGGGTCCTCACCAGGCATAACCTGACGTGTGCAATGCTCACAGCCAATACTCGGGTAGTTCTGATCATGAAGAGGATTATACACAACGTTATTATCACGAATATATTGCCATACATCCTCTGTGGTCCAATGCGCAATCGGATTAAACTTCATCAGGCCAAATTTAGTATCATATTCAACCTTCTTGGAGTTTGCACGAGTTGGTGCTTGATCTCTACGAATACCTGTAATCCATGCATCATACTGAGAAAGAATTCGTGTTAACGGTTCAACTTTGCGAATGTTACAGCACGCATTTGGATCAGACTTCCACAATTCTTCACCGTGTTGAGCTGCCTGTTCTTCCGGAGTAATCTTAGGTGACACGCGTACAAATTCAAGGTTGTAATTCTCTTGCATCTTATCCCGTGTTTCGTATGTTTCTTTGAAGTGGAAATCAGTATCCAAATAAAAAATATCTGTCGATGGGCTGATCTTCTGCAACATATCTACAAGTACAACATCTTCCGCACCAAAGCTACATGCAAAAGTGATATTAGGAAATGTTTCAATAGCATACCGAATAATATCCTCTGGACTGGCAAGCTCCAGTTCCTCTGCCTTCGTGCGTGCTAATTCTTCTTTCTCCAATAAGTTCATCTGCGTATTTTCCCCCATTCTGCATTTCAATACACGTTAAAGCCGACTAATCTAATATGAATTATGTTTAGTATAAATCTTTCATTGCGGATGTCAATGCCTGCCATATGGCAAAATAGATCATTTTTTCTCTTTTTGATCGTTGCTATCGCAAATAATTTGGTTCAATTTATCCTTTTCTCTGTTCATGAGATAAAAAAGTGAACTTGGCCCAAGTCATTGGGCTGGTTAGAATATATTTCAAAGCCTAGAAATGCTTTGCTGGTGCTGAGTTTTAACAGTTTATATCACCAGGAAAAGCATCAGATTATCAATCATCGATTAACATGAAATAAAGAGAAGAAGAAGTTATAAGGAGTTCAGCGTGACAACATATATCATATGATATGTGAGAGACTTTTATGGTTTCCATAAGAAAAACTGATGAAATTTAAAGTGAAGAATAAATTTTGAAGAGCAAACCGAATACATTCAATAAAGCAGGCTTGAGCCCTAATAGATGATTTTATAAAGAGCTGTTTTAGAGCGTGTGGGAAACGATGGGAATGAGCATAGCGTATCATGATAAACGATTTATGAGGTGTAGTGAGGTTTAATAAGAAGTATTAACTCAGATATGAAAAAACTGTATTAAGGAACATTAATGAAGATATTTAACACATATGATGCGACAATGAACAGTCATGCGGACACATATAAGTGTTATGGCATAAGCGGAATTATATATATATTATGCGAAATCTTCATGAAGATATAAAAAAGCCTTTGACCGAGGCCAAAGGCTTTTAATATTAACGTTTGGAGAACTGAGGTGCGCGACGAGCCGCTTTAAGACCGTATTTTTTACGCTCTTTCATACGTGGGTCACGAGTCAGGAATCCTGCTTTTTTCAGGGATGCACGGTATTCCGGATCTGCTTTGAGCAGAGCGCGGGAGATACCATGACGGATTGCGCCGGCTTGACCGGAGATTCCGCCACCATGAGCAATAACAAGAACGTCATAGTTGTTGAGCGTTTCTGTCAAGTTCAGTGGTTGTTTTACGATCAGTTTGAGTGTTTCCAAACCGAAGTATTCATTAATATCACGTTTATTGATGACAATGCGTCCTTCACCCGGTACAAGGCGAACACGTGCTACCGAATGTTTACGACGACCTGTCCCATAGTATTGTACTTGTGCCATGAAACTGTCCTCCTTTTAATTAACCGCGAAGTTCGTAAACTTCTGGTTTTTGTGCTGCATGTGGATGCTCAGTGCCTCTGTACGCTTTAAGTCTCAACTTCATTTTCTCGCCCATGCGAGTTTTAGGAAGCATACCGCGAACAGCCAATTCCAACATACGCTCAGGTTTGTTTTTAACCATCTCTTCAGCAGTAGTTACTTTCAAACCACCTGGGTGCATCGAGTGACGGTAGTATTTTTTACCTTGCATTTTCTTACCAGTCAATACGATTTTCTCAGCATTGATGATAACAACGAAATCGCCAGTGTCCACATGTGGAGTGAATTGTGGCTTGTGTTTGCCGCGAATCAAAGCAGCTGCTTCGCTCGCCAAACGTCCGAGGGTTTTGCCTTCAGCATCAATGATGTGCCATTGGCGCTCAACTTCGTTAGGCTTCGCCATGTACGTAGTACGCATGAAAAGTTCCTCCTTAAAATGTTCAAAATCATCATTTTCATTTATCTTCGTTCGTTAAGTTATAACTTTAGGTGTTGATGGATTGTAAATTTGATGTGAACCTCTTAATTGGGGCTGTGGGAAAGCCATTAAGAAAACACAACTTTTATATTACATGATAGGCGATTAAATCGCAAGTGTTAATTAAGCTTTTCACTCACCAATTTTAATCTTTTGTATATTCAAGATCCCAGAGCATTAAACCGCAGCTAACTGCAGTAGGTCCTGCAGCAGATCGATTACATGCAGCAATCATATTCGGTACATCAGAGGCTTTCCGTTTGCCCTCTCCGATCTCCAGCAGTGTACCTACAATGATTCGAACCATATGCTGCAAAAAGCCGTTACCACTCACATAAATGTGAATGACACCCTGATCACGCGGATGGTCTCTGCACATTGATCGGTCCACTTCAATCCATGCTTCGTATACCGAACGGACATGATTCTCTTTCTGAGACTTGCGTGAAGCAAAAGAGGTATAATCATAGGTCCCTATGAAATGTCGTAAGGCCTCCTGCATTGCCGTAATATCAAGCTTCGCATGATGATGATACTGCAGTCTTCTGTTGAATACATCCGGAAACTGATTCGCATTGACTGTGTAACGATATGTTTTCTTTTTCGCTGCATAGCGAGAATGAAAATCAGCCGAAACTTCAATCGCATCAATAACGACAATATCGGAGGGTAATCTGGAGTTGAGCGCAATACACCAACGTTCAATCGGGATCTGGGATTCCGTAGGAAAATTGAAGATCTGTCTGCGAGCGTGAACGCCTGCATCTGTTCGGCCTGAACCTGTAATTTTAACCTTCTCACCGGTTAAAGCACGAATCGCATCTTCAAGATGATCCTGAATGGTATTCCCACCCGGCTGTACTTGAAAGCCGTAATAGGCAGTGCCATCATAAGTTAACGTCATACATAAGTTCCGCATTAATACCACACCTTTGTTCCATACTATACATATCCCTATCCCGAACAGCAAAAGAAGCCCCTTGCGGAGCTTCTATTACAGCACGAATTCCGAAATGAAGAGAAAAAAAGGGTTAATCCAGAATCGTTGATTCTGTCCCCTTTCCTCATCTCATCTGTTTTACGCGCGGTCTACCAGTTCCAAGTAAACCATTGGCGCTGCGTCACCACGACGAGGTCCCAGTTTCAAGATACGAGTGTATCCACCTGGACGCTCAGCGTAACGACCGGACAATTCGCTAAACAGTTTTTGGATTGCATCTTGCTCACCATCGATAGTTTCGCGGCGAACATAAGCTGCCACTTGGCGACGGGCATGAAGATCTCCCTTTTTCGCTTTAGTGATCAGTTTTTCAGCAATAGAGCGAACCTCTTTTGCTTTCGCTTCAGTTGTCTGAATGCGTTCGTATAAGAACAGGTCGGTTACCAGGTCACGGAACAAAGCTTTACGTGCGCTGGAATTACGGCCCAACTTTTGGTATGCCATTGTTTTCCCTCCTTCACTTCAAGCACTCGGCTGTCTATTCTTCTGTACGGAGTCCCAAACCAAGTTCCTCAAGCTTCTCTTGAACTTCTTCCAAAGACTTGCGTCCGAGGTTACGGACTTTCATCATGTCTTCTTCCGTTTTCGTAGTCAGCTCTTGCACGGTATTAATACCGGCACGTTTGAGGCAGTTGTAGGAACGAACAGAGAGATCCAGCTCTTCGATCGTCATTTCGAGTACTTTTTCTTTTTTGTCTTCTTCTTTTTCGACCATGATCTCTGCATCTTTCGCTTCGTCTGTAAGACCCACGAAGAGCATCAAATGCTCAGTCAAAATTTTAGCGCCAAGGCTTACAGCCTCTTCAGGACGAATACTTCCATCAGTCCAAACTTCCAACGTGAGCTTGTCATAGTTGGTCACTTGACCGACACGCGTATTTTCCACAGCGTAGTTAACGCGACTGATCGGGGTGAAGATGGAATCGACTGGGATGACGCCGATCGGCTGGTCATCGCGTTTATTCCGATCTGCCTGGACGTAGCCGCGACCGCGATTGGCAAAAATACGCATGTGAAGTCTCGAACCTGGTCCGAGCGTAGCGATGTGCAAATCCGGGTTAAGGATTTCCACATCGGAGTCAGCACGGATATCTCCAGCCGTAATTGCTCCTTCGCCTTCAGCATCAATCTCGAGCACTTTCTCCTCATCCGAATGAATCTTAAGCGACAAAGCTTTCAGGTTAAGAATAACCTCCGTAACATCTTCCATTACGCCAGGAACTGTAGCAAATTCATGCAGAACGCCATCGATTTGAACCGAAGACACTGCCGCACCCGGCAGTGACGAGAGCAAGATTCGGCGAAGCGAGTTTCCAAGCGTCGTACCATATCCGCGCTCAAGCGGTTCTACTACGAATTTCCCATAGGTGCCATCATCGTTGACGTCTACCGTCTCAATTTTCGGCTTTTCGATTTCAATCACTGCAATACCCCTCCTTCAAAACGTCGGTCCTCTATGAAACATTTACCTTCTCTTGCGAAAACATGTAGTAGTATGCCTAAACAACCATTATTAGCAGATTGTGCCGGAAATATACCACACGCAGGGGCAAATCTCATTAGACACGACGACGTTTTGGAGGACGGCATCCGTTATGCGGGACTGGAGTTACGTCTTTGATCAGGTTAACTTCAAGACCAGCAGCTTGCAAAGAGCGGATCGCTGCTTCACGGCCTGCGCCTGGTCCTTTAACCATAACCTCAACGGCTTTCATCCCATGTTCCATTGCAGCTTTGGCAGCAGTCTCAGCAGCCATTTGTGCAGCAAACGGAGTCGATTTACGGGAACCTCTGAATCCGAGACCGCCGGAGCTTGCCCACGAAATTGCATTTCCGTGAGGATCCGTAATAGTAACGATAGTGTTATTGAAAGTGGAACGGATATGTGCCACGCCAGATTCAATATTCTTACGGTCACGACGTTTAGTACGTACGACTTTTTTCGGTTTAGCCATTTTCTCTTATCCCCCCTTATTATTTCTTCTTGTTCGCTACTGTACGACGAGGACCTTTACGAGTACGAGCATTCGTTTTCGTACGTTGTCCACGAACAGGCAGACCACGACGATGACGAACTCCACGGTAACAACCGATCTCCGTCAAACGTTTAATATTCAAAGAGATTTCTCGACGCAGGTCACCTTCTACTTTGACCTCTTTATCGATACTTTCACGCAATTTGCTGACTTCATCTTCCGTCAAATCACGAACACGAGTGTCCGGATTGATGCCTGTTGTGCTCAGAATTTTCTGGGAAGTCGTTTTACCGATTCCGAAAATATAAGTCAAGGCGATCTCAACGCGCTTATCACGTGGCAAATCCACACCAGCTATACGTGCCATTTTACGCTACACCCCCTTCTTTAACCTTGTTTTTGTTTGTGTTTCGGATTTTCACAGATAACCATAACATTCCCTTTGCGGCGAATGACTTTGCATTTTTCGCAAATCGGCTTGACCGAAGGTCTTACCTTCATGTGAATTACCTCCTCAAAGTTTTGCTAAGCAAAACCCTCTTCGTAAGCATTGACCTTGTTCTACTATTGTAAAACCGGCTTCGAAGCTTTCGCAAGTTTTGCCGGGCAAAACCCGCTTCATAAGCTTCACAGTTCATTGCAACTGTCTACTACTATTTACGGTAAGTTATGCGACCTTTTGTTAAATCATAAGGCGACAACTGAACAACTACTTTGTCTCCAGTCAGGATACGAATAAAGTGCATCCGTAGTTTTCCGGAAACGTGAGCGAGAATTTGATGACCGTTCTCAAGCTCAACCTTGAATGTTGCATTCGGTAGCGGTTCAAGAACCGTACCTTCCACTTCAATGACATCTTCCTTGGCCATTAGTCAGTCTCCTTTCTCTTCAGCTTGAATGTTGGTGGATTCCAGAAATGAATGGACCGCATAGCGGAGCTTTCCATTTGTCACCCGACCACTCTCGTTTAAACTGTTCACAACCTCGCTGCTAATCATGGGCTGGAGTTCAAGATGAAGAAGATTCTTCTTCTTGGGTTGATCAAACTTACGTTTGTCTCCATCCGCGATATATACGAACTTACTGTCCGCTATAGCAACAATTACTGCGGCTTGGTCCGCATTGCGGCCTTTACGGATCTTCACAAGTTGACCGAGCTGCGGATTAGACTGACTGTTCATGCCTCATCACCTACGCATTCAGTTTCGTGAAAATTTCCATACCATCTGGTGTAACTGCTACGGTGTGTTCAAAGTGGGCACATAACTTTCCATCAACCGTGACGACAGTCCAGTTATCTTCCAACGTTTTCACATACCGTCTTCCTACGTTAACCATCGGCTCTATGGCCAGCACCATGCCCGCTTTGAGCCGTGGTCCCCGATCGGGAAGACCATAGTTCGGAATCTGTGGTTCTTCGTGCAGATCTGCGCCTATGCCGTGACCGACATATTCACGAACAACTGAGAACCCTTCATCTTCAATATATTTCTGAATCGCATGAGATATTGTAAACAAGCGAACGTCCGGTTTTACCAGCGCCAGACCTGCGTATAACGAAGCCTCGGTAACGTCCAGAAGACGACGGGCTTCTTCGGAAATACGGCCGACCGGATAAGTCCAGGCGGAATCTCCATGATACCCCTGGTACTGCGCGCCAATGTCAAACGTAACGATATCGCCCTCGTTCAACTTGCGTTTGCCGGGAAATCCATGTACCAACTCTTCATTTACTGAAGCGCACACACTGGCAGGGAAACCGTTATAACCTTTGAAAGACGGCACAGCTCCTTGACTGCGGATATATTGATCAGCCATATGGTCAAGTTCACCAGTCGTAATACCGGGAGCGATATGCTCTGCCAAGAGACGATGCGTTTCCGCAACAATTCTCCCTGCTTCCCTCATCAAGCCCAGTTCCGTTTCGGACTTACCAATGATCATCAATTAACCTCTCAGTAAGGACACGATTTCTTGAGAAACTTGATCGATATCCTGTTCTCCGTTCACTTGACGAAGAAGACCTTTAGTCTCATAGAACGTGAGGAGTGGTGCTGTTTTGTTGATATACTCGTCCAGTCGTGTACCTACACTCTCTTCATTATCATCAGAGCGTTGATACAACTCACCAGCGCATTTATCACAAATACCTTCCTGCTTAGGCGGATTGAATACCACATGATAAGTGGAACCACAGTTTTTACAAATCCGACGACCCGTCAAACGAGCGAGTAATTTGTTGCGATCCACTTTCAGGTTGATTACATGATCGAGACCTGAGTTCAATCGGTCCAGAATGCCATCGAGCGCTTCTGCTTGTGACAGGGTTCTTGGAAATCCGTCCAAGAGGAAACCTTCTCTGCAGTCAGGCTGCTGCAAACGTTCTTCAACGATGCCAATGGTTACATCATCTGGTACAAGCAATCCTTGATCCATATATTCCTTGGCTTTCAGGCCAATGGGAGTTCCCTGTTTGATCGCTAGACGAAATGCATCGCCTGTTGAAATATGGGGAATACCGAACTCTTTCACGATGACGTCTGCTTGTGTTCCTTTTCCTGCCCCAGGAGGGCCCATGAATAGGATGTTCACGTTATGTCACTCCCTCCAAGACTACCCTACATCAACAAACAGCACAATAGGTGCCGGCAAGTAAATCTTCACTCGACCGGTACCTATTGCCTATTTATTGATAAAACCTTTGTAGTGGCGTTTGATCAATTGGCTTTCGATTTGCTTCATCGTATCCAGCGCAACACCGATAACGATCAGGAGGGATGTTCCTCCAATTTGCGCAGATTGAGGCAAACCAGAAAGTGCCCCTAAGAATACAGGCAGAACGGAAATGACTGCCAAGAAGATGGCTCCGGCCATTGTCAAACGAGTCATGACACGGGTCAGATATTTCTCGGTTGCTTTACCCGGGCGAATGCCTGGGATGTAACCGCCGTTCTTTTTCATATTATCAGCCATCTGCTGTGGATTCATCTGTACAAAAGTATAGAAGAATGTGAAACCGAAGATCATCACAACATACAGTAACATACCCAGAGGTTTGTGTGTAGTCAGATTCTGTCCGATCCACTGTGCCCAGATGCGATCTGCCCAGAAGTTGGCGATGATCGTTGGGAACATCAACAGCGATGAAGCAAAGATGACAGGGATAACACCTGCTGCATTAATTTTCAGCGGGATATGTGTATTCTGTCCACCGTACATTTTGTTACCTACGACACGTTTAGCGTACTGTACAGGAATTTTCCGAATCGCCTGCTGAATGTAAATGACCCCTATGATGATCAGCACAATAACAATTGCGATGATTACACCTTTAAGAATATTCATAAACAGTTGGTCAGGTTGGATGAAGTCAGATTCGATCGTTTGTTTGATAATATTAGGCACCGTAGATAGGATACCTGCAAAGATCAAGATCGAAATTCCGTTTCCTATGCCCTTCTCGGTGATTTGCTCACCAAGCCACATCAGGAATGAAGTACCGGCCGTAAGTACAATCGCGATCAAGATATAATCTGCAAATGTAGCGTTAGGCACCATCTCTGTATTGTACAAGCGGTTGAATCCGATCGACGTACCAAACGCTTGAATCAATGCCAGCCCGATGGTTAAATAACGGGTCAACTGTGCAGATTTCTTCTTACCTTGTTCACCTTGCTTTGCCCACTCCGCTAATTTAGGAATAACGTCCATGGAAAGCAACTGTACTATGATAGACGCAGTGATGTAAGGCACGATCCCGAGCGCAAATATCGAGAACTGGAAGAGCGCTCCACCCGAGAACGTATTGAGAAGTCCAAAAACTTCTTTACCCGCAGAATTTGTCGCTTCGAACACATCTTTGTTAACTCCCGGCACGGGGACAAAGGAGCCGATGCGGTAAATGATCAGTACAAAAAGGGTAAATAATACCCTTTTGCGCAGATCTTCAACCCGCCAGATATTCTTTAGGGTCTTGAACATTAAATCACCTCAGTTGTACCGCCAGCAGCTTCAATTTTCTCAATAGCAGATTGAGAAAACTTGTTAGCTTTAACAGTCAGCTTCACAGTGACATCACCGTTACCCAGAATTTTGATTCCGGATTTAGCGTTTTTAACTACGCCATTCGTCATCAAGAATTCTGGAGTTACTTCAGTACCCGCTGCAAAACTGTTCAGGTCTTCAGTATTCACAACTGCATATTCTTTGCGAGTTGGGTTTACAAAACCACGTTTTGGCAAGCGACGATACAATGGATTTTGTCCACCTTCGAAGCCTGGACGAACTCCACCGCCAGAACGAGAATTTTGTCCTTTGTGACCGCGACCTGATGTTTTACCTGTACCACTACTTGGACCGCGACCAACACGTTTACGTTCTTTGCGGGATCCAGGAGATGGTGAAAGCTCATGTAACTTCATCGTTCGTTGCACCTCCTTAAAGATTTGTGGGATTAACCCGTTTTTAAGCTTCTACTTCTTTAACAGCAACCAAGTGGCTTACTTTGTTAATCATACCACGGATGGCAGGATTATCGTTTTGAACCACTTTGCTATTGATTTTGCGCAAACCCAATGTTTTCACAGTTGTTCTTTGCGTCTCCGGACGTCCGATCAAACTGCGGACGAGGGTAATTTCTAATTTAGCCATGAGAATTCCCTCCTTAACCCAGAAGCTCTTCGACGGATTTTCCGCGCAGTTTAGCCACGTCTTCAGCACGCTTCAAACGGGACAAACCTTCCAAAGTCGCATTGACCATGTTCATGGAATTCGAAGAACCCAGAGATTTTGTCAAAATGTCACCTACACCAGCAAGTTCGAGAACCGCACGTACAGGACCACCAGCGATAACACCAGTACCTTCAGATGCTGGTTTCAACAGCACGCGTCCTGCGCCGAACTTACCTGTTACCAAGTGAGGAATCGATGTTCCTACGAGTGGAACGTGTACAAGGTTTTTCTTAGCGTCTTCAATACCTTTGCGAATTGCATCAGGTACTTCGCCCGCTTTACCGATACCAGCTCCAACCCAGCCGTTGCCGTCGCCGACTACAACCAGTGCGCTAAAGCTGAAACGGCGTCCGCCTTTTACTACTTTAGCTACGCGATTAATATTTACAACTCTTTCAGTCAGTTCCAAAGTATTCGGATCTACACGCAAGTCGTTAACCTCCTTTTGAAAAATATCTTAAAACTCAAGTCCTGCTTCACGAGCCGCTTCAGCCAAAGCTGCGATACGACCATGGTACAGATATCCGCTACGGTCAAATACGATGTTGGAAACACCTTTGTCTTTCGCACGTTTAGCAACGAGTTCGCCAACTTTACGAGCTGATTCAACAGATGCACCATTTTTGATGTCAGTGCTCAATTCTTTGTCTACGGTAGACGCGGAAGCGATTGTTACACCAGCAACATCATCGATGATTTGAGCATACATATGTTTACCAGAACGGAATACGTTCAAACGAGGACGTGCTGCCGTTCCTTGGATTTTCTTACGAACACGAAGGTGTCTTTTCAGACGAGCCTTATTTTTATCTGGTTTCGTAATCATCTCAAAGATTCACTCCTTTCAGGTTACCTCGCTGGCTTCAAAGCAGAAGCCACGGGGTATATTAGAAACACACGAAGCAAGCAAGCCGAAAGCCGCGCAAAGGCGGTAAGAGAAATCTTATTTCTTCTTACCGGCTTTACCTTCCTTACGGATGATACGCTCGCCTTCATATTTAATACCTTTACCTTTGTATGGCTCAGGTTCACGTACGGAACGGATTTTAGCAGCGTAAGCACCTACACGCTCTTTGTCGATTCCGCGAACGATGATTTTTGTATTCGAAGGTACTTCGAATTCAATTCCCGCTTCCGGTGTAATTTCAACCGGGTGAGAGTAACCAACGTTCAGAACGATTTTATCTCCGGATTTGCTTGCACGATATCCGACCCCAACCAATTCCAGAGATTTCGCGAATCCTTCAGTAACGCCGCTCACCATATTGTTTACAACGCTGCGCGTTGTGCCGTGCAAAGAACGGTGAGTTTTGTTATCGGAAGGACGCACAACTGTGATTTCGTTATTTTCAACTGTAACCTTCATGTCTTTATGAAGCTCACGAGTCAAAGTTCCTTTTGGTCCTTTTACCGTAATAACGGTGTTGTCCAGGGTGATGTCTACACCACTTGGTACTGTGATTGGTTTGCGACCAATACGAGACATATGTTGCACCTCCTATCTTGTGACGTTATATTACCAAACGTAGCAAACGACTTCTCCGCCGGATTTCGATTGACGAGCTTCTTTGTCCGTCATGATACCTTTGGATGTCGAGATGATCGCGATTCCCAGGCCACCAAGTACACGAGGTACTTCATTGCTTTTCGTGTAAACACGAAGACCAGGTTTACTGATTCTTTTCAGACCAGTGATAACGCGCTCGTTATTTTGACCGTATTTCAGGAAAACACGGATAATCCCTTGTTTGTTATCATCGATAACTTCAGCATCACGGATGAAACCTTCACGCTTCAGGATATCGGCGATTTGTTTTTTCATTGTCGAAGCAGGCATTTCTACCGTTTCGTGACGAACAGTGTTCGCGTTACGAATACGAGTAAGCATATCTGCAATTGGATCAGACATAGTCATTGTGAGTTAACCTCCTTCCCGTTCAGGACTTTTTACCAGCTTGCTTTTTTCACGCCAGGGATCTGGCCTTTATAAGCTAATTCACGGAAGCAAATTCTGCAAATTTTGAACTTTTGCAGGACCGAATGTGGACGTCCGCAACGCTCACAGCGTGTATATGCACGTACTTTAAACTTTGGTGTACGTTGTTGTTTAACTTTCATCGAAGTTTTTGCCACTTAGCCTGACACCTCCTAAATAATTTCGGAGAAAAGGGAGTCTTTCCAGACACCCGGAAACGTTATGCCAACATTACTTAACGAAAGGCATTCCCATTTGCGTGAGCAATTCGCGGGACTCTTCGTCTGTTTTCGCCGTTGTTACGATGACAATATCCATACCGCGGACTTTATCAACTTTATCATACTCGATCTCTGGGAAGATCAATTGCTCTTTCAGACCCAGTGTGTAGTTACCACGTCCGTCGAAAGCTTTGCTCGATACACCGCGGAAGTCGCGGACACGAGGAAGCGTAACGTTGAACAGTTTATCGAGGAAGAAGTACATACGCTCGCCGCGCAATGTTACTTTCACACCGATAGGCATATTCTCACGCAGTTTGAATCCTGCGATTGATTTTTTTGCACGAGTGATTACAGGTTTTTGACCTGCGATCAGTTGCAAATCGTTTACTGCGGAATCCAACACTTTGGAGTTTTGGACAGCGTCGCCCACACCCATGTTGATAACGATTTTCTCGATTTTCGGCACTTGCATTACCGTTGTATAGTTAAACTTCTGCATCAAAGCAGGAGCGATTTCTTGCAGGTAACGTTCTTTCATTCTTGATGCCATGAATCATAGCCCTCCTTTCTCATTCGGTTCAATTAGTCGATAATTTCTCCGGAACGTTTAGCAACGCGCACTTTCTTTCCGTTATCCAAAACTTTGTAACCTACACGGGTTACTTTTCCGCTCTTCGGATCGATGTGCATTACGTTGGAAACGTGAATCGGAGCTTCCTTCTCGATAATGCCGCCTTGCGGGTTTTGCTGGTTAGGCTTCTGGTGTTTTTTCACCATGTTAACACCTTCCACAAGGACGCGGTTCTCACGAGGATAAGCAGCGATGACACGGCCTTTTTTACCTTTGTCTTTACCGCTGATCACCATAACCGTATCTTCCTTTTTAACGTGAAGTTTGTTGTTATGGGATTCCAGAACTTTTTTCACTCTTGGCATTTCGTACACCTCCTGTTTCTAACATCACGAGATTAAAGCTTTAGATTACTTCTGGAGCCAAGGAAACGATTTTCATGAAGTCTTTATCGCGAAGTTCGCGAGCAACTGGTCCGAAAATACGTGTTCCACGTGGGCTTCTGTCGTCTTTTACAACAACCGCTGCATTTTCATCAAAACCGATGTAGGAACCGTCTTTACGACGTACAGAACGTTTCGTACGAACGACAACCGCTCTAACTACATCACCTTTTTTGACAACGCCGCCTGGTGTTGCTTGTTTAACAGAACAAACGATCAGATCACCGATTTGAGCTGTACGACGTCCCGTACCGCCGAGTACGCGGATACACATCAGTTCCTTCGCACCGGAGTTGTCAGCCACAGTCAAACGTGTAAATGGTTGAATCATTTAGTATTCCTCCTTTCAGCAGTGCTGCTGAGCATTAGATGATAACCGCTTTTTCTACGATTTCAGTAAGTCTCCAGCGTTTATCTTTCGAAAGCGGACGAGTCTCCATGATTTTCACCGTGTCACCGATTTTCGCAGTGTTTTCTTCGTCATGTGCTTTGAATTTTTTAGTAACCTTAATGCGCTTATGGTACAAGTTGTGTTTTTTGTAAGTTTCTACAGCAACAACAATTGTTTTGTCCATTTTATCGCTGACCACTTTACCAGTTTGCACTTTACGTGCGTTACGTTCTTCGCTCATTGTTGGCCTCCTTCCTGATTACGGACGGATTGTCCATCCTATCCCTAATTAACCGATTCCCAATTCTCTCTCACGGATAATGGTTTTAGCACGAGCTATTTCTTTCCGCACATCACGGATGCGAGTCGGGTTATCCAGCTGACCGGTAGCTAATTGAAAGCGGAGGTTAAAGAGTTCTTCTTTAAATCCGGCAATCTTTTGCTCGATTTCAGCAGAGGTTAGGTTGCGAAATTCACTAGCTTTCATTTGCTTCACCACCCAATTCTTCACGTTTCACGAACTTCGTTTTGATTGGCAGTTTGTGAGCGGCAAGACGCATTGCTTCGCGTGCAATTTCCTCCGGTACACCAGCAAGTTCAAACATGATCTTACCTGGTTTCACTACTGCAACCCATTTTTCTACGTTACCTTTACCGCTACCCATCCGAACCTCGAGAGGCTTTTGAGTGATTGGTTTGTCTGGGAAGATTTTGATCCAAACTTTACCACCACGTTTGATGTAACGAGTCATTGCAATACGAGCCGCTTCGATCTGACGGTTCGTAATCCAAGCCGGTTCCGTAGCTTGCAGACCGTATTCGCCAAAGTTCAGAGTCGTTCCGCCTTTAGCTTGGCCTTTCATATGTCCACGTTGTTGCTTACGGTGTTTTACGCGTTTTGGTACCAACATGATTAGTTGCCTCCTTCCTTAGCAGCTTGTTTCTTAGCCGTAGGAAGAACCTCTCCACGATAGATCCATACTTTTACGCCAATACGTCCGTAAGTAGTATGAGCCTCTGCTGTACCATAGTCAATGTCAGCACGCAGTGTGTGCAGTGGAACAGTTCCTTCGCTGTAGCCTTCAGAACGTGCGATCTCAGCACCGCCAAGACGTCCGCCTACTTGAGTTTTGATACCTTTAGCACCGGAGCGCATAGTTCTTTGAATCGCTTGTTTCAGAGCACGACGGAAAGAAACGCGACGTTCCAATTGTTGTGCAATGCTTTCAGCTACAAGAATAGCGTCCAAGTCTTGGTTTTTAATTTCAGAAATGTTGATGTGTACTTTTTTACCGCCAGCAATTTTCGTAATTTGATTACGAAGATTTTCAACTTCCGAACCACCTTTACCAATTACCATACCTGGTTTAGCAGTGTGAATCGTTACGTTTACGCGGTTAGCCGCTCTCTCAATTTCTACACGAGATAAAGCGGAGTCTTTCAATTTATTTTTCAGGAATTCACGAATTTTCACGTCTTCCATCAAAAGATCACCGAAGTCTTTGCCTGCATACCACTTAGATTCCCAGTCACGGATAATTCCGACACGGAGTCCGACTGGATTTACCTTTTGGCCCACACATTTCCCCTCCTTCTACTTCTCAGATACCACCAAAGTAATGTGGCTAGTACGTTTGTTAATACGACTTGCACGTCCCATTGCACGAGGGCGGAAACGTTTCATTGTCGGTCCTTGGTTCACGTAAGCTTGCGAGATAACCAAGTTGTTAACATCCAAAGAATAGTTATGTTCCGCATTCGCAATAGCGGAGTTAAGCAACTTCTCAACGATTGGAGAAGCGGATTTCGGAGTGTGACGGAGAATGGCAACCGCCTCACCTACTTGCTTGCCGCGAATCAAGTCAACAACGAGTTGAACTTTACGAGGAGCAATCCGGATAAACTTAGCATGTGCTTTTGCTTCCATTGTGTAACCTCCTCTCAAACATTAAAGATGTTCATTTATCTTCTTGTTTTCTTATCATCATCAGTATGGCCTTTGTACGTACGGGTTGGAGCGAACTCACCCAGTTTGTGTCCAACCATGTCCTCAGTTACATACACTGGCACGTGTTTACGACCGTCGTAAACGCCAAATGTGTGTCCGATGAATTGTGGGAAAATTGTAGAACGACGGGACCAGGTTTTGATAACGTTCTTCTTACCTGAAGCTTCCATCTCTTCTACCTTTTTGAGCATGTAGCCATCAATGAATGGCCCTTTTTTCAAACTGCGACCCATGTGGAGATCCTCCCTTCAAACGTAGCTATTATGCATCCGCAGATGCCTCACGAAGTTATGCACAGTGTGTATTACTTCGTGCGGCGGCGAATGATGTATTTATCAGAAGCTTTATTTTTCTTACGCGTTTTGTAACCAAGAGTAGGTTTACCCCATGGTGACATTGGCGATTTACGTCCGATTGGAGCACGACCTTCACCACCACCGTGTGGGTGATCGTTAGGGTTCATTACTACACCACGAACCTCAGGACGTTTACCCAACCAACGGCTACGACCGGCTTTACCGATTTTGATGAGCTCGTGGTCTTGGTTACCAACAGATCCGATTGTCGCGCGGCAAACTTTCAAAATACGACGAACTTCTCCGGAAGAGAGACGAACGGATACGTATTTTTCTTCTTTACCAAGCAATTGAGCTTCTGTACCAGCAGCACGAACCAATTGTCCGCCTTTACCTGGTTTCAACTCGATGTTGTGGATAACGGTACCTACTGGAATGTTTTCGAGTGGCAGTGCGTTACCAATTTTAATGTCTGATTCAGGTCCGGAGAATACTTGATCTCCAACTTTCAAACCTTTAGGAGCGATGATATAACGCTTTTCACCATCAGCATAATGAATCAGAGCGATGTTAGATGTACGGTTCGGGTCATACTCAATCGTAGCAACGCGGCCCGGTATTCCATCTTTAGTACGTTTGAAGTCAATGATACGGTATTTACGTTTGTGTCCACCACCATGGTGACGAACTGTAATTTTACCTTGGTTGTTGCGGCCTGCTTGTTTGCTCAACGGGGCCAACAACGATTTCTCCGGCTGATTTGTGGTGATTTCCTCAAATGTAGAAACGGACATGTTCCGTCTTGCCGGGGATGTTGGTTTATACTTTTTGATTGGCACTGGGTTTCCCTCCTTACTTCAAAAATTCAATTATACAGTTTCAAAGAACTCAAGCGTTTTGCTGTCTTTTGTCAGCGTTACAAACGCTTTTTTCCATTCGCTTGTATATCCGGAATAACGTCCGTACCGTTTTGGCTTAGCTGGAACACGAAGCGTGTTCACGTTTTTCACTTTTACGTTGAAAATAGCTTCTACTGCCTTTTTGATCTCGGTTTTGTTTGCACGGATATCGACTTCAAATACATATTTCAAGTCATTCATCATGTCAGCAGTACGTTCCGTAATAATCGGACGTTTTACAATATCACGAGGATCCTTCATTACGCGAGCACCTCCTCTACCTTCTGAACTGCTTCTTTCGTAATGATCAATTTGTCGTGCGAAAGCACGTCAAGAACATTAATGCCGTCAGCAGCTACGAATTTCACGCCTGGAATATTCCGTGCGGAAAGAGCTACATTATCATCATAGCTAGGAGCTACGATCAAAGCCTTACGTCCCACTTTGAGGTTACTCAAGATGGCTGCAAATTCTTTAGTTTTAGGCGTGCTCAACGCGAGAGCGTCCAAAACGATAATGTCATTGTCAAGCACTTTGGATGAAAGGGCTGATTTGATCGCCAAACGACGAACTTTCTTAGGCAGTTTATACGCATAGCTCCGTGGTGTTGGACCAAATACGATACCGCCGCCTTTCCATTGTGGTGAACGAATTGAACCTTGACGAGCGCGACCTGTACCTTTTTGTTTCCAAGGCTTACGTCCGCCGCCACGTACTTCAGAACGTCCTTTTACTTTGTGGGTACCTTGACGAAGGGAAGCGCGTTGCATAAGAACTGCATCGTACAGAACGTGTTGGTTCGGTTCAATTCCGAAAACCGCATCATTCAATTCTACTTCGCCTACTTGGCTACCATCTACATTGTAAACTGATACTTTTGGCATTTTGTGTTCCTCCTTTCTTCAGTGGTTATTTTTTCACCGTTTCTTTAACTTTGATGAGACTGTTTTTCGGTCCAGGAATGGAACCTTTCACGAGCAACACGTTACGCTCAGCGTCTACTTTAACTACTTCAAGACGTTGAATTGTAACTGTATCATGTCCCATGTGTCCTGGCAGGCGTTTGCCTTTAGGAACGCGGTTAGCTTGGATCGAACCCATCGAACCCGGGCCACGGTGATAACGAGAACCGTGAGACATAGGTCCAGTGCTTTGTCCCCAACGCTTGATTACGCCGGCAAAACCTTTACCTTTAGAAACACCCGTTACGTCAACGAATTCGCCTTCAGCGAAAATGTCAGCTTTCAGTTCTTGGCCAACTTCATATTCAGCGATGTTGATACCGCGAACTTCACGAACGTAGCGCTTAGGGGCAGTGTTCGCTTTTTTAGCGTGACCTGCTTCTGGCTTGTTAGCATTTTTCTCTTTCTTATCGGAGTAACCGATTTGAATTGCTTCGTAGCCATCGTTCTCAATGTCTTTCTTTTGCAAAACAACACAAGGGCCTGCTTCGATAACCGTTACTGGAACAACGTTACCTTCAGGAGTAAATACTTGAGTCATTCCGAGTTTTTTTCCTAAGATTGCTTTCATGTTGACACCTCTTTTCCTCTATACATGGTCTTTGTTGTAGCTTGTATTACAATTTAATTTCGATATCTACACCGGACGGCAGATCCAAGCGCATCAAGGCATCCACAGTTTGTGGAGTCGGGTTAACGATGTCGATCAAACGCTTATGTGTGCGTTGTTCGAATTGTTCCCGAGAATCCTTGTACTTGTGCACCGCACGAAGAATAGTAATGATTTGTTTTTCAGTAGGAAGCGGAATCGGACCGGATACACCTGCACCCGAACGTTTTGCTGTTTCAACAATTTTCTCCGCGGATTGATCAAGAATTCTGTGGTCGTAAGCTTTCAAACGAATACGAATTTTTTGCTTTGCCATTTTAGTCCCTCCTTCTATCGCCCAATTTTTTATCGGACATACTCCGTGAAAATTTTCTAGCCACTGTCCCATGGCAAAGGGGCCGGGTGTGCCAGTAACCTCTCACATCATCGCAACGTCACAGAACAACATTCATTATTATATAGAAAAGATAGGCGTATTGCAAGCATATTTAAGAAAAACATTTAAACTTATCTTTTCTGATGAAATGACTTCGTTTATTGTAGTGTTTATCTTCAATATCCAGGCTGCCTTGCCAATCCTTCTAAACTCGTAAATGATGTTCATTTTATATGACGCAGGTTCCGAAACTTTACACATAATAAAAGAGTTCTTTATCCGATGTCGGATAAAGAACTCTTCCGAAGCTTCGTTACAATACAATGTTACTCGTTCCAGTACACTGTTGCATATGCTTTATTCAGCGTTAAGCCGAATTATTTTTGGATCGATGCTACGGAACCGGCACCTACTGTACGTCCACCTTCACGAATGGAGAACTTAGTTCCTTCTTCAATCGCGATTGGGGAGATCAGGGAAACAGTAACTGTGATGTTATCACCAGGCATTACCATTTCAGTACCTTCAGGCAAGTTGATGATGCCTGTTACGTCAGTTGTACGGAAGTAGAACTGTGGACGGTAACCAGTGAAGAATGGTTTGTGACGTCCGCCCTCTTCTTTAGTCAAAACGTAGATTTGAGCTGTGAATTCTGTGTGAGGCTTAACAGAACCCGGTTTAGCCAAAACTTGGCCACGCTCGATGTTGTTACGGTCAACACCACGAAGAAGTGCTCCGATGTTGTCACCTGCTTGAGCGGAATCCAGCAATTTGCGGAACATCTCAACGCCAGTTACAACAGATTTTTTAGTTTCTTCAGTGATACCAACGATTTCGATCTCTTCGCCGACTTTAACAGTACCACGCTCTACACGGCCAGTAGCAACAGTACCACGACCAGTGATAGAGAATACGTCCTCGACAGGCATCAAGAAAGGCTTGTCAGTTTGACGCTCAGGCAGTGGGATGTAAGTGTCGATTTCTTTGAACATCTCAACGATTTTTTGAGCCCATTCGCCATCTGGGTTAGCCAGTGCTTCACGAGCAGATCCACGAGTGATTGGAGTATCGTCACCTGGGAACTCATATTCGTTAAGAAGGTCGCGAACTTCCATCTCAACCAATTCCAACAACTCTTCGTCTTCAACCATGTCACATTTGTTCAAGAATACAACAATGTAAGGTACGCCTACTTGACGGGAGAGCAAGATGTGCTCACGAGTTTGTGGCATTGGGCCGTCAGCTGCTGATACTACCAAGATAGCTCCGTCCATTTGTGCCGCGCCAGTGATCATGTTTTTAACATAGTCGGCGTGACCTGGGCAGTCTACGTGAGCGTAGTGACGAGTGTCAGTTTCGTACTCAACGTGTGCTGTGGAGATAGTGATACCGCGCTCGCGCTCTTCTGGAGCTTTGTCGATTTGGTCGAATGCTACAGCAGCACCACCGTAAGTTTTGGACAATACAGTTGTGATTGCAGCAGTCAGAGTTGTTTTACCGTGATCGACGTGACCGATAGTACCGATGTTAACGTGGGGTTTATTACGTTCGTATTTAGCCTTTGCCATTTGAACGTGGCCTCCTTAAAATTATAATTTTATGTTTTCACTGAATGAAGTGCTCCGAAATGAATTCTTATGCACTTACATCCAGTGTGAGAAAACTACTCGGTGCCTTTTGTTTTGGCAACGATTTCTTCAGCGATGCTCTTAGGAACTTCTTCATAGTGAGAGAGTTCCATGGAGAACACGCCGCGTCCTTGAGTACCGGAACGAAGAGTTGTAGAGTAACCAAACATTTCAGACAAAGGTACCTTAGCACGGATGATTTGAGCTCCACTACGGGAATCCATACCTTCGATGCGGCCACGACGGGAGTTCAACATACCCATTACGTCACCCATGTACTCTTCTGGAACTGTTACTTCTACTTTCATGATAGGCTCAAGCAGAACTGGTTTACACTTGTCTTTAGCCGCTTTAAGCGCCATTGATCCGGCAATTTTAAATGCCATCTCATTGGAATCGACATCATGGTAAGATCCGTCTACGATTGTAGCCTTAACGTCAACAAGCGGGAAGCCTGCGATAACGCCGTTTTTCATTTGCTCTTCAATCCCTGACAGTGCAGGTTGAATGTATTCTCTAGGAACGGAACCACCGACAACCTTACTTTCGAACTGGCTGCCTGTACCCGGCTCGAGAGGTTCGAATTCAACCCATACGTGACCGTATTGACCACGACCACCGGATTGACGTACGAATTTACCTTCAACGCGCGCTGGAGCACGGAATGTTTCACGGTAAGCTACTTGTGGTTTACCCACAGTAGTTTCAACCTTGAACTCACGACGCATACGGTCGATGATGATATCAAGGTGAAGCTCACCCATACCTGCCAAGATAGTTTGACCTGTTTCTTCATCAGTATGAGCACGAAGAGTTGGATCCTCTTCAGTCAACTTACCGAGAGCAACACCCATTTTGTCTTGGTCAGCTTTGGTTTTAGGTTCAACGGCGATTTCGATAACCGGATCAGGGAAGTTCATTGACTCCAAGATAACCGGATTTTTCTCATCACATAGTGTATCACCTGTACCGGTATCTTTCAAACCTACGGCAGCTGCAATATCACCGGAGTAAACTTCAGTGATCTCTTGACGGCTGTTCGCATGCATTTGAAGGATACGACCGATACGCTCACGTTTGTTTTTAGTTGCATTCAATACATATGAACCGGATTGAAGAATACCGGAATAAACGCGGAAGAATGTCAATTTACCAACGTAAGGGTCAGTCATGATTTTGAATGCCAATGCGGAGAATGGCTCTTCATCAGAGGACTTACGAACTGCTTCAGTTCCATCTTCAAGATGACCAGTGATTGAAGGTACATCTGTTGGAGCTGGCAAGTAGTCGATAACAGCATCCAACATCAGTTGAACACCTTTGTTACGATATGAGGATCCACAGATAACAGGGAAGATCTTAACATCTACAACACCTTTACGGAGAGCGCCTTTGATCTCTTCAATAGAGATTTCTTCGCCTTCCAGGTACTTCATTGTCAATTCTTCATCCAGTTCTGCAACACGCTCAATCAATTCATTACGGAGTTCTTCAACTTGCTCTTTGAATTCCGCAGGAATTTCTGTTTCTTCGATATTTTGACCAAGGTCATCTTTGTACATATGAGCCTTTTGTTCAACAATATCGATAATACCGATGAAATCATTTTCAGCGCCAATTGGAAGCTGAATCGCAACAGCGTTCGCTTGAAGGCGATCACGCATGTCGGATACAACGTTCAAGAAGTCAGCACCGATGATATCCATTTTGTTTACATATGCGATACGAGGTACGCCGTACTTGTCAGCCTGTCTCCATACAGTTTCAGACTGAGGCTCAACGCCTTCTTTCGCACTGAATACACCAACTGCTCCGTCCAATACACGAAGGGAACGTTCAACTTCAACAGTGAAGTCAACGTGTCCCGGGGTATCAATAATATTAACGCGGTGGCCTTTCCAAGCAGCGGTAGTCGCAGCGGAAGTAATCGTAATTCCGCGCTCCTGTTCCTGTTCCATCCAGTCCATTGTCGCAGCGCCTTCGTGTACTTCACCGATTTTGTGCGTACGTCCTGTGTAGAACAAGATCCGCTCAGTTGTCGTGGTTTTACCCGCATCAATATGAGCCATGATCCCGATATTACGTGTATTTTTTAAGGAGAACTCTCTAGCCATGAAATGGGTCTCCCTTCAAAATAGAAGTTTTTTATTGTGAACTGAATCCTACCAACGGTAGTGAGCAAACGCTTTGTTCGCTTCAGCCATTTTGTGCGTATCTTCACGTTTTTTAACGGAAGCGCCTGTGTTGTTGGAAGCGTCGATGATCTCAGCCGCCAAACGCTCTTCCATTGTTTTCTCACCGCGGTTGCGGGAGTAGTTCACGAGCCAACGTAGTCCCAGAGCAGTACGTCTCTCTGGTTTTACCTCGATTGGTACTTGGTAGTTGGCACCGCCGACACGGCGAGCTTTAACTTCCAGGACTGGCATGATATTCTTGATTGCTGCTTCAAATACTTCCATCGGGTCATTACCCGTACGTTCTTGAATCAACTTGAACGCATTATACAGAATGCTTTGAGCAACACCGCGTTTTCCGTCGAGCATGATGCGATTGATCAAACGAGTAACCAACTTGGAGTTGTATACCGGATCTGGCAACACGTCTCTTTTCGTAACTGGACCTTTGCGTGGCATGGATATCCCCCTTTCTTTCTTGTTCAGCAGACCCTGTACCTTCCAGACCTAAGCCAGAAGGCTTTCAGGTTCTCTGCTTATAATGGTTTAGGCTTTTTTAGCTTTTGGACGTTTTGCACCGTATTTCGAACGAGCTTGCATACGGTTGTTTACGCCTGCAGTATCGAGAGCTCCACGAACGATGTGATAACGAACCCCTGCAAGGTCTTTAACTTTACCTCCGCGGATCAATACCACACTGTGCTCTTGAAGGTTATGTCCGATTCCCGGGATATAAGCAGTTACCTCGAGACGGTTCGTCAAACGAACACGGGCATACTTACGAAGTGCAGAGTTTGGTTTACGTGGAGTCATTGTACCTACACGAGTGCAGACACCACGTTTTTGTGGGGCACTGATGTTAGTAGATTCACGTTTCAAAGCGTTGAATCCTTTTTGCAAAGCTGGAGATTTTGACTTCTCAACTTTTGCTTGACGTCCTTTACGAACCAGTTGATTGATAGTTGGCATGTGATTGCCACCCCCTTCCTCAAATATTCATGTTTCTTTATAAACCTCTTTTCGCTAAGTCCACAGACCCAGGCGGTTCATAAAAAGACAAATGAAAAGTTTTTGCCTTGGAGAATCCCTAAAAGTTCTCGGACAAAAACGTTCCTTACACTATCATTTTACGACAGCAGCCATAGCTGCTCCCACTCCAATCCCGCAAGCTTTGCCGAGATTTTTCATTGTATCCACTTTCGTGTACTTTACATTGTGTTGTTCACACAAGGCAATGATTTTGGAAGTGAGCTGCGGATCACTATCTTCTGCGACATAGACTTCAGAAGCCATACCTGTCTGCACCATCCGCATGGTCTGTTTGGTACCTATTTTGACATGAGCATCTTGCAAGGCTTTTTCATTAGACATTGTGCATTCCTCCGAATAGAACCATGTACAATCAGCTGCCCACGCACCTTTGATATATTAGCATCTAGCGCAAGCATTGTCAATGCTAATCCTAAAAGATTTTATAAAAGTTTACGTACATCAGGATTCGTCCGCCTGCACTATACAAGCGTCCGCCTCCTGACGTACAAAACTTTCATCCTCTCTAAATGAGAAGAAATCTATTTAATCAACCGAAACTGGCTCGAGTTCTTCTACTGAAGATTGGCCATCTTCTGGCTCAGCAAACTTGATGCTGCGGTAACGGTGCATACCTGTACCTGCAGGGATCAACTTACCGATGATTACATTTTCCTTCAGACCGAGCAACTGATCGACTTTACCTTTGATCGCTGCATCTGTCAGTACACGTGTAGTTTCTTGGAACGAAGCCGCTGAGAGGAACGAGTCTGTTTCCAGGGATGCTTTCGTAATACCGAGCAGGATTGGTTTAGCAACCGCTGGCTCTTTATCACTAAGAATCGCAATTTTGTTAGCTCTTTCGTACTCATGCGTATCTACGAACGACCCTGGCAACAGCGTTGTATCCCCTGCATCTACGATGCGGATTTTACGCAGCATTTGACGGATCATAACTTCAACGTGTTTGTCATTGATTTCTACGCCTTGGTTACGGTATACGCGCTGTACTTCCTGCAAAATGTAGTTTTGTACGCCACGTACGCCTTTAATGCGCAGCATTTCTTTTGGATCGATGGAACCGTCTGTCAACTCATCACCAGCTTCAATTTCCATGCCTTCGCTTACGCGCACACGGGAACCGTAGGTAACAGAGTATACTTTGGACTCCGCTTCACCTTGAATTTCGATTTCACGACGATCTTTCGCTTCGCGAATCTCTTTAACTACACCATCAATTTCACTGATCGTTGCTTGACCTTTAGGATTACGAGCTTCAAACAACTCCTGGATACGCGGCAAACCTTGCGTAATATCGTCTCCGGCTACACCGCCGGTGTGGAACGTACGCATTGTCAACTGTGTTCCTGGCTCACCAATGGATTGTGCTGCAATAATACCAACTGCTTCACCGATCTCCACATGTTTACCTGTCGCAAGGTTACGACCGTAACACTTCTTGCAGACACCATGACTTGCACGGCAGCTGAGTACGGAACGGATTTGCAATTTGGTTACGCCCGCTTTGATGATTGCCTCTGCTTTGTCGGAGTCAATCAATTCATTACGACCTGCAATGATTTCTTTCGTTTCCGGATGACGAACTGTCTCGAAGCAGTATCTGCCTTCAATACGGTCATAGAGATCTTCAATAACCTCTTTACCATCCTGGATACGACTTACCGTAAAGCCTTTATCTGTACCACAATCATCATCACGCACGATTACGTCTTGGGCTACGTCTACGAGACGACGAGTCAGGTAACCTGAATCGGCTGTACGCAGGGCTGTATCCGCCAAACCTTTACGCGCTCCGTGAGTGGAGATAAAGTACTCGAGTACTGTCAGACCTTCACGGAAGTTCGATTTGATTGGGAGTTCGATGATTCGACCAGACGGGTTGGCCATCAGACCACGCATACCGCCCAATTGGGTGATTTGCGATTTGTTACCCCGTGCTTTGGAGTCTACCATCATCATGATCGAGTTGTAACGGTCCATGGACTTCATCAGAATCTCAGTGATGTCATCTTTGGATTTTGACCAGATATCAATGATACGGTCATAGCGCTCTTCATTCGTAATCAGACCACGACGGTACTGATTCGTAACGATTTGTGCTTTATCCTCAGACTGTCTAAGAATTTCAAACTTCTCAGGCGGAACGATAACATCAGATACCGCAACCGTGATACCGGCACGGGTAGAGTATGTGAATCCAAGTTGTTTGATTTTATCCAAAATAACGGCTGTTTCCGTTGTGTGATAAATTTCGAAACAACGTGCAATGATGGAACCGAGATATTCTTTGCCGACACCGCCAGCCAGAGGAGCATTCATAATAGCCTCTCTGAGGTCAGCACCTTTTTCATATACAAATGAGTGATCTGCAGTACCTTGGTACAGGTTCGCACGAGTCGCATCATTGATATACGGGAAGCTTGCCGGGAAAATTTCATTGAAGATAATTTTACCGATAGTAGTCAGCAACATTCCTTCTTGTTGCTCTTCCGTGAAGCTTGTTTTACCAAGCGCCTTAACCGGAATAGCTACACGAGCGTGCAGACCAGCAGTACCACGTTGGTATGCCGATACAGCTTCGTTGACTGTACGCAGGATCATACCTGTGCCCTTTTCTTCCTTGTTGTCCATAGTGAGGTAATAAGAACCAAGCACCATATCCTGGGAAGGAGTAACAACCGGTTTACCGTCTTTCGGGTTCAAAATGTTTCCTGATGCAAGCATCAGAATACGTGCTTCCGCTTGAGCTTCAGCGGACAACGGAACGTGCACGGCCATTTGGTCACCGTCAAAGTCGGCATTGTATGCCGTACATACGAGTGGGTGAAGACGAATTGCTTTCCCTTCAACGAGAATCGGTTCAAACGCTTGAATACCGAGTCTGTGAAGCGTAGGGGCACGGTTCAACAGAACCGGATGCTCCTTGATTACCTCTTCAAGAACATCCCATACTTCAGGACTTACACGCTCAACTTTACGTTTCGCGCTCTTGATGTTGTGGGCAAGCCCTTTATTTACAAGCTCTTTCATAACGAAAGGCTTGAACAATTCAAGTGCCATATCTTTTGGCAGACCACACTGATACATTTTCAGATAAGGTCCGACAACGATAACGGAACGACCAGAATAGTCAACCCGTTTACCGAGCAAGTTCTGACGGAAACGTCCTTGTTTACCTTTCAGCATGTGGCTGAGGGATTTCAATGGACGGTTACCAGGACCAGTTACTGGGCGACCGCGACGACCATTATCGATCAATGCGTCAACAGCTTCCTGCAACATCCGTTTTTCATTTTGCACGATAATATCTGGCGCGCCCAGATCAAGCAGACGTTTCAGACGGTTATTCCGGTTAATTACACGGCGATACAAGTCATTCAGGTCTGACGTTGCAAAACGTCCACCGTCCAACTGTACCATTGGACGAAGTTCCGGCGGGATAACAGGAAGTACATCCATGATCATCCACTCTGGCTTGTTGCCAGAATTACGGAAAGCTTCGATAACTTCCAGACGTTTGATTGCACGATTACGACGTTGTCCTTGCGCAGTCCGGAGCTCTTCTTTCAGGAACTCGAGCTCTTTGTCTATGTCAAGATCTTGAAGCAGTTTTTTAACCGCTTCTGCGCCCATGCCAGCCTGGAAACCATAACCGTATTTTTCACGGTAGCTGCGATATTCTTTCTCGGACAACAGCTGTTTTTTCTCCAGTGGAGTTTCTCCTGGATCCGTTACAACATATGATGCAAAGTAGATAATCTCTTCAAGAGATCTTGGAGACATATCCAGAGCAAGACCCATACGGCTCGGAATACCTTTGAAGTACCAGATATGCGATACCGGAGCAGCGAGCTCAATATGGCCCATCCGTTCGCGACGTACTTTCGCACGTGTTACTTCAACGCCACAACGATCACAGACAACGCCTTTATAACGAACGCGTTTGTATTTACCGCAATGACATTCCCAGTCTTTTGTAGGGCCAAAAATCTTTTCGCAGAACAGCCCTTCTTTTTCCGGTTTCAACGTACGATAGTTGATCGTTTCCGGTTTTTTCACTTCTCCGCGGGACCAAGAACGAATTTTCTCTGGGGAAGCAAGCCCGATCTTCATGTATTCGAAATTGTTGACGTCCAACAAGGAGCAACCCTCCTTAACCAATTCCTGTAATCTAGGTTACGCCCTCTCCGGCCGAAGCCGGAGCAAGACGCGAGCCTGATGAAAAACGCCGGTCATCATGCGCTCGAAGCGAATTATTCCGCTCCGACCTCTGTACCCTCAAGGTTGAGGCTGAGCTTATCGCTCGCAGCGTCATCTTCATCGTCCATTTCTCTCATTTCAATCTCTTGCTCATCTTCACTCAAAATCTTAACGTCCATACCCAAGCTTTGCAGCTCTTTGATCAATACTTTAAATGATTCAGGAACACCTGGTTCAGGAACATTCTCGCCTTTGACAATGGATTCATATGTTTTAACCCGACCAACAACATCATCGGATTTAACAGTCAAGATTTCTTGCAGTGTATAAGCAGCACCGTACGCCTCAAGCGCCCATACTTCCATCTCCCCGAAACGCTGTCCACCAAATTGGGCTTTACCACCCAATGGCTGTTGCGTAACAAGTGAGTAAGGACCCGTGGAACGGGCATGGATTTTATCATCAACCATGTGTGCCAATTTGATCATGTGCATGACACCAACGGTAACTTCACGTTCAAACTCTTCACCTGTACGACCATCATACAGGACGGTTTTACCATTACGTTGCATTCCTGCTTCTTCCATCGTATCGAAGACATCATACTCCTTCGCTCCGTCGAATACAGGAGTTGCTACGTGAATACCCAGTTGCATTGCGGCCATACCCAAGTGAACCTCAAGTACTTGACCGATATTCATCCGGGACGGTACGCCCAGTGGGTTAAGAACGATCTGAACCGGTGTACCATCTGGCAGGAAAGGCATATCTTCTTCCGGCAAGATGCGGGCCACGACCCCTTTGTTACCATGACGTCCGGCCATTTTATCACCCTCGGAAATTTTCCGTTTTTGAGCGATATATACACGAACGAGTTGGTTAACACCTGGAGGCAGTTCATCACCGTTTTCACGGGTAAATACTTTCACGTCTACTACGATACCGTCGGTACCATGTGGTACACGCAAGGAAGTATCACGTACTTCACGTGCTTTCTCACCAAAGATCGCATGCAGGAGACGTTCTTCTGCTGTCAGCTCTGTTACACCTTTAGGTGTTACTTTACCAACCAGAATGTCGCCAGCACTGATCTCAGCACCGATGCGGATAATACCGCGCTCATCCAAGTTACGCAACGCTTCTTCCCCAACGTTAGGGATGTCACGTGTGATCTCTTCAGGTCCGAGCTTGGTATCACGTGCTTCAGACTCATACTCCTCGATATGGATGGATGTGTATACATCTTCCTTAACGAGTTTTTCACTGAGCAAGATCGCATCCTCGTAGTTGTAACCTTCCCAAGTCATGAAGGCAACAACAACGTTACGTCCCAGAGCCAATTCACCCATTTCCGTTGAAGGACCGTCAGCGAGGATATCGCCAGCTTTGACAGCAGCACCTCTTTTGACAATCGGACGCTGGTTAATGCATGTTCCTTGGTTCGAACGCATAAATTTGTGTAATTTATATTTAACGATATCGCCTTTAACTTCCTGACCGTCCACTTCTTCAACACGACGGAGCCAAATCTCGTTCGCAGAAGAACGTTCAATAATTCCGTCATAATCGGAGACAATACATACACCAGAGTCTTTTGCAGCTTTGTGCTCCATACCTGTTCCTACAAGTGGTGCTTTAGGAATCAAGAGTGGAACCGCCTGCCGCTGCATGTTAGATCCCATGAGTGCACGGTTGGAGTCATCGTTCTCAAGGAACGGGATAAGCGCTGTAGCGACGGATACAACCTGTTTAGGAGATACGTCCATGTAGTCAACTCGCTCACTCGGCATCGTAAGGATGTTATCCGACTGTTTGTTGTAACGTACAATGATCGCTTCTTCTTCAAATGTACCGTCTTCGTTCAACTTCGCATTCGCTTGCGCGATGACATAGTTGTCCTCTTCATCCGCTGTCAGGTAATCAATTTGCTCGGTCACAATACCTGTCTTCGGATCAACCCAACGATATGGAGCTTCAATGAAGCCATATTCATTCACACGGGCGAACGTTGACAAGGAGTTGATCAAACCGATGTTTGGTCCCTCTGGAGTCTCGATCGGACACATACGGCCATAGTGGGATGGATGGACGTCACGCACTTCCATACCTGCGCGCTCACGCGTCAAACCACCGGGTCCGAGTGCGGACAAACGACGTTTATGTGTCAACTCACCCAGCGGGTTCGTTTGATCCATAAACTGTGACAATTGAGAACTACCAAAGAACTCTTTAATGGATGCAATAACAGGACGTATATTGATCAATGCCTGTGGTGTAATGACGTTGGCATCCTGAATGGACATTCTCTCACGAACCACACGCTCCATACGGGACAAACCGATACGGAACTGGTTCTGCAGGAGTTCACCCACTGAACGCAAACGACGGTTACCCAGATGATCGATATCATCCGTGCTACCAATTCCCTGCAAAAGGTTAAGGAAATAACTGATAGACGAAATGATATCCGCCGGAGTCACGTTTTTAACGGACTTGTCAATGTTTGCATTGGCAATCAGTTTGACCACTTTACCATCTTCAGTTGGTGAGAATACATCAATCGTTTGCATAGGGATATCATTGGCATCCAAAACGCCGTTACCCACGTGATACGTGCGGAATCCAACGCTTTTCTCCAGATACGGCATGATTTCATCCAACAAACGACGATCAACCATTTGGCCTGCTTCAGCAATGATTTCACCTGTTTCAGCGTCAACAAGTGATTCAGCCAAGCGTTGGTTAAACAAACGGTTTTTGATGTGAAGTTTTTTATTCATTTTGTAACGACCTACATTAGCAAGGTCATAACGTTTTGGATCAAAGAAACGTGCTACGAGCAAGCTTTTCGCATTATCCAATGTTGGTGGCTCGCCCGGACGAAGACGCTCGTAGATCTCAATGAGTGCTTTCTCCGTGGAATCCGTGTTGTCTTTGTCCAGTGTGTTGCGGATATATTCGTCATTACCGAGCAGATCCAGAATCTCAGCATCTGTGCCAAAACCAAGTGAACGCAGGAGAACCGTAACCGGTATTTTACGTGTACGGTCGATCCGGACGTAAACAACATCCTTCGCGTCCATCTCCAGTTCGAGCCAAGCGCCGCGGTTAGGAATAACTGTAGCGGTATACGTTTTTTTGGCGTTTTTATCTACTTTGGTACTGAAGTAAACGCTAGGAGAGCGAACCAACTGGCTGACAATAACCCGTTCCGCACCATTAATAATAAATGTGCCCGTGTTGGTCATCAGCGGGAAATCTCCCATGAATACTTCCTGCTCTTTGACTTCGCCGGTTTCCTTATTAATGAGCCGGACTTTGACCCGAAGCGGTGCTGCATAAGTAACGTCACGCTCTTTCGCGTCGTCTACTGTATACTTCGGTTCACCGAGACTGTAATCGATAAATTCCAAAATCAAGTTGCCTGTGAAATCCTGGATCGGCGAGATATCCTGGAACATTTCGCGCAACCCTTCCTCCAAAAACCAATCATATGATTTTTGTTGGATTTCAATCAGGTTAGGAACTTCGAGTATCTCGTTAATTCGTGCATAACTGCGCCGAGTGCGTCGACCATATTGAACAAGATGTCCTGCCAACTTAAACTCACCCCTCAATGTCTACTCACTTTAAAAATTTCGTTGCGAACCTCTGTTTGTAACCTTATAATGGTACACATACAGAGCAAAGCAATGCATCCACAAATAAAGAAAAGCCCTTACTCGAAATGTCGTTCGAAAAAAGAGCAACTTTGATCGGCGGATGTCTTTCCAAAACATTCTTATCCCCAGTTTGCCCAAAATGTACATATTATACGCCAAACGTAGGCATAATAAGCCCGTTCGGCGTAAAAAAAAGGTTGACATTTTTAGTTAGCTAAAGCCAAGTAGGGCATCTTAATACTGACATTTTACAATAATACCACGGCCTGAATTTCAAGTCAATAGTCCTATTGCAAAAAAAATGATCCCCTGCTTACTTTACAAACTCGGATTCAGCTTTTAGTAGAATCCTCTTCCGATTTCATCGCTTTGAAAATCCGGTAGCCTTTATCCTTCGTCACTTCTTCCACTCTTCCAAACAAAGATTCCAACTTCGCTTTTGCTGATGGAGCCCCTTGTTTCTTCTGAATGACAATCCACAACGAACCACCTACCTTCAGATGACGATGTGCCTGTTCGAAAATAGTATGAACCGTCTCTTTCCCAGCCCGTATAGGCGGATTGGTTAAGATAACGTCAAAATCTTGTTTTTTTACTTCAGCCAGTAGATTACTTTGCAATACGGTAACATTGTTAATCCCGTTCGCTTTTGCATTTTCCCTGGAAAGTTCAACGGCTCTCTCGTTGATATCGATCATGGTGACATGTCCGTCCGGTACAAGTTTGGCTGCTGTAAGACCCATCGGTCCATATCCACAACCCACATCGAGAACATGAGCCCCTGATGGCAACTCTATCGCATCAATCAATACTCTGCTGCCATAATCGATTCCGTTTTTGGAAAACACACCGGCGTCCGTCACGAATCGCAGACTGAATCCGCGAAGAATCGCTTCAGTTGCTCTGCGATCATGCGCTACTTGCGGTTTGTCCGAATAATAATGATTGGACATGCCCTCACTCACTTTCCATTTACAATTACAGCAACAAACCCCTTGATATAAGTCAAGGGGTTTGTTGTTTTGTTCATCTAGCTTATAAAAGCTAAATTATTTAACTTCGATTGTAGCGCCAGCTTCTTCAAGCTTAGCTTTAACCGCTTCTGCTTCTTCTTTAGCAACTTTTTCTTTCAATGCTTTTGGAGCGTTGTCAACCAGTTCTTTTGCTTCTTTCAGGCCAAGACCTGTGATTTCGCGAACTGCTTTGATAACGTTGATTTTGGAAGCACCAGCGTTAGTCAAGATTACGTCGAACTCGGATTGCTCAGCTTCAGCAGAAGCAGCGCCTGCACCTGCAGCAGCTACTGGAGCTGCAGCAGTTACGCCGAATTCTTCTTCAATTGCTTTAACAAGATCGTTCAATTCCAGTACAGTCATGCCTTTGATTGCTTCCAAGATTTGCTCTTTACTCATGAGTGAACCTCCATATATAATATTATTTTTTTTAATTCATTTGCCGCCTAAGCAGCGTTCAGATCAAGTTGCTTACGCGCCTTGCTCTTCTTTTTCTGCAACTGCTTTAACCGCAAGCGCGAAGTTGCGCACTGGCGCTTGAAGCACGCTGAGGAGCATGGAAAGGAGTCCATCGCGGGATGGCAATTCTGCCAACGCCTTAACTTCTTGTACTCCGATTACGCGACCTTCTACGATAGCACCTTTCAATTCCAGTGCATCGTTCTTTTTCGCGAAGTCGTTCAGAATTTTAGCGGGAGCCACAACGTCGTCTGCGCTGAATGCAATTGCAGTAGGACCTGTAAGAACACTATCGAGTTCTGTCAGTTCTGCTGCTGCAGCTGCACGGCGAAGCAACGAGTTTTTCAGCACTTGGAATTCGATCCCTGCTTCACGAAGTTGCTTACGCAACTCAGTTACTTGGGCAACGTTCAATCCGCGATAGTCAACAACAACAGTTGTAACGCTCTCGCGCAATTTTGCTGTTACTGCATCAACGGACTCTTGTTTTGCTTGAATCACTTTTGCGTTTGCCAATCTGTACACCTCCTGGTCAAATTTATCCCATTAAGAAAAGCCTCCGTAGAATCACGAAGGCTTGATATATACTCATCATCGATTTGCATCGTTCTAAGTTCTATAATCACACCTCGGCAGGAAATTAAGCCTAATGGCACCTACTGTCTACGGCAAGCATATTCAAATGTCAACGGTCAGTCACTCGGACTCACAACTTTTATATCTTATCAAAAACAGGACAAGCCTGTCAAGAGATATTATCTAAAAGCTGCTGCGTTCACGCGTGCTCCAGGGCCCATCGTGGAAGAAAGACTAACATTCTTCAGATAAACACCTTTTGCTGCCGCTGGTTTAGCACGATTCAGAGCTTCCATGAGAGCTTTGAAGTTCTCATTAAGTTGCTCAGAAGAGAAAGAAGCTTTACCAATCGGTGCATGAATTTGACCTGCACGATCCAGACGATATTCGATTTTACCAGCTTTAATTTCTTGAACAGCCTTAGTTACATCGAAAGTTACCGTTCCGGCTTTAGGGTTAGGCATCAGACCTTTACCGCCGAGCAGTCGGCCCAATTTACCTACTTCACTCATCATATCTGGTGTCGCTACGCAGACGTCGAATTCGAACCAGCCTTGTTGGATTTTGTTGATCATGTCTGCATCACCAACATAGTCCGCGCCAGCCGCTTCCGCTTCTTTCGCTTTGTCACCTTTTGCAAATACCAATACGCGTTGTGTTTTACCTGTGCCGTGTGGCAAGACAACAACACCACGTACAGCCTGGTCTTGCTTACGAGGGTCTACACCCAAACGAACTGCCGCTTCGATTGTTTCATCGAATTTTGCAGTAGCTGCCTTTTTCACAAGCTCTACAGCTTCTGAAGGCTCGTAAGTTGCTTCGCTGTCAATCAGCTTAGCAGCTTCCAGGTATTTTTTACCGTGTTTAGCCATGTTTTATTCCTCCTTTGTGGTGTTAGCGGATATACCTCCCACATCAACCGGTCGCGAATCGACCGGTTTTACGAAGCCATGTTTCTTATGAAAATTAGTCTTCGATGGTGATACCCATGCTGCGGGCAGTACCTTCGACCATACGCATAGCGGACTCAACGTCTGCTGCATTCAGGTCAGGCATTTTTGTTTCTGCGATTTGACGAACCGCATCACGTTTAACAGTAGCAACTTTTTTCTTGTTCGGTTCTCCGGATCCTTTTTCAACTTTAGCTGCCACTTTCAACAGAACTGCTGCTGGTGGAGTTTTAGTAATGAAAGTAAAGGAACGGTCCTCGAATACAGAAATTTCAACTGGAATAATCAATCCTGCTTGATCAGCTGTACGAGCGTTGAATTCTTTACAGAATGCCATGATGTTGACACCTGCTTGACCCAAAGCTGGACCTACTGGTGGCGCTGGATTTGCTTTACCTGCTGGAATCTGCAGTTTTACCATTTTGATTACCTTTTTTGCCATGATTGACACCTCCTTGCAAAATAGTGGTTAACGGGCCTTGCAGCCCTCCCACAAGAAACTTGAAGAAACTATATCTTCTCCACTTGCGTATATTCCAACTCAAGCGGTGTTTCCCGTCCAAACATGTTCACGTGCACTTTCAACTTGCTTTTGTCTACCAAAATTTCTTCCACGGAGCCTACGAAATTCGCAAAAGGACCGACTTTAATACGCACGGATTCCTTAATATCGAACTCAATTTTCGGCTTAGGTTCAACCATGCCCATGTGCTTCAGAATTTGTTCCACTTCTTCAGGCAACAAAGCAGTTGGTTTGGACCCAGAACCTGTCGAACCGACAAATCCTGTAACACCTGGTGTGTTGCGAACAACATACCAAGAATCATCCGTCTGTACCATTTCCACCAAGACATAACCCGGGTAAACTTTACGCATAACGGTTTTTTTCTTACCGTCCTTGTTTACCACTTCTTCTTCCATAGGAACAAGAACGCGGAATATCTTGTCTTCCATGCCCATAGACTCGACGCGTTTTTCCAAATTGGCCTTGACCTTGTTCTCATACCCTGAATAGGTATGAACGACGTACCATCTTTTTTCCATATCAAGCCACCGGAACCCTTCTTAAATAATCGCTTCGATCACAAAGGAGATGCCAATGTCAATGACCCAAAAAAACAGCGTCATAACCACAACAGTACCAAGTACGATCAATGTGTAGTTGGTCAGCTCTTTACGATTAGGCCAGCGAACTTTTTTAAGTTCAGCCCAGCTTTCTGAGAAAAAGGAAATCAGAGATTTGAAACTTCGTTTCACGCCGACACCTCCAAAAACTATCTGGTTTCGCGATGAGAAGTCTGCTCGTTACAAAACTTGCAAAATTTCTTCATCTCCATGCGGTCGGGGTGATTACGCTTGTTTTTTGTCGTAGTGTAATTTCTTTGTTTGCAGTTAGTACAAGCCAAAGTAATAATTACCCGCATGATGTACACCTCCCGAAGACTTCCACATTCAAGCAGAGTCTCTAAATTGATCCTGAAAAAAAGCCATAAATTTAGGCCTACCTAAAACACTTTATCACAAGGGTATAACCATGTCAATGAAAGAATAGCCTTTCATTCATTGGGTATTACTTCCGTACAACGTACATTCGTTTCGCATCTCTGTTTTTCTCTTCTCCTATACGGACCGAGCGATTACTAGTATAAACATTCTTTGATTTTATAAACTTGAGACAGTAAAAAAAGACTCAAACACCGAGCCTTTTCCATCAACGACAACATGTGTTCAATTATCTCGAACTTCCAGGTACTTTTCAAGTTTGCGCTTGACGCGCTGAAGTGCATTATCAATGGACTTCACATGTCTGTCCAAATCTACTGCAATCTCTTGATAAGATCTCCCGTCCAGATACAACATCAATACTTTACGCTCCAGATCACTTAGAATCTCGGACATTTTATCTTCCAGGCCCACAAACTCTTCCTGATTGATGATTAATTCTTCCGGATCACTGACCTGGGTTCCACAAATCACATCGAGTAACGTACGATCAGACTCTTCGTCATAAATGGGCTTGTCCAGAGATACATAAGAATTAAGCGGAATATGCTTCTGACGTGTTGCTGTCTTAATCGCCGTGATAATCTGTCTTGTAATACACAGTTCAGCAAAAGCCTTGAATGAAGCCAGCTTGTCCCCTTTAAAATCTCGAATGGATTTATAGAGGCCAATCATTCCTTCTTGAATAATATCTTCCCGGTCTGCCCCAATCAGAAAATAAGATCTAGCCTTGGCGCGTACAAAGTTACGATACTTGTTAATCAAAAACTCTAACGCTTCGCTTTCGCCTTCACGGAAAGCTTCGACAATGTCTTCGTCACTTTGGTAATCATACTTAGATAACATGATATCTTTGAGGTCGACACTCACAGACAATCCCTCCGGCTGCAACGCAAGGTACCCCGTTACTCTACTCTATGAAATATAGGATCAGTATATATGATGGTACCTCACACCGTCAACCACGCTCTGCCTAAAAAAGAACATCAATAACATAAATGTCAAGAGTTTCAATATTCTAATTTTTGTAAAAATGAACTGTTATTCCCGTCGCCACCGCTCAAACTCTTTCAATACATCCGGACTCAACTTGCCTCCGAGTGTGTTACGCGTGGTCTTCGCCTGATCTTCTTCCAGTCGTTTTTTTAATTCTTTTTCGTTCTGCTCTACTTCAATGAGCAGTTCCCTTGCAGATACGCGTAGCGCTCCCTGTCCGAAAATGACATGTTGCTCTACCATATCGCTCGTAGCCACATAGATTTGGCGTCTTCGCATGCTTAGTTCCCGAACGAGTCTCTCAATGCATTCGTCTGCCGTCTCTTTTTCCTTTGTAAAATATATCTGCACTTTGCTCTGTGTAAAGGATTTACCGAGTCCAGGCACGAGGTAGGCGTCAAACACAACAATGACTCGCCGGCCGGAGAAAGCCTGATAGTCGGCAAGACGAAAGAGAAGCCTGTTGCGCGCCTCTTCTAGCCCACTTTCTGCCAGTTTGGTTAACTCCGGCCAGTCGCCAATCATGTTGTACCCGTCTACAAGAAGCACATCACGGGAATCAGCCATACCTTCTATTCCTGCGCTTGACGCGAGCGGAGCACTTCATACATGACAACACCCGCTGCCACGGAAGCATTCAAGGAGTTAATCTGACCTTGCATCGGTAATTTGATCAGTACGTCGCATTTCTCACGAATAAGTCGTCCCATTCCCTTGTTTTCATTCCCGATTACCAGTGCAACAGGGCCAGTAAAGACTCCATTACCAAAGACACCTTCATGAGCCGTGACATCTGTCCCTACAACCCATACACCTTCCTCTTTGAGGCGATCAATGGTCTGACCAAGATTACTTACACGAGCCACTGGCACGTACTCCACAGCGCCTGCTGACGTTTTGGATACCGTTGCTGTTACTGCTGCCGAGCGACGTTTGGGTACAATAACGCCATGTGCACCCGTGCAGTCCGCTGTCCGCAAAATCGACCCCAGGTTATGAGGATCTTCGATCTCATCCAGCAGAATCAGGAAAGGATGCTCATTCTTCGCTTTCGCTGCGGCAAGAATGTCTTCTACCTCCACATAAGCGTATGGTGCAGCTTGTGCAACTACCCCCTGATGCTGAATGCCTGGTACCGTTTGATCCAGCTTACGCTTGTCCACATGTTGAATGACAATACCTAGTTTTTTGGCTTCCGAGATAATAGGTTGAGTCAGATGTTTCTGTGCTGTATCGGCAATCCATATTTTATTAATGGTCCGGCCTGAACGCAGCGCCTCCGTCACGGAGTGTTTACCCGCGATCCATTCTTCTTCCATCGTTGTTCGTTCCTCTCTGTAATGCGTTGTTTTGTTGAAATTTCTATTTTTTTGTCGGCGAAGACGATTGTTGTTCCGCGTGTTCAATGCCAAGCCCGATTAGTTCAATCATGCGATCATGATGACCACTGCTGTAGAGATAACCAATGAGACATTCAAAAGCCGTGGCATGTCTATACTCCAACACATCTGCATTTTTGGGTACACTGCCCGACTTGGCATTTCGCCCTTGCCGGACAATATCGCGTTCTTCCTCTGTCAGTTCAGCCTCAATCATTGCAAGAATGCGGCTCTGTGCCTTCGCTGATACCAATCCGGTTGCACTACGGTGCAGATGATTGGGACGCATGTTGGCTTTCGACAATAGATATTGACGAACAGCTACCTCATATACCGCGTCACCAATATAGGCCAGTGCAATAGGTGGAATCAACTTCGCAGGTCTGGACGGAGGATAGGGGAACCATCCTCCCTCCGTGACCTGCTCCTGTTGTTTTGGTGTATTTGGATGTCCTTCGCTCATTTGCGCCGCCATCTCATACCCTGCGCCGTATCCTCAAGCAGAATGCCCCGTGCAGACAACTCATCACGAATTTCATCCGCTCTTGCCCAGTTTTTGGACTTACGCGCTTCTACACGTTCTTCAATCAGCTGTTCTACTTCCTCATCCAGAAGTTCTGGCTCTCCATCTGTATAGATGCGAAGCACAGCATTCAATTCACTGAACAATTCAAGGAGCGCACGTATGTCTGCCGCATTGACAACTTCCTGCTGTAACAGTTGATTGGCTTCCCCTGCCCACTCAAACATAGCAGTGATTGCATCAGGAGTATTGAAATCATCCTGCATCTTCTCATGATATTGCTGACGGATTTGGTCGAGTCTTGCCGCAAACTCTGCTGTGATATCCTGATCTACGGTTACCGCGCTCAGACGATGGTTCAGGTTACCTACAGCATTCGCAATCCGGTCCACACTATTCTGTGCCTGCTCCATCGTATCATCCGTGAAATTCAACGGGTTACGATAGTGGGTAGACAACATAAAGTAACGAATCGCTTCGCGTTTATATTGATTCCGCAAATCTTTAACAAGAACACCGTTACCGAGTGATTTCGACATCTTCTCGTTATCAATCCGGATGAAACCATTATGCATCCAGTAGTTCGCAAGTGGTTTACCTGTTAACACCTCGGATTGGGCGCATTCGCACTCATGGTGCGGGAACTGCAGATCCTGTCCACCCCCGTGAATGTCCAGTGTGTCCCCAAGGTACTCCCTAGCCATGGCGGAGCACTCAATATGCCAACCTGGTCGACCATCGCCCCAAGGACTGGACCAATAGATCTCACCTGGTTTTGCAGCCTTCCAGAGCACGAAATCTTCGGGATGCTCTTTGCGCTCGTCCACACCTACACGGATTCCAAATTGCAGCTCCTGTAAATTTTGCTTCGATAGCTTACCATACTCGCTGAATTTGCCTGTACGGTAATAGACGTCACCGCCATTTTCGTATGCGAAACCTTTTTCAACCAACTCACGGATAAAATCAATAATGAGCGGCATGTTTTCCGTTACTCTCGGGTTGCTACTTGCCTTGGGAATACCCAATCCCTCAAGGTCTTCATAGTAGGCTGCAATAAACTTCTCCGCGACGTGAGGAACGTCTGTTCCAAGTTGTTCGGCTTTGCGAATCAGCTTATCATCCACATCCGTGAAGTTCACGACATAGTTTACATCATGTCCTGTCTGTTCCAGGTATCCACGAACCGTGTCGAAAAAGATAACCGGGCGTGCATTTCCAATATGAATATAGTCATATACCGTTGGTCCGCAGACATACATTTTTACTTTCCCTGGCTCTTGGGGAACAAATTCTTCTTTTGTACGACTCATCGTATTATAAATCTGAAGCGTCATGGTCACTTATCCTTTCATCCTATACTGCCTTTATTTATTGTATCACGTATCATGCACAGTCTCATTTGCACGGGCATTCTGCAGTGTACGTACTTCTTCCTGCAATCGTTCAAGTTCTTTTTGCATACCACGCAAGGAGTCAACGACCGGATCGGGCAATTGTTGACTGAGGCGGTCTACCCGTCGGCCATCCTGTTTAACAATTCTGCCCGGTATACCTACCACGGTACTATTGGAAGGGACCTCCTTAAGCACAACAGAGTTCGCCCCAATGTTGCTTTGATCCCCCACGCTAAATGAACCCAGCACCTTTGCTCCAGATGAGATAACCACATTATTACCAATGGTCGGATGTCTCTTTCCTTTTTCTTTCCCTGTTCCGCCAAGCGTAACCCCCTGATAGATAACAACATCATCGCCAATCTCACATGTTTCTCCAATAACGACGCCCATTCCATGGTCAATAAACAACCGATTCCCGATCGTAGCTCCAGGATGTATCTCAATCCCTGTCATAAAACGGCTAACCTGCGAAATGAACCTGGCCACCGAGAACCATCTTCGCTTGTATAAAAAATGAGCCATCCGGTGTGCCCATATCGCATGCAGCCCTGAGTAGGTTAGTACCACTTCGAACCACCCCCGGGCCGCCGGATCGTTTTCAAACACCGCCTGGATATCTGATCTGATCTTCTTGAACATGCTCGTTCCCCTCTTGTTCAGGTTCCCGTCCTCCGGCTTACCGGACGGCGCGTTCCTTTGGTAGTGTACTGCACACTCGCCTAAACAAAAAACGCCCCTGCAGCATTTAGCTGCAGAGGCGTTTATCGCGGTCCCACTCTGCTCGGTTCATTCTTAAATAGAATGAGCCCTCAAGCGGTTTGGTAACGGAAACCAATCGTCACAACCTATCCTAACGTTTTCCCATGTCATGATCGACAAAGGCGGGGCTGGATTCGGCTGTGCAGCTCACGGGCGCATTTCGACTGATGGACAGTGGATGGTTCACAGCCACCGCAATCAAAGAAATCTTTCTTTGCTGCGGGACCATCCTCTCTGAATCTGCCCGGGTCAGTCTACTCCTCCCGATCTTTGCTGTTCTATTAGATAAATCATATCAATTATTCGTTGTGTTGTTATTATAGCGAAAAGGCCTCAGACTGACAACAGCCTCCTACGTAATCCATACCTGAACAGACTGTGTGCAGATTCCGATTAAACTAAATGCCCCTCGGATAATCTTATTTTACTTGTGCGAGCAATCGTTCGATCACTGTATCACGACCCAGAAGCACGATCGTTTGATTCAGATCCCGTCCATGCGTCTGTCCGGTCAAGGCTACACGAATTGGCATAAAGAGCTGTTTGCCCTTAAAGCCGGTTTCTTTCTGTACTTCCTTGATCAGTGCAGCCATTTTGCTTGGCGTGAACTCTTCACTTGCCTGCACTTTATCGGCAAATGCCTTCAGCACAGTCGGCACCTGCTCTTCAGCGAGAACTGCGGCACCTTCAGTTTCCAGCTCAATCTCCGAACGGAAGAACACTTCCGACAATTCTACGATATCGGATGCGGCATTCATCTGTTCCTGATAGAGATGCACGAGGGTATGCGCCCACTCTTTTTGCTCAGCGGATAGATCACCAGGAAGACGTCCTGCTTTTTGCAGATGCGGAATGGCCATTTCGGCAATCCGTTCCGGGTCAGCATGTTTGATATAGTGGTTGTTCAAGTGAGCCAGCTTGTGTGTATCAAATACGGCCGGGCTCTTGGACAGGCGTTTCGTATCAAAAATGGAAATCAGTTGTTCTTGCGAGAAGATCTCTTCCTCCCCTTCCGGCGACCAGCCGAGCAGGGAAATGAAGTTAAACATCGCTTCAGGCAAATAGCCGAGCTGATCATACTGCTCAATAAACTGAATCACGGATTCATCCCGTTTACTCAGCTTCTTGTGATTTTCATTCACGATCAGCGTCATATGGCCGAATTGCGGTGGCTCCCAGCCCAGCGCTTCATAGATCATCAGTTGACGCGGCGTGTTCGAGATGTGATCTTCCCCACGCAGGACGTGGGAGATCTTCATCAAGTGATCATCCACAGCAACAGCATAGTTGTACGTGGGAATGCCGTCTTTTTTCACAATGACAAAGTCGCCGGATTCCTTGCTGTTGAATGAAATTGTACCTTTAACCATGTCATCAAACGTATATACGCGCTCTTCGGGCACACGGAAACGAATACTCGCTACGCGGCCTTCCGCTTCAAATGCACTAATCTGCTCTGGAGTCAGATCACGGTGTTTGCCTGAATAACGCGGTGTTTCTCCACGTGCTGACTGCTCCTCACGCTCTTGCTCCAATTCCTCTTCCGTGCAGAAGCAAGGGTAGGCCAGACCTTTATCCAGCAATTCCTGTGTATATTTACGATAGAGGTCCAGACGTTCCGTTTGACGGTATGGTCCGTATTCTCCGCCCACATCAATACTTTCATCCCACTCGATTCCGAGCCATTTCAGGTATTTCAGCTGGCTTTCTTCACCACCAGCAATATTCCGTTTTACGTCCGTATCTTCAATACGAATAATGAATTTACCGTTATTATGTTTGGCATATAGATAGTTAAACAGCGCCGTACGGGCATTCCCGATATGCAGATGTCCTGTTGGGCTCGGCGCGTAACGCACACGAATTTCCGTGCTCATATGATCCCCTCCGTCATGAATTAATTGATGATATCACACACGAACCAGGCAAACAACGGATTGAGCAGCAATGCCCTCTCCCCGTCCCGGGAATCCCAGTTGCTCTGTCGTTGTTGCTTTCACGTTCACCAGTGTTACATCCGCTTCCAATGCCTTGGCAATAACCTCAGCCATCTGCGGGATGTAAGGAGCCATCTTCGGCTTCTGGGCAATAATCGTTGAATCGATATTGCCTAACCGATATCCGCGATCCTTCACAAGCTGCCATACATGCTCCAGCAATTTCAGGCTGTCGGCATCCTTGAATTCCGGATCGGTATCCGGGAAGTGCTTGCCGATATCCCCAAGTGCCAGCGCACCCAAAATGGCATCACTAATCGCGTGCAACAGCACGTCTGCGTCCGAGTGACCCAGCAGTCCTTTTTCATAAGGAATCGTTACTCCGCCAATAATACACGGGCGTCCCTCTACCAGCTGATGTACATCAAATCCCTGTCCTACACGTATCATCGCTTCTTCTCTCCCCCCAGCAAAAACGCAGCGTATTGCAAATCTTCCGGCGTTGTTAATTTGATATTTGTATAATTGCCTTCCACAACCTTGACCGACATACCCTGACGTTCAGCCAGCATAGCGTCATCTGTCCCCAGAAAACCGTCCTGCTCAGCTGATTCGTAGGCGGAGAGCAGGGAAGAAAGACGAAAAGCCTGCGGGGTTTGAATGCTCCACAGACTGCTGCGATCTGGTGTCGCCGTAACGACTCCCTCCGCATTCACTTGTTTGATCGTATCCTTCACGGGAACCGCCAGTACAGCTGCTCCACCACCGGCTATGGCAGCCGCCATGCATCCCTTGATCTGCTCATGGTTCACAAAAGGACGTACCCCGTCGTGAACGAGAACCCAATCCGTCCCAAGTGCCTCAAGGCCTTTATGGACAGAATGTTGTCTCTCTTTCCCTCCGGGGATAACATGGACACGTGAATCCAGTTGGTATTTTTTTACCCAATCCTGGCAGCGTTCAACATCTGCAGCTCCTGTGACCAGCACTATCTCGCGGATCTCGTCCAGCGCAGCAAATACCTCAAGCGTATGTATGAAAACGGGCTTGTCCTGCAGCAACAGAAACTGTTTGCTCTCGGTCGTCCCCATACGGGTTCCGCGACCTGCTGCCACAATGACAACGCCCCACCCTTTATCCATGCCGCAATCCCTGCCTTGTCTGTCAGTTTATCGTTCAAAGATACACAATATCATTCAACGATACACTACCCATCATACCGCTTTATTGGGCTTTTTCCAACAGTTTCGGCTTGGCAAAAATCATTCGTCCCGCTGAAGTCTGCAGCACACTGGTCACGAGCACTTCCATCATCATGCCAATATACTCGCGTCCGCCCTCCACAACGATCATTGTGCCATCATCCAGATAGGCTACACCTTGACCATGCTCCTTGCCATCCTTGATGATCTGCACCATGATCTCCTCACCTGGCAGAACAACTGGCTTAACGGCATTGGCGAGATCATTAATGTTCAGCACAGATACACCCTGGAGTTCGCACACTTTGTTCAGATTAAAGTCATTGGTGACCACTTTGCCCTGAAGCACTTTAGCCAGTTTAACCAATTTGCTGTCCACCTCGGAGATTTCCTCGAAATCCCCTTCGTAGATCAGGACTTTTACATCAAGTTCCTTCTGGATTTTGTTCAAAATGTCCAATCCTCGCCGTCCTCTGTTCCGCTTGAGCAGATCCGATGAATCGGCAATATGCTGCAGCTCCTCCAGAACGAATTCCGGAATGACGATCGTGCCTTCAATAAATCCGGTTTTGCATATATCCGCGATACGCCCATCAATAATAACACTGGTATCCAGAATTTTATGTTCTTCCATCCGTCTATCCTCATCCACCTCGGGATGACCCCATCGCCCAGACATCCAGAATGCCCCCAGATCGTCTTTCTTCGCCATGGCAAGGGTGTAGCCGGAATAAGCACCTATCACCGTCAGTGCCACTTGTAGCACTTCTCCTGCCGTTCCCATCCATCCCACAACAGGGTATAACAACAAAGCCACCAGCAAGCCGGCAACGGTACCTGCGGCACCTGCAGCCAGTTCATTCATAGGTACTTTTGCCAATGATTCGATTCCACTATGCAGTCTGTCTGCCATCAATGTTCCACCGATATTACATACAGCCATAAACATTACAGCTCCCAGCAGCGTCGATATCCCAGCTCCCAGTAATCCTGCGGACTGAATCCATTCCGCCATCCATGGGACCGATTTTCCTGCCAGATGATATGCCGTGTAGCCGAACCATGCACCGCACAATCCTGTAAAAGTTAAAATGCCTTTTTTCCACATTAGTCCCTGCACCTCCTTCAATGTATCTTGATCTTGATATCCAGTATGATCCAATTCCTAATTTGCTAATCCCTTCCGGAAGAACTTTTTGGAAATGTTGCAATCGTCAGTTGAAAGTAGGTAAATTATTGGCATATAATGAATTCAATTCATATCCCGAGGTGAGTGGCAAAAATGAGTACGCTAAGTTTACAGGCTTTCCAGGATCAAGTTTCTGAACTGTTGTTGCGTCATCGCAGCCTGATTGATGTACTGTCCAAAACGGGACAAGCCGGAGCGTCTGTTAACCGTGCCGTGTCCAAAGCCATTACCGAATGCGGCTGCATCGAGCTGCACGCCACCAAGCAGAAATATGCCCCGGAGAGCGATATCGCTCAAACCAAGGGCCTGCTGGAAACGCATGTGGAAGGTGAATTGTGTGAGAATTGCCGAGAGGTCATCAGCTCTGAACTAGGGCGGAATCTGTTCTACATGTCGGCTCTCTGCAATCTACTGGACATTAACATGGAAGAGGTCGTAAATCACGAATCACAGAAGTGTTCAACGTTAGGGATGTTTAATCTGTCGTAAGAAGATATGTAGGTCGTTCGCAAGGGTTTCTTTTACCGTAAATAGATTGAATAAACAAAAAGCACGCATTCTCCAATGCAGGAGAGTACGTGCTTTCTTTGTCTAGTGTCTGTCACCAAGGTTACTTAACGATCGGAAGGACGGGATGATTTCTCATCCTTGCGCTTTTTCGCCCGACTACGCGAGGCCGCTGTTCGCAGGTTATGCTTCATTCCATACAAGGCGTATAACACCAACGGAATAAAGATCAATTTGGATAGCTGCTCCGGGAAAATCACGGCTACGGCTATGGCAAATAACACAACCCATGGGGCAATCCAGATTGCCTTGCGTGGCAACCCGACCTTTTTGAAATTGGGATATTTAAGCGAACTGACCATCAGATACGATAACAGCAATGTAGCAATCATCATGCTGATGGGACCGATATCCTTGTTAAACAAGGACAATGTGGCCAGCACTCCGCCGGCTGCCGGAATCGGCAAACCTGTGAAGTACCCGGGGATCCCCGGACGAACATTAAACCGGGCAAGACGAATCGCCCCACAGATCGGAAAAGCCGCTGTTGCAATCCAGGCGAGGATCGGCATCGAATCTTGAAACGACACCATAAATATGATCAGGGCTGGTGCTGCCCCAAAGGAAACCATGTCAGACAAGGAATCAAGTTCCTTACCGAATTCGCTCTGGGCATTGAGTGCACGTGCCACTCGGCCATCCAGACCATCCAGCAGCATCGCTACAATGACCATAATGGCAGCCAAACTGTAATTTCCATCAATCGCAAGCAAAATTGCCATCATTCCAAGAAACAGATTACCCAGGGTAAAGAGATTCGGAATGAATCTGGTTAGCATCGTTGTTTCACCTCATCCATTTCAAGCCTTTATATAGGCAAAACCTTACATCTGTCTGTCGATAAACATCTGCTCCTGCAAACGTTTGAGGCCTTCCTTAATGGTCCGGGCTCGAACTTCACCAATACCGTCCACTTCGTCCAGTTCTTCAATTGTAGCCATAATAACATGAGGTAGTTGTTCAAATTGATCCACCAGGTTATGGATAATGACATTGGGCAGACGGGGGATCTTATTTAATACCCGGAATCCGCGAGGTGCAACCGAATCCTCTGACGTGGCCGCTGATGAAGGATAACCGAGCAGACGGACAATATGGTGTGCATCCAGTAATTCATCGTCCGACAATCTTTTCAGTCCTACTATAATTTCACGGATTTTGTCATCACTGTCGTCACGGGCATAGTCTTTATACAACAACCAGGCTTCTTCTTCCGTTGTACCCACAAGCTCTTCCATTTGCATGGAGATGAGTCGTCCCTCATTCCCGAGTTCATGAATGTATCGTTTGATCTCCGTTTTGATCCGCATCACCATCTCGGTACGCTGAATCACATTGACCACTTCAGGAATCGTCACCAATTCCTCAAATTCAGAGGCACTCAGATTCGTAAGGGACTGTGTTAATACCGCTTTGTATTTCTCCAGGGTTTGAATCGCTTGATTCGCTTTGGTCAAAATAACCCCGATTTCCTTGAGGGAATAACGAAGTGTTCCCTGATACAAGGTAATGATATTCCGGCGCTGTGATATGGATACGACCAATTTACCCGTTTGCTTCGCTACACGCTCCGCCGTCCGGTGACGAATGCCCGTCTCTGATGAAGAGATTGAGGAATCGGGAATTAACTGGGTATTGGCGTAAAGAATACGCTTCAAATCTTCGCTAAGAATAATGGCTCCATCCATCTTAGCGAGTTCGTACAGATAGTTGGGGGAGAAGTCACAGTTAATCGAGAATCCCCCATCCACCACTTCCATGACTTCAGGGCTGTATCCTACAACAAGCAGTGCGCCCGTCTTGGCGCGCAGCACATTTTCCAGACCTTCGCGGAAAGGTGTACCTGGTGCGATCAGCCTTAATAATTCATTCATATTATCCAATTGGCTCGAATCTTTCATCTTGTTATGCCCCCTAATCTAAAGCAACCGCTAGTGCATCTGCCACGGTATTCACACCGATCAGTTGTATCCCGCGAGGATGTTTCCAGCCCTTTAAGCTTTTTTCTGGTAAAATAACACGCTTGAAGCCCAGCTTCGCGGCTTCCTTCACTCGTTGTTCTGCTCGTGATACGGCTCGAACTTCACCTGTGAGACCAATCTCGCCAAAGATGACGTCATCCGGCTTGGTCGGTACATCTCTCAAACTGGAGGCAATGCTGACCGCAACCGCCAAATCTACCGCGGGCTCATCCAGCCTTACTCCACCAGCCACGTTAAGATATGCATCCTGGGTTTGTAAAAACATGCCCATCCGTTTCTCCAGCACGGCAATGATCAGATTTAATCGATGCAAGTCTACTCCTGTTGCCATACGGCGGGGAGAAGGGAAATGGGTGGTCGAGATCAACGCCTGCAATTCCACGAGCAAAGGACGTGTGCCCTCCATGCTGGCAACTACCGTAGAACCCGCTACACCCAGTGGCCGTTCCGACAAAAAGAGTTCTGACGGGTTGCCCACCTCACGAAGTCCATCCTCGCCCATCTCAAAAATGCCAATCTCATTGGTTGAACCAAAACGGTTCTTCACCGCACGCAACAGTCGATACGTATGATGCCGTTCTCCTTCAAAATAAAGCACGCAATCCACCATATGTTCTAACATACGTGGACCGGCAATGGCACCTTCTTTGGTAACATGCCCCACAAGAACCGTTGCAATGCCTCTGCCTTTGGCAATCCGCATGAACCTAGACGTACATTCCCTTACCTGGGCTACACTACCCGGCGCACTGGTAACTTCGGGAAGATACACCGTCTGAATGGAGTCGATGACAAGAAAATGCGGCTGGATCTGATCCACCGCTTCCTCTACACGTTCCATATTGGTTTCACACAGCACATACAACTCGGCAGAGAGTGCCCCGAGACGATCCGCCCGCAATTTGGTTTGCTTGACTGATTCCTCACCAGAAACATATAACACACGTAGACCCGAATGCGTCAAAGCATGAGACGTCTGCAACATCAACGTTGATTTACCGATACCTGGGTCTCCACCCACCAGAACGAGTGAACCTGGAACGATTCCGCCACCCAATACCCGGTTCAACTCGCCGATTCCAGTCTGTACACGCGGTTCCTGACCGCTATCTATATCTATGATAGGAAGCGGTTTATCTTTACTGTCAAACAGAGGAGAATTTCTCCCTTGTGTTTTGACCACCGTCTCTGTTTCTTCCACCATTGAATTCCATGACTGACAACCCGGACACTTCCCGTACCACTTGGGGGCTTCATAGCCGCATTCCGTACATTGAAACTTGGTTTTAACTTTGGCCACTTCAGCACTCCTATAATTTAGTTTTATAACAGCATTTTGCATTATTCGACGAATTTTGCCCAAACTCCCTGACGTGCAGGGTCACTAAAAGTTTACCATTGTTTGAGATTTTTCGTAAAGGATTATCGCAAACTTTACACATGTTCCTGACATAATCATGTCCGTCTTCTGTCCAAAATGCAAAAAATCCTCCCCGGCCAAAGCCGAGAAGGATTAACAATCAATACAAGCTTGAGTTCATTCTCCATAGCTTGTTACATATTATTTGGTTTCGATTTCCTCGTTAGAAGGAACAATCACGTCTTTTTTCGTTACTGACAGTGCACCGTTCTCTTCGTCAATGAGTAGTGAATCCCCTTTGGTTACGTTGCCTGTAAGCAACTCTTCAGACAATTTGTCCTCGATATGCTTCTGGATTGCCCGACGAAGCGGACGCGCACCGTAGGCTGGATCGAAGCCTGCTTTGGCAAGGAATTCCTTGGCATTGTCGGTAAGTTCGAAGTCAACCTCATATTCACGCAGCCGTTTGCGAAGCTCCTCACTCATGAGCGTAACAATCTCTGCAATGTGTTTCTGTTCCAGAGAGTGGAATACGATAATTTCATCAATCCGGTTAAGGAACTCTGGACGGAAGGATTTCTTCAGCTCATCCATGACTTTACCCTTCATGTTATCATAATCCGCACCTGCATCCACAACTGCTGTGAAACCAAGTGTCGAGTTACGTTTGATCGCTTCAGCACCCACGTTGGATGTCAGGATAATCAGCGTATTCCGGAAGTCAACAACGCGACCTTTGGAATCGGTCAGACGACCATCCTCAAGCACTTGCAGCAAGATATTGAATACTTCCGGATGTGCTTTCTCGATTTCATCGAGCAGGACAACGGAATATGGTTTGCGACGAACTTTCTCTGTCAGCTGGCCACCTTCTTCATATCCAACATATCCTGGAGGCGCACCGACGAGTCGGGAAGTCGAATGCTTCTCACCATACTCGGACATATCAATACGGATTACTGCATTTTCATCACCAAACATCGCTTCAGCCAGAGCACGAGCAAGTTCTGTTTTACCTACCCCTGTAGGACCGAGGAAGATAAATGAACCCATCGGACGTTTTGGATCTTTAAGTCCTGCACGCGCACGACGAACCGCACGACTGACCGACTTCACAGCCTCATCCTGGCCGATGACACGTTCATGCAGAATGGATTCCAGATTCATCAGGCGCTGTGTCTCTTCTTCTTTCAGCTTGTTCACCGGAATTCCTGTCCAGTTGGCTACCACTTGTGCGATATCCTCAGGTGTTACTTCGGAATCCGTGCGACCTTGTTTTTCTTTCCATTGGTTCTTCGTTACATCCAGCTCTTCACGGATTTTTTGTTCCGTATCACGCAGAGCGGCTGCTTTTTCGAACTCCTGGCTTTGAACTGCAGCGTCTTTTTCCTTGCGGATATCTTCCAGACGGCTCTCCAGCTGTTTCAGGTTTGGTGGGATCGTGTAAGAGTTCAATCTTACTTTGGAACCCGCCTCGTCAATCAGGTCAATCGCTTTGTCTGGCAGGAAACGGTCTGTGATGTAACGGTCAGACAGCTTAACCGCCTGCACAATCGCTTCGTCCGTAATTTTCACGCGGTGATGCGCCTCATAACGGTCACGCAAGCCGTGCAAGATCTGAATCGCTTCTTCCGGAGAAGGCTGATCTACCGTAATCGGTTGGAAACGACGCTCAAGCGCTGCATCCTTCTCGATGTATTTGCGATATTCATCCAGTGTTGTTGCACCGATACATTGCAATTCTCCACGGGCCAGAGCCGGTTTCAAAATATTAGAAGCATCGATGGCACCTTCAGCTCCGCCTGCGCCAATCAAGGTATGCAATTCGTCGATAAACAGGACAATGTTACCTGCTTGGCGAATCTCATCCATGATTTTTTTCAGACGATCTTCGAACTCACCACGATATTTGGTTCCAGCAACTACTGAACCCATATCCAGGGTCATTACACGTTTGTCGCGCAATGTTTCGGGAATCTCATTGGCAATGATTTTTTGTGCAAGGCCTTCAGCAATCGCTGTTTTACCTACACCTGGCTCACCGATCAATACCGGGTTGTTCTTCGTACGACGGCTGAGTACCTGGATGACACGTTCAATTTCTTTGCTACGTCCAATAACCGGGTCAAGGTTATTCTCTCTGGCGTATGCCGTGAGGTCACGTGCCAGACTGTCCAGCGTTGGTGTGCTGACATTGGCAGGTGTTCCATTATGGCTGGATACAGCTTCACTGCTGCCAAGCAACTGTAACACTTGTTGACGTGCTTTGTTCAGGCTGATACCCAGGTTATTGAGCACACGTGCTGCAACACCCTCGCCTTCACGAATCAATCCGAGCAGGATATGCTCTGTGCCTACATAGGTATGGCCCAATTTACGAGCTTCATCCATAGACAACTCAATTACTTTTTTCGCACGTGGCGTATATGCAATGTTGGTAGGCTGCTCTTGGCCACGGCCAATCAGCGTTTCTACTTCATCCTGAATTTTTTCCAATCCGAGTCCCAGGCCGATCAGTGCTTTGGCTGCGATGCCTTCGCCTTCACGAATGAGGCCGAGCAAAATATGCTCAGTACCGATGTTATTATGACCGAGACGGACAGCTTCTTCCTGCGCGAGTGCGAGCACCTTTTGGGCCCGTTCCGTAAATCTTCCAAACATCATATCTCCTGCACCTCCATGGTTTTGGATAAAACGAGGGGTTTCAAAACATCCCCGTCGTATTCTTCATATCATTTTTGTTTGCAGCCGTGCTGCGAATAAAGTCATTCGGCATCGTACATGCCTTATTATATAAAAGCCGCAATGCGGCATGAAACCATAATTTAATACAATATCAGAGTAAGCTAGGACTGCTTCGCTGCATTGATCGTATCACGAATCAACTGAGCTCGATAGATGTCACGCTCATCTGTGCGCATATCTTCCCCGAATGTTTTCTGCAAAAATCCCGGCTGTGTCATCACATTCAACTCATTCATGACCGTGATCGACAGTCCATCCAACAAGCCGAGATCCACGCCAAGGCGTACATCCGATAAGCGCTGTGCTGCTTCCTTGGAATCAACAATAGCTGCATGAGACAATATGCCGTAAGAACGCATGACACGATCCGTAATTCGAAGTCTGGAGTCGGTAATTAACCGTTCTCTGGCTGTACGTTCATGACCAATCATCTGTAACACAACACCATGCAGGTTCTCGATGACTTCCTGTTCGGTCTGTCCCAGTGTAATCTGATTCGAGATCTGGAACAGGTTACCCATAGCTTCGCTGCCTTCACCGTATATGCCTCTTACAGTCAATCCCACTTGGGAAACTGCGGTTAAAATACGGCCAATCTGCTGCGTCATCACCAGGGCAGGCAGGTGCATCATGACAGATGCTCTGACACCTGTACCTACATTCGTAGGACAACTGGTTAAGTATCCTCTGCGATCATCAAAAGCATAATCCACGTGCGCTTCAAAAGCATCATCTATTGCGGAAGCTTTCTCCCAGGCTTCTTTCACCTGGAACCCCGGATAGAGGCACTGGATACGAAGATGATCCTCTTCATTAATCATAATACTGACAGACTCATCCTCACTGAGAATAACCGCACCATGTCTGGATTCATTCGCAAGACTTGGACTGATGAGATGTTTCTCCACCAGCACCCGTTTGTCGAGTTCGTCAATATCGATTAGATCCAAAGTATGAAAATCCCCAAAGGCATGAACATCGTCGTATTGAAGTACTTCGCTCAGCTTATTCAGTACCTCTTCCGATTGCTCATTGGAAGCCAGCATCGGAAACGGAACATGCTGAAGGTTGCGCGCAATCCGGACACGGCTGCTTATGACGATTTCGGAATCAGCCGCATCACTGCGCATCCAGTCGCTGAGCGCCTTCTCTGTAAAGCGCAGATTAGGCATTACGCATCCCTCCTACTCATGACAAACTTTACTCCTGAGCTATTCCTTTTTCAAGTTCTCGAATCTGGTCACGGATCTGAGCCGCCTCTTCAAATTCCTCTTGGGCGATGCTCTCTTGGAGCTCACGCTTCAAATCAGCAATTTGACGTTTCACCTTGATGCGACCACCAGCTCGTGCAGGTACTTTACCTACATGGGACGTACTACCATGAACCCGCTTGAACAAAGGGTCCAGACGGCTGTCAAAATATTTATAACATGAACTGCAGCCAAATCGGCCTATCTTACTGAATTGTGCGTACGTCATACCGCACTCTTCGCACTGAAGTGCCTTTGCAGGTGGTGTTCCTGCCGATCCACTTTTGCCGGCTGGATCAAAATCAAGTAACCCGGACAACAAGTTGTGAATGGAAAATCCACCTGCTGTTCCAGGAATCATTTCCCCTTTTTCACGGGCACATGACTCACAAATATGGAATTCCGTCTTCTCTCCATTTACGATCTTCGTAAAATGCAGTGTCGCCGGACGTTTATTGCATTCTTGGCACAGCATAATGATGTACCTCCTTTGACCCCGATAGTTTTCATTTACCGAGCAAAGATATTAGCATCGCCTTTAACATTCTGGCACGAATTTGATCCCGGTAAGGAAGTTTGACCAATATAACCTCTCTAGATACAGCAGCTCGCATCAACCCAGCTTCACGCTTGCTCAAGAAACGTGCTTCTTCCAATTGATAAATCAAACCTTCGGCAGCTGTCTGCCCGATCTCATCACCAATACTATGGTGCAAATGGTTATGCAGAGCTGATTGGGCTGGTAATTCAATGCGCTGTATGCGAACATAACCACCACCGCCGCGCTTACTCTCTACCAGGTATCCCTTCTCGAGGGTAAAACGTGTGCTGATGACATAATTGATCTGGGAAGGTACACATGAGAATTGATCTGCCAGATCATTACGCTGAATTTCAACCATTCCTTCGGGACTCTCATGCAAAATACTCTTCAGATATCGTTCGATAATATCAGAGATATTACGCATCCAATCATCCTCCACTGTCTGAAACGTTAAGTCAATAAGGACCCACACGCCCCCACAGAGTACACCTTCTCTACCCATTTAACCAATCAGGGAAACAGCGAATCTTGCTTCCACAGGAGTCAACAGGAGAGCGAAGGAAGCACGAAGGTCCTTTAATATTCCCTTGATCCTCCGATGAGATGAATCACGTATAGTGGCGATCATGCATCAGATTGTAGAAAGAAAGCTACTTAAGTATTAAACCTTTAGTTGACTTTGACTTTCTTTGACTTTATATACATTATAGCATATTTTGTGGGTTTGCCAAGTGGGGTCACTATTCATTTTTTACGATTTTACACGAAATATTCCCCAGACACAAAAAAACCTCTCCAAAATTGCTGGAGAAGTCCTTTTGTCTTTCAATTACGCCTTATTTGTATATAAGCTAATCCAGTTAAATCGAGTAGTGGAAGTAGTCATCAGAAGAAATCGAGTAAATAGGTTTCTCGTTCAGGAATCGCTTGTTCCAAAGCCTTGATAGCTGTGTTCGGTCCGTGAATTCTTCCCATTCGTGCCATTTCTGTTGGTCTGCGATATCCCATCAGCACCGCAGTAAGGGCTTGAATATCTACCTTAATAGTCTGATCATCAGTAACTGGCTCCGAAGTTTTCCATATGGATGCTGTTCCATTCATTGCTACGTTCAGTTGCCATACTCCTTCATTCCACGGAGCGTGGGTATCCTCTACCTGTAGAACAATCTGCACTGGTGAGTCCTGACTTGCAAATGGATATTGAGATATAAACTGCTCCACACTAACAATGCGCGCCATAAAATAAGGTACGATCTCCTGCTGAATCCGTGGATTATCCAATTGGAAGGCAAGCGTATCACTGGCAGGTGCCTGTAACGTAACTTCCTGGATCATGGAATCATGGTTAGCAATAAAGGTCCATAGTCCTTGCCTAGCCTCTTCATTTAGATAGATAATCTCTTTAATGGTAAACTTATTTTCCTTAACCTCATATAAAAGATAACCTTGTGCTGCGTTAGCTTCATCGTAATATACAGCCTTCTGGCTGCTTCCATTAACCAGAACTGAATTCTCCCACCTTGCATCGTCCCGAACCAGCGTTCCGTTATAGCGTTCAGCATAAGCACTGTATACTTCCTTTAATACACTGAGGCCCGGATCCCCACGCCGAATTGTTCCAGGTGTCGCTTTTTTCAGAGGCAAATGAGCTGTAGGTACTTTATACCGTTTAAATTCAACATACGTCTCCCATCCATACTTTCGATAGAAACCAAAAGAGAATGGATGCAAGAACGATATACTTTGTTTGTTTCGATTCATTTCTTCCAACGCATGCTTGAGCAGACCCGCTACCCAGCCTTTGCGTCTATACTCTGGCCAGGTGGCTACACCCGCAATACCGCCCATCTCGAACGATCTACCATGAATATAGGTTTGAAAAGGAATAATGTGAAGTTTGGCTCCTAACTGCCCGTCCTCATATACACCCCATATATCCTGTGACGAAAATTGACTCCGCCGTTTTTCTTTTTGTTCTTCACTCATTACTACTTGAAAAGCGTATTCGGAGAGTGCCATCGCCGGTTCAAAATCATCTACCGTCAATTTTTGAATTTCCATATCGTCCTACACCTCATTCACTAGAGTTGTTATCAATCCATGATGGCCTGATATCTGATATATGTACCCCTTTGAGTGTGTCAGAGGATTCCTATAAAGTCAAATAAGAGATGCTTGCGCATCCCTTAAAATAAACAAATAAAAACCACCACCGAATAACATCGGCAGTGGTTCTTCGCTTGGCGGCGTCCTACTCTCCCAGGACCCTGCGGTCCAAGTACCATCGGCGCTAGAGGGCTTAACGGTCGTGTTCGGGATGGGTACGTGTGGAACCCCTCCGCCATCGCCACCAAACGCGTAGCTTACATTTCAGAGTTCGTTCTCTGAAAACTAGATTCGAAACGAAAGATGCGAATTACAACTTGCATATTTGGATAAGCCCTCGACCGATTAGTACTGGTCAGCTCCATGCATTGCTGCACTTCCACCCCCAGCCTATCTACCTCGTCGTCTTCAAGGGGTCTTACATACTGGGAAATCTCATCTTGAGGGGGGCTTCACGCTTAGATGCTTTCAGCGTTTATCCCGTCCGTACATAGCTACCCAGCGGTGCTCCTGGCGGAACAACTGGTACACCAGCGGTACGTCCATCCCGGTCCTCTCGTACTAAGGACAGCTCCTCTCAAATTTCCTACGCCCACGACAGATAGGGACCGAACTGTCTCACGACGTTCTGAACCCAGCTCGCGTACCGCTTTAATGGGCGAACAGCCCAACCCTTGGGACCTACTTCAGCCCCAGGATGCGATGAGCCGACATCGAGGTGCCAAACCTCCCCGTCGATGTGGACTCTTGGGGGAGATAAGCCTGTTATCCCCAGGGTAGCTTTTATCCGTTGAGCGATGGCCCTTCCATGCGGTACCACCGGATCACTAAGCCCGACTTTCGTCCCTGCTCGACTTGTAGGTCTCGCAGTCAAGCTCCCTTATGCCTTTGCACTCTTCGAATGATTTCCAACCATTCTGAGGGAACCTTTGGGCGCCTCCGTTACTCTTTAGGAGGCGACCGCCCCAGTCAAACTGCCCACCTGACACTGTCCCCGCACCGGATTACGGTACCAGGTTAGAACCTAGATACGATCAGGGTGGTATCCCAACGTTGCCTCCACACAAGCTGGCGCTCATGTCTCTCAGGCTCCCACCTATCCTGTACAGATCGTACCCAAATTCAATATCAAGCTGCAGTAAAGCTCCATGGGGTCTTTCCGTCTTGTCGCGGGTAACCTGCATCTTCACAGGTATTAAAATTTCACCGGATCTCTCGTTGAGACAGCGCCCAAGTCGTTACGCCATTCGTGCGGGTCAGAATTTACCTGACAAGGAATTTCGCTACCTTAGGACCGTTATAGTTACGGCCGCCGTTTACTGGGGCTTCGGTTCACAGCTTCGGATTGCTCCTAACCACTCCCCTTAACCTTCCAGCACCGGGCAGGCGTCAGCCCGTATACTTCGCCTTACGGCTTCGCACAGACCTGTGTTTTTGCTAAACAGTCGCTTGGGCCTTTTCACTGCGGCCCCCTCGTGCTATTCACACTACCGGGGCACCCCTTCTCCCGAAGTTACGGGGTCATTTTGCCGAGTTCCTTAACGAGAGTTCTTCCGCGCGCCTTAGAATACTCTTCTCGCCTACCTGTGTCGGTTTGCGGTACGGGCACCTTCACCTGGCTAGAGGCTTTTCTTGGCAGTGTGAGATCATGACCTTCGCTACTACAATTTTCGCTCCCCATCACAGCTCAGCCTTAATGATGTGCGGATTTGCCTACACATCAGCCTCACTGCTTAGACGGACATCCATCAGTCCGCGTCACTACCCTACTGCGTCCCCCCATTGCTCATAACGGCTTACGGTGGTACAGGAATTTCGACCTGTTGTCCTTCGACTACGCCTTTCGGCCTCGCCTTAGGTCCCGACTTACCCTGAGCGGACGAGCCTTCCTCAGGAACCCTTAGGCTTTCGGCGGATCAGATTCTCACTGATCTTTTCGTTACTCATACCGGCATTCTCACTTGTATAATGTCCAGCGCTCCTTACGGTACACCTTCAACCCTTATACAACGCTCCCCTACCCCTGATGCAAGCATCAAGCCATAGCTTCGGTGGTGTGTTTAGCCCCGTTACATTTTCGGCGCAGAGTCACTCGACCAGTGAGCTATTACGCACTCTTTCAATGGTGGCTGCTTCTAAGCCAACATCCTGGTTGTCTGTGCAACTCCACATCCTTTCCCACTTAACACACACTTGGGGACCTTAGCTGATGGTCTGGGCTGTTTCCCTTTTGACAATGGATCTTAGCACTCACTGTCTGACTCCCGGAAGTAAGTCTATGGCATTCGGAGTTTGACTGAGCTTGGTAACCCTTGCGGGCCCCGCACCCAATCAGTGCTCTACCTCCACGACTCTGTTTTCCGAGGCTAGCCCTAAAGCTATTTCGGGGAGAACCAGCTATCTCCGAGTTCGATTGGAATTTCTCCGCTACCCCCACCTCATCCCCGCACTTTTCAACGTGCGTGGGTTCGGGCCTCCAGTGCGTGTTACCGCACCTTCACCCTGGACAGGGGTAGATCACCCGGTTTCGGGTCTACGTCCACGTACTATGTCGCCCTATTCAGACTCGCTTTCGCTGCGGCTCCGGCTCTTCACCTTAACCTTGCACGGGAACGTAACTCGCCGGTTCATTCTACAAAAGGCACGCCATCACCCCTAAAACGGGCTCTGACTTTTTGTAAGCACACGGTTTCAGGTTCTATTTCACTCCCCTTCCGGGGTGCTTTTCACCTTTCCCTCACGGTACTGCTTCACTATCGGTCGCTAGGAAGTATTTAGCCTTGGCAGATGGTCCTGCCGGATTCATACGGGGTTTCACGTGCCCCGCACTACTCGGGATCCGTCTCGGAGGGAACAGACTTTCAATTACAGGGCTTTTACCTTCTTTGGCGGGCCTTTCCAGACCTCTTCGCTTAACCGGTTCCTTTGTAACTCCATGTGAGACGTCCCACAACCCCAAAGAGCAAGCTCTCTGGTTTGGGCTTCTCCGCGTTCGCTCGCCGCTACTGACGGAATCACTATTGTTTTCTCTTCCTCAGGGTACTTAGATGTTTCAGTTCCCCTGGTATGCCTCTACACAACCTATGTATTCAGTTGTGAGTAACTGGAAATTACCCCAGCTTGGGTTTCCCCATTCGGACACCCCCGGATCAAAGCTTGCTTACAGCTCCCCGAGGCAGTTTCGTTGTTCGCCACGTCCTTCATCGGCTCCTAGCGCCTAGGCATCCTCCGTGTGCTCTTAGTAGCTTAACCAAATTGCTCCGGTTTCGATCGCTCGCTTCCCTTGTTTTGGACTGCGTCCAAAGCCAAAAGTCGCTCCCACTCGATACCATCGCAACAGCAATTAACTACCGTTTTTATTGAAACTTGTTATACACAAGTTCAGCTAAAAAAGGAATGTTCTAATTCGCATTTACTTTCGTTTCAATATCTAGTTTTCAAAGAACAAGCCAAATAGATGAAATTGTTTGGTGGAGCCAAGCGGGATCGAACCGCTGACCTCCTGCTTGCAAGGCAGGCGCTCTCCCAGCTGAGCTATGGCCCCTCAAATTCCATCAAAACTGAACAAATGGATAAGTAACTGTGTTGCTGTTGCAGGTTCTAAGAACCTGCATATTTGAATGTTTCCGCTCGGGAAACGATTCTCCATAGAAAGGAGGTGATCCAGCCGCACCTTCCGATACGGCTACCTTGTTACGACTTCACCCCAATCATCTATCCCACCTTCGGCGGCTGGCTCCTTGCGGTTACCCCACCGACTTCGGGTGTTATAAACTCTCGTGGTGTGACGGGCGGTGTGTACAAGACCCGGGAACGTATTCACCGCGGCATGCTGATCCGCGATTACTAGCAATTCCGACTTCATGCAGGCGAGTTGCAGCCTGCAATCCGAACTGAGACCGGCTTTTTAGGATTCGTTCCACCTCGCGGCTTCACAGCCCGTTGTACCGGCCATTGTAGTACGTGTGTAGCCCAGGTCATAAGGGGCATGATGATTTGACGTCATCCCCACCTTCCTCCGGTTTGTCACCGGCAGTCACCTTAGAGTGCCCATCCGAAATGCTGGCAACTAAGATCAAGGGTTGCGCTCGTTGCGGGACTTAACCCAACATCTCACGACACGAGCTGACGACAACCATGCACCACCTGTCTCCTCTGTCCCGAAGGAAAGGTACATCTCTGTACCGGTCAGAGGGATGTCAAGACCTGGTAAGGTTCTTCGCGTTGCTTCGAATTAAACCACATACTCCACTGCTTGTGCGGGTCCCCGTCAATTCCTTTGAGTTTCAGTCTTGCGACCGTACTCCCCAGGCGGAGTGCTTAATGTGTTAACTTCGGCACCAAGGGTATCGAAACCCCTAACACCTAGCACTCATCGTTTACGGCGTGGACTACCAGGGTATCTAATCCTGTTTGCTCCCCACGCTTTCGCGCCTCAGCGTCAGTTACAGCCCAGAGAGTCGCCTTCGCCACTGGTGTTCCTCCACATATCTACGCATTTCACCGCTACACGTGGAATTCCACTCTCCTCTTCTGCACTCAAGTCATCCAGTTTCCAGTGCGATCCGGGGTTGAGCCCCGGGATTAAACACCAGACTTAAATGACCGCCTGCGCGCGCTTTACGCCCAATAATTCCGGACAACGCTTGCCCCCTACGTATTACCGCGGCTGCTGGCACGTAGTTAGCCGGGGCTTTCTTCTCAGGTACCGTCACCTTGAGAGCAGTTACTCTCCCAAGCGTTCTTCCCTGGCAACAGAGCTTTACGATCCGAAAACCTTCATCACTCACGCGGCATTGCTCCGTCAGGCTTTCGCCCATTGCGGAAGATTCCCTACTGCTGCCTCCCGTAGGAGTCTGGGCCGTGTCTCAGTCCCAGTGTGGCCGATCACCCTCTCAGGTCGGCTACGCATCGTCGCCTTGGTGAGCCGTTACCCCACCAACTAGCTAATGCGCCGCAGGCCCATCCCCAAGTGACAGATTGCTCCGTCTTTCCAGTTTCCTTCAGGCGAAGGAAACAACTATTCGGTATTAGCTACCGTTTCCGGTAGTTGTCCCAAACTTGAGGGCAGGTTGCCTACGTGTTACTCACCCGTCCGCCGCTAAGCATCAAGAAAGCAAGCTTTCTATCAACTCCGCTCGACTTGCATGTATTAGGCATGCCGCCAGCGTTCGTCCTGAGCCAGGATCAAACTCTCCAATAAAGTATTGAAAAGAGCGATAAGCTCATTTTGAATCTGACGATTCATTGTGAATCAAAAGTTACTATCCATTTGTTCAGTTTTCAAGGAACTTGTATGTCCGTTTTTGTTGATGTTTGTCAACCGGACAGGAATCTTATCATATCATGTTAACTAACTTACTGTCAACACTTTGTTTTTGTCACCTTTCAAGTGATTATGACAATCATTCGTTTGAAGCGACAAGAAATAATATATCATGTCATGATTTATTTAGCAAGCATTTTTTATCAACCATCTATTATCATAAAATCTTCTTAAACGGCACCGTGCTTCCAACCTATATGCGACACATTAACACAATATCTGAAACAAAGATGGAGATTTTAGAAAGGCTGCTCTATATCTAATGAAACGATCATTTCTATATACATTGTATACTTCTATAACCACGAATAATAAGGATCTAAATAAAGATTAGCTAGAGCCCCAATCGGTATAACACCCTTGCCCTCCTGTTGGTTTGAAGAAAGTGATCCAAAAACTCTATAATAAGGTATATAGATATAGGGATAGGACAGGTAAGCAATTAAATGTAACTCTTCATGTGGTGTGGTTAATTCCTAAACATACGTTAACTGTCTCATACGAACTTTCAACTCAGATATCGCACTCCATTCACAACTGGCTATTACATAACCAATTTCTGAATAAACTCATTACTAAATCTATATGGGGTGATCACACTTGAAACAATGGCTGAAGAATAGACGCAAAGGTTACGGCAAAAAGTTGGTTTCCATCCATGCTTGGAATGCCTGGATTGTTGTAATCCTTGCTATATCAGGTCTTATGTTAGTTGGAGGCTTTTGGCGTGAGATCCTTGGAATCGGGCGTGTATGGTTAAAATGGCTGCATATCATCGTTGGGCTAGCTATGCTGGCACCCGTCGTATATTACTTGATTTTGGCCGTAAAGCACTGGAAACAGCTTCGTAATAGACCTTGGCAAAGGGTGAACACCGTCTTTGTTCTTGCGCTGCTGGTAGGATGGCTACTCTCAGGTATAGTATTATGGCAGTTCAAGCTGGCTGGACCCCGATGGTCGAATGCTGCACTCTTGATCCATGACCTGCTGACTTGGGTGGGCTTACCTTATATTATCTATCACTCAATAACTCGGACCAAATGGTTAAAGGACCCTGCACGTCGTGCGGTTAAAACCACTACAACTTCAACACGAGCTCAAATTGCAGCTGATCCATCTGATTCAATATTAGATGAAAAAGAAACTCCGGCTGCTATATCTTCTTCCCAGTTTGATCGTAATCCCGAGAGAGATTCTCTCAAACCAGAGCAGCGACCTCAACCTGTGTATACACGCCGAGCTTTCATCCGTTCTGCAGTGGGGGTTGGTCTTGCTGTCACACTCGGACCTACTTTTATATCCTGGGTAGGACGCAATCTCAAAATTGATAACAGTATCGACAGTATGCTGGAGAACGATCCTAACCGTATGGTTCCTTTGCCACAACCGCTGTCTGCATCTTCACCTCCCATTGGAGGCGGAGCTGAAGGTCATTTCCGCGTATATACGGTTACGCCCATACCGTCCTTCTCCAATGCTAACTGGTCTTTCCGTATTGATGGATTGGTTGAACGGGCACAGGTCTGGAACTGGGAACAGTTCGTGAAGCTCGCGCGTACCGTACAGGTTAGTGATTTCCACTGTGTAACAGGATGGTCTGTGTATAAAAATACCTGGGAAGGGATTTCACTTGCACAGCTTTTGAAGCAAGCCGGGGTCAAACCCGAGGCTCATAGTGTGAAGTTTTATTCCGGTGATGGTGTGTATACAGATGCGATTACAATGGATCAAGCACAAATGGAGGATATTATGGTGGCTGTCATGCATGATGGCAAACCCATCCCAGCTGATCTTGGCGGTCCGGTACGGCTCGTCATCCCTCAAATGTATGCATACAAATCAGTAAAATGGTTGAATCGCATTGAACTCATCGACAGTGAACATATTGGTTACTGGGAAGAGCGAGGATATGACAAGGATGCATGGCTTACAGGCGCATCTCAGCGCATCCCTAATAATATAACTGGATCATGATCGGTTCAGTTAAAATTGATTGATTGTTCATTCGTTGTATTAATCATTTCAATAACAGCAAAAGCCCCCGACCACGTATCCGTGTCTTCGGGGGCTTTCTTATAGAAACTCTTTTGTTCGTTTATCCTCTAACCCTGTGGGTTCAAAAGGCGTACAAGTTCGTCCTCATCCTCAATCGTTGGAATACCGAGATCATGAGCTTTGGTCAATTTGCTACCTGCCTTCTCTCCGGCAATCACCAGATCTGTCTTTTTCGATACACTACCAGTCACCTTCGCTCCGAGCGCTTCCAGTCTCTGCGTCGCCTCTTCCCGCGTCAATTGGTGCAGCGTTCCGGTCAGGACGACCGTTTTACCACTGAAGAAGGAATCTTCCACAACAACAACTTCTGACACCTCAGGTGCCTGAGCTTTCACACCCAAGTTGAGCATCTTCTCAATCGCAGCCTGGGTAAACGGATCTGCAAAGAAAGTTACGATACTCTCCGCCACAATACCACCAACGTCAGGTAATTCAACCAATTCTTCTACGGTTGCATTCATAATGGCGTGCAGATCTCGGTAATGATCCGCAAGCATACGTGTGGTGGATTTACCCGTGTTCGGAATACCCAGTGAGTATAAGAACGAAGCCAGATCACGATCCTTACTGAGCTCTAGCGCAGCGAGAAGGTTGTTCGCTTTCTTTTCGCCAAACCGTTCCAGCTTCACCAGATCATCAAACTGTAACGTATACAGGTCAGCAGGCTCACGCACGTTCAATTCATCGTACAGCTGAATCGCTGTTTTCTCACTGAATGTCTCAATGTCCATGGCATCACGGGAAGCAAAATGGGAAATACGCGCCACCGTCTGTGGTTTACATGCCAGTCTGTTGTTACAGAACAGGTGCGCTCCACGTTGCTCGAGCGGGAATCCACATGCTGGGCACTGCTCAGGGAAGACGATCTCCTCGCCATCACTTTCCTCAGTCACTTTACCCAAAATTTCTGGAATGACATCATTGGAGCGGCGAATAAAGACCCGAGTGCCCAGAGCGAACTTCAGATTTTTGCGCTCAATATCGCCAACATTGTTCAGGGTACAGTTCTGTACCGTTACCCCGGCAAGTTCAACCGGTTCTACGCGTGCCAGCGGAGTTACTTTGCCAGTACGTCCCACATTCCATACCACAGCATTAAGAACTGTCGTGGTCTCTTCTGCCTCGAATTTATATGCCACTGCCCAGCGAGGGAATTTATCGGTATAACCCAATACCTCGCGGGTACGCATGTCTGTAATTTTGATAACAGCTCCATCGATCAGATAGTCTAACTGACCCCGGTTCTCCTGAATCGCAGCCAATTGTTCCATCACATCATCAAACTCATGGAAATAAGTAATCGATGGATTCACCTTGAAACGGTTCTCACGCAAAAAATCCATCATCTGCTGATGATTGGCGAACTGAATGTCATCCGAATAACCTACGTTATAGAAATAAGCATTCAGTCTACGCTCAGCCGTCGCCTTTGGATTCAGGTTACGCAGTGCTCCCGCTGCTGCATTCCGCGCATTCTTGAGCGGTTCTGCCGCTGTCTCGTTGTATCGCTCCAGGACAGACAGGTTCATGATACCTTCACCCTGTACTTCAATTGTGCCGCTTGTGTAAGGGATTTTGAGCGGAACCGATCTGATCGTTCTTACTTGAGCCAAAATACCTTCGCCTACTGTACCGTTCCCTCGTGTAGAGGCTTGCACCAACTCACCGTTGGTGTACGTCAGGTTCAGCGTCAATCCGTCAAACTTCAACTCAATGACATAACCTGGTTCCGGTAAAGGCGTATCGGGATTTTTACTGTTATAATCATTAATCAGTTTCAGTACACGGGTATTCCAGCTGCGCAGCTGCTCAATATTTTGCGCTTTGTCCAGACTCCATAATGGGGATAAATGGCGATGTGGGGTAAATCCCTTGAGCAGTTCACCACCCACACGCTGTGTTGGAGAATCAGGCAGAACCATGCCGCTTTCCTGTTCCAGCGTAACCAGTTCGTCGTACAGAAGATCATACTCCTTATCGCTGATCTGTGGCTGATCCATCGTGTAGTACTGATAATTATGCTGGTTCAGCTCGGTAACGAGTTGCTCCATCCGGTGCATCGGGTCCATACAGGGCCATCCCTCCGTTAATTTGATCTATATATGTAGAACGAACACTCCTATTGCACTTGAACAACGATAACAGAATAACTTTTCAATCACTGGTGTCACTATATAATTTCAATTCATGATTACCCACACTGACACTCCGATAACAGAACAACTTTCCGATCGCTGTTATCCCCAGATTTCTTTTAATTCATGTTAAAAGGTAGAAATCAGGGGATAAAGGCGAACGCGTAGCTTCTACAAGTTATTTCTGTTCTCTCCGTTTTCGTGCAAAAGGAGGTTTCGTTCTTATTCTACTTTGGTAATCGGGGCAAAACCGGCAAGCAAACGTTTCACGCCAACCGGAGCCGGGAATGCAATCTGCAGTTCGGTGTCATTCCCTGTCCCTTTGACTGCAACAATCGTGCCTGTCCCCCATTTGCCATGCTGCACTTTGTCTCCTGCCTTAAACCCAGCTTCACCATTCGAAGCTGCCGGCTTGGAAGCAGATGATGGCGTAGAGTATGTCGGGCGGGAAGTACTTGTAGTCACACGCGAAGTTGGCGTGGATGAGGTAGCAGATGAACCACTCTTGCTTTGGTGATCAAAGAGCTTGGTACCACCACCGAAGTTACTTCCTCCACTAGAACCTAGTCCACGTCCACCATATGAGCCGCCTCCGCTACTGCCACGACGGTAACGATCACGAGCCATGGAGGTGTCTTCCTTCAGCTCATCCGGAATTTCGTCCAGGAAGCGGGAAGGTGGATTTGCGGTGGTGCGTCCAAACAAGGTACGCATCTGGGCACACGACAGGAAAAGTTGCTCTTCCGCACGGGTGATCCCTACATATGCAAGTCGGCGTTCTTCTTCCAGCTCTTCATTATCCATAAAAGCACGGCTGTGCGGGAAGACTCCTTCCTCCATACCCACGATAAAGACAACCGGGAACTCCAGACCTTTGGCACTGTGCATGGTCATCAGGGTAACCGCATCGCTCTGATCCTCTTCATCATCGTTCATGCTGTCGATGTCCGCAATCAATGCAAGATCGGTGAGGAACGATACGAGCGTTTTGTCTTCATTATTTTTCTCAAATTCCATGGTTACCGACAGGAACTCATCAATGTTCTCGAGCCGTGCACGAGATTCGAGTGTATTTTCATTTTGCATCTCAAGACGATATTGACTCATCTCAAGGATCTTCTCGGTTAATTCAGTTACAGACAGATATTCTACCATCTGATGCAACGCAGCAATCATGTCATAGAACTCCACCAACGCATTACGCGTACGTCCAGCAAAACCAAGATCATCCACAACCTGTAGCACGCGGAAAATGGAAATTCCACGCTCTCCTGCCGCAGCCGCCAGCTTCGCTACTGTTGTATCCCCGATGCTGCGTTTCGGTACATTAATGATCCGAGTAAGACTGATATCATCGTCGGGGTTGGATAACAGGCGCAGGTACGCCAGAATGTCCTTGATCTCTTTACGATCATAGAACTTGATGCCGCCAACAATCTGATACGGAATATCAGACTTGATCAGAATTTCCTCTATAACCCGGGACTGGGCATTGGTACGGTACAAAATGGCATGGTTTTGATAGGATTTGCCGTTCTTCACATTTTTACTAATCTCGGAGGTTACAAAATACCCCTCATCATGTTCGGAATCCGCACGGTACACCTTGATCTTCGAACCACCCTCTTTGTCCGTCCACAGTTTCTTCGGTTTACGCCCTGTATTCAGGCCGATCACTTCATTCGCTGCGTTCAGGATATTGGATGTAGAACGATAGTTCTGTTCCAGCAAAATCGTATTTGCTTCTGGGTAGTCTTTCTCAAAGTTCAGGATATTGCTGATATCGGCCCCGCGCCAGCGATAGATCGACTGGTCACTATCCCCTACAACACAGATGCGGTGGTGACTGTCAGCAAGCATGCGGCACAGCATGTACTGTGCACGGTTCGTATCCTGATACTCGTCCACGTGAATGTACTGGAATTTCTTTTGATAAAAGTCGAGGACTTCCGGTACTTCCTTGAACAGTTGAATCGTCTGCATAATAAGATCATCGAAATCGAGTGAGTTGTTGGCTCTTAACCGTTTCTGATACATCTTATATATTTTGGCTACAATACCCTCGAAATAGTCTCCTGCCTGCTTCTCATATTGCTCCGGACTGATCAGTTCATTCTTGGCCGTACTCATCATCGATTGAACTGCTTTGGGTTCAAATTTCTTGGTATCAATATTCTGGTCTTTCATACAGCTGCGAATAACAGATAATTGGTCCGATGAGTCCAGAATACTGAAGTTGGAGGTAAAGCCAATACGTTCAATATCACGTCGCAAAATACGCACGCACATGGAGTGGAACGTGGATACCCAAATGTCACGGCCCTGGGAGCCACCAACCAGTTGGGAAACCCGATCCTGCATCTCACGAGCGGCTTTATTCGTAAAGGTAATCGCTAAAATGCCCCACGGAGGTGCTTTCCGTGTTGCAATGAGATAGGCAATCCGGTGTGTCAGCACCCGGGTCTTGCCGGAGCCCGCTCCGGCCATAATCAGCAGCGGGCCATCCGTCGCCTCGACGGCTTGCCGTTGAGGGGTGTTAAGCCGTGCAACGGCATCATGTATATTTACAGGTTGCATGCATGCATGCTCCTTTCGTTGGTTGGTCTATAGAGCAAAATTAATAGGTTACACTCGCCACTCCGATGACAGAATAATCCTCCGATCGCTGTTATTCCCGGATTTTTCGATCTACTTTTTCAAAGGTGAAAATCCGGTAATAAAGGCGAACGCTCCGCTTCTCCAGCTTATTTCTGTCCTCTGCGTTCTCGTGTAAAAATTAGTTTAGCTTATATTTAAGGGTAGTAAAAAAAAAAGAGAAAACTTCGTTTTTGTGTAAACATAGTTCCTTTATACGAATTTCCTACTCGTGTAAACGACATTACGCTCATATAACTTCTTAAACTTAGTAAGGGCAAAGTTCTATTTTAACAGATCATAAGGGGAAAATGGGGGAATGGTAAACTAAACCGATTAAATGGTTCCTTTTACAGCCAGCACCGTCTCAAGTGCCTTATTCAAATCGCTGTACACAATGTTGCCTACCACGATGGTATCTGCAACCTGAGCAGCTTGCGCGGCTTTCTCCGGATCATCAATTCCGCCGCCGTAGATGAGATGTGCCCGCTCCAATTGTCCGTGTGTCTCACCAACAAGCTCCATATCTCCGAACGTTCCGCTGTACTCCATGTATACAATAGGAAGATGGAGCAGACGTTCCGCAGCCTGGGCATATGCCACCGCAGCTCCTGTCGTCAAATCCGTATCCGCACCCGTCAACCGCGCTACCGTGGAGTTTGCATTAAGCACAATATAACCCTCGGCAATCAACAGATCCCATGGGATCAGATAACCGTAACGCTCTATAGCCTTCTGGTGGTGCCCAATCATCCATTTGCTGTCCGTTGCATTCAGCACCATCGGGATCAGATATCCGTCAAACCCGGGAACAACAGCCTCCAGATCGGATACTTCAAGCACACAGGGCAGCTCATAGCGACGCACACGGGACATCAGGTCTACCGTGTTATCATAAGTAATTCCTGAAGATCCACCGACGATAATTGCATCGGTCCCCGACATGCAGACCTGATCAAGTTCTTCGTCCGTAATCTCCCGGTCCGGGTCAAGCTTAAATACATGTCTCCACTGCTTAATCATGTCTATCAACGAACATTCCTCCAGAGGTTCTTCTGCATCCTAGAAAGCTTGTAAACTAAGTCTAAGTCAGCAGACAGTGAGTGTCAATGTTCGTATAAAAAGGGGAACAGAAAATCACAGACATTTCCCTGTTCTGGTATGGAAAAGCCTGTGATTTGGATTTTGTAATGATTGTAATTACGACATTTTACGGTTTCCAGGCAAACCGTGTATTCATCTCATCCAGTTCCTGCTCCGTCAGCACGTCCGAGTAAACCCCATACACACCCCACTTCTCATAGTTAGCCACCTGTTCAGTGTCATTGATGGTGTGCACGTAAGTAACTGAGCCTGCACTATTAAGCTTGGCGACAAAATTCTGGTTTACTTTATATTCCGGCATGGTCACGGCATCAATATCATTTTTTTGCACAAAATCAACAACCTGATCTTCTGTATCCTGTGTGGCGTATAACGTATAGATAATGGAAGGGAATGCATAGACTTCTTTCACCGTTTCAAGCATGGGTTCGTTGTAGATCTGTACAACCACGCGATCAAGCACGGAGGGATCATGTTCTTTGGCAGCATCCACGAGGGATCTTAACACCTGCTGTATATCTTCATCCTTCTGTTCTTTGGTATCGGTTACGATATACATATCCGGGTATTTAGCCAGTACATCTATAATGCCGTCGGCATCCATGGGTTGGTACATACCCAGAATAGGCGTATTCATGAACTCATCATGTGTCAGCGCCCCGGCTTGTTTTTCCTCGGGAAGCTCTTGGTCCTGTCCTAGCATTTTGCTCATATTAGCGGTCCACTCATGTCTGGCTACGGCTTTGCGATCCGAGGTCAGCATAAAGTCGATCTCAAAAACACGTGTGCCTTTCTCGTAATTGGCAATCATCGCTTCATAGGCGTTGGTATATGGTTGATCCCGAATGCTGCCCATCGCATGGGCAATTAATCTATAAGCGGTAAATCCGTCCCGTTGTTCCTCACTCTCGCTTTCATAGGCGAAAAAGAGTGTTCCTACGGTAACGATCAGTAGTATTAACACGGCGGCAATGCGTTTCATATCACATTCACATCCTCAGTACCTTTTTGTTAGCTAACTACCCGAATTGAGGAGATGTAAAACAAAATAGCCGCTTGAAGGCGGCTGTTAAATAGAGGATATATTTTAGATAAATAGCGGACCATCAACATGCTCAGTCCTTTTGCTGTACACTCAACTCATTCAAAAATGCAATCAGCGCCTCACGCCAGTGTCTCAGAGGTTGCAGACCGTTCGTTCGAATCGCCAAATGATCCATGACCGAGTATGCAGGACGAGGGGCAGGACGCGGAAACTGTTCAGTTGCGCATGGTGTAAGTTCGGCTGTAGGCTCGAATACACTCTGCTTACTGGCTTCTTCTCTTATTACCTTTGCAAACTCGTACCATGTGCAAGTTCCTGAATTGGAAGCATGATAGATGCCATACTTTTCACTTACGGAAAGGAGATGGATGAATCGGGCAAGATCCACCGTATAGGTAGGTGAACCTTGTTGGTCATGAACCACTTGAAGTTGTGGACGCTTCACCATAAGTTCCAGCATGGTTTTGACAAAATTACTGCCATGCACGCCAAACACCCATGATGTTCGAATGATAAACCATTGCGTACACAAACTTTGAACCAGCCGTTCCCCGGCAAGCTTCGACTTGCCATAAACACTCTGTGGATTCGTTACATCGAACTCCTGGTATGGTGTGCTCCCGCTCCCATCGAATACATAATCGGTACTGATATATACCAGCTTTGCTTTCACACTCTCGGCGGCAACTGCAATATTTCTAGTACCTGATGCATTGATTGCGAATGCTGTATCCTCATCTGCCTCAGCCTGATCGACAGCCGTAAAAGCAGCGCAATGAATAATGATGTGCGGTCGGAACGTTGTAATTATATCTGTGCACTGCTGTTGATCGGTAATATCCATCTGCTTCTTGTCACAGGCCAATACCTGATGACCCTCTGCTTCGAAGGTCTTCACCACATCATAACCCAGCTGTCCGGCTGCGCCAGTCACCATAACTCTATAATTCATTTGGATGAATCACCCATCCGTTTACCGTACTGAAGCTGAACATAGTCCTGATATGTGCCTGATTGAATTCTCGTCCACCAGTCTTGATGCTTCAGATACCATTGGATCGTCTCCTTGATCCCTGTCTCAAAATTGTGGGCGGGTTGCCAGCCAAGCTCTGTACGTATCTTGGTAGGATCTATACCGTAACGTCGGTCATGTCCCAACCGATCTTGTACATATTGTATCAAACTCGCTGGCTTACCCAGTTGCTCCAATACGCTCTCCACAATGTATATATTAGTACGTTCATTATTACCACCAATGTTGTACACTTCTCCAGATTGTCCATTATGAATTACCAGATCAATCGCGCTACAGTGATCCTCGACATAAAGCCAGTCACGAATATTGAGCCCGTCACCATATACCGGAATGGCTTCATCATTCAATGCCCGGGATATAATCAGCGGAATCAGTTTCTCCGGGAATTGAAAAGGCCCATAGTTATTGGAGCAACGTGTAATATTTACGGGAAGTCCAAATGTTTCATGATAGGCTCTTACAAGCAGGTCCCCGCCAGCTTTACTTGCAGAGTAAGGACTGTTTGGCATCAAAGGTGTATTTTCAGTAAATAAACCTGTTGGACCTAGTGATCCATATACCTCATCCGTCGATACCTGAACAAATTTGGTGACTTGATATTTCTTTGCCGCATCCAGCAGAACCTGAGTACCCATCACATTGGTACGTACAAAGATATCCGGGGACAGAATACTTCGATCCACATGAGACTCGGCAGCGAAATTCACAACCACATCGATGCCTTGGGAAAAAACAGTTTCCATCTGCTGTACATCTGCAATATCTGCTTGGATGAAGGTATATCGGGGATTGGACTCTACCGTATGCAAGTTCTCCAAGTTCCCCGCATACGTTAATGCATCCACATTGATAATCTCATAACTCGGATGTTCACGAAGCATATATAGCACAAAGTTGCTGCCGATAAATCCGGCCCCACCCGTAACCAGTAGTTTCATGCTGTCACTCTCCCTCTGCCTCCAGATACAGAAGTATCTGAATAGTCTGATTAATTAGTCGAAATTCAGTTCAGCATCTTTCAGTAAAGGATGCTTCTGATCCTTCTCCGATAATATAGGTTGCGTCACAGGCCAATCAATGGCGAGTGCCGGATCGTTCCACAGAATTCCACGGTCATGTTCAGGAGAATAATAGGCGTCTACCTTATAAGTTACCTGGGAATGAGGCACCAAAGTACAGAATCCATGAGCAAAGCCTTGAGGAACAAGCAGCTGCCGCTGGTTGTTCTCACTTAGAATGACACTTTTCCATTGGCCAAAAGTGGGGGATGAAGTGCGGACATCCACGATCACATCATATATAGCCCCAGATATAACCCTCACCAATTTAGTTTGCGCTTTGGGCTGAAGCTGGTAATGAAGCCCACGTAAAACACCTGCTTCAGCCGACAAGGATTGATTGTCCTGAATAAAGACGTGCTGTATCCCCTGTTCATGCAGAACCTGCTCATTATAACTCTCCATAAAATATCCACGGTGATCACCATAAATCTTGGGTTCCAAGATGGCAGCGCCATCCATAAACAGCGGAAGTACCTTCATGACATCCCTCCGTTTTGCTGTTGACATCATTTCTTCATATTGACTATGTATATGTAAAGTGTCAGGTAAGTGTTTGTTCATTGGCCTGTATAATCCTCATATTTCCCCTTCCATAAAATAAATTAAAGCCCAGCCGCGATATCATTCTTCGGCTGGACTTCAAGGACATGCAGTAACCAATTATTGACCCTTTACAACCTGTTCCAAATACTTCAAAAGATCTTTCCGCAGATCCGGGCGCTGCAATGCGTAGTGAATCGACGTTTCAATAAAACCCAGCTTCTCGCCAACATCATGACGCAGTCCATCAAAATGATACGCGATAATCTGCCGCTGTTCATTCAATCGGGACAAGGCATCCGTGAGCTGAATTTCGCCCCCAACGCCAGCAGATTGTTGACCTAGTATTTCAAAAATATCCGGTGTAAGAATGTAACGTCCCATAATAGCCAGGTTGGATGGAGAATCTTCAGTTTTTGGTTTCTCAATTAGGCGGCGAGCACGAAAGACACGATCATCGGTAGGGGTCAACAACTCTCCGTCCACAATCCCGTAGCGAGATACCTCATTCCAATCAACTGGCTGTACACCAACAATCGGAGATTGCAATTCATCGTAGACCTCGATCATCTGCTTCAGACAGGGATGGTCCGATTCCACGATGTCGTCCCCTAGCAGGACGGCAAAAGGCTCGTTGCCGATAAACTTGCGGGCGCACCAGATGGCGTGACCAAGTCCCTTCGGTTCCTTTTGACGGATATAATGGATATCTGCCATCTCGGAGGGTCTGCGTACTTCGTTAAGCAAGTCCCACTTCTGTTTGTCCGCCAGATTCTGTTCCAGCTCAAAAGAATAGTCGAAGTGATCTTCGATGGCCCGCTTCCCTTTACCTGTCACAATAATGATATCTTCAATACCTGAAGCAACGGCTTCTTCAATAATGTACTGGATCGTTGGCTTGTCCACGATGGGCAGCATTTCCTTAGGCATCGCCTTGGTGGCAGGCAGAAACCGGGTACCCAGCCCTGCGGCTGGAATAATCGCTTTGCGAATACGCACACGAACCTACTCCTTTTGCTAAACAAGTTGAACTAAAAGTTATTTACACTGACACTACGATAACAGAACAACCTTCCGATCGCTGTTATCCCCCGATTTTTTAATTCACTTTTACAAAGGTTAAAATCTGGTGGTAACATATGCTTCCGATGCAGCTTTCTTTCAGAAAGCTTTTAGGCGAAGTGTACGCTTTCGAAGTAGCTTTCTTGCAGAAAGCTTGTAGCTCCGCTTCTCCAGTTTTTTTCTGTCCTCTACGTTTCTCGCGTAAATCATTAGTCCATCTTGTATAGTTTCATATATTTAATGATTCTTATTGCTACGATGCTTGGACTTCATTATACCATCAACAATTCGCGGATATCCTGTTCGGATAGGGTCGTTGATCCGCCATCTCCTGGCTCGATCACTTCGGCAATCAAGTCCTTCTTCCGTTGCTGGAGTTCCAGAATCTTCTCTTCGATTGTACCTTCGGTAACCAAGCGGATGACTTGCACCACCTGTTTCTGTCCCATACGATGGGCACGGCCAATCGCCTGCTCTTCCACCGCGGGATTCCACCACAGATCATATAATATAACGGTATCTGCCCCCGTTAAGTTTAGTCCGGTACCGCCTGCTTTCAGGGAGATTAAGAACAGTTCAGCTTCACCCTCATTAAATCTGTGGCACATCTCGACACGGCTCTGCGCAGGGGTCTGACCATCGAGGTAAAACAGGTTTCTTCCCTGTGCCGTGAGCGTCTGACGAATCAGGTTCAACATGCTCGCGAATTGGGAGAAAATAAGAATACGTTTGCCTGCGGCCAAACAATCCTCGACCGTTTCAAGCAACTGCTCCATTTTCCCAGAATCGCCTTGATAGCCTTCGACAAAGAGGGCCGGATGGCAGCACAACTGACGCAAACGGGTGATGCCTGCTAGAATTTTGATACGATTCTTCTGGAATCCATTATCCTCCATGTCCTTCGATGCTTCATCCTGAAGCTGGGAAAGGTATGCGGCGTACAGTTTCTTCTGTTCAACCGTAAGCTCTGACCGCTGTACCGTTTCAATTCGATCAGGCAATTCTTCCAGCACATCCTTTTTCAGGCGGCGCAGAATAAACGGACGTACCATCCGCGAGATCCGTTCCGGAGGAAGGTCGCGGAATCTTCTGTAGCTTGGAAACAGTCCAGGGAATACCGCTTCGAAAATGGACCACAATTCATCCAGCGAGTTCTCCACAGGTGTGCCTGTGAGTGCAAAACGGCGCGGTGCCTGAATTTGTTTCACTGCCTGTGCAGTCTGGGAAGAAGCATTTTTAATCGCCTGAGCTTCATCCAGAATGAGTGTATGAAATGTTCGGCCAAGGTAGGTGTCCAGATCCCGACGTAACAAAGGATACGATGTAACAATCACATCTACCTCATCCATGCCTGAAAGCATATTGGCTCGTTCTTCTTTCTGCCCGGCTGCGATCAAGACGTTCAGATGCGGGGCAAACCTCGCAAACTCATTCGCCCAGTTATAGGTCAGCGAAGCAGGGGCCACGACAAGTACCGGAGGATGAATAACCTTCGTTCGGACCGTCAATCCATCCTGCTGCATCGTGGACCATGAGCCATCCGTATTCTCTGAAGTCATCTTATCCAAAGGGAGCCCAGTTTCGGGATCAATGCCGGCAGTCGCCAACGTTTCACCGCCCCATAATGAGCCACTCTCCCGGTATTTATCAACGTCCGCATTGTCCGTATTGTACTCGGGCTTCTCTTGAAGTACCGCTGTGATATAGGCGATACTTTGCAACGTTTTGCCAAGTCCCATATCATCCGCCAGAATGCCACCAAACCGATAATAAGCGAGGGTACGCAGCCACTGGTATCCGCTGTTCTGATAGTCCCGCAGTATGGGGGTCAGAGGCCCCGGTAATGCAAAATCCATCCGCTCGGGATCTCGGAGATCATCGAGGAAACGTTTCAGAGAACCTCCCCACTTCACATGTCCTGAAACCTCATCCCTGCCTGGCAATTGCAACGCCCGAACAGCTGGCAGCCGGATATGGCTGCTCTTGATGTCATCTGCTCCAAGTCCAAGCGAATCAGCCATGTGGGCGAAGCTGTCTGCACCTTCATTTTCAAGCGAGAGAAAGACTCCGCTCTTGAGACGGAAATATGGTTTCTTTTCCACAATGCGGCGCATAAGTTCCTGAAGCTCCTGCTCGTTCACACCTTCCATCTCAAATGAAATCTCCAGCCAGTCCAATCCTCTTCCCAAATCTGCTCGTACTTTCGGCGGCGTCGGATAGGATTGCACCATTGCCTTCACGGCGTTTGGCATATAGATCTCGACCTGTTTCTCAAGCTCAGGCAGCAGATGGTACATGACATCATAGATGGCATCTTCCCGTTCGCTCGCCCAAACACTACCGTCTCTTTCGAGAAAGGATCGATCAAGTCGTTCAATCAAGTTTCGCTCTTTGTATCGATCACGCACCAAAATAACCTTTTTCTCTTCTTCATCTATCAAGTACTCTGCCAGCGGATTAATAACCATGACCTCATAGTCGAATTCCAGACGCGCTGTAATACGTTCACGGTAAAAGTCGATGTATAACTTCGGTGAAAGTTCCGGTTCCGCGATCTGTTCACGCACCTGCGAATCAATGGACAGATGTCCAAGCGTACGCAGTTCTGGCACGACATGCTGTACAAACTCATCCACCTGCTGGGTCGAAATATCAATGCTTTCCTTGATCCCATATGAAGTGAGTGCGGCACTCAAGTCCTCGAGACTTCGCATCTGCATCGGCTCCAACATGTGCAACTGTCCTTCCACCACAGCAGCATCATAAGCAGGGAGAAGAATCAGCTCACGCAGTCCGGAAATCTCAAGCTGATACCCTTCATTCGTTCCCTGGGCGATCCGGTAAAACAAAGGTAATACACCCTCACCGAGCGTGAGTGGTCCATTAGCAAATCCTGTACCCTCCATCCGACTGTCGGCCTGTAGTAGCAATTCCAGCAGCGGCTTCCATACGAGTGGCGCAATCAGTATGTCCCGTCCGTCCGAAGCCCCCAAATAACCGGAAATGGATTCGCGATAGGCCTCTTCACTCTGCCTCATTCGAATAAGCATCGAGAGTATGGCCTGATCCTGCGGAGTAAACACATGCATCAATGGATCATAGTGAAATAGCTTGGTAAATGACATTGGCTCGCCCTTTTCAATGCAATTCAGGAACTGCTTCACTTTTTGCACCACATACAGACGTTTGTTTCCCACTTTCAGTTCAAGAGCAAGTTTCCCCCCACCCTTATGAACCTGTATCAGCTTGCATATAAACTGAACCTGTAACTCTTCCCGCAGGGAGGATCGGTTAACTGGGGCAGTGTATTTACGGTCATTTCCATGCAGCGGTCTCCGGTCCTTGGCAAACATGGACAGAATCTGATCCGCCGTACGATAAGAAGGTTTATCTGCCGAGCGGCCCCACCCCGAAGCTGAGCTTGGCCGACCTGCTTGGGCAAAATGAACCGGAGCACGCTCTGGAGCAACATTCAGTTGCTCACGTTGTGAATCAGGCTGGGGGCGCTCCCACTTGCTCTCTTCGACCAGCGTCCCGACCCTGGACTTGGAAAATGTGCTGGAATGGGTATTGGCCCCTTGGCCTGTAGCAGGTTGAGGAGTCTTCCCCGAGGCAACTGTGGCATTGCGCTCCTGCTGCTCACCCCATTCGTGAATAGCCAATAGGACAGCAGCCACATGTTTGCAATAGTCATAATGCCTGCCGTCACCTGGACAACTGCAGCCTGCCACAACCTCACCCGTTCCATCTATATCCACGGTCACCTGATAGCGCTCCGATCCACGCACCTGTGCTTCATAATGGAGCTGATCCTTACTGACCACCAGATTGGTCACCCTGCCAGATTGGTTATAATCTTCTCCGCGCTTGAATGCCGTGACCCCGCACAGCAATTTGATATCCATAATTGTGAATGGCGCCACGCTTCTTCGCCTCCTGTGTCATGATGTAAAAAAACCCCAAGAGCTCCTTGAAGCAGAGATTGGGGTTCCTTCATGCTGTAACTGTTGTTGTACCATACAATCTAATTATTTCACCAATTGACCACGTGTAACGCCCAGTTGGTTCGTTGCTTTGAGTGTTTTCCACACTTGTGTACCACTGATCTCACCGCGCAGTGCACGGTTGTACAGATCAATGACTTCGCGTACCTGCTCCGGTGTCTCTTCGAGGAATTCCACACGGTAGCGCGATACACCCAGATCCATAAAGTTGGTCAGATACTCGGCACCTGACTGCTCCACTGCATTGTATACCGTATTACGGCAGCCTTCATCCACACGTACCGGGTGAGACATACCAATTCGGTCTTGCAGGGATGCACGTTGTTCCTCACAAGGACGTCCACAGTTCGTATAGTCCGTTCCCTCACTCATAAACGTACAATATACACAGTGCTCGGTGTGGAACATCGGCAAATGCTGATGGATAACCACTTCGGTCTGACTTGTACGGGAGTGGCCCAGCAAATCAACCATTTGTTGAATGTTCAGGTCATAGGATGGCGTAATCCAGTCACATCCGGCTTCCAGGAACAATTCAACGGCTTTGTGATTGGCGATGTTCAATGAGAAGTCGCCGATCAGCTCCGGGTGCGTTGCATCCGGGTTTTCCATCCGGTGGCGAAGGTAGAAGTACAGTGCACCTGTATTACGTACCAATACCGCATCCGGCTTCAGACGCAGGATGTTGTTGTGATAACCGTTCTCCCCAGGCATGTGAATACGCGGTGTTGCCAGCGCGATCTTGCGACCAGCGGCATGCACAGCTTCCACAGCTGCCGGGAACTGCTTGATAAACTCGAAGTCGGCATAGATCATGCCGATTCCGGCTTCAATCGCTGCCTCCACTTGTGGCAGGCTGCGACAGAGCGCGGTCAACTCGGCTTGACCGCGAGCGACTGGCGATGCCGGTTTAACCGAATCGCCGTACACATCGACCGCCCGTTTCACGTAGACAGGTGGTTTAGGACGTTCACCCGCAAGTTGTTCTACAGCCTGACGGCGAATGTTATTCAACTCGCGCATCGGGATGATGACATCACCGTGCAAGTTGACGTCCATTCCCTCCAACTGGAACACGGTGCCTCCCAGACGTCCGAACTGCTCTTCGAGCAATTCATGTGTCATTGGACGCTTCTGTGCAATGTCCAGTTCCATCGCGGAATCAATCCGGACAGTCGTACCTTTCTGCACGTCTGTCCACCAGGTGCTAAGCGGCTGGCCTGGGCTGCCGATGACCTTCACCTTCACGGGGAATACACGGAACGGTTTCTCGGTCTCAAAGCTTTGACGCAGACGTTTGTCCAGCGCCGGGTCATTCGTTTTCCACACTTTGTCGCCAACTTTCACGCGGCGCAGATCCACGTCACTACGGCCTGGCACAACGTCAACGATCCAGCCCTCTTCGGCTTCGCCTTCGAGTTTTACACCTTTGCGACGCACATCGTATACCCGTCCGCCTTCTTCCTTCTTCGTTGGGTCTCCAGCGTCAAATACGATCCCGTCTCCACGTTTCACGGGTGCATCCAGCTTCAGGACCACACCATCGCGCAACACTTGATCTACACGACCAAGGTAGACACCACGGCTTTTCGGAAACGTTCCATCCACCAGTTCTTTGTTGTTTGTACCGCTCAGGAAACCATGCGTGAATCCACGGGAGAAGCTTTGCTGCAATTCGCGTACTTCTTCCTTGCTTGGCGGTGTGTTATCTCCATCAAAATAACGGTCAATCGCTTTACGATATTTGCTTACCACGTTTGCAACGTATTCCGGCGTTTTGAGACGTCCTTCAATTTTGAAAGAAGTCACTCCTGCTTCGATCAGTTCCGGCATCAGATCAATCGCTGCCAGATCCTTCGGAGACAACAGATAGGCTACATCACCCATCGGCTTGTGCACTCCATCCACCATTAGGTCGTATGGAAGACGACAAGCTTGTGCGCACTCCCCGCGGTTCGCCGAACGTCCTCCCCACATTTCGGAAGTCAGACATTGCCCCGAGTATGAGACACACAGCGCACCGTGAACGAATACTTCCATGGGAAGCTTCGCTTGTTCGCCGATTTTCTGGATCTGCTTCAGGTTGTTCTCCCGTCCCAGAACGACACGTTCCATATCAAACGGCTTCGTAAACTCGACCGCTTCCGGTGACGTAATCGTCATCTGTGTTGAACCGTGAATCGGGAAATCCGGCGAGATCTCGCGGATCATCTTCACCAGACCCAAATCCTGAACAATTACAGCGTCTACACCTGCATCGACACATGCATCAATAAGTTCTTTGGCATCCGTCAATTCATTTTCAAAAATCAATATATTAAAGGTCAAGAAACCTTTTACGCCATAACTGTGCAAAAACGCCATAATCTCCGGCAGCTCGTCCATGCGGAAATTGTTCGCCCGTGCCCGTGCATTAAACTTTTCGACTCCGAAGAAAATTGCATCTGCGCCATTGGCTACCGCCGAACGCATACAATCCCAGTCACCAGCAGGTGCCAGAAGTTCAACGTCTTCTCTTCGTATTGTTGCTGTTTTCATGTAGATCCTCCCCATAGCCGGCTATCCGCCGGATTTCATCCCTATATCCTTAAGCGCCTGAACATACTAAGCTTGAGACTGCACCTTATCGGGTACACCTGCATTGTCAAAGTATTACCATATCTATCTATTATGTCTGTATTGCCTGAACTCCAAGCTTACAGTCATTCATATTTACCAGATCAGCAGTCATAACTCCTGAACTAGTATAGTGTACCACTTCTGCACCGACTCTTCTACGTTTTCCTGAAAAAACCGTTTACCATTTTCATTTCCATTAAGATTTACACTAGGCACTCCGATTGCAGTACCATCTTCCGATCGCTGTTACCCCCAGATTTTTTTTATTTCCTTTTCTAAAGGAAATAATCTGGTGATAAACGCGCACGCTTCGCTTCTTCAGATCGGTTCTGCACTCTTCGTCCCAGTGTAAATATTTAATTTATCTTATAAAGGAAACAAATAAGCCGGAAGGTCACTGACCCTCCGGCATGCATCAATTTTATTTAATAAAAGTAAATGAGTTCACTGCTTTTTCCAAGGCTGCCGCCTGAACTTCTGTCTTGTTGGCATCATTCAGACCACTTGTGATCGTATAGGTCGTTCCGTCCTTTTCAAACACGATCTGGCGACCCGCATATGGCACGCCTTTGTCCAGCTCATGATACGTGAAGGAAAATGCAGGCACACCCGCAAACGTCAACTCCTCACTGCGAAGCAGCTGAAAGTTTTTCCGCGTTTTGGTGGCTTCGGCATAAGCTTCTCTCAGTTGACTGACCGTCATCTCGATCGACTTGTCTTCACTCGCCGCAATGGAGAATTCTCCGCCCGTGAAGGTGTACACCACAGGTGAATACTCGAATCGATCACTGTAAGGCATCCAGTAACGGGGGATATCCACACTGTATTTATAACGTTTGGACGTACGTGTAAGTGTCTTCGTTTTGTCTGTCAAATACGGATCTTCATCCAGCTGACCGAAATTATCGGCAACCGTATCAAAATCAATCTCGACACTCTTCATAATCCGTTCAAACCATGCCCGATCTGCACTTTGCTCTTCCGGGAATGTATACTCTGCATAATATCGATACCCATTCTTCTGCAAAAGAACATCGAACTCGGTCTGCCAGCCGCCGCCAAAGTTATAACGGAATTCGTTCACCTCGGCAGTCTCTCCCGAGATATCCATCGTATATGAGCCAATTGGCTCATAACTCTCTGGTGTAAATGTCTCGCGCATCCACTTATCCAGTTGGCCGCTCCAGTCTTTGACCGTTGTACCTGCTTTCGCCGAAGTGACACGCCATTGCAGATATGCACCATCTTTGGCTTCATAGATCATCTGATTGTTGTCCATCGACCAGCCGGCAGGAATCTTCAATTCAATACCATAGTCATCATTCCATGCGGAGCGCATGCCGTTATCTACAGTGGAGAGATCCTTGATCGTTCGATCCGATTCGGCATAGGTTGGCTGGAATGAATTGAGCAGCGCCGCACGCTTGCCCAGATCTTTATAATTCAGGGCTTCGTAATCTGCGAGGTACACATCATATTGACGGCCCTCGTTCAGATACTGACGCATCTCCCACAACATGCCATCTACATCTTTCACAATGATGCGTGCATAAGGCGTTTTACCTTTCGACACCGCTTCACGATCCAGCACCGTATCTCCCGATTGTTTGGCCTCCTGGACAAGTTGCTGCAACAAATCATCCGCATCCAGAGCCACGTCCTGATCGCTGACGTACACCTCAAGATAATAACTGTTGTCCGCAGCACCAAAAGTCATCATGCGCTCCTGCTCACCGGTCTGGAAAACCATAAGGTCTGCCGGATAGTTAATGGACCAGCCGTAAAAGCTGTTGCCAATTCTGGTTTTGCCTTCATCCGGATGAAGGCCGTCCTCATCGTCTACCGAATCATCGGTTTGCAACAGACGAATCACCATTTCTCCGGAACTGTTCGGAGCTAGCGTTGCTCCAATCCCGGCGGCAACCGGACGAAGTGGAACCATAAGTACGCCATTCACCATCTTCGGAGCGGCACCCATCTCATGCTTTACACCATCTACCCAGGCAATTGAACTGCCAATCGTTAGGGTAACCGTGTGCGGACCTTCCTTGATTTTGACAATATCATTTTTCTCCAGCCGGATTTCACTGCCAAATGCTTTTTTGAATACACCGACAGGTACCATCGTCACACCCTTGACCTTGTAAGGTTTGGCTATGGCCTGCTTATCACCGTTAATATAAGCGCTCGTGCTGCCCGCTTTGACCCGTAATTCACTTGTCGTCAGATCAGATGCCCATACAGGTAATGCCGCTCCAATGGTCAGCATCCCGGTTAATACACCTGTGCTTAGCACACGTATCCATGACTTTTTCATTCCGTTCTTTCGTCCTCTCTCCATCCGGGCTGATCGCCGGGCTTTATTGTTCTTCATCTGCAAGGAACGCTTCATCTTCCTCGTCTACGATGTCTGCGCGATCAGCAAGTACCAACGTGCGGGTGACGATATCGCCATCCGATTGCATCAATAGCTTTACCTTTTGCCCAGGCAGATACGTTTTGAGCAGCTCATTGATATCTACTACAGAGGAGACACGTGTACCTGCCACACTATAGATGAAGTCGCCCTCTTTGATTTTGGCTTTCTTCGCTTCAGGAGACAGTACACCCGTGATCGTTAAAGGATCATCTGTAGGAAGGCCCACAATCGCAGACCAGCTTTCTTCCAGCTGTAGTCCCAGACTTGCACGTTTTATTTTGCCATATTTAAAAAACTGATCGATGATGTATTGAACGGTATCCACCGGAATCGAAAATCCCAAACTCTCTACGCCGACCGCAGAAAATTTCATGGAATTGATACCGACGACCTCACCCTTCAGGTTGACCAGCGGTCCTCCGCTATTTCCTGGGTTAATGGCCGTGTCGGTCTGAATTAACCGATAGGTCGCCTCAACACCACGATTCAAACCGCTAATGACCCCTACCGTTGCCGAGTTGCGCAAGGAAAAGGAAATCGGCGTACCCAAGGCGATCACCGTTTCACCAACAGAGGTTTGTGAAGCTTTGGCGAAGCTCGCCGGTTGGAGTGATTTGGCATTGATTTTGATTAGCGCCAGATCACTGAGTGCATCACTGTATGTTTTCGTAATTTTGTATGTATTGCCATCCGTCGTTACGACCACAGGGTTTGTTAATCCATCCACCACATGGGCATTCGTTACGATCCATCCATTGGATCGGATAATGACACCTGTACCATGCGCAAGATTATAGCGGTTGTCTGATGATGCACCTTCTTGCACTTCGGTAGATTTCCCAATAATGCCTACAACCGAAGGAGATACCTTTTCGATCACTTTGGGGATGGCTTCACTTCCCTTGTACGTGTACGTTCCTGATTTGGCATCATATTGTCCACTTCCACCAACTGCCTTGAGCAGATCCTTGGTGTTCACATAGACTTGACCGTCCACCACTTTCGCTTGCATTGCCGCTTTGGATTCAGCCGCACCGGCCGTTGCCGCTACACTAATCGAGAGTACAGCAGCCATCAGTATGGCTATTCCCTTTTTACCCAACACGCTCATATTCTCACCTGACCCTCTCTATACATCCTTCTTGCGCGACTCGACATCGGATTCATCGCTGAATCTATTTTCTCTTTCTCTCATCTGCAATTCCGGTATCCTTCAATGTATCATACAAAATCTGGATATACAATTGTTTTAAGTCCTATTTTAGTAGAGAAGATAGAATCTTGATTAACAGCTCAGTATAAACGAAAAAAAACACCCTCCATGTCTCCCGTGGAAAGTGTTCCTTCATACCTCTTTTAGAGGTTGTTCAATAAGTTCGCTTTTGATTACGAAGGATGCCTAGTGGCATCATCAGCATCGAAGTTGAAATTCAGCCGAAATGTCCGTTGCTCACGTAGTTTGCCTACGCTCCGCTACTCCATTTCTAGCTTCATTCCATCTTCTCGGCACTGAAAACCGATCTTTTTGAACATGCACTAATCGCTTATAGATCCTTCACTTCAGTGGCCTTTCTACTGAGCAAACCAACCGGTTATCATTGCATAATCCGTCATCAAAAATACAAGTAGACTGACTACTGCAAATCCGATCGCAAACAGATTCTTCTTCGGTGCCCGAAGAAGCCGAACGACTCCGATGAAAATCAGGATCGTAAATAAGATGACAAAAATATCAAATGCATTAAAATTCGATGTACTCGCCGTGGCAGCTTCTGCAAACAGCATGGATAGACAGACCTCCTTACCATAGTTGAACAGCTAACGCATACCCTAATATCTTCCTCTATGTTATCTGTACCCTGCTTGTAATGCAAGCCCTATCATCCATAAAAATGAAAAAAATCCAAATTGGCCGAATATTCCTGTAATGCTCGTCATAATGCATATGTAAACACTTTCACGCAATAACCTTAGACCGATCAAAACTGTGCATCATTCAAACTTAAAAAAGCCCTTCTTCCCGGAAGCAGAGCACGTTAGATCGTAATCCAACGTCTCAACCATTTCGAAAAGAAGGGCCAATACTGTCATTCATATGGTTCTAACTACTGGTTAGAGAATCTTAGTCCACCAATTGCAGTGCTTTGCTCCGCTCGGTATCCCGTTCCAGAACTGGCTTCAAGTACTTGCCCGTATAGGAAGCTTCCACTTTGATGATATCCTCAGGGGTTCCCGTTGCGACGATGGTTCCTCCACCGCTACCGCCTTCCGGACCCAGATCAACAACATAGTCAGCTGTTTTGATTACATCCAGGTTATGCTCGATCACCAAGACTGATTCACCTGAATCAACGAGACGGTGCAATACGTTGAGCAAACGGTCGATATCATCGACATGCAAACCGGTCGTCGGTTCATCGAGGATGTAGATGGTTTTCCCTGTACTGCGGCGATACAGCTCGGAAGCGAGCTTCACACGCTGGGCTTCACCACCAGACAATGTGGTTGCAGGTTGTCCCAGGTTGATATAACCCAAGCCCACATCCATCAGTGTCTGCATTTTACGATGGATCTTCGGAATGTTCTCGAAGAATTGGGTTGCATCTTCCACCGTCATTTCCAGCACATCGGAAATATTTCTGTTTTTATATTTCACTTCAAGCGTTTCCCGATTGTATCGTTTGCCTTTGCAGACTTCACAAGGCACATAAACGTCCGGCAAGAAGTGCATCTCGATTTTGATTATACCGTCTCCACGGCAGGCTTCACAACGTCCACCTTTGATATTAAAGCTGAATCGGCCTTTCTTGTATCCACGTACCTTGGCTTCGTTCGTCTGGGCAAACAGATCCCGGATATCATCAAAGACGCCTGTATACGTAGCTGGGTTGGAACGTGGTGTCCGCCCGATTGGCGACTGGTCAATATCGATAACTTTATCAATATGTTCGAGACCACGAATTTCTTTATGCTGACCCGGACGTACCCGGGCACGGTTCAGATCACGTGCCAACGTTTTGTACAAAATCTCATTAATCAATGTGGATTTACCTGAGCCAGACACACCTGTTACCGCCGTAAATACACCTACCGGAATCTTCACGTTCAGATTCTTGAGGTTATTCTCTTTGGCTCCGCGCACTTCCAACCAACGGTCTCCTACACTACGGCGCTCTGTACGTACAGGAATGAACTTGCGACCACTCAAATATTGACCGGTTAAGGAGTTCTCATCGTTCATGATCTCCTCCGGTGTACCCTGTGACATAATGGTGCCTCCGTGGATACCTGCACCCGGCCCAATATCAATAATATAGTCCGCAGCCATCATCGTATCCTCATCATGTTCAACCACGATCAACGTGTTACCAATATCACGCATATGCGCAAGCGTTGAGATCAGACGGTCATTATCCCGTTGATGCAGACCAATACTCGGCTCATCCAGAATATACAGTACACCCATCAGGCTGGAACCGATCTGTGTAGCCAGTCTGATCCGCTGGGCTTCTCCACCAGACAAGGTTCCGGCAGCACGACTCAGTGTAAGGTAATCCAGACCAACATTCACCAGGAAGCCGAGACGGCTGTTGATTTCTTTTAAAATAAGCTTGGCAATCGTCCGCTCCTTCTCCGTCAAATCCAATGTTTCGAAGAATCGGCCGGCTTCACCAATGGACAAACTAGTCACATAGGCCATGTTGTGATCATTGATTGTAACTGCAAGGCTCTCGCGTTTCAGACGCTGACCTTTACACGTACCACAAGGCTTTGCACTCATGTAACCCTCAATGAATTCACGGATACCTTCCGATGCTGTATCACGGTAACGACGCTCCAGATTGTTCACGATACCTTCAAAGGTAACCAGTGCTTCCTTGCGTTGTCCAAAATCGTTCTCATATCGGAAACGGATTTTCTCCGAACCCGTACCCTGCAGCAACTTGTTCATCTGCTCAGCGGGTAGATCTTCGACAGGTACATTTTGCGGAATGTTAAAGTGCTCACATACCGACTTCAAAAACTGCGGATAATAAGTAGATGTGCCACCTGTCCAGGCATCAAAAGCACCGTCTTCAATCGTCTTGCTGCGATCCGGTACGAGCAGATCAGGGTCAACGATCATTTTGACACCTAACCCATCACAATCCGGGCAAGCGCCGAAGGGACTGTTAAATGAGAACATCCGTGGTGCAAGCTCTTCAATACTGAATCCACACACCGGGCAGGCAAAGTTGGAACTGAAGCGCAACTCTTCTTCACCCATAATGTCCACTAGGAGTTGTCCACCGGACAAATTAAGTGCTGTTTCAATAGAGTCGGCCAGACGCGCCTGTACATCATCTTTAACAACGATCCGGTCAACAACGACTTCAATCGTATGCTTTTTGTTTTTCTCCAATTGGATATCTTCTGACAGGTCACGCAATTCCCCGTTCACCCGTACACGTACAAAACCCTGTTTGGACACATCAGCGAATACACTTTTGTGCTCACCCTTACGTCCTGAGATAATAGGTGCCAAAATCTGCAACCGAGTACGCTCTGGATATTGCATAATACGGTCAACCATTTGTTCTACGGTCTGGGAACTGATCTCTACGCCGTGGTCTGGACAATGTGGATGACCCACACGTGCAAATAACAGACGCAGGTAATCATAAATTTCCGTCACGGTTCCTACCGTGGAACGCGGGTTACGACTTGTTGTTTTTTGATCTATTGAAATCGCAGGAGACAATCCTTCGATGGAATCCACATCCGGTTTCTCCATCTGTCCCAGAAACTGCCGTGCGTAAGCTGACAATGATTCGACATACCGTCGCTGTCCTTCTGCGTATATGGTGTCAAAAGCCAGCGAGGACTTGCCTGAGCCACTCAGGCCGGTCAATACAACAAAGCGGTCACGCGGGATGGTAATGTCGATATTTTTCAGGTTATGCGCTCGTGCGCCTTTAATGACAATGTTATCGCTCGCCAATAGTATTCATCCTCTCAAATTTACTATCCAAACCTTTTAAAAGGCTTTTCGATCCCTCCCAAACCCTCCCTTCCAAGGGAGGGCCCCAGAGGGCGCAGCCCTCTGGACACCCGAAACAAGCGGTGCAACGGTGAGGGGTCGGGTCTTGCTATGTGAAGGGTTGCCGTGTGCCCGCAGTTTCTGATAAGGTTCCGGCCTATTGCCGGAACCTTATCAGACCGCTCTACTGCGAGGGGACGCTCTCGGCTTCGCCTTGGTCGCGACAGGTCGCCATTGCCTCTGGCTCGGCTCCAAGGTCAAGAGCGGGACGCTCTCGGCTCCGCCTTGGTCGCGACAGGTCGCCATTGCCTTTGGCTCGGCTCCAAGGTCAAGAGCGGGACGCTCTTGGCTTCGCCTTGGTCGCGACAGGTCGCCATTGCCTTCGGCTCGGCTCCAAGGTCAAGAACGGGACGCTCTTGGCTTCGCCTTGGTCGCGACAGGTCGCCATTGCCTTCGGCTCGGCTCCAAGGTCAAGAGCCGGACGCTCTCGGCTTCGCCTTGATCGCGTCAGGTCGCCATTGCCTTTGGCTCGGCTCCAAGGTCAAGAGCGGGACGCTCTCGGCTTCGCCTTGGTCGCGTCAGGTCGCCATTGCCTTCGGCTCGGCTCCAAGGTCAAGAGCGAGACGCTCTCGGCTTCGCCTCGTTCGCGCCAGGTCGCCATTGCCTTCGGGCTCGGTTCCAAGGTCAACACCGGGGACGCTCTCGGCTTCGCCTTGGTCGCGACAAGGTCGCCATTGCCTTTGGCTCGGCTCCAAGGTCAATAACATCGTACCTCTTGGCTATCAGGGGGACACGACTCCCAATTGCTTTCCTATAAACCTTTTAACCAATTTCAACATTTTTATCAGTATAGACCCGAATTCAAGATTTCAACATCTCTTATTATCGGTACATATCAACGATTTCCTTACTCAACAAGAGAACGGCCAATTGGCCGTTCTCTTGTTACAGATCCATCTTTACTGGAGCATATGAATGAGCTGTATCTTATTCAGCGCGAAGTTCCAGCAACGCATCACGAAGCTCGGCAGCACGCTCAAACTGCAGGTTTTTGGCTGCATCTTTCATCTCTACCTCTAGGCGCTGAATAAGCGCCTGACGGTCTTTCTTCGACATCTTCTCGGCAGCGCCGGTGAGATAGTCTTTCTTAGATTCGGCAACTTTGGTTGCCTCAATCACATCACGCACTTTTTTGCGAATCGTCTGTGGTGTGATTCCATGCTTCTCGTTGTACTCGATCTGGATTGCACGACGACGTTCGGTCTCCTTTATCGCCTTATCCATCGAATCGGTCACTTTGTCACCGTATAGAATAACGCGACCGTCGCTGTTCCGTGCCGCCCGCCCAATCGTTTGGATCAGTGAGCGTTCAGAACGCAAGAATCCTTCCTTATCAGCATCCAAAATGGCTACCAAGGATACTTCGGGCAGATCGAGACCTTCCCGTAACAAGTTGATCCCGATCAGGACATGGAAAACACCCAACCTTAAATCACGTAAAATGGCCATCCGTTCCAACGTCTTAATCTCGGAGTGCAAGTAACGTACCTTAATTCCAATTTCCTTCAGATAATCCGTCAGGTCCTCAGACATCTTCTTCGTTAATGTTGTAATCAACACACGCTCGTCTTTGGCAATCCGGTCATTAATCTCACCAATCAAATCATCAATCTGTCCCTTTGTTGGACGCAGTTCAATAATTGGATCAAGCAATCCGGTTGGACGGATAATCTGTTGCACCATCGTATCGGTATGCTCAATCTCATACGGGCCTGGTGTTGCTGATACATAGATAATCTGATCCATTTTGCCTTCAAACTCTTCGAATTTGAGCGGACGATTATCCAGCGCTGACGGCAGGCGGAAACCATGTTCAACCAGTACTGTCTTCCGCGCTTGGTCACCATTGTACATCGCACGGATCTGTGGCAGAGTCACGTGAGACTCATCGACCACGATCAACATGTCATCCGGGAAATAGTCCATCAATGTATATGGAGTATCGCCGCGTTCGCGGAAAGTCAGGGGACCGGAATAGTTCTCAATCCCCGAACAGAATCCGACTTCCTTCATCATCTCGATATCATACCGTGTGCGCTGCTCCAGTCGCTGAGCCTCCAACAGTTTCCCCTGTTCACGCAACACTTCAAGACGCTCCTCCAGTTCACGCTCAATGTTCACCAGCGCAACCTTCATCGTCTCTTCTTGCGTTACGAAGTGAGACGCCGGGAAGATGGCAATATGTTCACGTTCGCCAATCAGTTCTCCGGTCAACACATCAATCTCCGTAATCTTCTCGATCTCATCACCAAACAATTCAACACGAATTGCATGTTCACCCTTGGAAGCAGGGAAAATCTCAACAACATCCCCACGAACACGGAACGTACCCCGTACAAAGTTAATATCGTTCCGCTGATACTGAATCTCTACCAGACGGGACAAAATCTGATTGCGCGGTTTCTCCATGCCTACCCGAAGTGACAGCAACATGCTTGAATACGAGTGCGGTGAACCCAAACCATAGATGCAAGAAACACTCGCTACAATGATGACGTCCCTACGCTCAAACAACGAACTTGTCGCTGCATGCCGCAGTTTGTCGATCTCTTCATTAATACTTGAATCCTTCTCGATATACGTATCGGAGGACGGAATATATGCTTCTGGCTGAAAATAATCGTAATAACTGACAAAATACTCAACCATGTTATTAGGAAAAAAGTCTTTGAACTCACTTGCAAGCTGCGCTGCCAACGTCTTGTTGTGTGCAATAATCAGCGTAGGACGTTGCAGTTGGGCTATCGTCTGGGCGATCGTAAACGTCTTACCCGTACCGGTTGCACCCAGCAGTGTCTGGTACCTCTTCCCCTCCTGAACACCCTTCACCAATTCTTTAATGGCAGCAGGTTGATCACCTTGGGGAGAAAACTCTGACTCGATTTCGAACGTTTTGTCGCTCATTATAATATCGCTCATTGCCGTATCTCACCCTATCGTCTAAAATAATAGTCACTATATATTGTCGAAGTTCCCCGAATTTTCATATGGGAAAACTTATAGTAATAGGAATATTTGTTCCCTTTTAATTATACCTCGTTCGTTTTAGTGATGCAAACGTGAAATGAAGATAGGAGTGGGTTAATTTATGGATATTGCGACACTTATCGGTATTATTGCCGGAATTGCCGCAGTCATTAGCGGTTTTTTGTGGGAAGGCGGCCAGTTGTCCGGTCTTCTGCAAAAAACGGCTGCTTTAATTGTATTCGGTGGAACGATTGCTGCTGTGGTTGCCAGTTTCCCAGCGCATCGTCTTCGTACGATTCCAGCTGCCCTGCGTATGGCTTTTGGACGTCACAATAATGATTCAGGCTTGTGGGTTGAAGAATTGGTCGAGATGTCTTCGATCGCACGCCGCTCAGGTGTGCTTGCATTGGAACGCAAGGTTATGGATCATCCGCATCCATTTTTGCAAGACGGTATTCAGATGGTTGTCGATGGTACGGATCAGGATGTGGTTCGCCAGATCCTTGAGATGGAGATTGACTCTATTGAACAAAAACATGAGGGCTACGCCAAAATTTTCGAATCTGCTGGCGGTTATGCCCCAACCATGGGTATCATCGGAACCGTGATGGGACTTATTCAGGTCCTTGGCAGTTTGACCGATCCCACCGGACTCGGACCTGCTATTGCTGTTGCCTTTACCGCAACCCTGTATGGGGTCGCCAGTGCCAATCTTATCTTTTTGCCCATTGCATCCAAAATCAAATCCAGAGGTGCTGACGAAGTGCAGACCATGGAAATGCTTCTTGAGGGTGTACTTGCCATTCAGAACGGTGAGAATCCCCAGCTTGTACGCAAAAGACTGGAGTCTTTCACCCTTACGCATCGTCAGCCTATACGCCCCCTAGCAAAGGAGGGATTGGATGAGTCGGCGCAGTAAACGGCGCGGAAAACGTGAAACAGTTGATCATCGGGATCGCTGGATGATAACTTATGCCGATCTCATAACCTTGCTTCTGATCTTTTTTGTCATCATGTACGCCATGAGCAATCTGGATTCCGGTAAATATGACGTCGTTACTCAGTCGTTACAAAATACATTCAATGCGTCCGACTCGATCCTTGAACTTGGTGAAGGACTCGGCGAGAAACCCGGACAGACGATTACTGAGACTCCACCATCCGGAATTCAAGGGGAAGATTCTTCAAAAGGTGAAGGAAACCCTTCCGATTCCGGAACGGCAACGCCAGATGATGATGACAAGCCCCTCACAGAACGGGAAGAACAATTCAGATCACAGGAGCAGGAACTGCAAAATCTGTTCAATGTGATTACCCAATATATCGAGGATAATAAACTGGAAAATCAGATTTTTGTTGCGGACAAGCCACAGGGCCTATCCATTACACTTAGTGACCGCTTCCTGTTTGATCAGGGACAGGCCGCTCTGAAGGACGGTGCAGCACCAACGCTCAGTAAGCTTGCCAGCCTGTTCCGGGATCTAAATACCGTTGTCAGCATTGAGGGTCATACCGATAACGTTCCTGTCGGAGCAAACTCGGCCTATACTGATAACTGGCAGCTTTCCGGGGAACGCGCACTGTCTGTATTACGCTTTTTTCTGGATACAGAGAAACTTAACCCGGACGGATTCCAGTATGCCGGATATGCGGATACTCGCCCAACGGGTGACAACACCACAGCGGCCGGAAGACAAAAGAACCGTCGGGTCGAAATCACTGTCTTGCGTCAACTCCAACCTTAATCATCTATATCTCGTTTAATGCATCATTAACATTCTTTAATCTTCATTCTTATATCAAACAAAAAGCACGTTCTGCTGAATCAAGTTCAGGCAGAACGTGCTTTTTGTTTGATATCTTTTTCGGTTGACATTAGCTCTCCAAAACTCGTCTTGATCTTGATCTACACCTTATGCCTATGCCTCTACTCCTGGCTGGCTAGGACGCAGAATAGCCGAGCCTACAGTCAGCAAAATGGCAGCCATGCCAAACAAAATCAATAGTGGCAGTGTAATATCCGACAGTGTACCACCAGCAGAGATCGTCTCCACCGCCTGAATCGCCCATTTCTGCGGAACAAAGTTGGCGAGCTTTTGCATATAGTCAGGCATGAACGAGATGGGCCAGAAACAACCGCCTATCATACAGGTAGGCATAATGACAAGTGAATTCAGCATATTCGCATTTTTGGGATTACGGATTAATCCTGCCACGGTACTTGCGAGCCCCATGGAGACCAACATGAATGCTGCCAAGATCAGGAAATGAATGCCAAAAGGAATACCGGCATCATAATGAATCAGCCACCTGCTGACTCCCAAAACGATTACAATCTGAATCATACCAATGACAAAGCTACCCAGGAAATTGCCAAGCGCAATCTCATATGCACGAACGGGTGCCGTATATACTCTCGCCATCGTACGTTTCCTGCGATCTTCCATGATCACAGCCACTGCACTGGTCAGCAGCCCCATCATAAACATGATTGTAAATCCAGTCACATTGTTCAGGCCTGGCTTGGGATAGATCTGCAGAGCGGTGACTTCACCAGCAACCCGATGCTTTCCTATCTCCTGTAAAAGCTGTTCAAATCGCTTCTGTATACTCGATAGTTTATCAGTCTCACTTGAGACAGGACCTGCGGCCAACGTAATAGCTGAAGCAGATTGTTGCAATCCACTCGCCAAACCTTCAACAGCTGCTCGCAGTGTGTAGGAAGCTTCGCTTATCCGCAGCTCCACCAGTTGAATTTCAGTTGCCTTGCCTTGTAAGAGATCTTCCGTATATCGCTTTGGAATAATGATGCCAGAACTTCCTTTTTGCTGAGCGATGGCTTCCTTCACTTCTGCTTCGTTAGTCATCGGCTTGAGCAGGTACTCCTCTCTGCCAGCAAGTTCTTGAATCATCCACGCTCCTGCTGCCCCTCCACCCTCATTGACATAGGGGATAACAGTACGTGCACTCTGCTCGTTTCCAAAAAGAGCAACCGCCCCTGTAACCACCAGGCAAGGCAGAAGTAGAAACGTAATGAAGCCCATTTTACGACCTAGTGTACGTCTAATCATCAACCAGGCGATGTGTAGACTATTCATATCGGTATCCTGCCTTTCTATAGATTAATCCCGAGATCAACAGTAATACAGCGCATACCACGCCTAGCATCAGAATGCTATATACAATCTCGCCTACTGGTGCATCCAGCATCATTCTCAGAAAACTCTGGAGCGCCCAGTGGTTAACCGTGAATTCGCTAAGCCGTTGTACAAAATCAATCGGAATGGGTCTAAACCCGCCACTAATGAATGTCATAGCTATGATGATACCTTGGATGGTTGCGCTGGCCGATGCCGTGGTTTTGCATATTAATGCCACGATCACGCCAAGGGTCATGGATGCCAATGTGATTCCTACACAAGTCAGCACAATATACCAGGGATGGGTTCCCCAATCTACACCGTAGAACCAAGACGTCATAAGGATAATCGTCGTTGCCTGCAAGAAAGCGAGCAGACTATTGCCTGCAATTTTGCCAGCGAAAATAACTCCGTTACCAATCGGCGCAGCCTGAAGGCGAATCAACGTTCGGTTATCCCGCTCTCCAAAAAGGCTGGTACTTGTCGTCATACCGGAGTACAACATGAACATGGCCAGCATGGATGCGGCATAGTATTGAGAAGCGCTGTAGGCTGTGCCTGTTTTTCCGGGATTGACGACAGTTATGGACGTGGAACTCTCCGCACCAGACTTCGAAGAAGAGGACATGACAGCAATCACTTCCGGACCAAGCACTCTGGTCATCGCCATCTGTCGGTTCCATTCATCCGTAAATCGCGTGAACAAAGTTTCGCCCAAGATATTGAGCGTATTATCCTTTCCTCGTATCCATTGTAACCTGGCCTCTTTCCCCGTCATCACGTTTTCCTCAAAATCCGAAGGAATCATTACAGCAAAGTCCAGCTTGCCGGTACGCAGCGAATGGACAGCCTCTTCCTCTGTTTTAAAGTTCTGCACCTTGACCATCTCAGCCACTCCCGGGGATGCAACGAATGTATCCAGCGCTTGATTAAGCGTATCTGATCCTCCACCAGATTCAGTACTCAAATGGATAATTCCCACACGTACACTATCTGGAATAACATCATCCGCCGTCCCCATCGTACTGGAAAGAGCCGTGCCCAATATAAAAATCAGTAACAACGGCAGGATGAACAGGTTCAATACCACAGATCGAATCTTAAGAATACGTCTTAACTCAAAGATGCAAATATGCCATATATTCATCTCTTGCTCCCCCTAGTCTCGAAGCGTACGCCCGGTCAGATTGAGGAACAATGTTTCCAAATCCGGTTCTTCAACCTTAAGTGATTGAATGGATATTTCATGTTTGCTGCAAATGAAGAGCAGATCCTGGAGATCCTGCTGTGCCGAAGGCAGCGTAATGGTCAATGTATTCTCTGAAACGTCTACCGATCGCACGCGAGGGTGAAGTTTCAATTCTTCCACGACGCCCGGACCGATACCGGAAGTGGAGAGCACTACTTTTTCCTCCGATGCCACCCGTTCTCTCAGCTCTGCTTCCGTGCCACAGGCAATGATTCGCCCTTGATCCATAATCGCAACCCGGTGACTAATCGCCGCCACTTCCTCCATGTAATGACTTGTATATATAATCGTTGAACCCATCTTGTTGAGTGTGCGTACCGATTCAAGGATATGATTCCGCGATTGTGGATCAATGCCTACTGTTGGTTCATCCATAATAATGAGATCCGGGCGATGTGTAATCGCACATGCGATGTTTAACCTGCGTTTCATACCGCCGGAGAAGGTCGAGGGAGCATCCTTAGCTTTATCCTGTAACCCTACAAATTCAAGGGACTCCTGCACTCTTTCCTTCAGCAATTTCCCACGCAATCCATACAGGCGGGCGAAAAAGGTTACATTCTCGGCAGCCGTCATCGTTTCGTACAAAGCCAGATCCTGCGGAACCAGTCCAATCTTGCGCTTTACCTCAAGTGGCTGCTCCTTAACCGATATACCATCTAATCTGATCTCCCCCTGATCCATGTTCAGGAGCCCGGCTATCATGCTGATGGTGGTACTTTTTCCTGCTCCATTGGGACCGAGTAATCCAAAAATTTCGCCTTTGCCAACACTAAGGTTCAAATGATCCACGGACAACCTGCTGCCGTATCGTTTCACAACATGATGTACTTCAAGTATACCCATCCCTTTTACGCCCCTCTTCCGTTTCGGCCTCTGCCGCTGGATTTCATATTTGTATTGTAACGGATCGCACTCTTTAGCGAAGGTACGAAAAGTCATGAATCGAAGGTGACTTAGGTCATCTCCTGCTTCAAATGCTGCTTATGGTATAATCAAGGGCGCATTACCGAGAGATTTTCTACTCCACTTTTTATATAAAGGATGTCACAACCCTATGCCGATGCGGTTTCTGCAATACGGATTAATTATCATTCCAGCCGTACTGTACATGTTGATGCTGCCCTTGGAAAACGAAGCTGTCTACACCCTATATATCATCATCGCGCTCGGACTCTCCGTGTGGAAAGATTTCAACCGTTCAAGTACACAGCAGTGGCTGTTGCTTTTGGCCGAAATACTCTGGAGCTGTTGGCTGATTGCTTCGTATGGACCCATCCTGCTATTCCTCTCTCTATCCGTGCTCTACGTGTATATATACAGACTCGAGGGAAACCGGAGATGGTTGATGTTTGCCATTCAGCTTGCCACAAGCAATGTCGCTTTGGGATGGTATTATTCTGTGCCACAGGTAACGCAGCCAGGGTTAACCACACTAAATACAATCACCACCACATTATTCTCCGCAGAGGCAACAACGATGGTCCTTGGCAACCTGCTTCTGCTCATCACAGCGGCTCTCTCCTGGCAGGGATCAAGAACAGCTACCAGCCGCGGACAACTGGAACAAGTCTATGACGAGCTCCGCAGTAAACATTACGAGCTTCAAGAAGCACGTGCACAGCTCCTGTTATTTACAAAGCAACTTGAAGGAGTAGCTCAGGCAGAGGAACGCACACGTATCTCCAGACAGCTTCATGATGATATCGGACATCGACTGATTCGCACCAAAATGATGTCGGAAGCCGCTCTGATGACTCTCCCCCGAGATCCGGAAAAAGGAACGGAAATGGTGAGACAGATTCGTGATCAATTGGCCACCAGTATGGATGATATGCGAAGTACACTTCACAAACTGCGACCGGATTCCTATGGTTCCAATACCTATGCACTGGATCGTCTTCTGGAGGAAGTGGGCAGAGATACCGGGGTGAAGACACATTTTGAAGTTCAAGGCGCATCCCATGTGCTGTACCCCAGCATACAAATCGTTTTATACAAAAATGTCAAAGAAGCCGTAACGAATGCACTACGACACGGAAATGCCTCTTCTATCACATTGGAGTTGGTATTCGCGGATCAGGAAATCTGTATGAGCGTAAGTAATGATGGCAAAATTAATCCGCATTCGTCTAAATCAAGTGGCATAGGACAGGAAAGCATGCGTATACGTACACAAATGGTGGGAGGAACCTTGGAGATCCAATCAGCTTATCCGTATACCGTGATTACACGCATTCCAATAACGAACCAGATGGATCTACTCTGAAAAAAGGAAGTGAATGTGCTCATGTCCGAACGGAATGATATGAACAACAAAAAGGATTCAGCCCAGCACCCACTTATTCGGCTGCTTCTCGCCGATGATGACTACTTCATCCGTGAGAGCCTGAAAGTGCTGCTTGGACTCGACTCTGGCATTCGCGTTACAGGTACGGCCTCAAATGGACAGGAAGCGTTGGAATTACTTGAAGCAGGCACACCTGCGGATGTGGTGTTGATGGATATTCGGATGCCGGAATGTGACGGAGTTGAAGGTACTGGGCTGATCAAGGCACGCTTTCCTGAAATTCAGGTGCTCATGCTGACTACGTTTGACGACGATGAGTATATCATTCAGGCATTACAGAATGGAGCAAGCGGTTATTTGCTTAAAAATGTGCCGCCTGAACGGATTATTCAAGGCATCAAGACCGTACATAACGGCGATATGTTAATCCATCCGGATATTGCCCGCAAGCTAACAGGCCTTCTTCGTCCTTCTCCAACTTCCCTGACTCATCACCCAATCGAAGCCTATGGACTGACCCGTATGGAGCTGGCGGTTGCCGAGGCCATATCGGAGGGGTTGTCCAACAAGGAAATTGCCGCCAAACTGTTCCTCAGTGAAGGCACAGTCAAGAACTACGTCACCGATATTCTGGGCAAGCTGAACTTGCGTGATCGGACCCAAATCGCTATCTTCATGTTAAAAAAATAACAAAAAGGTATTTCCCTTGCCTGCGACGGCGCTCGGAAATACCTTTTTCATTGCTTGATGTATGCAACATACTTCATCACGTATGCTAGTTACATCTCCACGGACCCTTTATCACTGGCCACAGGAGCTGGCGGTAATGCCAAGGGAGCTTCGTCCCTGTGTGGTTTTTTCAGACGGGCAAGCAACTTGAGGTTGATGATATGGAACAGCGTCAGTGGACGCAACCGAATCGCCCAGACCTCGTGATTGTCCGGTGCCATAATGACCCCAAGCTGATGATGTTCCCCTTCATAGATTGCTCGCTGCATGAATTTGCTTTCTCCCTGGTGATTTCGTACCTCAAGCTTGCAAAAAGCCGGGTTCATCCGCAGGGCGCGATGCAACTCTTCCGGTGAATGAACCAACTTGCCATTCACCTTGTACAATGTCTCTCCTGCTTCGATCCCCAAATCTGCAGCAGGACTCTCCGGTATAACAGCCAATACCTTCAACCCATGCTGCGGATGGACAAATACCGGGCTGCGGTTTTGCTCTTCAAATGCGCTATACCATACCAGAAATTCATGTCCAATAAATGCAATCAGCGCCGCAACCACCATGAGTGGAGACCACCATGCAGCAAGTAAACTGAACACGAGCAAAGTTGCTCCATACATCATCAATCGCTTGGATGAGATCTGCACCTTTTGTCCCGGAAGCATACTCTGCGTTATCTCACCAAATCCGAGCATGATGGGCAACGCAAACAGCATATAGCTCTGACCGGCATTCATAAATGGATTCCATGCCAGCTCCGCGCCACCTCCTGTGACTGGTACAAGTATCAGTAAGGGAATGGCCCAGAACTGTTGCAGTTGATATCCCCCAACCAGTTTCCCGCGTTTTCCCTCGAAGAGAAGCGGTGATGCCATGGATACTCCCTGCATGCGTACCAACAGGGCTTCACCCATATGTAGAAGGGCCGCCAGGACAAGCAGTGCAGGCATATCCAAGGTACGTAACGTTTCCGTTATACTCCCTATCCAACCTGAAGGTTGCCAGCCTGAAGCCAGATTCAAACCAAATTGCAGCACACCCAGTAACCCGGCCGCGTAGGCAAAACACAGATACCGGATACGAAACAAGGATAGAATTAACGTTGCAGCCCATATGCATATCAGGCTTCCCAGTGTAAGATGTGCACCGAGGAATAGGGATACAATCGAGACGATGGTACCAATGAGTATGCCTCCCAGTACGGCACGAATCGTCTGTGTAATTGAGCTTTGCAAACGAACATGAAACAATTTACGCTCCTGCAGTAATTGACGATGATAGATGAGCGCAATCAGGATCACCGCAATATAATAAAACGGCTGAATAAACAACTGCAACACTGCTTCGCCTAATGTAGTTAACCACGGCCATACCCATTCCATCGTGGTTCTTCACCCCTCTCTTTCAGCCGGTTCAGAAAAAAAGAAGGCTGAAAATCAGCCTTCTTTATGGCTTCGACACAGCGGACGAAATATCCTTTGAGACATTTTCGATCGCGCGTTTCAGCTGTGCATCATATTGAGGATTGGCAATACGTTCAATCAGAGCCGCTTCCAGTGATTCAGCGGTTTTCTCGTCAATCTGGCCTGTGGCCTGAATGCCTTTTTGCTTCTGGAATGCCTTGACCGCTTCTTCCGTCTTCTGGTCGTAGTATCCATCCACACGATCCGGTTTGAAATCGAGTCCTCTCAGCATCGTCTGCGCACTTTTCACATCCGTGCTATTGCTGTCATATTTCAGTGGTAACTTCTCTTTATTAATCGGTGCCACCGAGAAATAATCCGGCTGGTCTACCGCAATATCCGGTTTGATTCCTTTTTCATGAATCCAGTCCCCGTTCGGCGTGAGCCATTTGGCAATGGTAATCTTCAGCAAGCTGCCGTCACCCATTTGCTTGTCATAACTCGTCTGCACGGTTCCTTTACCAAAGGAATTTTCACCAATCAACTTCGCACCTGCTGACTGTTGTAATGCACCGGCCAAAATCTCCGACGCACTGGCACTGCCTTTGTTCATCAGGACTGTGACTGGATAAGCTTTGGCTGATCCATTGGATTTGCTTTGTTCCTTTTTGCCGTTCTTGTCTTCGACTTGCACAATAACCTTGCCTTTAGGAACAAACTGTTCAGCAATATCAATCACGACTTGCAATACACCGCCTGGGTCATTCCGTACGTCGATGACCAGACCTTTCATGTTCTGCTTCTCAAGCTTCGCCAACTCTTCCTTGAAGCGATCGCCTGTATTCAAAGAGAATTGAGTAATGGCAATGACGCCAATTCCGCCATCCTCCATGTGAGCATATACGGTCTCCAGATCAATGTCATCCCGCACAATAACAAACTCAATCAGTTCGGTAGATCCGGCACGTTTGACCTGTACCTTCGCTTCACTACCCTTAGGACCTCTGATTTTGTTGACAGCCTTGTTCAGTTCCAACCCTTGCAGAGATTCGCCGTTGACTGACATAATCATGTCTTTCGCACGAATACCCGCTTTTTCGGCAGGTGATCCTTTGATTGGGGAAACAACAACGACATTTCCATCCTGTGAGGATACCTCTGCGCCAATACCGGTAAATGAACCTTCGATCGACTCTTCAAACTGAGCAGCCGTTTCCTGCCCCATATAGTTGGAGTACGGATCACCAAGGGATTCCATCATGCCGTTGATCGCACCGTCAATCAATTTGGTCTGATCCACGTCTTTATAATAGTTGCTTGAGATCAAATCCATCGCGGTTTCAATCTTCTTCAAATCGTTCTTCTGCTGCGTACTGCCGGTTACACTGGCTAGCAAACCCTCGCCAGCTGTGGTCTGGTTCGCTATTCCCGGGTAAGTCATAAGTACCAGGGTTAGCAAACTACCACCCAGAAGACCCAAAATGACAAGCAGTAGCGCCGATCTTTTTTTCATCATCCGTTTGTCACCGCCTTTCGTTTTAAAGCGTGTCCGATTCCATTGTTGTTTGGACCCATTCCCTGAACATGCCAGCTTAGTATATGTCTAGCTTGTACGGAATATGTTTTTTCCATTCGTTCTATGGAGCAATAATTACAAATAGTTCATCGGATTTACCGCGGTACCGTTATCTCTTACTTCAAAGTGCAAGTGAGGTCCCGTGGAGTTTCCTGTATTACCTGACTCAGCAATGGTATCCCCTTTGCTTACAGTGTCTCCCTTGCTGACTTTAAATCCACCTTCGCGCAAGTGACCATATAACGTCCAAAGACCACCGCCATGGTCCACAATAACCGTATAACCATAACCGCTATACCATTCAGCCATGATCACGATTCCGCCAGAGGCCGCGTGAACTGAAGTTCCCTGAGGAACAGCAAAATCGACACCGGCATGCATTTTACCCACTACACCCGTAATTGGATGGGTACGGGGACCGAATCCAGAAGAAATACGTCCTCCAGATACCGGTTTTGAGAAGATACCATTACCGGATGAATAGGTAACCTCACTGCTGCTATCCGCGCTGACTCTGGTTGGTGCCTTGGCAGCAGCTTTCGCCCGGGCAGCAGCTGCTGCTTTGGCTTTGGCCGCTGCGGCTGCTTGCTGTTCACGCAATTTATTTTTCTCTTGAAGAAGGGCCGAACGTTTGCTGGCAATCTGCATCAATACGTCTTCCTGCTCTTGTGTCAACTCTTCTGACTCTTCGATTTTAGCATCATATGAAGCGAGAAGCACTTGCTTTTCCGCTTCTTTTTCATTCAATTGGGACTTGCGCTGTTTCTTCTGTGCATACAGGCTCTTGGCTTCCGCATATTGCACATCCAATTCTGCCTTTTTGTCCACGACAAGTTGCTTGTCCGCTTTGTGCTCATCCAGCAGATGCTGATCCTGATCCACGATCGTTTTGAGTGAATCCGCACGGGTCAGAAAGTCAGTGAAGCTGGTGGAGGACAACAATACATCCAGATAGGATACAGCACCGTCTGTATACATCAGGCGTACACGTGACTCCAACAATTTCTCCCTTGCAACGATGCGTTCTTCTGCCGCTTGCAGATCTTTCTTCGTTGTACGGAGATCTTCCTCCGTGTTCTCGATTTGCAAGGATACACTAGCCAGTTCATCACTAACGACATTAATCTGTTCCATGACAACCTTCAGATAAGCGTTGGTTTTGTTCTTGTAATGCTGCGCTTCCTTTTTGTTGGAAGCCGCTTTTTTTTGCTCCTGCTTGGCAGAAGCTGCCTTGCTCTCCAGTTGCTGAATCTGTTGGTCAATATCGCTGATGCTGCTCTTGGCATATCCGTCAGAAGGTTGAAGCGTCAAACTGGCCAATAACGTAAAGGCCAGCAGCGAAGCAGTTTTTTTCAAAATGATGATCCCCCATCCTATGATTTCACAAGAAAGCAACCTGCACAGGTGGCGAACAGCATGTTCTTTGCTTTCTTCCATCTTAAAGACTCCGTCTTTCCTACATATCGTCAAACAGCGCCCATTAATGAACCTGCTTTACCATTCTTTTCGACATATTCTGCAATTTGATCGTTTCAAAACAAAATTTAAACGTTAAGTGATTTTCGAATGGACAGTGTACTTCCCAAAATACCTACCAGCACACCGAGCCCGATCAACAGGGTTCCAAACAGCAGCCAGATATCGCTGAGCGGAATCAAGTTAAGCATCTGCATGAAGACATCCTGACCAATCGTGGACATCAACTGGCTGTATCCGACGAACAGTACCGCAACCGTAATCACAGAGCCAATAAATCCAATGAGTGCACCTTCAATAAAGAAAGGCCAACGGATAAAGGTGTTGGTTGCACCAACCAGCTTCATAATACCAATCTCCCGGCGACGGGCCAGAATCGTTACGCGAATCGTATTCGAGATCAGGAACATGGACATGAGACCCAGTCCCCCAACAAAAATAAATCCGATGTTACGAACAAGCTTCGTAAATTTGAACAACACTTCCACCGTTTCCTTGCCGTAATTCACTTTCATGATTGGCTTCTCCGGGTGTTTTTCGTTCAAAGCTTCGATTTTTTGCGCCACAAAAGTGACGGTTTCCGGTTCAATGACCTCAACTTCAATGGTCTCCGGCAGTGGGTTGTTGTCCACATCGAAACCGCTAAGCACGTTATCTGCACTCTCTCCAAGACGATCACGGAACTCCTTGAGTCCTTCTTCCTTGGAAACAAAACGAATCTCACTTACTTCAGGCATCGCGCTGATTTCTTGTTCCAATGTGTTACGCAGGTTCTCGTCCACATTCAGTTCGAGAAATGTGCTGATCTCCACCTGGCTATCCACTTGATTCGCCATGGAGTTCACATTAAGCACCAGTAGCATAAACACACCAAGAATCAATAGCGACACAATGATGGACATGATGGAGGCCACAGACATCCAGCCGTTGCGGAATACGTTTTTGAATCCCTCCCGCAGATGGCGCAAGAGAGTACTAAAATTCATAACCGTATTCCCCTCTCATCTGATCCCGTACAATCTGTCCACGTTCAATGGCGATAACCCGTTTACGCATCGTATTCACGATATCTTTGTTGTGGGTTGCCATAACAATGGTTGTTCCCCGGAAATTAATCTCATCCAGCAGCTGCATAATGCCCCACGACGTCTCCGGATCGAGGTTACCTGTAGGCTCATCCGCGATAATAACCGATGGGTTATTGACGATAGCCCGCGCAATGGCAATACGTTGCTGTTCCCCGCCTGAGAGCTGAGAAGGTTCACGATTCGCTTTGCTGCGTAGTCCCACCAAGTCGAGTACTTCCATGACCCGTTTCTTGATGTGCCGCTTAGGCGCCTCAATGACTTCCATGGCAAATGCCACATTCTCAAAAGCCGTCATTCTCGGCAATAGACGGAAGTCTTGGAACACAACGCCGATGTTGCGGCGCACATAAGGAATCTTTCTTGGCTTCAACTTACCAATATTAAATCCGTTAATGGATATTTGTCCTTTTGTCGGAACTTCTTCTCTGTACATCAATTTCATAAATGTCGATTTGCCTGCGCCGGACGGACCGACGATATAGACAAATTCATTGCGGTCGATCTTCACCGACACCCCTTGTAATGCGTGGGTCCCATTGGCGTAGGTCTTCCACACGTCCTGCATTTCTATCACATCATCACTTCCTGCTCGCATAGTTAGCCATTATCATTTCGACACAATCCCGGCATTTCCTTTAAAAAGACCTGAATTTCATCAGGAAAAAATCCACTTCGTTCCTGTTTCGATGGTGAAGCATGGATTCATATGAAGTTTATTGTAACAAATTTGTTACCTATTGAGTACCCGAAAGTTTTCCTGCATTGGATCATATATATAGAAAGTGTTACAAAATCGGGAACAACAGAAGTATAAAGGAGCGTACGGTTATGAAAAAAATACATTTAACGGTCATTGTTCTATTCTCCATCCTCTTGATCGGCTCCGCGTCATATGGATTGCTGTATATGTATGTGAACCAGCCTGCGCTGCCCAAGAATGTGCATGTTGGCGGCATGCTGGTGGAAGGCAATCGTAAGAACGTATTGCATGAATTGAACGAACAGATTCAAAAGCTGGAGGACTGGCCTGTCACCTTTGAAGTGCTTGAACCCGATCCCCAGATGATGACGTATACCGCAGGTCAGGTGGGGGTGAGCTACAACGTTAAAAGCCTGGAATCCGCCATACAGCAACTGGAGGAAGGTAACCTGTGGGAACGCGCATATGCACGTTATCATTTCCCGAAAGAGTTCTCCCTTCATATGAGTTACAACTTAGAACCACTTAAAGAACATCTAAGCCCTGCTTGGGAAAAAGAAACCTTCGGCACACCCGCGAACGCTGTTCGGCGCATTACCGCAAATGACAAAGTGCAGTATATCCCGGAAAAGGGTGTCCGCCGAATTGATTGGGAAACACTCGCAAGTCTTATTCAGGCGAAGCTTCACAGGGATTTCAGTGTACTGAGCCCGGATGAGAAACCCACCCCATTGCTGATCCAGGTACCACTGTATACGCTGAAGCCGGAAGTAACCCTTGATTCGCTACGTCAGGAAGGCATTGACCGAAAGATCATCCAGTTCTCCACAGGTCTGGGCAATAGTAGTGAAGGCCGGATACATAATGTCAGCGCAGCGGCGGAAGCGATTAACGGCATGATTCTGCCACCGAATGCCACATTCGATTATGAGAAGGTCATCCGAAAAGCGGAGAAGGATTATGGGTTTCGTGAGGCCCCGGTCATTGTCAATGGAAGACTGACCCCCGGGATTGGCGGGGGAATCTGCCAGGTATCAAGTACGGTGTATAACGCAGCGCTATTGACGGGTCTTGATATTATTGAGCGTCGCAACCACTCCCTGCCGGTCAAATATTTGCCGAAAGGACTGGATGCCACCTTTGCCTCCGGAGCCATTAACTTTCGCTTCAAGAACAATACTGGAAAATCCTTACTCATTCATGCAGAAGTGAAGAACCACCAATTGATAGTGAAATTTTTCGGCACATTCCCGGAGAATGTCAGTTATGCACTTGAATCTCGCACCATTGAAACATTAAGTGTTCCGGTGAAATATGTGTCCAGTGCGGTACTGCCTGATGGCGCTCAGCAGGTGCTGCAAGACGGACAGCCTGGTTATATTGTCGAGACGGTACGAACCAAGAGTATAGACGGTAAGGTGGTCGAATCCAAAACGATTACACGGGATACGTACAAAGCCCAGAATCGTCTGATTGCCCGCTCAGGTCATAGCAGCCTGCCCGATCCACAAGAACCTTCTGTGGTTGAAGATGGAATCAGCGATACGAAACGGCCATAATTTTTTTTCAAAGCAACCGACAACTTACAGATCACGGAATGGTACAAACAAGTTCCTGCCGTAATTCATGGATAAGCATAAGCTGATCACACGAAAACAAAAAGACACACTTCACGTCCCTTTTGAGGATAAGCGAGAAGTGTGTCTCTACATTTTCAAGATAAGTTATTCGAGTTTTACCAAGCTAAGATTAGCTTTACTACCGTAACTTACAATTTACTGCATTACGGTTTAGTGACCGCCTGTGTATTCGCCTTGCTCTTCGCCTACGACCATCTTCTCTTTTCCCATGAAGAAAGAAGCAACCAACGCGAGTGCAGCCGGAATCACGGCCCAAGCAAACAACTGCACGATGGAAGAAGATAGAGCATGTGTGATGCTATCCAGCACCTGAGGCGGAATCGCCTGTCTGAGTTCTGGTGAGAGCAACGCATGTGGATCGGTCAGATCCATTCCCTGAGGCATACCACCCGCGGAAGCACCACCTGTCTCCGCAGCTGCTCCTGCGAGAGCATCATTCATTTTACGCGTAAATACCTGGCTCTGCACGATACCAAAGATCGTAATACCCATCGTCATGCCGAGGGACCGCAAAAAGTTAAGCGTGGAGCTTGCTGCTCCGCGTCTTCGCGGTTCAAATGCGTTCATGGCTGCATTGCTGAGTACCGAGAACGAAGCCCCGACACCCAGACCAACCATCACCATGTAAATACGTATCGTCCAGAGGGAAGAACTCTCATCCAACGTAGTCAGCAATCCAAGTCCAATGACAAGTAAGGCCAACGTAGGAATCATGATATTGCGATATTTGATTTTGGTCATGAGCACCCCGCCCAGGGATGCCGTCACAACGGACCCTAGCATCATCGGTAAAAGTACGAGACCGGAGTTGGTCGCTTTGCCACCGAGTACTCCCTGTATGAAGATCGGAATGTACACGGATGCTGTAATGAACGCCGCACCACTGAACATCCCAATAACATTACTGGACCAGTAGACCCGGTTGCGGAACATGCCGAAAGAGATGATCGGTTCCTTCGCTTTTGTTTCTGCAAACAGGAACAGCAGCGCTAGTGCTACAAATCCGGCAAACAGGCCAAGAATCTGCCATGAACCCCAGGCAAACGTCTTGCCGCCCAATTCCAGACCAAAGATCAGGCACACGACAGCGCCAATCAGTGTTACAGCACCCAGCCAGTCGATCTGTTGGGATTGATGCTGATGAGACTCCTTGTAGAAGAAGGCAATAAACACAAATGCAATCAAGCCGAGCGGCAGGTTGATATAGAATACCCATTCCCATGTCGCATACTGAGTAATGTAAGCACCCAGCAGTGGTCCAAAGACGCTGGACAGACCGAAGACCGCTCCAAACAATCCACCCAATTTACCACGAGATTCTGGTGCTACGACATCAAACATGATCGTAAAGGCAATCGGTACCAAAGCACCTGCACCAATACCTTGAATTGCTCTGTACATCGTCAATTCCACAATAGACGTTGCCGTTCCGCACAGTGCTGAGCCAAGCATAAATACAATAATACCAAAGACAAAAAACTTCTTCCGTCCATACATATCGGATAACTTACCGAAGATTGGCATCCCCGCCATCTCAGCCACCATGTACGCGGAGGTAACCCAGACGAACTTGTCGAGCCCACCCAGCTTCCCGACAATATCCCCCATAGCTGTTGCCACGATGGTATTATCCATCGAAGCCATTAGTATGCTGAGCAGTAACCCTGCCAGCACCAATCCAATACTGTTTTTACGTGCAACCATTGTACTCAATCTCTCCATTCACGCTCTATTCATATGACTGCATTAGTATATCCGAAAAGAAGTTTTCGTTAATCAGTCCAAGGACCGATTGCTTTGCAGTAAAACTTCCGATTGCGGATGAATTTGCAGAGATGAACAGTATTCCACTTTACCGATCCGGCAGCCAGGACCGATTTTTATTTTATCGCCACGCACAATCTCGGCCTCGGTATTTTCTAATTCAATATCGTCACCTTCGATAATCTGTGCCTTGAGAATTGACTTATTCCCCGTGAACAAGTCATTCAACCGGCCACTCTTCACCGAGATGATGGAACCGCCCATTTCCTTGACCTCGGATGGACCCATGATCTTGAGTGTCATGTGTTCAGCGCTGAGCATCCCCGCTATCGTCAACCGTCCGTTCAGCTTGATATTTTCTGCCTGACAATCCCCTGACAAATGAAGCTCACCAACCACTTTGATATGCTCAGCTTTGGCATGCAGGCCAGATGCCTGAATTCCATCCTCACCATCGTTGCTGACAGCTCGATCTGTTAAAGTAAGGGTTCCCGTAATTTTAATCTCTGTGGCTTCAAGCGATCCGTATATGACCGATGTACCCGTACATTTGAAACGATCACAAGATAGATTGTCGTTAAAGGACGCATCCCCTATGACCTTAACCTTGCCATACACGCCCCCAGCAGAACTGCCATCACCAACGATGCTGATATCCATTTTGTTGTCCAATGAACGCCCAGGATTGTTATTCATGTCGATCTCATCCCTTTCTCTCCATATCCAAAATTTAAATTCGCTGACTGCTGCCCACCTTGGCATCCTGATCTACCTCAAGTTCACCTGAATATTCGACCAGCCGGATGTTACAGCCGCGACCGATGAAAATGTTACTCCCCCGAACAATATCAGCTTCGGTATCTTCCAGCACAATCTCATCGCCCTCAATCAAGGATGTCTTAAATGATGGAGTTCCGCCCAGACCAATACTTTTCCAGAACCCGTTTTGTTGTTCCTTGCGACGAATATCAATACGCTCTCCGCCAATCTCTTTAGCCGAAGAAGAGGTGTGAAGCCTGATCTCCACTGTTCCCGCATTCAGGAAGCCGCTGATCTTGATATTTCCCTGTACGTTCAGGGACTCACATTGCACATCACCTTCAATATCAATCACACCGCCAATATCAATTCGTTCCGCATCCACTCGTCCCCGTACGGTGCATTTCCCGTTCACTTCAAGCTCAGGGCTATGAAGATCTCCGTTAATTGTTGTCATGCCATCCACACGAACACGCGAACTGGTTAAAGGGCCGTTCAACGTACACATGCCGTTAATCGTCGCACTCTCGGAGCTTAAAGCGCCGTGCATCTTCAATGTTCCATTCACTTCCATAGAGGTACAGTCCAGATTACCATTCACCTTAGCCATGCCATCAATCGATACACGGTGAAACTCCCCACCTGCCGTTTGACTCATACCCGATACATTCAGATCATTCCGCTTATTCCGTTCTTCCATGCAATCCCTCTCCTTATCCCAATTTGAGTTTTAATTCTTCCATAAATGTTCCCATCGGCTGCCTAACAACCACCTTCACACCATTGTCAAAATAAAACTCCGTTCCTGCTGTTACCAGCATGAATGAAGGAACACCCATCTTACGAATAAGCACCAGTTCGCTAGGTTTGCCTGTAAAACGATAATAATGTTCGGACATCACATCGATTAGCAACACACCCTCTTGCCGAGTAATATCTCCGCTCATTAACAGCTTATCAAGGACGTAGAGCATCATGATCTGCTCCAAAGCATATAGCGATTGTTCCCGACCTGCTTCTTTCAACAAATCCAGCGAGATTTGCGAAACAATGTTTCGCTCTAACAACTGTTGTGCGGACATCTCCACTTCACCCAACGTAGGTGAGAACACGTCCGCCAGCTCATCCAGCGATAATCCGTCTTTCATATTGAGAATCTTGTCAATGCGCAGTAAAATCTGTTGTTTGGGAAAAAAGGTCTCTTGTCCGGTGTAGGACGACTTCCGAATAAACCATTCTTCCGGAATGAGATTTTTCCGCTTCCAGCGGTATAACTGGCCGTAGGAGATTCCTGTCAGGTCCAGCAGTTCTTTTTTGGAGATCAAATCATCCGTCATATATGGTCCCCCTTTATCGTGAAATCAGTGTAACATAACATTGTTACGTTGTAAATAACGTCGTAACAATGTTGATCTTCCCTCCACGCCACTCATCTGGCTTAGCCTGTTGAAACCTTACAATTTAGAGATACTTCTGCATAATTTTTTAATGTGCATCTTTGTTATTGCATTGCACCAGCAATGCGTATAACCTGTTAAATATGGATACTTAAAAGCTAATAGGGAGCAATCCCGGCTCATCCTCTCAAGTCAAAAACACGTGGTTAACGAACTTATGAAAGGGGTTTCTTATACTCATGGCACTTATTAAATGTGATTTTTACTCCGATACACTTGGGCTGAGTACCAGTATGCATGTCATTCTGCCGCAACAAACCCACAATCAGATCGGTATGGAGAACGTGACTGGCAAAGGACTTCATCCAACCCTGTACCTGTTACACGGTCTATCGGATGATGATTCCATCTGGCTGCGCCGCACATCGATTGAACGTTATGTAGCCAACCTAGGAATCGCCGTTGTTATGCCGCAAGTACATCGCAGTTTCTATACAGATATGGTCGAAGGCGGAAAATACTGGACGTTTATCAGCGAAGAACTGCCTAAACTTGCTCGTTCTTTCTTCCCTCTGTCACCAAAGCGTGAGGATAACTTCGTTGCTGGATTATCCATGGGTGGTTATGGAGCGTTCAAGCTGGCCCTTCGTAAACCAGAGCAGTATGCGGCTGCTGCCAGTTTGTCTGGAGCTCTCGATATGTCTGCACATATGGATAGAAACGCATCCTCGGCCTTACAACAAACGGAGTTACAGCGGATTTTCGGACCCGATGTGACAGGTACAGAGAACGATCTAATCCATCTGTTAAAAGAAAATCAATCTGGCGAAAGCCCACGACCTTTGCTCTACCAATGTTGCGGAACGGAAGATTTCCTGTATGAGGATAATCAAACTTTCCGTCAAGCCTGCGAACAAACAAACTTCGAATTGACGTACGAGGAAGGGCCTGGTGAACATGAATGGGGCTACTGGGATGCCAAGATCCAGGATGTATTGAAATGGTTGCCTTTGCCCAAGCGAGATTAGTAGAGCATTAATAACCGCTGCAGACAATGAAGACTGGCATTCAGATGGCAACAACCTTCTGTTGCTATGGAGCTGGAATGATCCACATCAAATCGCTGTAAAACACAAAAAAGCAGGCCGTTGAGAACAAAGTTCTCTGGCCTGCTTCTTTATTGTCCTGTCGTATCTGTACAAATCCCTATAATGACCGTGGTATTAACCGCGGTTCGTAATCCATTGCTCGGTAATTTCCAATACCTTCTCACTGCGTGCGATGGCTTCGGCAACTTGACCCGAAGCTGTTCCTCCGTAAACGTTACGAGCGTTCACTACCGCTTCCGGTTGAAGTACATCATAGATCCGGTCATCGAACAGTGGTGAGAACTGCTTGAATTCATCGATCGTCAGATCCAGCAAATACTTGCTGTTCTGGATGCAGTAAAGCACCGTTTTGCCAATCACTTCATGCGCCTGACGGAAAGGCAAGCCTTCCCCTACGAGGAAATCGGCAATATCCGTAGCGTTCGAGAAATCCTGGTTGACCGCTTGACGCATCCGATCCTTGTTCACAGTCATTGTTGCGATCATTGGAGCAAACAGTTGAAGTGCACCTTCCAGCGTTGCTACAGTATCGAACATGCCTTCTTTGTCTTCCTGCATATCTTTGTTGTATGCCAGTGGAAGAGATTTCAGTACAGTCAGCAAACCAATCAGGTTGCCATACACACGTCCTGTTTTACCACGAACGAGTTCAGGAACGTCCGGGTTTTTCTTCTGAGGCATAATGCTGCTGCCTGTGCAGAACGCATCGTCCAATTCAACAAATCCAAACTCTGTACTGCTCCACAATACCAGCTCTTCACTCAGACGGGACAAGTGAGTCATAATCAGCGAAGCTGCCGCCAGGAACTCAACGATAAAGTCACGGTCGCTTACTGCGTCCAGACTGTTCTCGTACACGCCATCGAAGCCCAGTTGTTCCGCCACAAAATGACGGTCAATCGGGAATGTTGTGCCCGCGAGCGCACCTGCACCCAGTGGCAGGATGTTAATTCGTTTGTAGCTGTCCATTAAACGCTCCGCATCACGTTGGAACATGGATACATACGCCATCAGGTGATGGGCGAACAAGATTGGCTGTGCCCGCTGAAGATGCGTATAACCCGGTACGATGGTATCGAGGTTATCTTTTGCTTGTCCAATCAATGCTTCCTGCAAGGAATGCAGCATGCCTACAAAACCAACCACGCGCTCACGCAGATACAAGTGCATATCCGTTGCAACCTGGTCGTTCCGGCTACGGCCTGTATGTAATTTACCGCCTACAGGGCCAATCGTATCGATCAAGTTTTTCTCAATATTCATGTGGATATCTTCGTCCGATACGGAGAATTCCACTTCGCCCGCACGGATTTTGTGCAGAACAGTGATCAGACCTTCTTTGATCGTTTCCACATCTTCCGCAGGCAGAATACCGCATTTGCCCAGCATCGTTACATGGGCCAGACTACCCTGAATGTCTTCCTCAGCCAAAGCTTTGTCAAAATTGATTGATGCCGTATATTCCTCAACCAAATGATTGGTTTGTTTCGTAAAACGTCCTCCCCACAGCTTGCTCACAGTGAGTACTCCCCTTTCGCTCATGGACAAAGCCGCTCCTGCCAGATGTGCAAGAACGGCCTGCCTTGTCAATTATATTAATGTAGCTCTAGTATGCAGGTTGAACTTAGTTTTTGTTTTGCTCAACGCCGGAGTTTACTTTCAAACGCAGTGCATTCAGGCGAATAAAGCCTGTTGCATCCCCTTGATCGTAAGCTTGCGTTGGATCAGCTTCCATCGTTGCGATGTCCGGGTTGTAGAGGCTGACAGGACTTTTCACACCTGCGCCGATGATGTTGCCTTTGTACAGTTTCACACGTACCGTACCTGTTACGTTCTTCTGGCTCTCAGTTACCAGCGCTTGCAATGCAAGACGTTCCGGTGCGAACCAGAAACCGTTGTACACCAATGTACTGTAACGTGTGATCAGGCTATCACGCAGGTTCATCACTTCACGGTCCATCGTGATGGATTCCATTTTGCGATGTGCTGTGAACAAGATTGTTCCACCCGGTGTTTCATATACGCCACGGCTCTTCATACCAACAAAACGGTTCTCAACCATATCTACACGGCCAATACCATGTTTGCCACCCAGCTCGTTCAGTTGCTCCATCACTTGCAATGGGCTCAAACGCTCACCGTTCAGTGCAACACAGTCGCCTTTTTCGAATTCAAGCTCGACATATTCCGCTTGATCCGGTGCATCTTCAGGCGCACTGCTCAGCAGGAACATGTCTTTGTTCTCGTCCGCACTTGGATCGAACCAAGGATCTTCGAGCACACCGCTCTCATAGCTGATATGAAGCAGGTTGCGGTCTGTGGAGTATGGTTTAGCCGCAGATGCGGTTACCGGAATACCATGTTTCTCAGCGTAAGCAATCATCTCGGCACGTCCCGGGAATTGGTTGCGGAATTCTTCCAGACGCCAAGGTGCAATGACGTTAATGTCTGGTGTCAGCGCAGCCGCGTTCAACTCAAAGCGAACTTGGTCATTCCCTTTACCCGTAGCGCCGTGAGCGATGGCTGTAGCGCCTTCTGCACGAGCAATATCCACCATGCGTTTAGCGATCAGTGGACGAGCGATACTTGTGCCAAGCAGGTATTGTCCTTCATAAAGGGCACCTGCCTGGAACATTGGATAGATGAAATCTTTGGCGAATTCATCGCGCAGATCGTCGATGTATACTTTGGAAGCGCCAGTAGCGAGTGCTTTTTCCTCCAAGCCATCCAGTTCGTCCTTTTGTCCGATATCCGCTGTGAAGGCGATAATCTCAGCATCATATGTTTCTTTCAACCATTTCAAAATTACAGATGTGTCCAACCCGCCTGAATACGCGAGTACAATTTTTTCCTTAGCCATGTTCGATGGTCCTCCCCAAGATCAGTTAAGTTAAAAAAGAGCCTTCATACACTGAATCCTACGAGCTTCTTGTTTAATTAACTTTTTAAAGTACATTATAGATGAATCTATCATCGCGAAATCTGCGCCTAAAATCAACCCATAAAGGCAAACAGCATCTATTCGCTCATTAACGCAGCCATTAATGCTTTCTGTGCATGCAAGCGATTCTCCGCCTGATCAAAGATCAGAGAGTTTGGTCCGTCAATTACACCGGCACTCACTTCTTCACCGCGGTGTGCTGGCAGACAGTGCAAGAACATGTAGTCCGGCTTCGCACCTTTCATCAGTTCCTCGTCCACTTGGTATGCCGCAAACGCCTTCTCACGAATCTTCTGCTCTTCTTCAAAGCCCATGCTTGCCCATACATCCGTATACACGATATCTGCATCTTTCGCAGCTTCTTGTGCACTGTACGTTACAGTCACTTCAGAACCGCTCTCCTGTGCGATAATACGCGCCTGATCCACTACTGCGCTATCCGGCTCATAACCTTCTGGTGTTGCTACAGCGACGTGCATCCCCATCTTCGCTGCTCCGAGCATCAGGGAGTGTGCCATGTTGTTGCCATCTCCGATGTAAGCCATTTTCAGACCTGCGAGCTTGCCTTTGTGCTCCAGCACCGTTTGGAAGTCGGCCAGTACCTGACAAGGATGCGCTGCATCGCTCAGGCCGTTAATGACTGGAACATCAGCATGCTCTGCCAGTTCAGTTACATTATGGTGTCCAAAGGTACGGATCATGATGCCGTCCAAGTAACGGGACAAAACTTTGGCTGTATCATGTGTGGTTTCCCCGCGACCCAGCTGGATATCATTTTTGCTCAGGAAGAGCGCGTGTCCACCCAATTGGAACATGCCTACTTCAAAGGATACACGCGTACGTGTAGATGATTTTTCAAAAATAAGTCCGATCGTTTTGCCTTTCAACGGTTGAAACGGTACACCGCTTTTTTGCTTGCCTTTAATCTCGATCGCGAGATCAAGCAGATAACGAATCTCCTCTGCTGTGTAGTCCGTGAATTCGATAAAATCCCGGCCTCTCAGATCAATCTTCTGAATCTTTTCCGTCTGTTGTGCTGTCATCTATAATGTCCTCCTTATTTCCGGTTCCCTGCACCCGCATGGGCAGAAGAGAGAGCAACGTTGACAAGTTGTCTGAGTGCTCTAAAGTTGTGTAATCATTGCCGCCTTCCGCAAGTTCACCACGCGGCTACAGGGATTCATCATCTCATTCTGCTTCGAGGCCGGTAATGGCCCCGAGACAGAAAGGTTCTCATTTTTATATTAGGCTTTCGCCGCTACGTACTCTTCGATCAATGTGCCTACCAGCGATACGGCCTCGTCGATCTCTTCTTTGCTCACATACAGGTTTGGAAGCAAACGAATCACATTCGGTCCTGCAGAGACAAACAAAATACCGCGTTTTTGCCCAGCAAGTACAATATCACCTACCGGCTCAGCACATTCAATACCTACGAGCAATCCCATGCCACGTACTTCCTTCACAAAGGAATTGCCTGCCAAACGATTCCGCAGGGAGCTCATCAGGTATTCACCCATCTCCGCTGCACGCTCTGGCAAACGATCTTCCAACATCGTTTCGATGGTTGCAATCACAACGGATGAAGCAAGTGGTGTTCCACCAAAGGTGGTCGCATGACTACCTGGCGTGAACGCATCCCGCAGGAAGCCTTTACCCAGCATCGCGCCTACAGGGAAACCACTGCCGATACCTTTGGCAACGGTGAACACGTCTGGCTCAATGCCATAATGTTCGTGCGCAAACAATTTACCAGTACGTCCCATTCCAGTCTGCACTTCATCCACAATGAGTAACAATCCATGCTCGTCACACAGTTTCCGTACATGCTTGACGAATTCCGGGTCAACTGGATATACACCACCCTCGGCCTGAACCATCTCCAGCATAATTGCTGCCGTCTTAGGTCCAATTGCCGCTTCAAGTGCAGGAATATCATGCAAAGGTACAGTTACAAATCCGGCTGGCAATGGCAAAAATCCTTCTTTCACCTTATCCTGTCCAGTTGCCGTCAATGTTGCAAGTGTCCGTCCGTGGAAGGACTGGGCAAAGGTGATCACTTCATAGCGATCTGTTCCTTTCACTTTCTGGTGATAACGACGTGCTACTTTGATTGCCGCTTCGTTCGCTTCGGCACCACTGTTACAGAAGAACACGGCATCAGCACATGTATTGGCTGTCAGCAGTGCTGCTGCTTTCTCCTGGCCCGGAATCTGGAACAGGTTGGACACATGCCACAGCTCATCAATCTGAGCTTTCAGCTTGGCACCGACTTTCTCTGGTGCATGGCCCAGGCTGGTTACAGCGAGTCCGCACATGAAATCTAGATAACGGTTGCCTTGGTCATCCCACAACCAACTTCCTTTACCTTTGACCAGACTGATTGGATAACGCGCATATGTTTGAAAAAGCGAGCTTTCCGTCTGTGCCGCTGCACCTGTTGCTGCTGCGCCCGCTACCGCTGTGCCAGAACCTGGCTGTTCGTTGCCTTTTGCCATCACCATATCACTCCTATTGGTTGGTGCACACCTAAAGTGAATAAAATATAGCACTAGATCACTCCGAGTACAGTACCATCTTTTGAACGTACGCATACTCCACTTCGATGACAGAACAACCTTCCGATCGCTGTTATCCCCGGATTTCTTGATTAATTGTTTAAAGGTTGAAATCCGGAGATAGTGTATGCTTCCGAAGTAGCTTTCTTTCAGAAAGCTTTTAGGCGCACGCTTCGCTTCTTCAGGTTATTTCTGTCCTCTACGTTCTCGCGTTTCTGCTTCTTCCGATTGGTTCTGCGCTCTTCGTTATCGTGCTATGCCAAAATTCACAAAAATGCCGTGCACATATTTTTTATTTAATATAAGACCATGAAGACCCTAGCGCACTGAGAATAATTATTGCATACGGATAATTTTTGTTCCGATAATTTCTCCGCCGAGCACTCGGCTTAGGATCTGGGGTTCGCTTCCGTCTACGATGATGACCTCACGTACTTGACCATGAATACATGCGATTGCTGCACGCACTTTGGGAATCATGCCACCATAGATTTCTCCGGTTTGGATCATATCCTCGATCTCCTGTACAGAGACGGATGGCAGTACTTTTTTCTCGCCGCCTACGTTCTTCATGATGCCAGGAACGTCGGTTACGACAATCATCCGGCTTACGCCAAGATGAGACGCCACAGCACCCGCAGCTGTATCTGCATTGATGTTGTAGCGTTGTCCGGTGGCATTCACACCAACTGGCGCGATAACCGGCATGTAACCCATGTTCACAATGCCTTGGATAATTTCTGCGTTCACACCCGTGACATCGCCTACCCAGCCGATCTCTGCGTGATTTGTAACAGGTTTAGCCTGGATCAAACCACCGTCCACGCCGGATAAACCTAGTGCACGACCGCCCACACGTTGGATCAGGCGCACGATCTGTTTGTTGATACTGCCCGCAAGCACCATCTCCACTACATCCAGCACAGGTTCAGTTGTTTTGCGCAGGCCATTAACGAATTCGGTTTCGATACCAAGCTTCGCCAGGTTATCCGAAATCGCAGGGCCTCCACCATGCACGATTACCGGCTGTGTGCCCTGAGACTGCAAATCACGCAGATCCGCGAAGAAGGACTCTGGCAATGCCGCCAGTGTGCTGCCTCCACATTTCATGACAAACATCTGTTTCTCTGTGCTCGCTTCCGTTGCGGTACTGTTGTTTGGCATTGTTGAATTCATGAGGGCAAGCTCCTTTCGTTCAAATATTCTTAAAGGCTTAACACTTAATTGATGCGATATTCGTTGGCTGACCGTTCCGAATCCGGATCGTTCTTTTGATCGCTGTTGTCTCCAGGTTTTTTGATTCCCTTTATAAAGGGGAAACCCGGAGACAAAGGCGAACGCTTCGCTTCTACAGAATCGATTCCGTCTTCTCCACTGCCTTCGCCAGTTATCTCAAAGACCAAATAAAGTTCAATCCTTAAAGATTTTCTATATATTTACGAAACAGCTTCTCATAGGGAAGCTGTTAGCTTCAATAGAATAAATGCTAAGACGTATTACGTGCGGTATGCTGCGTTAATTCGGACGTAGTCATACGTCAGGTCACAGCCCCAGGCTGTTGCCGTTCCTTCGCCGTGGTGCAGATCCACCACAATGCGCACTGTATCGGTCTGCAAATAGGCCAATGCCGCTTCTTCGTCGAAAACGACTGGACGGGACTGTTCGAGTACCGAGATCTCTCCCAACCGAATATTTACCGTATCCGGGTTCACTGGTTGCCCTGCACGTCCTACGGCTGCAATAATCCGTCCCCAGTTGGCGTCAGCGCCGAACATGGCGGATTTCACCAGACTGGACCCGATAACCGTTTTGGCAATCGCTTGCGCAGATTCATCACTTACCGCACCCGTAACTTCTACCTCAACCAGTTTGGTTGCTCCTTCACCATCGCGAGCAATGGCTTTGGCCAGCACTTGGCATACATAGGTGAAGCCGGCTGCAAAAGCGTCCCAATCCGGATGCTCTGTTGTCAGCTCTTCATTGCCTGCATATCCACTGGACATGGCTACCAGCATGTCGTTTGTACTTGTATCCCCATCTACAGTAATCATGTTGAATGTGTGATTGGTTGCCTGGCGCAGCAAGCGCTGCAATGCTTCTGCACCAATTACCGCGTCAGAGGTCATAAAAGCGAGCATCGTCGCCATATTCGGATGAATCATTCCCGAGCCTTTGGCGGCTCCCGCAATCGTAACCGTCTTGCCGTTAACCAGAACGGAGACGCAGGCTTCCTTTTTCACCAAATCCGTTGTCAGAATCGCTTGTGAAAATTGTTCCGCCTCATTCGGCTCCTTGCCCATATGCGCCGGAAGGCCGGTAATGCCTGAATGCACGGCATCCATTTTGAGCAATTCCCCAATGACACCTGTGGAAGCCACCGCCACGTCCTCTTCTGCCACACCCAACTCACGCGCAGCAGCCGAGCGCATCGCATATGCATCTTCTTCCCCTTGTTGCCCTGTGCATGCATTAGCGTTACCGCTGTTAACGATAACAGCCTGAAGACGTCCATTGTTTAGGCTTTCGCGCGTTACTTTGAGTGGCGCGGCCTGAAACACGTTCGTTGTATACACAGCAGCAGCTGTAGCCGGTACATCACATCGGATCGCTCCGATGTCATTACGAGAAGTTTTTTTCAATCCGCAGTGAAGTCCACCAGCAGTGAATCCCCCAGGGGTTACAATTGTTCCGTTCTCAATCACGGTAAAACTCTGTTGCTCCACATTCGTTCCCATATCATATCCCCCGTATGCGTTCAGCTATATGCCGATGATCCGCCTGCTTAACCTGATCCGATCTCCCTAAGTTCACTCCAAGAATGCACTCTTACTTTAACTTTGAATATTCCAGTGCCTTCTGAATTCCAATCCTTATGGATATACAGGTGTCATGTTCAGCCCGAGGTTCTCCTCCCATCCCATCATCAGGTTCATATTTTGAATCGCTTGCCCGGATGCACCCTTCACCAGGTTGTCGATGACCGAAATAATCGTCAAACGCCCTGTGCGAGGATCTACCGCAAATCCGATATCACAATAGTTGGATCCGTACACTTCTTTGGTAGAAGGCCAGATGCCCGGTTCACGTACACGTACGAAAGGTCTGTTCTCATAATATTTGCGATATAAATCCACGATCTCCCGGTCGCTGTGTTCCCCAATGAGTTTTGCATACATCGTACTCATGATTCCACGTGTCATTGGCACCAGATGTGTGGTGAAGGTAACCGTAACGGGCGTTCCCGTTATGTTGCCAAGCACTTGCTCGATCTCGGGAATATGTTGGTGTTTGTTCAGTTTATAGGCTTTGAAATTCTCATTCATCTCTGCATAATGGTTCGTCAGACTTGTTCCGCGTCCTGCTCCGGATACACCTGATTTGGCATCTATAATAATAGTAGAAGGATCAATCCAGCCTGCCTCTACTGCAGGAATCAGTCCAAGAAGTGTAGCCGTTGGATAACAGCCTGGGTTAGATATGAAATTCTGTCCCTTCACCTTATCACCGTACACCTCAGCCATGCCGTACACCGCTTGTTCCAGCAAATCAGATGAAGGCGCCGGATGTTTGTACCACTCTTCATACACCGTTCCATCCTTGAGTCTGAAATCGCCAGACAGATCAATGACCTTAAGCCCTGCTGCCAGCAAACTTGGTACGAGCTTCGCACTTACGCCGGACGGGGTCGCTGTGAATACCAGATCCGCACGACTCGCAATCTCAGCCGGATCTACGCCGTCAAGTGGCCTGTGAATCACGTCCGTCAAATGCGGAAACCCATCTGCGATGGATTCACCACTGCTCGATGATGAGATCACCGATGTGATTTCAACCTGCGGATGGTTCTGGAAAAAACGAATCAGCTCCACCCCGCCGTAGCCGGTGGAACCGACGATTGCTACTTTTAATTTGTTATTCACTCTCGCTCCCCCAATCTCGATGTATGCGCTACTTGTGCTATGTTCTTGCATGAATCAGGCTCGAACACAGCAATTCCGTCGCTTATATGCATATTTGTGTATTATTATACGACTCTGGTTATATAAATACAACACTCTATCATCAATTTCACATGGATTTCCACCCAATCCGAACATATCTTTTTTAACATCCGGGACGAACAGGTATACTTCTGTTAAAATACGTATTAGTAGGAAACATTACAATCAGGGTCTTATTCATAACTAACCTGCTAATCAAGGACATATGAATAGATTCATGATGGTCATTATGAGACGTGGGGGACTATAGTGCATATCGAATCCATTTTACTTATTGTACTCCTGGGCCTGAATATTATTTTTGCGGCAGCCGTTGTTTTCTTCGAACGGAAGGATGCTAGTGCTTCCTGGGCTTGGCTGCTTGTCTTGAACTTTATTCCGGTGTTTGGGTTTGTACTTTATCTTTTAACCGGTCAGAATCTGACCCGATACCGGCTTTTCCAATGGAAGGAACGCAAAAAACTCGGGCTGGAGGAACGTATTGAAGCTCAGCTCGCACAGTTGCATGATAACCGTACCCCTTTCCGCAACCAGGCAACCGAGAGTAGCCAAGACATGATCTATATGAACCTGAAGCAGAACGGTGCCCTGCTGACCGAGGATAATGCGGTTGAGATCATTACGGACGGAACTGACAAATTCCAGCGGCTCTTGGATGACATCGAAGCGGCCAAGGATCACGTGCACGTGCAATACTACATTTATAGAGGCGACCGACTGGGCAAAAGAATTCGGGATGCACTCATCCGCAAAGCGCGGGAAGGCATCAAAGTTCGTTTGCTGTATGATGCGCTCGGCTCGCGGCGGGTATCCAAACGCTTTTTCAAAGAATTGCGCGAAGCAGGCGGATTGGTTGAAGTCTTTTTCCCATCCAAATTCAGTCTGATCAACTTGCGTATGAACTATCGTAATCACCGTAAGATTGTCATCATTGATGGTAACCTGGGGTACACGGGCGGATTTAATGTTGGAGATGAGTATCTTGGCTTGAACTCAAAATTCGGTTACTGGCGTGACACACATCTGCGTATTCAGGGGAATGCCGTTCATGCATTGCAGACCCGTTTCCTCCTGGATTGGAATGAAGCGTCCAAACAACACGACACACCATATGTTCCGGCACATTTCCCTCATATTGAGGGTACGGGCAATACGGCCATGCAGATTGTCTCCAGTGGACCGGATGCAGAGACTGAGCATATCAAGAACAGTTATCTCAAGATGATTAATGGTGCCAAACATTCGATTCTGATCCAAACGCCTTATTTTATCCCGGATGCCAGCGTATTCGAAGCCATTCGTCTCGCGTGTCTGTCCGGTATCGATGTTCGCATTATGATCCCGAATAAACCAGACCATGCTTTCGTCTATTGGGCAACGTTATCTTATATTGGCGAGTTGTTAAAGGTTGGCGCCAAGGTATTTATATATGACAATGGCTTCATTCATGCCAAAACACTTATCATTGACAGTTTGGTTGCATCCGTGGGAACCGCCAATATTGACTACCGCAGTTTCCGGTTGAACTTTGAGGTGAATGCCTTTATGTACGATGAAACGATTGCGACAGCACTTGTACAAACCTTTGAGCACGACCTGCATGTATCGCGCGAGATGACACTCGAGGAGTACCAAAAACGCAGTCTGATTATCCGCTTCAAAGAAGCGATTTCCCGTCTGTTATCTCCGATTCTGTAGTGGTGGCAGTCCGATGACAGGATATCCTTCTGAAGTAGCTTTCTTTAGAAAGCTTTCAGGCGAACGTTCCACTTCTTCAGGACATTTCTGTCCTCTCCGTTATGTGAAATGTTAAGTTGAACTTTTAATAGTAGAAAAGCAGGTACTCCCTCTCTGCCATTGCAGAGAAGGATGTACCTGCTTTTTTCTGAAATCTCATTCCCAAACGTATGAGTCCTACACAGCTCGCTCACCTAATTCTCATACCCGTTCACACATGCTCTCCCCGTTTAAAACCTTCGCCGAGCACTTCGTGCGCGTTACTAATAATGACAAAAGCTCCCGGGTCTACGGACCGGATCAACGTTTTGAGCCTCGGCACCTCATTTTGCCCAACCACCACCATCAGTACGGTTCGCTGATCATCGGTGTAACCACCTTTAGCTTCAAGCTTCGTCAAACCGCGATCCAGATCATCCAAAATCACTTTGCTAATCGCTTCAGTCTGGTTGGAGATAATATAAGCCACCTTGGAGAAACCCAGCCCCATCTCAACGGCATCGATCACTTTCCCCGTAACATACAATCCAATCAGTGCATAGAGAGATTGCTCTAATGACAATACAAATGCAGCCATAATAATAACGGTAGCATCCATAATCACCACACAGATTGAGTAACTCAGCCCACTATATTTCTGCACGATTCTGGCCAGAATGCTCATGCCCCCTGTTGATCCTCGACCGCGGTATACAATGCCGATCCCCAGACCAACGCCAATACCGCCATACAGTGAACCAAGCAACGGATTTGTTGTTGGAATGGCCCAATCCTTCGTCAGATAGACTAATAATGGCAGGACAATACTGCCGAGGACTGAGCGAATTCCATACTGCTTACCAATGAGCAAAAATCCTGCAATCAGAAGTGGAATGTTAATCGCCCACTGGGTATATGCCGGTTCCCAATTAAGCCATTCCTTGCCCAGGATCGATAAACCAGACACCCCGCCTGAAGCGATCTGATTCGGTAATAAAAACAAATTAAAGGCTACTGCAATTAAAAACGAACCTACAATAATGGATAACGTATCCACGACGTTTCTCCATGGTCCGTTTAGGGGGATGAGGCTGGTTAACCTCTTTTTGCGATTATTATGAAATTGTGATCGTTGTTGCATGTTCTCGTGCTCTCCTTTGTTGTGACTGATCAGTTGTTCGTTCATGTTCTCTATATCTTATAAAATGATTCAAAAAAAAGCTCCTGTATACACCAGCATACGCCTAGACGTATGGGTCCATACAGGAACTTCTATTAATCGGTTTCTACTTTAATCTGGCTACGCAAATAACCATCGATGAATGCATCGAGGTCGCCGTCCATTACTGCCCCTGTGTTTCCTGTCTCTACACTTGTACGGTGATCCTTTACCATACTATAGGGATGGAACACATAGGAGCGAATCTGGCTACCCCATGAAATATCCGACTGATCTCCTCGGATTTCATCCAGCTGTTGTTTTTGCTCTTCAATTTTACGCTCATACAATTTCGAACGAAGCATCGTCATCGCTCGCTCACGGTTCTTGATCTGTGAACGTTCATTCTGACACGTTACAACTACACCTGTTGGAAGGTGAGTAATCCGTACGGCAGAGTCGGTGGTATTGATATGCTGTCCACCCGCGCCACTTGCCCGGTACGTATCGATCTTGAGATCCTCTGTACGGATATCGACTTCAATCGTGTCATCAATCTCCGGTACCACATCACAGGATACGAAGGACGTATGTCTACGGCCCGATGAGTCAAAAGGAGAGATCCGCACCAGTCGGTGTACACCCTTCTCGGCTTTTAGATAACCGTAAGCGTTATGTCCCTTGATTGACAACGTAACACTCTTGATCCCAGCCTCATCACCTGGCAGATAATCCAGTACCTCCACCTTGAAACCTCGCTTCTCAGACCAGCGTGTGTACATGCGAAGAAGCATCTGGCCCCAATCCTGAGACTCAGTACCACCCGCACCCGGGTGAAGCTCCAGGATCGCATTCATCTTATCGTATGGCTGGTTCAGGAGAAGCTGAAGCTCGAACTCTGCAACCTTATTCACGATCGCTGTAATACTGTTACCAATCTCGGTAGCGAGATCTTCGTCGCCTTCTTCATCCGCCAGCTCTATCATCATCACTGCATCATCATAATCCTGCTGAAGTTTGGTGTATTGATCTACAGATCCCTTTACCGCATTCAGCTCAGCGATTACAGATTGCGCCTTGTCACTGTCGTCCCAAAAATCCGGGGCAGACATCTTCACTTCGAAGTTGCCAATCATCTCTTGCTTCAGATCTAAGTCAAAGAGACCCCCTAAGGTTTGTTAGTTTCTTGCCTATTTCACGCAGGTCGTGCTTCACATTTGGATCGATCATGTGCAATTCCTCTTTTCATTAAGATAAGCTCCCCGCATCCAGGGCATTCCTTCAGATCAGGTATCAGATGCACCACCCTGGTGTTGAGACTACTGTTGTATCAGTATATCTCTCCTCCGTGATCATGGTCATATTATTATAACTATGCACCATTCATCGGTTTTGCATCCTTCACTTCATCCTATGGAATACCCGGCTGCGAGGAGCCGTTCATGTCATCGTGTATATAAAAATCGTTGTACTACTCTTGACCGTGGCAGTGTTTGAACTTCTTGCCACTACCGCATGGACATGGATCGTTACGTCCGATTTGGTCGGAAACCTTCACTGGACGTTTCTCAGCAGGTTCACCGCTTGTCGAGATCTGACTTTCCTCAACAACCGCTTGACGCTCCTGATTGCTCTCGATCTGTGCTCTCATCACATAAGTCGCTACTTCTTCTTGAATTGAAGCGATCATCTGATGGAACATCTCGAAGCCTTCGAACTGGTACTCACGCAGTGGATCTGTACCGCCATAGGCGCGAAGGTGGATACCTTGACGCAATTGATCCATTGCATCAATATGATCCATCCACTTGCTGTCTACTGCACGCAGCACAACCACTTTCTCGAACTCACGAACCATCTCTTCGCCAATTCGCTCTTCACGTGCATTGTACTTGTTCTGAACTTTCGTGAACAGGTACTCGATGATCTCTTCTGCTTCCTTGCCCCACAGATCATCTTTCGTTACCGAACCATCATCCAGCAATTTGCTGTTCATGTAATCGGCAACTTCCTGCAACTCCCAGTTTTCCGGAATATCGTCACTACAATGTGCTTCAACGATACGTTCAATGGAAGGTTTGATCATATCCATGACGATCTGTTTGATATTCTCGGACTCCAGTACCTCGCGGCGCTGTTTATAGATAATCTCACGTTGTTGGTTCATGACGTCATCGTATTGAAGAACGACTTTACGCACGTCAAAGTTGTTACCTTCAACACGCTTCTGCGCCGATTCTACTGCACGGGTAATCATCCGGCTCTCAATCGGTTGGTCTTCTTCAAAACCAAGGCGCTCCATCATGTTCAATACATTGTCTGCACCAAAACGTCTCATCAATTCATCACCCAGTGAAAGGTAGAATTGTGTTGAACCCGGGTCACCTTGACGTCCTGCACGACCACGCAGCTGATTATCAATCCGGCGTGACTCGTGACGCTCTGTACCGATGATATGAAGGCCGCCTACTTCAGCTACACCTTCACCCAAGATAATATCTGTACCCCGTCCTGCCATGTTGGTAGCAATCGTTACTGCACCCGCTTGGCCAGCACCTGAGATAATCTCTGCTTCTTCCGCGTGGTACTTGGCGTTCAGTACCTGGTGTTTTACACCACGGCGCTTAAGCATATCAGACAAGCGTTCAGAGTTCTCGATGGATACTGTACCTACCAGAACCGGTTGATTCTTGCTGTGGCGCTCCACGATTTCTTCTACAACCGCCTTGAACTTGCCATCGATGCTCTTGTACACGACATCTGCCATGTCATCCCGTTTGTTCGGACGGTTGGTTGGAATCTGTAGCACTTCGAGACCGTAGATTTTTTTAAACTCTTCTTCCTCGGTTTTCGCTGTACCCGTCATACCCGCAAGTTTACGGTACATCCGGAAATAGTTCTGGAAGGTAATCGTAGCAAGCGTCATACTCTCATTTTGTACTTCAATGCCTTCTTTGGCTTCAATCGCCTGGTGCAATCCATCACTGTAACGACGTCCAGACATCAGACGACCTGTGAATTCATCGACGATCATAACTTCTTCGTCACTGACCACATAATCCACGTCACGACGCATGATTACGTTCGCTTTCAAGCCCTGTACGATGTGATGGTTGAGCGTAACGTTGGCATGATCATACAAGTTCTCGATCCCAAATGCTTTCTCTGCTTTGGCCACACCCGCCTCAGTCAACGCTACGGATTTCACCTTGATGTCTACCGTAAAGTCTTCCTCTGGTACCAAACGCTTCACAAAACGGTCAGCTGCATAATACAGATCTGTCGATTTCTGAGCTTGTCCAGAGATAATGAGTGGCGTACGCGCCTCATCGACCAGGATGGAGTCCACCTCATCAATGATACAGAAGAACAATGGACGTTGTACCATTTGCTCTTTGTATAGCACCATGTTGTCACGCAGATAGTCAAAACCAAACTCATTGTTCGTTCCGTACGTAATATCACATGCATATGCATGCTGTTTCAACGCATGGTCCATACCGCTCAGGTTAACCCCTACCGTCATGCCCATGAATTCGTAGATTTGTCCCATTTCCTGGCTATCCCGCTGGGCCAAATAATCATTGACCGTGACCACGTGGACACCTTTGGACATCAACGCGTTCAGATATACCGGAAGTGTTCCTACCAGCGTTTTACCTTCACCCGTTTTCATCTCGGAAATACGGCCTTCATGCAACGCAATCCCGCCCAGCATTTGTACATCGTAGTGACGTTTGCCCAGCACACGGCGTGAAGCCTCACGTACAGTTGCAAATGCCTCTGGAAGAAGCTCATCTGTTGTTTCTCCCTTTTCAATACGAGCACGGTATTCCTCCGTTTTACCTTTCAGTTGTTCATCAGACAACGCCTGAAATTGTGGTTCCAGTTTATTGATCACATCGACCGTCTTCATCAGACGTTTAACATCACGTTCATTCATGTCGCCGAAGATCTTTTTGACAAGTCCTAGCATGGTATACCCCTTTCGTGCAAAACAGAATAGACCCCCTGTTGCCGCCACGCGACACCATCGGATGGATGTTGCTCCACTTGCCCGGGGGTGACAAACAATATAAAAAGTAATATGGATGAATCAACTCCAGGCTTGCCAAGGGTTCCTCATGAAGCTGATTCGGTGTTCAGACGGATTCGGTTATTAGAAACTAGCCGAAGCCCGCGCCTTGCGAATCATGTTCATGGTGCTGTGCCTGTCATTGATTATGATTAGCGATCATTCGTTGACAATTCCTCATCAGGACAATGATTCTCTTTGCATAAATTGTAACAGTTTGTAAGGGTCGCCGCAACACGCCACGGCACACTTCTTTGAACTTCTGAGACATATCAAATGGAGTTTAAGTGCAAAAAATCATAGTCGTTAGCGGAAGCGTTCGATTGTCTTGTTTCATTTTACAAGGCAGACTGCCCTGTCAACGAATGTTGATGGTAAATTTGGATGATAATCTCAAAATTAAGTTCTCGATATTAGGTGTACGAATATTTTCGTAAGCATCGGAATCTGGTGGTTAAATTGTACCGATTATTGATTCTTCATACTATCTATTAGACGCAGCAGCATAGGGAATAGTTTCACCATTTTATTTCCAAAGGTCATTTCCCCGTCCCTCTACGCACAAAAGAGCCCCATCCCCTAAGGGATGGAAGCTCTTGTTAACTCAATCCAGGAAACTACAGTTCCTGAGTTCATTATTAAAATTTAGATATTCTTATTCTGTTCCGATGATCCTGTACGTTAAAATTAACCTTGTTCGATCAAACCGTACTTACCATCGTTCCGTTTATAAACCACGCTAACTTCTTCACTGTCAATGTTGGAGAATACGAAGAAATTGTGACCAACCATGTTCATTTGGAGGATGGCCTCTTCCACGTCCATTGGTTTCAGCATAAAGCGTTTCGTACGTACAACTTCCAAATCATCTTCATCCGTGTCCGCATCCAGTTCAGCTGTAGCTACAGTACCTGTTGGATCTTCAACGAAGAGTGTTTTCAGGCTACCTTCCTGGCGGAACTTACGGTTAATTTTAGTTTTGTGTTTGCGGATCTGACGTTCCAGCTTGTCCACCACGGAGTCAATGGATGCGTACATATCGTCGCTCTCATCCTCAGCGCGGAGCACAATGCCTTTCAAAGGGATCGTCACCTCTACCGTATGCAAACCTCTCGTCGTGCTCAATGTAACAGCACCGTCAGAGTTAAGGGGTGCATCGAAATACTTCTCGAGTCTACTCAACTTTTTGTCGACATAATCCTTCAAAGCATCAGTAACCTCGATTTGTTGACCTCGAATACTTAAATTCATAGGGCACTCCTCCTTTTTCCTTTGCCACTTCATTATAACACGAATGTAAGCGCCATGTAAAAACTCCCGGTGACCGAATAATGACATCTGTTGAAGCCACATCTGCCAACATAGGCATAACGCCATATTTCGCGATATTTCATCATATTCAGCCATAATCGAATATTTAGTTGGTATGAATTATTAGGCGCTTGATGATGTAATTAACCGTTTTTGAGCCACCTCAATCTAATATGTAAAATGAACTTTAATCTATCTCTTGGATCAACTGCTTTAATCTATTAAACTCACAAAAATACTGTTCCCGGAATGATCTTAATCTCGAATCTATTGAAACAAAAAAAGACCCCGGAACATACCGGAGTCTGATGCTAGCGATAATTCAATTTGGTAACCATCTAACCATATATGTAGGTCGGATTGTCCGGATGATTATAATTTGATTACGTTAGCTGCTTGCGGTCCACGCGCGCCTTCGACGATGTCGAATTCTACGGATTGACCTTCTTCCAAAGTTTTGAATCCTTCGGATTGAATTGCGGAGAAATGTACGAATACGTCGCCGCCATCTTCAGTCTCAATGAAACCGTAACCTTTTTCTGCGTTGAACCATTTTACTTTACCTTGCATGCACTAACATTCCCTTCGTCATCAAATGAAGTGAAGCTTTCGGCCTTAACCTCTGCCCACAATTCAGATAATACCATCCAAAGTTATCCATTGTCAATTGGTAAAGTAAATGTTTTCTTGGAATTTTTTGTAGATTAATTGGGGATTGTGTTGAATGGTGGGATATCTTGAATATATCAGGTAATTGGCAGGTTGGTAAGTCTATTTTAGATGTATTAATGATGGCAAGAAAAACCCCGTACGAAGTATTTACCCGTACGGAGTTTTGTTAAAATTATAGGATACATAGGTACTACTTTCGTTTATCCATAAGATAACTTTCAGAAGCATATTTGGATTCATATACCGTGCGTTGTGTTTTTGCAGTATTGCGTTGGAGCAACCATTCCTGCGCTTCGTTCTTAAGTGATGACATACGTTGCTCTATTATCTTGTCGTATGCCAAAACTTTCTTCAGCGCTTCTTTTTGCAGATCATTCATCTCTTCAACGTCCAAAATACCATGCAATTGCTGCACTAGAAGTTCACGCTCTTGAACAAATTGTTCTACATGATCAGAATCTTGAATTTCTAAGTCTTTAATAAAACTCTGCGTAAGCTCAGAAAGTTGGCTCAGAAGAATGTCTATCAGAGTCTTGTTGCTACTAATCATTGAGCTGAAGCTCCCATTGCTTGTTTGCTCGCTACAACCCAGGTCTCACGCAGTTCCTGGAAATATCCCAGAGCTTCTTCTCCATGCTTGATATCTTTTTTGATATTGGCTTGAATCAGCAAATGGTTCATGTACTCGTATAGCGAGAACAAATCTTTAGAAACGGGATAAGATAGATTCAACGTAGACATTAGCTCGCTAACAATCGTTTGAGCTTTACCGAGGTTCACATTCGCTTTAGCATAATCCTTGGTTTTGATTCCTTCCAAGCCCATTTTTGTAAATCGAATTGCACCATCATACAACATTATTACCAGTTGCCCTGGAGTAGATGTTTGAACTGAAGATTGCTTATACTTGTCATAAGGAGATGTAATCATGCCAAAATATTCCCCCTTTTATTTTATTGGAAATAACTTGTTAGACTCGAGGACTGTGACTGAAATTGACTCATTGCCTTTTCCATGGCGGCAAACTGTTTGTAATATCGAGTTTCCCAAGTAACCATTTTTCTATCCAAGTCTGAAATTCTATTGTTGTAATTTTTCAATTGTTGGCCCATACTACTCTCCGTTTTGAGAGTCATGCTTGCATCAGTGTCCGTCTTAGAGGTACCAACTTTTTTTACCAACATATCCAGGGTTGAATTCAACTCTTTTCTCAATCCACTAAATATAGCTGGATTGTTAGCGTCGGTAGAAGGACCTCTAAAAGCACTTAGGATTCTATCGGGATTACTGTCCAACGCGCTTTTAAGTTTAACTTCATCAATCTGTAGCTTACCCTTTTCATAATATTGCCCTGTTGTTATTCCTGCCTCACTTAGCACTTTCAAGTTTCCTGTAATGACAGACCTCATCGAGGCTACAGCCGAGCTTAGAATGGTATCATTCTTCAAAAGTCCACTTTTGGCTCGCTCTTCCCAGTTTTTTATGTCATCTTCCTTCATGTCTTTCTTTTGCTCTGCAGTCAAAGGTGCGTAGTCACGATACTTTTCTTCAGATAATCTTGTGTTCATCAATCCCAACAATTCATTGTAGGTATCAACAAATGACTTGATCGTCTCTATCGCTTTTGTAGGATCGGACTGCGTTGAGACTTTGCTGGGTGAGCCTACGTTCGTTTCTAATAAGGTCAAATTCACACCATTGACTAACAACGTATCTCCAGTAGTTTCATATTTCCGGGTACCTGAAGAAGTGGTTATATTTACTTCCCCTTTTTCCGCAGCATTCGCTGACAAACCTAGCATAACCGATAAGGAACTCGTTTGAGGCTGACCATTACTTCCCGTCTCTAAAATTTCTTTTCCATTCTCTCTTGAGGTAATTGTCAGCTTTCCACTGATTTCATCATAACTTGCATTAGCTGTTGGGATTTCGGAATTAATACGAGATAATACAGTTGATATAGAATCTGTATTTTTGAATTCCAACGATTTATTATTAATATGAAGTTCATATTTTTCTGGCGGGGAGCCTGATTTATCAAGTTGTACTAAAGTAGTGCTTAGGCTTGCTTTTACACTAGGTGTTCCCGTCGTTAGTTCCGTTGCATTTTGTAAATTGGCTTTTTTGGCGAGCGTCTTCACCTCGACACTCATTGTTACGGAAATCGCATCTGCATTTGCCTCAGCTCTAACTGCTGTTGTATTTCCACTAACCGTAGATTTTTGTGTGTTTGTTGCTGCGGACAAATCCATTTGTTGCAATTTGTTGCTCAACTGCACAATTTTACTATTTAACTGTCTATAGCTATCTCTGGTCCAATCCAGAATCTGTTTCTGTTGATTTAACTTATCAAGTGGGACTCTCTTCACTGTCATAAGAGATTTGACCATACTGTCAATATCCATGCCTGAGAAGCCGTTAATTCGCATGTTCATTTATAGTAACCTCCTATACCTTTTCATCAATCAGGATACCGGCGATCTCCATCATCTTGGCTACCAAGTCTAATGTTTTTTCAGGTGGAATCTCGCGAATCAATTCACCAGTTTCTTTATTCAGGACTTTAACTAAGATTTGGTGAGTTTTTTCGTGAACGCTCATCTCCAAAGTTGTTGTAGGTCCCTGAAGGGCTTTTACAGCTTTGTCAATCGCTTTAATAAGGTGTTCGTCACCAAACGGAATGCTAATCCCTTGGTGTTCAAGCTTGGACATATCAACGCCGTTTCTCACCGCTTGAATGAGTTGTGTGCTCGGATTTACTGATGCTTCACTTGGTTGACTTAAAGAACTTGAAGTACTGTTCACTGAATTCGTTGAAAGTGAGAACTGTAGATTCATCGTTCATCCCCCGATGGAATTATTTATTATATTTATCGGTAAACGTAAAGTGAGAATGAAGAGGTATTTAAAATTCGCATATAAATAGACTTTACATGCATTTTTTTTTAAAATACGCTTAGACAGACGCTTATCCAAAAAAAAGATAGTAGGAGTGAAATAAATGAATAGTTTAAAAGATTCTATAAGTCAAGAACCTCCTTACAAGGTTGGATACATTGCGGGAGTCTTCGATTTATTCCATGTAGGACATCTCAATTTACTCAAGAAAGCAAAAGAACGTTGTCATTTTTTAATTGTGGGAATTTTAGAAGATGAACTAGTAATGCACTTTAAGAACATAATGCCTTTTATTTCTCAAGAAGAAAGACGTACGATAATTGAGTCAATTAAATATGTAGATCAAGCTGTATTGGTTTCTATGGATAATATAGACAAATTAAAGGCATGGGAGATCTATCGGTTTGATTGTCTTTTTTCTGGAGATGATTGGAAAGATGAGGCAAGTTGGAACAAAGATAAGGATCGTTTAAACCAACTAGGTTCTAACATTGAGTTTTTCCCTTACACTAAGGGAACTAGTTCTACACAAATCAAGAAATTGATTCAAAATTCAATTGAAAAATAGGAAGTGACAATGGAAAGCGTCAAAGTTTAATCTTAACGCTTTCCACCTCTCTTACACATCCCTACTTTTTTTAACAAACCACTTCTATTTCCCCAACACCAAAATCATCAATTAATACCATATTATCAAAACTTTCATTTTCAATATTTGTAAACTTCTTCTGTATAAAGCTGTACATCACTTCAGAAATCATATTATTGATAGGCACCTGACGTTGATATACACTAGATGTATAATCACAGAAAAAATCTGTTATAGCTTGATGCATATCACTTAAATACCGCATTTCTTTTTCACTTCGTTTTTCAGGCCTATAAATAGCATTTAAATGCTCATCGAAGTAAGCTAGTGAAGGTTCGAATGAAGTTACAACCAATTCCATAAAATTATAATTTTCAAAGATATAGCTCTGCGTTTGATATGTGAAATCATTTTCGTAAAACGCCTTAATGACTAACTGACTCTTCTTCGGGTTATTAACCTTGTAATTCAAGAAATATAAACCTGTTAGTTCACAAGGAAGAAGATCTGTAAGATACATCTGACATGTACCCGTGGATACAAAATCAAACACCGCAATCCTATCTTCTTTGGAAAAGTTAAATTCCCTTATATATTTCATGTAATTTTCTTTAATTATAGAAGAACGTGATAGAATTTCCGCCTCATGCTCCAAGACGTATTCTTCAACAGTCATCCTTACATCATAAGGTAAAATTTCAGTTGTTTCTAGATTGAAACGTGTTCTTAGTAAATCTTCCGGTGAGTTTGTGAAAGGAATTTTAGCTATTTCAATAATGTCCTCTTTCGACCTAATCGATGATCCGGCACAAATCATTCTTGAAGTAAGGAAGTATTCATCTGGAGGTATATTTTCAATATCTAGAATGTTAATAGCTTGTTGATAGAGTTTTTGAATTAAGTATCCATCCCTTGCTAAGAACAATATTTTATCATAATCCCCCTCTTTTGATGCATTAAGCAACCACAGTACAAAGTTGGTTATAATTGGGGCAACAAAAGAATAACCCACGTCATATGTCGAAATGAGCTTTGGACGACCATCAGACTCATAAAGAGCAAAAGGATTATTAAATATCCGGGATAATTGAAGCCCCAGTAAAGACCGATCGTTAATAGAAGTTAAATTCCTAAATATACTACGATAAGATGAGATTTCTAGCATCTCCAAAGAACTTTTTATATAAAATGAGTCTAAACCATGTAGCTTGGCAAACGTATAGTCCGCATCATAATTATCCCCGATATGAAGATAACTGTTTGCTTTAACTTTATCTTTGAAAATATCGAACAAACCATCACATTTAGGCGTACGGTATTCACAAGAAACAAATAAATCTTTAAATCCAAGAATACCTAAGTCAGAAAGGTATCTAAGCAATATTGTCTTCGGTAGATACATATCAGAGATGAGGTATACATCCTTACCATGAGCCACTGCATACTGAAGTAACTCAACCATTTTTTCTCTTTTTATAAGCACTTCTTTTTCTGTCGCCAGTTCAAGTGCTAATAACTCTTCTTTCTCTTCTGATGATATTTGAGTTAGATCTTGCAATTCCTCGTAAATTTCATAGATATTAGGGTTTGTTCTCATTAATAATGAACGTTCGGACTCAGCTCTTTTTTGTCTAAACTGTTGCACACTGAGTCCATTTTGCAAAGCCTTTCCTTCAACTAATTCAAAGACATCTTGAGGATAAAGAACTTTCCTCATCATTAAGGTATCGAAAATATCAAAACTGATAATTTCGTGCTTCAATATTTCTTCTTTTAGTGAATTCTCATTAACCTGGAAATACATCTCATTCTCATCTGAAATTCTTTGATCATCAAACAACTCAAACAAATTATTTCTATTTACGTCATAGAGAATTACATTACTGTCAACATATAAATTCGAAATCCTATTAAATATTATTTTAACTGATTTTGAGCGTGCTATCACAACAATAGCTTCAACATCTGACTCAAAGGCTTCCTCAAATGTTAGTATTTTCTTGTCATAAATATCATCTGTTCTTACCGGATCCATTAATCCAATAATATTAAAATCAGGAAAAGCAGAGAGAATAGCTTGAGTATGAAAACCGATTCCGTACAGAACAATCCTACGATTTTTGAAATCAGAGAAATTCTCTCTAAATGTGTTTACTACAAAATCCTTCTCGCTGATCATACTCAGTTCCCCTTAATCTTTTTTTCGATCTTTTAGTAATTGTTTTGCATTAATGAGCATACCGTTTCGGTCTATATAGGTTCTTTTAAGGAAATTATGATATTCGTTATATTTTCGATTCAAAGATACAAAGTTGTATTCTTCTTTTTCAAATTCTTCCCACAAATGACGAAGCCCATATCTTTCCTGCATGTCACCAAGCGGGATATATCTTTCTGCATCTTGAATGAAAAAATACGTATACTTTAGAGCCCTGAATAAAACATATTTAGCAGGGTATTTTTCCTTTACAAATTCCTGATCAAAGAAAATAAGTTCTTGATCGTGATAAAAACAGTTCACGGGAATCATATCCAGATAAGCCTTCTCCAAAATCACTCCATAATTCAAAGCATCGTTATAGCTGTGAAAGGAAGGATTCATGTGCTCAGTTTTACTTGATGATTGCAGTATACTGTTGTATAACTGATCAAACAACAATACAAACTCTTCAGGATTCGTTCGTATGATGTTCTTTAAATGATCCGATAAAGTATCGTAAGCTACGTAAGGCATGATTAATCTATTTTCCTTGATACGTGTTCGAATTACTTTTAACTGACTCGATTCTAATTCATCGTGGTTTTCTTTTATGTTTTGCAATTGAGGTAACCCTTCTGAATATAAGGGTGTTTTCTTGACATTGCCATCACTATGAATTGTAGTTGCGAACCCTTCTCTTCGTCCACGATCAGTAGAGACAGCAGCATAAATCACATCACAAAAATCCATATCATTAAAAGAGCATTCCACTAGAAAAGAGTTTGCCACAAATTCTAAAGCATTGTTTTCAATTATATCATCGTACAAATCGTTCTCATATGCTAGCAGTGAAGAAGAATCAATATAGTACGGGGTTAATCTTTCCTTCAAACTTGTTTTAGGTATATACTTTTCAGAATAAATCAATTGAGGCAATCTATAGTCCGGCAGAGGATAATAAAACTTAAAATGTTTATAACCTGCATTTTCTATGATTGTAGTTAATTCATGCTTACTGAAAGAGTGGCCTGTTCCCTTTTTGTAAGAGCTTTGATTGATTTGGGCAAAAGGAATTCCATAGTATGGATCAGGCGCACCACACAAATACTTCAAGCCGAATCTGTTCTCGACAGCGATGATAAGTTTTCCGCCAGGTTTAAGATGCTCGCCTATGGATTTTAAAAAGTCACTATAGATTAACCTGTCCCTACTGCCGTTTCCCTCGAACTCCAAAAGTCCAATTAGAGTAATATAATCAAACTTTTGATCTAATGGAATATCTTTAATGTTGGCGGCATAAATTTTAAGGTTCGTTCGATTTTTGTGTCTTTCCTCAATTTGTTTGGCTCGTTGAAGTGATCCCTCCACTGAAACCACTTCTGCACAATGATCACAGAGGAGACCAGTTAACGCTCCGAAACCACCACCTATTTCAAGTACAGTGGAGCCAGGCTTAAAGTCATACCAGTTTAACAATGATTTCCTCAGTCGTGTTAATTGTAGAAAGACATTCCATCTCGGATCCTCTGATATTAATTGATCATAGTTATCTTCGTTATTCTGAGAAATATAACTACAGATATCCATTTCTTCCTGACTGAGTTCTACTTCATCATTATCACTTTTATAATACTGTGTTATGAGTAAAGTCATTTCTTATCCACCTTCTAAGTTACTCGTGGTAATGTCATATGCCATTGGCCGAAGTCTTCCATTAATCTTAAATTATCAAAAATTTCACATTGTTCGTTAGTATATTTGGATTGATGATAGCTAAACATGCTATCTACAACAAATTTATTAATTTCCACATTCATAATGTGCATATTCTCTATATAGTCTACAAAAATGTCTTCGACAGCTTGATGGACTTCCTGAACATACATCATTTCCTTTCTGTTCCTTACTTCCTTACCATATATAAATTCACCGTCAAGACCAATGCTTGCAATGGAAGGATTAAGCGAAGTCATTACCGTTTCTAATAACAAGTAATTTTCATAAGAATAGCTACAATATACTTGTTCCACCATATTCTCAAACATAGAATCACCTGAAAGGTTCAATTTTGATTCATCATTGTTATTGTATTTGCAATAATATAGCCCATCTAAATGGAATGCAGTAATCTTATCCAATAACAATTGACAAGTCCCCGAAGATACAAAATCCACGAAAGCATACTTTCCTTCAGTTTTCAGATTTAAACTTTCTATATAATTCAAGTAGCTTTCCCTAATAAGTTTTGAGTTCAAAAATATTGCTTCCTTATGATCATATGCATACCACACAGAATCCACATGATTTTCTTCAACGTACTCATCTATTTCTGAAGGAGCTAATCCGAATCTACGTTTAAGCATCTGTTCTGGCTCATATGCGTGAGGCACTTCAGCTATCCAGCGAATATCCTCTTCTGTCGTCACAGAAGCAAGAGTGCAGAGTGTTCTTGATGTTTGGAAATATACCCCTTTTGGGATGTCCATGCTCATCTTCTCACGTAGAAGGGAGTACAGCCTATGTGTAATCCACCCATCTCTAGCAGCAAATAATACATCATCATATTTTTCAATCTTCATCTTGCCTATGATCCAAAATACATACTGTATAATGAGTGGAGCTATAAAAATGTATCCAAAGTTATAATTTTGATCAACTTTCGGTTTTCCGTCCGAATTATAGAGAGCAAATGGAGAATTAAACAATTGAGCTACAATTAATCCAAATAGAGAACGCTCATTGATATTATTGAGGCTATAAATCATATCCCTATATGAGGATAAAAGAAACATGTCATATGCGCTTTTGATCAAAAAGAGGTTCATCATACTTTGGTTTTCCTGAATTATTTCACTTTCCGAGTCCACTCCTATAAAAAGAGAAATTTCAGTGTTATGATGAGTTTTGTTCCAAAAGCTGAGCAATCCCTCACGTTTTGTTCGTTTATGCTCATTTGAAATGATTAAGTCAGAATAACCAGTTATTCCTTGGCTTAGTAACAATGATTCTAAAAATTCTTTATGAAAATAAGTATCACTGACCAAATATACCTTTTTATTTTTATCTAAAGCATATCGCATCAAAGCATGAATTGAACTCCGGTTACAAGTAATAGACGTCTCAACTTCTAGCTCAACTGCCATAGCTTCAAGAGCATTTTCAACAGGGATATTGCTAATTTCAGCTAACTTTTCATATATTTCATTAATAGTGCCGTGTGACCTCATAACTTCTTGCTCGGCTTTAACCCTTGCATTAATGTAGTCAGGAATATGAATGTTAGCTTGAGCTAACCTATATTCAACAATATCCAATACATCCGACTTGATTAGTGTCTTTCTCATGATTAAAACATCGTAAATATCAAAATAAATGATCTTATTCTTGTCAATTTGGTTCTTTAGTAACGTTTCATGTACATCAAAATACTGCATCTGGGAATCCGATAAGCCCCGATAGCCGTAGACAGTAAATAAATTCCTTCCGTCAACGGAGTACAAGGGAATATTATTGGTATGACAAAAATAAGCTAACCGATCATAGATCATTTCTATATTTCTTTTAGCAGCTGCCACGATAATAATATCGGGCTTGTTTTTTAACACCTCTTCATAGCAATATACTTTCTTACCTAGTAGTTCTCCATGCTTCTTGTTCCCATCCATCAGACCTATAATATTATAACCGGGGTTATTATTCAGGATGAACTCGGCTACTACCCCTGTCCCATAAAGTATGATTTTCTTATTCTTATAAGTGTAGAAATTTTCTTTAAATGCCTTTCGGATTGTAGTCTCGAATAGATTGTCCATAATACCTCCCCCTGTTTAATTTAAAGCCAATATTGATTCTGTACAAAAATTGCATACTCACTAATATTCATATTTTTTAATTGGTCCACAATACTTTTATAATAAATACTGCAAATTAAGATCACTTTATCTTTGTACCCTTCTTCTAAGAGGCAATGTGGTGCCTTCACTTGAACTCCCTGAACCTCTGTTCCCCACTTCAATTCGTCATTATCAACAATGTATACAGGTCTTTTATACTGGATGTTACCTAAATAGTATTGAAGCATTTGACCGGCTCCGAAAATAATAACATTTTTACATTCTAAAAATTCTCCAATGGTATTTACATCTCTCAAAAATTTAGTGTAAGGAATATCAGAACTCATAATGCCTAAATACGGCCTGCGTTCTTGTAGTGGTGGATACTCCATATAATTCAAACCATACTGAATTTCCAAATAATTCTTGTATCCATTCGGAGCTGGTAATTCTAAATTTTCGAATGGAAGAATCACAGATCTATTAAAATCCTCTATGTTGAATTCAAGCGGATAGTAGCGATCAGCATGATATGTGAAACAAGCCAGTAAATTAGATTCACCGCTCTCCGTTAAAGCTTCATGTAGCTGACTGCTGATCCATTCTCTAGACACAAAATCTGCATAAAATTTAAATTCATTCCATTCTGATTTTGAGATTTCAATGAAAACTTCCTTCTCTTTATACACTTTTGCAAACATTAACCTTTGAAAAAATCTGATTTTATGGATTTGTTTTTCTCTTTTAATCTGATCTTCATGCAGATAATCAAATACGCTTATATCAATCCATATCCCTAAATTTGCTTTGCGATTTATATGAATAGGGGTAATGTGTGTTGTGCCACCATGGCGCAGTCTTGCAAACCCGCCCAAAAAAATATCTCTTTCATTCTCAATCGTTTGTAGAAAAAACGGCTCACGAAATTCCTCATTCGCTACACTTTTTAACTTCTCAAAATTGGCTCGTGTCATTATAAAATCTGCATCTACATCCCAAGGAATGAAGCCCTTATGTCTTACCGAGCCTAACAACGTACCTCCCGCCATAAAGAATTTGATGTGGTGTTTTTTACAAACCTCTTGTAACTTTCGGATTAAATCTAACTCCGTAAACCACATTTTCTTTATTTCTTTAGAAACCTCGTACTCAGCAATAACTTCCTTCTGCAAGAAGTTGCTTCTCAGTTCAAGCATAACTCATTCACCACCATAGTTAACGTATCTTTTCAAAGTTCAAACTATACTTCGGCTAATTCTCTCATAAAGTGTTGATGTATCTTCAACCCACTTGTTCCGTCCATGTTATTAATGACGCCTTTATAAGCATTTTTTACATCCTCGTGGTTAGAGGATCTCTCTTCTTGAATGAAGTCCAGAAAATCTTCAAGCGAGGAAAGAATCCCTTCTCTACAAGCAAATGGTAAATTACTTCCCCACTTTTGGAACATAAGTTGCGGTTGCCTTTTTGTGATTTTCAACTGCTGAACTGTAACATGTTTGCTGTTGAGTTGAATTGTAAGTAGAGAACTGTCGTACGCAGTTAAGGCGATAATTTGATTCTCATCCACTTTTTTAACAAAATAATAGTTATTCGGCCAATTGTAATACTGTGATTTCCTTTCTCCCTCTTTGTAAGGCAAAGATAATTTGAATTCACTCATGTTTCCATCTTTTTTATTGATCTTAACGATCATATTACCCGCTTTAGGAAAAAGAAGTAGATCGTCTTTACAAGGTATAATTGCGAGGAAAGCTTGTCCGCCTGACACAAAGCCTTCTGGAAATTCATTATACTCTTTAATATCTCCTGTTTCTCTGTTCCATTTGACAATAGGGCCTTCCCCATTAGAGATCATCCAGTAGTTATTCCCATCATACTCCATACGATAAAATCCATTGTTTCGATTTCCTATCCGGTGTAATGTAGTAACTTCTGTTCTAGTGTTAAATTCAATTACAGCATTGGTTTGAGCTGCTGGCATTAAAAGAGTTTCATCATCGTGGAGCATTGAACCCATAAAATACAAAACTTGGTTCCCCTCTATATTATTTAGATTAAGTTTATCTACAACCTCAGAGTAATATTTGAAGGTCTGATCTTCGATATTATATCTCACTAAAGCAGTATAGTTTATGGGCAGCATATACAAGTAATGATCTATTTTTTTCATGGCTGTAAATCGTGAGAAAACATTATCCGGGGTATCTTCATATTGATACTTGTTTAATTCACCTGTTCCTAAGTCATACTCCGCTAACTCTTTTGCCTTAGAGGGTGCAAAATACAGTTTATTATTATCCTCTATAATATCGTGGTATAATCGGTCGCCGGATGGTAATTCATTAGGAAAGCCGCTCAACAACTCCACTTCCCCTGATATTATATTTGCCTTACATAAAGAATTATAATGTACGTGAGAAAACCAGGCCTCATCTCCATTAATATAAGCATCTATAAACCCTACTAAATTCTCATTAAAGTTATCAGTTGAATTTAAATTCAATAAGAAATTTGGTTTGCCCATAGCACCAAATAAATGTATAACTGAAGACCCTTCTTCACCGATGTACGCATCTGAAATTGCTACGGAAAGTGAAATGTCCGAGGTCGTATCTAATATTCCTAAATGTTTTTCTATAAATTCCTCTTCTAAATCACAATACTCACGGTATAACTCGGGAAACGTTGATCTTAATGTTGCTTTCACTAGAGGATGCGGACGCCATAACAACAGCTCATTTTTCCTACCTTCAAAACAAGTAAAAACATATCTCATCTTCTCCAGATATTTCGCTTTGCACTCGTACAAACCAGAAAGAGACGTATTATAGAAAATAACTTTTTTATCTTTAGCAAGGTGCTGCCACTCTAATGGCACTTGCTGATTCTCTTTAGATAGCGTCATAACCTTATCTATTTTAGGAGAACCTAGAGCTAATAATTTATCCGAGGATACATGGGGCTCATAGAAACGACTTAAACTTTCAGACTGAGTTATAATCTTATCCATATATTGATATGCTGGTAAAGAACCAAGACTCTCTGAAAGCGATCCCCCCGTTACAAAATAGGGGATATAAACTAGAGAATTTGTGTAGTCCTTTAACACTGAGGAATAAAAAGCAGGATGAACAGAAGTAACATTGTTATACTGGTCGTACGGATTGTGTATATAAACGATATCAGGCATACGCTGCTTAAAATCGTAGTTATTAAAGGGGATAGTTGGAACATATGAAGGTAATTCAGTACCTTCATACTTCAACGTATGCTCTTTTGAATTCGGCATTAACTCATAAAAGGGGATAGGAATTACATAACATGTACAATTAGGATCATCATTCGCAGCTGTCCATACACTCTCCATAGAGTCCCACATTGCAGCTTTGTATGGTAAAAACACTACTTCATAATGCACAATAATATCATTTACAATCGAATTTTTAATCTCATTGAGTTGCAACAATAACTTATCCAATTGTCCCATTGCGTTAATCTGTTGATTTTCCAAATTAGCATACAACTGGTAAACCTCTTCGCAATAATCTTCCAACTTCCTGATTATTTCAGAGTAATTATTAGAAGCCTTCTCTATAATAGTACCTACACTGATTGCTCCTTCCTGGCAGGCTTTTAAAAGCTCCAGAGCATCCGTGTATCTTCTTGATTCAATCCATAATTTTATATTAGAATTAAGATCTTGAAGAGATTCTATCAAACTAATCAATGTCTCTTTAGTTCTTTTTCTCATAACACTTCTCTCCTTAAATCAAATCTTCCCAAATATTGCGTAATTCCTCTGAAGCAAATCCATCATAATAACTAAACCCTTTACTCACTTGCTCTGATATTACTGTTTTTCTTGAATCCAGCAAACCTATAAAAGAATCAGCCAATTCTAAACTGAGGTTTTGTGTAACCCAATTTGTATTGATTGTATTATAATCATGAATATAATTCAGGATTCCTTGTTGCAAATCGTTTATTTCTTTCTCATCATACTGACTACCCGGCACAAATTGCGGCAATCCCTTATCATCAAAACATCGAAGTTGTCCCTCAGCTGATGCGTAAGCAACTTCAAAAACCTGGTAAAACCTCTCGAACCATGAATAGTTGGAAAGTTCATTATTTCCGAACATCGCTTTAACATGCTCCGTGTTCGAAATATATTCGTTAGGATAATCTTTCAATCCGAAACACACTAATTTTAATTCGGAGCTGATCAATGAATTTAGCTGAAAATAACTCGTCCCTTTTGTATACAAGTCAAAAAGATATATTTGATCATAATTATTCTCTAAAACTTCATCTATATAATTCAGATAATTTTCTCTTTCAATTGAGGCGTTATTGATTATTTGCTCGCTGTATTCTAAGACTCTATTAACAATTCGTAACTTGTCATCTCTACCAATTAAATCAGCAAGTTGACAATTGAGTAATTCGTCTTGTCTAAATGAGTTCAACCCGAGTCTTTCCTCTAAGATTAAACTCAACTTACCAACCGATAGTTTAAATACTGACTCAACAATTTTAATAATGTCATCTCTATTTCGAATTGCAGCAACTGTCACAGCTCTTCTAGATATATAAAAGTATAGACCTTTGGGAAGATTCAAGTATTTATGCTCAGATCTGATTTCCTCATATAATTTATGCAAGAAATAACCATCTCTTGAGGAAAACAACAACAATGAATCTTCATTATTCTTTAAGTGTCCGATTAACCATGAGAGATATTTTAAAGTAGGAGCTCCAAAACAAGAGTATCCTAACTCATACGTAGTATGGATACGAGCCTTCTTATTTTGTTCTTGGAATTCAAATGGGTCCTTATAGAGTTTAGACGCCAATAGCCCTAGGCTTAGATTGGCATAGAAGTTATAAGGAACACTATCCACTATGCTTCCGAACGGTTCTCTCAACATTTCAATTGAACTAGGAATATAATAAAAATCAATGTTAGGGTCATTAGCAAACTCTGCATTTTTGTTGCCAAAGTGGAGACACTTTCCTACTCCTGATTCTTTCTTAAGGTAATCATATAGTGTTGTCCCTGCAGTTTTCCTTCTAATTTCACTAGAAACGACTAGCTCATAATCATTAAGTCCTGCAATATTGCAACTGTTGATCACTTTTTTTATTTGCTCAGAAGACATTGCGGTCTCACACATCAAATATACTTTTTTATTTTGTGAAATTGCATAACTCAGTAAATTCACCACAGATTCTCTTTGAACACAATGATTTACTTCAATTCGAACCTCCATATCTAATAACGTTCTGGATAGTGGAACATCTATTTTATGTTCCAATTCACGAATAATGTTGTAAATTTCTTCTAAATTCGGAACCACTCCCTGATCCACTAAAATTTGTTCAGCCTTTAATCTTAATTTTTTAAAATTCAAGACTTTAACATTGTAAGTTAATTTATTTTTAGTTAGCTCGTATTGAATTAACTCGTAAATATCTTCGGGCTGGAGCACTTTACGCATAATCAATGTATCCCAAAAATCGAATGATACAATATCATAGTCATCAATTTTGGCTCTCATCTCAATCAAGATGTTTTGGTTGATATCTTGTATGGGTTGATACTTACTATTTTCAGATAAATTATTACCAAAAAAATCAAATACTTGAATTCCCTTATTTTCTATTGCCTTAATCCTTTTATAAATTGTTTTTATAGATTTCATTTGTGCTACAATCACAACAATTTTGACTTCATCTGGAATGGAATCAATGGAAATGACTTCTTTGCCATAAACGATTTCGCCTATTCTTTCATTAGCAATAACACTAATGATGTTGTAGTCAGTATTTAGCTCCAGTAGTTTTCCGGTATTGAATCCTATTCCGTAAATTGCTATGGGCAAGTGTCTAATCATATTAAAATTTTGGTCAAAATTATAATATATTCTGTCATTTTTAAATTCCATATACTTAGACCTCACACTTCAAAAATCCCTCAATCTTATCCACAATCCGTCTACTAGCTAACCCATCTTCTTTCAATTCAACCAGATCAAAAAAAACGTGTAGTTTATCTTGATACGACTGAGAATCAAATTCCTTAATCGACCTTAATAAATCGACGTTGTTGTAACTGATTGAAAAAGGGAGTTCTTCCAAATTCCAGAGCAACTCTCCCCTCTCATTTACATACTCCTCAATATCATTGGCATATATAAATACTGGAGCTTTCTTAGAGGCTGCATCGAAAGCCATACTTGAATAGTCAGATATAAAAGCATCCACACTAGCTAGTAAATCGTATGCATCCTCTCTATCGCTAACATTAATAATATTCTTATCCACAACCTCAAACAATTCTCCATGAGCTTTTTGTACATTAGGATGCAACCTGATGAACATAACCCATTCGCCACCAAATTTCTCTTTCATTGCATTGAGTAATTCTTCATTTATTAAGTTTATCTCCATGCCTTGCAGGGCAGCATTCATTCCTGAAGTTCTTTGATTACCCCCTCGGAATGTTGGGGCATACAGTAAAATTTTTGTATTGATTGGAAGACCATATTCCTCACGTATATCGCATCTTGTTTTTTCTGTTGGGCTATTTAGCACATCACAACGCGGTGTGCCTGTTTCTAATACTGTACCCTCATAAAAGAAAGCCCTACGATACATTTCTGTGCACCATCTAGAATTGGAAATAAAATAATCTACTAAGCTGGAGTCATGTCTACTAACTATTTCAGCAATTTTAGGGAAAGCTTTTCCTCTTAGTTTACCAACCGGCTTGAAACCAATTGCACCATGCCAAGTAGCTACATACAGTTGTTTCTTTCTCTTACGGGTCTCCAAAGGTTTCCTGACATTATCAATCCATACACCAGCTGTTGCTAATTGATATGCTCTATTCAATAAATTGTTTTTCACTTTTGTGATTCCTTCAGGAAAAGAACTCTCTAAATGATTTACTAACCAGACGATTTCCATCTTATTTATTTTATAATGATTCCTTTTTAAAATTTCTTCTGCTATATATTTAGGGTTGCATCCATAACCTCTTCCTTCAAAGTTGGAGAGCACAACCTTTCCCTTTTTAACCGGATAAATTCTAAACACATAGAAAAGTGTACTTAATAAATAAGCTTTTAATTTACGATACAAAATATAAGAAAACTCTCTTAAACTTTCCTTCATGATCTCACAACACGATCGTTATCCGAAAAATATTCAAGCATTCGCTTATACATTTCTTCGAGATTATACTTCGCTTCCCAATCCAGCTCTTTTAATTTCTTTGCCGATAGCCTTGTATTGTTTGGTAAAGCGTACCCAAATTTATTTTCACTTGGAATATCATACTTAACAGATATCTTATTTTGAGAGACCTTCTCTGCTACAATGTGAGCCATTTCCTTGATTGTCATACTTGCATCCTCATTAACTACATTGTACGCCTGTCCATCTTCGCCTTTTAACAAGAGTACAAATAACGCTTTTAAAGCATCCGCCGAGTAACAGTAGTTCCCCATAGATGCTCCATCAGTATGAAGAACAATGTCTTCATTTTGTAAAACACTTTTTGCAAATTGAGCAAAGACCCTATTCTCGGATCTAGAAATTCCTGCTCCAAAAGTTTGCGCTAACCTGGCTATCTTTACTGGAATATTATACTGAGAAAAGTAACTATAACAGATACTTTCCGCCATCCGTTTACCTAATGGATAACAGCTCCTAGTATTAAATATATCAATGTCACCTAACATATTCTCTTCCACTTTACCTGTGCCTTGTGTTCTTCCATACACTTCCATTGAAGATAGGAACACTACACTTTCCACCTTTTTATCAAGCGAAAGTTTCATTAGGTTGGAGGTTCCTTGAACGATGCCTTCCGTAACTTCTACTGGTTTCTCAATCATTTCCTTAGAGTTTGTGATTGCAGCGCAATGGATTATAAAATCTATGGCTGTCGGTATTTGTGGAAGACTGCAAACATCTCCCTGTATGATCTCAACTTTATAGCTACTCAATTGTTTTTTAGCCTTTTCTAGACTACGGACCAACACAATTACTCTTACGTTTAAATTATGCTCTTGATTAATATAATCTAGGAAACGAATGATCAACGAACCTATAAACCCCGTTGCTCCTGTTACAAAAAATGTTTTTCCCTTTATTTTCTCCCATGGAAGTTCAGCCTTGTATATATGTTTAAAGTCCTGTTCTAAAATAGTATTCACGTAATCACCCAATCCCCAAAATTATAGGCCAAAGATCTGAGAGTTTTCTTCCGCTTCAAACAAAGCTCTGAAAATATAATAATCGGCCGGCGTAGTTATTTTCACATTATAATTTGAACCGAGGACAGTATGAAGATCATGACCATAATAATTCATTAGAGAAGCTGCATCGATCATCCCATCAATATCTTCTCCTATAGCTCTGTGATGTGCTCTCATCAGATCACTCACATAAAAACATTGTGGAGCTTTGGCAATTCTGGCTTTATCTCTATTCTCGACTCTTACAATTTTGCCGGTATCGTCGACTGCTGTTACAGTTTCAATAGCGTAGCTTACAGTAACAGACGATCTACGTTTCTTTACCATCTCAATATTCTCTGTAATTAATTTCTCATCAATTAATGGGCGCACCCCATCGTGAATGATTATAATAGACTCTTCTGGATTATCGCAGTCTTTATACATTTCTTGCAATCCGTTGTAAGTAGACCTTTGTACATTTTCGCCCCCTGAAACAATCCATTTCACCTTGCTGATATAGTTTCTTCTAATTTCGTTTTCCAGTTCTTTTTCCCATCCATCCACACAAACAACTACAATGTTATCAACGAGTGCGTGCTTCTCAAAATGTTCCAACGTATGGATAATGATTGGCTTACCATGAAGCTCCAAGAATTGTTTTGGCTTTGTCCTGCTATTCATTCTTACTCCAGTTCCGCCAGCCAATATTAGTGCCGTAATCATGCTGCTCCACCTCGAATTAGTATAGTAATGTTTCCCTCTTGTATTCTTACAGAATTGATTCTTACTCGAAATCAAATCTTATTGTATTATGACGTCTATAATTTGTATATCGGTACAAAATGAGGCTTTCATTAGTTTAGATTGTCTTTTGATTTTTCCAATTTATCTCACTTTAAACTCAAAAGAAAAAAGGTTTCCGAGTTTCGGAAACCTTCCCCTCTGCTAGTTAGGAAATAAAAATTGATTAAATATTTCTTGAAGTAATCCTTGATCTCTTAAAAATCGCGACAAGTGATGATCATCATGATTAAACTTATGAAGTATAACTCCATCATATCCTTCTAACCTCTCAGCATGATGAATATCAGTTAAACTATAATATAAATGAAACTCCTTCTGTCCAGCTCCTGCTTCATTTTTTTTATTTAACAACTGAACTATATCAAGATATTCTTCTGGCGTTTCTTTAGGAATTACCTTTATTGCATCTGTCCATCTATTTTCATTATAGAGAATATTGTTGTTGTAATCCAAAAAAGTCTGGGGGTTAAATGAGAGTACTTTAACATTGTACGTTGTAAGTAACCCAAATAGAATAGCAGCGTATCCCCCCATTGAAGCTCCAATTACCACAATATTGTCTACTTGGGAAGCTTGTATTAATTCCTCCAAATAATTGACCAATTGATTTATATTATCTACATCCGAAACATTGTGCAGCCCTTTGTGATACCAAGCTTGATCAAAATCTCTTAATAAAATCTTTTTTATACCTAATTTTTTTGTCATCCGGAACAATTCAAACGGCGGGAGTCCCAAAACCCCTCTGTGCAAACTACTAAAGGTTATCATAAGTGTATTACTATCGGGTTGAAAATCGATTAACACACTTTTTCGTTTATCCTCTGTGTACTTTTCCACTAAATACTCATTGTATTTGTTAATATAGAATTCTCCCATATGTTCTCCTTATAAGTACTTATAGCAATCTTCTAACATATCATCAATACTTTTTATTAAGTGGCTATTCTGCGTAATATTCTTCAAACGGTGAAGATAATAAACAGCCTTTCGGACATCTCCATCCAATATATACATAAAACTTAAATTATATAAATTGTCTTCATCAATAGGGTTATGTAAATAAATTTTGCGAAGTGATACTATTGCTGAAGCAATATCTTTTAACGCATACTGAGCTGATGCTAAATAAGTTATCCATTCGTAATCCTCAGGAAAATCCACAATAAGAAGCTCAATTGTTTCCTTAGCCTGATTTGCATAACCTAAATTTATTAGTTCCAGTAATCCTTTTTTTATATCTTTATGTTGATCTTTTAATACCAAACTCGATACTTCATCATTGTACCAAACATCATATACCATCTTCCAAAAGTTAACATCGTACAATTCCGATTCATCATTCAAGTTAATTAATATTTGATAATCGCCCGCTTCGAATCCATTTATTAAAGATAGAACAATCTCGAAATCGAATACTTCATGGAAATAATCAAAGGTACTAAAGTAAGTGTATCTTCTAAAGTCAAATTCACGTTCTATAAATTCAGGCAAGTCAAACTCTAAAGTATCTCCTTCCGCAGCTTTGACTAATCCTATTCTAGGTTTAAAATATTTTCTCAAACTCTCCGCTCCTTAAAAGCAAAATCAATCACCTTAGTCAACTTGGGATGAAAGTCTTCCTAACTTCGAGTCCTTTGCTAAAGACTAATTCTTGAGAATTATATCTTCAAAGCTATTCCTACAAGTTTATGACTTAGAAATAAAATAAGCATTAGATTATATATTTCTAAACTATTTCAGCAGAGGATCACACCCAGAAAATTATCGGGTCTCTCCTCTACTAATTAAGGCATCCAAAGAAGTTACTGCATCTGAGACAATGAATCATTTACTTATTTAGCTATAACAATACTATTTCCTCTGTCTAAGATAGGGAGATAGGGAACATTATATCTTTCGCTAAATTCTCTTACAGCCGAAGTCACCCCAGGCCAATTGACCTTATCATAGTCGTGAATAAATATATACCCGCCTCTTTCTAAACGTGGGTAAAAATATTCTAATCCCTGTAAAATAGGCTTATATAGATCAGTATCCAGACTTACAAAACAAAAAGTATCTTCTAATCCAACTGCTGTATCAGGAAAATAACCTTTTCTTACGATTATATTATCGGGGAAATGCATTTTATCTAATACTAGTTCTACATTGGTGTCCGTAAACATCGGTGAACTTTCTTCATATTCATCTTTATCATGCTCATCTCGCGCATCAAATCCTTCAAAAGTATCAAAAAGATACAACATTTTATCTGGAAAATACCTGTTTAAGTAACTTGCAAATTCACCTTTATAAACTCCAAGTTCTGCAACACTTCCAGCAACTTGATTTCTATTTATTTCATCAATACAAGAACGTGCCATGACATACCTATTCTCAAGCCACTTAACTTCCTCATGGTCAGGAAGAAAAGTTATAATCTTTTTTTCTTCTACTCCTAGGTTAGTTAGTTGAGTTTTTATATCTTTCTCCAAGGGTCCGACAGAAATAATAATATTATCGTACTTATAAACATGAATTTGTTCTGGAGAAATTACAGGTATACTATTTATCGTCTGACCATGTTTTGCTTGATGATTGTCTACAAAAGCTAATACCTTAATGTAACGCTCATCCAAAGAATACAATACACGTTTTCCATATCCGGAAGCCCCAAAAATTAAAACATTTTTCATTTAATTCATCCCTCTCTAATTCAAATTTGTACGTTACCTGCCCACAAAGCAGTTGGATAACGTTTGGATATCTCCTTCTGTAATTGCACTTTCTCAAACTCATCATTGGAATTTTTAATTAATTCAAAACATCTCTCATAGACTTGATAGTTAGGGTTATTTTCCTTTAAATAATTATAAAAGAATATCGCATCTTCAAAATAATTATTCCGGAAGCACAAGTCTCCAAGTAACTGTATAACTTCAATATTATTGTTTTTATTGTTATACAGAGTAGTTAACACATCTATAGCCAACTCATCAAAGTTAAATTTTTTCAAGAGTTTGCTAAGTGTTACTTTATAATTTTGTTTTGATTCCATAAGTTTTTCTGCAAGTTCCTGGAACAAATCAAATTCCTCGATAATAATCAACTTCTCACACAATGCAAACAACACTCTTTCTAAACTCACACTGATTGAACCAGGCAAAGCTTTTCCTTGAAAAAGCATTCTAATACTCTTTAATTCCTTGCTTCCCAAGTTCATCAAAGATTGAAGTTGAGTAAGTAAATTTATTTCTTTGAACACATACGCTAAGAGTAGAAGATCCTCACCATTTTCTTCTTTAGTGAAATCCTCAGTCTGATCCAGAACTCCCACCATCACTTGCCGATCCTTACTGTAAATCATCGCGACTGCGCTAATATGAGCATCTGCCGCTATTTTGAATTTTTCCAGATAGTGATGCAATAAAGGATGACGCAAACCATACAACATATTCATTAGGTTTTGTAAGTCTTGTATACTCTCCATTTTATAGAACTTCTCAATATTTTGTATAATTTCTTCAACAGGCTGATTCATTCTCAATGTAAATTCCAAATAATTAAAAATAATTTCTAATGAGCTTTTTGTTTCCATAGCTTTTATCTTGTTTTTATAACTTTCATTAAGATCACCTTGCAGTTCATATAGCTCAGACAGCTCAAGATGAGCTCTAAAACTACCACTGCCTTCCGTCACCGCAGTACCCTGATCCCCCAGTTCAAGACAACGTAAAAAGCAAACTTCGGCGTCTTTATAATATCCTGCATTTTTATATATAACACCTTGGATATATTTCATTTCAGTTTCATTGGGATAAATTGATGTTGCATCTCTTAAAATATTTAATGCTTCATCACTCTGTCCTATCTCTGCAAGAGAGTATGCCAATTTAGTTATTAATTCAGGCAGGTACATGCGATCCTTACTTAATGAATATGCTAGTTTGAAAAACTCTACTGCCTTCATGTAATCCTGTAATCCAAAATATGTCTTTCCCATATTAAATAAGTTATATCCTGTCGGATTTTCTTTAACTTCCAATTTCATCAGTGGAAGATTTCTATTCACCTTTTTTTCTTCCAGTTTATTGGAATCTCCGTATCCCGAGTGAACAATTAAGCAATTAGAGATCCCACTTGTAAAGTTTTTATGATTATCAATAATGTTTAAATGTTCATGTAATCTGTTCTCATAATATAATTCAAAATTATTTTTAAATAATCTTACTGCAGTATGATTGAATGCTGTACCTTGATTTGTTGTATTCTTAATATTGAAGACATAGAAATCTAGTTCCTTCTGCAAGTCTTTTTTCAATTCATATCCTGATTCCAAATATTCGTCAGCATCCAATACTAAAATATAATCAGATGTAGCATATCCAATGGATTCATTTCTGGCTGCAGAAAAATCATCAACCCATTCAAATGAATAGATTTGATCTGTATATCTTCTTGCTATTTCTCGTGTGCTATCTGTTGAGCCCGTGTCTACAATAATAATCTCATCAACAAATCCTTTAACACTATCTAAGCATCGTTCCAAAACGCTCTCTTCATCTTTAACTATCATGCATAACGAAATTGTATTAGTCATAGAACCCTCTCGTCTCTTCAGTCTTATACTATATGTCGGTGCATTTCTCTATTTTAATTAGTCGTTTTTCGTGGAATTCATCTGAAAATTTATGGAATTTATATTCTAAACACAAAAAAACTGCCAAGACAAAGCCTGGCAGTTTTTGAGGTAATATAAAATTAACGAAGCAATTGCAGAACAGCTTGTGGCTGTTGGTTTGCTTGTGCCAACATTGCTTGGGAAGCTTGAGCCAAGATGTTGTTTTTCGTTTGGTTCATCATTTCTTTAGCCATGTCTACGTCACGAATACGGGATTCAGCAGCAGACAAGTTCTCGGAAGTTGTTCCCAAGTTGTTGATTGTGTGCTCCAAACGGTTTTGATAAGCACCCAGTTTTGCGCGCTCTGTGGAAACTGTTTCGATCGCGTTGTTGATTGTTGTGATGGCAGCGTTCGCGGAAGTTGCGCTGGAAATGCTGATACCACCGGTTACTGCAGCTGCTGTTGCACCAGTTGCAGAAGAAGATCCTGTTGCTGCACCAACAGACAAGCTTGCAGCATCCATTGCTTTAATTGTAAGCGAGATGTTTTGATCAGCGTTTGCACCAATATGGAAGCTCAGGTTAGCTGCGCTACTTACACCAGAAGCACCATCTGCGAAACCGTTAAGCAATTTCTTAGTATTGAACTCAGTTGTGTTGGAGATACGAGTGATCTCTTTAGCCAACTCATCCACTTCGTTTTGAAGAGCTTCACGGTCTTTATCTGTGTTCGTGTCATTGGAAGATTGAACTGCCAATTCACGCATACGTTGCAGGATGGAGTGAGTTTCGTTCAATGCACCCTCAGCTGTTTGGATCAAGGAAATGCTGTCTTGACCGTTTTTAGTAGCCATATCCAAACCGCGGATTTGACCGCGCATTTTTTCGGAAATTGCCAAACCTGCAGCATCGTCACCAGCGCGGTTAATACGCAGACCGGAAGACAATTTTTCGATAGCCTTGTTTGTGTTGGCTGTGTTTGCACCCAATTGACGGTGAGTGTTCATTGCAGCGATATTGTGGTTGATAATCATTAGTAATTTCCTCCCTGAAAATAAGTTAGTTCCACATCCTTGTGGTAAACGCCGCGACATTAAGGTCGGCCGCCCTGCCGAAGCAGCGTCTAAACTATATATCGACAGGAAGAGAAGAACTGTTAATAGTAAATTGGAATATTTTTATTTTTTTTTGTTTTCAATGCCTTGGAGCAACTCCATAAAAGCAGCGACACTAGGAGCATCCGGTTTTGCAGACTCTCGATTAGCCTCCTGAATAGAGGCATATACCTCTTTCCGAAAGATATCAATGTGCTTGGGGGCAGAGATACCAATCCGTACTGTATCACCTTCCACTGCCAATACAGTTACCTCAATATTATCTTGAATGATAATAGATTCTCCCTTTTTACGTGACAATACTAACATTTCAGACCCCCTCCTTCGCCGAAGTCGCTTCTTCTGTCCATATGAGATGTTTAGTCATATAACCTGTTTGCTGAAGGACAACTTGCTTGCCTACCCGATGTGCAGGATTAATTATAACTGGGGCCAAGAGATTCATCGTTGATTTTGTCACATCTGAATGTATAGTGACTATAGAATAAACGGCTACATCTTCTTCGATTTTTAGTTCTTCTTTATCTTCTTCACTCAGTTCAAAACTATAGTCCTGCTTAAACTCAAAAGGACTGACTACCAAGAAAGAGAGCTCTTTCTCCGTTAATGATTGTAAGTAACTAAATGGTGTGTCTTCCCAAGGGATTAGTGCAAAACTAGTTTCGTTTTCAAAACCAGGTAGACCCCTTGGAAATTGATATGTGCTGTTTTCATCTACTTCAATCTTTCCCCATGTACTTGTCTCAATAAAAATAATAAACGCCTCCTTGGCGATGATTTTATAGAAAAAAAGCTATAGCGGGGTATTATAACCGTCTATAGCTTTACATTATATCTTATAATCCCATATCAATCGTAGGCGGAGTGTATTGTATAGAAGCATATTGCTGCACATATATATCCAACTTGCCACGTTGATATTCAATTTCTGGCTTGTTCACAATTACATTCATCTCGGATTCAGCTGCTTCAAAGCGAATGTCTGGTGCTTGCGTAAACACACGTACATCCACATTATCAGAGGAAGCTGCCGTGCGTGTCTCCGGAAACGGTTTGGCTTGCCAATTCGTTCCCACAATATTGGCAATCGTATTGCCTGGTTTGTGGATTGCTGCCAGATCATTCCCTTGTTGCACGCGCTCAGCCATATTCTGCAAGAATAATTGCTGAATACCCGAATATATTCGGGCATTCATATCGATCATATTCCCACCATGATAGGCAGAAAAAGCCTTGGACTGATCCACATTCAGCTCTATTGCATGGCTTTGCACCGTTAATTTACCAGGCTTGGTGTGGAGCTGGACCTCTGCCTTCGGCTGGCGGATCGACTGCTGACCAATGTCTGCATCGATATACAGTACCGTTGGTGTAGTCTGAATCTGCACAATTGGAAGAGTACTCACCAGATAATCTCCCCTTTTATCTTAGAAAATCAACCAATGACTGGGAAATAATTTTAGCACCTGCAGAAAGTGAAGCATTATATATATTTTCTTGAATCTTAGACTTAATTGACAATTCAGCGTAATCTGCATCCTCAACCTTTGCTTGCAAATCCGTTAAGTTCACTTCAAGGTCACTTAACCGACCTTGCATGAGTTCGACGCGATTGGTTTTTGCTCCAATCTCTGCACGAATCGCAAGCATCTTGTTTGTTCGAGTATCAATATTTGCAAGCTGATTGGACAATTCCTTTTGATCCCCACTGGCGAGAGCCTGACTAATCGTATTAAATATTACAAAAAGATTATCAGCTTCCGTAGAATCACCAAACACTTCATTACCGGTCACGTTAATTGGTAATTGGATACTCTCACCCACGATAAAATTAATCTTACCCGAATCAGTAACGACGGAAGTAGCATTCGTTGTATCAAACGAACCGTCAGCACTGGTAGGGAAGTCATAAGGTTTAACATCGTAAGTTTCACCATTGAATACATACTTCCCATTCAAGGTACTGTTTGAAATATCAACAAGCTGTGCTTTTAATTGCTTCACTTCTTCATTGATACTATCAAGTGCAGATTGCGGGTTAGTCCCCGTAGCCGCCTGCACAGTCAGTTCTCTCAACCGCTGAACCACGCTGCCAGCTTGGTCCATTACTGTATCATTAAAATCCAGCCATGATACAGCGCTATCCACATTTTTTTGATACTGCTCATTGGAAGACAGTTCTGCACGATAACGAAGGGAGTACGTAATCCCTACCGGATCGTCAGAAGGTTTGTTGATCTTCCGTCCTGTTGCCAATTGAGTTTGTGTACTATTCATCTGTTGCGCATTCCGGTTCAGGTTAAGAATCAATTGCGAGCTCAACATATTATTAGTAATTCTCATCGTCTGTTATGTCGCTCCTTTCCATTATCTGCCTACTACCCCGGTAGAGTTAATTAATTTTTCAAGTAATTGGTCATATGTGGTCATAAAACGTGCAGAAGCACTGTAAGCATGCTGGAATTTGATCATGTTGGCCATCTCTTCATCCAACGATACACCACTAACGGACTGACGTCTGGTGTCCACTTGCTCTACCAAGAACTCCGAGTTTGAGGTTTGACGTGCCGCCTCTTGAGATTGAACACCCAACTGTCCAACAATCGCACTAAACTGGGCACCAATCGTTGCATTCCGCAAACCATCAATGGATTTCATCGGAGTATCCTTCAAGTTAGCCAGCAGATTAGCCAGTGTATTGTTACCTTTAATCACCGTTTCTGCTCCTGAAGAATCCGTAGTGGTTCGAAGTGAAGTTGCAATTTTATTCGGGTCAGCCAAGATTTCGGCATTCAATGAAATATTGCCAGCTGTAATGGCTGTTCCACCACCCGCTGCTGTAAAGAATGGTAGTCCTGGCGAATTGGTCCCGTCCATACTATATCCTAGCTGGTGCAGACCGTTCAGACCTTTAACCGTAACCTTCAAGTCAGCTGACAATGTCCGTGCTGCACCTGTGTATGTAACTCCATCGAGTACAGTATTATCTGGCAAGACAGATCCCGCAGGAAGGGTGATCTCAATATCACCGTTGGCAAGCGTATTCGCTAAGTCATCCATTTGTTTCTGATAATCGGTCACTAAAGTGTCTCGGGACTTGATCATGCCATGGACCTCTCCGTTGGTGAGCGTGCCTGCTGTATACGCAGCATTCAGAAAAGCAGGATCTACCGCTACTTGTACCGCTCCACCTGTGACCAGTGCCTGTCCACTCATCTGAATCTGGTATCCTTGCGGAGAATCAGTAACAGTAACATTCATGATTTTAGACAGCTTGTCTGTCATCAGATCACGTTGGTCACGCAAATCGTTGGCATTGTCGCCAAGGGACTCGACTTTTACAATGGCGCTATTAAGGTTTGCAATATTACCAAGGTAGCCCTGAATTTCATTGCTTTTCACAGCGATGTTACTATCCAAATCCTGACTCAGTGCATCCAGTTGGCGGCTGATCTGATTCATCGCATCGGTCAGAGCTAACGTCGTTTCTTTCACGATCCGCCGTGCTGTAACATCTTCAGGATTCTTACTCAGGTCTGACCAGGATTTATAAAAATTATCCATAACAGTTCGAAAACCGGTGTCCGATGGTTCGTTTACAATAGCCTCAAGTTTCTCAAGTGTATCGCGTTGAATGGACCAACTCCCGAAGTTGGTATTTTCATTGCGATACTGGTCATCCAGAAATTTCTCACGCACACGTGTAATGGAGTCGAACTCTACCCCTGTACCAAGCTGTCCTGGTGTTGTACTATGCAGAAATGCGAACGGCTCCATTGGAATAGATGCCTGCATGTTTACCTTTTGGCGTGAGTAGCCTTCCGTGTTAGCATTGGCTATGTTATGGCCTGTTGTGCTAAGAGCTGTCGTCTGTGTGAACAAACTGCGTTTAGCCGTTTCGATTGAATGAAATGTAGATGTCACCTGGTTTCCCCCTAATTAATCAGGCACGCGTGTCAAACAGACCGATTCGCCCTGGATTGCCGTTCTTATCAGCAGGATGCTGATATGTGGCATCCTGTTCTGGCCGAGAAGCGAAGATGTCCATTGAAAGATCAATAAACATCAACGATTGCTCGATCAGCTTTTGATTCAGTTGATTGATTTCCTTTAATTCATGCAGTGTCCCCGCCAGCTTTTTCTGGACTTCAAGCAATCGCAGTTTGTCAGCCGGATCAAAAATCAGCTTCGAGATCTCAGTAATATTCAGGTTCAGCATGGACTTGATGCCTCGCTCCTGTAGCAGTTCGTGAACTGCGCTCTGCCGCTCGATCTCCAATGGCTCCTGTTGTTTCATGAAACGAGATTCTTTGTTGAGGAGGGCAATGAGTTCATCCACATCGTTTTTGACAATGACCTGTCTCTTGACCTCGCTGAGTGCAAGCATATCGCGGTGACTTTGTTCCATTTGCTGCAAAACTGCAATTAATCTGTCCAGTGCTGCCATTACGTGATCACCTATTCCTTATCAAAAGACTTAAAATATGGCAGCAGCTTGTCAGCAAGCTTGCTACTGTCTACCTGATACGTTCCCGAACTCACCTGTTCTTTTAGTTCCTGTATCCGTTGTATGCGTCCTGCATCCTGTGTACGACCTTGTTCCTCAAGCATCTTCATCGCCTCCGGAGAAATGGATACCTCGTCCTTACGGCGGCTCTTCTTGGCATCAGCCTGCTGATTGGATTCAACGTTCCTTTGATATGAATTGATGGCGCCAATCCTACTCGGTTCATTGATTTTCATTTAACTTGCACTTCCTTTCACATTAGGGTTTTTAACGACGATATACGTTTTTCTTACTTTATCTTTATGCTCTAAAAATAATTAGGATAATTAAAAAAACCGATAATCTTTAATAAGTTTATCGGTACGTTTCAAAACATTTGTTATAGCAAAACATGTATTTGAGCCCTCGCTCCTATTAATCGCGTAGTTTGTCGACAGCATTGTAGGTTCGTCCGCCTACATTGTTGTTATCCTTCTGACCTACTTCACGAGCTGCTCCTGCCAAGTCTTTCGTTAAACGATTACGGCAAGAGTCACACATGTGACCTTCACGAATCAATGTTCCACATACTTCACAAGGATACATCATATTCGGGGCGTTCTCGATGGAAATTCGTCCCTCGCGGATGAACTTGGTAATGTTTTTAATTGAAACATCTGTTGCATCGGATAGCTCCTGTATGTTGGTGCCCTTGTTTTCGCGCAAATAATCTACACAGATTTGATATTCCTGCTCTATTTCCTTTATACAATTCGAGCATACATCTCTAAAATTCAACGCATATAATTTACCACAGCGAGGACAATTACCCAGATTCATCGCTAAAACGCCCCTCTCAAACTTCCATTTCCGAATAGATAATAACTATACATTACCTTATTTTCTCTGATGAATCCATAGTCTATTTGCAAAACAAAAGAGGGGAGCAGGATGCACATATACGCAACCCTGCTCCCCAATTTTATATTCCTAATTCAATGTTTTAGTACTTAGTACAGAAGACCATACGCTTGTGTTCTGCTCGTTAAATGCGCGAATGCGATATTTATGCAAGCTAGACGGCAAGAGGTCAGAATGAATAAATGTTGCATCACTGACAGTCGCTACAATTTGCCCATCGGCTTCAATCTCGTAAGACGAGGCACCCACAGCCCCGTCCCATGTCAGAATAACGTTTGTTCTGTCCGAAGCCCCCTTCAACACAGGTGTAGATAATTGTGTCGTTCCTGTAATCATCTCACTCCATGCACCTGCACCGGAAGCATTTTTGGCACGAATTCGGAAGGTGTGTTCCGTATTTGGTGCAAGTCCGTTCTTCGTATAAGCAACTCCACTCACGGCAACCACCGTACCATCAATCTCCAGATCATACCCTGTAGCTCCAGTTGCAGCAGTCCATCTCAGCGCGATAGCTGCTGTGGTTGCAGAGTTAATACTTAAACCTGAGACACTGGAAGGTAGCGTAGTTTGGGAGAGTATTGCTGTCCAGACACTCACATTAGTGGCGGTCAGGGCACGTATACGGTACTTATGCGCAGTCCCACCAAGTAATCCATTGTGGACATACAAGGGATCACTCACCGTAGCAACCACTATTCCATCTGCCTCAATTTCATATTTTGTTGCACCTGCAACTTCATTCCATGTCAGCGTAACTGCCGTTTCTTCAGGTACAGCTTTCAGCGTTGTTGGTACATTTAATTGAGTCGAAGCGGTTATGATCTCAGTCCAGCTACCCATACCAGCAGCATTCTTCGCACGAATACGGAAGGTATGATCTGTATTCGCTAGAAGACCACTTTTCGTATAAGCAGATCCACTCACAGAAAATACAACGCCGTCAATTTCCAAATCATAAGCGGTGGCGCCTGAAACAGGGCTCCATTTCATTGAGATAGCAACAGGTGTAGCGGTATTTAACATGAAACCGTTAACTGCAGCAGGGATGGTACTTTGGGTCAATACCGCTGTCCATGCACTTGTGTTGGTCTCTGTCAAAGCACGGATACGATACTTATGGGTCGTTCCTGGCAACTGTCCTGTATGACTGTAGCTTGGCTCTTCTACTGTTGCCACTACTGCTCCGTCAGCCTCGATCTCATACTTCGTTGCGTCAGCAATAGCTTCCCATGTGAGGTTAATTGCAGTTTCTTCCGATGCTGCTTTTAGCACCGGTGTATTCAAAAGCGTCGTCCCACTGATCAAGTCGCTCCAAGTACCTACACCAGCGGCATTCTTTGAACGAATACGGAAAGTATGGTCTGTGTTCGCTGCAAGACCGCTCTTCGTATAAGCTACTCCCGTTACTGGGACAACCGTTCCGTCGATCTCCAGATCATATCCCGTGGCTCCCGTTACTGCTGTCCATTTCAATGCAATGGCCACGTTCGTCGCCGAGCTAACAGTTAATCCTGTAACAGAGGCAGGGATCGTGCTCTGCGTTAAGATTGCTGTCCATGCACTTGTATTCGTGTCCGTCAACGCACGTATCCGGTATTTATGAGCAGTTCCTGGCAGCAACGTTGTATGGGTATAACTAGGTTCTTCTACCGTTGCAACCACTGCTCCGTCAGCCTCAATCTCATACTTTGTTGCGTCTGCTACCTCAGCCCACGTCAGATTAATTGCAGTCTCTTCTGATGCCGCTTTTAATACCGGTGTGTTTAGAAGTGTCGTTCCATTAATGAGTTCGCTCCAAGTACCTACACCAGCAGCATTCTTTGAACGAATACGGAAAGTATGGTCTGTGTTCGCTTCAAGACTGCTCTTGCTATAAGCTACTCCCGTTACTGGGACAACCGTTCCGTCGATCTCCAGATCATATCCCGTTGCTCCCGTTACTGCTGTCCATTTCAATGCAATGGCTACATTCGTAGCTGAGCTAACAGTTAATCCTGTAACGGAAGCTGGAATCGTGCTCTGCGTCAGAATTGCTGTCCATGCACTTGTATTGGTATCCGTTAGAGCACGTATACGATACTTGTGCGCTGTTCCTGGTAACAATCCAATATGTGAATATGCCGGATCACTAACTGTGGCAATTACTGTACCATCTGCTTCAATTTCATAAGTGGCCGCATCTGCAACAGCTGCCCAAGTTAGATTAACTGATGTTTCTTCTGATGTTGCTTTTAATACAGGTGTATTTAATAGTGTTGTTCCACTAATCAGATCGCTCCAAGCACCTACTCCTGCGGCGTTCTTCGAACGGATACGGAAGGTATGGTCTGTATTTGCTGCAAGACCGCTCTTCGTATAGGCCACTCCCGTTACTGGGACAACGGTACCGTCGATTTCCAGGTCATACCCCGTCGCTCCCGTCACTGCTGTCCACTTCAATGCAATGGCTACATTCGTAGCCGAGCTAACAGTTAATCCTGTAACGGAAGCTGGAATCGTGCTCTGTGTTAAGATTGCTGTCCATGCACTCGTATTGGTCTCCGTCAACGCACGAATGCGATATTTATGAGCCGTTCCTGGAAGCAATGCTGCATGGCTATAACTAGGCTCTTCTACCGTTGCAACCACTGCTCCGTCAACCTCAATCTCATACTTCGTTGCGTCAGCTACATCAGCCCAAGTCAAGTTAACTGCCGTCTCCTCCGACGTGGCTTTCAAAACAGGTGTGCTCAACTGCGTTATTCCGCTAATCAGATCACTCCATGCCCCTACACCGGCGGCATTTTTCGAGCGAATACGGAAAGTATAATCTGTGTTTGCTGCAAGACCACTCTTCGTGTAGCTTACTCCTGTTACAGGGATAACCGTTCCATCGATCTCGAGGTCATATCCCGTTGCTCCAGTTACTGCTGTCCATTTCAGAGTAATAGCTGCATTGGTTGCTGCACTAATCACTAATCCATTAACGGAATCTGGCAACGTATTTTGTGATTTTACCGCCGACCATGCGCTATTGTTATTGTCACTTATAGCTCGTACGCGATATTTATGTGCCGTTCCAGGTTTAAGCCCCGTGTGCGTATAGATTGAATCTGTTATATCTCCAACCACAACGCCATCAGCTTCAACTTCATATGACGTAGCACCATAAACTGGTGACCAGATGAGGATAATTTCTTCTTGTGAAGGGTTTGACTGAATAACAGGTGTACTCATCTGGGTGATTCCTATGATTACATCGCTCCAGCTTCCTGTACCACCAGCATTTTTAGGTCTGATTCTAAATGTGTACTCTGTATTGGCTGCAAGGCCAGTTTTACTATACGTGGTCCCGGTTACAGCAACATTAGTGCCATCAATCTCCAAATCATATCCGGTAGCCCCCTTTACTGCAGTCCAAGCTACCGTTAATTTATTTAAGGTGGCATCAGTAACTATCAATCCATCGGTACGGTCAGGTACTGTTAACTGACTCACCATTTTACTCCACGTGCTTTCATTGTTAGCAGAGAATACTTTTAGCACATAGGTATGTGTTGAATTCGCTTCGAGCCCTTCATGTACATAAGAAGTTACGTTTCCTAACTCGATTGGTGCGCCACCGTCGATCTGTAGCTGATAGCGATTTGCAAAGTCAACCGCCTTCCACTGAATCGTATTCTTGCCTTCCTCTGCCGTTACAGCCAAAACGGGTTTCTCAAGCAATGTCGTTAATGTAAACGGCTCACTCCACTCACTAGTCCCTAACTTATTAACTCCACGTATTCTATAGGTGTATGTAGTATTCGGTTTAGAAAGGGAGTTGAAATAATTAACACCATAAATTAGTCCTTTGACGATACCATTCTCTTCAATCTCATATTGGACAGCCTGTGGAGCAGCAGACCAGTTGAGATTAAAAGCTACATCAGTGGCATCAGCCACCAAATTAGTTGGAACAGCTGGAACCGTAGTAATGGGCTGTGTTGTCCCTGGCTCTTTAACAAAACTGAATGATTCTGCTTTCCGTATATAATACGGATTCAAGTTTGATACAAAATCTACTACCGCTCCTGTATCTGCGTTAATCACAAGACTTAACTGTGTAGCCTCATAGCTTTGCACATATCTTGGCGTAGTCATTCCGAATTCATCAACGGTGGAATTATTCCATACTCCAACATTCGTACCGGATTGTCTGTATTCCATAGTGCTGTAGTACTCCCATACCTCTGCAAAGTCGATAATAAAAGCATTGGTAATTTGGCCGGCATAAGTAGAAGTGTAGGAGCCAAATGAAATCTTGGTTATGTCCTCAACTGCCCCATTAATCGATTGACTTCTCCTAAAGGAATATCCTGATGTTGAAATCTCGTAGGATCTCGCCCAACTCAGTTTAATTGGTGTTTGATTCACCTGTAGTTGACCGTTGTTGTTCGTCATTACATATTGATAATCATTGCTTGATGAGACTATCCCGCTTCCTACCGCTGCATGTGCCCGGTTCCCCCCGTACATGCCAAACTGTCCGAATACCAGCATGAATACTAGTAGACGGACAGTCCATAAGTAAAATCCGTTTTTTCTTTTTCCTGCGACCACTTTTGTTCTCCCCTTCAAAAGATATGTTGTGCCACTCCCTATGCTGTCACCTCTATGAACGGCAAAACTATCTATTCTGCGCGAGAAAACCAATTCCTCTTTTTTACATGTAAAAAATTTCTTGTTGCGCTTTCATTTATAATTTCATCAAACAATTATATTTCACACGGTATACATGGAAAGGTGATACACACATATGCACCAACGATTAATAAAAGAACATATTTTCCTGTCTACTATTAATCATAAAGTATAGATCCCACACCTAAAGTGGCTGAAAGATGCTGGGCAGTCATTCATTATTCGGAGCTCCTTTCTATGATCTTGCCAGTGTTAGTGTGTAAATCTCAACCGGAATTCCCATGGTAAAACCATCATTTAAGATAACCTGCCCACAAGCGTCCAAGGTGCTGCCTGTTGTATATATATCATCGATCAGCAGGATCTGTATGGGTTCGTCATGTGACATGCCCTTTTTTGCTGTCAGATGAGATTCCCTGTATAGTCTTTCAATTAAATGAATGCCTTCGGGGTTGATGGAAAAAGCGTTCTTCATCGTTTCGATACGCTCACCGCGTGATTTGAAGCTTTGTTTGGTGGTGTTGATCTGGCGCTGCAACAGATCAACGATAGGTAGGCGGCAGGCGGTGGCAAGCCCAGCAGCCAGCCGCTCCGCCTGATTGAAGCCGCGCTCGGCCAGGCGCTCGCTGCTCACGGGAACATAGGTGACCGCGGCAGGCCGCCATTGCGGCTTCATTTGTTGAGCAGGCGTGGCGAGATGAGCCACGGGGGCTGGGGGTTCTTTTAACAAAGCACAATTCTGTTCCTCGCTCATCGCTTGAAAGGCTTGAATCAACAGCACGGTTAAGAGCGGCGCGTATCGTTCATGGCCTCTGAATTTGTACATGCCTATCCATTCTTTCATAAGAGGGGTGTACTGTACGGCGCTGCGGTTGAGGATAAAAGAACGGTTTTGCATATGTGGACGAGCACAGTCCGGGCATCCGACACCGCGACCGCAACGCAGACAGCGGATGGAACGAATCCATGGAATTTGTTTCACACAACGTGGGCATATACCCGGATAGAGCGAGGAAAGGATCGCCCGAGTGCCGCATGTCAGACAAGTCGCTCCAGGTGGGGCGAGCAGATGATGGAGGCGTTGGGTAAGAAGCTGAGCGTGATCGGTGATGTTGCTGAGCCAGTTAAACATAATGGTGTAAACCTCCAATCTGGTCTGGAGAATCTGATGGTATGTACGGAAATATAAACTGTGTGTAATTTGAAATATGGATGCTAATTCATATATTTAGGAAGAAAACAATTAACAATTATTTCAGGGATGGCGGATGCAGGTAGCCTTTGCGACGAGCGATGGTGTTCATTTTCCGAATTTGTGCAACGGCCTTCACCTGTGAACGTGTCCGACGAGATGATGCAAAAACCACTCTACCCGCCGGGTCATCCATCGAACGTCCTGCTCTGCCCGCCATCTGAACCAGTGAAGCTTCATCAAAGAGTCCATTGTCTGCATCCAATATAAAGACATCGCTACGCGGAATGGTCACGCCACGCTCCAGAATTGTGGTGGTTACGAGCAGACGAATTATACGTTCACGAAAGGCTGTAACTTTGCTGGCGCGATCGGGATCCTGAGATGAAGTTCCTTCGATATGTATTCCGGGAAAGGTACGGCGCACCAGATTCACAAACGCCTCAATCTGGGCAATGCGTGTCACAAACACAAATACCTGGGCGTCACGCTGCAATGAAATTTGGATGTTAGTTTTCAAAGCAGACGGAAGATTTCGTTTCTTAATACATTCAGCAACGGTAACCATCTTGATCAATTTTGGCACAGGCAAAGGATGACGGTGGAAACGCACTGGAACTTTGGCATGAGTGAGGCTTCCCTGTGCCGCCTCCCTTTGTAGCCGAGCTGGCGGTGTAGCAGACAGATAGACGAAATTGCCCTCCGGCTTACAAGAAGATGACGCTGCGTGAGCGAGCATGGGGTCGTTGTGATACGGAAAAGCATCCAGTTCATCAATGATGACGAGATCAAATCCCTGGTGAAAACGCATCAGTTGATGTGTGGTCGCGAGCGTCAGTTGAGCGTCTTTCCAACGTTCGTCACTGCCTCCGTAAAGGGTAGCGAGCGAGGTGTCCGGAAAGGCTTTGGCCAGACGCGGAGCCAGTTCCAGTACCACATCTCTGCGCGGCGTAGCAACCAGTGCTCGTCCACCGCGATCCAATGTATGTTGGAGCAAGGGGAAAATCATCTCGGTCTTGCCGGCCCCGGTCACGGCCCACAGCAAGAACCGCCCCGGCCCATCTCCTGCGGGTGGCCGGGCCAAAAACGCGAGCGCCGCGGCTGCTGCCGCGCTCTGCGCTGCGCTAAGCCCCCACCGGGCGAGCCCGCCGCCGGTGGGGGCCAAGGCCGTGCCACGCGGTGCTTCGCCGCGTACTGGCACGGCCCCTTGCGCTGCACTGCGTAGAAGCGGCGCACAAGCACGGCTGCGCCCCAGCGCGAGGCAGGCCTCGCAGTAGGCGCACGCCGCCAGGCCGCAGGCAGCGCAGGGCACGCGCTGCCTGGCTTCGCTGCCACAACGGTGGCAGCGGGGCGCGCTTCGCGCGCGTCCAAGCCACGCGTGCCGACGGCGCGTGGCAGGCCCTTGGAGGGCGGCTGTGATACTCAGCCGCCCGTGCAAGCACGCGAGCTGCGCAGCCGCGCGCCACTCCCTTGGCGGCTGGGCGGTATCCGCCAGCAACGCCTCCGCCTCGGCCGCCAGTAATTGGCGGCCGCTGATCCGCTCAGCCAGCAGGGCCGCGTCCCGCTCCAGCTGAGCCCACTGCCCGGCGGGATACGACGGCGGCATCCCGCCTACCTGAATGCGACGCGCAGCGACATTCCCCGCTGTGCCCGCTACACCTTTTCTCGCCTCAACTTCCCCCGAGGCCAGTTCATATACATCCAGCTTCCTCGCAAGATAACTCTGCCATTCGCGCTGGCCCCACTGATCCATGCTTCGCTCCATCTCAAAATGTTCAACCAACCAGGATGCCTGACTTAACGGCAACGCCTGATCTAACAGCAACCAGCGCAGCACATGTCGCCCACTTCCTCCCTCTAGCCACCAGGCCACATCCACACGAATATCGAGTGACAACATCATGCTCCACCCTTCCCCTGTACGGCACACATATAAGGCAACCTTCATTTACTCTCCTCCCCCATCGTTATTTTTCCGAACGCAAAAAAGCACATGCCAACCCGGCTATTCGCCGGCGCATGTGCTTCATGTCCATATCCAATCTTCTTATGATCAATCTACTTATGACTATACCAATTGAATCTTCACAGCACAAGGTTATTCACGCATCATACAATTCTTCTAATAACCAGAATCTTTCTATAAAATTGCGAAACTTTTTCCAATCTCTATCGTCTATACTTTTAAATTAAGAGTTCTGACTTCGAAAAACTTATTTTAATGATCACTACGTCGTCAGGACCCAGGCAATAACCATAGATTGCATAAAAACCCATTTTTAATTTAAAAGCAGACTTGGCTACAATTACAAAAAAAGACTACAGCTTCTGCTGTAATCTTTTCACTGTAGATCTACGAAATGTTAATCCCATTTCCCGTTCAGATGATGATTTATTGCTCAGACTCACGCAAATCGATCAGTCGAAAAGTGTGATCGGTCTGTGCTATCCGTTCAATATCAGCAGGGACAGCAGGCAGATAAGATGTCTCCATTCCTTGCCTTTGCATAAGCTTTTCAATAATCGTAATCGTTTCCGCTTCTGTACGATCAGCAACAACGGTTAATCTGAAGCTCTTTCCACGGTATAACAATTCCCGGCAAAGTGCTCTTACAATGCCTTCGATCCGCCCTGCCTGATTGGAAGGGATGAGCAAGATCTGCTCGAATCCTTCAGATTCCGGACGAGAAAGATGGCGCTGGTGCATGGCATGAACGGCCATTGCCGCCAGGAAGTATATGAGCAGAATCATAGTCAGATGAGCAACCATGGCAACTGCACCTCCTCGGAAGGTCATGCTCACCCATGGCGAACATCCCTGTATACAACAAGTATATGCTGTACTTCCTGAAGGGTTACACTTGCATTTCCTATCACTCATATTCCACGCTGATCGACACCGGACGAAGAAAGACAGGCCAGGTCATTCATTCACGCCTAAGCTTGAACACATGTTCCGCACAACCTTACGCTTTGCTCATTTGCAGTGATAAAGTCCATTAACCCGCAGACCAATCCAGCATTCTGGAAAGGGCGCGAGTGAACACCAATCTATACTTCGTCAAGGTTGAATCAACCAATGGACTGACTTACCATAAGAATACTGCTTCTACGATAAACATAAGGTATTAGAGCGTAACCCAACCATATTTGATCGAATTGATAACAGCTTGTGTACGGTCGTCCACTTCCATCTTCTGCAGAATACTGCTGACATGGTTTTTTACTGTTTTTTCACTGATGAACAGGAATTCACCAATCATTTTGTTGCTCTTACCTTCTGCCATTAAGCGAAGCACTTCAGCCTCACGACGTGTGAGCGGGTTATTGTCACCAGCGACAAATTTAACGCCCGCTTCCTTCGAAGCTCCTTCACTCATCGCCCCTGTTTCATTAAGATACGTCATACGACGCAGCTGCATGATCAGTTTGCCTGTTACTTTTGGATGGATGAACGCATGTCCTTCATGCACGGAACGAATCGCATTGATCAGAGACTCGGCCTCCATATCCTTCAGCAAGTATCCGTTAGCCCCTTTACGAAGCGTCTCAAACACATAACTTTCATCATCATGAATGGACAAGATAATGACTTTGACATCAGGGAACAGCTCACGCAATTTCTCCGTTGCTTCAACCCCATTTTCAATCGGCATGTTGATATCCATCAATACGATATCCGGTTTATCCTGATTGCAGAATTCGAGCACTTGAATTCCATCGCCGCATTCGCCGATGACCTCAATGTCGTCCTCCATATTTAAAATGCGTTTCAGTCCCTCACGGAACAGCTGATGATCATCAGCCAAAAGAACTTTAATCGATGCTTTACCAGTATCACGGTTTTCCATCATCCTGCTACTCCTTTCCCTTATCCACGTTTGTCGGGATATGAATCACTATTTTGGTTCCTTGATTTTCTCCGGACTCAATCTCTATTCTTCCTTCTAACAGTTCAACCCGTTCTCTCATCCCAATCAGACCGAAGTGGGTATGATCCTTGCTTTTCTTTGCAAGAAGCTCCGGTTTGAACCCAAGCCCATTGTCCTGAACGACAATTTTGACGAGCTGAGCCTGGTATGTAATTTCCACTACAACATAAGTGGGATAAGCATGCTTTGCAGCATTCGACAGACCTTCCTGCACGAGGCGGTAGATCGCTGCCTCCATCGCGGAAGATAAACGGTGTTCCTTACCTCTTGTTTCAAAAAGCGACCGGATTTTTGTTTTTACCTCAAAATCCTGCACATACTTCCGAAGCGTTGGAATCAGTCCCAGATCATCCAGTGCCATAGGACGCAGATTGAAAATAACTTTTCTCATTTCTTCAAGACTGGAACGAACCTGGCCTTTCAAATCTACTATTTCGGCCTGGACCATCTTAAAATCCTGCTTAATGAGCATTCTTTCTACAATTTCCGTCCTAAGCACTAGATTTGCGAGCATCTGTGCAGGCCCGTCATGAATCTCACGAGCAATACGTTTCCGCTCTTCTTCCTGGGCCAAAATTATTTTCAAACCAATCATTTGTCGATTCTTGGCAGATTCGATGATCCGGGTCACTTGACCCAGTTCACCTGACAGGTATTCGAGTACAACACCCATCTGCGAACCGATGGTCTCGGCACGCTCTACAGAAGCTTCCACATTTTTGGCACGCTTCTGCAGATCATCCCGACGGGCTTTCAGATACATTTCCTTCTCACGATAAATCATCAGATCCAGCTGCAGCTGTGTTGCTTTCTCGTACGCCTGCTTGATATCATGCTCGGAATAACGGACAAAGTCGCGGCTAACCTCAGTCAGCCGGATCCGGGAACGGCGGTAGTTCAACTCCAATTGATCTACTTTCTCGATCGTTTCCGCCGTTTCCTTCAGTACCGACTTCAACTCCTCGTTGAGTGTCTTCAGCTCATCGCGAGTTGCGTCCATAATTTCGAACATTTGATATTTGCTGTTTTCCATGACTTGTATGGCGTTTTTAATGACGCGGTCTATGGCATCGGCTTGTAAATCCACGTTTGTTCGACTCCATTTCTATCGTTTCCGGTATATATCATACCATATCACGATGAGATGGTAACGGTCTTCGTTTTCTGTTCCCATTTTACAGTGAGTCCAAGCTGCTCGGAAACGAGTCTGAGTGGGACTAAAGTCCTACCACCCGTTACGTATGGTGCAACAGTTGCGCTTTGTCTTTTACCATTTAGAATGAATTCTTTCTGCCCTACAACCAGATCAATCAGCTTGCTACCACGTAATACTGTGATCCGCTGATTTTTGCTATCCCAGCTTGCCTGACCACCAAAAGCGTCCAAAACATGTTTGATTGGCACATACGTCGTACCATTTTTCAGGACTGGTGCTGCATCAATTGCTTTTTTCGTTCCATTCACCGTCATCGATTTCTGTCCAAGCACAAGCGAAGCTGTTCCCGTAGGCAATCCAACTTCACTGGACTTGGAAGGCATCGTGAATGCGATATTGTCAAAAGCAACCATACCTGTCTTCGCGCGCTCATCCTGACCCTCTTCCACATTCACCACATAAACTCGCTTCAGCTTCGCCGGATAGGCGATATTCAGTCCGTTCAGGTCCACGCTCAGCTTCTTCCATCCGCTCCAGTCAATCGCTTTAGCAAGATCGGCATATACCGTTTTGCCATTGGCATCCGTGAATTCAGCGCGCAACCAGTTCAGGCTCTTATCTCCCATAACATCCATCGACATTGATGTCGCTGCAGCAGATACCTCTCTGCCGGTAGAACCATTCAGTTGTGCATAAGCATACATTTTACCTGTTCCAGCAGTCATGTCATAACCAAGTTGCAATACATTGGAGCCGGCTTTTTCACCCGTTCCTGCTGTAACAGTTGCCGATCCGGTCACACCCGCTGCGTTTGTCGTGAAGTTGATCGGATAGCTCACATTTTCGAAGTTCTCCCAGATCGTTTCGCTTGCAGAAGCCGAGAGTACAACGACTGTGCTGTAACCATCATAACGTCCAATCGCATATCCCACTTGTGCACCAGAGTTGACCGAAGATACGGTTAATTGGTCCGCCGTAACTTTACCTTTGAACCCGATAAATTCCCATGTCAGCGAATCGGCCGGAACTGTCACACTTTGTCCGCTCTTCGTTGTTGCCGTTACAGGAATGGACATCGTTGTGCCCGCTTTGAGCGAACCGAGACCTGATCCTGCTGTCAGAGAAGCCAATTCACTTCCACCCAGTACCGATACTTTAATGGAAGATGAAGCTCCATTGCTCGTTGCCGTCAGCGTTGCTGTGCCTGGTTTTACGCCTTTGATCGTGCCGTTGCTGACACTCACAATGCCGTTGTTGCTAGATTTCCAAGACATGCTGATATCACCTGTTGCGATCGGGTTGTAGTAGGTGTCATATCCTTTGGCTGTGTACTTGCCCTCTTGCCCCACCAGCAACGTTTGGCTGCCACTCACGGCAAAGCCCTTCAGTTTACCTGCTGGAGCCGTAGAGAACACACCCAGCGTGTTTACAACCTGACGTTGCTCGGTGCCATACTCTGTGTTGAACGTCAGACCTGCGGTCTGCTCACCTAACGGACGTGTTACCATCGTTGTGGAGCCGCCACCGTCCAGGTTCATACCTTTCCAGACACCCACGCTGGTCATAAAGGATTGCAGTTCTGTCAGCGACATCCCGCTGCTGTTACTGTTTTTCTCCGCTGCAATGATGTAGACATACCGACCATCCTGAGAGTAGCCTACTGCCGTTCTTGCACGAATTCCACCAATACCGGACGCAGCGATATCCCGGGAGAAGGAAGCCGCCTTGCCACCGTTCACCAAAATGGTATGACCACCAATCATCATCTCCAGATTACTTGGATCAACCGATTGCCCGGTTGTTTTGGCTTTCAGCTTGTAATCCGCATCCAAGGTTTGCCCAACAGAGAGATGGCTCATGATCCATGTCGCTGCTGTTCCATGCGCACGCAAAATGTACCCATCCTGCGGCACCGTCATGTTTAACGCTTTTTTATCCGAGATTTGGGTAATGACTCCGTTCTGCACAAGAACCTCTGTTGGCGTTGTGGAAGGGTCATTCGGACGTTTAGTGGAGGTCCATGCCGGTGTATAAATATACATAGAGTTGGCATGACTATATTTCACCGCGCCCGACTCTACCGTATAATCCTCTTTATTTATCCCACGCAAAGCAAAGGTTGAACCATCCTGGGCCTTCACCGTTCCATCAAAAGAATACTCGTCGATCATCGGTTTACCGTCCTTGGTCACCGTGAGTGCATACATGCCCGACAGTTCGGAAGGTGTGGAGACCAGTACGCCATCAGAGACCTGTCCACCAATCGGCGCGAGTTCACCGGATACATTGAAGTAATCGCCATTTACAGCTGCCACTGCACCATTTTCCTTGGCCATGGCACCTGTGCTCTGTTTGCTGTTCAGATTACCGCCCTTGCCTGTCATCACATCCAGCTTCACATACGGGTTCTGCAGATCCACCTGGACCACATCCGCCAGTACGTTGACCTTGGAACCGGAACGTGTTGTCGTATATCTGTATTTCATGAGCTTCGCACCCGAAGTCAGAATTTCTTCACTCAACTTACTTGTATTCGTAGATGCCGCTGCGGCCACCGATTGCCACGAAGTACCTGACCACATCTGCCCACCTGCGCTCATCACCGGTGCAATCCAGATTACACCCGCCAGTGTCACAATCGCCCATTTCTTCACCTTACTGCCCTTAACGTCTTCCAGCTGTTTCCCATGTTTCCCCAGCATGTCTGAAACGTCTCTCCCATCTTGTATATCAATCTTAGACATCACGAACACTGCCAAGTAGGCAGCCGATAGCGAGATCCCTAGTATACTCTTCTATTAATAGACTGCTTTTTGTGGAAAAAGTTACGCCACTAGCTAACTTTGAGGTATTTATTGGTTAATCCATTCCACACGTTTATGCTATGTAGTTCAACTAATCAAAAAATAGACTTCGTCTGTGCACGAGTCAGCACAACAGAAGTCCATTTATAATTCATATATGTCCTATTAACTTAAAAGTCTTCTACCACAAATTCAATATCATTATAGTACCTCTGCAATGATAATTGGTTTCGGCTTTCTAATACCTTTTTCACCAATTCATGTGGTGATAGTTTAAATCTAGGATTACTAAAAAGGAACACCTCAAGAAGTTCGCCTCCTTGAAGTGTCCCTGTTAATTTATAGATATTCCAACTTATCCAAAACCCGTTTTAACATGACTGCTGCCTGAGCGCGAGTCGCGTTCCCCTGGGGTTCGAATGTTCTCGCTGTCATGCCTTGAATAATTCCCTCTTGCACTGCTTTGGCAACAGAATCCTTGGACTGAATTTTATTGCTGTCCTTGAACTTGGACAATGTCGACGTAGCAGAGGATTGAAGTGAGACCGTTTTCCCACCGTAGCTCATCGCCCGAACCATCATGAGAGCCATCTGTTCACGCGTGATTTCGCTTTCCGGTTTGAATGTACCATCCGTGTTGCCTGTAATAATGCCGGCTTCTGCCGCGGCACCAATGTAGGCACTGGTCAGATCTCCTCCACGAATATCACGGAAACGACGTGCAGCATTCTGATCTCCTTTTAAACCAAGACCTTTCGCTACCAATTCGGCAAACTCGGCACGTGTTATTTTCTGATTAGGTCCGTAATAGGAGCCATTCGTGGCCCCAATGATCCATTTGGACGACAACTCTTTGATGACTGCACCTGCCCAATGGCTGGAGGTATCCTGATAACTCACGGAATGAGTGACAGGCACGATGGTCTGGTTACCGTTCAGTTGTCCTTTAACGACCACTCCTCCTGTTGTACTCGCAAACGTATGCGGCACATTCGCCAGAATCAGTGTAGTCGGATCAATATACGTAAACCCGGAAGTTGCTGTAGGTGTGTTTACAGGCAACTGCATTGCGAGCTGGCTTTTGATATTCTGCTCTACCCGTTGATTCGTATTTCCACTAAATGCAGAGAGGTAGATGTCTGTAACATTACCAAGCTTCTGTGCTCCAGCAACCGCCAGCATTCCGTCGATCGTCCCTGAACTGGAGACAGGAACCGTCTCCACCTGTACATAGAAGTAGGAGGCATCCGTGTTGGTTGTGTTTCCCCCTACAGCTTGACTCATTGCGGATACATCCAGATTGGATAGTGGGACCATCCACAGACGATCACCATATTTGACACCAATTGAACCTGTACGGTTACTTAATGCAACCTGAGCCAATGTGTTAAGCGGGAATCCTACATAAGCGGAAGATTCACTGGCAGGGACTTCAAATACAACAGGTTGTGTTGTTTTGCCAGTTGTTGTTGCGTACTGGAAGGTCTGCAAAAGCTTCGCACCGTCTACATTGAACTGACGAGTAGAGCGATTGTTGCGTGACATCATCGAAACTGTAGCTGCTGTATCTGTGCTCATCACAAGCAGAGCTTGTCCATAACTTGACGAGTCTTGTTCTGTAAGCCAAGAAGGACGACTGTTCGTCTGGTTGCCTGTCGAACTACTACCATTTTGTTGCAGAGGAAGCGGTCCGAACGCAGTAATGGTGTTGTTCAACGCATCTCGCAGCGGAACGGCTCCCGGAGTATAGCTGACCGTCCCTGTCTGTCCTGCTGTTGCCGAGTTTGAGAGATTAAGAGTCACGATCGAACCCGATATGGAAGCATTCAGGACATTCGTTGTTGTCCCTCCAAGCTGCACACTAAACTGTGCAGCCGTTAGAGCCGTCTGAGCCTGAAGTGCATCTCTAAAGTTAATATATACTTTGTCCCCTTGAAGCGTTGCCGACAATATTTTCCCGTTACCAAAGGTATATTTTACTGGAGCCAGATTAACGTATCCTGCAGGATTGTTGTTTAGATCGGTTAACCTCAGGGTACCTGGCACATAAGAAAAGGTTACATTTTGAGTACTGGCAACTGTGTTGGCTAGCGTCAATGTAATCAGATCATCCTCAATCTCGGAATCATTTACAAATACGGCTTTACCATCTACCAATACGGAATATTGGCTCTTGAGTGGTTTGTTCGTACGGCTCAGCGGCTCATTATATCTAATCCACATCGTCGTACCACTCACTTCTGCACTCTTGAACTCAGGTGGTTTCGTGTCAATACTGTTACGTACATAGAACCCGTTGAATCCAGCTAGAGCTTGACCACGACTGTCTTTCACCGGCCATGTTCCTGGCGCGTAGGATACTTGTACCACTTCACCATTCTGGATGGAACGACTGAGACTAAGCGTTACCAACGAACTGTTATTGGTGGATATGCTGCTGATGCCCACCGCTGATCCGTCTGCTGTAACACTGAATTGTCTCACCGCATCACTGGAGTTAATATAGACGGTCTCTGGGTAGTACAGACTGATCGTATTGTAATATGCTGTACCTTCGCGTGGTTTCGACATAATGGAATCGAGACTATTCTCTACATCTCTGGCTCCGAATGCTGGAGCCGCGTTAAGAGACAAATCCTGAATTTTACGTGTTCCTGTTCCCGGTGCGTAGGCAATGCGGACAACCTGACCTACAGCTACACCAGTATCCAGAACAACATACACACTGTCTCCTGAAACATAGGAAGAACTTACATTCCGGTTCTCTCCGTTAACTGTCACTGTGAAGCTGGAAGCAAACGGATCAAGGCTGGAGAGCAACTCATCATACGTTAATCGAATAATCGTATTGCTGTACATTTTGGCTGTTTTAAGTACAGGTGGTGTTGTGTCTACGGTCAACGTTCTAAAGGTCCACGATGTGGTTCCATTCAGACCCGTAAACAGATTCCCCGTCTGATCCCGGAACACATTCGCAGGAATATCAACCGTATACGTTGTGTTGCTTGTCAGAGTCGTTTGCGGGATGATGCGCAACTGTCTGGGGTTGGACGTACTAATTAATGTCGTCGAAGCCACAATCCCGCCGTTTGCATTCTTAACCGTAGCTGAACTTGCGTAATTCCGGTCCAGATCTTTGTTGAATGTCAACGTAAACTCATTCGTGAGTGATACGCCTGTTGCTCCGTTTGTTGGAGACAGGCTGGATACGGTCAGGGCTGTGGGATCGGATACTACATTGAATCCCCATGTTGTTCGCTGAATGGCTCCCGTATCATTGTTCAGGTCATCACGCAAAAAACCTTCCGGAACTGCTATGTAAATCGTGCTGTTATTCGCCCAATTGTTCACTGGATCAATCGTCACCGTGGTTCTCGCCGTATTGAAACTAATTCGGTTTGAATTGGCATCAATCTCTTCCAATAATGTAGTGCCACGATAGATCTGGAGCTTGCCAGCACCGACTTTCATTGCCCGATCATAAGTTAGTTGAATATTGGCTGAAGGAGATACATTCGCAGCTGCGTTAAGAGGCGACTGCCCAGTTAATTGAGCTGTACTAACTCCTGATGTCCGGAATGTCCACTCTTTGTTCAGACCCTCAACCGGTTGACCATCCCCATATACGAAAGACTGGCTACCAATCGTAACATAGAATGACCCTCCAGGCAGAGTTGCAGGAAGCTGGATTTGCACACGTTTCCCTAGATATGCATCAGTAGCTGCATCATCTGCAATGACAGTCACAGCTGCATTCGCTACGGAAACTTTTGTTACGATCGAGTCATCCTGAACTCGGTAAACAGTAATTTCCTCAGTAGAAGTGTCGATTTTCTTTACTGGCTTAATAAAATCAATTGTCAGTGGTGCTGATCCACTCGCCTGCTGTTCGTTCACAGCAGGTGACGTTGTGCGAATTCCTTTTTCCGTTAACTCATCAGCGGCATATGCGGACTCAACTCCTACCCATCCGGCGAGTATCCCTTGAGTGACTAACATCAAAATCATAAGACTAGCTAATCCCTTACGGGCCATTTTTCTCACAAACACCCAACCTTCCCCCTCATCTCCATTTTCCTAATTGTCTGATCTACAGACCTCTATATTTATGTCGGTCAAAGAGGGATTTTCAATTAATAAAATGGAAATGTATGGTGTTTTATTTTGTAAAAAGATGCAAAAAGCCCCTGATTCCATATTGGAATAAAGGGCTTCAGTAGAAGATCACTATGCAATTAGCTAATTACAGACCTGCTTGAGTTTTCAAAAGGTCTGCTTTGTCCACTTGCTCCCAAGGTACATCCAGATCTGTACGACCGAAGTGACCGTAAGCAGCGGTTTGTTTGTAGATTGGGCGACGCAGATCCAGCATACGAATGATGCCAGCCGGACGAAGATCGAAGTTGTTGCGCACAAGCTCAACCAATTTCTCTTCGCTGACTTTGCCAGTACCGTATGTATCCACGTTGATCGATACCGGGTTGGCTACACCAATCGCATAAGCGAGCTGGATTTCCACTTTGTCTGCAAGTCCTGCAGCTACAAGGTTTTTCGCTACGTAACGAGCCGCATATGCTGCGGAGCGGTCTACTTTTGTCGGATCTTTACCAGAGAACGCACCACCGCCGTGACGTGCATAACCGCCGTAAGTATCTACGATGATTTTACGTCCAGTGAGGCCTGCATCTCCCTGAGGTCCGCCAATAACGAAACGTCCTGTTGGGTTGATAAAATATTTAGTCTGCTCATCCAGCAATTCCGCTGGAACGACAGGCAGGATGACATGTTCTTTAATGTCTTTTTGGATCTGTTCCAGTGTAGTCTCTTCAGCGTGCTGAGTAGACACAACGATGGTATCCACACGTACCGGCTTGTCACCGTCGTATTCAATCGTTACTTGCGTTTTACCATCCGGACGAAGATATTCCAACGTACCGTTCTTACGCACTTCCGCCAGACGGCGTGCGATCCGATGGGACAGTGCGATTGGCAAAGGCATGAGTTCAGGTGTTTCATTCGTTGCAAAACCGAACATCAGACCTTGGTCACCTGCACCAATGTTTTCTGTTTCACGAGCAACTTGTTCCGGGTCACGATTCTCAAGCGCTGCGTTAACACCTTGGGCAATATCAGCAGACTGCTCATTCAGAGAAGTCAGAACTGCACAAGTGTTATAATCAAAACCGAACTTGGCACGTGTGTAGCCAATATCCTTAATTGTATTACGAACGATGGACGGAATGTCCACGTATTCAGAAGCTGAACTGATTTCACCGATGACAAGCACTAAGCCTGTGGCTACGGAAACTTCGCAAGCTACACGAGCATTGGGGTCGTTTGCAAGAAACGCGTCCAATACGGCGTCTGAGATCTGATCGCAGATTTTATCCGGATGTCCTTCAGTTACAGACTCCGATGTAAATAGATGCCGGCCTTTAATAGACATGAAGTTTCAACCTCCCATAACTAGTAGTATGGCGATTGCCCGAACAAAACATGACAGCGATTCGTTCACTGTACCCTCGAAGCTTTTCCGAAATGGAATAAGGACCCAAGGTCCGGAGTTACGAAGATAAGGATTTTTCAGGTAATTGCCTCAAACGAAAATCAACCTTTCCCTAGTGGAAAAGGTTGCATACCTCAAATGCCATCTTAACGTATTTGTCAAGACGTGTCAAACGAAACGGGGTAAGGAAAATGCCCTATAAGTGCTGCTCTGCCTGACGAATTAGCCTTTTGGTGATCTCTCCACCAACCGAACCATTCTCGCGGGAAGTCAGATGTCCCCACCCTTTGTATTGCCCATAAGAGTGATCACTCACTTCACCCAGTTCAGATCCAAATTCTGTATCCGCACCAGCCAATCCTCTGCCACCATACCCCACATTGAGGCCAAACTCTGCAGCAATCTCATACTTCATCTGATCCAGCATTTGACGACTTTCGGGTACCACTTTGCGATTACTTCTAGCCATAGTTCCTGCACCTCCATTAATTAATTATCAACAGTTATAGAGTGAGCAGGAACAAGGCTGGCTAGCCGTATTAATGTTTGTTAGAACTGGTTAATCTGAGCAAATGAAATGGATGAAGAATGAATAATTCCTTTAACAGAAGCAAAACCTATTTCAAAGTATATCCACCACGAACCATTACGGTTAGGCTATATTTGTTCCCTTCCAATACAGCAATCCCCCGTCCATCCCTTGGAAAAGAGAGCAGGTGATTGGTCGGCGCTGCCTGTCCATTCGTCAGGTCAATCCCGTCCGTCAGATCCGCTACACCATTCGTACCCTCACTGACGATCACAGCCTTGCCGCTACGTACGATGAACTCCGCGCCAGATTTGCCGATCAGCTGTTGACCCGGCTTCACCGTTACGATCTCAACGGCATCAGAAGCACCTGAGACCAGTGGAGGAAGCGACGTATCTCCACCTGTACTACCAGAATTCCCGGTTCCTGTAGAGCCGGCATTGTTACCGGATGAGTTACCAGAACCCGTGCTAGCACCGCCACCCAATGCTTTTTGAATCTGCTGATCTACATAACTCTTCGTTACAACCGGATCGTCTGCTGTTCCTGGCTGGCTTGTCCCTGCACCGATGGCTGTATTGCTGTATACCGACCCAACCCACACGCCAACACCAATCGCGAGCGCAGCAAGGGACACTTTCATATAAGGTTTCATGTGAATCATTTTCCTCCTCTGGTAATCTATTAACTTTAACTATAGAGAAAAAATAGGGATGCGACAAGCAAAACCTCGTTTCCGTTGGGGTGGAAACGAGGTTTTTTGGACAAATCTAACGATTATTTGAATCTATGCCTCTATCTTATATCGACGGGTTCTTCCTTCGGAAGTTTGGTCAGGTCATATCCGTAGCTTTGTTCCGCAAGACGAAGACGTTGTCCCTGGAACTGATCATCTACGCTTAAGCGATACGAACCACCGCGAAGCTTCTCGAAGAAGCTGTCTTCTACGCTCCAGCTCAGTGTCTGGTTGGTTCCCACTTTCAGATCGGTTCCCAAAGTTAACTCTTTCTCATATGATTTGCCTGCTTGATCCGTCATTGTAAGGATTAACTTATGCTCGTTCTCACCCATCTCAATCTCTTCATTACGGGATAAGCTGTAATTCATCTCGATCTGTACAGATGAGCTGCCTGCCAGATATGCTCTCACACTGTTGGCAGTCCAAGAGTAAGGATAGAGATCAATATTGGTTAACGAGCCTTGAACACTAATGGAGGTTGGCGGCACTTCGAATGCCAGAGCATTCACATATGCAGTTGCTTCCCCTTCGCCCGTTACAAACTTGCTGTCTGCAATACCTTCGCCCACAATTAGGCGCAAGTCTGAGAAGGTAACAGTCTTCGGAATCTTAGCCCAGAATGTAACAATCGACTTCTGGCCCGGTCCAGGCAGACGCTCTGCTTGCTTCGCAGTTGCTCTGTAATACTGGCCATCCGATGTCTTGAAGTAACCTACAAGTTTGCCAAGCCCACTTTGACGCAGTGATTTGTTCGTCATTTCGAATTCGGTATATACAATGTCCGATGACGTTCCTGGATAACGAATCGTTCTTCGTACACCCATTTCGGTCTCTTTATCCGCCGTACCCGATGTGTATGTCTTGCCGCTTCCAACATAAGATACCGGTGAAATCAGTCCAGACGTATTGAGCGTGATCCACTCATTCGTTTCTTCTTCACTAATTTTCTCGTTTAGACTAAGCTCCAGACGAGAGATACGTAATTCGGAAGGAATCTTGGTCAAAAGGTACGCCTCAGTGGTCATGCCCGCTCCAAGTAGCTTACCACTTTGTGTGTAAATTAGCTTCTTGTCTCCTTCAATCTCAGCAGAATCAATCATAAACATTGCTTCAAGTTCAGGAAGTTGAACGGTTTTATTCCCTGCGTTACGAATGGTCACTTTTGCCGCAATAATATCGCTATCAAGCCACGGCAACCGCTGTAACGATCCAAAAGACACACCAAATGTACCTTTGTTATTCTTAATGACTGTTTCGGTCGTTAATCCATCTCCGCTGGATACCGATTCAGGGATTGCGTAGACACCTACAGGATAGGAAAAGACGAATCCATTGGTTGGAGAAGAAGCTGTTGCTGACTCTGTACTTTCATTTTTGTCCACCGGACTCATTACATAGAGCTTGATCTTTTTGGTATCCCCATCACCCTGAAGGGTTGCATTCAGCTTAATCGTCTTGATATCACCCGGGTTCAACTTCAATGCATCCAAAGCTTTGGTTTCGATTGGATAGACTGTTCCGTCTGTATTCCGTACCTCGAAGGTATATGTCGGCACCTTAACGGCTTTCTTGCCTTCATTCTTGAATTTCATTTGAAGGTTAAGACTGTACTCACCATCATCGATTCGAACTTTGGCAGATTCAAGCAATGTGGACAGTCGTTGTCCTTCAACAGAGATGATATTGGGCTGATTGGCAGCAACCTCAACATTCGTCTTGCTAGCCTCTGGCAGTTGCAGTGCAGCAACAGGGAGAACACTTTTCTCTTCACCCTGTTCTTCTACCAGCAACAACTCAGACTTTTGCAGCTTCACTGACGTAGGAAGAGATGCCATCAGACTGAGAGCCTTATTAGCTTGAGCTTGGATACTGACACTCGTGCTGTCTTTATCCGGAGTTAGCGGATAGTTAGTACCACTTGGCGTACGCAAAATCCATTTGATATTCGGATTTTCAAGTAATTTATAACTGATATTGTTTAAATTCACGCCAATTTTCACATACTGTTTCTTATCTTCACCTGGAAATACTTTAATGCCTGATACTTTCACCTTCACAGCAGAATCACTCAGACGAACCGTCTTCGGCTTACCTACAGGTGTAGTAATGCTATAGGATGCGGGCACGTTAAACTTACCCAGCGTACGTTCATAGTTAGCTTGACTGAAATCCCATTTCACGATGAGGAAGTTCAGATCGCTCAGTTTCACTTCGCGACCCACTTTCATGACATAGGTCAACTCAACGGTTGATCCCGGCGCGACCGTTTTCTTCTCCTGATCTTTTGCGATCAGTTTAGGTGAGAACGATGTTCCTCCCTTGGTTTTCACTTTGCTCCAGTAATCGAGCATCATCATTGGGGTGCTGTCATTATTCTTGTAAGACAATGTATACGTAACCACATTGCCATCGTCCTGTGCCAAGATGTTTACATCTGTTAATCTTACGGAACTTCGTGCTGTCACTTTAACAGCTGACAGATTACCCAGGGTATGTACAACCTTCTGCGTTGTCGTTTTCTTCGATGTACTACTATTTGAACTGGTTGCAGACGTTTTGTTGGTTGTGCTCGCTGCCATGGCGATGCCAGCGGTTGAACTGATCAACATTGCACTTGCGAGCAAGCTCACAAACATTTTCTTTTGATTCACTTCCAAACCTCCCATAAGTTGCTTGTTGCTATTATAGTATAAACGTTTGGGAAGGGGAGAAAGTTACGATCTTGTTTAAATCAAAAAAGTGTTTCTCTCTTTAAGAGAGAAACACTTTTTTTAAAAAATTAATTATTCAGCAGCAAAAGTTACAGCTGTACGTGCAGATTCAGTTTTACCAGCTTTAGTTACAGTTACATGAACTGTATCACCAGCAGGGTTCAAAGTGAGTCCTGTAACAGTAGCAGTTGTCCCAGTAGAAGTAACAGAACCAATCGCTGTTCCACCAGTTGCAACATCGTATACTTTTACAATGTCACCTGCAACTACGTTATCTACTTCAACACTATCACCTGTACCAACAACAACATTTACAGTGATATCAGCTACAGCTGGAGCTGCGCTAGTACCAGAAGTAACTGCCAAAGTACCAGTTGAGTTATCGGAACCACGAGTATCGAAATCAGCAAGTTTCAGGTCTGTTTTAGCAGCACCATCAAGTCCTACTGCAGAAGCATCAACGAAGTTTCCGTTGCTGTTTGTGAATACGATGTTGATAGCTCCACTGTAGTTAACATTTGCAAAGTCAAGCACGATTGAGTTTGCACCAGCAGCGTTTGTAAGAGCATTTGCGTTCTTCACAGCATAAGTGTTTGAACCACTACCATAAGTGATTTCAGTACCATCTGCTTTGTAAACTTTGAAGTTATCTTTCAAGTTGGCAGTGTTTTTAACAACTACCTCTTCATCAAGTTTAATAGTAACTTCATTTGTAGTACCATCGAAGGAGATGTCTCCACCAGCACCCAATGCAATTTTACCATCAGTTTTGCTTACAGATGGAGCGATTGTATCGTCGATAGTAATGCTAGCTGCAGTCAATGGAGCATTAACAAGGTTTTTAGCTGCATCTGCAGTGTATGCAAGAGTTTCACCCGCATTTGCACTCAACTTGCTTCCAAGAGTCAATTTAACTACTGTATTGTCATTGGAATCAACAACAGCATTTGTGATTGTGTTAGAAGCAATAGAGAATGCAGTTCTGTCAACATTGGAAACTGGTTGGTTGAATTTAACCAAAACAGTATCTTTTGCAGTTGCATTTGCACGATCTACTTTGAATGTGTTAGTGATTGGGTTGCTAGCAGTTCCGTATGTTGCAGAGTATCCTGACAAGAATACACCAGCATTACTCTTAACACCTTGAATTGTAAGTTCTTTAACAGCAGTTACATTCGTAGGCAAAGTGATAATTACACCTTTATTGTCATTCACTGGTGTGATGTTAGTACCAGCTGGCAATTTACCTGTGATGTCATTAGCTGTTCCAGTTCTTGTGTACTTAACAAAGTAGTTCTCAGTGTTAAGAATAGAAGCAGTAGAAGATACATCCATAGATTTGCTGAATGTTACATAATACACATTTCCGTTACCGGATACGCCAGCTACTGAAGGTGCTGCAGCATCTTTAGCTTCAATTGTAGTTGTGTGTGGAAGCATAGTGTTTTTCAAAGTTGTTGTGTCTTGCAATCCAGACAATTCAACTGTGTATTTACCAGCATCCAAAGCTTTAGAGAATTGAAGTGTGAACTCTTTAGCTGTTCCAGTAGCACCACCAAAGATGGATACACCAACATCTGTTACTGCTTTACCATCTTTATCTTTAATTACTACATTTGTAGTTTTGAAAGTGGAAAGATCAACAGATTTAGAGAAAGTGTATTTGATGCTATCGTAAGAATTTTCATCATACAATGCACTTACAACTTCAGGGCGAACTTGGTCAACAACAGGGTTAATAGATACTTTAGTATCTGCCGCAATCACATTGCCACTGTAGTCAAGAATGTTTTGAACATACAGATCAGTTGCAACAGCTGGAAGCTTATCGGAACCACTGAATGTCAATTTGAATGTTTTGGAGTTGATTCTTTCAACAGTGCTGTTAGCATAGTGTTTAGTTGAACCATTCAACCAATAGTAGTTGCCACCTTTGATTGCTTCAGAATCTTTAACATCTTCGCTAAATACTACTGTTGCACCTTCAAGTGTAACATCTTTAACTTCTGTAACTGTTGGAGCAGTTTTGTCTTCAACAACTTCGAAGTCTTTAGTTGTTTCAATCAATTTGTAAGGAACATAGTCTTGAACACGATCATTAATTGTCAAAGTGTGTTTACCAACACTCAATGTGTTGAACACTTCAACGATCACTTCACGAGTACCAGATCCTGAAATCACACCTGAAATTGCATTTCCGTCCAATTTGAATGTTGCAGCAACAGAACTTGTTACAACTACTGGCTCGGAGAATGTAATTTTAACTGCTTTATTACCCAAACCTTCAACATTCTCTACTGTAGGCAATACAGAATCAACTGGTTTGAACTCAATATCTTTTTGAGATACAAGTTTAGTTGTGTCTGAACCTTTCAGCGAGTTAACAGAAAGTTTGTAGTCTTGTTGGTTAGTAAGGGAATTAGTCAAAGTCAGAATAACAGACTTACCACCGTTTTGAAGTTCTACAGACTTGATAGAAACATTGTTATCAGCTTCATCTTTGATTGTGTAAGTAGCTACATTCTCAGCAGATGCTTTATTAACGTCTCCGTCAAAGTTTACAGTTACTTCTTTCAAGTTAGTAGCAGATACGCTCTCAACTTTAGTAGCTGTAGTTACTACATAAGTAACTTTCTCAGTGAACTCTTTATCTTTGTAAGTGAATTTCACTTCAGTTTCTTTGTTAGCTTCGAGAGCTTTATCCAAAGTTACTTTTACAGTTTCGCCGTCGCTGATTTTGAACTCAACTACTTTACCAGCTTCAGTTACTGTGTAAGATTCTACTTTCAAGCTTTGAGCTTGATCGATAGAGTAAGCTGCACCTACCAACAATTCGCGGGAAGCATTGCCAGAGAAGTTAGCGTTAGCGTCGATCAGACCTGCGTTGATCGCTGCTTGAACATAACCTTTAGCCCATGCTGCTGCATTGTTGTTAGTTTCAGTTGGGATTTCAAGATCAAGTGCACGAGTCAAGATTGTAGCCATTTCAGCTACTGTCACTTTACCATTGAAGTCGAAGATTTTTTTCTCTACGTTTTTACCTTCCATGATACCCGCAGCAGTTACTGCTTCGATGTAAGGCACAGCCCAGTTCTTAGCTGTGTAGTTTTTGTCAGTGTAAGAAAGAGTTCCAGTGATCTCTTTCAGACCAAGCAATTTAGTGATAACTTTTGCGAACTCAGCGCGAGTCATCTCTTTGTCCAGACCAGCTGTACCATCTGGGTAACCATTGAAGATACCTTTTGCTTTCAATGCATCAAACTGTTGTTGTGGTGTTACTGCTGTGTCACCGAATGCTACAGATGCAAACATTGAGAATGCCATTGCTGTAGACAGTGCTACGGATAAAATTTTCTTCATAACCTTTTTGTCTCCTCCTTGGGCGTTCATAACATTGGAATTTTCTTTAATAGGGTCGCTCGTATTCCTCATTCTATTGTCGCACCCCCTTTCCAGAGTTATGAGCAAGTTAATATAAATGATGTCTGTGAGCATATCACAGAAACTTGTAAACAAGAATAAAAGATAGAATCATACGTAAATAGAGTAGTTTCCTAATCCTACCTTACGTATTATACAATGGGTCTCTCGTGCCGTAAAGCAATTTTTTCTAATAAATAGACAAGATTCTTCACGAGGTCATTCTTGGTAAGTTGCCCAATGTTTTCGACTCTACATCTTAAACGCAGCAGATTTCAAAAAGTTGCGGATTCCTCAAAAAAAGTTTTGAATTTATTTATGTATTGATGCAGTGCGGGTCTTTAACGGATTCAAAACCTTTAGTGAAATTGAATTCATGACGTATTCTCCGAATCCAATCTGCGTAAGGATTGATGTGGACGTTTATTTATACCCGTTATTTTCCACAATGAAGCGACAAATTCTACAATATTGAAAATAAAAAAAGAGGGCCCTGAGGGCCCTCTTCTTGGATCAGTGACTATAACTTAGCGGATCTTCATCGCCAGCTCAATAATCTGAGCACGCATATTCGGATCGCTGTTCAATCTTAGATACATATCGTCAATTGATTGTCTGTTCTCCCGGTATGTCTTCTCATGCTTCATCGTGGTGTGAGACCATTCAATCAATTCATTCTCAGCCAAAACCAGACTGTTATACGCATCATGGAAGCCAGTGGACTGTACAAGTCCTTCCATTACTTCCTGAGAAATCTCTTCTGTCTTACGTGTATCTTCCAACTTTTTCTCCAGAATGACTGCCTGCTTCTCGAACTGTGTCTTTGCCTTCATGTAGCCCAGCTGGGCTCTCGAATAAATCGGTTTCATTAGCTAACTTCACCCTCTAGATCATTGTGTATTTACCGTTATTGTATCTTAATCTCTAGCAAATTACAAAAATAGTTATTGGTAAAAAACAGATTTCTTCTATTATAAATGAATTCTATATAAGCTTCTCTACAGTGATAAAAAGAACCCACCCCTTTAGTAAAAGGGACAGGTCCTTCCTAAAATTATCTCAACACTGTTAGATTAGCTCAATGTTTTAGGGAATAGTTTCGTGCTCTTCTTAAGCAGTTCTACAGCAATCTTAGCTGCTTCAGCACGTGTCATATTACCTTTTGGATTGAATTGGTATTGCGTTTTGGCTGCACCTGGAATGTTTACAGGGCTTCCTTCCATGATTTTTGCTTTGGTAACCGCCACAATAGCTGGTCGTGCATAGAAATCAATAGAAGTTGAATCCAGGAACGATTTGGCCAACGTAGCCGTCAGCTTACTGTCATTAGCTGCAAGCTTGGCATTCATCGCACGCGCAATCATAACAGCTGCCTGCTCCCGTGTAACCGGCTGGTCCGGTCCAAAGAAGCCATCGCTAAGTCCTTGAACTATACCTGCGCGTGCTGCTGTTTCGATCGCTTCATAGGTCCAACGATCTGATTTGGTGTTCTCCGAAACGTCGGTGAAGGTTGTTTTGCTTGGTTTAACCAGTTGAATATCCATACCTTTGACAAGCAAAGTGGCAAATTCGCCACGTGTTGTCTGATCATCCGCACCAAATGCATTGGTTCTCAGCGGATTCATAATTCCTTTGGAATACATCGCATTTAGCAAGTTCCGTGCCCAAGGGTGATTCGTGATATCCGGGTAGCTTTGACTTTGCTTCATGACTTTGTAATAACCAAATTCATCAAACGGTACGGTAATAGTGTGACTCTTCGTATCTACTGCACCACCTATGGAAACCCATTTGCCTACATTAGAGTCATCCGAGTAACGATATACGGTAATTGTAGACCCTACATCGTCAACAATGGATGGATCATAGCTCAGCGTTAACGTTCCGCGCTGGGATGGAGTCAGAATACGCTCCTGAGCATATCTCGTGAACTCTCCATCGATGGAATACGGCGTAATTCCGTTTGTTCCTGCCTTGTATCCGTTCGTACCACGATCACCCAGTTCACCCAGACCACCGTTGATCCAGTATATATCAGATACTTGAGTAAAGTTGGCTGTATTAATCACTGAGGCGAAGAAACTCGACAACTCGGTAGGAATACGGATTACGCTGGCACCATTGGTGCTTCTGTCATCTGCATTAACTCCGATAACATTACCGTAGTCATTCTTCCGTTCTACAACACCGTCTTTTGGATCAGCGATACCAAACAGCAGTTTATTGTCTGGATAGAACTTCACCATGCCACTTGTTGTTGTCGATTGCAGTACTGTTCCTTTCGGGAATGAAAGCACCACATTTTTGTTAAACACAGTATATTTGTTGGCTACCTTAGGAGCCATGTACTGTGAATCAATCGCGATCGCACCTGTATAATACACATTGATTGTATCGTTAATGGTGCCACCCTCGCGGATAATCTGAATCTTAATTGCATTATTCTTGTCTGCTTTGAGTCCTACATAATCCAATACAAAACGATTATTCATATCCGTACGTTTAACTGCAGGCTCTTTACCAATCAATACTTGGGATGCTCCCTCAGCTTCAATATCGAAACGAACAAAGTTTTTGTTCACAACGATGTTATTACCTACCGTAGGCTGTGGAGACAAAATACGGTATGAAGAAGGTTCGCGTACAATCTCCAAACGTTGTGTCGTTCTCGCACCAGTACTGTTGATCAGTTCGAGTGTGTACACATGTGTTCCTGGTACATCAAACTTCAGATTCTGAATCCGTGCGATAAACAGGTCACTATTACCTGTAATATCATAACTTGGAAATCCGGTTGTAGCTGGTTGATTTACTTCGAAAATCGTTGTACTTGTCAATTCTTTAGTGAAAATTTTATCGGAACCAAAGTAGACGTTCACAATATCTGCACCACCGCCATTAATGACGAGGTCATAATTCTCTTCACTTGTAACATACTTGTCTTCTTTAAACGCAAATTCAGGTGTAACCGAGAAAATGCGCTTCATCTCGTCATCTTCATATTGCGTAATTGGTTTGTTAATAAACTGCTGACGTGAGTCCTTAGGAATCAGCGTAGGCATGAATGATGTCACTGTTGATTGATTCTGGTCAATGACGTTGATCTTCAACGTAGTCGAGATCGTGATTGGAAGTTTGTTGGCATCCTCGTCTGTAGCACGGATTAGAATCGTGTTCTCACCATAGACAATCGGTCCTGATTTCAAGACGGGAAGATCTACACTGAACGTTCCATCATCTTTTTTCGGGAATGCTGTTGAAGGTGTGAATTTTTTACCATTTACAAGTATTTCCGCGACAAAGTTATCCCCGTCTAGGGTTTTGAAACCAATGAAACGACCTTTTAACGTAAGCTTATCCGTACTGCTCTTGGAGTTAAAAGTGTAGGTTTGTCCGTTTTGAAGACTTTCCACATAAATAGAGCTCGCTGTTACATAAGAAATTTTCACAATCTTAGGTAAGTTTGTCGGACTACCATAGTAAAAGCGTACTTGTTGATCTCCACCAAGGAAACCCGATATTTTATAGATTTTTTGGTTATCTTTCAGTTTCATCTCATCCACAGTATTGACAGGGTCAATTGTAAGCTTTGTAGTACCTGTTGGTAAGTATTCACCTACAAGCGTCCCTGAGATAGGTTCACTGGATTCTACCAAGATGTAGAATTCATCGCTTTGCAGCTTAGTGCCATCAAGTTTTGTTTGGGAATCAATGGCTTCGCCTTCTTTATAATCAGGCAAATAGTAGATCTCTGTAATATCCTGTGCCCCTGGAGAGAAGATATAGCTCGCATTGTACCCTGCACTGAAATTACCATATGCAAGACGGAGACGAAGCGTCTGATCCTTCTTCGGAGATGTGCCATCTGCGGCGAGTTCCAAATTGTACGGTGTTGTAACCTTGAATTTTACCAATCGATACTCAATGGTTACACCATCGGAACCCGTGATAAGTACTTCTTCAGCCGGGACCGTTTCAAACACAAAATTAGTTGGTTGCGTCAAGTTACCATTAGACAGCGTGATCTCACCATTCGTAGGACTAAATGGATTTGGGCTCGCTGAGTAAGGGAGCAGCACCTGTCCAGTCAATGTTGCAGTGGTTTGGCTAGTACCTGTAAAGGTTGGATTGCTCCCCAAAATAGACTTGTCCTGTCCACCCAATTGCACTTTCAAATCCGTAAAGGGCTGATCTTTATCGAAATAATAAATAGAACGTTCTGTTTCAATGGCATTGGATGCGCTTGAAATTTTGAATTTCAGATTATTCAATCCTGCTTTTAATGCTAGCTGTGGCAAGAAGAACGATCCATCTTGCAGCATGGAAGCATTAATTTCATCCCCGCCGTTCACTTTTACACTTACAAGTGTAGAGTTCTGTACTTTACCTTGAATAGATACGCGCTGGGTATCTACAACCGTGTTGGAACCTTCATTCAAGTTATAGGACTTGTTACCGCCCGTAGCGGAACTGTCCGTGAATACTTGGAAGCTCTCAATAAATGGAGCCTGATCGTACAATACATAGAATGTATCTGAGCGCTCGACTGATCCCTGGTTACCCGAGAAAGTAACCCGGTTGAATCCCGGGAACAGATTCAGGTTATTGGCTGTGAATTTGTTATTGCCACTTGGATCAGCAGTAACAGCAGTTGTGATTGATTTAGTGGAGTCCGGTACCCATTTGCTATCTGAACCGGATGTAACCAAATTCAGTTGTTCAACCTTAACCTTCAAGCTCGTATTCGATACAAACGCATAAGAACCTGTAATTGTAATTGATGAAGTTGAGGTTGTGTATGCATTCGAACGTGTCAAGAAGGCCTTGGTTGAATCTTGAACTATAGATAGAGCAGCGGTCTCCCGCAATGTTCTAAGATCTGGCGTAAAATATGTGGTATAAGCATTAGATCCTGGAGCTACCGGATCACCGTCTGCAGCTGAAGCAACAGCCCCACCGAATAGACCTTGTGGGAACAATGAGAACACCATGGTGACCAACATGATCCAGACCAACGGCCGTTTCTTTTGTTGCATTACGTATCATCTCTCCTCTTTTTAAGTCAGTTACCTTTATATATCGGCAAAAGGTTCCAATTATTTAGTAAAAATCTCAAAATAAACAAAAAACCTTATCCACGAGGGATAAGGTTGGGTCTGGAATAATATTCAAGAATAGCTATAAGCATTACATTTATCTATTTATGATTTCGAACGAGTCTCTGGGCTCATCTTGACACGCATGCGCATCAGGAAGTTGATAACCGGTCTTCTCGTCTTGCTAACAAGTCCGATGACTTCTGCTCCTACCTGGAGGAAGAACATCATGATGCAGATGACCACAAATGTTACCCAGTTGGCTTCAAACATGGCAGCGGACGATTGGATAATCGCCAAAACTCCGAAGAATGCGGCAATTCCGTATATGATCAGCACCGTCTGACGGTGACTGAATCCAAGTTCACGCAGGCAGTGATGTAGGTGGCCTTTGTCCGGTGCAAATATCGGTTTCCGCTGTACCGCACGACGAATGATCGCGAAGAAGGTATCCGAGAGCGGCACACCGATAATGATCAGCGGGGTAATAAAGGACACGATAGCAATTTGTTTGAATCCCAGCATGGATAACATCGCCAGAGAGAAACCAAGGAATAGTGATCCGGTATCCCCCATGAAGATCTTCGCCGGGTGGAAGTTGAAGAACAGGAATCCGATAATGCTACCCAGCAATACAAGACACATCAGGGCAATCATCATGTTACCCATCAGGAAGGACATCACAGCAATGGTACCAATGGCAATACCAGATACACCGGCTGCCAGACCATCCAGACCATCAATCAGGTTAATCGCATTGGTTACACCAACGATCCATAAGATCGTCAGCGGAATGGATACCCAAGCTTCAAGTGAAGAATAGGAATCCTGAAAAGGAATGTTAACGAAATCTACGCGGATGTTAAATCCGAATACAACGACAGATGCAGCTACGATCTGACCAAGCAGCTTCACTTTGGCCGACAGTTCAAACCGATCATCGAGTGCTCCGATCAGCACGATAATGGTTCCACCAATCAGAAACGCACTGACAAAACTCATATCCCGAGTCGTAAACCACGCCGATACAAACGGAAGCAATGCAGCAACTGTAATAATAAAGGCCAGGAATATCCCCAGACCGCCAAGACGCGGCATGATCCGTGTGTGTACTTTACGTGCATTCGGCGTATCCATCGCGCCAATGCGGACTGCGAACTTTTTGACAAGCGGTGTCAGGGCAAGAGCCAGTCCCATTGACACGATAAATCCAATGATAAAGATCGCTACCATTTGAACATTCGACCCCCAATTATAATACCTGTACGAAATTATAAATCCCCTGATCTCTTTTTATATATAAAAATTATTGTTAGTCACTTTTGATGAAAAATGCCATTTGCACCAGAACGGAGAGGGCAGAAATAACCTGTAGAAGCGAAGCGTTCCCCTTTATCACGGGATTTCAACCTTGTAAAGGTTAGAAAAAGAAATCCAGGGATAACAGCGATCAAAAGGTTATTCTGACATCGAAGTGGCAACGTGCAACTTAAAGTTTCATTTGAGTGGCACACATGTAATCCGGAATGAATTATACGCCGATCCCACCCGAAAAGCTATCCTCAATTTCTAGCATAAACAAGCATTTATCTCTTAATTACCTGTTTTTAACGGGCTTTTGTCACGTTTTCTTTGTCACGCATCACCTTAACAGCGAATTTCGGAAGCGCAAGCATCCGGCCAGCCCGGCTTGGTTCACGCAACAAGCGATAAAACCACTCCAGTCTTAACTTTTGGAACAGCATAGGCGCCCGTTTGGTTTTGCCCGAAATCACATCAAAGCTGCCGCCAACGCCCATGGTTACGGGAACCTGCAGTGCATTTTTGTACTTGTGAATCCATGGTTCCTGTGTATCGGCCCCACGTGCTACAAACAACAGATCAGGTGAAGCTTCCCGAATAGAAGCAATAACCTGTTCATCCTCAGCCGGACCAAAATAACCGTCGCGATAACCCACAATACGAATCGCCGGATATTGCTGTTGTAACCGAACTGCCGTTTCTTGAATCACCTCAGGGGTGGAACCGAGTAAATATACACCCCATCGATAGTTTTCTCCAACACGCAGCAATTCATGTAAAAGCTCGAATCCCGGCACTCGCTCAGCTACTGGATCTCCACAATAGTTCGCCGCCCATACAACCCCTGTTCCATCAGGAACAATTAATTCCGCAGATTGCATGACTTCCATGATTGCGGGATTTTCCAGTGCAGCCATAACCATAATCGGGTTGGCTGTAATGACTTGATGTGGTTGCTTGGACAGCACAGCTTCCTGGAGAACCTTTACCGTTTCTTTCATCGTCAGTTTGGAAAAAGGAATGCCGTAGATCGAAACGGTAGGTATGGATCCGGTCTGACTCATCTTTATCTCATCCTTTGCGGCCTAAATAGTTAATAATCTGCTGTGCAGGCACTCTAGCTTCCTGCTTCAATTCGGTGATGCCATCTTCATGTTCCTTCAGCCACTGTGATCGTTGATCCAGCAATCCGACGACAGTCTTGGCGAGTTTGTCGCCATCTAGTGAGCTCGTATCCCCTGCTGGTTCACTATCCAGTCGAAGCAAGAATTGATCGATTTTCGGATCATACGAGATGCCCACCGGTGGCACATATTGCGAAGCTGCATAGATCAGACTGTGCAGACGCATACCGATGACAAGATCACACTTGCTGACTTCCTCCAGCATAAGCTGAGGGTCGGTCAGATCCTGTGCGATGCTGATCTCACTGCCTTTACTGGTCACATCACCGAGCAATTCCATAAGGAATCGTGATGCTTGTTCATCAATCGGCAAATGAAACGGCAGAAAACGCAAGTGAACAGCTCTTTTGGAACATAACTTTTTCAATCCCGCGGCAATAGCCGTTAGCTCTTTACGATCCGACTCCCAGAACCGTACCGATATCCCGATCACTGGAAGCTTCGTGTGTGCTCCAGATGTAGTTTCCACTTGGTTAGCTTGGGTAGCTCCATTGGTTGAAACTGCACCTGTGCCACTCTTAACTTTAGTCTCAGGTAGTGGCAAACCCATTACGGGGTCGGGTACAACATGGATCTGATTCCACTGTAGCCCGAGACCACGCAGGTAATCTGCAGATTGTTCATCCCGAACAGATACATAGGTGCAGCTCTTAAAGACTGATTTGATCATCGGGTTAAAAATTTTTCGATTCACAGGGCCAATACCCTGTGCATAGATAAACGTTGGTTTTTTCAGCATCTGAGCCAGCTTGATCACACCCAGATAATAAGGAATGGATTTCAGTCCAGTTGCATCCTGCAATAGACTTCCTCCGCCACTGATTAGCCCATCGCTCTCCTTGAGTGCTTCACGGACTTCCTTTAATTTCATACGGTTCACGGAGCGTACACCGTACATGGAGGTTGTCCACTCGGGGTCACCCGAGAGAACAATAGGTTCAATGGTGATGTTCGACCTTTGGCTTTCCTCTTCCAGTGCTGTCAAAATCGACTTTAGCACCGCTTCGTCTCCGCTATTGCGGAATCCGTAATACCCCGAGATGACTAACTTTTGAGAAGTGGTGACCATTTTTTCCAACATCCTTCCGCTACTTGCCACACACCCACAGCAATGATACCGAAGATTAAGCCAAGTCCCAATCCCATCACTCCACGAATGAGTGACAATACAGCCGGCGTATGGATATGCGCGAACGTATCCACCATGGACAATTGTCCAATCGCTGCAATAATGAGCACAAAGATGACTTTACGATATTTTAAAGCGGCGAACACGCCAACGATAAACAGCGGGTGTCCCAGCATAAATTCTTTGAATCTCGGACGTACACCGAACGTATCTTCCAGCGTAGTACGCAGGAACATCTCGAATGGTGTTACTGATCCCGAGTTGCCTGTACGGCTCAAGTAATAGTATCCAACAACGGCAGCAACGAGTGCCAATACAACCATTAACACATTAATTGGCATACGAAGCATTTCTTTAATTTTCTTAATAGAGAACGATCCAGAACCACGATAAAACACAATGTAGATCGCTACCAGTGCCATAGGTGCAAAGTGCAACAGACTTACGCCGCGGAACTGGTTAATGACCAGACTGTACGTAATGCTGTTAAGCAACGCAATGACAAATGGTACGGCCAGGAACGAAATAATTGACGTTCTTACATATAAAACTACAGTCTGTTTCAAACGACGACCCGCAGATGCGTCGGGTTGACGCTGTTGCTGATAGTTCACGGTACGAACGGCCAGCACCATCGCTATGGTCGGCGCCGCTATGGCCACAAGCAAGGCTATTCCTTGCTCCAGCAGCGTTGGTTTCAAGAGGAACAATCCTGCACTGCCCACCAAAGCAACCACAAATGCGATCAAGGTCAGTAGTGGGATAAAATAAGAAACCATAAGTGCAATCATCGCAATCGCACCAACGAGAGCAACCAGCTTGGCATAACGTTGAATCGACGAATCCTTCACTGTGAATGCTTCAGCTTGTCCGAGTTCGAAGCCATGCTTCGCCATACGTTCTATCGCATGACCCGGCTCACCCAGGCTGTTGATCAGATTCTCAATTGGATCTGTAATCATGGCCTTGGCTGTATTCCGACTTGGCGATGCATTCATATAAAGCATACGAATGTTGCGGTCTTTGGTTGCCAGTACAAAACGGTCAGCGATCGTGTCTACGTCCAGATTGGCATCGCCATCACTAAGCGAGTACAGACGCGTAACGTTGTAATCCGTTTTATAAGCAAGGGTCTGGAATCCAGACTGCGGTTTCTTCAAGTTCTCAATGGCTGCAAGACCAATATTGTGCTTGTTCAGCAACTGTGCGAATTGATCGAGACTTCTCATCTCTGCATTATCATTGTACCCTTTCACAGCATCACCATCAAACAAGATGCGCTTTACGCCATTCTCTTCGAAGAAGGTAAGCAAGCGCTCCATCGATTCCTGGCTGTATGGCACACTGTCTGAGATCCGCGGCAAAATGTAAAAACCTTTATCACGCAGCATCTTCACGGCAACCGGATCGGGCTGCAAAGGCTGCATGTTGGCATTCTCTGGAGGAGTCTGCAATATTAAGCCGCTACGACCTTCATATTCCCATGGTTGTACCGGAATCTGCCGATCAGCGAACGTTTGTTCAATAATAGGGGTATACGTCCGTGCGTTTTCCTCTGATGTAAATAACACATACGTGTAATTTGCGTTAGAAGGGATCACATCTTTGGTCAGGTTGGCGAGATCCTGGCCGTTGTATACCATCAGTCGGCGTGTCTTTCTCAGCTCGTCCAATGTACTTTCGAACACTGCCATCGTTGTTACGCCTGCGTCTTTTAGACGAGTCAATTGTTCATTCATGAAATCTTGCGGATGTGCCTGATACGCGGAGATATCCAGCAGACCCCGATAGTTGAAAACAAGCTCTACCTTTTTGGCAGAAGATTCTGTCTGCACCCGATCACTGATTACAGGGATGGACGCAACCAGACCGATAATAACGACGAGCCACAACCACTTCCGAGAAGCGTTATTCCAATAAAGCCATTTTTGACGCACTACATGTACCTCCTCAAGTGTTGGAACCAAATGCACGTTCAGCTCAAGTAATTCGTTCATTTAACATTCATACAATAGGTTACAAACAGCTTGTGTCAACAAGCCCTGATATATGCCAGTCTATCTACACTTTTATTTCAAAGAAAAACCCCTCCGCCAACCAACCTTACGGTGCGGAGAGGCCTTCTCATGTCCTAACGCTTTGTTGCATTCGTATTATTGCGCGTCTACACGCGACATTACGTTGGTCACCAGACGCTCGATCCGGCTTTCCGCATCTTCCAAACTCTCTCCACGAACGGCGAAGTATACTTTGATCTTCGGTTCTGTTCCTGAAGGACGCAAGCAGAACCATGAACCGTCTGCCAAAATGAACTTCAGTACGTTTTCCTTCGGAAGACCGTCCAGACCAAGGGAGTAGTCCAATACATCTTGTACAGCAATTCCCGCCACTTCTTGTGGCGGATTGGAACGCCAGTCCGTCATTTTGGCCTGAATCTGAGCTACGCCGTCTTTGCCTTTCAGCGTACGGGATTCCAGCTTCTCCAAGAAGTATCCGAATTGGTTGTACAGCTCTTGCAAGACATCATAGAGTGTCTTGCCTTGGCTTTTATAATAAGCAGCAGCTTCAGCAATCAGCATCGAGGCAAGGACAGCATCCTTGTCACGGGCATAGTTGCCTGAAAGGTATCCATAACTCTCTTCATATCCGAACAAGAAGGTATGGCTGCCTGTTGCTTCGAACTGGTTCATTTTTTCACCAATATATTTGAAGCCTGTCAGTGTGTTCATCACTTCTGCACCGTAATGTTCAGCAATAACAGCACCCATCTCACTAGTTACGATCGTTTTGACAACTGCGCCATTGCTTGGCAGTGTTCCTGTCTCTTGTAGGCGACTCAGCAGATAATGTACCATAATGGCACCAGACTGGTTACCAGACAAGACGAAATATTTGCCATCGTTGTCTTTCACGACAGCACCCATACGGTCTGCATCCGGATCTGTTCCGATCAAAATGTCAGCGCCCACGGATTCTCCCAGCTTCATTGCAAGCGTAAACGCTTCGCGTTCTTCCGGGTTGGGGGATTTCACAGTAGAGAACTCAGCATCTGGCTGTTCTTGTTCGGCTACAATGTGCACCTGCTCGAATCCGATCTGCTCCAATACACGACGTACAGGGATGTTGCCTGTTCCGTGCAGCGGTGTATATACAATTTTGAAATCACGACCAATGCCCGATTGGATCAGTTCGCGGCTCAGACTGCGGCTTGCTACGGTATCCACGAATGCTTGGTCTTGGTCTTCACCCAACCAGATCAGGAGCCCCTGCGCTTCTGCTTCTTCTTGCGTCAGCTTCTTAACGTCAGCAAGGGAAGGCACTTCCTGGATGTACTGAATGACTTTTTCCGCTTCAGCTGGTACCAATTGACCACCCTCATGATTGTAGACCTTGTATCCGTTGTATTCCGGTGGGTTATGGCTCGCTGTTACAACGATTCCGCCAGTAGCCTTCTGATTACGCACTGCAAATGACAACTCTGGAGTTGAACGCAGGGATGGGAACAGCTTGGCTACAATGCCGTTTCCAGCCAGTACAAGCGCAGCATCCAGTGTGAATTCAGGTGAGAAATGACGGGAATCATGAGCAATGACCACAGAAGGTTTGCCTTCTTGGTCACCATGCTGCTCAAGCAAATAACGCGCAAATCCTTGCGTCGCCCGACCTACGGTGTAACGATTCATCCGGTTGCTTCCTGCACCAATGACCCCGCGCAATCCCCCTGTACCAAACTCCAGGTTTCTGTAAAAACGTTCTTCTAGCTCTTTCGGCTGATCCTGCAAGTCACGAAGCTCCTGTTTCGTTGCTTCATCAATCGAAGCATCCTCCAACCATTGCTGCAACGTCTCTGCTGCTGCTGTGCTTAACTGTTCCATTCCGATAAACCCCTTCCGTCTATATAAATTCAGGTGTGCTGAGATACTTCAGCATCTTCCATCATTCGGCCCGTCTACGTTCCGACATGATGTCATTGCTTACGTGTGTAATCAGCTTGGGTCAGACAGTGCAAACATAATCTCGCCTTCAGCGACCACTTTGTCGTCTACACGGGCGGTTGCTTTACCTTTACCAATGGAACCCTTCAAACGTGTAATCTCCACTTCCAGGATCAACGTATCTCCGGGCACGACTTGTCCACGGAATCGGAAGTTGTCCAGTCCCGCCAAAAAGCCGATTTTGCCTTTATTGCCTTCCATATTCAGAATGGCTACTGCACCAACTTGAGCCAGCGCTTCAGTAATCAATACACCCGGCATTACCGGATACTCTGGAAAATGACCAATAAAGAATGGTTCGTTAATGGTTACGTTCTTCAGACCAACGGCACGTTTGCCATCCTCAATCTCTAGAATCTTGTCCACCAGCAAAAACGGGGGACGGTGCGGGATGATTTCTTGAATCTGTTTGATATCGAGCACAGTGTAATCTCCTCTCGGGATGTTTATATGAGCGTTCTTCATCATGGATTGACTCTTAGGGCTAAGGTGGTCGTTACGGTTACGGATCGTCCCTCTAATCGCTGTTTGTCTCCGAATTTTTTGATCAACCTCCGAGAGGTCAAGATTCGGTGACAAAGGCGAGCGCTTCGCTTCTTCTGAACGATTCCGTTCCCTCCACTTACTTCGGTGCTGCAAGGTCAACCCCCACATGACAAAGGCGAAGCTCATATAAAATGTTTTAATTTAAATTTTGTATGGAAAGCATATTTTCAGTTAACACTAGTTATATCCTTCATGACTGCAGTAGTGAAGGTTAAGATAAGGGGTCTCTCTTCGCGATGACGAATGTCTTTCGCAGGGGAGGCCTCTTTTGACGTCAAACGTCATCCATCATTATACTGTTTTCAACGTCAAAAAGAAAACTCCTGCCTGCGCAGGAGTTTTCGCTTAACTCGTTACATTATGGAGCGAACACTAGATTATATACATGTTCCCATGTACTCCATTGCCATACGGAACCGATATCCTGCTTGCCCAGTACCACATATCCAGCTACCATTCCGCCAGCGAGGGCAAGAACAAGCAGGGCCGGGATCAAGAACCATCTAGCGATGCGCCATCCACTCTTCTTCTTCTTGACTTCCTTTTTCTCTGGCTTACTGTTCTGCTGCTGTGTTTCTGTCATCACATTCACCTTTTACGCTCTCAGATTGTTGGCAAGACCCAACATGGAATCACTTGAAGTTAGCGCCTTGGCCGCCAGTTGATATGTCCGCTGTCCTTGCATAAGCAGAGTCATCTCCTGTGTCATATCCACATTGGATTGCTCCAGAAATCCTGGACGGATTAAGGCAGCTGCTTGACGTGTAGCTGCATTCGCGCCAAATACATCATCCTCGGTTAATCCCGCATCCAGGCCGAACAGGTTATCCGCATATTGTACCAGACCTTCAGGGCGTTCAATGTCTACCACTTGCAGTTGTGCCCCAATGATTGCGTTCGCCTCATTACCGCGTCGGATTAACAGGTTGCCATTTTCATCAAAAGCAACTTTGCTATTATTCGGTGCCGTAATGCGATTACCTTGACGATCCAGAGCAAAGTGGCCTTCACCATTGACCATCACCATCATATCTGGTGCATTTGGATTGGCTTTTGGTCTTGTATCCGGTACAAAATGAAATGCACCCTGACGTGTCCACATTTTCTCCCCGTTCGCTTCAACTGCAAACATGGCATTTCCTTCAATGGCCAGATCAGTCGGAAGACCTGTCTCGTTCAAGGGGCCTTGAGACATATCCTTCGTCACATCCGCCAAACGAGCACCAAAACCGAGGTTATATCCCATCGGTGTGGAGCGTCCATCCAGTTTGTACTTGTCCGGTTGTTGTTGCACCCGGGTCAGCACATCCTCGAAGGCCGCTTGCTTGCTCTTATAGCCTGCCGTATTCACGTTGGCAATATTATCGGCAATGACATCCAGTCTTTGCTGTATGGCAGTCATGGAAACCTTGGCACTAATCATCGAATTATTCATCGGTGGTTTACCCTCCCCTTGTGTCCTGTCCACCCTCCCAAACCCTCCCTAGTAGGGAGGGCCCCAGATGGCGCTGCCCTCTGGACTCCCGAAACAGGCGGATTAGGTAAGTGGGGTACGATCTTGCTAAGTGACGGTGGTGTGTGTTCGCCGCGACTGCCGGGTTATGATTCTCGCCATAGTTTCACATGGCTGAATCATAGCCCGGCACGCTCTTTATGCGGCGTGGTAGCTCCGCGTGGTCTCTTCCCTGCTTTGCTTCGCAAAGGGCTGTCGAGACCGTCGCTTCGCTCAGGTACTTCTACGCATTCCTCGCATAAGCTCAGCTGCGTCTTGGCTCTCGCGCTCCGCGTGGTCTCTTCCCTGCTTTGCTTCGCAAAGGACTGTCGAGACCCTCGCTGTGCTCAGGTACTGCCACGCATTCCTCGCATAGGCTCGGCTGCGTCTTGGCTCTTCGCTTCGCGTGAGCCTCTCTGCTTTGCAGCGCAATCGCTTTGGCTCTCCGCTGCGCGGTTATATTTAAACGTCGGCGTTATACACGCCCGACTTCATTGACGGCTTTATCCAAACTGCGGTCGTAGAACTGTACGACCTTCTGATTCGCTTCATACGCCCGGAATGCGGCGTTCATATCGACTGTTGCCTGTGAAGCATCAACATTGGAGCCTTCCAGATAACCCTGACGGATCTGCACATTATCACCAGCAGCCATCATCCGGGCCGTTGCGCCGTTTTCATCGCTGAGACTGAAATTGCCATCACCTTGACGAACCAGTTGATTCGGCTGGTCAATGACACTAATGCCGAGAGTAACCCCTGTCGGTGCACCGGTTGCTGCATCCACCAAACGGCCTTGCTCATCCACTTTAAATTGCTCTACAGAACCTGTCAACACTATAGGTTGTCCATTATTATCCAACACTTGTGAACCTGTTGAGCTCAGCAGTTGTCCCGTTCCTGTAATCTCGAAGTGACCATCACGTGTATAACCGGTGTTACCTTCTGCATCCTGAACTGTAAAATACGCCTGAGGCTGATAAGTTACCGTGCCATCGGCCCGTACAAATTTGCCTGATGCATCAAAAGGGACAGGTTGTCCAGTCTGCGGATCATTGACCGTCATATTGGATGAAATGGAAAAATCATTTTTCTGCCCCGTCTCCATAATGGTCCCCTGCAAATTCATGGACAAACTCTCTTCCGCGAACACCCCCGTGTTCAGCTTGCCCAGCCGCTTTGTCGGGAGATTTGCATCTCCGCCTACCAAGGTAATGAGCATTTCCGGGAAGGAACGGCTTACGCTGTTGACCTGTTTATATCCCGTGGTGTTCATATTTACGATATTCTGTGTTGCTGTGTCATGGCGGCGTTGTTGCGTAATCATCCCCGCAGTAGCGGTGTACAGACCTCTTAACATGTATTAACCCCTCTCCTCAAGCGCTTGCACTGCATCGCAGGTTGGCTGCTTGTCCGTTCTGCTTTCCGAGCATGGCGAACCTTTGCTTTTTATATCGGCAGATTAGAACTTTTTCTTAACCACCTGATCCAAATTATTAAGCATTATGCCTGTCCCCTTCACGACACAGTGCATTGGATCTTCCGCAACCCATACCGGTACATGCAATTCATTGGACAAAAGCTCGTCCAGTCCGTTCAACAATGCACCTCCACCTGTCAATACAACACCACGATCGATAATGTCCGCTGACAATTCAGGCGGTGTACGTTCCAATACCGACTTCGCTGCTACAATGATGGATTGCACAGAATCCCAGAGTGCTTCCTGTACTTCATTTCCCGATACCGTTACGGTAACAGGCAGACCGGATACCATATCGCGTCCGCGAATATCCATCTCGGTTTGACGTCCACCCGGATGTACGGAACCAATCGCAATTTTGATATCTTCCGCGGTCCGTTCACCGATCATAAGCTTGTACTTGGCTTTGATAAACTTGATAATAGCTTCGTCGAACTTGTCCCCTGCGACTTTAATAGAAGAGGCGGTGACCACGTCGCCCATAGACAGGACTGCAACGTCAGTCGTACCGCCGCCGATATCCACGACCATATTGCCGCTCGGCTGAAAAATATCCATTCCCGCACCGATCGCTGCCGCTTTCGGCTCTTCTTCCAGAAACACTTCTTTGGCACCGCTGCGTTCTGCCGCCTCGCGGATGGCCTTCTGTTCCACGGAAGTAATGTTCGTTGGTGCACAGATCAAAATTCGAGGGTGGCTGTACCAGCTTCTTGCACCCACACGATTAATGAAATGTCTGAGCATCGCTTCCGTAATCTCGAAGTCCGCAATAACGCCGTCACGCAGCGGTCTAATGGCAACAATGTTACCTGGAGTACGCCCCACCATACGACGCGCTTCTTCCCCAACAGCAAGGACACGCTTCGTATCTCTTTCAATGGTCACGACGGAAGGTTCATCGAGGACAACCCCACTTCCTTTCACGTGAATAAGCACGTTTGCCGTGCCAAGATCAATACCGATATCCTTGCTAAACATAAAAGAGCCCCCAAAGTGATATTATTTGGTCAGCGTATCCTGTGAAAAAGAGTCCCTTATCACGTCACCGCTCGTTCGACAAAGTGCAACATATATATGTAAAAATCGGGCTGATAAGATGTCATAATTCGATCCTGTACCAGCTTTTAACATATCATACTTCAGGGGAGGGATTCAATGCATGTGTGAGCTTTTTGACCTACGTCTTTGTGCAGATGCTTACGATTTGGCGGAAGCCAACACCTCACGTTTCTTGCCACTCGTTTTTTTGTATTTAATTTTGGTCGCTTCACCGCCCCGCAAATGGCGGATTGACTTGTGATACTCCAAAATGTGTTTCACCTGGTCAGCAAGATCAGGGTTGATTTCCGGCAGACGCTCCGTCAGATCCTTATGCACAGTACTCTTTGACACGCCGAATTCTTTGGCTATGGTACGGACCGTATTCCTCGTCTCAACAATGCAGCGACCAATTTTGATGGTCCGTTCCTTGATGTAATCGTGCACGCTCCCGCCTCCCTACTGTGTGGATAGTTTGGTACATTATATGAGGAGCATGCCTATATATTCGCGGTTTAGAGGTGTGACAAGCTTCGAAGGTCCCATTATTTTCTGAAAAGCACAAAAAGAGCAGAGGTTGAACCCTCTGCCCATCATGTTGCTGCGGTAAAAATCATTTATTTTTCCGGAAGATATCCTTGCGGGTTAACCGGCTGTCCATCTTCGTACACTTCAAAGTGAAGGTGGTTGCCAAGCGTTTTACCCAATTCATTGACACCAGCAGATGCAATCGCATCTCCCTGTTTCACTTCGTCGTCCTGTTTCACTTTGACGTCTGCCAAGCTTTGGTACACCGTTTTCAGGTTATCATTGTGTGTGATTTCCACAACTTGACCTGTGAGCGGATTTTGCTCAACCCGGGTAACTTTACCGGCAAGCGCTGCTTTGACTTCAAACGTTTTGTTATCCCCACGTGCCAGATCCACACCCGTGTTCGGGATGAATGTATCATTGTACTGCACCATTGCAGCTTCATGTTCCTCGGTTGAAGCTTCGCTATCATAGAAAGGTTTTACGACCGAAATTTCGGACGGTACCGCTACCGGCCATACAAAATTCTCCGACTTGGCAACAACTTCCACACTTTCTTCTTCTCCGCCTGCTGCTGTTCCTTCTGTACCCGCCGATGCACCTGTTTCTACTACCCCGCTAGCAGAGTCCGGGTTCATAGCTTTGTCGCCTGTTCCCTGATAGACCCACACTAAGGTTAGTATAATGCCTGCTGCTGCGATGTAGGCTGCCGGGAAGACCCAGCGTTTGGACATTGCTCTTTTCCATGAAGAGGGCTGGCTAGCCGGTACTCCTTGAGTTGTTTTAGGAGTTTCTTCTTGGACTGTTTTTTTGTTTTGTTCATTCATCTTGATCACCTCAGTAACAAGTGTTACCGGGTGCAACTCTTTTATACACGCGCGACTCTAATTATTTTCACGGAGGTTTCAAAGAGTGCTATATATGTGTGTGGGGGGAGTGATTAGTGCGTGCGCCGCTTCGGGGCCAGAAAACCTTTCGACCGCTGGTTACTACCGGATTTCTTCTATCACCTTCTTCAAAGGTGAAATCCGGTAGTAAAGGCGGACGCTTTGCTTCTACAGGTCTTTTCTGCCCCCTGCGCTCTGCATACGCTAGCACTCTCCGCATATATAGCCAAGTCTTAAAACCTCCGGAAAGGGCGGTTGGTAGACTGGTCTGGATTGGCTGTAGAGGCCAATCCTTCTATGAAGTGCATTTATCGGCTAAAGGCGAAATGATATAGGATGTGACTGGATAATATAGTTTAAAGCGCCTAGGTTCTCCTACTTCGATGCAAGCATCTTGGATGCCTGTCCGAATGAGATGCCAGTATAGTAGTGCTTGAGAATCTGGGTAGCCGTGTGTCCCTCCTGCGCCATGCCGTTTGCTCCCCATTGGCTCATGCCAACACCATGCCCGTATCCATACGTTGTAATCTGGACCTCATCACCTGTGGTCTTCCAACTGAACTGGCTAGATCTTAATCCAAGTAGCTTGCGCACCTCTGGACCACTGAAGGTTTCACCTGCAATCTGCATTTCCTTAATCCGATGTCCTTTGGTTGTAGACAATACCTCCATCCACGACCCACTCTTCTGGGTGGTAACCGGAATGGCATCCAGGTTCAGCTTCTGCAAAATCTCGTTACGTTTCATGGTAACGGTCTGTTTGTAGCCTGGGGCAAGGGTTTTGTCCCATGGACTGTCCACACTTTGCAGATACGGTACAGCGTTACCCCACACATCCTCCGCATTCTCGGTATACCCATTACTTGTGGAAAAAAAGGATGCGGTGATCGCCTTGCCCTGATATGTCATCACCGTATCTCGACTTTCGCGCACAGCCTGTTGCAGCTTCTCCCATTCCTTCGCCTTCCCTAGGCGAGTCCAATCTGCTTTTACCTGATCTGGCGGAATAAACACCTGATGGCTGACCGTATCCGTCACATCCCCCGCACCTGATGGAACACCGCTTGTATCACTAGCAGCAAGCCTTCGCACGATAAACGTGCGAGCCGCTATCGCCTGCGCCTTTAACGCCTCCAGCCTGAATTCCGCCGGCATCTCAGCAGCCACAACCCCCGTAACATAGTCTTCCAGCGGCAGATTCATTGTTGTGCCCGTTGCAGACAGGTATACGCGTACCTGGGGTTCTGGATAGGTAACAGGAACTGCTGGCACAGGAGCTGGAGTTTTTGTACTGCTGGCATCTGTTGGAGCAGGGATCGGCTTGGGTGATTCGGTTGTCCGTGGCCATACCAGAATGACCGGAATCAGCAAAGCCATTGCCAATAAGGCAGATACAGCGGCAGCAGGTTGCCATCGTGTAGCGTTGCGTCCCCATCGGGGTTTTCGCCCGAATGTCCGCATTCGGCTACGCTTCACACGGCGGAATTGATCCAGCTCAATTACAGGTATATGAATATGCTCGGTTGCCTGCTGGTTCAGCTCATCTGTCGACACCCGTCCTGGGTTTGATAATCTTGCAGGCTGTGATGGAACAGTCCTCAGATTTAATGGGGCAGGCTTGTCTATTTCCACTCCAGAAACGATATTCTCCTCCGGCTCTTGCATACCTGGACGAGGGATAAGGGGTACCTTTACCTGTACACGAGCTTCTTTCATTCGACTATAACCCTCCGTTGTCTATGGCCGGTCATGTGCCGGTCGTGTTGTTCAAATCCATAGTTTAGGTTATGACCTAGCTCGATCTGATAGAACCTGATTTAAGAGAAACGAGGCCCTTTTCCTTCCATTCACTCACCTGCTTTATTTTGCCGTGTATCTCTTACAAATGCTGATCTGTCGCCATAAATGGGTGTTTATCCGTAAACCAAATTCTTAAAAAAGACGCTCTTTCATTTTGTTCAGACTTGGTACAGAATACGATGTTATGTTATATAAATTAGGACCAGCTATTAATAGAATCAGGTATCAAATTCCTCATCATCTTGTTAAAAGTAAACACAAAAAAAGCCAAGCCAGATGGCTTAGCTTTATCATTTTTTTTACAATATACGTTCCATCGCATTCATAAACCACACAAGCGTGTCGTTCATCATAGAGGGACCATATTTTCACTATACAACCCAGTGTTAAGCCAAAGTTGGTTGCACCTTAAACATCGGTACTTCTTTCTCCACTTTTTCACTAGGAGCTTTGGTTGCTTCCAGCTTAGGCTCATCAACCGAGATCCGATAGATGTCAGCGCCAAGTCCGTTAAGCTTCTCAGCCAGATGTACATAACCACGGTCGATGTGATGAACACCGCCCACTTCCGTTGTACCTTCAGCAACAAGACCTGCAATAATGAGTGCGGCACCCGCACGCAAATCGGTAGCCGTTACTTTGGCACCCTTCAGTTTGGCATTACCTGTGATGATGGACGAACGTCCTTCAACTTTGATCTCCGCATTCATCAATTGGAACTCATCCACATGCATGAATCGGTTTTCAAAAACAGTCTCTGTCACAACACTTGTTCCTTCAGATGCGAGCAAGAGTGCCATCATCTGGGACTGCATATCTGTTGGGAATCCTGGGTATGGTAATGTTTTCACATCCACAGCCTTAAGAGGGCGATCTGCGATTACACGCACGCCATTCTCATCCGGTTGGATGGTTACACCCATCTCTTCAAGCTTCGCGATAACGGAGCCTAGGTGATCAGAGATCGCACCTTCAATGTACACGTCACCACCAGAAATTGCAGCAGCAGCCATATACGTACCCGCTTCTACCCGATCCGGAATGACTGTGTGTGTAACGCCTGTGAGTTTCTCCACACCTTCAATGCGGATGACTCCAGTACCAGCACCACGTACGATGGCACCCATCCCGTTCAGGAAATTGGCAAGATCCACAATCTCAGGTTCTTTGGCAGCATTCTCCAGAACAGTTACGCCTTCGGCCAATGTTGCAGCCATCATAATATTTTGAGTGGCACCTACGGAAGCCACATCCAGATAAATTTTCGCGCCACGTAACCGTCCTTGGCTACGAGCTTCGATATAACCTTGGCCCAAGCTGATCTCTGCGCCCATGGCTTCAAAACCTTTCAAATGCTGATCAATAGGCCGTGTACCGATGGCACATCCACCAGGAAGTGAGATTCTTGTATGACCCATTCGAGTCAACAGAGGCCCCATGACCAGGAAAGACGCCCGCATTTTACTTACCCATTCGTACGGGGCTTCACAGGAAGTAAGCTTCTCCGCATTTACGGTAATCACTTCGTCCCGGTATGTAACTCCCGCTCCCAGCGATTCCAACACCTTGTTAATCGTCATCACATCGTCTAGAGGAGGCGCGTCAATAATAACGCTTTGTCCTTCTTCCCCTAAGAGAGAGGCAGCGATGATCGGAAGAACAGAATTTTTAGCGCCGCTAACTTTGACACTTCCGGTCAACCTTTTGCCACCGCGGACGATAAATTTGCTCATCATGGTTCCCTCCGCGCTTTTATTCCCTTTTCTTCATTCCGGAATACGTAAGCCCCACTGTGTGTAGAAAGGACTGTTGCTGTGTGTGGAATTTCGACATATTCTGGCATATTGCCACAGATGTCTGTTCAGAAAAGAATTGGTTTTTATAATCCATATCAATGATACCATGTGCCGTGCTTCTTGCTATTCAGCATGTAAAATTAGTGTCTTACAAGCCAGCAGAGCATCAGAACAGACAGAGTGGGATGGTTATTAGCCGGCATGAACCGGATATCCCGTTTATAACTACAAAATAAGTGAACAATTGTGAATTCCCTAACTTCCATCATAACATTGTTGAATTGTACGATACAAGCATTTTTACATAAAACATCTCAAATTCATCCAATTTTACGTCACATTTTTTTCTTAATTTCTTTACCGACAACTCATACTCTAATTGTTAACACAATTAATCGATGTTATTCGACAATGAGCTCCTTCAAGGGCCTAACAGATGATTAACCAACCATCTCAACATTAAAACAAATTACGCAACATTTGAGTCCATGACAAGTAGTCAATGACAAAGCCAGCAACGGCATGCCCCAGAATGATGGCGAGCAACAAATGTAACAGTCTTCCCTGAGCACCTCGTGGTTGTCTGATGATTAAATCCAGTTTGAGATTCTGCAAAGCCCACCAAGACAACGCAATACATAAAAGGGAGACGATGATTGAGACCAAGCCATTGGTGCTTAACGCCTGGTTCACCTGATTCGTCAGATCAGTATCCATATATTCTTTACCTCCACATTTGTTGCAGCGATCAGCATATCATATGCCCGGCACCCATAACTTGTTAGTAAACTGGAATGTCTTGAGCACAACATACTGAGCGCACTGTCAGATTTACTCCTGCCAGGCAGGAATCTCCTGATACCCAAAGAACGAGCAGCAACAATCCGGCTGTGCAAGACTATGGAATCTACTACGCAGCTTCCTGCTTCTGCTGACTCTATGGAATATAGGCTCTTTCATCATACATTGTCAATTACATTGATTTCCACTTCTCAAATATTTTAATTTTAAATTGCCGGGATTTTGTGACTAAAACGACATAAAAGAGCGCTATTTCGATATCGATTCTGTCATTTCCTCGGAAATAATTTTAATTTTCTCATGAAAAAAATGGTTCTCTTTGTGGTAAATACGCCCACTACTTTAGTCCTATATTCTATGCAATTCCTCATCATCGGTGAATATTTTGCTTAAAATACTTCTGTTTACTGAAGGGATATGATGAGATTTTGCAGTCGCCATTTTGATATATTCGATAAAACAATTCTATCAGACAAACTCAAAAAAGCCCGGCAGACTAAGCCGCCGGGCTTCCAAGAATCGTTTATTTGCCAAAAACGTTAATCCGGTTAACCGCTTTTTGCAGCGCAATCTCTGCACGACGGTGATCAAAGTGGTCCTGATTGCTTTGGCTTGCAAGCCGACGCTCTGCCCGCTCTTTCGCCGCACGCGCACGGTCCACATCAATGTTTTCCGGGAATTCAGCACTCTCTGCGAGTACAACAACCTTATCTTTACGTACTTCGATAAACCCGCCACCGATAGCAACTTGTTTATTTTCTTTTCCGTTACGAATATAGATTGGTGCAATCTGCAAAGGTGTAACCATAGGAATATGACCAGGCAGAATGCCCAGTTCCCCTTCAATACCACGAGCCGTGATGCTATCCACTTGTTCTGAATACACCAGACGCTCAGGTGTTACAATCTCCAACAAAAAGGTGCTCAATTCCATCCCTCCTGAAACTATCCGAAGGATAGCCCACATAAGGACAATCCTGGATTCAGACTAAACCAGTGTTTTGGCTTTCTCCACTGCCTCTTCAATTGTACCAACAAAGAGGAAAGCTGCTTCCGGAAGATCATCATACTTACCTTCGAGAATCTCTTTAAAGCTGCGCACCGTTTCTTTAACCGGAACGTATTTACCCGGAATACCGTTAAATGCTTCAGCAACGTGGAAAGGCTGGGACAAGAAACGTTGGATTTTACGAGCACGGTATACAAGCGCTCTGTCTTCCTCACTCAACTCGTCCATACCCAAGATCGCAATGATATCTTGCAATTCATTGTAACGCGCCAAGATACGTTTAACGCCTTGAGCTACGCTGTAGTGTTCTTCACCTACAACTTCAGGGGACAAGATCCGGGAGCTGGAAGCCAGTGGATCTACCGCAGGGTAGATACCCATCTCGGAAATTTTACGCTCCAGGTTCGTCGTTGCATCCAAGTGAGCAAACGTCGTTGCAGGAGCCGGGTCAGTGTAGTCATCCGCAGGCACGTAGATGGCCTGGATGGATGTTACAGAACCTTTTTTCGTTGATGTGATACGTTCTTGCAGTTGACCCATTTCTGTTGCCAGCGTAGGTTGGTAACCTACCGCGGAAGGCATACGTCCAAGCAAGGCAGATACTTCTGAACCCGCTTGGGTGAAACGGAAGATATTATCGATAAAGAGCAACACGTCACGGCCTTCTTCATCACGGAAGTATTCCGCCATAGTCAGACCTGTGAGGGCTACACGAAGACGTGCGCCTGGAGGCTCGTTCATTTGTCCGAAGACCATTGCTGTTTTGTTGATAACGCCGGAATCACTCATCTCGTGATACAAGTCATTACCTTCACGTGTACGCTCACCAACACCCGCGAATACGGAGATACCACCGTGTTCTTGTGCGATGTTGTTGATCAATTCCTGAATGGTTACCGTCTTACCTACACCGGCACCGCCGAAGAGACCGATCTTACCACCTTTAGCGTAAGGAGCAAGCAAGTCGATAACTTTGATTCCTGTCTCCAGCATCTCTGCTTGGGTAGTCAGTTCATCAAATGCAGGTGCTGAACGGTGAATCGGGTTCTTGTGCTCAGCAGCTACGGCACCGCCAGTATCAATTGCTTCGCCGAGTACGTTAAATACACGACCCAGTGTTGCTTCACCGACAGGTACAGAGATTGGTGCTCCTGTATCTAAAGCTTCCATACCACGAACAAGTCCATCCGTGGAGGACATCGCAATACAACGTACTCGGTTGTCACCCAGATGTTTCGAAGCTTCGAGTGTAAGGTTTACACTAACGCCGCTCTCACTTACTGTAGTGATCGTAATGGCATTGAGGATTTCCGGCAGACCGCCGCGATCAAACTCGACGTCAACAACCGGACCCATGATGCTCACAACGCGTCCTTTGTTCATCTTAACGTTCCCCTCCTACAAGCCTGCTACTTTTGCAAAAATAATGTACCGTTCGTTTATCTTTGCTCTGCAAGCCTTCATTAATAAAAAAACGGTTAGCCTTGTGCTGCGTTGGCACCTGCCACAATTTCCGTAATCTCCTGCGTAATCGCCGCTTGGCGGGCACGGTTGTATGTCAATGACAAGTCATTAATGAGTTTAGATGCATTTTTGGTTGCATTACCCATTGCCGTCATTTTCGCACCCAGCTCACTCGCCTTACCGTTCAGAAGTGCACCATAGATCAGCGTTTCCGCATAACGCGGAAGCAAAACTTCAAGTACAGCTTCAGCAGACGGCTCGTATTCGTAGCTTGCCGTTGGTCCTTCCGCAGCAGTTACCTCAGGTGTTTCCATTGGAAGAAGTTTTTCTACCGTAGGAATCTGGGTCAACGCATTCACAAAGCGGTTATAACAAATGTACAATTCATCAAATTCAGCCAGTTCAAACCCATGAACAGCTTCGTGTGCGATGGATTTGATATCTGCAAATGAAGGCGAATCCGACAGATCCGTTGTTGTGGATGCCATCGCCATTTCACGACGTCTGAAGTAGTCGCGTCCCTTACGTCCAATGACGAACAATTCGTAGTCATCCTGGGAGTTGTGGCGCTCTTTGAGCGTCTGATTAACCTGACGCAAAACGTTCGCATTGTATCCACCCGCAAGACCACGGTCCGATGTAATGATCAGATAAGCTGTTTTTTTGACCGGACGGCTCTCCAGCATCGGATGCTGTATGCCTTGCGTGCTAGATGCAATACTCGCTACAACTTCTTTCAGTTTCTCCGAATAAGGACGGGCTGCTTCCGCTTTTTCCTGCGCTTTACGCAGTTTTGCAGCAGCTACCATCTCCATTGCTTTGGTGATCTGCTTGGTGCTTTGTACGCTTTTAATTTGCCGCTTAATTTCGCGCATGCCTTTTGCCATGATTTCACCACCTTAAAGTTTTGACAGAGTCAAAACTACATCGTAAGCACAACCCTGTTTTGACAGAGTCAACGTATTACATGCAGACATGCGGAATCGGTTAGACAACTCCGCACCTGCAATCATTTATTTAGACAGAGACAGCAAAGCTCTTTCTGAACTTCTCGATTGCACCTTTCAGTGCATTTTCGTTGTCTGCAGTCAATTCTTTAGTATCACGGATGGATGCAAGAATCTCCGGATGGCTGCTCTCCATGAACGCAAGGAACTCACGCTCGAAACGAGTAACATCACCTGTTGGAATCTCATCCAGGAATCCTTTAACCGCAGTGTACAAGCTGACAACCTGTTGTTCTACAGGCAGAGGCTGGTTAACACCTTGCTTCAGGATTTCCATCATACGCGCACCACGATTCAGGCGAGCCTGAGTCGCTTTATCCAGATCGGAACCGAACTGGGAGAACGCTTGAAGCTCACGATATTGAGCGAGGTCGAGACGCAGGGAACCTGCAACCTTTTTCATCGCTTTGATCTGAGCAGAACCACCGACACGGGATACGGAAATACCTACGTTGATCGCCGGGCGTTGTCCAGCATTGAACAAGTCAGCTTCCAGGAAGATTTGTCCGTCCGTGATGGAGATTACGTTCGTTGGGATGTATGCAGATACGTCGGAAGCTTGTGTTTCAATGAACGGCAGTGCGGTTAAAGAACCACCACCAAGTTCATCATTCAGCTTCGCAGCACGCTCCAGCAAACGGGAGTGCAGATAGAAGACGTCACCCGGATAAGCCTCACGGCCCGGTGGACGACGAAGCAACAAGGAAAGCTCACGGTATGCAGAGGCTTGTTTGGTCAAGTCATCATAGATGACCAGAACGTGCTCGCCTTTGTACATGAAGTACTCACCCATCGAACAACCGGAATACGGTGCGATGTACAACAGTGGTGATGGATCGGAAGCTGCTGCAGTTACAACAATCGTGTACTCCATTGCGCCTTTACGACGAAGGGTTTCCACAACTTGAGCAACCGTAGACTGTTTCTGACCAATAGCCACATAGATACACTTCATGCCGCTACCTTTTTGGTTCAGGATCGCATCAATTGCGATGGATGTTTTACCTGTTTGACGGTCACCGATGATCAACTCACGTTGTCCACGACCGATTGGAACCATGGCATCAATGGCTTTGATCCCTGTTTGCATCGGCTCATGAACCGATTTACGATCCATTACGCCTGGTGCTTTACCTTCAACCGGACGGAATTCCGTTGTAGCGATCGGCCCTTTGCCATCCACTGGAATACCGAGCGGGTTCACAACGCGTCCAATCAATGCTTCGCCTACAGGCACTTGCATGATTTGGCCCGTACGTTTCACTTGGTCACCTTCACGAATATCGTAGTAAGGTCCCAGGATAACGACACCGACATTGCTTTCTTCCACGTTCATGGCGAGTCCCATAACACCGCTTGGGAATTCAACCAACTCGTTGGACATGACGTTCTCAAGTCCGTAAACACGAGCGATACCATCACCAACCTCGATTACCGTTCCGACTTCGACTACATCGATATCGGTCTTGTATTGTTCGATTTGGCTCTTAATTAATGTACTGATTTCTTCTGGTTTGATACTCAAGTGTCCTCACCCCAATCTACTGTACTCGTCTGTTAAAAGACTGCTCAAGACGTTCGAGCTTGCCAGCCAAGCTGCCGTCATAGATCGTATCGCCAATGGCGACTTTCAATCCGCCCAGCAGAGTCGGATCAACAATGTTCTCGATACGAATCTTTTTATTCACACGGCCACCGAATTCACGGGCTACCGCTTCTTTTTCTTCATCATTCAACGCATAAGTCGAGTAGACACGTGCATCAGCGATGCCCAGCGACTCACCTTGGATCTTCCGATAATCATTCAGTAAGTCTCCCAGCAATTCAACGCGTCCGCGTTCAATCAACAACAAGACTGTACGAAGGACTGAATCGGATACCTTGCCATCAAGACTTGAGTGAATCACGTTCTGCTTGGCTTCATCAGAGATATTAGGGGATACGATAAATTTCTCGATATCTGCATCTCCGGTCAATGCACTGACTACTGCAACCAGTTCCTGTTCAACCTCAAGCACCTGCTGTTGCTGAAGAGCAACTTCGAACAATGCTTTCGCATAACGCTTGGCAACAATCGTATCGCGGCTCATTGTCGGCCTCCTACCTCATTGAGGTATTGGTTCACAAGCTCTTCTTGTGCAGGACCGTTCTCAACTTCTTTTTTGATCAATTTGGATGCAATCTGAACGGAAGCTGTACCCAGTTCGCTGCGAAGTGCTGCGACTGCTTTGTTCTTCTCGCTCTCGATTTCGCGTACTGCATCGTCTTTCAGACGATTAGCTTCAGCTTTCGCATCAGCCAAAATCGATTCAGCTTGTTTGCCACCCGTTTGTTTGGACTGTTCAATGATGTCGTAAGCATCTTTACGTGCTTGCTCAAGAGCTTGTTTTTGTTCCTCCACATAGGCAATGGCCTGTTCCCGAGTCTGTGCAGCCTCATTCATCTGCGTCATCACGAGTTCACGACGTTTTTCCATAATGGAGAACAAAGGCCCGAAGGCATAACGGCTAAGCAGCCAGTATAAAATTGCAAATGCAACAATCGCAAGAAGCGTATTTTCCCATATGAAACTCAATCTGTTCACTCCTTCCTGGAGGTATCCTTGAAACGTCATCCGTTAGAACGGACATTACCTAAAAAGAAGGCGCGGATGGCTATGGCCTTCCCCGCCAAACCTTTAAAATTTAATTAAGCCATACCGTAGAACATGAACGCGAGTACCACACCGATGATCGGCAATACCTCGATCAAACCTACACCGATAAACATTGTTGTTTGAAGAGTGGATTTTGCTTCCGGTTGACGGGCAATACCTTCCACCGTTTTGCTGATTACCATACCGTTACCAATACCTGCGCCAAACGCGCCCAGTCCTGCAACAATTGCTGCTGCGATTAATGCCATTGCTCCCATTTGTATATCCTCCTTAAAATGATAAATCGAATTTTTTATTGTTCAGCCTGGTGAAGAATTCTTCGTAGGGCTTGAAACTTAATGCTCGTCGTGCGTCTCGATGCTCTGTGAAATGTACACCATCATCAAGATAACAAACACAAATGCCTGGATCGCGCCGATAAAGATACTAAAGCCTTGCCACACCATTAATAACGGAATTGCTGCGATAGCACCAAACACTTTGAATGTGGTCAGTTTCAGGATCGTTGCGATCAGTACCTCACCCGCGAAGATATTCGCGAATAGACGCATACCGTGTGTCAACAGCTTGGATGCCGTCTCAATCAAGTTGATTGGCAAGAACAAGGCGAATGGCTTAAGGTAATGCTGGAGATATCCTTTGGTGTTGCGGAACAATCCCAGTCCATGAGATACAAGGAACGCTACGAGAGCGAGTCCCATCGTTACAGACAAGTCGGCTGTCGGTGATTTCCACCAAGCCAGTTCAACGTGTGGGTGTGCTTCAGGGTCCTTGGCATGCGCTTCTTCAAACGCTTCCACCGCTGTAACAATCGGTTTACCGAACACTTGCGCATGTTCTGCGCTGTCCACTGCAGTTACCGCTTGGAACGGAAGTCCGAGCATGTTTCCTACAAAAATGAACATAATCATGGAAAGAGCGAGAGAGATAAAATGTTTACCTTTCTTCATATCCATTGTACTGGAAATCAGATTGCGGACGAATTCTACTGCCCACTCCATAAAATTTTGCAGCTTGCCGGGGTTTTCAACGGATAGTCTTCGTGTGGCCAGTACAGCAAAAATAAAAACAAGGGCACCTGTAACTACCAGCATCAACACAACCGATAGATCCAGTCGAAATCCGCCAAGCATAATAATTGGAGCTTCATGCATATTTTTCTCACCCCTTTCTCGACTTGAAAGCTGCAGCCCTTAACTTCATTCTGCTCTGCGGGAATGGACAATCCCTATAATCAGTAAGGAAAATTGTGCAATGACGAGACCGCCTGCAACCGCATATGTATTGAAGTACTGCGGAAAGCGCATCGATATGAATATACCGAGCACAGCGAGTGCCGCTCTTGTCAAAAATCCCAGGTTCACACGCTTCAAGTTACCTTCTGCCGCATCATCAGACATTTTCCTTACTTTGTAGCCCAAGTAAAATGCATTGATCCAGCTAATTCCTGTACCCAGGGCTAGTCCCAAAGCAATTGTCTCCACACGTGGCATAAAGGCCGCTGCGAGAAAACAAATCATAAGAAAGTACATGATGAAAACAGTCATCGATCTGCGGTATCTGGTTAGTTCACTCATCACTTTCCCCCATGAATTTTTTCGCGATAAAGTAGATGCTTACACCGCCTGCCGCAAGAAAAAAGAGAACGCTTACGGCGATCCATATTCCGTTACCTCCAATGGTCTTGTCCAACCAGGAGCCAGCGTAATATCCGGCAACAGCGAGAATGGCAATCTCGATCCCAAAAGCTGTCACGAGCCCCATCGCTTTCCATACATTATCGTCATGGTTACGGGATGAATTTGGTTTGTTCGAATCGGCCATTTTCCACGCCACCCTTGCAATCCCAGTTAATTTTACTGAATGATGAGAGCCTTTGTCAATTGAATGATTTTAGCGTTTTAAAGGGGAAAACGACGGGAATACAGACCCTCAAAGCCCATAAACCCGCGTAAACCGTACAGTTTAACTGTATGCTATGCCCTTTATAAATCCGTCAGAAAAATTGTATTATTTTTTGAATTTTCTGTGAAATGATTCCGGACGCTCACTATTTACACCAAAATGGTGCAGAATCGCATTGACAATTCTTTCCGAAGCATGTCCATCACCGTATGGATTAGCAGCCTGGCTCATGCTTGCATACAGGTTTTTGTCTGTAAGCAAAGCTTTGGTCCGTTCATATACACGTTCCTCTTCGGTACCTACCAGTTCCAGCGTTCCAGCTTCAATACCTTCCGGGCGCTCTGTCGTATCGCGCAATACAAGCACAGGCACACCAAACGAAGGTGCTTCTTCCTGCAAACCGCCTGAATCGGTCAAAATCAAGTGAGTATGCGGGTAAAAGTTATGCAAATCCACCACGTCTAGTGGATCAATTAATTGAATACGGGGATGATTCCCCAAAATCGCGTGAGCCGGCTCCTTCACAGCAGGACTTGGATGCACCGGGTACACGATGGCAATATCTTCAAATTCGTCGGCAATCCGTTTGACGGCCTGGAAAATGTTGCGGTGAGGCTCGCCTTGAGATTCACGGCGATGAGCTGTCATCAGCACAAGGCGTTTGCCTTGGGCCCAATCAAGTACCGGGTGTGTGTAGTCCTCCCGTACTGTATATTGAAACACATCTGTTACCGTGTTGCCTGTGACGTACGTACTAGACTCTGATTTATTTTCTTTGGCAAGATTGGAAGAAGACCAATCCGTAGGCGCAAAGTGTAGATCTGCCAGTACGCCCGTCAGCTGACGGTTCATCTCTTCCGGATATGGAGAAAGCTTGTTCCACGTCCGAAGTCCTGCTTCCACATGTCCTACCTGGATCTGCTGCAAGAATGCTGCATAGCTTGCTACAAAGGTAGTTAATGTATCCCCGTGAACCAGCACAATATCCGGCTTCGCTTCAGCCAATACCGGCTCCAGACCGCCTAATACACGAATCGTAATTTCATTCAATGTCTGACGGTCTTTCATCACATCCAGATCATAATCGGGATGAATGTCGAAAACTTCAAGAACCTGATCCAACATCTGACGATGCTGCGCAGTTACGCAAACAATAGATTCAATAGACTCGGGGTGTTTTTGCAATTCCAAAATAAGCGGAGCCATCTTGATGGCTTCCGGACGCACCCCGAAGATCGTCATGACTTTAATTTTCTTGGACATTCGAGCAAAGCCCCTTTTCTATAAGTTCCGATTACAAGCATGAGATATGCTTATTTAGTGCCGTATAGACGGTCTCCTGCATCGCCAAGTCCTGGAACGATATAACCATGATCATCCAGACGGTCGTCCAGTGCTGCGACATAGATATCCACATCAGGATGTGCATCCTGTACAGCTTTAACGCCTTCCGGTGCTGCTACCAGGTTCATCATCTTGATTTGGGTACAGCCACGTTTTTTGAGCACGTCAATAGCTGCAATCGCCGAACCGCCAGTTGCAAGCATCGGATCAATTACGATCAATTGACGCTCTGTCACGTCTGTAGGCAGTTTGGTGTAGTATTCTACCGGTTGCAGTGTTTCCGGATCACGGAACAGACCAACATGTCCAACTTTTGCGGCTGGCAACAATTTTACAACGCCATCCAGCATTCCGAGTCCTGCACGCAGAATCGGCACCAGTCCGAGCATGCGTCCAGAGATGACTTTACCTTGTGTTGCAGCTACAGGTGTCTGTACATCAATCGTTTCCAGTTCAACATCTCTTGTAATCTCATAAGCCATCAACGTTGCCACTTCATCCACCAATTCACGAAAATCTTTCGTATTCGTACGCATGTCGCGTATAAACGTCAGTTTGTGTTGAATCAAAGGGTGATCACATATTACTAATTTTCCCATCTAATTTGTCCCTCCGGTAAGTTCTTCATGTTCAGCATTTCCAAATATACCTAGCCACCATTCATGGGCTCGATAAATCCTGTATATTATATCATCACCAACAACGAATTACACCATCAAAGGGCACCCAATCATTACAGAATACCGAATCCTATAAAAAACAGGACCGGAAAATGATCCATCCGGTCCTGTTTTGCTCCTGCTGTTATGTCATTGAGTATGTTCAAAAACGTGTAAACACTAAAGATGCTCCGCAAACCGAATGACCTTCCGATCGCTGTTATCCCCGGATTTTTTTGAACCACCTTAATAAGGGGTAAAATCCAGGGATAAAGGCGAGCGCTACGCTTCTTCAGGTTCTTTCGGTTTGCTCCGTCTGCGTGTGTACATTAAGAACACTCAAAAGAAAGCAGCATGAGCAAAGTTTTTAGTATTTAAGGTCGGTATAGAGCGGGAATTGGTCTGTCAGTGCAGTCACTTCTGCACGCGCTTCATCCAGCTTCGCCGTATCTTTTGGATTTTTCAACGTTTTGGCAATGATCTTACCAATGGCAACCATCGCTTCTTCGTTCATGCCACGGGAAGTTGCAGCAGGTGTACCAATTCGAATACCACTCGTTACAAACGGGCTTGTAGGGTCGAATGGAATTGCATTTTTGTTCACGGTAATACCGATGGAATCAAGTACATGCTCAGCTTCTTTACCTGTGATGTTCACACTGCGTGTGTCGATCAGCATCAAGTGGTTATCTGTACCACCGGATACGATGTTCAAGCCTTCAGCGATCAGTGTTTCAGCCAGAACCTGTGCGTTTTTCACAACGTTCTGTGCATATGTTTTGAACTCTGGTTGCAAAGCTTCTCCGAATGCTACCGCTTTGGAAGCAATTACGTGCATCAAAGGACCACCTTGGGAACCCGGGAATACCGCTTTATCAATCGCTGCTGCCCATGCTTTACGGCACAGAATCATACCACCACGAGGTCCACGCAACGTTTTGTGTGTTGTTGTTGTTACGAAATGCGCATGTGGAACCGGGTTTGGATGCAAACCAGCAGCAACCAATCCTGCAATATGAGCCATATCCACCATGAACAAAGCACCTACATCATTGGCGATGGAAGCCAGCTTTTCAAAATCAATGGTACGCGGATATGCACTTGCACCTGCAACGATCAGACGAGGGCGGTGTTTGAAAGCCGCTTTGCGCACTTCATCATAATCAATCAGGAATGTATCTTCCTGCACGCCGTATGCCACAAAGTTGTACAGCAAACCGGAAGCGTTAACCGGGCTACCGTGCGTAAGGTGTCCACCATGGGCAAGGTTCATACCAAGTACAGTATCACCAGGTTTCAACGCTGCAAGATATACTGCCATGTTCGCTTGTGCGCCGGAGTGAGGTTGAACATTCACGTGTTCTGCTCCGAACAATTCTTTGGCACGATCACGCGCAATGTCTTCAACTACGTCCACATGCTCACAACCGCCATAGTAACGTTTACCTGGATAGCCTTCAGCGTACTTGTTGGTCAGTACAGATCCCAATGCTTCGATTACTGCTTCACTCACGATGTTCTCGGATGCAATCAGTTCGATGTTGTTCTGTTGACGCTTCAGTTCAAGATTCATCGCTTCCAGTACTGCCGGGTCATTCTTGCGCAATTGTTCCATGATTAAATTCCTCCCAGTTATAAGTGAAGTTATAAAGTGAAACTAATGTTTACACGAAAACGGCGAGTGCAACACCAATCTGAAGAAACGAAGTGGTCGCCTTTATCACCGGATTTCCCCTTTTAAATAGGGAATAAAAAATCTGGGGATAACAGCGATCGGAAGATGGTGATGCAATCAAAGTCAGGAGTGTAACCTAATTAGTCTCACTTTATATGTTAGTCACAAAATGTTGAATCTGGTTGTTCTTCCATACGATACACCGCGCGTTCGCCGCCAATTAACTTCGGACGAGTCAACGCTGTGGTCACACGCGCATCTCCAACATAGCGGAGCGCTGTACGAAAAGGTACGGCTACATGCCGGAGATGCATGCCAATCATCGTCTCCCCAATGTCCAGTCCCGCATGGGCCTGCACATGTTCAGCCAGGCATGGATCGGTCAGCGAACGATATGCTGCGGATGCCATTGAACCTCCGGCTTTGGGCACGGGTACTGCACCAACCTCAGTCAATCCAAGACGAGTCAGCACAGAACGTTCCATGACCAGCGCACGGTTCAGATGCTCACAACACTGGAATACGGTATCAAAACCGAATTCCTCCTGCACTTCGCGTATACCCGCAAGAAGCTGTTGCGCCACTTCAATAGCACCACTCGTACCAATCCGTGCCCCTGCAACTTCACTTGTGCTTGTACCGATCACAACGATCTGTCCAGGCCCAAGCTGTCCGGCAAGCGCCAGTTCATGCAGAATGGATGCGGTCTGTTCCTGCAATCCGGGTTGTTCTGAATCTAACTCTATAGTCATCCTATCATCGCCTCCCGATAAAATCATGCCCGCTGTCTCTTGGCTGTCCTTCGTATTCTTGCACGGCATCTCAGGATCTATTATAGCGAATAATCAGATGAAAGACGAAAAAAAGAGCAGTCTGCGGGTAACGCAGAATTGCTCTTTTGCCCAGGCGACCGGCCGTTTGTTCCGGTGCTCCATCGTGGTTATGCCCACTTCGTCGCCAGTTACACCGGATCCCTGTTTTCCCCTTCATCATAAAACAACCCGCGTTTAAAATCAACGGTTAATTTACATCACGTGTCCTGTTTCTCTAACCTGCCCCGCAGGATCAGAATTATCCCAGCTTATCCAAAAGCCGGTCCAATGCCGTCCGAATCTCGGCCGCAGCGATATTATAATCATCACGACTCCCACCAAATGGATCGGAGATGTCGAAACTAGGAATGCGTTGTCTGATCTCAATGGCTCGCTCACGCTCCGATGCCAGGATCTCTTGCCCAAGGGCACGTTTCATCTCCAGCGTTGCAAACAGGCTGTCCAATTCCTGAACATCTCTTAATACCTGCTCGTCGTCCTCCACATACTCTTTCAATGTATAGGTTTTGTGGACAGAGTCGGGAAATACCTGCATAACATGCTGCTTATGACTCCGTGTTAATGTAAGAACCAGGTCCGCCCAACCTACCAGGTTGGCGCTTAGTTGAGTGGAATGAGGTGGACCTTCAACGTTATGATCTCTCAGAACAGCTTCCGCATGACGGGAGATTGGCATACCCGACGTAGTTGCCACACCTGCGGAACGAACCTCTACCTGAATGCCGCGCTCCGATGCCAACTTTCGCAAAAGCCCCTCTGCCATGGGGCTGCGGCACGTATTGCCTGTACATACGAATAAAATATGTTTCATTGTGTTAGCCTCCCCATTTTACATATGATGCGAATGATAGGATATCTCAAGTTTTATTCTAAAATATAAACAAAAGTCCAAACGCAAGCAAGATTGCGCCACCAATGGCCTCACCATAATCCCCGAGATTCTGACTCACCCGACGGCCTAATAGCAGACCCATCACCGACATCACCCCGCCACAAAAGCCAAAAGCCAGTACGGTTAAGATCAGATCACTGCTAAACATCCCTAAGGAAACGCCAACGGAGAACGAATCCACACTTACGCTGAGGGAAAACAGTATAACGCCGAGCAGGGAACGGTGGTCCACCAGCTTGGTATCGCCTTCACGGAATGCATTCAGAATCATATGACCACCCAGCAGAACAAGTAATCCACCTGCTGCATACGTCGTAATGTCACCGAGCAGCGAGCTGACGTATTTGCCCATATACATACCGATGAGCGGCATGATGATATGAAATAGCGCCGTTACTGTACTGATTCGCAATACATCCCTTAGCCGAATGCCCTTCATGCCAATTCCGATCCCAAGTGAAAACGCATCGAGGCCAAGTGCAACTGCCATGATCAAAATGGTTACCAACTGCCCTACATGGGCAGACACATCCCACATCCCCATACCCCCAAGTCACGTAAAGGTTCTTGTACACGATATGCGGACAAGGACCTAAACATGACCGATGAAAGGTAAACGACGACGGATGTACTCCATCTCCATGATACATAAGGCTAGATTGTAGGCAGGTGGATGCGATGTTTTAATTGATTTGTTTTGGAAAAGAGTGCGTAGCTCTCCTGACTGTATGATCAGGAGAGCTTAGGAGGGCTGTGGGTCGCCAACTTGAATGAGTTGGTTACCCGCCGCCTTGAGCAGCCGATTCATGACGGCTGCTCCCAGCCCTTCGCGTGAGCAGGCTTCAGCCACAATATATGTGGCGCCTTGCTCATCGCAGCTGCGCAGCGCGGCGTATAGCCTGCGCGCTGCTTCCTCCAGCTCGCTGGCGTCACCCAGCGAGAACACGGCATCGGCGCGGTACTGCTCCGCGTGCTCGGCGAACGCCAGCACGGCGGTGCGCTCTCCGCGCTGCGCCGCCTCTGCGAGGGCGGCACTGGTCCAGGCCGCCACCGCTGCGGGCGGCCCCTCCACCACGCACAGCGCCCCTGCGGGTGCGTAGTGCGTGTACTTCATGCCCGGCGAGCGCGGCGCCGGGCTTCCCACGCCAACGGCCCCCTCCGCGAGTAGCGCGGGGTCCGTGGCGACACGGGCGGCAACGGCGGACAACTGTTCCGCCGTAATGCCGCCAGGGCGCAGGATGGTGACGGTACCGTCGTCACCGACCTGCACCACCGTGGACTCGACGCCCACCCCGGTGGGACCGCCGTCCACGATGCCGCCGATGCGGCCATCCAGATCCTCGCGCACATGAGACGCGAGTGTTGGGCTTGGCCGCCCGGAGCGGTTGGCGCTTGGCGCAGCCACAGGGCATGCCGCCGCCGCGATCAACTGCAAGGCCACCGGATGGTCCGGCATGCGCACGGCCACCGTATCCAGACCGGCGGTGACACGCGGGGACACCGCCCCCGGCCTAACCGGCAGCACCAGCGTCAGCGGTCCCGGCCAGAAGGCCGCCATCAGCGCTTCCGCTGTCTCATTCACTTCCGTGACCAGAGTGTCCAACTGGTCACGGTGCGCGATATGCACAATCAGTGGATTGTCGGAAGGTCGGCCTTTGGCGACAAATACAGCCTCAACGGCTGCCGTGCTACGCGCATCCGCACCCAGGCCGTAGACCGTTTCGGTCGGAAAGGCCACCGTCTGACCTTGATGAAGACAGGCTGCGGCAGCCTGCAAGTCGGCGAGCGCCCTTTGATGGGCGCTCCCCTTTTTCACATCCGCTAATTCAATATTACCCAATCCATGATCATTCTCATTGCTTAATAAAACGCGCACATCCCAATTGACTGTGACCATCTCTGCTGGAGTTCCCTTGTCATGAACCTCCATGTCATTTCCCATTTCGGAGGTGAATTGCACTTGCTCATTCTCTCTATTCATATATCCATCATTCCTAAACATCATAATAGGTTACTTGTGCACGTGAGAAATACACTTTAAACTCCATACACATCCTTGTTCACTTCGCTTCATACTCCATGTTCAATATAAGTAATTATAACATACCTGTCCCGCCTCGGATGCCCTTCACACTTCGCTCCACGCATGAGTCTCACTGTAGCTTCAACGCCAATTCATATCAAAAGGGCAGCTCCCTGAATTGAAGCCACCCTCTTTTATAGTATAAATTCGTTGTTATGCGAACAATCCAGTTACCCAACTCCATAGTTTCACAGCCATATCCCACAGAAAGAATCTCGCCTCCGGTGTCTCTCCCTGCACAGACGCCTCTGCATCTCCAGGTTCAGCCGCTGCGGCCGATACGTTTGAAGGTTTCGCCAGTGCATCCCCGGTCCCTGCATCAATGAAGCACAGCGGCGGGAACAACACACACCACCAGTTCTGACCTTTGCCTTCGCCTAATGTAATCCGAACCGCTTCATAATCACCAGCAGGATACACGGTGCCTCCATATAGCTTGGTTGGGAACGGAACTGAACCCAATTCCACCTGATACTCATACTTCAAACCGCGACTGGCCAACTCTTCTCCTACTCTATTTTCAATCTCGGACAAATGCTCACGAATGACATGGCGTGCTTCATCCAGACTTTGCGGATTCTCCAGTTCGGCTACCCACTCACCCATCTGAGCAACGACAGCATCCCGAATCTCGCGTTTCACCAATTGATCTCCCGGTGCATCCGAGTTTGCTAGAATACGCAAGCGAATCGATTGTTCAGGAATCGCTGTGGCCGCCACAGCTGCATCCGTTTTCTGACCTTCCCACATCATGATCATCATCATAAAACATACAATAATAAGTCCAATTTGCTTTACAATTCGTCTGTTCATTCCGTTCTCCCCCTCAGCTCTCTGATCACGCGACCTGCAACTCTCTCATGTCTATCAGTATGCCCGGGAGAGACGGAAGTAAACCTAGCATATACAATAAATCTACTAAATCGATTCTATGATATACATACACTCACCAGTCATGTTAAAAAGGCTGATCCGCACCTGGTTACAGGGCAAATCAACCTCGTTATCCTTATGAACAATGAACAATCACGTTAGTCGCTCCACCACTGTGCTTTTCATTAAACTATTTCAGCAGTTACACAGCACTTTTCTCTTTCTTGAGCATATTCCATAAACGTTCCGACAACCGCGGTTGCTGCTCCCCCATGAGAAGTTCATCCTCCTCTTCCTGTCCATATAACTTAATACTCATGACCACGCCAATACAAGCCATGTTAATGAGCAGGGAGGTGCCCCCGTAACTGATGAATGGCAACGTAATTCCTGTGAGCGGCATCAGGCCGAGGAACGCTCCCACATTCTCAAACACCTGATACAACAACATTCCGATAATACCTACAATGATGACGGGTCCCGCGCGATCTCTGCAACTCAGAGCAATCCACACCATACGTTGAATCAGAATAAAGTACAACAGAATCAGTACGGATGCACCGACAAAGCCAAACTCCTCTGCGATCACGACAAAAATGGAATCCGAATACGTATAAGGGACTCGACCGCTCTGAACGGATGTTCCTTGCAAATAACCTTTGCCGATAATGCCCCCTGAACCAATGGCTAAACCTGCATTTTTCGTATGCCAGGACGCTTTGGAGGTAGCCTTTTCCGGCACAAGCCATGGATCAATTCGCTCCGCCCAATGCTCCCTTTTTATCTTTTCAAGAAAAGTAAATACTTCATCATGGTAGAACGTATAGGCTTTAACAAAACCAAAGAAGGTCACTCCCACAATCGTCAGTACAATTAATACGTGCTTCAGTCTCATATTTCCGATCCAGAATACCGCAGCCAGAATCACCACATACCCCAATGCATTGCCTAGATCATTCTGAGCCATAACCAGAGCAAATGGAATAAACGCCCAGCAGCCAATCGGCACAATATCTCTCCAAAATTGCAGCGTGCCTCGTTGTCTCTTCACAATTAAATGAGCAAGGAACAGAATCAGAATCATCTTGAACAGCTCTGCCGGTTGAAAAGAAAATTCCCCAAGCTTCAGCCAACCGTTGGCATTATTGATCGAACTGCCCAGGACATTAGCGAGGATCAGCAGTATAATTCCAAACCCATACAAATAAAACGCATATTTCACGTATAACTTGTAATTCACAAGCCCGATGACAAGCACCGCAATGAATCCAGCCACATAGAAATAAATCGTTTTGACATGGTGACTCGCCAGATGAGCATCTGTTTGCGTTCCGCTGTAAATTGCAAATACACTAATAATCATGAGCAACAGCATGATGAAGAGAATCACACCATCCATCTTTTTCAACATTCTCAACATGACTCCGTCCATCCCCCTGAATCTAGCATTCTATGATTTCCAATTAAACTCAATATTTCCATTGTATATAATTGGATGATAAAATGGAAATCAGATTGCTTCAGGATGAATATCAAACAAATCAGAGGCCTATCTCCCACCGTAAAAATAAAAACCCGGAAACATTCATCCCTAAGTGAATAGGGCTGATCTGTTCCAGGGTTCTGTAGTTATATAAGTTAAACTAAGGATTATTTACACTGACACTACGATGACAGAATAAACTTCCAATCGCTGTTATCCCAGATTTTTTAATTCCGAGAACGTTATTGCTCCTGCTGGGATGGCTTGCGTCTTAGCAATTTCATCACCAGATCGGTAATACTCGGTTGTTCCGCAGAGCCGAGAATATCCTCGTTTTCTTCCGTGTGAACCTTGATACTCATCACAATCCCCATACTGATCATGTTGAGCATAATGGAGGTACCGCCCGAACTGATAAATGGCAGCGTAATCCCTGTCAGTGGCATCAGACCAATGAATGGACCAATATTAACAAAGATCTGGTAGAGCAGCATCGCTATAATACCTACAATAAGATAAGGTCCGGCGCGATCCTTACACTCCAGTGCAATCAGCACCAGCCTGTGAATCAGGATAAAGTATAGGAGAAGCAATACCGAGGCACCGATGAAGCCAAACTCCTCCCCGATCTGTACAAAGATCGAGTCTGCATAGGCCAGCGGCACCCGATTCGACTGAATCGTTGTGCCCTCCATATATCCTTTGCCCGTAATACCGCCAGAACCGATCGCAAGCTTCGCATTATACGTCTGCCAGAGTACATCCCTTGAGGTCAGCTCTGGTACAAGCCAGGGGTCAAAACGATCCGCCCAGTGCGAACGTCCAATGTCATTCAGAAATTTAACAATCTCATCATGATAATGAATATACGCCTGTGTACCGCCGATAAAAGTCGCCACAGCAATAATAAAACCAATGAGGGCATGCGTAAATTTAATGTTGCCGATCCACAATAGGCCCACAAGAATGACAACATAACTTAACGCATTTCCCAAGTCATTTTGAAGCAATACCAGTAGTAACGGCGGCAGAACACAGAGTGAGATCGGAATAACATCACGTCCGAAATAGAGCGGACGATTCTTCTTTCGGGCCAAAAAGGCTGATAAAAACACAATTAGACATAACTTGAACAACTCAGCAGGTTGCAAACTGACCCCGAAGATGGACAGCCAACCTTTTGCACCGTAATACTCTTTACCAAAAAACATTACGAAAATGAGCAGCAGCATACCCACGCCATAGATATATAAATAATTTTTGATTATAAATTTATAATTGATCATCGACATTCCAAAAAAGACGATGAATCCAAAAATATAAAAAATCACTGCACTTTTCGGGAGTCCCTCCAGCTTCGGACGACCAAACGTTGTACTGTAAATCGACAAAATACTGATAACCATCAGAATAACCAGTATAAACACGATAGAATAATCTATCTTTTTAAATTTGTGCAGCATGTAATTATGTTCCCCCAAGCATTCAGAAATCTTCGGTATATCTCATTGTAGAGGATTTCACGGCAAAAAGAAAACCCGCGGAACCTTACATTTTCGTCACCTGTTCCGAAGTACGAACACCCAGGACATGCCGCTCGATTCCGGCAAGGTCCGGTACAATGATAATTTCCGGCCAATGTCCCGCCGTTTCAAGTAGAGCCGCGATGTCGCGAGCCTGCCCCTGGCCCAGCTCAAAACCAATGATCTGCGGCGGTGCAGGCAGCAGCGCCAGCTGCTCCAGCATGATCCGGTACGGTGCAAGCCCGTCCGGACCGCCGTCCAGTGCCATGCGCGGCTCATGATCGCGCACCTCTTGCTGTAACCCGGCGATATCTGCCGCCGGGATGTATGGCGGGTTGGACACCAGGATGTCCACCTGTGCCCCGGCGAACGGTGCCAGCAGATCGCCTTCACGGAAGTCGATCTGTACCCCGTTCGCGGCCGCGTTCCGCGCGGCCACTTGCAGGGCAGCCGCCGAGAGATCCCCGGCGCCGACCTGCCAGCGCGGGCGCAGTGAAGCCATCGTCACCGCGATGGCACCACTGCCCGTGCCAATATCGACGGCGAGCGGAGCGCCGTCAGGAAACACGCGGTCGGCTTCGCGCAGCACAGCCTCGACCAACAGCTCGGTCTCCGGCCGCGGAATCAGCACGGCCGGCGTGACCTCGAACGGCAGCCCATAGAATTCCTGGCTGCCGATAATGTATTGCGCCGGCTCACCCGCAGCCTTGCGCGTGACGGCGTCCTCCCAGCGGCTGCGATGCTCGCTGGGAAAAGGCTCCGGCTGCATCATGTAGTAAGCGGCGCCATAGACGCCGAGTACATGTTCCAGCAGCAGCCGGGCATTGTTTTGCGGCTCGTACACGCCGCACTTCTCCAAAAAAGAGGAAGCCTCCACGAAGGCTTCCCGACAGCTCTGTTCCGGCGTCATGACAAACTGCGCTCGGGTCACAGATTATTCTCCTCTATCCATCATTTCAGTCTGCTGAGCAATGGTCAGTGCAGACAGAATATCTTCAATCTCTCCGTTCATCACTTGATCCAGCTTGTGCATCGTCAGGCCGATCCGGTGATCCGTCACACGGCTTTGCGGGAAGTTGTACGTACGAATCCGCTCACTGCGGTCACCCGTTCCCACTTTGCTTTTCCGCTCAACAGAGATCTTTGCTTCCTCTTCCATACGTTTCATATCGAAGATACGTGTACGCAGAACCTGCAACGCTTTTTCCTTGTTGGAGTTCTGTGATTTTCCATCTTGACATGTCGCCACAATTCCCGTTGGAACGTGCGTTACCCGTACTGCGGATTTCGTCGTATTAACCGATTGTCCACCAGCACCACTGGAACAGAATGTATCCACACGGATGTCTTTATCATGAATTTCGATATCAAAATCTTCGGCTTCTGGCATAACCGCAACCGTTGAAGTTGACGTATGAATACGTCCGCCAGACTCGGTTGTTGGAATACGCTGCACACGGTGTGCGCCGCTTTCGTATTTCATTTTGCTGTAAGCACCACGTCCGTTGATCAGGAAAACAACCTCTTTGAATCCACCGAGATCATTCGTGTTAACGTCCATCAGCTCTACACGCCAGCCTTGTGCATCTGCATAACGTGTGTACATCCGATACAGATCTGCTGCAAACAACGCTGCTTCATCTCCACCAGCTGCCCCGCGAATCTCAACAATAACGTTCTTGTCGTCATTCGGATCTTTTGGCAGCATGAGTACACGAATCAATTCGTCCAGTTCCTTCTGGCGAGTACTCAGTTCTTCAATTTCCATTTTGACCATTTCACGCATCTCATCATCCAGTTTCTCACCCTGCATTTCCTTTGCAGCTTCGAGATCCTGACTTACCTGTTTGTATTCCGTGTACGCTTCATAAGTCGGTTGCAGATCGGATTGTTCTTTCGAGTATTCCCGCAGCTTTTTGTTGTCACTTGCCACATCCGGGTCACACAAAAGCTCGCTCAACTTGTCATAACGGTCGGCTAACGCCTGTAATTTATCCAACATGTATAGTCACCTCACGCATTATTTTGTCCAAGCACATTACATTTTCAATAATGATTTCAATTCAACATTAATTACATTTATAATCTATATTCCACAACGCACAGGATTCTCAATGAATCCCCTGACCGCAGCATGTATTCACATTCATGTATGATCGACGTATAACATCGCTACAACGTCATCAAATCCTTTACTTTTAAAGTGATATCAAGAAATCGTGTACCCTGTATGAAACTCGCTTCGACTCATCGGTTACAGTGCGAATTTTAACGTGGTATACGACTCTTAATTATAGCATATTCTTATGGTTCTGAATAGTAACTGTTCCGCAAGCGGATGAACTATTTTTTGGTGCTGCAAGATACAAAATGAAATTGTTGTTCGATGTGGTTCCGAAATGATCCTACTGTGGTATAATACAAGTATAGCAAGTGTAAAATAAACAAAAGCCACGATGCGCTAACATCGTGACTTCTCCAACAAAGGCCGGTGGGCGACCACGGCGAATTTCAATCAAACGAATGAAAAACCACCGGATTGCAAGGCGACCAACCTAATCCCGGTGGTTTTTCTTGTTCCGCGCTGCTTTCCACGCACTGCATACGGCTATTAACCCCACTGCAATACTAATTAGCTTGTCGCTAATTTCTAGGAAATGCTGCACTACTGCAAGAAATGACACGGCGTCACCCCCTTTCGGGTAAGCATCACCGTATCGATTATCCACCGGTTACTTTGTCTCCTCTATTATACCATAATATGCCTATTTACATCTCTATCTCAGCAGTTGATTTTGATTATGAAAACAAAGAACCCGTTTCTCTTGGAAGACTATTCTCCGTTGCATCCTCATCTTCAGAGCTCTAAGTTAAAGACCCCACGAACTTCACGAAGAAGGTCGTAGGGTCATAATTTTAAGTCTACATATAAATGTGTAACAACTTAAACGTTGAAACGGAAGTGCATAACGTCGCCGTCATTTACAACGTACTCTTTACCTTCAAGACGAAGTTGTCCACGCTCTTTGGCACCGTTCATGGAACCTGCTGCCACCAGATCGTCATAAGAAACAACCTCTGCCCGGATGAATCCGCGCTCGAAGTCCGTGTGAATAACACCTGCTGCGCCTGGCGCTTTGGTACCTTTACGGATTGTCCATGCACGAACTTCCTGTACACCTGCTGTGAAGTATGTGTACAGACCGAGCAATTTGTAAGCCGCTTTGATCAACAGGTTCAGACCGGAATCCTCGATACCAAGTTCTTCCAGGAACATTTGTTTATCTTCGCCTTCCAGCTCGGAGATCTCTTCTTCAACCTTCGCACTGATTGGCACCACTTCTGCGTTTTCAGCAGCTGCGAATTCTCTTACTTTTTGCACGTAAGCATTGTTCGCCACGTCGCCAATTTCATCCTCAGCTACATTGGCTGCGTACAAAACAGGCTTTAGAGTGAGCAAGTGCAGATCACGGATGATCAGAAGCTCGTCATCTGTAAGTTCCATGCTGCGTGCCGGCTTGTCATCGTACAGAACAGCCTTCACTCTCTCCAACACTTCTACTTCTTGAGAGGCAGTCTTGTTGCCGCCCTTCATGTTTTTCTTGGAGCGGTCGATTTTCTTCTCAACACTCTCGATATCAGCCAGGATCAGCTCCAGATTGATGGTCTGGATGTCGCTTACCGGGTCGATTTTACCATCGACGTGTGTGATGTTCTCATCTACAAAGCAACGTACCACGTGTACAATTGCGTCTACTTCACGAATGTGGGCAAGGAACTTGTTACCCAGACCTTCGCCTTTGCTCGCACCGCGAACCAGACCCGCGATATCTACAAACTCAAACGCCGTTGGTACTGTTTTCTTAGGTACAACGAGTTCTGTCAGTTTGTCCAAACGCTCATCGGGTACTTCAACGATCCCCACGTTAGGGTCAATTGTACAGAACGGATAGTTTGCCGATTCGGCACCTGCTTGTGTAATTGCATTAAACAATGTAGATTTACCAACGTTAGGCAAACCCACGATTCCAGCTTTCAAAGCCATGTATATGACAACTCCTCATTGATTACTTGTTCGGTATGGATAATCCTATACATTATATATGACAAACCTCAAGGCATCAAGGAACTTCGCCAATTCGACCAGCGTCCCATCCGCTATTGGTTTACCCTTTGATTTCCTTGTACATCGTTAGATCCGTTACTTCATATCCCATCTTGCGATAAAGGCTACTCGCTCGCACATTATGTCCAAACACATGCAATCCGATGCGATCCACGCCAAGACTCAAGGCCGTCTGTTCAAGCGCCTCCATCGTCTCTGTTCCATACCCTTTACCGCGGTGTGCTTCTTCAACCACAATGTCCAGTAAAAATGCATCTTTACCACGACGATTATCCGTGATATTAAACCAGATATACCCCACATTTCCGTCCACAGGATGCACTAGATTGTAGAGATATGCTCCGGGTGTATTCAAACCTTCTGGCAGATAACGTTCATAAGATTCCTCGGCCAGTTGCTGCGCCTCTTCCTCCGCCCAAGTGCCTGCTTCTACTTTTTCCTGTGCAAAATCCTTAATCGATCGAATGCAAAAACTCGCATAATCTTCCTGATTCATTGGAGAAAGTTCCATTTATCCCCCTCCTTATTTTGAGTGATCTTCATTATGTAGAACCTCTTTGCAGTCCTTTTTGCACTGCTAGTATCTTATTGTATCCTGTTCTCCCGCTTGGCGCATGAAGTAATTCTGACGATTTGAACTTCAATTTTCATATGTATCCATTTTATCTATAACTTTTGATCTCCTCCCATCGTTTATAACTCATAGGAAAGGAGTGCATTATATTGTACACACATCGCCGATTCTCCAAAAAGAAAATCATTATCTTGTCCGCCATCGTACTCGGAATCGCCATAGTCGCTTTTATGAGCTTTCTGGATGCAGTCGATCCCTTTCGCCACTTGAGAATCACAATCCACAATCAGTCTGACTATAACCTCACCAATATTCAGACTAACTTAGCCCAAGGCGACTCGTATAATACCAACGAGAGTGGCTCCACCTACGTATTCAAAAAGGATATTCCCAGCGGAGCAAAAGTGAAATTCGCCCCACAGCTGAAACTTTCCGGAGAGGGTACTGTCTCTTTAGAGTTTACAGACAGCCGCGGTAAAACCTATAACAAAATGGTTTGCGGTTATACGGAATACTTGTCCGGCAATTCATACGTTACTGTAACCAATGAGAATGTCACTGTGAAAGAGGAATGTATGTAATCTTTCGGCAACACAATTATATAAGTAATTGGTACATCCTCATTACATACTAAAAGCATAGAGGAGGAAATTACATTGTCCTTAAACATGATTTTAGGCGCAGGCTTAGTCTTCTCTTTATTACTTTCTTTACATCAAGCTAGTGCTGTTGGATTAGAGGATAGAGTCAAAGATGCTTTTACTAACCCTCCAATCACTGTGGAGAACTCTAATGATCCGATTGTTACTTCATTGGACATACAACTTATAAGACCATTCAATTACAGTAGTTACAATGCATATGAAAAATCATTCACATTGAATTCTGACAATGGAGAGACTTCTAATCTTTGGATTAACAACACTAGTACGGATACTATTTATGTCAAGATCACTGTGGGCAATCTTTCTCCAATTGATATTTCAATCAAAAAAGGAACTCAAAAAACAACAAGAATAGGTGTTATAGGCACAACAAACGTCAAAGTTTATATCTATAGTTCAACAGGTCATAAAATGGATATGAATATAAGTGCCAGACAATTTTAATAAAATAAATAGTGTAGAGGATATTTCTTAATGAAGTATCTTCTACACTATTTTTGTTGCAGATTATAGTAGGAAGCAATATGAGTAGATTCAAAATATATAATTAAATAACTCCAATGAAGTTTATATCATTTTCATTTTAACCCTGCGCTTACCGCCGTTCCACCAGCCGCTCCGTCTGTTTCAAATCCTCAATCCGCCCTGCGCCAATGCCAAACATCACGGTACGCAGCTCGAATTCGACCTGTTCCAATCGCTCATTCAGAGCATCGTCGGAAGCGACTGCGGATTCGAGCAGAGATCGGCCAAAACCAGCCAGATTCGCACCGAGCGCGAGGGCTTTGGCTGCATCCACGCCCGTGTAAAGTCCGCCACTGCCAATCAGAGCACCCGCCGGATTCAGCGCTCGCACTTCCTGAATACACTCCGCTGTCGGAATGCCCCAGTCGGCAAAAGCTTCCGCAGCCGCCCGGCGTACCGGGTTGTTGTTACGATACTTCTCTACCTGCACCCAGCTTGTACCACCAGCACCAGCTACATCGATAAACGCCACACCTGCTTCATATAAGCGTTGAGCCGTCAAGCCATCGATGCCAAAACCGACTTCTTTTACGCCAACAGGCACGTCTAACTCACGACACAAGTTCTCAATCCGGTGAAATAATCCGCTGAAGTTCGTATTACCTTCCGGCTGGAAAACTTCCTGCAACGTGTTCAGATGAAGCACGAGCATGTCCGCACCCGCAATATCTACGGCGCGCTGGAAGTCAGCTGTTGTGAAACCATAGTTTAGCTGCACCGCGCCCAGGTTGGCTATGACCGGGATGTCCGGTGCCCAGCGCCGCACATCGAAGGTACTTGCCAGTTCTGGCTGTTCCACGGCAGCCCGGATCGAACCTACGCCGAGCGCCCAGCCTCTGGCGTTCGCTACTCGGGCGAGGCGCTCATTGATAGCGCCCGTTGTTTTGCTTCCACCCGTCATCGAACTGATGAGCAAGGGTGTACGTACTTTTTTGCCAATAAACGAAGTCTCCAGATGCACCTCTGCAAAATCCAGCTCCGGCAGTGGGTGATGACGAAAAGCATACCGCTCCATACCGCTGGTTACCCCTTCTCCTGCCACATTCTCCTCAAGACAGAGGCGCACGTGTTCCAGCTTCCGTTCTCCCGTAGCCACTTCGGGAAGCAGCCGTTCGCCGGCTCGCTCTTGTTCATTCATGATGAGACCTCCTATGTGAGAATCGTGCGGATCGACAGGATAACCTGCCCGTTCCTTGCTTCTATGTATAGATGTCTTATGCAAAAGACAAAAACATTCATCTAATAAGCATTGCAGCATAACTCTATCCAGTATAACGTTCCAATCCAGCTATGGAAAGGATGCTCCGAAACCAAATGTCTCACTTAAATCTCGGAGCACCACTATCTTTTATGCCTTCTTATCTCAAGATTTCCGATGCCAACTGCTCACCAACAAGCTGCCCGGATAAGGTCACAATCGGGGTTCCGCCGCCTGGATGTGTTGTACCGCCGACGTACCAGAGTCCCTGGACATCTTTGCTTCGATTGCCTGGACGCATGAAGGTCTGCTTCACCGAGTTGGACGAAATGCCATAGATCGAGCCTTGATGCGCCAACGTATCCCGTTCGATATCTCGCGGCGTGTATCGGATCAACACATCGGATTGGTTCAACCCGGTAATTCCCCGCGCTGCCAATTGTTCCAGTACAAACGTTCCGTAACGTTCCGTCTGCTGCTCCCAATTCCACGAATCCGACAAGTAGGGGGCATTGACCAGAATGAACAAGTTACTGGCTCCTGCCGGGGCCATGTCTGCTTCCGAATAACCTGAGTAACAGATATAGATCGTAGGATCTTCGGGCATTTTACGGTCACGGAATATATGGTCGAACTCCGGTTCATACCTCTCCGGGAAAAAGACGGTATGGTGCAGCAGTTCATCATATTGTCTTCGCACACCTGCCAGCGTTACAAATCCCGAAATGGATGGTTCATACTTCTGTATGCGGGCATCACTCATCTCTTTCCGGTTTTCCGGTGCCAGCAGTAGTCGATTCACGCTAAGCACATCTCCATTGGCAACCACCTGATCGGCTTCACGGAAGCCTTGATTCGTATCCACGCCTGCCACTGCGCCATTCCGAACAACAATCTGCCGCACCTCTATGCCCGTAATGATCTGTACACCTTTTTCCTGTGCCAGCCGAGTCATGCCCTCGATCAGTTGATAGGTTCCTCCTTTGACCCCGTAGATGCCCACCTCTGCTTCCACATGACCCATCATGGCAAAGATCGAAGGAGACTGATACGGCGATGATCCCACATAGGTTGCGTACCGCCCGAACATAGCGAGTGTATGCGGATGCCGGAAATACGAACGCAACAACTTATCCAGCTTCACCGTTGGCCTCACGCGGAGCAGGCTGCGCAGCATCTGAAGATTGTATTTGTCAGAAGGAGACAGCAACAACTTACCCAGAAAATGACGATTGGCTTCCTCATACAGTGCGGCAGACTCATCCATAAACGCATCATAACGAGCCGCATCCTCCGGACTGTACGCCGCGATCTGCTCCTTCATCCACCCGCGTTTGCCTGACAAATCGACCACTGTGCCATCTGCAAATATATTACGCGTACGCGGCTCCAACTCATATAGCTGTACGTAATCTTCCATTGTTACACCTGCATGATCGAAGACGGAACGAAAGGTGGATGGCATCGTGATCGTGCTCGGTCCCCGATCAAAATGATAACCGTCTCGCTCAATCTGCTGCAGCTTACCTCCTACATGATCCTGCCGTTCCAGAATGGTCACCTGCACACCTTGTGAAGCAAGTCGGATCGCACACGATAGACCTCCGAATCCTGCACCGATAATGATGACGTTACCTCTCAACTGTACCGCCTACCTTTCCATACATACCCCTTGCCGGAGCGACCCGCCTGCCAGGAAGCAAGTCCGATGGCAATGACACAGGCCATGCTGACCGGTTGCAGAAGGGCAAGCCACCAGGGTTGTCCGCCAGCATGATCCGCTACTCTTTTCACAGCCATACCCAGTAATGTTCCTATCAATCCATACAGAATGGACATCGAACTACCTGTCATGAGTCCAAAAATTAATCCCAGCGGAGGCACAATATACATCAGCGTATACATCAACATCGTGCCAAGCAGCAGTACGTCTTTACGGCCCATACCTTCGTACATGTTTTTCTTGTATCCGTTCCACACTTCTGCACCGTTCTGATACATGCGGGTATTCGTTACGTCATGCACGTCAGTCAGCATCACCGGATGACCTGCACGCTTGACCGCCTTGGCTAGACTCATGTCATCTACCAGATGGGCCTGAATGGCAGCATGACCACCGGATGCTTCGTAACTGGAGCGATGAATCAACAAAAAAGCCCCCGTAGCGGCCACAAACATCGGACTGGATGATCTGCGGATCATGAAAATGGGCAGATGACTGATGATGGTGAAGACCATCATCGGTACGACAAGCTTTTCCATCCAGGTCTTCGTTACCTGAAAAGGAAAACCGGTTACCAGACCACCGCTCTGCTCACACCCTGCCGCAAGAGTCTGCCGAATGGCACTTGGCTCCAGGCGCACATCCGCATCCACGAACATATACCACTCTCCCTCGGCCTCCTGAACCAACCTGTGACACGCATGGGATTTCCCCATCCAGCCCTCGGGTAGATCGACACCATGCAGCAGACGCACACGCGCATCACGATCCGCAATCGCCTGAACCATGGCCGCTGTCTCATCTTCGGAGCGATCATCCAGCACCAGCACTTCCATCCGGAATCCCGACGTATCACTCGCGAGCACACTTTCCAGACATCCTTCGATATGTAGTCTTTCATTTCTGGCCGGAATCAGCACCGAGACCAGCAGGTCCGGTGGTTGTATCTTGTCTGACCGGAATGAACGTACTTTGGGCAGACAGGAGACGTTCCATAGAGCGAACAACAGTTGTATTCCCAATATGCTTGTCAGCACAATCCAGAAGGTTTCAGATGCACTCATTCTAACGGTTCACCCGCTTTCGCGCAGCGTCGTATTTTTCACTGGTCGAACGTACATGACGAATCAGCGGAAGCGCATCTGGCAAGCTCCCCTGTCCCATTCGTACAAGCGCTGATCTGTGATCGTCTAACTGCTGTTCCAACACAAGACCGAGTCTGGAGGCAATCTCTTCACTCTTGAGCGTCTTCCAGTCTTCCATCACAGGAGGACCCGCCTGCATCGATATCTCCGGTAAATCGTGCTGGACCATCCCGTGGCACAAGGTTACCGGTACTGCGATGGCATTCGGAGAGCGGCGAAGCAGCAATCCGATGCCTGGACGGAACAGAATCGGTCTGGCCTCCTGATGCAGAATTTCTCCTTGGGGGAAAATCCATACCCTTTTGCCCGAATCCAATAGTTCACTGGTGTACTGTAGAGAGGTCCGAATACCGGACGCACTCTCTTTATTGATTGAATATGCACCCAGTTTACGAAAAAAGGCATATTGCTGAAGTTGCTGTTCCTCCATCATCACATAATGATCTCCCCGTGATGTCTGCCTGGCCGCATGATAGAGCAGCAGACCATCCCACCAGGAGCTGTGGTTCATGAAATAGATCACCGGACGAGTGGGATCAATCGTGGAGTCGTCCCTGGTATCCACCTGCGGGTCCAGTGACCCCGTGAGCGTGAAGGAGCGGAAGCGCCGACGCAGCAGATAATAATGATTATATAAGGCAAAAATTCGATTAAAGGGTTTTGATTTTACGGCGCGAATCATAGAGCCAGCTCCCTTCGGCAAGAAGCATTCCTGCAATGGCGATGATAAAACTGCCTGTAATTCCTTCCTTCAGGGCGAGTAAGCCGAATAGAAGAATAAAGAGCTGATACAGCCATTTTGCACGCAGCAATGAGCTACGGTCACCAGGCATGGCCGGAAGGAACAGGGACAGGAATGCGCCCATGATAAACCAGCTTATGTAATTGGTCCACGGGACCCCGTAGAATCCACCTGGAGCCTGCCACTCCCAGAATCCTCTTGCATGCGCGACAGGATCGAGCACCAGATCAAGAACCACCGCCCAGAACCCGGTCTTCACGGCTCGAAGTAGCTTGCCAGCCCAGGTTGAACCCCCGCCACTTAACAGCGCCGAGTTACCCACCACTGCGATCCAGGCGAAACCCAGCGTAACAGGCACACTGAACAGATGAATCCCGAAAAAGTCAGAGTAAGCATACTCACCAAAGGGCCAATGCGTATGCACCCCTACCCACTCCACGCCCATACCACCCAACCAGATGATCATGGAAGCGATCCACAGCCCGGGTTTCAACCAGATGACTGACTGGTCGGACAGACCTGTCCGATTGCGCCCCTGGTAGATCAGATCCAGCACATACAACGCATAGAAGATTAAGAATAAACCATTGGAAAAGGACAACACGTCCGGTACGCCGATCGTCAACATCAAGGTTGCTCCAATGACATACCAAGCCCAGTAAAGCCACTGAATCATCAGGATACCGCCGTTCGGGAAGCTTGATAGGCCAGCATCGGGTAACGTTTCACAATCGTACCCAGCATCTCCAGTTTCAATTCATCACTAACATATGCCCGTTTGGTATATACGTCATAGTCGTTACGCTCAACCGCGTGTAGAATGGTGGAGTAAAAGGCTGCTGCCAGCTCAATCGAAAACGCACTTTCCGTCGGATAAGTATCCAATCGATCCATGCCAATACGGAACCAGTTCAATGCTGCTGCTTTTAACTCATGAATAATGGCAATAAAGCGTTCGTCCACGATCCCGTCTTCAAAGTCCTGCTCCGAGTAACCATGCTTCTCCATGATCTCCAGCGGAACATACCGGCGCACTCGGGCCCGATCTTCACCTACATCCCGAATAATGTTAACGATCTGCATTCCTTTACCCAAAGCAATCCCGTTTACGGCTACTTCCGCGCCATTATCATCCCGCAATACAGGCAACAACATCTCGCCTACGGTTCCAGCCACCAGATAACAATAATGCTCCAGTTCCTGCATCGTTGCATAATGCGTTACTTTAAGATCGGTGAGTTGCCCTTCCATCTGACGGAAGAATGGCCCCTTATCCAGATGAGGGAAACTGCTAAACAACCATCTCAGTGCTGGCCAGATAAAGTGTCCTTCCGCTTCGTCCAGTCGATCAAACAAATCATGGATCTCATGAATCGTATAGGCCGATTGTTCCGGTTCATCCACACTGTCATCGATCATGCGGCAGAAGGCATAAATGACATATACCGCTTCCCGACGCGGACTTGGCAGCCCTCTAAAGGCCTGATAAAAAGAGGAAGAACCCTTTTGCATCAACTCTTCACACCTGCTCAAAATCGCTTCATTCATGTTCCCATCTCCTTCGTGAGTTGATTGACGGCCATACGTGCACTCTGCATCACAATCGGCACTCCGCCTCCAGGATGTACAGATGCTCCTGCGGCATATAATCCCTTGATATTCGGGAATGGTTTGGGTTGCGGTCGGTATACACCGGACTGGAACAACACTGGCGCAATACCGAAGCTTCCGCCCCCATAGAGCCCGTCTCGCTCTGCGTCAGCGGGTGTGCGCACCTTTTTCCACTTGATCGCTGCACGAAGTCCCGGGAATCCACGTTGCTCCGCTTCTTCCAGTACACGTTCTGCCAACGCCTCGCTCTCCTGCTCCCAGTCGACACCTTCAGCATCGGGTACGGGAATGAGGAAATACAATACACTCTGTCCTGAAGGCGCTGCCGTCTCATCCAATGCGACCGGATTAAATACGTAAAATGAGGACTTTGCCGGAATGCGTCGCTGATTGAACACTTCCTGTAAACTGCCTTCAAGACTTGGTGGCAGGAAGAACTGGTGCGTCGTTGTATCTTCCCAGGTTTTGTCCACGCCCACATAGAGCAATACACATCCGGAAGAGGGACGATATGGCTTTCTTTTACGCGCTACCTCTGATGATTGACCAAGCAAACCCGAAAGATGGGGGAAATCGCCATTGTAGATAACTGCATCCACATTTTCTGCGCCTGCTGCCGTTTCTATACCTTCACATACACCATTTTTAATCGTGAGCCCTGTAACTTCCGCATTCAGTACAACACGTCCACCACGTGAGATCAGTTCCTGTTCCAGAATAGCCGGTAATGCTGCATACCCGCCCTTCACCATCCAGATTCCATATTCATGCTCTGCATAGGGAAGCAGGGAGTAGATGCCTGGCGTCCCGAACGGCGATCCACCGATGTATAGACTTTGTAGCGAGTAAGCATCTAGCAATTCCTCATGCTGAAAATAATCGCCCACCGCTTTCCGGACACTTTTGTGTGCACGCAATCTGCCCATAAGTGTCATGAGAGATGGTGTGAAGAAATCCCTTTTGCGCGGAAAAGCCCGTTCCAGAAACGCTGCCCGGCCTGCCGGAAACAACGTGTCCATGTCTTTCATGAACCGCGTGAACCCTCGACTCTCTCCCGGGAACAAACGCTCAATCTCCGCCGTCTGCTCCTCACGTGACGTCATCTTGGTCATGACACGACCACTGTGATAATGCACTCTATATAGGGGATCACAGCGAAGCAGTTCAATCTTCGAACGATCTACGCCGGCTTCTTCCAAGATGCCAAGTAACATTTCGGGAAGAAGCACGATGGTCGGCCCCTGATCGATCCGGTACTCTCCTTCCTGCTCGTAACCAATGCGTCCGCCGACGCGCGACCCCCGTTCATACACGGTGACATCCCATCCCTGACGGTTCAACAACAGTGCCGAAGTAAGTCCGCCAATCCCTGCCCCTACAATGGCGGCCCGCTTCATGAATGCCCTCCGGCTTCTGCCGTCTTCACATAAGAGGATGGCTTGGAGCGCGTGCGCGCGTCCTCTTCCTGGATCAGCCTCACGCTGATTCGAGCCGATTCAAAGATCGTTGGCAAACCGCTGCCCGGATGTGTTCCTCCTCCAACCAGCCATACGCTTTTCAACTCTTCAAACTGGTTATGGGGACGCAGGTACATCATCTGACCCAGATTATGCGCCATGTTGAATGTTGCTCCGCGGTACACATCCAGTTCAGTCTCCCAGTCGAGTGGAGTGAACAGCATACATTCTTCAATCCTGCTGCGAATGTCTGCCAGCTCAGGAATGCCTTCCATGCGCTTCATCATGGCCTCCTGCACATTCTCACGTTCTGCTTCCCAATCGATGTCTGCGGTAAGGTTAGGCGTAGGCATCAGAACATATAAAGCAGATTTTCCTTCCGGTGCCAGTGTCGAATCGAGTCTGGAAGGGTTATGAATATATAGAGATGGATCGGCTGACAACATTTTGTGCTTCGTAATCTCATCAACGTTCAACCGGTAGTCCTCTGGAAAATAGATCGAGTGATGCGGCAGGTCCACTTCACCATCCACCCCCAGATACAGCATCGCTGTAGAGCAGGAGTACTTTTTGCGTTTCATTTTCTCCGGGGTATATTTCTTAAGTACGCCCGGTTCGAACAAATGGTTCACCGCATGTGCAAAGTCGGCGTTCACGACCACATGGTCCGCTTCAATGCGTTCACCGTTCTCAAGCAACACACCTTCGGCACGACCCTTGCGAACGATGACCTGTTTCACCGGGGTGGAAGTATGTATCCTTCCTCCGTATTCTTCCACGACATCAGCCATGGCCTGGAAGATCCGATTCACACCGCCAATGGGGTGGAACAATCCGTAGTGATGCTCGATGAACGATAGTATGGTAAACGTACCCGGACAATCCCAGGCAGACATGCCAAGGTATTTGGATTGGAATGTGAATGCCCAGCGTAGACGCTCGTCTGTAAAATAGCGGGACAAGATTCCATAGACCGTGTTGTGGACATCAAGCTTAGGTAGAGCTGTTACCGCGTCTTTGCGTAGATAGTCCGTCAGCTTGCCAAAAGGACGGCGGAGCAAAGGCATGACTTTGCCAAACTTCACTTCTTCTTCTTGCATGAACCGAAGGTAATGGTCTTCATTGCCCGGGAACAATTCCTTAATCTGCGCGGCTGTATCTTCCCGATTACGAGAAGGTGTGAACACCTTGTCACCAAAGTTCAGTGCGTACAGTGGGGTTAACTCTTTCATATGCACATAATCGGATAACTTGCGACCCACCACGTCGAACATCTCTTCAATCAGCTGAGGCATCATCAAAAATGTAGCGCCCCGGTCGAATCGATATTCACCCAGTTCCAATCTGGCAGAACGCCCCCCGATGACTGGCTGTTTCTCATATACATCTACTTCGTACCCCTGACCGGACAATAGCATCGCTGCTGCGAGTCCACCCGGACCCGCGCCAATCACAGCTGCACGTTTGCGTTGTTGATTCGGTATCATGCCACTCACCTCTCTATGTAGGGAATTCCTATAGTTCTCTAGCCCCTAGCCTATTATTAAACCGCCCAAGAACACTTTAAGCGGTAACCAGCAAAAACATTATACAAATATAATACAAATATTATACGACCTTGTAAACCAAAAAATGACCCATCGGTCAAATTACGAGAATACTCCAATCAAAAAAGCAAAAAACACCCCTTGATCACTTTCGTCAAAGGATGTCCTGTATACACTAGCTTATTCATTGTCATTTGAGATCATACTTAATTATTTGCCTGTCCAAACCTCGCACCAGGTGGTTGCTCTGTGAGATACTCACGTTCTATCCATGACTGCCAATCTGCTGAATCCTCAGGCATGATCCATTGCGGGTAACGAGCATGTTCTGCACGCTCATAGCCTTTCCCACCAAGTACGAAGCGAATATGTGGAAATTCATTTTTAATCCGCTCTATAAGTTGATCGCACCGTTCAAGCAGCCCCGGACTTGTGATCGAAAGGCAGACCAACTTGATCTTTTGCTCCCGGATAATCGGGAAAATGCCTTCTTCCGGCGTGTTCGCTCCGAGATACAGTACTTCTGCTCCATTTTTACGCATAAAGAGAGAGAACAGCAGCAACCCAACCTGATGATGCTCCCCTTCCGGACACAACGCCAGAACTTTGGGCAGATGCGGATAGATCGGGAACAGATGGAAAAACTGATAAAACCGCTGTGAAATCAGCTGAGTCATGAAGTGTTCCTGAGCGACCGAAGCCCTGCCTTGCTCCCATGCATCTCCAACCCGAACCAGTATGGGAACCAGCACATGATAGAACATCGAATCGTACCCGTACATGGTGAAACCAAAATCAATCAAACCATTGGCACGTTCACCCTGAAAGTTGTAGAGCGAGTCATAGATCTGATCTGCCATCCGTTCGTATGCTTCTTCCATTGAAGGCACCGGAGCCATGATCGGAATAGGCGCAGCTGCCTCGGGTGGGTTTAATTTGTTTACTTTCAACATCCGTACCGCTTCCGAGATATTAGTCTGATGCAGCTCTACCTGTTCTTTCAACCAGCGCAGATCCTCAACATTCTCTTCGGTATACATTCGATAACCCGATTCCGTCCGCTCAGGGGTGACCGCATTATACCGATTCTCCCAAGCCCGGATTGTTACCGCCCTGATATCGAGCATGGCTGCGACTTGTTTGATGGAATACACCTTATTACCCACTTTCTTTCCTAATTGTCCAGATTTCACAGGTTATATCCTTGGTTCCCCGTCCTTGTCAGGCATATGAAAACCCTAACATTCTACAAAAATAATACACTCATTATACACAACGCTCAGACACCTGTCGATTGCATCCTGCCAATTTGCTATATGTACTATACGGCTACATTCGTTATTCTACCGGGTTATCCTGCGTCAACGTTATCATTCGTGTGGTAATAGAAGTCAGCACGTACAGAAGGGGGAGTCCACCGTTGGTCTCATTGCGCCGCCATACATCAGACCGCAAGTCTTCACGCGGCAAATTTCCATACATACGAACAGGGATCGCCCTATTGGTCCTATGGCTCATCGCCGTCATGCTCTATCAGACCTATAAACCATTGCCACCGGGCATTTCCTACGAAAGTCCGGAGTATCGTGTGGATCAAGTCGAATTCCTGCATGACCTGACCTATCCTTCCTCCGACGGACAGATGCAGCATGAACAGCAGATCTTTCAGCGCATGATGCAGATTGTGGAGGAAGCAGAGCAGTTTGTCCTGGTCGATATGTTCCTGTTCAATAATTATCAACACAAGGGACAGAACTTTCCTCCCGTAAGTACTGAATTTACCGAAGCTCTGGTCGCCAAAAAAAATCAGCATCCTGATATGGACATTTGGTTTATTACAGATGAAGTAAATACCAACTATAACTCAGCACCGAATCCGTTGCTGGAACAAATGAAACAAGCAGGCATTCATGTAGTCATTACGGATGTGGACCCTTTGCGTGATTCAACTCCGGTATACTCTGCGGTCTGGCGAACCTTCTTCCAGTGGTTTGGCCAATCCGGGGATGGCTGGATCAAGAACCTGATGGCCACAGATGGTCCAGATGTCACTGTGCGTTCCTATCTCAAGCTGCTCAATGTGAAGGCGAATCACCGCAAAGTTGTTGTTAGTGAAAAGACGGCGATTGTCTCTTCCGGCAATATCCATGATGCGAGTGCTTACCACTCGAACATTGCATTTGAAGTAACAGGTCCAGTCATAGGGGATATTCTGCAATCAGAGCAAGCTGTACTTGATATCTCGGGCGGAGGCCAGGTTCCTGCCTACACAGCTCCTTCGAAGGATTCAAACACGGGAGATTTGCGAATACGCTATTTAACTGAAGGCAAAGTGAATGACGCTGTTCTCCATGAAATCAATCAGGCTGGCAAAGGTGATACCATATGGATGGGCATGTTCTATGTGGCCTCTCCGAAAGTATTGGAAGCCCTGCTCGAAGCCGAAAAACGAGGAACCGACATCCGGCTTGTACTTGATCCTAATGAGAATGCTTTTGGTCAGGAAAAAATCGGCATTCCTAATCGCCCTGTTGCCGCCGAATTGCATGATAAATCCAAGGGTAAAATACAGATCCGCTGGTATAACACCACCAAGGAGCAGTACCACACCAAGATGATCTATATTGCCAAGGCAAGCGGAGATCATATCGTGCTCGGTGGTTCAACCAACTTCACACCCCGAAACATGAATGACTACAATCTGGAGAATGATCTATGGGTTGCTGCACCTCCAGACAATAAGTTCACGCGCGATATCGCGAATTATTTTGAGCGTATTTGGAATAATGATGATGCCGAGTTCACGTTGGACCTGGATGAGTTTCAGGAGAAGACCATGTTCTTGAAAGGTATCCTTTATAAGTTACAGCTGATTTTGGGTCTTACGACCTTTTAGACAAGCACCACATTCATACCTGTATCCGCCTGTACTCTCGTGTGCAGGCGGATATTTTCATCTTGACAGGTGATGTGAAGTGTGAAAATATAATTACCTAACGACCGTTAGGAAGGTGATCTGATGACTGCACAATCCATTCGGGATGCAGCCCTGTTCCATTTTGCCAGAGATGGCTATGAGGGGGCTTCACTACGAGCTATAGCTGATGAAGTCGGGATTAAAAAACCGTCCATATATGCACATTTCAGCTGCAAGGATGACTTGTTTTTGCACACCCTGGCGTTTGCTTTTCACGAAGTAACACGGCACACACTCGAATATTTCCGTGATCATGAGGATCTGCCATTGGAGCAGAGGCTGAAGGGTTTGCTGATCTGGTTCGAACAAGAATACAATGCACACGCCTCTGCTCGCTTGATGCTGCGCAATTGTTTCTACCCACCACTTTCCCTGTATAGCGAAGTGATGGATCTGGTGTATCCGTTTATCGATGGTATGGAACGTGCGCTAACTCGTTTGCTTCAACGGGCAATACGTCATGGGGATATTTCACCCATTCCCGCGGAGCAGGCCGCCATTGCATTCATGACGTTTCTCGACGGGATTACGGTGGAGATCATCTATGGAAGTTCCCGTCGGTACAAGAGACGGTTGGAAGCATCCTGGCCTGTCTTCTGGCATGGCATTCATCATCTGAACGAAGAGGCACGAAGTGTTGTGCCGGAAGGAGATTCAACATCATGAACCGCAACTGGTTATATGTATTTGTCGGTGGCATTATTGAGATTGTCTGGGTAAGCGGGCTGAAACATGCCTCGAATGCCTGGGAGTGGACTTTGACGGGGATTGCCATCGTGATCAGCTTTGGACTGATCATTGCTGCTTCCAAAAGATTGCCTGTCGGTACGGTGTATGCCGTCTTTACGGGAATTGGTACGGCAGGTACCGTCCTTACGGAAATGGTCTTATTCGGCGAACCGTTCCGCTTGGCCAAAGTATTGCTCATTGGATTGTTGCTCTGCGGCGTAATCGGACTGAAACTGGTTACGGATCAGCAAGAAGCCAAAGGAGGTGCAGTATAATGGCTTGGATGGCAATTGTGGGTGCAGGGATATGTGAAATTTTCGGCGTGATCGGTATTAATGGTGCTTCTACTCGCAAAGGCTGGCCTTATATCGTACTGATGCTGGTATCGTTTGTGTTTAGCTTCTCACTGTTATCTTACGCCATGACGTCCATTCCCATGGGCACAGCGTATGCGGTGTGGACCGGGATCGGGACGGTAGGCAGCACGTTAACAGGCATGTTCCTGTTCGGTGAACGGAAAGAAGCGAAGCGTATCCTGTTTATCGCGATGATTTTGGTTGCAGCGGTTGGTTTGAAACTGATCACGTAACGGAACAACTGAATTACACTTTATAACTCCGATTGCAATACCACTTTCCGACCGCTGTTATCCCCAGATTTCTTTGATTTCCTTTGAAGAGTGATAGATCCGGTGATAGCATATGCTTCCGAAGAAGCTTTCTTACAGAAAGCTTTAAGGCGAACACTCCGTTTCTTCAAGTTGGTTCTGCAATCTCCGTTATCGTGTACTTCTTAGCTTCCATTAGGATATCTATTAAATTCTGTAAAATAAAAAAGACGACTTCGATCAGGAAGTCGTCTTTTTTCGGATATGATAGAAATAGGGAACCTCCCTATACACTGCTACGTAAGAAAGGAGGGTGTAATGTTGAAAAAATTATTGGCACGCTTTGGCTCTTATACTGGGTATGCCCTGCTGATCGGCATGGCTATCTTCTATCTCATCGCGCTAGTCGCCATTATTATACTCGCCTTGTACGCCTTCACTGGAGGAGCCTAACTTAAACGTTCTTGATAGCAACACCCCATCGTACATACAGGTTACACCTTGTTACATGTTGTTCTTTTTCCCTTTGATCATCCTCTTTCCTCCATATTAATTTTCCAATTTACTCCCATTTGAATTCCTTTAACCAGATCGTTTATACTTGGTTTGACCTTAAAGTCAATTCAAGAACTCACAAGTTCCCTGATGAGGTGAATGTATCGTTAATGAACCCTATACATGAGATGAATGAGAAGAAAAAACTCATCATTACTACAGCACTTAAGCTATTCTCATCCAAAGGCAGTGCTGCAACATCCATGCAAGAGATTGCTGAACTATGCGGGATGTCCAAAGGCAGCCTTTATATCATGTTCAAATCCAAAGAGGAACTGGAAGCCAGTACGCTGGAGTACTGCATGTACACGCTGATGGACGAGATGACGCAGATTGAGCATGAAACCAGCCTCTCCCCGCGAGAACGCCTGCACAAGCAGATTGAAACTCTGCTCATTCATGTAGCCGAATTCAAGGAATTTTTGCGGGTACAATTGCGAAGCATGATGATGGATGATGAACAGCAACGCAAGGAACAGTGCCATCCACAGCAAAGAGATCTGGAGATCCGTACCTTACATTGGTTCAAGGATAAGCTGGAAGAGCAGTATGGACCGGAGATTGAACCATATACGATTGATCTTATTTTGTTGACACACGGACTGTTCCTCTCCTACGTCAAAATCTGGTTTACAGAGATGCCTTCTCTCACCGTTACCAAAATGGCAACAAACTTGCTGCAAATGATGGATTATGCCGCACATGGATTCCTTAACCAACGACCTGAGCCTTTGATTCCGTTGGAGGAATGGCCTGCCTGGATTACCGAGGCCCATCCAGATTCCACGGTGATGCGACATCCTATCCATATCATCAAACAAATGCAGGATGTCGCCGCCTCCGATTTGCCCGCAGGGCAACCGAAGATTGATGTACTTGAAACCATTGCCATTCTCAGACAGGAGATGATGGAATTCACGCCGCGACGCGCCATTATTCTGGGCATGATGCACAATCTGGAGAACGTAACTGCCATTCAACCCTTGCATTCCGAGCTTCAGCATATTTTGGATGCCATGTATAGCCGGTTCATCCCTGCTGACTCGTCACACACATAAACAGGAGAAACAGAGAGGAGAAGAAACCATCGTATGAAAGGTATTATTAATTTTTCACTGAACAACAAGTTTGCGATCTGGATTCTGACAATCATCATCTCATTCGCAGGTTTGTACAGCGGATTGACGATGAAGCAAGAGACCATTCCGAACATCAACGTACCGTTTCTGAATGTCACTGCCATTGATCCGGGGGCTGCACCGGAGGGAATTGTTGAAGATGTCACGAAGCCGCTGGAAGTAAAGCTGCGGAATGTTGATGGCGTTAAGACGGTTACCTCCACGTCCATGGAGAATGCAGCATCCATCACACTCGAATTTGATTATGGAACAGATCTGACCAATGCAACGGCAACCGTTCGTGAGGCACTGAATGAAGTACAACTGCCTGACAGCGTACAGAAGCCGACCATTTCCAAGTTCAGCATTAACTCGTTCCCGGTTGTATCCCTAAGCCTGTCCGACAAGCACGGTGGTGACCTGGAACAATTGACACGACTGGTTGAATCGGATATTCAGCCTGCACTCGAAGACATTGAAGGTGTAGCTCAGGTTCAGGTGTCAGGTCAATATGTAAAAGAAGTTCAATTGAAGTTCGATCAAGCCAAAATGGCCGAGCTGGGCCTAACGGAAGACACGGTAAACGGCATCGTTCAAGGTTCATCCATTCGTGTGCCCCTGGGACTGTTCGAACTGGATAAATCCCAGAAAGCCGTTGTCGTAGATGGCAACATCGTCGACATCGATGATCTGAAAAACCTTGCCATTCCAGTCGTACCCGGCGGTGCCGGCGCTTCTGCAGGCAATGGCTCAAGCGCAGCTCCACAAGGCTCTGGAGCACCAACAGGTGAAGGCTCCGCGGCTGGTGATGCAGCTCAAGGTACAGCTCCTGGCTCTGCACAAGGAACAGACCCTGCCGCAGGCCAAGCTGCTGGCGGTAACGCCAGTGTAGGTAGTCCTTCTGGTGCTGCCAATGCGCCGGGCATTCCAACTGTAAAGCTAAGTGAAATTGCCAAGATCGAAGTCATCGGTCAAGCGGAATCCATTTCCCGGACAGACGGTAAGGAATCCATCGGTATTTCCGTTGTAAAATCCAACGATGCCAACACGGTTGATGTCGTGAATGCAGTTAAAGACAAAGCGGAAGAATTGCAGAAGCAGTTCAAAAATGCAGACCTGACTGTACTTCTCGACCAAGGTAAACCGATCCAGGACTCGGTGAACACGATGCTGGGCAAAGCTGTTTTCGGTGCTTTGTTTGCCATCCTGATCATCTTGCTGTTCCTGCGTAATATTCGTTCAACCATTATCTCCATTATCTCGATCCCGCTCTCCTTGCTCATGGCATTGACTGCGCTCAATATCATGGATATTACCTTGAACATGATGACACTGGGTGCCATGACGGTTGCCATCGGACGGGTTGTCGATGACTCCATCGTTGTTATCGAGAACATCTACCGCAGATTAACACTCAAAGGAGAGAGACTGAAAGGCCGTGAACTGGTCCGCGAAGCAACGCGCGAGATGTTCATTCCCATTCTTTCTTCCACGATCGTAACGATTGCGGTATTCCTGCCACTGGCATTGGTAAGTGGTATGGTTGGTGAGCTATTCCTGCCATTTGCATTGACCATGGTATTCGCCTTGCTGGCATCCCTGATCGTTGCCATTACCATCGTGCCGATGCTTGCGCATTCCCTGTTCCGTAAAGGGCTGAAGAACAAGCAGAATCACGAAGAAAAACCAGGCAAGATGGCGGAAGGTTACAAACGCCTGCTGAACTGGACCCTGTCACACAAACTCATTACGGTCAGTATTGCAGTGATCCTGCTGGTAGGCAGTTTGTTCCTGTATCCATTCATCGGTGCAAGCTTCTTGCCGGAACAACAGGATAAATATGTGACAATTACGTACAACCCGCAAACCGGAGCTTTGCGTGAAGATGTAGAAAAAGAAGCACTTGTTGCCGAGAAGTGGTTGCTGAAACAACCGGGTCTGGAGAAAATGCAATATTCCATCGGTGGAAGCAATCCACTGAGCAGTATGGGTGGCGGCAGCTCCAACTCGGCTCTCTTCTATATCGAATATAACAAAGATACAAAAGACTTCACCAACGTGAAGGAACAGCTTGTCGAAGGATTGAAGAAAGAAGTTACCGTAGGAACCTGGAATGAGCTCGACATGTCCGGCGGTCTGGGTGGCAGTGGCCTGAGCCTATCCATCTATGGCGATAATGTAGAGCAGCTCAAACCTGTATCGGACGAAATTCTGAAACTGGTTGAAGCGGATACGGATAATTTTGAAAAAGCAGACACCACACTCGCTGACACTTACGGGCAATATACACTCGTGGCAGATCAGGAGAAACTAAGTTCCTTGGGCCTGACTGCTGGCCAACTGGCCATGGCATTGAGCCCAGTACGGGAACGCCCTGTGCTCACGGAAGTTGATATTGATAACAAAACATATAAAGTATATGTAGAGACAGACGATAAAACATTTAACAGCATTCAAGAGATTGAGGATGAAACCGTCACTTCACCGCTTGGCATCCAAGTACCGATCAAAGATGTTGCCAAAGTGGAAGAAGGCACCTCCCCGAACTCCATCATGCAAATTGATGGTAAGGTGGTTGTACAAGTGACAGCCAACATCCTGGCTTCGGATGTAACGAAGGCTTCAAGTAGCTTACAGGCTGAGATCGACAAGTTGGATCTGCCTGACGGCGTTGAAGTGAAGTTCGGCGGTACAACCGAACAGATTAATGATACCTTTACTCAGCTTGGTCTAGCCATGCTGGCAGCCATCGCCATTGTATACTTCGTGCTTGTTGTAACGTTCGGCGGCGGTTTGGCACCATTCGCCATCCTGTTCTCCCTGCCATTTACGGTGATTGGTATTATGGTAGGTCTGTTCATCGCTGGGGGTACACTTGACGTCTCCGCCATGATGGGTGGACTGATGCTTATCGGGATCGTAGTCACCAACGCCATCGTGTTGATCGACCGAGTTATTCACAAGGAAAAAGAGGGTATGCCTACCCGTGAAGCCTTGCTGGAAGCCGGTGCAACACGTCTGCGTCCAATTCTGATGACCGCTCTCGCAACCATCGGCGCCCTGTTGCCATTGGTTACAGGTCTCGAAGAAAGTGCGGGGATCATCTCCAAAGGACTCGGAATTACCGTAATCGGCGGTCTGATCAGCTCCACGCTGCTTACGCTGGTTATCGTACCGATTGTGTATGAGTTCCTGATGAAATTCAAAAAGAAAAGAATTGAAGATTAAGAAGTAGAGAGTTGTTCTCATATAACGGTTCGAGTACAACTTCGATACAGACTATACGTTCTAACCTCTTGCCCCTTAGCGCATATTGGAATGATTGAATTCCGATGTAATGCTAAGGGGCTTTTTTATGTAAATTCAAACGAGATATTGACGACAAAAATAGTCTAAGGAAGCGGAGCTAAAAGCTTTATATAAGAGAAGATTACTTCAGGAACATAGACCTCGCTCTCATTGGAGTAGAGAACGCGTCACATTGAATGACATAGAAACACATCTTTTTAATCAAAATTACAAAAAGAAGAGACCCATTTGTCATTTAAAACAAATGAACGTGAGATTTCAGCCGATCTGCTGTAAATCGACTTATAATATGGATTAATTATGCAAGTTAACGGATTCCAGCTCCAGATAGATTACATGTATTGGGGAAGGAAGGTGGTTGTGTGGGGGAGACTACGCTTCATATTCAAGTCAGAGACATGTTAAAACGTCCCGTGTTTCGCAAGGCAGAGGTTCTGGCCAGTGATCGTGCGCTGGAGCGGTATGTTCGCTGGGTTCATATTATGGAAGTGCCTGAGGTAGGGGACTTGCTCAATGGCGGGGAATTGGTGCTGACGACAGGCATTGGCTGGCAGGAAGGTGAGCAGCAAGGTCTGTCTTTCCTGCGTCAGTTAATTGCACGCGGGGCTGCCGGACTCTGCATGGAACTGGGGGATCACACCAAGTCACAGCTCGGTGCCATGAAAGAAATTGCAGTGGCAGCGGATTTCCCGTTGATCTGGTTCCACGAACAAGTCCGTTATATTGATATTACACAAGACCTGCATTTCACCCTGATTCGCAGTCATCAGCGGATGATCGCCGAACTCGATAATCTCACCACCTCGTTTAACCAACTTCTTCTGAATGGAGATGGCGTACAACCCTTACTTCGATTGCTATCACGAACAACCGGATGTGCCGTGGCGTTATACCCACTTGAAGGGGAAGCAAGTAGCGTTCCCTATTGCTCGCCAGAGCAGCTGGAGACTCGGCGGCAGGATTGGTTTTTGCAGCGAGGACGATCGGATCAAGTAGATATTTCGAAGGAAGCCCCACTAACCAGGAACGCTTGCCATCTATTCTATCTGCCTGTTCAGGCGTTGGACTACACCTTTGCCGACCTTGTGCTGATGCACCAAAAACTGCCGGAGCATGATTCAAATATACCCATCAATCCCTCGGATGAATTCGTCATTCAGGCACTGGAACGTTGCGCGGCAGCGATTGCCCAAGACTGGATGCGAACCAAATACATGGAAGAGAAACGTCGCTACAAAGAAGATATGTGGGTCATTGACTGGCTTAACGGACATCACTCCACGAAGGAAATCCATGAATATGTCTCCACGGTCAATCCCCTTCTTGCAACGAGCAAAGCGAACATCATCCTATTCGACAGCAACCCCGCATACACAGACAGTCTCAGACTCCAGAAGATATTAATCCAACGCAACATCGTCGCCCGTTCCGTGTTCGCCCGGGAGAACTTCACCCTCTACAGCACCGTTCTGAACCACCAGATCATTCTTATCATTCTCGACCCACTACCTGGATCTCAGCGCAAAAGCAGTCTCTGGCGCTGCATCGAACAATTGCAGCAGCACGAGCAGGAACAGACCCATCGTCTCTTCTCAGGTCTGTTCGCTATCGGTCATAGCTGCGCGAATCTCTCCCGTCTAAAGGAAAGCCTGGAATCCGCAAAAGAGACACTGCGGATTCAGAAGGATATCGGCGAGATGCAGCAGCCCTTTTACAGTAATCTTCATTGTTATCGCATCATTGCCAACATGAAGCAGAGCGGTAATCTGGAAGATTTTATTGAAGAATATCTGGGCCCTCTTATCCGTTACGATATGGAGAAAGGAGGCCAATTACTGCGCACACTCAAGCAATATTTCGTATTGTGCTGTTCCAAGCAAGAGACGGCTACCGCTCTTTATATTGTCAGACAGACACTCTATCACCGTTTGGACAAAATCGAAGCGCTTCTGGGAGAAGATTATATCCTCCCCGAAAAGCGAGTTGCGATTGAGCTCGCGATCTATGCTTATGAGTATGTTCATGGCCCGATCGCATGAAGGATTAGCACAGTCCTATGGTCTATGGTCTAAGCTCCCCGCTGCTCCTGAAGCTGGCGAATCAGGATATGACTGAACCACTTCCGTCCAGATGCTGTACCCACGTATTGCTCTTGTTTCTCCTCGGGAAGATCCGGGTGCTCCCATATGACATGAGCACCCTCCAGATGTTCCCGTACCGCATAGATCCGATACCCCTGCGCAACCATTCGCTCGATGGCGATCCTCTCGGCCTCAAACACATCATGATCCGACATCAGTTTATCCCTCCATTCACTGCCGCCACAGGCTGTTTCAATGGCATGGGTACACCTGCATCATATTTGTTGCGCTTCACATATCGCCCTGCTCCCGCTGTCCCGGCATACTGCCGATCTCGAATGACATACTCCCCACGGCACAACACCGTCACCGGACACCCCTGTACCTGCATGCCTTCAAATGCACTGTAATCAACATTCATATGATGCGTATCTGCCGAGATCACCCTGTTTACAGAGGGGTCAAAAATAACGATATCCGCATCAGTCCCTACAGCCAGAGTCCCTTTCTGCGGAAACAATCCAAATAACTTACTTGCTCTTGTCGAACATAGATCAACCCATTGATTGAGCGTAATCCGCCCTTTGACTACACCTTCTGAATACAGAATGCTGAGTCGATCTTCGATGACCGGCCCCCCGTTCGGAATTTTGCTGAAATCATCCTTGCCCAGGTCCTTCTGCCCTTTGAAATTAAACGAACAATGATCAGAGCCAATCGTCTGTAACTGACCGCTTTTCAATGCGTTCCATAGTACTTCCTGATGCGCTGCTTCCCGCAGCGGCGGTGACCAGACATACTTTGCACCCTCAAAGTCCGGCTGATCCATGATCGACTGATCCAACGTCAAATACTGAGGACAGGTCTCCCCCCAGATTCGGTAACCCATTTCACGCATACGCGCGATCTGCTCCACAGCCTCCGCACAGGTCACATGCACCACATACAACTGTGAATCCGCAAGTGCAGCCAGTCGTGCCGCTCGGCCTGTCGCTTCTCCCTCCAGCATGGATGGACGAGTCAGCGCATGATGAATTGGCTCCGTGCGCCCTTCGGCGAGTGCTTGTCGAACCAGCAGGTCAATAACATCCCCGTTCTCGGCATGCACCATGACGAGTGCGCCATACTCTTTTGCCTTTTGCAACGTCTGGAAGAGAATCCCGTCATCGGCTTGAAACTGGTTTTTATACGCCATGAACACCTTAAAGGATGACACCCCCTCTTCTTCAATGATCTGCGGCAACTCCTCCAGCACCTGATCATTCATCTCCCCAATCATCAGATGGAAACCATAGTCGATGGCGGCTTTACCCTCGGCTTTGGCATGCCATTCCTGGAGGGATTCGATTAATGGACGGCCTTTTTGTGTCAGGCAGAAATCAATAATCGTCGTTGTACCGCCAAAGGCTGCCGCTGTCGTTCCCGTTGCAAAATCGTCCGCCGTTACTGTTCCACCGAATGGCATATCCAGATGTGTATGCGGGTCGATACCGCCCGGAATAACGTAACAGCCGGCTGCATCCACCATTTCCGTTCGTTCGTCTGGCACCAGTCCGATGCCAATCTGTGTAATTTTACCCTTTTCGATCAAAATATCTGCTTCAAAGGTATCTGACGCTGTGACCAACACACCATTACGAATCAATTTGCGGGTACTCATGATATCGCCTCCTTGGTTGATTGATCTCCGACCGATTGCAGCATGGCAATCGCAGACTGACGTTCATTCCAGGTTACAGGCTCCTGCTCAGGCACAAGCTCCACCATCTCAATCGCCCCATCCACCGGGCACACGATCGAACACAGATTGCAGCCAACACAATCCTCCTCCACCACTTCCAGATAGGAACCGGACGGGTCGGTCAACATGTCAATACACTGATGCGAAGTGTCCTCACACGCAATATGGCATTTGTTGCAATTAATGCAGACATCGCGGTTGATGCGAGCGACCACTTTGTAGTTCAGATCAAGATTGCCCCAATCCGAATATCGCGGAACCGTCTGGCCTACCAACTCTGCTACGCTGCTCAGACCCTTCTCATCCAGATAGTCATTCAGCCCATCAATCATGTCCTCTACAATGCGGAATCCATGATGCATCGCTGCGGTACATACCTGAACCCCTGTAGCACCCATAAGCAAAAACTCTGCCGTATCCCGCCAGTCGGATATGCCACCAATACCCGAGATTGGCACACCCACCTCCGGATTACGTGCGCACTCGGCAACCATGTTCAGTGCAATTGGCTTCACAGCTGGGCCACAATACCCGCCATGCGCTCCTTTGCCGCCTACATGTGGCACGGTATTCCACGAATCCAGATCCACACCTGCCAGGGAGTTAATCGTATTGATCAGGGAGATCGCATCTGCGCCGCCGCGAACAGCTGCCCGGGCGGTTGCCGTAATATCCGTGATATTCGGCGTGAGCTTCACAATCACTGGTGTGGTCGCCACTTCCTTCACCCACATCGTCTGTAGTTCGACCAGGTCAGGTTGCTGACCAGAGGCGGCTCCCATACCACGTTCAGCCATGCCATGCGGGCAGCCAAAGTTCAGTTCCAGACCGTCGACGCCGACGGCTTCCACCTTTTTCACAATCTCATGCCACTTCTCCCGCGTAGGTTCCACCATCAGTGAAGCGACAACCGCGCGATCTGGGAAGCGTTTCTTGGTCTCGGCAATCTCCCGCAGATTCACTTCCAGCGGACGATCGGATATCAATTCAATATTGTTAAACCCCGCCACCCGCTGTCCGCCGAAATGAACCGCCGCAAAACGCGAGGATGTATTGATAATCGGCTCACCCAGTGTCTTCCACACCGCGCCGCCCCAGCCCGCTTCGAACGCACGCTGAACCTGATACCCCGTATTGGTCGGTGGTGCAGAAGCCAACCAGAATGGATTGGGTGATCGAATACCTGCCAGATTAATGGATAAGTCAGCCATAACGATCCCTCCTTGGTGTTTGACCTTATTAGTTACACTGAACACTCCGATGACAGAACAACCTTCCGATCGCTGTTATTCCCAGATTTTTTTGATTCCTTTTCTAAAGGGAAAATCCGGGAATAAAGGCGAGCACTTCGTTTCTTCAGGTCCTTTCTTTCCTCTCCGTTTCGTGTAAATGTTTAGTACAATGTATACCGTTGTATTGGATATTTGGTCGTGCTCAGGATCTCTGCGTAGTAACGGTGTTGCTGGATAGCACTTGTAATCTAACGAACCGTACACCTCTTATTCGACTCATTTGCGGCACTTTCAAAATCTAACGAATCGTAGAAAGCTTATTGGGCTGTAATCGCTCATTTAGGCTTTATTTCGACGGTTTTTTGTCAACATAAGACGTGTGAGATTCGTTAGATTTTTCAATCCTCCATAATTGCCACAATAAGGTGTGTAAGGTTCGTTAGCGCATCAGGGATGCGAGAATGCGAGGTTCGATGCATACCAGACATCTTGCTCAGATCTACACCTCATCTCTCTAGCCATCCCTAGCGTCCTCCCACCCGTACTCTTTCCTCTCACCCTTTCATTGACACTTTCCGTGCTCTTTATTTCCCTTTTCTTCCTCACCACTTACGCCGTCTCTTCCACCTGCCCAGGCAATGCCTTCATGACTGCGGCGGCGGCCAGCTTACCTTGCTGTGCAGCCGAGACAACCATCGCCTCACCCTGGCCCTGACCAAAAATAACATCTCCTGCCGCATAGATCTGAGGATGCGAGGTACGGTACGTGTGCGGCTCAATCTCGACAACGCCCCAGTGATGACGCAGTCCAATCGCTTCGATTAATGGTAATAAACGATGCTGTCCAATCGCCCGAATGACCGTATCACATTCAATCATGAACTCCGATCCCTCCACAGGCACAGGCAATGCACGCCCACCTCCAGGCGGAGTAATCAGTTCCATTTTCACACATTCTACAGCCTGAACCCGACCGTTCTCGTCTCCAATAATACGCTGCGGCATCGTAAACCAGCGGAACTCCACACCTTCCTGCTTGGCAAACGTATATTCAAACGCATACGCCGTCATCTGGCTTTCCCCGCGCCGATATAACATCTGCACCCGCTCGGCACCCAGACGCACCGAACAGGTCGCTGCATCTACCGCCGTATTGCCCGCGCCAATCACGGCGACCTTCAGACCATTCAGTGCCGGCGGAACACCCTGCTTCGTAGACTCCACCAGTTCAATCGCATCATAGACACCTTCCAGTGTCTCTCCTTCAATGCCCAGCATGGGCACCGATCCCATGCCGCAAGCCAGAATGACCGCTTCATGCTGCTCCAGCAACTGCGTAGCAGGAATATCTACACCAATGCGCACCCCGTAACGGATCTGCACACCCAGCGCTTCCACCTGCTCCACTTCCCATAACGCAACCGATTCGGGCAGACGGAAGGATACGATGCCGTACGTGTTTAGCCCACCGCCTTTGGGTTTGGCTTCATAGATCGTCACCTCATACCCTGCGCGCCCCAGTTCACGTGCCGCCGACAGTCCAGCTGGCCCCGCTCCCACAACAGCGACGGTTCTCCCATTGGCAGACGCCGCCTGGAATAACGGCTCATTCTTCGCCCGCGCCCAGTCAGTGGCGTAACGCTGCAAGTCACCAATACGAATCGGCTTCGACGATTCGTTCAGCACACATGCGCCTTCACACAGTTCCTCTGTGGGACAGACACGTGCGCAGCTAGCTCCCACCGGATTCGCATCCATGATGGTGCGGGCCGATCCTTTCAGGTGCCCTGTTGATATTTTGCTAATAAAAGACGGGATATTAATGTCGGTTGGACAGGCCTTGATACAAGGTGCATCGTAACAGTACAGACAGCGGTTCGATTCCTCCATCGCTTCCTTACCTGTCATGGCGGGTTTCATCTCGGCAAAACGACTCTCCCATCCATAATCGGATAACGTTGTTCCTGAGCTGTTCATCAATGTCGTGCACCTCCTGGAGAATGATCTACGCTATCTCAAACTCAAACAAACTTGCGTGCATTATACGTTCCACCCCGCTGACAGAATCACTTACCGATCACGTGTTGCCGCTTCCTACAGACTAACCAGATGTTCGTACGTTTCCGGCCTGCGATCACGGTAGAACTGCCATACATTACGTACCTCACGAATCATCTCCGTATCCATCTCGCCAATGACGACCTCATCCTGATCCCTGCTGCCGATGGCAACCATTCTGCCTCGTGGATCGACCAAGTACGACTGCCCATAAAATTCACCCATATTCCACGGCGCTTCCACGCCGACCCGGTTGATGGCTGCCACATAATAACCATTAGCTACCGCGTGAGCGGGTTGTTCCAGTTTCCACAGATATTCCGATGTACCTGCAACCGTAGCAGATGGATTAAACACAATCTCTGCACCTGCCAGCCCGAGCAATCGTGCCCCTTCCGGAAAATGACGATCATAACAGATGTACACACCCACTCTGGCGTAGGCCGTATCAAATACCGGAAACCCGAGGTTGCCTGGTTTGAAATAATACTTTTCCCAGAACCCATTCGTACCCTCACCTGCTTCCACATGCGGGATATGATGTTTGCGGTATTTGCCCAGATACGTACCATCTGCATCAATAACGGCTGCCGTATTGTAATACGAAGCAATGCCCTCCACCTCGTACACCGGCAAAATAATCACCACCGCAAGCTCCTTCGCCAACTCCTGAAACAGCTTGGTCGTGGGCCCTTCCGGCACGGGTTCAGCGGATGCATACCATTTTGGATTTTGCTCTGTACAAAAGTACGGCCCATAAAATACTTCCTGCAATCCAATGATCTTGGCCCCTCTTGCAGCAGCTTCACGGACCAACGTGATGTGCTTCTGAACCGCAGCCTCTTTGTGAACTTCAATGGGAGCCGAACCTTCAATCTCATGTGATGCCTGGATTAATCCGATGCTGATTTTTCCCATATCGTCACAACGCCTCCTCAGGTAAAATGGTTGGTTGGTTCACTCCACCGCACATCCTTCGAATGGTTCGATACAGCACTTCCGTGCCGAGTCCAATATCCTCCGGAGAGGAATATTCGCTGGGATGATGACTGATGCCGTCCTTGCTACGGACAAAGATCATGCCATAATCACACACACGCGAAAGGGCCAACGCATCATGGAACGGACCACTCATCAGTTCTGGCAAAGTAACCCCGACCTCTTCCGCAGATGAACGAATCACCGATTGGATTGACTCTGCACAATACCTTGGCTCACTGTTCGTATCCTCGGTCAGCGAATACGTTAGACCATATCGGGAACTCACGTCATCCAAAATGTTCATCAATCGGGCTTCCAGCCGGTTCCTGCGTTCCATCTCCATGTCTCGTAAATCAACCGTGAAGCTGACTTCCTCCGGGATGATATTACGCGAATCCGGAAACACTCTCAGACTTCCTACCGTACCTACAGTTGGAGCTTCCGGGTCTTCTCTCACCATATCGTCAAAAGCGGAAATAACTCTGGCGCTGCCTGCCAGAGCATCATGCCGCATCCCCATCGGAACGGAGCCGGCATGACCCGCCATACCTTTCATCGTAACCGTAAGCCACAGCGGACCCGAGATGCCGGTCACCAGACCTATCGGAGCATTCAGCGATTCCAGCACTGGCCCCTGCTCAATGTGCAGCTCCAGATAACTGCCTATGGAACCTGGCGGATAGATCGCTTTTTCAAAATCCGAAGGAGAACAGCCGAAGGCTTCCAGCGCCTCCCGGCGGGTCACTCCGTTTTTATCCTGCCGCTCCAGTTCGCCTTCTTCCAACTGACCGGTTATACCACGCGAGCCGAACAGGCCTTTGTTAAAACGGGAACCTTCTTCATCGCAAAAAGCAATCACCTCGATCGGCATACGGGGCTGAATGCCAATTTCGATCAGGCATTGCACCGCTTCGAGTGCACCGAGCACACCAATCGCTCCATCATATCGACCGCCATACGGCTGAGAGTCGATATGGGAACCAATCATGAGGATCGGCAGCGCCTGATCCGCACCTTCCAGACGACCAATCAGATTGCCGAAGGGGTCAACTCGGGTCGTCAGACCGGCCTTTTCCATCCACAGGCGAACCTGTATGATTCCGTCCATATCTTCCGGGGTCAGGGCAAGTCGACAGACGCCCGTCTCTGCGATTCGCCCAATCTGTGATAACTGCTCAATTCGCTCATTCAACCGAAGCTGATTGATGAGTTTGCCTGTTGTGGTCTGCATCGTCCCTCACCTCCTTGTGCATTGTTATCACATCATGTGTTGAAACACTTTATTTTGCTTAATTTTGCTTGCCAACACTTCTGTCGTACTTGTCGTACATGTGTGTTCTCATCCATATCCAGTTACTAACTCGCATCCAGACTTCGCAACGCAGCGAGCAAACTTCCTGCGATTAGGTCCAGTTCTTCCTCCGTGGTGACAAACGGCGGGGAGATCGTCAAAATATTCGCAAACCCTGGCACGGTATCTCCGTTCTTGCCGATCAGAATGCCATCCCGCTTACAACTGGCGAGCACCTTCATTACTTTATCCGCTTCCGCAGGAGACCCGTCTGCTTCAATCAATTCCACCCCACAGGCGAATCCGAATGAACGGATATCCCCCACAATGGACAGCTCCAGCAATGGTTCCAGCTTCTCACGAAGCAGGTATCCCAGTTCCTCCGCACGGCTGACCAGACTCTCTCGTTCCAGAATTTCCAGATTCGCCAGCGCTACCCGACAGGACACCGGATTCCCACCAAATGTATTCACATGACGAAAATGCGCATCTGTTCCGGGTTCCCGGAACGTGTCATACAGATCGGCCCGCACCGCCGTTGCGGATAGCGGTGAATAGGCACTGGTCATGCCTTTTGCCATCGTCACCATATCTGGCTGAATACCATAGTTCTGATGACCAAACTTCTGCCCCGAGCGGCCAAAACCACAGATGACCTCATCGACAATGAGTAGCACGCCATAGCGCTGACAGATCTCTTGCACGGTGCGCATATAATCCGGCGGAGGGACAATCATGCCACCCCCAGTGATCACCGGCTCCATAATCACTGCGGCAACCGTCTCAGGACCTTCCCAACGAATCACCTCTTCATAGATGGTTGCACACTCGAGTCCGCATCCATCCTTGTTTCGCCCAAACGGGCAGCGGTAACAATACGGTGGTGGAACATGAGAGAAACCTACGCCGAGCGGTTCATATTTGATCTTGCGGGCGGCTTGCCCGGTGGCGCCCAGTGCCCCCATGGAGTTACCGTGATAGGCACGGTGACGGGAGATGAATTTGTGCCGAGTAGGCTCACCATTCTGATGGTGATACTGACGGGCTATTTTGAAAGCCACCTCATTCGCATCTGAACCCGAGTTGGAGAAGAAGATTCGATACTCCCCCTCCAACCAATCATTCAGCTTCTCTGCCAGCAAAATTGCCGGTTCGTGACTCTGCGTCATCGGTACATAAGCGAGGGATTTCATCTGTTCGTAGGCACTTCTCGCAATTTCCTCACGGCCATGCCCTACATTCACACACCATAGTCCAGACATCGCATCCAGATAACGTGTACCATCCTGATCGGTGATCCAGCTGCCCTCCCCACTTACCGCAATCATCGGATGATCGTTATGAGGTGAGATGTGATGCCATACGTATTTGCGATCCTTCTCCAGCCATTCTTCCTTCGTACCGCCAAGCGGCTGAGGCTGCTGATCCACAGAACTCATTCGTCATCCTCCTCCACACGTTTATTTCACCGCTTCTTCATAGATGCTTTTCTCCAGTGCTTCATCCAGGTTGGCGGCTTTTTTGATCAGGCCATAGTTCAGCGCAATATCCGCAGTTCGGGTAAATGATTCATCCACAAAACTGCCGACTTGCTGCTCCGTAAATCCTTCCGGGCGAATCAGCTTTGCAATCTCTTCCAGCATCGTGACCTGATGCTCACGAGTGGTGCTGCCCTCCGTCACATTACTCATCACGATATCCACTGTCTCATTCTGATTGTCGATGGCGTAATTCCAGCCCTTCAGAATGGCACGGGTCACTTTGACCGCAAGCTCACGATTGCTGTCTACCCAATCTTTCTTGGCAATCAGCGTATCCTCCAGCATGCCAACACCGGCATCTTCAATGTTGAACACATCCAGATCGGATTCTTTTGTTCCACTTTCCAACACCACGTGGTATTCGTTATAGATCGTTGCTGTCGCCACATCTACCTGGTCATTAAAAAACTGATCCATCGTGAAGCCCTGCTTCACCAGTTCAATGTCTTTCTTCGGGTCCAGGCCATTCTTCTCCATGAATGCGAGCACCTGAAACTGCTGACTGCCGAACCAGGTACTGACCTTCTTGCCTTTCATCTGAGCGGGATCGGTAATACCTAGCGACTTCTTGGCGATCAAGCGATAACTGCTCTTCTGTGAGATCTGGGCGAGTGAGACGAGTGGCAGACCGTTATCCCGGCTGACCAGCAGACTGTCCACTCCGGTGATCCCTACATCGGCGGCGCCATTGACCACCTGCTGCTCAATCACGATATCCGGCCCACCCGGAATAATCTCGGCATCAATGCCTTCATCTGCAAAAAAACCTTTTTCCTTCGCTGCATAGATTCCGGCAAACTGCGCCTGAGGCACCCATTTCAGTTGAATTCTCACTTTGGTTAAGGGTTGATCTGCTTCGCCCGCCCCTCCTGAACTTGCAGCAACAGGCTCAGCGGCCGGCTCGGACTGCGTAGAACATGCACTCAGCATCGTAACAACCAACAGGACCAATACCAGCAAACCCGGCTTCAACGTTTTGTACATGGACAGAACAACCCCCTGTGTATATACGATTTATCAATCATCAGTCCGTGTTCAAAAAAGTCTGGTTTTCAGTACCGTGGACTTATTGAACAACCTCAATCACGTATTACGATCTATGGTTGATACCCTGATGTATGTTAGTGATCTGTGCGTGCACGATTCCACGGAATGAGCCGCTTTTCTGCCAGGACAACCGCTTCATACAACACAATACCGAGCGCGGCGGCGATGACAATGCAGGACCAGGCCAAGGGCATGTTCGCCAATCGAATCTGATCCGAGAGCAAGTACCCCAGCCCCTGGGAGGCGATGAAAAACTCACCCACAATGGCCCCGATAATACTGGTCGACATGTTGATCTTCAGACCCGCAAAGAGGGAAGGTATGGCATGAGGCAGTCTCAGCTTCCAAAAAAACTGCATCCTGCTTGCGGCGAGGCCACTCAGCAGATCACTATACTGCGGCTGAATGGAGGTCAGCCCCTTAAACAGGCTGACCGCCATAGCCGCCATCGTAATGACGGTGATGACTGCAATACGTGACCAGATCCCGTCACCGAACCAATTGTTCATAATCGGGGCAAGAGCCACGATCGGAACAGCGTTCAGTGCCGACAGAACCGTAACCGCCGCCTTGCCGCTTGTAGGAAAGAACGATGCACCCGCTGCCGCCAGAGCGCCCAACAGGGAACCCAGCAGGAATCCCCCCAGCATTTCGGTTCCGCTGTACATCGCATATCGAAAGAGCATATTGGCATTCTCCTGTATCGATGCCGCAATCGCGGAAGGCACAGGCAGTTGGTAGCTTTCCAGCGAGAATATCCAATGAAACAACCTCAGCTGCCAGAGGGAGAGAAACAATACACCCGCACCCCAAGGAAGCATGCTCAGTGCAATCGATCGCCTGCGAACGCCGATGCCCAATCTTGCCTTTTCGGCTTGTCCCGGTTGTCCATGGATTTCCGATCCGGGAGCAGATGTCATCTGTGAACCAGGGAGGGGCGTAGCAGTTCCCGTTACAGCAGCAATTGCCACACCTTCATCACGTTTCCGCTGCATTACCCTACCTTCACTCATGTGGCATCGCCTCCTTTGGCCCTGAATTCAGGCTGCCAGGGGGTTAGCCAACGTTCGGCCAGACTGATGACCAGATACGAGATCAGGCCAATGCCAATGCTAAGCATGATGGTTGCCCAGAACATGCCCACTTGGGCATGGCCGTAATATAACGAACTAACCATCAGGACACCGAGTCCGTCAGGGGCACCCATCAATTCCACAACGATAGAGGAGGTCACCGCCAGCGGAGCAGCTATTTTCATACCTGAAAATAATCCCGGCAGTGCTGAGGGCAACAGACATTTGATATATCGTGCAGTCAATGAAGCTCCACAGGAACGCATCAGTTCCAGATGCTCTGGCGCTGCACTTTTTAATCCTTTCAACGTATGGATGATGATCGGGAAGAAAGTTACGTACGCCGCCATAACCATTCGGGCCCATTCCGCGTTGTGAATGATGCCGTACACAATTGGTGCGAGACCAATCACCGGAACCATCTGTGAGGAGACTATATATGGCGATAACGTGCGCTCCAGCCATACAGCTCCGCTCATGAGCAGAGCCAGACCCAGGCCCAGCAGCGTTCCCCCTGCAAAACCAATGGCCGCATTGCCAAACGTGACCGCCCCCTGCTCTGCCAGCGTACCCGAGTAACGAAACAAGGCTGCAAGCACATCATGCAGATAAGGAAGGCGAGACGCCGCCTGCTGGGGTGACAGGAATAGTTGGAGCATCCAGGCGATTCCCTCCCACAGCACCAATACGGCCATAATCCAGATGACGACCCAGGATCGATATCCCGGTTTAAAGAACCGCAGGGACATGAGATTCATCACGCTCCTCGTAGAAGCAATTGCGAATGGTTGTGATCATGTGGTAGAAAGCATCCGTTTCTCTCAGTTCACTATGGCGTTCAGAAGGCAGGTCGACGGAATGAATGGAATGTACTTGCCCCGGATGCGCCGAGAGTACGATGATCCGGTCGGACAGAAATACCGCTTCGGGGATACTGTGTGTGACAAAGAGGAAGGTCTTGCCTGTTGAGCGCTTGATCTCAAGCAGCTCCAATTGAAGCTTTTCTTTGGTGAATTCGTCCAGTGCCGAGAAGGGTTCATCCATGAGCAGCAATGGTGGATCAAGCGCAAGGGCACGCGCAATGGATACTCGTTGCTGCATGCCTCCACTGAGCTGCCATGGATAATGGTCGGCGAAGCGGGTTAGTCCTACCATTTCAAGCAGCTCACTGCTAATGCGGCGGCACTCCTTCCGGCGGGTACCGAGCAGCTCCAGTGGCAATTCCACATTGTGACGAACGGTGCGCCAATCGAACAAGGCGGGTGTCTGGAAGACAATACCGAACTGTCGCTGTAGTCGAGCCCGCTCTGGCTCCTGACCGGCAATGCGAACGGTGCCTGAGGTGGGCTGAAGCAGATCACCCACTAACCGGAGCAAGGTCGACTTGCCACAGCCGGAAGGGCCCAGCAGAGAGACAAACTCATTGGACTCGATCTGGAATGTAACATCCGACAAAGCAGTGACTTGTTGTGTACCTGTGCCAAAGACAACGGACACATGATCTACATCAATATGGCAGGCTCCAGGGACTGTAGCTGAGGGTGCGGAGGACATGGGCATTCTCCTTTGTGGAAGTTATTTTCATGGCACACAAGGCTGAATGGGAGGTTTATATACACGAACGTAACAGGTTTGCTTGTTAGATAATACTATATCGCTTTGGGCGGGGATTACATTATACAGTGTGTTTTGAGTATGGGCCTGTTCATGTTACACAATGTAAAATGAGATGTATTCTCAGATATATCCATGTGAGTTTTCCTCGTATTTAGCTAACATACATTTCACTTAACAACAAACGCACGATCATTTGTATTTATTGAATAAATATTCGGAAAATATGACATATGCCCTCGTATTCTTGTCCATTTTCTTGTATAAAGATTGAATAGACGTACAAGGGCTCCACCTCCACGTGTCAAGACTCCTGAATGATGAATGCGGTATCACTATTCCGGATCAATCACCACGCAGGCTGGCTTCCTTTGTCATATATCACTTTGAAAACCACATATGTAGGTCTATCCAAAGATCAGTAGAACGAAGCTTTCAAATCCAGAAATCGGGGTGGTCATGATGTTTGATTGGCTGGGATGGAGAAAAGGATTGCCGCTGTGGCGATCGTATCGGTTGAACGCACATATGAAGGAAGATGTGGAACAGATTTTTGAGGGAATTGCCGAAACGAGACGGCAGATTATGATGGACTGGGCAGATGAACAGTGGAACCACCTGGACCGTTTGCTTCAACAGATACAGTCGCTTCAATTACAGGATGTATTACAAGGTACACCGCAAGGAAGCAAACTAGATGCATGGTTTCAAGCCAGTTATATTCGAGCTGTTGATAGTACGGAGCTATTCATGCTGAACGAACAGAATCAGGTGGTATTCTCTACATATAAGAAACATATTGGACAGATCTATGAGGATCACGAAGCTTTGATAGGACCAGGATTGAAGTACTCCAGAGCAGGTCAGCAGGAAAAAAAATGCTTGTTTGGTCCTTACTCTGATCCCCTGACGCTGGATATTGGTCCACGCTCGTCCGCTTTTCACGATGATGTCACCTTGCTGTTTATCTCCCCAATTCTGCAGGAAGGTCGCTATGTCGGTTCATTATGCAGCCGTGTACCCGGGGATGTACTGGGTGACCTGATTCAACGAGAGTCCGGTCATATCTATCCCGATTCCGGTGACAATTACCTCTTTATGGCCGAGTCGATATTACGGCCTCATCTGCAACCCGGCACTGCCTTATCCCGAAGCCGCTTCGAAGACCGTACCTTTACGCATGGGGAAAACCTCAAAGATGGCGTCACCACCGAATGGGGCATCGTTTCCGTTAAAGAGCATACCGAGCTGGAACTGATGTTCACCGATCCATCGACCGGAGAACTGCACCCCGGAGTAGCAAACACCATTCAGAATGGTTCCAATCTGTTCGTAGCCTTTCCCGGCTACTCGGATTACCGACATATTTCTGTAATCGGCAAAGGCATCACCTTCCAGCTGCCACACTGTCCTGATCGCTGGGGCATGATGTGTGAAGGTGATTTAGAGGAAGTGTATCGGATACGAAACATCGGCTGGCGCCAGTTCAAGCAGCATAGTCTCTTCACGCTTTTGTCAGGCGTTGCAGGAGCCGCCCTTGTCTATGCCTTCACCGGAAGTGGATGGAGCGCAGCAGCAATAGCAGCATTTAACGTGTTATTCGGATTCTTCACTGCATTACAGCTGCATCGTAGCCAATATCGGCGGGTTCATGAAGACTTGCGGCGCATCAGCCGTTTTATTCGAATTAATGCGGAAGGCAGGGGGGATCTGACCCAGCGCCTGGACACGTCTTCTTTTGCCCAAGACGAATCGGGTGAACTGGCGAAATGGATCAACAACATGATTGACTCTCTGGAGGGCATTATGCTGAAGGTACAACTTGCCACCGTAGACGTTATGGACAATCAGGTTCAGATGCGAACTTCAACAGAGACAACCCAGGGCACGACTGAGCGTGTGAACCACAAGCTTGGTTCGATGATTCAGGCCATTCGCACCCAACTGGAAGATCTGGATCAGGCCAGAATTGCTGCCGATCACATGCGCATAACGCTGCAACAACTGGAGACCTCTGCAACCGAACAGATCGGCGTAGCCCAGCAGGAAGTGGAACGAATCGGCGATAAAATGACCCAAATCTCGGGAGCGGTATCCGATACCAATCGTACCATCCTGTCCTTTATGGATACGATGAAGGAGATTTACCGCGCACTGGCTGTCATTGATGAAATTTCAGCTCAGACCAATCTGCTGGCTCTGAATGCTACCATTGAAGCTGCACGCGTGGGCGAACACGGCCAGGGCTTCTCGGTCGTGGCAGGGGAAATTCGTAAGCTGGCTGATTTATCCCGTTCTTCTACTGAAAATATTCATCAGATTCTGGACCGAATCTCAACAGCAGCAGGAGCTGCTTCCCAATTAATCACAGAGGGTGATCAGGTACTTGCTGAAGGAACGACACTGGTTCAGGCCGCTTCGCAACTTCTGAAAAATGCTACCGCTGAAGAACCTGAGCGCACACAAGTCGTAGATCAAGTGGTCATGCTGATGGAAAATATCGCTGCAATCAGCCATCAAAATCGGGCGACTTCCGCTGAGGTAGAAGCCGAGATGATGGAGCTGATTCGTGATATGTTACAGGTTCAGCATTCTTCGCATAATGTGGAAGCCATTACAGTCTTTCTGCAACAACTCGTGGGACAATTCCACCTGAACCACCCCGCCAAAAATGCTGTCATCTGACGTTATCGTTGACGCGGATTGGAGAAATAGCTAAAATTTGATGCAACTGTTCCTTTTGAAATTGTCGTATCATTTATAATAGAAGATTTCCAATCTGAACCGATGAAAGGGTGGTCTGCATGGAATTGCTTCAGGATTCATTTGGCCGAATACATGACTACATCCGTATTTCTGTTACGGACCGCTGTAATTTACGCTGTGTGTATTGCATGCCTGCAGAGGGCATGGAGTTTGCTCCACATGATGAGATTATGAGCTACGAAGAGATCGCACAGGTACTGAAGGTGCTCGCTCCGATGGGCATGCGTAAAGTTCGGCTCACCGGGGGCGAACCATTGGTGCGCAAGGATCTGCATAAGCTCGTCGGCATGATCTCAGCGATTGAAGGTATTGACGATATTGCACTAACGACCAACGCTCTTCTACTGGATAAGCAAGCTCAAGCATTGAAGGACGCTGGATTGAACCGGATTAACATCAGTCTGGATTCCCTACGCGCTGATCGTTTCTCCATGATTACCCGGGGCGGGGATGTGAACAAGGTACTGAAAGGCATTGAAGCTGCAACAGCCGCTGGCCTTGCTCCGATTAAGCTGAATGTCGTGCTCATGAAGGGTATCAACGATGATGAGATCAAGGATTTCATTGCAATGACGATGGATCAACCTCTTCATGTGCGTTTTATTGAATATATGCCGATTGGACACGCTTCGGATTCATGGCGCAAATCTTATTTGCCGCTGGAAGCCGTGACAGATGTATGCGCTGAAGCAGGCTGGACGGTAGAAAATACAACAGGCCCTGCGGGCAATGGCCCATCACGCAATATGAAAATTGTGGGCTCCGAAGGCACATTCGGATTGATTCATCCCGTGAGCGATCACTTCTGTGATAATTGCAACCGACTTCGGTTGACCGCTGACGGACATATCAAAGCCTGTCTGTACTGGTCGGATGAGTATAATGTTCGCCGTTTCGTGGATGATCCGGATGCCATGGCGGCACTCTTCCTCAAAGCGCTGGGTACGAAACCGAAGAATCATGAAATGGCTCTGGCTTTGGAACAAAAAATGCAATCTCATACGCCGACTGTACGGCGCATGTCCCAGATTGGCGGATAATAAAGCAGACGAGAACTTGATTGTTCTCGCCTGCTTTTTTGTCATGTTTTCATAAATTTCTGAAAATAATCCATTCTCCTGTTTCATTTATTAAAATTTTAATTAATATATGTTATTGCCCTTGTTGGGTCTTCAAGATTCCGCTAATTCTGACGATGTATATACAATACATCTAGATGATATGCACACATACACTATAGGAGCTGAACCTTATTGAACATTGTTGAAGCACTCGTTGCAGCGAGTCCGTATTTTAAAATTATGCTCAAAGAACACGATATCATGATTGCAGTAACCGATACGGAGAAGTTCTGGTATTATGTTCCCAGCAACGAGCTCGATCTGGGGATCAAGGCCGGAGATCCCGTTTCCCTCGATGACCCTACACTCCGCCGGGCACTTATACACGGAGAGACTTCAGCAAACCGAATTGATGCAAAATTCTATGGCACATCAATCAATTCGGCGGCCACCCCACTTCGGGATGAGCAAGGAAATATTGTGGGCACACTTGCCATTGGTTTCTCTCTTCAGAATGAGGAGAAACTGGAGTATTTCACTGAATTAATCGGCGGGATCAGCGGCAGATTGACGGATATGGTACAGACGGTAGCCGCTCAATCCGAACAATTGACAGCCTCATCTACACAGATTTTGGACAATACGCGTATGGCAGTGCAGAACTCAGGCGAGGTTAACAAAGTCGCCGCATTCATCCGTGAAATCTCAGAACAGACCAATCTACTCGGTCTGAACGCGGCTATCGAAGCAGCCCGGGCTGGCGAAGCCGGTGCCGGATTCAGCGTCGTTGCATCTGAAGTGCGCAAACTTTCTACAGGTACCAAAGAAGCCACGGTAAATATCGAACGTTCCTTGAAGGATGTCCAGCATTCCATCCAGCAGATGGAACAGGAGATCACTTCCATCTCACAGTCTAGCAACCAACAGGCTGTGATGGTAACCGAGTTCAGCGAGGTCATTGATCAGTTGAATAGCGTAAGCCGTGACCTGAAAGTGTTTATTGAATCCATGCTGCTGAAGGCAGAATAAATTCGAAACGATGACCCTTACTTAAATGATTAACCATATATAAAAGACGCAACACCGAAGCGTTATCAAGCACTACATGTTTCATATCAATAACCAGGTCAGCAGGCATCTATTGATAACCAAATTCAGCACCTACATAAAACTCCCCATGTGATTAACGTCACGGGGAGTTTTCTAATTCCAAACAAAATAAGCCACATCACGTCCTTCTATGCATAGATGAGTTTCCACAGCATCATAACGGCCAGCCCGACCATGACCACAGCGGACAATCGATTAAACACCAGACTGATGCGTCCAGTTCGATCCGTTCTCCCAATCACCCTACCCGCACCTGCAAGTCCCAGAAACCATATCCAAGATACAACTGCGGCTGTCAGGGCAAAATACATACGCTCCACGCCCACATACTGAAGTGAACTGGTGCCAATCACGGCAACCGTATCCAGTAGCGCATGGGGATTGAGTAGAGATACGGATGTAGCGAACGCAATCTGTCGTCCCGCTGACATTACCGTCTGCGAACCTTGCTCAGATTCGGACGACCTCCAGATACTCCATGCCATATACAGCAAAAACAAACTTCCTGCTGCATATAACACATTCGCCAGCACTGGCCATTGCAGCAGAATAAGCGATACTCCTCCAACGGCTGCCCCGATCAACAACGTATCACTGACACCTGCGGTTATTACAGCAGGCAGCGCATGTATATAACGTCTCTGGCTCATGCCCTGGTTAAAAATAAATACATTCTGCACACCCAGTGGCAAAATCAGCCCAAACGCCAGAATCACTGCGTGAATAACAACCTCCATCGTTCTTCCCCCTTATCTCTGTATTCCATCGTAGGACAGATAATGGCTGACGTAACCAACCACTTGGATGGCATCAGACCCAACCAAATGTTATAGTGTTCGTTACACAGACAAACGGAGGTGATTCTGCCTGTCATGGAACGTTTTGATTCCCGACTACACATGAGGTGGAAGCCAAATCCTTCTCTCGACCTGCCTTTATATCGCCAGATTGAAGCCTATATCCGCCACAAAATCACAACAGGTGAATGGTCGGCAGGCTACCGTCTTCCCTCACAGCGACTATGGGCTGAGTCCATGGGGGTAAACCGCAGTACATTGGTCACTGCCCTTGATAATCTGGCTGCCGCGGGTCTGCTTGAAGGCAGACATGGCGGGGGAACCTATATCTCCGGCTCCGGTTGGCATGGCATGGCTCACAGAGCGATGCCCAACTGGAATGAAGCCATTGAGGAGGGTTGGTACTATCCCAACCTGCCTGAGATCCAGCAGATTAATCAGGCAGAATTTCGGCCTGGCATCATACGTCTTGGTACAGGGGAGCTTGCCCCGGAGTTGATGCCTCAGGATGCTTTTAACGACATCCTGTATGACCTGTCCCAACGTTCTCGCACACTGAACTACCTGGAACCTCAGGGAAGTCTGGAGCTTCGTGAGGCTTTATCCGTTCATTTGCAGACAGCTGGCATTCAAGCCTCTCCAGATTCCATACTGATTGTATCCGGGTCTCTTCAGGCACTGCACTTGATCTCGGTTGGACTGCTCCCTCGCGGATCAGCGGTTCTGCTGGAAAAACCGTCGTACCTTTATTCCATTCACGCCTTTCAATCGGCAGGATTGAAAATGAGCGGAATTCCGATGGATGACGATGGATTGCACATTGCACGTCTGGAGGACGCAGCGCAGCATGTAAAAGATCAAGACCACATCTCGCTTCTCTATACGATCCCGAGCTTTCATAATCCCACTGGCTCTGTGATGAGTGATCAGCGCCGGGAAGAACTGATGACCACCGCTCAAACAATGGGCATCTCCATACTGGAGGATGCCGCCTATAGTGATCTGTGGCTGGATCAACCTCCTCCGTCATCGCTAAAAGCGCGTGACCAGGAAGGACGGGTGCTGCATATGGGCACCCTGTCGAAGGCAGTCAGTCCCGGCTTACGCCTCGGATGGCTGGTTGGGCCAGAGCCGGTCATACGCCGGCTCGCAGACATCAAGATGCAGACCGATTATGGTACCAGCTCACTCGCGCAAGAAGCCGCTGCCTTGTGGTTCGCAGAAGGACATCATGCAGAACATATGGAACGCCTTCGCCCTGAGTTACGCAGACGCAGAGACTTCATGCTGGATCTGTTGCAACGTCACTTTCATGGAATTGCGGAATGGAAAATACCTGCTGGCGGCTTTTATATCTGGCTGCAATTCACTGTGTCCCCTCTCTCTATCCGCCAATTGTTCCATACCTGTCTGGAGCAGGATGTGCTTATCCACCCGGGCTACCTATATGACCGACTGGATGCGAGTCACATTCGGCTGTCTTACGCCTATGCTTCTTCTGAGGAGATGGAGCGTGGACTACAATGCCTTGCAGAAGCTGTACACAGGCTCATGGACTCTGGCTCATGACTTCCATTGCTGGGTCCTGATTTCACAACAAAAAAACCTTGACCGAAAAGGACAATGTCCTTCAGATCAAGGCTTTTTGCGTTAGTTTTGTACATTTGGACGAATACCAAAAGCGGGTCGATACCAACAGCGCTCCGGGATTTCATCGTATCATCCTTCTATTCGCTATCCTTTTACAGCACCCTCTGCAATCCCCTCCATGATGAACTTCTGGAAGAACGCATAGATCAGGATAACCGGGATCGCAGTCAGAACCAAGGATGACAGAATCAAAGGCCATTCCTTGTTATATTCGCCAAACAACATGTTCGTGGACAGAATCAGCGTATACCGATTCACATCAGTCAACATGAGCAGTGGCAACAAGAAGTCATTCCAGATCCACAGGAAGTCCAGAATCGCGATGGTGACTGTGATTGGAAGCAAGAGCGGGAAGATAATCTGGAAGAATGTCTGGAACTCGTTACATCCATCAATCTGAGCCGATTCCTCCAATTCCCGCGGAATGGACTTCACAAATCCGTGATAGAGGAAGATGGCCATGTTCACACCAAGCCCGATATAGATTAAGGCCAATCCGTACGTGCTTCCCTGTACACCCATGCCTTTGGCTACCCGTGTCAGCGGAATCATGATCGAATGGAACGGCACCAGCATGGATGCCACAAACAGGAAGAAGATCAGATTGCTCAGTCGACCAGAGGTACGTGACAGCTTGTATCCAGCCAATGAGGCACAGAAGACGATTCCTCCGATCCCCAGAAAGGATACAATCGCGGAGTTCATCGAACTGCCCAACAGATTGATTTTGTTAAATGCGTCCGAATAATTCTCCCAGTGAAGCGTCGTCGGCAGTGCGATAAAGGATTGGAACATCTCTCCTTGTGTTTTAAAAGAGTTCACTACCGCCATGTAGATCGGCAGCATGGCCACAAGAGATCCCAAGATCAGCAGCAGGCGGATCAGATAACTGTTCAGTCGTTGCATCCTCATGCTTCCACCTCTTTCTTCTTCATGACGGTGATCTGGATGAGTGTGAAGATTAGAACGATGATGAACAGCACAACCGATTTTGCACTCGCATAGCCGTACCTGAAGTTATTGGAGAACGCTTCTTCATAGATGTTCATCGTGATAACCTGCGTCGCCCGGCCCGGTCCACCACCCGTCAGTCCATAGACCACTTCGAACACTTTAAATGCTCCGTTCAGCGTCAGGAAGAAACAGATGGTCACAGCATGAGTAATCATCGGCAGCACCACATTGCGCAGCACTTGGAACGCGTTGGCGCCATCAATGACAGCCGCTTCCTTGAGACTTTTTGGCACACCTTGGAGAGCGGCCAGATAGATGATCATCATATACCCCACACCGTTCCAGAGCGATACGATCAGAATGGAGTAAAATGAAAACTTCGGATCTCCCAGCCATTGCTGGTCCAAGAATGAAATGGCCAGTTTCTGTGCGAGCTGTGGCAGCACCTGAGAGAAGATGAATGTCCACATGAAGGCACTAATGATTGTACTGATCATGTTAGGCATGAAGAACAAGGTCCGGAATAGCCCTTTGCTGCGCGTCCGTGATTCGATCAACACGGCGAGCAACAAGGCAATTCCATTTTGCAGAATGAGCATAAATATTACATATTTCATCGTGAACCACAGGGAGTTCAGAAAGTCCGGATCTTCTTTGAACAATTCCACGAAGTTGCCCAGACCGATAAAGCTGTAATCCCGATTAAGTCCGTTCCAATCCGTTAGACTATAGAACATGCCACTAAACGTAGGGTACAGCAGGAAAATCGCATAGATGACAAAGGCAGGCGCAGTGAACGCGAGCAATGACAGATACTTCTTGAACACATTCGTAGCCATAGGTTCTCCCCCTTTTCACTCGAAGCGGATAATCGATTGTAAACGGGGGAACGAAGAACGTTCTGCCAGCCGTTTCATCTGCTTGGGCCTCGCAGCTCCTTACTTGTTGACTTTGTTGTAGGATTTCCACGCTTTGTCGAGCGCATCGATAACCTGCTGTTGATTTAATTGCCCGGAGTAGTAGCCTTGTAACGCTTTGCCTGATTCATCTTTAACTGCTTGAGGGATAGAAGGGTCCTGATAGGCTTTGCCTTCGTTTACATATTTCAGGGCATCGTCTACCCATGGGAAGCTCTTGAAGTCATGGATCTTGGCAACCGGATTGAATTTGAGTGCTTCGTAGAATGCACTTGAATCCTTATCATCAAGAATGTAGTTCACGAAATCGAGTGCCACTTCTTTATTCTTGCTGGATGACGATACTGCCAGTGAAGTGGACGTACTCAGATTGATTTTAGTATCATCCGGGTTATCATTGATCGGCATCGGTGCCACACCAAAGTTCAGGTCCGGGTTGGATTTCAGAATTGTCTCGGCAAACCATGGTCCCTGAATCCACATCGCTGCGCTTCCTGAAGCGAAGGCTGCTGAACCATCATCTCCGCCGACTTCCAGCGCTTTCTCTGTACCATTCGCATTGACCAGATCGAAGATATCGAACAACGCTTTCATATCCGAGAAGGAGCCTTGATCCTGATTCATCTTGTCGATGAAGTCTTTGTGCTCCGACTGTGTTAAAGCCCCCACAGTGAGCGGCAGGAATAATTGCGGAATCCAGGATTCTTTGTAGGACAGTTCAAACGGTGTGATGTTGGCTGCTTTCAGTTTCTCCACGACCGCCTTCATTTCTGTTAACGTTGTTGGTACTTCCAGCCCTTGCTCTTCGAAGATATCCTTGTTGTACAGATAGCCCCATGATAACGTTTCCAATGGAACAGCTACGACTTTGCCCTCCGCATTGGTTACGGAAGGTTTCACCGAATCCAGTAATTTATCGACAAAAGGTTGATCCGACAGATCTTCCAGATAACCCGCTTTGCTGAACGGTGGAATCTCATTGACTGCATGCAGGGCGAACACATCCGGTGCATCATTGGAGGCGAGACGTGTCTTCAGAATCTGAGGTGCATTGTCTGCTGGCGGCATCTCCAGTTGCACGTTCACCTCAATGTTTTTCTCTGCTTTCTCCTTGGCTTTGAACTGTTCTATATATTTATCGTAGTGTTCTTTCAGCCGAGGTTGTGCAACGAATACTTTGAGGGACACCGTGCTGCCTGATGCCGATTCTTCCTGCCCATTGTCCGTTCCTGCATTGGAACCGCAACCTGCGAGCAGAACACTGACCAGTACCGCACTTGCTACGCTTTTCCATACTTTCATCTCTTATGACCTCCCGGTGTGTGACTGGTTTGTCTTTCATAGGCTCATTATATATCAGAAAATGAAAGCGCTTCATTGGACAAAATTAGACTTGTGTATTGGATTATTTTAAACCTTAATCCAGCCCAAAGGGCTTTCTTGGACGGCTCATTGCGTGCCACTGCCTGAATTGCCTGGCATACGCGATAGTCCCTTGCGCATCTCCCCCGGTGAAACTCCGAAATGTTTCTTGAATACCCGATAGAAGTAGGACACATCCTCATACCCCGCCATCTCGGCAATATGTTTGAACGGAATCTGATCATCCATCACCCATTCCTTCGCTCGTGTCATGCGTAACTGGACGACATAATCGGTCACATTCACCTCATACTCTTTCTTGAATACCTTGCTGAGATATTCCTTGCTGACAAAAAAGATCTGGGCGAGCTGCTCCAGCGTAACCATCTCCATACAGTGCTGCTCCATGTATTGCTTCACTTCCTCCAGGTTCAGCTTGTTCTTGAATTTGCGCTGCGCAATGAGTTGCTCGAGAGCCTGGTAATATGGGGCGGATATCCAGGCAATTGTGGATTCTATGGAAGCCAGCGCTGTTGAAGGGGGTAACACCGTTGCTTCACCCCGCTCGTACAATCCATTGGAGACACAGAGTTCATCCAGCAAAGCCTGTAGTTCATAGGCCACTCGTCCAAGCTGCCGGGGTCTGTTAATCTCGCTGCGTTCCAGCTTCTGCTGCAGTTGCTGGAACCATTCCCGCAGACTTTGAATGTTCAGGTCATTAAACCGCAAACGAGCCTGCTGTTGAAACAAAGAAAAATCACCAGCAAAGGAAGGCGGATACGCTTCCCATGATTCCGGCGCAGATTGAACCTTTTCCAATTCTTTGGCACATTTGGCTAGTACACCATTCAGTTCATCCGGATTCACCGGTTTGAGCAGATAATCCGCAGCCCGATGGCGGATCGCATGTTTGGCATAATTGAAGTCATCATACCCGCTCACCACGATCACCTTGATCTGTGGGTACTGTCCGCTCAGCGTCTGTAGCAGCTCCACACCGTCTGTGCCGGGCATGCGCATGTCCGTAATGATAATGTGAGGCTGATGCTGCTTGACCAGTTGTATGGCCTGCTCACCATCCTCTGCTTCACCTGCAACCGTCATTCCGAGTTCACTCCAATTCCCCAGGTTGCGCAAAATATCCCGGTTCCACGGTTCATCATCCACCAGCAGTACTCTGTACAGTTCCTTGTTCACAAGGCTTCGCCTCCTGTATTGCAGGGAATTCGTACTGTAACACTCGTCCCCTGTCCGTATTCACTTTCCATGCTCATCCCGTATTCAGGTCCAAAATGCATTACCATTCGTGAGGCTGCATTAACCAGTCCAATACTCGTCCCTGAACTCCATACCCGATCAGCCTCCCAGGTAAGTCGCTCCAGCCTGGACTGCATCTCCGCTAGTTTCTCAGCATCCATACCCACACCGTTATCACGAATTCGAATCGTTACCTCTTTAGGTTCACAGACGACCTCAATGCCCAGCTTCCACTCCCCCGGTTTCTTCTCCAGACCATGCAAAAATGCATTCTCCACAATGGGTTGCAAAGACAACTTGGGAATATAACACGCCCGAAGTTCTCCGGTAATCTCCAGTGTATATTCAAGCTTGCCCCCAAAACGCTGCTTCTGAATGAGCATATAATGTTCCAACTGATCGAGTTCAGACTGTAAAGGGACAAGTCCATCCGGCGCTCTCACAATATAACGAAACATCTCGCTCAAGGCTCGAATGACTTTATAACTGTCTGCCGGTTTTTGCGAGTAGACCATGCCGCCAATCATCTGCAACGTATTTTGCAGGAAATGCGGATGGATCTGGGATTGCAGAGCTTTGAGCTCCGCCGTCTGCTTCTCCAGATTCATCAGGTAGTTGTCCCGAATGTGTTCCCGTATACGGCTTGACATGCCATGCAGATTTTTCTCCAACAGACCAATTTCATCCACCCGGCCGCTTCGTACCACTTCTCTGTCCTTAATCAACTGAATACCCTTCATGGAATTGGCCAGTCTGACAATGGGCTTCGATGTACGCCAGGCCACGAGCGCAGCTATTCCCACAGAAATGACGGTTGCCAGGCCACCTACAACCAGTCCGTATTTCATCGTTTCCAAGGCACTCTCGTTAATCATATGGGCAGGTACAATCTTGATCACACGCAGTCCTGACGGGTCGATGGAATGATAGAATACGTATTCCTTGGCTGTACGGATGAAACCGGATCTTTCTTTGGCGCCTGCCAATTGTGCCAATGCTTCAGCGGACGGCTGGATGTTTTGATTCGGCTGATAGACCGGGTTGCCCGCACTGTCGGCGATGTATACTGCATAATCCCCCCTGCTATCCAGCAGCTCCAGGGTCTGATTGAACTCAGCCCACTTGACCTCCAGACTGATGGCGCCGATCTGTGCCTGATCCTCGAAGCGATTCATGCTGCGAGTCATGTGAAACTTTTGCGGATCGTCCGGATCATTGATAATTGTAAAATCTTTATGTTGTGCAAAAAGCTCATGATACCCTTCCGGGATTTCCGATACCGTTTTGATGCGAGAATCCATGGAGTTGAAGGTGAACAAGGTGTCCAGTTCCTTCAGATACAGTTCAACGCCAAACACATAATTGCCGGCAGAATAGTATACACTGTTCAGCATATTGAACATGGCCTTCTGTTCGTCAAATCGGCTGGCTGCTGGCGCTTCCTGATTCAACGCCAGATACTGATGCAATTCGTCACTGATCTGAATCGAATAGATAATATTGTTCATGCGAGCGAACTGTTCGCCCAGATAGATGGAGGCCCAGTTCACATTGGCACGGTTGGTCTCCATAATCTCCTCTTCCATGGAAGAGCGGGTATTCTCAGCTGCCATAGCGGTCATGGCAATGACGGGTAGAACAGCCAGCAGCGTCATGGTAAGAATCAATTTATTACGAATGCTGCGTTTGAAAGGATCTGTCAGCTTCCGATAACATTCAGTAAACACAGCGCATCCACTCCTGAGCTAAAATAGACAAACGCCCCAGCATGGAAGCCGAGGGCGCTTTGGTCTTGATATTCATTTTGGTAATTATTATTTCCTATTATTGTTCGATAATCCGTACGCCCCATGGCTCCAGTTCGATCTTCTCTCCCGCAGCAATCGGAATTCCTTCCAGAAGTTCGGTCCCTTCCCCATAGGCATTCACGAAGGATGTTGCCTCATCCGCATAATTGAAATAGTAGCGAATCGTACTTCCCTGATCGTTCACACCTGTCTTCACAATGATTGGAAAAGCCAGTTCCTGCTCAGCTCCCCATACACCCGCTTCCTTCATGACACGTTCCAGTACCTTACGGATCACAGCAGAACTGGTGTAACAGCCGACATAGGTTGCTTTGCCTTTTCCATAGGCATTCTGGGTAATTGCCGCATATTCACCCCAATGTGGATGATCATACCAAGCAAGTACTTCAGCCGTTGTCGGTGTAATTAATTCCATCCAGGTGTGGATCTGATTCTGCTCTTCACCAACCCCAAATGGATCATCCCGCAGCGAAACATGTTTTGGCTCTACAAAAAGGTTATAGCTGATTCCGCATGCCTCACTGATTAGGCCAGGCTGGCAGCTAGAGCGTACCTTGATATGCTCATTTGCAAAGCCGCTCTTGAACGAGTAGACGATATGTCCGCCATCCTGTACGAATTGATTCAATTTTTCCAGCAACGCATCCGATGCAGCATACAGAGCAGGTACAACGAGCACGTCATACGCCGCATAATTCTCAACAGACGGGTCGATCAGGTCACAGCCAATATTCATTTTATATAATTCATCGTACATCCAGCGAACCACATCATTATAATTCTTGTCACTGGTGAAGTTAAACCCAAACCACTTGATTGATGTCAGCGCCTCATTGCTGAACAGCACAGCCACCCGATTCTTTTTCTTCAGATTAACGAGCTTTGGACTCAGACGGGCAAAATCCCTGCCAATGGTCTTCGCTTCGTTGTACACCGGATTCGGTTCAAAGTCATGACTGAGCAATCCTTTCCAATACGTCTCGAACGAATTATGCAACGAATGCCAGTGCCAGTAGGCGACCATGTTCGCTCCGGATGCCAGATGACTGAATGCCTGCAACCGAAGTTGTCCCGGATAGGGAACCCAATGCCAGAATGCCTGCGCTTCGGTCTCCAGTACTAGATAATTCGATTGTTTGGTAGAACGCGCCACATCCCCGCCGAATGAAATCTCAATGCCTGTCAGATCATCCTGGGAAGGATGGTAGATATCCACACTGGTGATGTCAAAAGGTTTCGATGCGGCAAAATGATCCACATCCCCTTGAATGCCGTAGGAATATCCACGCCAATCGAAATCAAAGTTCTGGGTAACAAACTGTCCTTCCTGTTTGTATTCATTCACGATCCCCACTTGCCAAGCCAAAAAGTTGGTTACCAGCTGCCGCTGGAACTTGGCAAACTCAGCACCCAGACTACCGTTAATCGTTCCTACAACAGACGGGAAGTCTTCCCAGCTATTGATCCGATTACTCCAGTAATCGAGGCCAAATTCCTTGTTAAGCTCATCCAGAGAGCTGAACTTGTTCCGCATATATTTGACGAATTGCAATTGTACATTATCTCCGGCCGTATTGTAATGTTTCGTCTCGTTATCCGTCTGATAACCGATGACCGCTGGATGTGTGCTTACCCGAGAGATCAGCTTGCGGATGATCCGCTCGGCATAGAATAGATAGGTTGGATGTGTAATATCCATGATCTGTCTTGCACCATATTTACCAGGTCCCTGTGAGGTAGTAGCCAGCACGTCTGGATGTTCCTTGACCATCCACGTTGGAACAGCATACGTTGGTGTTCCAACGATGACCTGAATCCCCGCTTCATGCATGGCGTCCAGCACACGGTCTACCGAAGAGAAGTCAAATACGCCATTCTGCGGTTCATGAGTACTCCAGGTTGATTCTGCAATGCGGACTACGTTGATCCCTGCATCCTTCATCATCTGAATGTCCTTGTCCAATCTTTCATAAGGCATATATTCATCATAGTAGGCCACACCATATAATAATTTGTCCATGATTTAATCTCCTTTTTAAGTGGAAAATATAATGATCTTGACGTGTGCAAGAGTTGACATATTCCAAGCCTTAATGGTAGCGTTTACATTATTATCGGTTGAAGAACTTGGATTGTTCAGTAACCTCTTCAAACGCTGATATGTTCCATGGACTATCCATGCTCGCGTTAAACTGATTATAATGAAGTATACTAAGGGTGCCGATTGTATAAGGCGAGTTGTTTTTACCCTTTTCCGAGGTGAATGTTATGGATATCCGATCACAGCTCCGAGAAATGCCTCACCATACGCTGGCCCACTGGCTGCCTATTATCGACTCCAACATCAAATTCTATGGTGCGCACAGCCAACAAGTACCCCATGGATGGGCGATGCCGGAGGAATCACATCCGGGTTTTGAGATTATGTTGATCATCCAAGGTACTCAGGAGAGTGTGATTCATGGTTATACCTATACCGTGGAGGAAGGTTCCATTCTTCTCATTCCTCCCGGGTTCAAACATACGAATCAATGTGTATCGACGGAAGGCATGACTTATTTTAGCGCTCACTTTAATGTGGATGATCCGGTCTTTACCCTGAAGCTAATGTCACAGCATAGCCAAATCTACGCAGCAGGTACGGCCGTTAATCGGAAGATGCGCGTTGTGCTGGAGAGTTGGATGAGCATGATTAATGTATCCGAAGCCTACACATCCACGGACAAAATGATCATGCAGGCACGCATGTTTGAACTGTTCGCCCTGTTGTCCCAGGCCGCTGACAATGAACCGGAATCCACAACTTCCGTTGCTGCTTCACATGCACCAGCTCCAACAGCCATGCATTATGCGGGAGCTATAGCGGAGGCAATCAAGCAGGCATTCCATGCCCAGCTTCGAACCAAGGAAAGCAGTGTATCCACGGTCAAAGTAGAGCAGATTATATCCTCGTTTGGCATCAGCCCGGGATATGGTCTACAGGTCTTTCGCAAGGTGTACGGGCGATCACCCAGGGCTTACCTGTCCAGCTTGAAATTGCAGGAGGCCAAGGTACTGATCGAACAGCCTGAGCTGTCGCTCGGGGAAATTGCGTGGAAGCTCGGCTACACCCATCTGTCCCATTTCAGCAGACAATTCAAACGTTGGACAGGCCAGAGCCCGCTTCAATACCGCAACCATCATGCAGATGAATCAGGTGATCCTGTATCCTATAGATCTGAATCAAGTCCGGAATCTTGATTGCGTATACGCTCATACTCTTCCGGCGTGTTCATATTACTCATTTGCATCGCTACTTGATGGACACCTGCGCTCTCAAGCTCTTCCACTTCCACATAGCGGCAACCGATCTCTTCAAGCCATCGCATGACTCGAAGATGATCCTGATTCAGACGCTGCTCCAGATCAGGGAGCACTCGCTTGTGGTAGGCCCCTGCAAGAGGGTGGACATGTCCATCCACGCGTGGAACGATAGCAGAATATGAGTTATGCGATTCAACCAGCTTTTTTATTCCATCGAAAAAAGACGTTTGCAGGAGCGGCATGTCGCAAGCGCATACCAGATTCCAATCTGTATCGGAAGCTTCCAGCGCCGCGTGAAGACCGGCGAGTGGCCCCTTCCCCGGATAGTGATCCTGAACGCAGTCGTAGTCCATTGCACTGTAGGTTGTCACATGGGGTCCGGCAGCCACGATGATACGCGATACTGCGGGTCTCAAGGCCTTTGTGACATGTTGCAGTACAGCAGAACCGTTTAGTTCCAGCATGGCCTTGTTGGTCCCCATGCGGCTGGATAAACCTCCTGCCAATATGATGCCTGTCCATTCCCTTGAGTTCATGTTGGCTTGTTCCCTCCTGGTAACGATATGAGCTTGTTATATCAATGGATCAACTTTTTCTATAGATTGAATCCCCTTTCAACAAATGATACATTGAACAATATGCATTTGAAAGGAATGGCTTAATTGGACAGACCTGTACCTTCAAAAGGTAATCCCTCATTGGGATCTCTGAAACTATATAACTTTTTCATATATGGCGCCATCTCCATCTTTGCCGGATTCCTGCAGTTATATCTGCAAGAGATTGGCATGACCAAACTGGAGATTGGCAGTCTGATGGCGATTGGACCTTTTGTCTCCTTGTTCGCCAACCCGTTCTGGGGTTTCTGGAGCGATAAATCCCGCAATATTCGCATCATTCTGATGATCATGATGGGAGGCACTTTTGTGCTCGCCCAAGGTGTATTCTATGCGCCCAGTTATACATGGATCTATGTAGCCATGATCTTTTTTTATTTTTTTCAAAGCCCATTATTCGCTCAAACCAATAGCCTGATTCTCGGATATATCGATGGCACAACCCAGAAGTTTGGATCATTCCGGCTCTGGGGTTCACTCGGTTGGGCACTGACTGCCGTTGCAGCCGGTCCGCTCATTGACCGTTTTGGTATCGGCAGTGTATCCATTATCTTTGCGTGCATGATTACTGTCGCCTTCGTGTTATCCGTGTTCCTGCCCAGACAGCCTATTGCTTCAGATACACCCGTGGTGACTTTTCGGCGGTTTGGCAAAGTCATGTTCAATCCGTATTTCATGACATTTATCGGTCTCGGTGTACTGGTCTCGGTACCCAATGCCATGAACAGTACATTTATGTCCTTATATATTGTAGAGATGGGTGGCGACAAACAGATGGTCGGCTGGGCCATCTTCACCTCATCCATTCTCGAAGTCGGTGTATTCCTGCTGCTCGACCGCTTGCTCAAACGCAAAATGAGTATGCTTCTGGCCTCTCTCATCCTGATCAGTCTGCTGTTTGCACTGCGCTGGCAGCTTATGGCACTGGCCAGCAACCCGATGGAGATTGTATTCATTCAGCTGATGCATTCCATCACGTTCGGTGGGTACTTCTATGTAGGCACACAACTGACCATGCTGTTCATTCCAAGACCCTATCGTTCCTCCGGTCAAGCGGTCTATACGATGGCCTGGGGCGGTCTCTCAGGGGTTATTGCGGGTCTGTTCGGCGGCTGGCTGTTCCAGAACTTCGGGGCGGAAGTCATGTACAGTATTGGCGTATTCTTCTCGCTCATCGGTGCTGTTGGATTCAGCATCATGTGGTTGTCAAACCGCCGTAACGGCTATCAGCCGGTTGTGTTGACGGAGATGGGCAATATGGATGAGGAGAGATAATCTTTTGTTAGAAAAATTGAAAGATTGATTTACACAAGAGCACTACGATGACAGAAGAATCTTTCGATCGCTGTTATCCCCGGATTTTTTTGATTCCCTTTTCAAAGGGTAAAATCCAGGGATAAAGGCGAACACTCCGCTTCTCCAGCTTTCTTCTGTCCTCTCCGTTATCGTGCAAATTAACGTTCAAACATTCAAACAAAAGATTATGGATAGTAGTAGTAAAGAAGAACAGAGAAAGGGGCGCTCTCGACTTAATGCCCTTCACCTTGTACAGTTCCAGACTGAACTGTACCCATTACAACTTAATAGTGGCAAGATACATTAGTAGTTCCTAGTTTGTACTCTGATCCAGTCCTCCCTGTATCTCAAACTAACTTTACAACAGGCAATATAACTTATCCCGAGCTTTATCCCGGTTCTCATAACTCCCCCTCATCAAGTGCTTCATCTATACTCTCAACACAGCCCTGCTTCTAATGTTAACGAACCTTAGACTCCTTATTTGCAGTAATTTCACCTAATGCTAAAGCTAAGGAATCTCAGTCACGTTATATCGCATAAAAGACACTAAAAATCTCGAAAAGACAGGATAAATGAGGAAATAAGGTGTCTACGATTCGTTACGTTGCTGGAATGCCGAAATAAGCTTTAATAGCATGTCCTCGGTTCGTTAGATTCTTGCCTCACACGCACATCCACCACTTCAACTCATGTTCATGCTCATGCCATATTATATACTCGGTCTAAAACTAACCTAACTATATGTTGAAAAACAAAAGGGCATCCTTCGCCATGATCATGACAAAGGATGCCCTTGCTTTAACATATCATTTGTCTGCTTGCCAGCACTCCGATGAACAGAGCTTAAGCTGATTCATCGAGCTTATGCCTTCGGCAGTTGGAATGAGCTTTTCAGAGATACGACCCGGTTAAATACCGGACGTCCTGGCTCGGAATGTTTCGGATCTACGCTGAAATAACCGTGACGGAAGAATTGGAACTTGTCCTGAGCGTTCGCTTCCTTCATCTCTTGTTCCACATACCCGTGAACAACCTCAAGGGAGTTCGGGTTCAGTTGATCCAGGAACGTTTTCTCCGGTTGCTCTTCCACAACCTCCGTTTCAGCCCCAGCTACAGCCACTTCAACCTCAGCTTCTGGTGCTTCATCCAGGATCAAAGGCTCATACAGACGGAATTCAGCAGGTACCGCTTGAGTCGCTTCTACCCAATGGATTGTACCTTTAACTTTACGGCCAGTGAAGCCACTACCGCTCTTCGTCTCCACATCATAGGTACAATGAATCTCGATCACATTGCCTTCTGCATCCTTGATTACATCGTTACATTTGATAAAGTATGCATGTTTCAGACGAACTTCGTTGCCAGGGAACAAACGGAAGTATTTATTCGGCGGATTTTCCATGAAATCGTCTTGTTCGATATAAATCTCACGAGAGAACGGAATTTGGCGATTCCCCATCTCCGGGTTCTCCACATTGTTCTCTGCTTCGAGCCATTCCACTTGCCCTTCCGGGTAGTTGGTAATAACCACTTTGAGCGGGTGCAGGACAGCCATCGTGCGTGGAGCTTTCAGTTTCAGGTCTTCACGTACAAAGTGCTCCAGCGTTTGCAGGTCGATGACCCCTTGGCTCTTGGAAATGCCTGTCTCGAATACAAAATCACGAATGGCTTCCGGCGTATATCCCCGGCGGCGCAGACCCGAAATGGTCGGCATACGAGGATCATCCCAACCATCCACATGGCCTTCGTCCACGAGCAGCTTCAGCTTCCGCTTGCTGGTCACCATCTGGGACAGGTTCAGGCGGCCAAATTCGTATTGACGCGGTTGGCTCTCCATCTCACATTCCGCAATAACCCAATCGTAGAATGGACGTTGGTCCTCGAACTCCAGGGAGCAGAGGGAGTGTGTTACACCTTCAATGGCATCTTCGAGCGGGTGAGCGAAAGCGTACATCGGATAGATGCACCATTTGTCGCCCGTGTTATGATGATGTGCATGTGAAATCCGGTAAATTACCGGATCGCGCAGGTTGATATTCGGTGCAGACATATCGATCTTGGCACGCAGCACTTTCTCCCCGTTCTTGAATTCGCCTGCACGCATACGAGTGAACAGGTCGAGATTCTCTTCCACCGAACGATCACGGTACGGGCTGTTCTTGCCCGGCTCTGTCAGCGTTCCGCGCATTTGACGAATTTCGTCGGCGCTTTGGTCGTCGATATAGGCTTTACCTTTTTTAATTAACAAGACCGCACGGTTGTACATCTCATCAAAATAATCCGAGGCAAAACGTTTCTCGTTCCACTCGTATCCGAGCCATTTCACATCTTCCTGAATCGATTGAACGTACTCTACATCTTCCTTGACCGGGTTCGTGTCATCAAAGCGCAAGTTCGTTTTGCCGCCAAATTCGCCGCCCAGCGTAAAGTTAATCCAGATCGCCTTGGCATGGCCGATATGCAGATAACCGTTCGGTTCCGGAGGAAAACGGGTAATAACTTCCTGGACTTTCCCTGACCGGAGATCTTCGGTAATAATATTTTTGATAAAGTTAGGTGGGGTTGTACGATTGTCCACAGGTATCAAACCTTTCATGAATTGATTGGAACTTTCAGTAATTGCAACGCGTTTCATTTAAATATACCTTTAACGGGGGAGGAGTTCAATAAAGAAGGCACCAAAGTCAGGTACAGCCGTGCATAAATAGGCCCAAAACCATTTTGACGGGTTCGCTCGAATCATGTAGCATGATAGTAAAATAAAATTAAAGGGAGGGTTTCCCATCACATCAAATTCGCTTAAACTGACCAAAGAACAGCAGGATGAAGCCATTCGTACCATCCAGTCGTATTTCGAAGAGGAACGTGGCGAAGAACTGGGTGATCTGGCCGCTTGGGGTGTCCTCGACCTGTTCATGACACAGCTCGCTCCCTACATATATAATCAGGCACTCCGTGACGCGCGCACAACGGTCAATCAACGCATGGCATCGATGGAAGAAGACCTGTTTGCACTGGAACAAAAGTTACCCAAGACTTCCCGTTAATTCACTACAAACACGTGTTCAAAAAAATCTGGTTTTCAGTACCGAGAAGATGGAATGAAGCTAGAAATGGAGTAGCGGAGCGTAGATAGAGCTACGTGAGCAACGGACATTTCGGCTGAATTTCATATTCGATGCTGATAATGCCGCTAGGCATAATTCGTAATCAAAAGTGGATTTTTTTGAACAACACTATATAAAGAAAGAAGGTTGCATTCATGTTTACCTATTCATTGGATGAATATACCGAACTCCGGCCGCTGGCCATGGAACACACCAAACCGCTGTTCGAACTCACGGATCGTTCACGGGATCAACTGAGACATTGGTTACCGTGGGTTGATCATGTGACAGAAGTGGAACACACCTCGAACTTCATTACTAATGCATTAAAACAAGGTGCTGAAAATGGCGGCTTCACCGCCGGTGTGTGGTTAAAAGGTGATCTTGCCGGCATCATCGGATTCCACGAGATTAACTGGACCAACCGCTCGGTGAGCATCGGATATTGGCTTGGGAAAGGTTTTGAGGGTCAGGGCTTGATGACAAGCGCTTGTCGCGTTCTGGTTGATTATGCACTGGTCACACTGGATCTGAATCGCGTTGAGATTCGCTCGGCAACGAACAACAAACGCAGTCGCGCTATCCCGGAAAGACTCGGATTCGTTCTAGAGGGTGTCATTCGTCAGGCAGAGAAGCTGCCTAAAGGTTACGTGAACCATGCAGTATACGGCATGCTGCAGCATGAATGGGAACTTTTACGCTAATTTGTTTACATAATTGAGTTAAAATCTAACTAAGACCAACCGTATGCCCCTTTCCTGTGTACATTTTAAACACGGGTGAGGGGCATTCTTGGTTATTGATCCATTTTTTACTGACAATTAAGGTTCCTCTCAGCCTCCCTTCATTCTTGCTCTCTAATATAACGTTGTGGGTGAACACCCATACCAACCTACAGAAGAAAGAAGGATGATCCAGGATGAAGAGAGCCAAAACATCAAGAACAGTAGTGGTTACCAGCGCAATGGCTATGACGATTGCACTCGGTGGAGGCATGTTTGCACATTCAGTAGCTAATGCAGATCCGGCAGCAAACCCTTCAGGCCAGACGGACAACGCTCCTACAATAAATTCACATAAAATAAAACCAGAAGACGGGGTTAGAGGTTTGGGGCCCGGGCTGGAGCGCTATTCGGACGAACTTACCTCCGTGCTTGGCGTGTCTGCCGATGAGCTGAAAGAAGCGCGCAGGTCAGGCAGCACCATTGCCCAGATTGCAGCAACCCAAAATGTAGATGTACAGACCGTCATTGATCAACTGGTCGCAGCGGAGAAAACAGAACTCCAGCAGCAGTTGACCGATGGCAAAATCACACAAACCCAATACGATGAGCGTGCAGCTACAATTACACAACGTGTGACTGACCTGGTAAATGGTAATAAGAAGGACGTTGGAGCAGGTGGGCGTGGTCGGGGTGGATTTGGTGGACCAGGAGCAGAACGTTATACCAAGGAACTGACCTCCATCCTCGGGGTTACAACGGAAGAACTGAAGGAAGCCCGTGAAGCAGGCAGCACTATTGCCGAGATTGCCGCCACCAAGAACGTGGACGTGCAGACGGTTATTGATACACTCGTTACTGCCCAGAAAGCAGAACTGCAACAACAGTTAACCGACGGCAAGATCACACAAAGCCAATTCGATGAGCGCGAGGCAGACATTACTCAACGAGTTACTGACCTCGTCAATGGTAAACAGCCAGAAGGTCCAGCAGGTCACATCCATGATCATGGAGCAAGACCAGACGGCGAGGCCAAGACAGTGCCGAATCCGAATTCCAGCAAAGTCGACAAGTCACCTAATGACAGCATCAAAGACTTATCTTAACAAAGGATTAGGCCCAGAACGTTAGACAAGCACAGGCTTCTTTATACACCCGGTTTAATGCATGAATCAAGATAAAGCCCCTCCTTCTCCACAACAAGTGGACATTAAGGAGGGGCTCTGTCTTGATATCGCAATCCGTTTCCATATCACTTTAAATCTGTCGATCAAACTTCTTCCTTAGAGGGCTCGGACCATACCACCATCCACGATCAATGAGGTTCCGGTGATGTACGTATTGGCCCCGGATAACAGGAACACCACCGCTTTGGCAAACTCCTCTGGTTGACCATAACGGCCGAGTGGAATCTCCTTGCGGAACTGTTCGGAGACTTCATCCTCACTGACTCCGTTCTGCTCTGCCCGTGCAGCGTCCAGCTCACGAATGCGGTCTGTGGCAATACGTCCTGGCGCCACCGTGTTGATTAAAATTCCGTATGGAGCCAGCTCTTGGGATAACGTCTTTGCCAATCCAAAAACGCCGGTACGGAACGTGTTGGACAGCACCAGACCCGGAATGGGCTGCTTTACGGAAGTTGAAGCGATATTCACAATGTGTCCTCCGTGTTCTTTCATATAAGGAAGAGCACCGCGAATCAGCCTTACATAACTGAGCACATTTAATTCAAATGCACGTTCCCAATCCTCATCCGTCAGTGACTCAAATGAACCCGATGGCGGACCACCCGAATTGTTTACCAGAATATCAATCTGCCCGAACAGCTCTGCTGTCTTGTGAATCAGCGCCTCAATATCTTCCTTACGTGTCACATCGGTTGCACAATACTCCACACGTCCACCACCACCAAGCGCCAGAAGCTCCTGCTTCACGGCTGCGAGCTTTTCTTCGCTCCGGCTGGCGAGCATGACGTCAGCACCTTCTGCTGCCAATTGAGCGGCTACCGCTTTGCCCAGCCCGCGGCTGGAAGCCAGCACCAGTGCTTTTTTACCTTGAAGTCCCATGTCCATCGTTGTTCCTCCTCCTCAGCTACATTTCTATTTGGTCTGGATAAAATAACCCATAAGAATGTCGTCCACATCCTTGCCGCCGATATAAAACTCGGACACCAACCTGCCTTCCGTCACAAATCCACACTGGGTATAAAACGTAATCGCTCCCGGATTGCTGGAGAGTACACGCAGCCTGAGCTTACGAACGCCTTGTTGGGCCGCATGCTGCTTGATAGCATCCATCAAAGCAGTAGCGATACCACAACGCCGATCATGAGGATGAACTGCAATATGAATCTCGTAAACGTGACGGTTGACGGGCATACCTGTCGCTGGCTGAAAGCCCACATAACCACATACCCGCTCTCCCTGCACCGCAATCAATTGGCTGCCTGGCGGACAATACTGCAGGTATTGCTGTCTGGAGCGCCATTGCATCGGTGCAGGAGAGGTGTATTTGTCCCATACCAGGGTGTCCAACTCCATGAGCTGTGCTGCATCTTTAATCTCGGATGGACGAATCGTACATGTATGGCTGGTAAGCATAATGATTCAACCTTTCGTGCTATAGTCGACAACGCTGTACGTTACAACGCCGGAAGTTAAGCGAGTGATGAGTTAGAAGTTAGGAAACCATGATTCGTTAGCGACACTGTCTAACTGGCTTTGTTCTATATATTGTAGCATAGCCTCAACGTTGACTAAAATTCCAACCGGGTTTGAACCTTTTCGCATAATGAAATGAAATAAACGTTTAACCTTGCCGTAACGTCATGGTTTATACTGGTTCGATAAGGAGGGGACGCATGATGAATATCAAAGAGGCAGCAAGCAGGCTCGGGATATCGGCGAGAGCCATTCGTTTTTATGAGGAAAAAGGATTAATTCTACCCGCCAAACAGACCACTAACGGGTATCGCACCTACACAGAAAATGATATTTGGCGGCTTCAAACCATTGCTGCGCTGCGTGAGATTGGCATGTCTCTGCAGGATATTACACACGCGCTCGGAGAGATCGATCAGGGGAATCAGCAGCGGCTGGAAGAATATCTGGAGCTGCAACAGGCCGTCATGTATGCCCAATGGATTGAACTGAAACGTATGATGGATACAACCCAGCGTATGATTGATCTGAATCGCCAGGACGGACCGCTGGATGTCAGCCATCTGCACGATCTTGCGGACAGTGCGCGGCGTCTGCGTGAAGCACGGCAGAACTGGCATGATCGGTGGAATTATGACACACAAGCAGCCGTCCATGATCAGCGAGTGCAGGGTGGACACAGGGACAGTGCGAGGCAATCCTTTTCAGAGGACAGGCATCGTTCAGACAACGTCTCGCCTATAAACGATCAGCATGAGATTTCACATCCATATCATAATACAGATGAGTCCACATCGAGTGATTCAAATGATACGGTGCAGTCTTCCTTTTACCTGTATCACAACTATGATGAGGGACTGGAACAGACAGCTCAATGGATCTCGCCCGCCCCAGGCGAGAAAGGACTCGATATCGGTACAGGCACGGGTAATCTCGCAGGAAAACTACTACGTTGCGGCGCAGACATGACTGCAATCGACCAGTCCCGGGAGATGCTGCGCAGATGTCGTACCAAATATCCCGAGATGCAGGTGAAGCTTGGTAATTTTCTGGCTCTGCCTTTTGCGGATCAATCCTTTGACTTTGTTGTATCCAGCTTCGCCTTCCATCATCTGAGTCCAGATCAGCAACTACTGGCCTTACAGGAGATGCAGCGAGTTCTAACCTCGCGCGGACGTATCGGTCTAACGGATCTGATGTTTGTCAATGCTGCTCACCGCGAGGCGTATGTCCGTGAAGCTGAATTATCTGGACACGAAGAACAGTTGCGCGCCTTGCGTGACCGTCACTTCCCTCTGCTGGGTGAGCTATGCGGATGGCTGGAGCAACAGGGGTACGTCACCAAGCATGTGCAGCATAATGAGCTGTTGCACACGTTGCTGGCAGTGCCTTTGCGGTGAACATCGAAACACCAAGAGCGTACAAATGAAATAAATAGATTTACATTAGGACAATGTGTTCTCTCTCACAAAACGCTTCAAAGTACGTCTCCTTCTTATGTATAAAAAAAGACTCCACCATGATGAAAATAGTGGAGTTTTTTTGAGTTTTCCCGCGGTGTCTTCCGTGATTTTTATGCTGAAATAAATATCGTGGAAACCTTTCTATGAATACATAGTGTGTTTCTAAAGCGCTTTTCCCCTAATTTAGTATTTCTTCTTATATCTATATTTGTATTCACAGTAGGAGAAATTCTATATTTCCCTGCTGCCAGTGCTATGGTAGACAGAATAGCACCAGATCATCTAAGAGGTACATACTACGGTGCTCAATCATTCTTGTATTTCGGAAAATTCATAGGACCAATTCTAGGTGGTTTTTTATTGAATCAGCTTGGTGGATCGGGGCTTTTCGTTACCATGGTTTTTTTAACTTTGATCGGTACTGTATTTTATCGTATTAAATTCGAAAGAAATACAACCAAAATCGAGCACAATAATTCTTTTTGATTACTTTAAAAGGATGGCACTGTATTATAATGCCATCCTTTTAGCTATTATTTTTCAAGTGATAGCCACATCTTAAATTATTTCTTGAGAGTACTAATATATCTTAAGCTAATCCACGTGCTACTCTGATGTGTATAAAAAAGTTGCTCTTTGAGATGGCCAGTCTCCAAAATGGTAAAGTGTTTGAAGTGCTCCATTAAATCATCCTCCGTAAAAAAATGAGCATACTTCCCTTTTTTATATTCATATGTACAGGGTTCAATCTGATTTCCTTTTCCATTGTTGCTATCCTCGTCTGAAAATACAGAAAAAAAGCTTACTCCATTGTCATTAAGAAGTTCAATACATTTGTTTATGATTAAATCTCGTTCGTTCTGCTTGAATAAATGAAGAAGATTGTAACAGAATATAGCGTCATATCTCTCTTCTAATTCAATATCAAATATGGAAGCATGAATAAAGTTAGATTTAGTATCAAATTCCCGTGCAAGTTTGATGGCAGTTGACGAAATTTCAATTCCATCTACATCAAAAAAGTTAGATAGTTCCTTGGTATTCCGCCCATATCCCGCTCCTAAAACGAGTACTTTTTTTATATTAAACTGCTTATAAAGTGATATTGCCTTAAATGCCATTTCACTAGGTAAATCTCCCCAAATTCTTCCTTCCATTTCAAATCTATCTTCCCAATAAGACCCCATTAACGATCCCCCCTTGTGATGGAATTTTACAACCATGAACTAAACTGCAATAGATTAATACTAAAATATAATTCTACAAAAAAGAATTGTTTACCTTTGTTATCTAATACAAAAAATATAAAAAGCACCCCCAGTATCTCATTGGATAAAGAAGAATCCAATGAGCATTCTAAAGGATGCATTTTAAGATAGATCGTATAGAGATAGATCACCTTTACAACTTACATAGTATTACATATAAATATCAACGATTGTGCGCTCAGTCGCACTGCGTGCCTGTCTGAACTCATCAAGCGAGATGCAAACCCCGCCCTGACGGTAACGGTTCGCTGTACGCTCGGTGCGAATGTCCTTGCCATTCACCGCTACACGACTCACAGCACCTTCGTTCAAGTGATAGATAAATGTCACTGGCTCACCTGCATACTCGAATTCGAATTGCATGCCGTTCAGCTCAGCTGGCAATACCGGGTCAATGACCAGATCGCCGCCCTCTTGACGAATGCCAAGCGCATTGGAGATCAGCTGGTTCATGTAGATTCCAGGGCCGCTGGAGTAGATTCTCCATCCGCCTTTCACTTGTACAGTCCCTTTACGAAGCTGGTCAAAATGCTCCTGTGCCTCGTAACGCGTATTGAACTTGCCGTCAGAACTACTGAAGTACGAGTTCGCTTGACGAATCTCCGCGTTAGGCACAACCTCTCCGATGCCAACCGGGTTGATCATCGCAAGACCATTCCATACCTGATCTGTCTTGCCAAGCTTCGCCATCGCTTCCACGTAACGGATATGGGCGTGTACATATTGCAAACCAATCTCACGTCCGAAGTTGGATGCTTGCTCTGCACGTTTGAAGTGTGTGCTTACACCGCCAGCATATTGAGCCGGACGATTCATCAGACGCACGCCATCCGGGCACAGGAACTGTTCACGGATCAATGCGTAATGCGATTCTGCTTGCTCCGCATTCAGCAATTCACCGATCATGCTGCGCGTCATTGGCAACAGGCGATATTGAATGCCTGTCTCTGTGTCCGTTGGATGAAGCATCAGCTTCGCTTGGTCGGCTTCTTCCATGTACACAAAGCCCGGAATCACATCTGTGCCCAGCATGTAACGGTTAAAGTCCTCACGAATGCCTTGTGCGAGTACGTCAAGCTCCTTCGCAAAGTCTGCATCCTTGAATTTCAGCGCTTGCGAGAGCACGTTCACGGACTGATACGTCAATGCCACCGTCCAACTGCTCACCATGTATTGCTTCAGCTGTGCATTGGCTGGTTGGAGCGTATCATCCCAATCGCCATCTCCGTAGGAAGACAGGAACGTATCGTGCAGGAAGTGCGAACGGATATATTCGATCTCTTTTTTCGCGTGATCCAGTACCGTTGCTGTCTCTTCCGTGAACCCGAAGCTATGCTTGACGGTATAAGGTACTTTCTCATCCAGGATTGCATAATCGCGAGTTGCTGTCAGGTAGTCCGCCAATACTTTCAATGGCCATACAATAATGTCGCCATGACTTTCTTCCTGTTGAATCGCAAAGTATTTATCAAACATGAACCATTGCGGCCAGTTGCCATCATCTTCGTATTGGTGAGTATAGACCATTTTAATGATATCGCGAACTTGCTCATATTTTTGCGTTGCCATAAAGTACTCCACCGGACCTTGGCATACATCACGTGTACCCCATGCCGCGCCGCCGTATTGCTCCAAACCGTGAGGTACGGAGTAGTGAACCAGCATGTTGTGGGTGTACCACCAAGCCAGCGCATTCACTTTGAACAGATCCTCTGCACTCTGACCTTCTCCACGGGACAAACGGAACCCGTTCATCACACCTGCGAAGAACTCGCGATATGCCTGCACTTCCTCTTCAAAAGTCAGACTTGAGCTTGCTGCCACTCCGCTGTTCGCTTGGCCTTCCAGTACCCCTTGTACCTTCAGCGTCCATTCAGTACTCGCTTCCAGACTAAGTGTAACCAGCGATGCGGAACCACTGCGGATACCACTTGCCAGCAACGTTTCGTCACCTACATTTACAGTCGCACCATCCACCGACATACGGTATTGCAGATCCGGATACGTTTCGGCACTAATCGCTTGTGGGTCAGCTTTGAAGATCAACGTATCGCCATCCTGCGTCATATGCAGCGGATACTCGTATTCATTCACATTCATCGTAATCTGGTTCGTTACCAGGTAACGGTATGCCGCACCACTTGTGGAGCGTACGTTCATGCTTACTTCCGTCGAATGTGCACCTGTGTAATTGGTCACGATGATCGTGTCGGATTCGGTTTTGTAGATCCAGCGTGCATAGTTGAAGCCAATCTCGAACAGGGATGGCATTGTCAGCAGGCGATATTGTCCGTCCATTTCCACATAGATGCGTTGTCCTGCCGTCTTCGGCACGTTCAAGGCATTACGGGCATTACTGATCATTTTATTAAAATTGGTGTTCCCAATAACGAGCTGTGAGTTGAAAATACCGTACATATACGATGTCGTTGTAATAACCTGTGCCCCAAGTTGCACGTTGCCACCACTCATCAGAATGTGACCGTGCGGACGCTCCACAAGTAATTCTTTTGCTTTCAGTACGATATGCTCATAGCTGCCTGTGAAGAAGGATAACAATTCCTCACCGTTGTGCTCTTCCTGATGACGATCAGGGAACAGATCATGAATCTCATCTTGCGTCAGATCAAGCGTTACCAGAGGTTCACCCAGGAAGGAGGACAGTTTCACCTGTTCCAACACGTCGCCATTTTCCACAGTCAGAGCCTGTACTTCATTCCAAGCTGCTGTAACTTCATCTCCGAATTCCAGTGCAGAGATTCCTTCGGCATGATTAGGCTTCGCCAGTCCATAGAAGACCACTTGAGCCTCTCCGTTCAGATTCAGCAGTTCCGATTGCAATGCGGTATAGGCAAATTCATACTGATACGTCTCATTCGCAAGTGTTGGGCGATTCAAGCTCTCTGGTTGATTCGTTTCCTTGTACGACAGACCGAAGAATTGGAATCCATCTGTGGAATAACCGATTGCTTTCGTCAGGGAACCTTGTTGCATATACGGAAATGCACCGCCCTGAGGCTGGTTTTGACGGGAACATACCACATACCCTTTCGCTTCATCTTGGAACACCGTATGGTCAATGTATTGTGACAGATAAGCTTCATTGCTGCGTACCGCACCTGGATCAGCAAGACCCACATCCTGTCCATATACCACATCTACATTTTGTTGTTGTCCAGTGAGCTTCACATCCCAGAACCAAACACCTTGTGGTGTAGCCGTAAATACGACCTGATAGCCGATACCCTGTTCACTGCCTTTCGGCTGGACTGTGCCCTCCCAGATCAACTGGCTGTTGGACTGTGCTTTGCTTGTAATTACTTTGCTATTCGAACGTACACCGAGCAACGGGAACGAGCTGATGTTCTCTCCCTCGTGTACACGCAGGTACAGGTTGTTCAGAGATCCATCAATCTGGTTGCTGAGCAACTGGTTCAACATTGTTGTACCAGATGTAGCCTGGTATAGGTCGCCACTGTTCAAAAAGGTAAAGGATAACTCCCCGGCATTCAACCGGATCGGTTCATTAATCATCGTTGTCATAGGGTTCACTCCTTGAATTAGTATAAGATCGAAACGTTTCGATAAATCTGAAAAAGAATAGGGGCCTCTTCAAACCGGCCTTTTACAGCCCGTCCGGACGATAACCCCATCATTGAACTTTCACTTCAGCATGCAGGCATTTCCTTGGTTGTCAGACTCGGCCTAAACCGAACGTACAGAGCTGCGCTCGATCAGATTAATCGTTAACGTATATGAAGGGTCAACCGCTTCGCCATTGAGCATCTGGAATAACAGATGTCCGGCGAGCGACCCGGCTTCATGCTTCGGCTGGCGTATCGTTGTCAGCGGTGGACGAACATATTCCGACAACTGAATATCATCAAAACCGATCACGGAAATGTCATCCGGCACCGATATACCACGCTCTTCCAAGGCTTTCAGGCCGCCAATGGCCATCTCATCGTTACCGTAAAATACCGCTGAGGGAAGATCGCCCTGCATCATCATCATCTTGGTTGCACTGTATCCACCCTCACGCACAAAGTTGCCATTCAGACGCCATTTGGACTTTTCTTCAAGTCCCGCTTCCCGCATCGCTCGCAGATACCCTTGGTAACGGAGTGCGTTGTCATACGAGTTGGATGGGCCACTGATATAAGCAATCTTCTGATGTCCAGACTGGATCAGATGGTGCGTGGCAAGATAACCGCCTTGCTCTCCATCCACCAGCACGTTGACCAAATGGTCACTCGACAGTTGACGATCCATCACAATGATCGGAAAGCGCTGTCCGGCAGATTCCACCAGAATATCATCATGGATGTTATGCGCCAGGATGATGGCTCCGTCTACTCTTTTTTCACGCAAAAATCTCACTGCCGTTGAATCCCGTCCACCCATGGAGCTGCACGCAATCAGGTCATACCCATTCGTGAGGGCTACATCCTGTACACTACGGATCAACTCCGAGTAATACGGGCCCGACAGATCGGTCAGGATCAAAGCGATCGTGTTCGTCCGGCTCCGCTTCAGGTCCATGGCAAAGCCGTTCTTGCGGTAATTCAGTTCTCGTGCTGCCTCAAGCACCTTAGCCTTGGTCTTGGCACTAACCTTGCTATCCCCGCTCAGCGCATAGGAAGCAGTCGAGAGTGCTACACCTGCCAGCTTTGCCACATCCTTAATCGTTGCCATTCCACGTTCGCTCCTTCTAAACTAGAACAAATTCTAAGGTTATCTACATTTTATACGATACATGGTTGGAACAACCACTTCATCCTGTATTATCGTTTATTAATCTTTATACATATCATAGCTATGGATGTCAATCGAAACGTTTCGAGGTGTTCTCAAAAAAAATCCTTGTCTCCATCCTTACGGCACCATGGTTGAATGTGTCCCGTTCCAGTCCGTACCATTGTCCACACCATTCGTGATGGTTATGACACGTCTTTCAATCTGACGCGCTCTGGACAGTTTATGCCTAACGCAATGAAACTGGCAGTAAACGCCAGATTGAAACGTTTCGACATTTTCATTATAGTCGGTGTTGATAGCGATTTCAACCACTTTGTCCATTTTTCACAGAAAAAGTTGAATTGTCCAATCTGTCCATCCACGTCACTTCATTTATAGTATATACTGCATAATAGTCGAGATCCGAGAATTACGCCAGTATACAAAGGGCATGAATCGAATTATGCCCCTGCTGACATATGTAAGGAGACAGTTATCTAATGAATATTTCCAAGCCCACGTATCATCAAAAATCGCTGTCCCGCTCCATTTCCTTGCAGAAGATTCAGTCTGTACCGGTTGCCCTGTTCAAGCTGTGTCATCTGGTGCAGCTTCACGACCGCGAGGCATTCTCCCGCATAGATGAAATGTGGAACACACTTCATGTACTATACGTTGTTACCGCTGGTCAGGCCAGGATAATTAGTGCAGAGGGAAAACTCACATTAAATGCAGGATCCGCAGTCGTTCGGCAAGCCGAAAACCTGCTTCAGCACGAGAACAAGCGCGGCTCTCTGTCGCCCATACAGGGCATTGCGATTGCATTTGATTCCACTGAAAATGATCATCTGTCCTGGCCTTTCGGGTTACCAGCCCCCATTGTGAGCCGCAATCTCGCTGACAAGGCAGTAGAACTGGTCCAAGCCTGTTCGAAAGGTCAGGATTCCAGTCCTTTCAGGCCACATATGTTGTTCTATGAGTTACTGGACATCTTGCAAGATCATGTGACCCACTCTGCTCCTGAAGATCACTCCTGGCTCGATAACGTGCTCAGACATATCCATCAGATGTATACACATTCGCTGACCCGCGAACAATTGGCACGAGATGCCAATGTGAGTCCCGAGCATTTCTCGAGGGAGTTCAAGAAACATACTGGTCTTACTTTTGTTGAATATGTGACTCGTCTCAGAATCAGGATGGCCCAAGAGCATCTGTTGATCGCGAATCCTACGCTACAGGAAATTGCACAATTGACAGGCTACAGGGACACGTTCTATCTAAGCCGAAAATTCAAACAGATGGTTGGCTCAGCACCAACTCACTATCGGAAAATGCCCAAGAAGATTGTATCATTGACTTACAACTATACAGCCTCACTTCTGGCACTGGGCCACACTCCTCACATGGGAGCGGTAGCAAGCTGGATGGAAGATAAATGTGGTGAACCTGGTCATGAGGGTCATGAAACATTTGAGCAGCATTCCGAATATGAGCTGGTTAAACATCCAGAGCTGATTGCAAATGCTCATCCTGATGTCATTATCGGATATGCACCACATCCCGGTTCAGATGAACTACGTGTAATCGCCCCAACCATTCTGATGCCCTTTGAGGAACTCGATTGGCAGGAGCAGCTTCTTCATCTGGGACGAGTTACCGGGCTTGAATCCAATGCACGGGGGTTATTAGATCGTTATCATCAACTTGAGCAAGAAGCCAATCATACGTTGGATCAATGGATGGAAGGAACACGCGGGTCCGCCGTTTGCATATTTATGATCGGAGAGGACGGCGCTTATATCTATGGTCATGGCTGGGGCAGAGCTTCCCATGTGCTGTATCAATCCCTTGGTTTCACCCCACCCTCACAGATGGTGCAGGATGGGCAGTTACTGACAGGGTACGTTCATGTTCCGTTATCCGAGATTCACTTGTATGCAGCAGATCACATGTTTGTTGCCTACCCTGAGGAACCCTCCGAGCGAGAAAAGCTGGATAACCTGCTGAATCAGGAATTCTGGGGTACCCTCTCCGCCGTTCGGGAAGGACGTGTATACGAGATCGATGCCGACACGTTCTACGGATTTGATCCTTTGTCCGTTATGAAGCAATTGCAGCATATCATGCATCACCTAACATCATAATTGTCCATGCGATAGTGATCATAGTTGTCCATGTACAAAACTCACGTCTTCCTCTATGTTATTAATGAGAATAATAATCATTATTGATTATACATAGGGGGAATAAGGATATGTTTGCTGCAAAAAAACGATTTTCCGGCTTGCTGCTTATGCTTGCCATCATTATGATTCTGGCTGCTTGTAGCAGCGGAACGGGCTCCACTGCCACCGAACAGACATCGGCAACGGGAGCTGAAACGACAACGGCCTCTTCGGAGACGAACACAGACACGTCGTCCGGTTCGGACAATTCGAATGCTACGCGAGTCTACAAGTCATTAAGTGGGGATGTTGAAATTCCGGCTGAACCGAAACGAATCGTGACCGATATGTACGTAAGTGATCTGCTCGCGCTGGGCGTGAAGCCCGTTGGTGCTGTTCAATATTATTTGGAAAACCCGTTCTATGCGGATCAGGTGGAGGGCATTGAAAGTATCGGTGATCGGGCAGCGGTATCGATGGAGAAGGTCATTGCCATGAACCCGGATCTGATCATTACCTACTCTGACCAAGCCAGTGAAATTGAGAGTTATCAAAAGATCGCACCTACCGTAGTAATTCCTTATGGTACATTCACCAATGTACATGACGAAATTCGGGGATTCGGAGAGCTGATGAACAAATCCGAAGCAGCCGAAGCTTGGCTGAAAACGTACGACGAACGGATCGAAGCCGCTCGTGCCAAGGTGAAAACCGTCATCAAACCGGAGGAAACCTTCTCCATCCTTGAAGTATCTGACAAGAGTTATTATGGATATGGAGATAATTTTGGTCGAGGCGGACAGGCGGTCTACAGTGCTTTGCAACTTGCCCCACTCGAAATCACCAAAAAAGAACTGATGGGTGACACCCAATGGAAAGAGATTTCGCGTGAAGTTGTTGGTGATTATGCAGGGGATCATATCTTCTTGACCGTCGGAGAGAACAATAAAAATTACCAAGGCGACTCCATCTGGCAATCCCTGCCGGCTGTGAAAAACAATCAGGTGTACGAATTGCTGGAAGACCGTTACTGGTACTTCGACCCGATTGCAATTCAAGGTCAGGCTGAAGAATTCGCCGATATGATCGTAGAACGTGCGGAGCAAAACCGCAAATAACATAAGCATGAATACAGGTGTCCGGACAGGCTGATTTAGCCTGCTCGGGCATTTGTGTCATATCAAGGAGGACTTACATATGCTTCGCCGTTTCATGTCTTATTATCGTCCTTACAAAAGGCTCTTTATATTAGACTTCTCCTGTTCCATCGCCGCCGCGCTGCTCGAGCTGGCCTTTCCACTTGCCGTTAACCAGGTAGTCGATCAACTGCTTCCGGCTGGCAATTGGTCCATGATCTTGGCGGCATGTGCCTTTTTGCTCGGCATCTACCTGCTCAGTTCCTTTTTCCATTATGCCGTCACCTATTGGGGCCATAAGCTCGGTATTAACATCGAATCCGATATGCGTAGAGAACTGTTCACACGTGTACAGAAGCAGTCCTTCCGCTTCTTCGACAACAATAAGACCGGGCATCTGGTCTCCCGTATGACCAACGATCTGATGGATATTGGTGAGATCGCGCATCACGGACCTGAGGACTTATTCATTGCCTTCATGACACTCGGCGGGGCTTTCGGTATTATGCTGGGGATCAACTGGCAGCTCGCTGTGATGACGTTTATCATTGTGCCGCTGATGATCTACCTGTCATTGTATTTCAGTCGCAAAATGTCCAAAGCGTTCAAGCGCATGTTTGCAGATATCGCCGATTATAATGCACGGGTAGAGAACAATGTGAGCGGCATCCGTGTGGTACAGGCTTTTGCCAATGAAAAGCATGAAGTAGGCCGTTTCGTTGAGAACAACGAACGTTTCAGACTCACCAAACTAATTACCTACCGCATTATGGCCTGGAACTCTTCACTTAGCTTCATTCTGATGAAATTTGTATCCCTGTTTGTACTGGTATGTGGAACCTGGTTTGTCATCCAAGGAAGTATGACTTACGGGGAGTTCATCGCTTTTGTAATGTTATCCAATGTATTCCTCGGACCAATCGAGAAGATTAACTCCGTCATTGAGACGTATCCCAAAGGCATCGCCGGTTTCAGACGTTATCTGGAGCTGCTTGAAGCTGTACCGGATGTAGAAGATACACCACAGGCAAAACCAATTTCGGATGTGAAAGGCGATATTGCCTTTCATAACGTCACCTTTTCTTATGGAGAACATAAACCCACGCTGTCTGAGGTCAACCTTAATGTTCAGGCAGGTCAGACAGTTGCTCTGGTTGGACCTTCAGGAGGAGGCAAAACGACGCTATGCAGTCTGATCCCACGTTTCTACGATGTGGATGCAGGACATATCTCCATTGATGGCATTCCCGTGAAGGACATGACGCTGGAATCACTGCGCTCCCATATCGGGATTGTGCAGCAGGATATTTTCCTGTTTGACGGAACGATTCGTGAAAATATTGCATACGGCAAGCTGAATGCTTCCGATGACGAAATCTGGCAAGCCATTCGCCGGGCCCAACTGGAAGAACTGGTACAATCCCAGCCAGATGGACTGGACACCATGATTGGTGAACGTGGCGTAAAACTCTCCGGCGGACAGAAGCAACGTCTATCCATCGCAAGAATGATCCTGAAGAACCCGCCTATCCTCATTCTGGATGAAGCCACCTCCGCACTCGACACCGAGACGGAAGCTGCCATTCAACTGGCCTTGTCCGAGCTAGCTCAGGGACGTACAACTTTGGTGATTGCTCATCGACTAGCAACTATTAGACATGCGGATCGCATCGTGGTAGTGGAGAACGGCAGCGTTGCTGAACAAGGAAGTCATGAAGAGCTGCTCGCACGTAAAGGCTCGTACAGCCGACTGCATCAAGCCCAGTTTGGTTAAGTAGCATGCCCTAACAATAGCAACCATCGAAAAAACCAAATAAAGAGTAAAACAACCTTCCCTCTGCAAACGAGGTGAAGGTTGTTTTATTCATTTCAGATATCCTTTTGATTTCCAGAATCGCTTCGCAAATGATTCAGCAGCGTACGGTGGCTCCCCATTCAGTAGATCCTCATTCGCTTGAATGAGCACTTTGCGTCCACGTTCCAGCAATTGAACGGCATGCAGTAACTGAGAGCCGCCAATATAATGAATTTCAAGCAACAACGGTTCTTCTTCCTCATCCTCGTTATTCTGAGCCGAGTATTCGATCAACACACTTTCCGAGCCGTCTGCATGTTGGTGCAGAGTATAATAGTATTTCTCCACCTGCGTCTCCCCTTGAGCATCCACATACTCTCTTCCAATACGTAGCATGGCTGGCTGGGGAACACCATTAGACATCTGACCTGCTTGTCGAAATGCAAAATATAACTCTCCAATCCACAGTCCGTGCCGATCATCATCATAATAATCGTCATATGGCTCCACGACAGGCAGTGCTAATAAATCATGGATCAGTTGGTGCGAAATTAAGGAACGGGCATACTGAACATTCGATACAGACTGCAGCAAGGTATTCCATCCTTGCTCGTTTAACTGCTGAATATCAGCAGGTGAGTTCTCCGAGAATACATTCCATTCCGAATTCTCATTGTGCAGATAACGATATGCCCCTGAGATCATCCAGACAGGTTTACCCTGCTGTACGATATGTTTATCAGGAGAGTTGGAACCTTGATCTGATGGCTCCATCTTAAGCAACAATGCACAATTGTGGTCATCCTGAAAATACAGACTGCGGAAATACCCCTCCGTATGCTCATCTCCATAGACCGATACTCGGCAAAATTGCTCGTCCAACCAAAATTCATAGCTGTTCAGTAACTCATCCTCCTCTCTTACAGGCAACAAAGATGGATGAGTAAGACGCTCTATGTTCTCAGCGGTAACCCGATGATCTTCGAACCAATCCGGCACATCTGGCTCTGATTGTTCAGCATGAATGTACTTTCGGTTGATTACAGGCTGTCCTTGCTGCAGCCTCCTTAACATTTCTTCTCGCCAAGGAAACGGCTCTGTATCTTCATCAATCACACATTCAGGAACCAATAACGCCAACATGTCAGAGCCCCGCCATGGTCCGAGATCCTCCCATTCTTCAAGCTGACGCTTCACATTACGCTGTCCTTGAACCTGAATCTTATATTGCTCGGTACTTACCAGCAATCCACCTTCTACATTCCCTCTCACTGTCAATTCTCCATGGTTATAATCCCCCCAGAACATATCCTCCACATAGAGATTACCTGTAATATATATTTCCTGCCCACCCACGATCATATAGGGCGTTATGAGATTCCCAAGTACAACCAGATTGGAACTGGCCGCGTCGGAACTTGTATTTCCAATATAACGATCCACTGTAAGATTTCCGTCAACCAAGATCAAGAAAGGTCCTTCATCCAACAACAGTTCACTGATATGAAGATCACCAGAATGTAACCATACTTCCTCGGCTTCAAATTCACCGTTGTGCGCTTCATTCTGAGTGTACATCCAACTTTTCTGAGGCAACTTCGTATGTATATCTGCAAAAGACACCTTGTGACCTATCTGATGTATGGACATATCCTGACACTCCTCATCCATTAATATATGGATAGAATCTATCTAATCTACAGATAGGACCACTACCCATTTTCATTATACTAGAGGAAATATACACCATACCATAACAAAAACCCTCATCCGAGTAGAATGAAGGTTGAGCTTGTGAACGACAACAGCTCCAAGTCTATTAAATACATATATGATCTAGTCCATTTTTATCACTTTCCACCCAGAATTGCGTTTGCCCGCTCACGGAAAATTTTCGCCGCCTTCTCAGGTGTAATTTTGCCAAACAACAGCAGATCATACAACTCCCGCAGCACCGCAGTGACCTCGGGTGCACCTACAGGATCAGGCGGGTCCATCTGGCTGCTGTGATCGGCAACCCAATCAATATAATCAAACACCTGCGCCAGCTCTGGTTCAACCACCAGCTTCATCCGCTCTTTAACACGGGATGAGACAGGCACACCCCGCTCTCCTTTCAGCAACAGATTGGCATCCAAATCATTTACGAAGAAGCTGATGAACTTGGCCGCCTCCTCCTTATGTCTGGAATTGCCCGCGATGGAGAAAAACATGCCTGGCTTCAAAAACAACCCATCCTGGCTGTTTGGCCCAGGCATCGGGGATATCGTTAAGGGTTTGCCATAACGCTGAGTGGTGCTGATAAATTGGTTGGAATACCCCCAGCTAAACAAAGCCTCTCCCAGATAAAACGGGTCGTTGTCGGGTTGGCCAATGTCGGATGTCCAGATATCCGGTGCAAAAATAAGTTTCTTCTCCGCGAGCTGCTGCATCCTGCCAAAGTAATCAATAAACAATCCATCATCCTCATAACCCAACCTCTTGCCATCCTCGGCGTATAGCTTGGAACCATACTGTCTCAAGTAATACGCAAAAAACTGTTCCGGCGTGAAATAAGTTCCCAGATAAATGCCTTTCCCCAGCAATTGCTCGCCCATACGGTCAAAATCCGCCCATGTCCACGTATCCGTTGGCAATTCAATATCATTGGCCTTCAACACTTCCGGATCATAGATGCTGAGCATGGCGTTAACCCCCAAACTGAGACCATAGGTTTTGCCATTCAGGCTACCACTCTCCAGCTGTTTCTTCTCAATATCTGTCGTGTCAATCAGTCCGTTCTGCATGTACGGCGTCATATCCTCCAACAGTTGCAACGAGCTGTACTGGGACAGATAGGAGATGTCCATCTGGATAATGTCGGGCAACGCATTGCCTGCTGCATGTGGGGCAAGTTTTCTCCAGTACTCGTTGAAGCTGCTATATTCGTATTCAATGTTTACATGTGGGTTCAACTTCTCATACAGATCGATAACGGCGATTGTTGCATTGTTGCGAAACTCCCCACCCCACCAAGCGATTCGCAGCGTTATCGGCTCTTCGTCAACGATCATGCCTGGCCTTTGATCCAGTTGGCTCACGCAGCCAGGAAGAGTCAGCAGAAGACAGATCATGCCTATGGATCGCAATAATCTTCTCATGGCCTATCCTCCTTACCTGGTGATGGGGGTGGCAGCAGCACCGTTACTCTCGTTCCAAGCCCCGGCCTGCTCTCCAGCAGAACATCATATTCTTCGCCAAAAGCCAGACGTACCCGCTCCCTGATATTCAGCAAACCAATACCTGTTCCTCTGGTCTTCACTTCGCCACGCAGCACTTGTTCCACATATTCGGGTTCCATACCGGGACCGTGATCCTCCACGATCAGGGCCAGCTTGCCACCTGAAATCTCGGCACACACTCGAATCAGACATGATCCAACCTGTGGTTCCAATCCGTATTGAATGGCATTCTCCAGTAATGGCTGTAGGGTTAACTTGGGAATGGCACATTCCAGATAAGGAGCGGGCACATCCAAGCGAAAATCCAGCCGCTGCCGGAAACGGTAGGTCTGAATGGTGATATAATGGCTGACGATCTCCAGCTCTTCGGCAAGGGTGATGATATTTTGCCTGAAGCTGATGGAGGAGCGCAGTAAATACCCGAGTGACAGCACCATACTGGAGATTTGCTCCTGCCTGTTCTTTTTGGCGAGCCAATGGATTGAATCCAGCGCATTATACAGAAAGTGTGGATTGATCTGCGCCTGAAGCGCCTTAAACTCCGTTTCTTTAATGACCAGCTGGCTTGCATAATTTTCTTTGATCAATGTATTGATATGTGTAATCATCATTCGATACGTACGCTGTAATAACCCCAGTTCATCCATGTGCTGGTGTGTTGGAATGGACAGATTGGCATCCATATTCTCCAGATCCCCATACTGAACCTCCTTCATCTGACTGATGAGCTGCCTGATCGGCCTTGTCAGACTGCGTGCGAACACCATACCAAGCGCGAGGACAACCAGAATGGCGATAAGATATACGACAATCAGACTATTTTTCAACCATATGATACGTTCAAAAATCTCATCATAAGAGGCCATATTATAATAAACCCAGCCGGTATAGGCGGATTTTTTCTGGGAAAGGAATATCTCCCTCCCATCCAGATTTTTGACCTCATATCCTCCACTGCCTGGAAGAGGATTCAGTCCTGCGGACACCGCATCTGGAAGCTGGCGATAAGGATAGACCACCTCAGTGCCTGCTTTTAAAATAATGTCACTGTCCCGGCTGTCCATGCCCGCATACTCCTCAACGAGTCGCTCAATATTAATACGCAGAAACAGTATGCCTACCGGTTCCAGGGTCATCGGTTCGTAGGCTCGCACCTGACGCACCATAACCAGCATCGGGTCATCGTCATCCGGGTACAGCCAGCGTACCGCACCATTAGCCTGCTCCGCCGCCTCAATCATCCGATCATATTTTTCAGGGGATACGGTTAGTGTTTCGCCATATTTATTCACTCTTCCTCTGGAATCAATCAGATGAACGGACTGCACATATCGTGCAGCCCCACTAATATGCTCCCATAGCCGATCTGTGATCTTCTTCCGTTCAATAAAGCTTGAATATGCGCTATCATCATCCAGCAAAGACTTCAAGGCCCTTTGAATCTGTGTATCAGAGATCATGTTCAGTGATAACGCTTCCAACTTTTGAAGTTCAACATCCACTGTAGACGAGGAAAGGTTCAGAAGACGAGACGACTTATCAAACAGCTGTTTGTCATACACCGAATACGTATAGTACAAGGAACCAAACGCCAGGATGATGATAAACGCCATCATGACCATGATCATCAGAAACATTTTCATTTTGATGCTGAGTTTGCGGTAGGCTGTCATGACCAAAGCGCTCCTTTGAACCACGTGATACTACTAGGTATATCACATACAGGAAGGTTTTCCCAAAGTTTTAGCGCTCGATGTCTCACGGTTTATTTGGACTGATATCGGTCATAAGCCGCCTGATGAACCTCAATCGCCCGCTCAATGTCCATGCTCTTGATGGTGTCGGTCATCTTGTCAAATTCAGTGATTGGTTTCTGTCCGCTAATGATGGCTGTCATCGTCTCATTCAAATACGTATTCACCTGGCTCATGATGGACGTACTTGTGGTTACCTCTTCTGTGGACAAGCGAATTGGTGGGAGTGTTAAGGCCGAGCTTGCTTTCATCCATTCCGCATTCGCTGCACGCTGTCCGTCGTCAAATAATAAGGCATCCAGGTAACGGCTATCCTGATTGATTGGACCGTCCATAATGGACAAAGCATAGGAAGCCAATGCCTGATCATACGTCAGACCGTTTGCATTATCAATGATGGTATCTGTGAATTTCACACCGTCTCCGTCCCGAACATAACTGTCATTCTCGATACCAAAGTTGAATAGATCACTACCCTCTTCGCTATAGTTGTAGTCCATCCACTGCACAATATATTTCAATTTATCTTCGTCTGCAGAAGCCGTAATAGCCTCACCATAACTTAGGACCTTATTCTCCAGATTAAAGGTAGCATACGAAGTTCCATCCGCAGATACGGGCCACGGTACACCGGTTAGGTTAAAGTTCGGATCGGTATCTCTCATCAGATTAAAGTATTTCCCCATACCACTGAATACACCGCCCTGATATGCGCCTGCCAGATTGCTGGTGACCTTATAGTCGAACGCTTTGCCGTCATTGGTCATGATCTCGGGATCAATCAGCCCTTCCTTGTACCACTTGGCCATGGTCTCCAGGAAATCACGGTAGCCCGGCTGAATTGGTCCGAACTCCACCTTGTCTCCATTCAACTGGAAGCCACCAATGACACCAAAAGCCGCCGCAAAATCATGGAGCTTGGTCAGGTTGCCCGGTCCCCAGTTTCCGGTGAATGGCAGTTCATCTGGCTTGCCATTGCCGTTAGGGTCCTGTTCCTTGAATGCCTTGAGTACCGTATACCACTCATCGATGTTGGTAGGTACCTTGAGATTCAGTTTATCGAGCCAGTCCTGGCGCATAATCAAACCGGAAGTGGCATTCAGTTTCAACGCATCCAGCTTCAGCAGTGGGAACATATAGATCGTTCCATCGTCGAGTGCAATCTGCTTCTTCACATCCGGATCGGATTCAATGATCCGCTTCAAGTTCGGTGCATAACTGTCGATCAATTCATTCAATCGGATGATCCGGCCGTCCTTGATCATTTTTTCCGGTCCGCCAACCGCATCGGCCCAGTTATAATATATAACGTCCGGCAGCTCTTTTGTGGAGATCAACAGATTGAATTGGTCACGCTGTTGTCCAAGCGGAGGATGTGTGAACTTCACTTGGATGCCCGTCAACTTCTCTTTTTCCTTGTAAGCGGCCATATCGCCAAAGTTGTTCAAGGAAGCCGTTAGTTTGGCGTCATTGGCGCGCCAGTAGTCAATGGTAAATGGCTCACTTGTAATCGGCAGCGGTATCTCGGTCAACGCCTGAACCGCAGGTTCTGTTCCTTCTGCTGGCTCTGCGTTACCTGGTTCATTATCCCCCGTACAGCCCGCCAGCAAAGACATGGTAAGTAATGATGACAACAGGATGGACCCCATTCTTTTTTTCACGTAATTCGCCTCCATAGGATACATTTTTTATTGTTTCACAGCACCGATTAAAGCGCCCTGAACAAAATAACGTTGGATGAACGGATATACCAGCATAATCGGCAGTGTGGAGATAATAATGGTCGCATATTTGATGTTCTCCCCAATGGCGAAGCCGGTATCGGCGCCAGCACCCATGGCCTCCGTACTGCTGCTGATCAGAATATCACGCATAATAATCTGAATCGGATATAACTCCTGACTGCGTAGATAGAGCATTGGCCCGACGTAATCATTCCAATGGTCAACTGCATAATACAGCATCATGACCGCCAGGATTGGTTTTGACAAAGGCAGTACGATTCGGAACAAAATCAGAAAGTCATTGGCACCATCAAGCTTCGCCGATTCGATCAGACTGATCGGAATGCCCTCAAAGTTTGTTTTCATAATAAGGAAATAGAATGTGCTGATGGCACCCGGAATAATAAGCGCAAAACGGGTATCCACCATGCCCAGATTCTGAATCAGCAGAAAAGTTGGAATCATACCCCCGCCAAAAAACATCGTGAACGTAATTAATTTCATCAACGTTTTTCTGCCCATCAGATCACTGCGTGATAACCCGTAGGCTGCCAGCGAAGTCATGAGCAGATTGATGGCTGTACCCACCACAACATAGAACAAGGTGTTCATATATCCCGTATAGATGCGAGTATCCTGAAATACCGACTTGTACGCTCCCAGCTGGAAACCTTCAGGAATGAGCATCAATGACCGGGAACGCAGCATCTGATCCGGATCACTGATGGAAGAATTGAACACGTACAGCATCGGGTAAAAGCATAAAATCATGATGACCAAGAGCAGCAGTGTATTGAATACATCAAAAACTCGTTCCCCTATAGACTGTTTCATCGCTTCACCTTCCAATTACCAGAGACTGGTTGAGTTAAGCTTTCTGCTGATCGCATTTGCGATGATGAGCAGCGCGAAATTAATGACACCGTTGAATAGCCCGATGGCGGTTGAATACGTATAGTTCCCCTCCAAAATTCCGGATCGATAAACAAAGGTGGAGATGACATCGGATGTCTCATAGGTCGGTGCCGTTTGCATCAGCAATATTTTCTGAAAATCAGCATTCATGACCGCCCCCATGCGCAGAATTAACATGATCACAATCGTTGGCATGATGCCCGGCAGTGTAATATGTAACAGCTGTCTCCAGCGGCCTGCACCGTCAATTTTGGAAGCCTCATACAACTGTGGATCAATGCCACTAAGTGCTGCCAAAAAGATAATTGAGGCCCATCCTGCCCCCTGCCATATGTTGGACAGAATGTACATCGGACGGAACATATCCTTCTCCGCCAAGAACATGATTGGCTGCAGATCGAAAAAGTCACGAATGACATTGAACAGTCCGCCATCCAGAGATGAGAACGTTTTCAACATTCCAACCACAACGACAACCGAGATGAAGTGCGGCATGTAACTGATCGTCTGCACCGTGCTTCTGAACCACTTTTTACGAACTTCGTTCAGTAACAGGGCCAGGATAATCGGAGCTGGAAAACCAAACACAATGCTGTAAAAACTCAAAATCAGCGTGTTCTTAATCAGTCGCCAGAAATAATAACTTTCGAAAAACATCGTGAAATTGTCAAATCCGACCCATTCGCCTGCCAAGATTCCTTTGATCGGGCTGTAGGATTCCTGAAATGCCATCAGCAGCCCGTACATCGGTCCATAGCTGAAAATCAGATAATAGGCTACAACAGGAACGAGCATCAGATATACGTATCTGTTGCGTACAAGCTCCTTTTTCACCGAACTCCATTTGCCTGCTGGCTTCAAACGCCCAGGTTCAATCCCCCGGCTTCGATTCAGCTCCATCCACTCAACCTCCACTCTCGATGTTCATTCATTCACTTGACACTTCTAATGATAGAATCGAGCGGCTTTTCTTCCCATGCTCATTTCCGTTAAATGCATGTTCAAAACCGAGTTCCGTCCGACAAAAAAAGACCCTGCTGCCGTTGACTGGCACACAGGGTGTGATCATAAATCAGATGTGAGTCGCATGTGGATTCGGATATACAGGACACTATGTAGAAGCGACAGCATCGCTGTCTAGGGTACTTTTTTATACTCGGAGGGGGAGAAGCCCGTGTATTTCTTGAACATTTTGCTAAAATAAGGCCAGTTGGCACCAAAGCCCGTCTGTTCGGCAAGCGAGGATACCGTGCAGGTCCCGTCCTGCTCCAGAAGCTCCAACGCTTTGCGAATGCGGTAGCCTAACACATAGTTCGTAAATTTCTCACCGGTTTCTTTTTTGAACATTTTGCCAATGTAGTCTGGATTCATGTATATTTCTCCGGCGATGGATTGGAGCGTCAGAGTTTCGTCCCTGTAACGCTTCTCCACGATCTGCTTCACACTGCCCACCATCTGCGACTGTCTGGAGCGGTGCTGTTCGTAGCGGCGCAGCGTGATTTCCTTGGCAACGGCAAGCAGAAACTGTTGAAAAGAGTGCAGGGTGCTGGATTCAATCATGCCCGGCAGCTGATCCATATACCTTTTCATCTCGGCAGAGCCGCTGAGTCGAATCATTTCCATAAATATTTGAATAAGATAGGACTTCGTCTGGGATATATCGTATCGCAAGCTGGCAAGCATCTGAAACATCCGGTTCAGCTCTGTTCCGACTTCCTGCCAGTGTCCAGCCTTCATCGCAGTAGCCATCCGCTCTGGATCATATTCGAATTCGGGAAGAGTACGCTCCCCGGGGGAGTAGACATCCCGCTCCATAATAAGACTGCCCTCACCAAGGTAGAAACGGTAATTGAGGTAAACCAGCGTCTGCATGTACAATTGCCGCGCCTGTGGAAGATCTCCTGGTTCGCTCAGGGCAATCGTAAGATCATCATGATAATATCGGGTAAATGTGGTGCGAATCTCATCGATATTACGGAACAACTGTGTTTCAGACAACTTGTCCTCCATCATCAATAACACATGACCTCCAACCGTGGTACTTAAGATCGGATTGTGAAAAATATCCTCGGCAATGTTCTTGACCGCGAACAAGTGCAAGTACTCATGATCCCCCTCAATCTCTACCAGCAGCAACCGCACACGCTGATCCTGAAACTGTACATCGAATAATTCCTCGAAATACTTCCATTCCTTGACCCCATAAGTTCTGTTGGTCACCAGTTCTTTCAGAAAATATTCCTTGGCATGCGGCAGTACACGCTCCAGATTATATTGGATCGATTGTACAAAACGCTCCTGATCAGTTAACTCCCGCTTCTCACTGACCAATTCACTGATAGCCTCGACGAGATGTTCTTCACTGCAGGGCTTGAGCAAATAATGTTTCACCCCATACTGCATGGCGGTCTTCGCATATTCAAACTCCGTAAACCCCGTGAGCATGATAAATGAAATATGCTGATACTTCTCTGCCACAGCTTCAACCAGCTGTAACCCATCCATTCCCGGCATGCGAATGTCCGAGATGATGATATCCGGGCGCTGCCGATCGATTATAGCAAGCGCTTCCAATCCATCTTGAGCAATGCCGATCAGCTCTGTTCCTAATCGCAACCAGTTCACAACACTAGCGATCCCGTCCGAGATCATAAATTCATCATCGACCAACAAAACCTTGTACATCGTATGCAGCCTCCTGCCTTTAACCAGATCCATTCTATTATATGAGCATTATGCACAAATAGAGGGGAGCACATGGAATGACATGGAATTGAACGATAACAAGTCTGATTTCTGAACAGTCCTTTCTCATCTCATCGTGAAAATCATTCACTAGCCGGCAATTGAAGCTGGTCTCTCTAAAGACAAAACAACCCTCACCCCGCTATAGGGTGAAGGTTAGCATCTACTATGCAAATACGGGCTATATTGGTGACCATACTTGCCGGATCGATTTATTTTTTTACTGCGTGAATGAAATGTATCGTTTCAAATGCACTTAGATGATCAATTCGATCTTGGAAAAACTGTTCCTGAATCGCCTCCGGAGTGAGATGCTCATAAATAAGCAGCCCTGCTTCTTCAAGCATGGCCTCCATCTCCACATATGCGTAGCCGGATTGCATGGGCTCACCGCCCATTGCAGCCAATTTAACCATATTTTCAACCCGATTAAATCTCCCTTTTTCCTCAAAAAGGTGTTCATCTGCATAATCCAGAACTATAGAGCTTCCAGATGGCAGGTTCGCAAACACATGACGAATCACGTTAAATAGATCATTTTTGGGCAAATAATACGAAACCCCCAAGAGACTGGCCAACGTCTTACGTTTCTCCAAACCTTCAAGAGTCAAGCTGTCATTTGAAAGCTCTCGCGTAAAATCCATGGGTACAAAGTGAAGATTATCCGGAACAGTCAGCCTCGCCTGCTTCAGCCGCTCCTTCTTGAATTGCTGTGTAGCCGGATAGTCCACTTCAATGATATCCAGCGTGTCCTCCAATTCCGGATGCCTCCAAGCAAACGTATCCATTCCGGCGCCAAGAATGACTACCTGCTTCAATCCCAACGTCACTTCATGCAAAAGTACATGCTCACAGTAAGCGGCTCGAGCCAGAGTTATTGGAGATAATTGTATCTGGGTTATCCATTTTAGAACCTTTTCCGGGTCGTCCTTGAGCTGGTGGGCCATATCCGGGTTGAAAAAATGAATGCCTTTAACCATGTTATTGCTGATATCTGAAAACTCTTGAGGAGTGATAAGGGCACTAGCGATAAAATCATTGAAAATAAGAGGTGTATCATGTTGGCAATGATAGGCTCGGCCAAAGGTCGAAATCAATGATGTGATACTGGATTCATTTTGCTTCATACTTATTCCTCCCGTACAAACAAAAATAAGATTCTCCCTGGCCAGGAGAATCTTATTATATACGGAATAATTTTATATGTAAATTATAGCATAAAAACATTTTTTTGTCAACCATAGTTTACGGATGAGGAGACAGATTAAAGTGGATTTACCGTCCACTTCAACCCGTTCTTCCACATCCTGTTCAACCCGATTGGATCTGTTACGTATCCATCCCATACTCCTTCACTTCACGATTACGGTTCAACACCGCATGCAGCACAAAACCCATTACCGCAATTGCCGCTGTGCCCGTTGCCAGCCACGCGACAGGTATAAGTCCTTGCTTGTCATACATGACCCCCATCGCATATGGGCCGATAACCCGTCCAACCGCACCGATTCCACCCGATATCCCGATGTAAAAAGGGGCCGCCCTGCCCGCGTGCTCCGAGATAAATGCAGGGGTTGCAGGGGAAATCAGCATCTCTCCAAATGTGGCAAGTACCATGGCGAGCACCATGCCCGGATAGCTGTACATGGTAATCATGACAATGTAGGCCATGCCATAGAACACCGCACTTGCGGTCATCTGGGCCGTTGAGGTACGGGCCATGGTCCGTTTCACCCAACTGGTGAAAGGTTGGCCTACAAAGATCAGCACCCCGTTCAGGGTCCAGAGCAGACCGTACATTCTTTTTTCCATCCCCTCAGAGATGATGTACGGTGACACACCTGTGTTCCAGATGGAATTGCCGAATAACAGGAACAGCACGCCCAAGCTCATAAACAGATATAATCGGGTATTGCCCAGCAATGCCCAGACGCCCGGCCCATCGGGGACGGTTTTGCGTTTCGTCAGATGTACTTCCCCCTGATCCGGTTCAACCCGCGACAGATAATACCAGAAGAACAGCGCAAATCCGGCTGAAGTCACTCCGTTCAGTACAAAGCTGAGGTGATAGGAAAAGTCAGCGAGAAAACCACTCAGTGCCGTACCAATCGCCACCCCGATATTGTTCGCTACATAGATAATATTGAATAATTCACCGCGTCGCTCCGCAAACCGGAAGCCGATAAAAGCCTGAATCGCTGGCAGCGACAATGAACTGAACAGACCGATCCAGCCCATGGCACATATAAATATAACCCAGTACGCGCTAATCCAGGGCAACGCAAACAAACCTAACGCATTCAGCGCCAGTGAGCCAATAATCAGCTTCTTAACGCCCACCCGATGGTACAGTGACCCTCCAAGCAATTGTCCGAAGATGCCACCTAGGGATTGAATAAGGATTACAAAACCCGCGTTAGCCATCGTTCGTCCTAGCTCATCAAACACATACATGGTGGTCAGCGGCCACATTAAGGCACTACCGGTTGCGTTAACCAGACTTGCCAGCAAAAAAACTTTCACTTCTTTTGGATAGTTATCCAGCCATCTCATCATCTCTAGTTCATTCTCCTTAATACGCTACAAACGTGTTCCCATACCAAAAAAACCTTTGCCCTGACGGCATAACCAGCCAGAGCGAAGGCCTTTGGAAGTGTTACCTGTATTGCTCTTTATATCCAGCTACATTCTGTTCTTTGTTCATCTTACCTCAAAAAAATCGCGCTGCAAGCACACTCATTGACGCTTCACTTCGACAGTGGCCGAGAAGAAGGTAGCCCCGTTACCCATGTCCGACAACCGATTGGACGTCAGCGAATTCGCCCGTTGCTTCTTGCCTTCACCATCCCACCATAAGCCTTGGCTGATGACGGTTCCCGGCAACATGGCTTCACTTACTTTGGCGGTAAGTTCGATACGCCCACGATCATTCCATACGATCACTGCATCTCCATCCTCCACGTTTCTGCGGTTAGCGTCCTCAGGGTGCATTTGCAAAAGAGGCATCTTTTCCAAACGCTGGTGTTTGGCTGAATTGCCAAAGGTGGAGTTCAGAAAATTATGGTTCGGCGGCGAGAGGAACATCAGCGGATACGTATCGGCAGGTCCAGCCGGATTCTCCCCATCATATCCTTCAATCAGAGCGCTATAGGTAGGGAGCGGCGGAAGCCCTCGCTGTTCCATTGTCTCCGAATACAACTCGATTTTGCCTGAAGGCGTAGGCAGCTGATCCAGAAATGCAGCATGTGGTGTCATATCCAGCTTCATGAATCGGTGTTCCTTCAGTCCTTCTAACGTAACTCCATTCATGTAAGGATTACCTGTATCCTGGAGTGCATCCTTAATCATCTGTTCCGGCGTTTCTCCGAAGATTGCAGGATCGTACCCCATAGCCTGCCCAAGTAGTGAGAACAGTTCCACATTGCTCTTGCTCTCCCCAATCGGTGCAATCACCGGCTCTTGCAGATGAACATACTGATGCCAATAGGAGGCATACAGGTCCGTCGCTTCAAATGAAGAGGTGGCCGGCAACAAGATATCTGCATATTTTGCTGTATCCGTCATGAACAGATCATGCACAACCGTGAACAGATCTTCCCGTGCAAAACCTCGCTCCACTCGTTCGGTATCCGGTGCCACCACCAGTGGGTTGCTGCAGTAGACCATCATGGCCCGGATCGGCTGCTCCGCTTCCAGCAGCGCTTCACCAATCCGGTTCATGTTCACCACCCGCGGCTCCGAATTCTGCCGCAGTTCCGGACGTTCCAGCGCATCGCTATTCGTGCTCGCGTAGCTGTTGGTACGCACGGCACCGCCGCCTTGCTTCAGCCATTGCCCTGTAATGGCAGGCAGACAAGCTACGCTACGCACATTCATGCCCCCATTATCATGGTGCTGGAGGCCATTGCCGATGTGAATATGGGCTGCCTGTGCGTTACCATACATTTCGGCCAGCTTCACAATGGTCTCCTCCGGCACACCAGTAATGCGCGCAACGCGTTCAGGGGTGTAACTGCGGACATGATCACGTAGTGCCTCGTGTCCTACCGTATACTCTTGCATAAATGCTTCATCCGTCAGTCCCCGTTCAAACAGCACATGCATCAATCCGAGCGCCAGTGCGCTGTCTGTGCCCGGGTACAGCGGAATAAACCAGTCTCCCCATTGAGCGGTACGATTGCGATGAACGTCGATTACGACGATCTGGGCGCCCTTCTTGCGTGCTTTCTCCGCCAAAACGACCTGGTGCATATTCGTACTGACGATATTGCCGCCCCATACCAGAATAAGATCTGCATGCTCCGTATCTTCTGGCACCGTTCCATGGTTGGCGCCCATCGTATATTTCCAGCCCGTATTTCCGGCGGCATTACAGATCGTCTGCTCCAGCACACTTGCACCTAGTGCATTGAAGAACCGTCGATCCATGCCGTCTACGCCGAGAATGCCCATGTTACCGTAGAAGCTGTAGGGCAGGATGCTCTCCGATCCGTAGGTCTCGGACAATGCAGTGAACTTGGTCGTAATCTCCCTGATTGCTTCATCCCAACTGATTCGTTCGAACTTGCCTTCACCCTTGGCTCCAACACGTCTCATCGGATATTGCAGACGCTCGGGGTGATATACCCGCTCCGTCATATTTCTAACTTTATTACAAATGGCACCCTTGGTTATCGGATGGTCCGGATTGCCTGCCACCTTCACAATTTTACCGTTCTCTTTATGTAGTAACAGACCACAAGTGTCTGGACAATCGAGCGGGCATACCGCTGCAAATACCCCATTCTCTTGATCGATCATCGTATGGCTCCCCCTCTTCAAAAGCTATCCCTATATCATATCTTCTTCGAGGTTATCACGTAAAGAGAGCAGTATTTTTTTGCTTCATATTCACCGCTATAGCGGCTTCAAAATATTTTTAAAAAAATGTTATGCCAATTGATTCAACTTCAGAATTCAGGGGTAAATTAAAAACAAGGCATTAGGCTAGTGTTTCCCCACTTCCTCCTCATGCCATATCATGGACCACTCCCGAAATTCGCCATGAACAGGTTTCGTTCCCCCGAACCTTTTCATGGCGAATTTATTTTGCGTTAAAATCGAACAAAAACACCACAAAAAAGACTCCGACCTGCTCCTTCACAGCATCTTCGCCATGAAACGGAGCAAGATCAGAATCCTCTTCACTTCTAAGTGATATGAAGCACAAGTTTCGGGTCGTGCATTGTAATGTTATTCCGCTACGCCTGCTTGCTCAACATCACTCTAGCCTCCGTCTCCACAGGTTCAATTGACGTCGCTACCTCTGGTTTCACTTTAGGCTCAGCTTGGCGCAGGTACACCACCCAATAGGCTGCAGCTACAAACAGAGCACCTCCAGTCAGATTCCCAAGCCATACCGGAATGAAATTCATTACATATTGGCCCCACGAATAATGCCCTTCAAAGATTGCCGCAGGGATAAGGAACATATTAGCCACAACGTGCTGGAATCCAATGGCCACAAACGCCATCGTTGGAAACCAAATGCCCAGTACCTTGCCACTCATCGTATCCGATGCATAAGATAGCCACACAGCCAACGCGACCAGCCAGTTACAGCCAATGCCGGAGATAAAAGCCTGCAGGAATCCGTCATGCAACTTGTGACCAGCCATATCCACCACTTTAGCCAGATATACACCCTCTCCAGTCAGACCAAGCACATGTCCAAACGCGTACGCGACAAACAAAGCTCCAACAAAGTTACCAATCGTCACTAATGTTAGATTTTTCAACATGCTACCTACGGATAACTTTCGAGCAATCGTCGCGAGCGGAACAGCCATCATGTTACCTGTCAGCAGCTCTCCACCACCTATGAGTACTAGCATCAATCCAACCGGGAACACCGCCGCACCGATCAGATTAACCAAGCTTCCCCACTCTGCCGGCGCAGATGCAATCACCCGAATATCCAGTAGAAAACCCAGCGCAATAAAAGCACCTGCCAGAAAACTAAGCACCAGTACAGAAGACACCGGATTTTGAGCCTTCTTCATGCCTGTTTGCGCCGTATATTGAGCAACCTCAAGAGGTGTTTTTGCTGCCATATCATTCATCCTCTCCTTCATTGTTCTTCGTGGAATAAAACACCTGAACTTCTTTGTTGATACGTTGAATGCCATATCTCAATTGTATATGGGTCTAGCACGAAACTTTGTGCAAATTATCACAATGTAATTTAAAAATATGCTTTAAAAGGCGTTGTTTCGTTTCAATGCGGTGGGTATAGAAACTTACATTTATATGAAGGAAATTGTTCAGAAATTGTTCAGAATCAATTTGTATAATAAACACACATATTTAATTAAATTTTTTGGGGAAGGGCTGGGGTCGGAATCAGTTCCATATTATACACATCATCAAATGATTTTCTGTAGATCATTTCATAGAAAATCAACTGATACTAGGAGGGTTAAACATGTTCAAACAATCTTTACGCTGGAGAACAGTTTTGATGTATGCTTTGATATTCACTCTGGTTCTCCCTAATGTCCTTCTTCCTCAAGCTCATGCCTCCACTAACGGAAATGTGAACATACTATCCGCGGTTAATAACAACGTTGATCGTAATCTGGGAAACGTCGTTTATGCTAACGGGAAATACACTGCAGTGGGTGAAAAGGGACGTATTGTTCAATCCATAGATGGATTAAATTGGGCTGTAGTGAATACAGGAGTTTCTAACGAAAAAACATCATGGAGAAGCATTGTGTATGCAAACAATGTATATGTTGCAGTAGGGGTGGAATCTACTCCTAATAAAGCAAGATTGATCGTTTCGTCTGATGGTGAGACTTGGATTGACAAATCATCGGGAATTAATGGTGACATTTTGCAAAAAGTCGTTTATATTAACGGCAATTTTTATGCTGTTGGTGGAAAATGGCATGCCAGCGACCGAGCGCAAGATGTCGGCATTATTTATTCATCTTCGGATGGAGCAACATGGACGTTATGGAGTACCATGCCAAAAATTTGGCCTTCAAACGGTACTTCTAGCTCAAACTTTTATTTAATGGATATGGCCTATATATCAGGGAAATTTGTTGTCGGTGGTAATGTATTTTCCGGTTATGCATATTCAAGTAACGGAAGTAGTTGGACGAATGGTTTTTTGAATGGTACTTCCTCGTTGGAACGATTCTCGATCTATAATGGAAAGCTATATCTTATTAAAAATTCAACGATTGGTTACTCCAGCACTGATGGAATATCGTTTGTAACTGATCCCTCTTATGACAATACAATGGGTACTGTCAAAGTCGGAGCAACACTTTATCGTTTCGGTCAGGCAGGTAAACTGGACTCATCCACGGATAACGGCGTAAATTGGACTTCGGAGCCCACAGTAACCAATATGATCATCCAATCTGCAGCTTCGAATGGAACGGGTATGGTCCTGGTGACCTCCGCTCCGAATAGCCTCGTTGTTACTGCAGACAAGTCCGAATGGAAAAAAATCACGGGAAATCTTCAGAGCATCGCTTATAACGGTAGCAAATGGGTGGTTGTCGGTGATTCACTCTATGGAAATGATACAACGGATGGAATTATACTGCATTCCACGAGCGACTGGGAGCATTTAAGTACAACCAGCCAGACACTTCCTAAGGAAGGGTTTTCCAAAGTTACTTACGGGAATAACACTTTTGTTGCCATGGGTAAAAGAATCGGGGTATCCACTGATGGTGAACATTGGATACTCAGTGATCTTCCCGCAAGTGTAACGGGTAGAGTGGTAGCGCTGACCTATGGTGCAAGTGGAGGTTTTGTTGCAGTAACGGATAAGGGCGATAGCCTGTCTTCTATTGACGGCACCTTGTGGACGAAAGGTGATAACCTGGGGAGCACCTATGGTATTAATGTGAAGTTTGTAAATGGAGATTATATTGCTTTCGGGGAAAGCGGAGTCTGGCAGGCGGACGCAAGCGGATTACATTGGGAGCCTATAGTCTCACTTAGCAATTATGATGCTCCAAAATATTACCTGTTTAGTGATGTTACCTACGCTAATGGGAAATATGTAGTCACTGGCTCCGATGAACTTGGCAACCCATTTGTCTTGGAGTCAAGCGGAGTTTTGAATAATAGTTCAACGTGGATCAGACATAGCATCGATAATGTCAACGCAGTCGATTTAAAAGCAATCGCTTACGGTGATGGCGTCTATGTAACAGCGGGGATCTTATATGGAAGTACAGATGAATACATTATGTATTCTTCCTCTGATCTGGTGAATTGGACACCTTATGATGAGAATACATTCGGTATAAGTGGTCAGGGACTCAACTCCGTTATTTATCATGATGGAAAGTTCTATATTGTAGGTAATGACAACGCACGGATTGTACTCGGAGATGCTGCACCGAGCAGCAACAACGCGGGTCTAACCAATGTACTTGGACAGACTGACAGTGCTCCAAGGGGCGGAGATGGAACAACATCTGGGACAGCGGTTAGCTGGACAGTTAACGTATCTGACACGACCTCAACACTGGGACTAGCCGATCTTGTACTGGCAGACAATCAAGCCAAGATTGAGTTATTCAGCAACAGTGACTATACCACAGGTGCAGTTACAGGCAACTCAACAATCCCGCTCACCGCAGGTGGAGGTACCACTGCATACATTAAGGTGACGGCAGCCGATAACACAACCGTGAAATATTATGCAGTAACCATAAACCGTACAGCTACAGCTGAAACAACTCCAGTCGCTGTAATCAGCTATATAGATGAGCAATTGACAGGATTTATTCCTAATGCTGCATACTCAATCAATGGAGTTGGTGCTTCCGCGGACGGCTCAGGGCATATCGCTATCGACAATAGTTGGATGGGAACTACGCTGTCCATTGTAAAAACGGGCAATGGCATCTCAACTACAGATAGTTCAGCTCAAACATTGGTCATCCCATCTCGTCCTGCAACTCCAATTGGCATTGGCAAGACCGATGAAACATCAATCGGCGCTCAGGATGGTACAATTACGAATGTCACAGATCAGATGGAATACAAAAAAGATATCAACGGCTCATGGACAGCTATCGCCAACACAACTGTTACAGGACTGGAGCCGAGTATGTACTATGTTCGTACAAAAGCAACCTCCTCTGCATTTACATCACTGGAAACGCCAGTAACCATTGACTCGGCAGCTACTACACCAGAAGCAACACCAGCCGCTGTAATCAACTATGTGGACGAGCAATTGACTGGACTTGTGCCTAATGCAGCATACTCTATCAACGGAGCGGACGTTATTACAGATGGTTCAGGATATATCACCATAGACAACAATTGGATCGGAATCACGTTGTCCATTGTGAAAAGAGGTAATGACACCACCACAACAGACAGTTCCGCTCAAACATTGATCATTCCATCGCGTCCTGCGACTCCAACCGGAATCGACAAGACCGATGAAACCTTTGATGGAGCGAGTGATGGAACAATCACGAATATCACAGATCAAATGGAGTACAAAAAAGACGTCAACGGCGCATGGACAGCTATTGATAACACTAAAATTACGAATCTCTCACCAGATCGATATTATGTGCGTACCAAAGCAACCTCTGCTGCGTTTGCATCACTGGAAACACCAGTGACCATTGGCTCGGCGTCTGCTACACCAGAAGCAACACCAGCCGCTGTTATCATCTATGCAGATGAGCAACTGACAGGACTCGTGCCTAACGCTCCATATTCCATCAACGGCGCAAGTGCCGTTGCAGATGGTTCAGGTCAGATCGCGATAAACAACAGCTGGATCGGTACCACGTTGTCTATCGTACAAACAGGTAACGGCACAACAACTACAGATAGCTCAGCTCAAACATTGGTGATTCCATCGCGTCCTGCGGCTCCAACAGATATCGGCAAGACCGATCAAACATTGAGCGGTGCTCATGATGGAACCCTTACGAGTGTAACCGATCAAATGGAATACAAAAAAGACATCAACGGCGCATGGACAGCTATCGCTAACACAACTGTTACAGGATTGGAGCCAAGTACGTATTATGTTCGTACCAAAGCAACCTCTTCTACGTTTGCATCATCAGAAACACCAGTAACTGTAGGTTCCAGTGCATCAATCCCTGCTGCACCGAATGTCACTGCGGATGACCAGAACAACACCATTATCGGGTTGGACACTTCCATGGAATATCAAGTTGATAATGGAGCCTATATCTTGTTTAACGGAAGTAATGCCCCTGACCTCAGCGGTGAACATACAGTTAAGGTGCGAGTAGCTGCAAACGGATCTGTTCCAGCCGGAACGGAAACATCACTTGAGTTCACTGCGAATCTTGCGACCGACCTGATCGTGGTCGCTGTTGATCCTAGCGGGTTAACAAATAACGGCAAAACACTCATTACAGTAACTCCTGCAATTCAGGTTAATGGACACCGCTTTGTTTACAAAAATTTTGGTAGCGGAAATATCAACGTTCCATCTATTGGTGATGTAGCTACAGGCTACGAAAACTGGCCGAACAATGGTTTAATCAACGCAGCAAACGGAGATAAAATCGCTATTGCTGAGGTAGATATCGAAGGCAAGATTGTAAGATTCGGATGGACTTCATCTGCAGTAACGAATGAGCCTGCTCCAGGGACCAGTAATCCTGATGTTCCCGTCGTCTCCCCACCTTCTGGGGGAAGCAACACCACGAATCCGAACACGAATAACGGCAACAATAGTACTAACAATGCAAGCAACGAAGATGTCATCATTATCGTCAACGGCAAAACTGAAAATGCAGGTAAGATAAAAACAACGGAAGCGAATGGTGTTAAAACCACGGTACTTGTCGTGGATCCGGCGAGGTTGCAAGCAAAGCTGGATGCAGAGGGCCCTCGGGCGATCGTCACTATTCCGGTCAAATCATACTCTAATGTCATTGTTGGCGAGTTAAACGGTCAATCAGTGAAAAGTATGGAACGTCTGTCGGCAACCCTGGTTCTCCAGACGGATCAGGCAAGTTACACGCTACCTGCATCAGAGATTAACATTGATGCAATTGCCAAAAACCTCGGCAGTGGTCTGAAACTGGAAGATATCGTGGTTCGTATTACGATAGCCAATTCTTCGGATACCATGAATCAGATTGCATTAAATGCAGCAGCTCAAGGTGATTTTACACTCATTGCTCCACCTGTTGACTTCACCGTATCTGGAGAATACAACGGCCGAATGACTGAAATCACGAAGTTCAATGCATACGTTGAACGCAGAATTGCATTGTCCGCCGAGATTGATCCGAATAAGATTACAACCGGGATTGTTGTGGAGCCTGACGGTACAGTACGACATGTACCAACCAAGGTTGTTTTGGATCAAGGAACATTTTATGCTGAGATTAACAGTTTGACGAACAGCACGTACGGAATTGTATGGAACCCTCTGACGTTTGCAGATGTGGAGAATCACTGGGCGAAAGATGCGGTAAACGATATGGGTTCTCGTATGGTCATCCAAGGTGTCAACAATACTACATTCAATCCAGACATAGCGATTACACGGGCTGAGTTTGCAGCCATCGTCGTACGTGGATTGGGTCTCAAGCTGGGTGAAGGTCCACAACCATTCCGGGATGTCACTACGAAGGATTGGTATTCCAGTGCGGTTCAGACTGCAGCTTCCTACGAATTAATTAACGGTTTCGAGGATGGCACGTTCCGCCCGAATGACACGATTACGCGGGAACAAGCCATGACGTTAATCGCGAGAGCGATGAAGTTGACAGGTCTTGCAGACCAATACGCTGATCTGAATGCTAACGAAGTTCTCTCCGCGTTTAAGGATAGCGCTGATGCCAGCAGCTGGGCGAAGGGTAACATTGCATTGACAGCCAAGGCAGGCCTCATCAGCGGACGTAATGATGGTCAGCTTGCAGCAAAAGCTAATGTTACGCGTGCAGAAGTAGCAACTCTGATTCAGCGCCTGTTAAACAAATCCGACCTAATCTAAAGATTATGAGTTAGCTCGAAGACCGGCCTACTTTATAAGAGTGGGTCGGTTTATTTATTTTATCAGCTTACGTAATATAGACATTAATATAAATCAAGAAACTGTAGCCGCAATACAAAAGGTAACGATTTTCATGAAAAAAAAAGACTGAGGATATACTCGCCAGTCTTCCTTTTCCTTTATGATCGTCTGCCTTGTTTCGTAAGCTCGGCAGTAATTGTACATGTCGCATTTTCGGACACCCCTGACTTATCCTCGTATGTCGTCTGTCATGCTCACTGCTTAGCATGGATTCTGCTTCCTTACACCATTGCTGGTGCTTTTACTTCTACCGGTGGCAGTGCTTGCAGACCCGCCGTGTTCAGGAAGTTCCACGGTTTGTTGTAGTGTGGCTGGAAGAAGAAGTCGATGAAGGCCAGCTCATCTACGGTCATATTGTTTTGGATGCAGACCGAGATCGTATTAATCGATTGGGTCAGATCAACCTGGGACATCACCTGTGCTCCAACGATCCGACGAGTAGCCTGCTCATATACCACTTTGAGCAACAGTTTCTCCGCCGTTGGCATGAACTCCGGACGATAGCTGTCTTCCAGTACTACCGACTCCACAATCAGACCTTCGTCAGCAGCAGACGTTTCCGTCATCCCCGTACCAGCAATATTTTGCTCATATATTTTGATACCCGATGTTCCTTGTGTACCCATATACGGTGTCGTAGGACGAACCAGGTTACGGGCTACAAGTGTACCCATCCGCACGGCGTTGGTTGCCAGTGGAATGTAAGATGCTTTGCCTGTCGGGTTGTAATGAATGGCGCAGCTGTCACCCGCAGCGAAGACGTCTTTTTGACTCGTTTGCATATATTTATCCACGATGATTGCGCCGTTTGGCAGCATATCCACTTGGCCTTTGAGCAGCTCGGTATTTGGACGGAAACCAATGCAGAGAATAACCAGATCGGTTTCGAACTCTCCTTTGGACGTAATCACCTTGGTCACTTTGCCATTCTCTCCAGTAAACTTCTGTACCGTTTGACCGAGAGCCAGCTTGATGCCGCGGCCAGTCAGCGTATCTTCAATCGCATCTGTGAACTCAGGGTCCAGGTATTTGTTCAAAATCCGGTCCACACTGTCGATCAGGGTAACTTCCTTGCCGTTCATCTGGAAAGCTTCCACCAATTCAACGCCGATATATCCGGCACCTACAACCGTAACACGTTTGGCATCTTTGGCTTTTTCAATAATCGTGTTGGAATGATTGTAGTTTTTGCAAAGTAAAATGTTGTCCATCTCAATGCCTTCCAGCTTCGGAACGACAGGCCATGAACCAGTGGTCACGATCAGTTTGTCAAACGTATCTTCAAATTCTTCCCCGGTTTGCAGGTTTTTAGCCTGAAGGGTATGACCTTTGGCATCGACTGCTGTAACTTCATGAAGCATCTTGGTCTCAACACCAAGCTCTGCCAACTGATTAGGCGAAGAATAGAACAAGCCGTCAGGATCTTTCACAACCCCACCTACGTAGAGCGCAATGCCACAAGATAGGAAGGAGATGTTGTCATTGCGCTCATACACGGTGATGGTAGCATCCGGGTACAATTTGGCGGTATTTACGATGGCTGCGGTCCCTGCGTGTGTACATCCGATAACTGCGATTTTCATTAAAAGTTCCTCCTCGAAATATATAAATGAGTTTGAATATAACGTTATTATGGTTGTGAAATATTTCACTTCTTATCCGAAACTGTGTATGTGATTTATTTCACTTTATACACTTATTATAATGTGATCTTTTTCACATTGCAATAGGTTAAACAAAAAAAAATTGTCGAAGGAGGTCACTCGCTGTATTTTATGCCTTTCTTCCCTTCATTGTATTGATTTCATTGTCCCCGAATTTAGGTCTATTTATGCTATGCGAATGGCTTCCGCAACTCCTTGTCGTTCAATGTTTGTCGTACTCTGCGTGGTTCCTGTCTCGCTTGACGTCCCCCTGATGAGAGCTGCAGGAAATATCCCCTATGCTGCTCTGCTGCTCCTGCCCATTCTCCACACCCGATATGATTAAAACGGATGTTCTCCCTCAACAAGCCACGTATATAAAATAATCAAAGAAGCCTGTCCTTGCACATGCAAGGACAGGCTTCTCAAACAATCATGGTTTAACCGAGCAACTTCTCAATATCTGCGATCATTGTCTCCGGAGATTCTTTCGGTTCAACACGACCGACCACTTCACCTTCACGGTTAACAAGGAACTTGGTAAAGTTCCATTGGATGTCGCTCGTTTCACCTGCGCCAGGTTGTTGCTCCTTGAGGTATTGGAACAGGGGATGTGTATCCTCACCATTCACATCTACCTTGGCAAACACCGGGAAATTCACACCATAGTTAATTTGGCAAAATGACTCGGCTTCCTCGCTTGTACCTGGCTCCTGCCCTCCAAACTGGTTACAAGGGAAACCCAGTACAACGAGACCCTGATCGCGATAACGATCATAAAGTTTTTGCAATTCACCGTATTGCGGAGTAAGTCCACACTTGCTAGCTGTATTGGCAATGACCAATACCTTACCTTGATACAGATCCAGTGAGACTTCCTGGTTCGCGGTGGTTACCGCTTGATATGAATATACGGACATGACTGATTCCTCCCATGACAAGTGTTGGTTTGGGCTGCTCCGAGCACGTTAATATAACCAATGAACATACAGCCTGTCTTATTATTATAAACCTGATCCGATGTGATTACCAAATTCCGGGTCTGCACGTTCCCCTTCGCTCCCATGCGTTGCAAATTCCCCATGAACGCAAAAGAGCCGCCTGCGATAGCGCATAGCGGCTTCATTCTATAATGTAAGGACCACATATGGCCCATTTGTTAACTTCCTAACGCTTGAACGCGCTGTTCTGTCCGTCCTCCAGCATGAACCATTGCACTGTTCATAACCATCTGCTCCGGTTGTTTCGGTTGCTGGCGTTCGCCTGCAAGTGCGTAGGGCAAGCAGAGTGGTACACCGGAACGCGGATCAATCACGATATCTGCTTCAATGTTGAATACTTCACGAAGCACATCCGAGTTCATGACTTCCACAGGTGAACCCTGAGCAATGGCTTTACCTTTTTTGATACCAATCATGTGATGTGCATAACGGGAAGCATGATTCAAGTCATGTACAACCATAACAATGGTACGGTTAGCTGTGGCATTCAGCTGCTCAAGCAGTTGCAGTACTTCAAGCTGGTGAGCCATATCTAGGAACGTTGTTGGCTCGTCCAGGAACAGGATATCCGTCTCTTGAGCAAGTGCCATGGCAATCCAGGCACGCTGGCGCTGTCCACCGGACAGTTGATCAATCGGACGATCGTGGAATTCTGTCATACCTGTCACTTCAATCGCCCATTCAATCATGCGTTTGTCTTCCGCCCGCATGGAGCCAAATCCTTTTTGATAAGGAAATCGACCATACGATACCAGTTCAGTAACGGTAAGTCCTTCAGGAGCGGTTGGATTCTGTGGCAAAATCGCAAGTTGCTTGGCAACTTCACGCGTGGATTGTTTATGGATGGACTTCCCGTCGAGTAATACATTACCTGCTTTTGGTGACATAATACGTGCCATCGTTTTCAGGATGGTTGACTTCCCTGATCCATTGGCTCCAACAAGTGCTGTAATTTTTCCTTGGGGAATCTGAATATTCAGATCCTCTACAATTAGTCTTTCCTCATAAGCGATATCCAGCTTGGTCGTCTCCAGACGAAACATGCGATCATCCCTCTCTCATTTATCCCGATTATGTAATCCGGCTATGACAACGAAAACGAAATTATAATTCTGTGTATTTCCGACGCAAATATCTTCTACACTAAAGATACTGATAATCATTATCATTTGTCAACATGAAAATGCAAATCTTCTGCTTGTTCCAAGCTTAATTTGGACCTTTTTAAGCAAATTGGAGTGGTTCTTTACGTTTACATATGAGAGCTTTTCTCATTCATCACGCGCATTTCATCACTTCTGCTTATCTCCCAGGCACTTGAATCATTGATTTTGTGTCCGAATTGTGAATGTATCAATTTTTTGTCGTGCGATTGCTACATCTGGGGTGTGGATCAAAAAAAGATGACCTTGAAATCTAAAGTTCAAGGTCATCCCACATACACGTTTAATAAGATATGAAGTCAGCATATTTCAATATTTGATCAAAAGGTACTCAATGAATCTATGCAACAGGGCCAAATAAAATAACTTACAGCTTCGGCTGCGGCATCAATTGGATGACGGTCATCCCGCCCAGCGTACTCTGCACACTGGCAATACTCTCAGCATCAAGATCTGCTGGAAGATCAATCTGCAATCCATACGGATAGAGACGATCTGCATCTCCAATAGACATCTGTGCAGGATTGGTCGCATTCTCTTCATTGGATACGGATGTGTCAGGTGATGTCGAACCTGTAGTAACTTGATCTACATCGGTGCCTTGATCCGTGCCTCCACTCGCAGCATTAGACGATGCATTCGTCCTTGTATCCGTTGTTGTATCATTAGCAGGATCTGAAGTGTTATCACCCGATGTTGATGGGTCCGCCTGCTGATCGCCATCCTCCGCCTGCTCGTTGTTCCCCGCGGTTCCCGCTGACGACCCATCCGTGCTTCCTTCGGAAGTACTTCCTGAACTACCATCAGAAGGCTCTTGGTTATCCGGCTCTTCATTCCGATTAAAGCTCTCCCACCTGCCTGTGGTATCCAGCTCCTGGGTACTGCCATCTTTCATTGTCAATTGGAGTTTGCCTTGCTCAAACTCAGTGCTTCCCGTATCGTTTCTGAAACGGATCACCAGTTGAGCAGGTGATTGGGTACCCTCCTGTTCACTGGGAGGAATTATATAAGCAATCTGCTCCGCGAGTTGTACCTCGGGTTCAGACGGTATGGCAGGCTCCTGGGTAGATGGAGGAGATGCCGCTGGCGGCTCTACAGAATCTTTCATCCATGCATATGTACCGCCAGCAATACCCAGAACCAGGATCAAGAGGAGCAATCCAAACAGATTCTTCCTTTTGCCTGTTAGCATCCTCATCAATGTGGATGACAATTCTGTCTTGGCACGGTCATAGACCGGCTTCATTGCCTTGTTCGCTCTCGCATAATACGGTTTGAAAGCCGACTTCGACTTGAAAGCTTCACGGTCATGGGCCTTGAAATAGGCCACAAGGGCATCCGCATATCCTTTATGCGTATTGGAACCCCGAACAAACATACGTTGATCTCCTGACCATTCGAAAAATGGATACAGCCCTTCAACCCGACTTGCATTGGTACGGACGAACTCAATCAGGCCAGGATAATCCAGTCGGTTGCTACCGCTTCCGCCCCGATAAAAAGCCATCGGCAACGCTTCATAGGCCGCGATCCCCGGATGAGCCTGGAGCTCCACAGCAAGCCAGCGACGTGTCCAGCGTTGAAGATCATTGCGTTCCGGAAGGGAAAGTGCCTCCAATGCCTCATCTTCATTTCCCTCGCCACTAAGCCACGCTCTCGCAGCCAGCATCATGTTCGTTCGAGCAGATACATCAGCGCCCTGACGTGCTGCCCAATCCCGAACCTCATTGCCATGTTGCAATATATCAATGCTGAGTAGCTGCTCACGGTTAACCCGTTCCAGATCCAGATCCTGAATCATAAACAGGTTAATGACATAAGCAAGCTTGTCTGCCAGGCGGGTTAACTCCTCCTGATATGCCGGATCTTGACTGACAGACAGAGGTGCTCCTTTTCGATTAGGGCGGGCTGTAGATTCAGACTGACCAATCCGTGCCGTAATACCTTTATCATACATACTTTCAGCTGGTACTTGATCCAGTATGCTAACGCGCTGGAGTGCTTCATTCGCGGATTGCACCGGACTCGGTGCAGAACATAACCGTTCACGCAGCTCACTGGTTGTCCGCTCCAGCAAGTAGCTGTAATGAATCGCAGACGGATGAGCTGTAACCCATCTTCGGATCACTTCCACGACATTCCCTGCCGATTCGGTACGTTTCAGCTGATTGTCCAGATAAGGATCGAACAATAACTTGGTGAGCGATTCATTGGCCAGCACTTTATCAAAGAAAGCCCGATTCAGCTGGGTATCCCGATCCAACACAGCATACAATTCCTGCACTGCACGCATACGCTTCTGGGCTCGGGCATTATTGACACCGTATATGAAATAGTCCACTATCCAGGATTGCACCACAGGCGCGGCAACACGGAAGTATTCTCCAATGCGAGCAGCAACCGCTTCTTCGGGTACGTTCTCACGCTTCACGCTGTCCAGTTCCCGGCTGAGCAAGGTCAGGAACAGCTCGTTCAGACGGGAACGCTGCCGTGTTCCACCTTCCGGCTTCAGATAGGTCAACAAACCACTCAGAACATGACTTTTGTTATCCAAGTACAGATCTTCCCTGCCTTGTTCAAGACCATAGAACACCGCGAGTTCGCCATAGGCTTCGATGGAAAGCTCCCGTCCAGGTTCCATGCCAGACAACATCTCGTCTGCAAATGTATAGAACGCATCCGCAGCACCCGGTTCCTGCAATAAGGCCCAGGCGAATTCCGCATAAGGTAACTTCGCCACAGATGCATCCGCATGCGTCACTCTGCCGGATACCATATCAAAGGTGAAGTCCTTCTCCGTATTTCGGTCTTTCGGACGTAACGTCCCCCGCTCTACAAATTGGATATGGATGCCCTTCTTGGCCTGCGGCTCCTTGGCAAACGTCATGAATCCCAACTGCCGCCGGAATGCGTATGGTAACGCTGTGTACAGCAAACGCAGCAATCCTTTGGCCCCTGCGGTGACTTCTTCTGCGGGAAGGTCCAGTGCAATGTATACTTTTCTGCGTGTCGCTACAGACTGCATTACCGCGTAAAGCAGTCGCTTGAACAGCACTTCGTTCATCTTCAAGGCGTTCAGCATCTGGTTTGGCGATGAATATGCACTCAGACTGGCACCAGGCTGAGCCCGTCCTTCTTGTCCAGCAGCTGCATCTCTTGCCGCGCCCTGTCCACTTCCAAGTGATGTAGGCAATTCAGCAAGCGTAGGCAGTACTGTACCTTGTTCGATGTCATAGGACGTGGCGAACATGACATCCAGCCAGCCGCCTTGCTTCATCTGCTCTTCCGAGCGCTCGGGAGACAAGACGTAGTTATGAGCAAAAAAGGCACTGCGCAGCCCCGTGAAATCCGCAGACTGGTACACATTTTGCCCAAGGATCGTCTCTCCACTCTCCAGATGAAGCAGGTGAATGGAAGCCGGAAACTTTGTCTCGTCCTTCTCGCTACGGCCTGTTAGCTCCGCCGGAGCGTCATAGACACAGTAGGGGTGAAGCACTTTTTTAATAAAAGAGGGGTCCAGTCCCGGCGATGCCGCAACCGTATCAAACCCCTCTGTTGTGCGAAACACCCCGCGCCGCTCTCGGGTATACAACTGTTGTTCAATGGGCGGGGTTACGGAAGAACGCATCATCCCACTCTCCCCTCAATGTACTTCAGCTTGTACAACAGCCACAGGAAGGGTTCATCCACACGGATCGGGCTAACCACACCCTGCAATTTCATATCCACCGGATTGCTGCCCAGCGCAGATACGGCGAAATAGGCTGTATCCTTGAAGTACACATCCATCGTGCCCTTGAACGGACGATCCACCTTCTCGATAAAACGGCGGATCTCTCCGTCAATATTCTCGAACTCAGTTAAGTCGAAATAATCGCGGTGCACCATGTTACGGAAGACGTTACTGTTAGATTTAATATAATCCCCCTCTTCATCCTTGAGGGAATGCAGCATGTCGCTTTTCGTGAGTACCACGGCTGTTGGAATATTCGTCTTGGCTTTGTCCTGATACGCGATAAAATCTCCAAACATCGTGAGCACCACGTCGCGCGGCTCATCGTATCGCGGTGTCCACTCGCCCGGCTCGTTGCCGAGGTTAATACGGATTTTGTCCCGAATCGAACGAATCTGAAGCGGGTCCACCATGAACAGGATACCTGCCGAGTTCTTGATGTGCTGCCCGTGAAGTCCGAGATAATCCTGCTCCACCATACCTTCACCCGCAACGTCAAAGAACACCAGGGTCAGCGGTGCTTTATCTTCGTCCTTGAACACAAACTGGAAGATAAACGGCTCCTGCAGCTTTTCCTTCTGTGTGGAATCCAGCAGATCGCCCCGTTCGAACAACGGTTCTTCATAATCCGCACGGAACCGGCGGCTGATCTCCGCATTCAGAGGCATGCAAGCCGCGTCAAAATGGTCCGCTGTATAATGCTGCAATGTATGAATTAATGAAGTCATGTAGACGGATTTCCCCACTTGGGATGCACCGATAATGGAAATGATATTGCTGGGCGCTTTACCTGCCGTAACAGGTAGCTCGTTATGACATTGCGGGCACAAACGGCGACGTGTAACGACACCGTACCGATCGTTCAGACCCATCACGATATTATCGGAATAAATCCGATGTTCCTCCGGTACATCATGCGGAGCCAATACGGCCTCCATATCAAATACCGTGTCGAGTCCGAATCGTTCGCGATACCGATTCAACTTTGCATCTTCCCCGAGTGCGTAGTCCTCATCATCATCGCGATGATGGGCGGCGCGGAACACCACCTCTTCCGGTGAAAACTTGCTGAAACAATAAGGACAGACAATATCGTAAAACAGCGGGCGTTCCTCCGGCTGTTGTCTCTTCAAAAACCGACTAAAAAAGCTCATAGCCACTCCCCTCCCCTAATCAGTCAGACTAAGATGATTTACAATCGCACTACGATGACAGATTAATCTTCCAATCGCTAGTCCAACGATCTAGTCTGATATAAGCCGATAGGCGGCTCCATACTTCGGTCCGTCCGTAAAGAATAATCGCACATAATCATCCTTGGCGACTTCAACGGGCGGCATCTCATTTCTTCCGGGAGCAAAATCACTCACAAAAGGATACACCGTACCATCTTCCTTATTCAGCGGCACCCCGCCCTGCTTGCGAACATAACAGAGGGCTTCCTTCGGAACAGGCACCTCCGCTGTGACGGTGATCAATACACTTTTTCGCTTCTGAAAAAAACCGCTCTTGTAGCGAATGGAGAAGCGGATGTCCGCCTTCCCAGCGCTTGCAATCACCATATTGTCTTCATCTCGTTGACGGATCAGCACAGGCCCGTCTTCCTGCATCTGACACACATACACCGTGTACTTGATGGCACCAAAACCCGTGATCCGATCCGTGTAACCGTTGCTCGCCTTATATTCCTCTCTTGTGTACAGCTTCAGCTTGCCCTGTGCAGACTCTTCCCCGGTACGATCATCGCTCATCATATCCAGCTCCAGCCGTTCCACATACACAGCTTCAACCCGTTCCGGCCAGAGCCAGCGAAGTGTACAACGCCCTTCGTCCACCGCAAGTGTCAGTTTTCGAATCAAGGGTGTCGAAGGGTCAGCATCCGTAAATCGCATTTCCATTGACCTCCCGACGTTAGAATCCTTTGCTGCGTGAATCTCTTGCTCTCTGACCGAATCCTTCAGCTGAAGAAGTTCCGCCCCCAGCTTCACGGCGTCCCCTGCTCTTCCGCGGCGTGTTCTCCTTGATCGGAACAATCCAGGAGAAGAGGGTCAATACGCCAGATAAGATGAGCATCGCACCAAGTCGTACGAAAGTATCCCCCACGTTTGAACCGTCGAGGCCCCATTCCAGCAGAAGCCCTGCCAGTAGACCCGACACCGCACCACCAATACCAAAGCTGAGCGCGAGATGACGGTTATCGAATACGAGTCCAAGGGATACACCCAATGCTACTCCAATCAGTAACACTGCTGCTACACGGAAAATCGCCAGATAAACGCTATGTTCCATCATACCCGTGCGCTCCGTCACCAGCGTCCGTTCATCAATCGTATCGTAGATCTGCTGGAATGCCAGATTCAGACCGCCGGAATCCGGTACATCATAGTACATGCCACCCGTTTGCTGGGCAATATTACGCAGCAGATCCGTACCCGATGGGTCCACCAGGCTTAGGCCGACTGTATTAATAGAAATCTGTTCATTGGTATACTGGGACAAAATATCGGCCGTATCCGCTTCACTGAAGCCATCGGATAACAAGATGACAACCGTACCGCGTTTCGGGTCCTGTTTGCCCTGAATCTGTTCCATGCCTTCCCGCAGCACGGCATCAAAATTGGTGCCGCCTGAAGTCGTGACAATGCCATCAATTTTGCCATAAACCTCGTTCTTGGCCGCCTCACTATCCAGCGCAATAAACGGCTGTAACAACTGTGGCTGGTCATCAAACGTAATCACAGCCACCTGTTTGTCACTCTCCATTTGACTGATCAGTGTCTTGGCTGCTTCAAAGCGTCCGTTATCCGGATCTGTCTCGCTCATGCTGCCCGAGTTATCGATCATCAGTACGATGTCCTTCACTTGCTTCACACCGCCCGGATTGATCTGGTACAGCAATTGCAGCGCGAGTCCAACAACAAACAACAGAGCGAGTGTTGCCGGAACAAGCAATTTCCACGACAGTCCCAGATATCGGAGCTTCCATGAAGCACCATTCAGCTTGGGTGAGATCATCTCTGCGATCAAACAGAACAATCCAACGCTCAGCGCCAGTACGCCAAAGTACAAGCCCATCAGCAACAGACGTGGCATCTCTCCAAGCCATTGACGCAGCATGATTTCTCCTGCCGCAAAGCCCACTGCTCCGCCAATCAGGCTGAACAGGACCAGGAGAAGATTGATTTTTCGCTGCATGTCCACATGCATCCTTTCCATACCAGCCTTAAGCAGGCTGAGTTAATACAAGATTGTAGAAGGGTGTCATGACACAGCCAGACGCCTTAACGAATGGGTGACAACTTTTCCACCAGACCTGCGGGGTGAAGTTCATAGCCATTCTCCGTGTACGAGTCATAATATACCTTGCCGTTCCGATACACCATGAGATCCTCCAGATGGAAACCTCCCATCAGATTCAGCTTCTCCACACCACTGCTGCGTTCTTCGTACACCACACCCAGCTTGTAGATGCGTGACGTCTCTTCGGCATGTGCCGCGTAGTCCATAAAAGCACTATGATGGTCACCAAAGAAATACTTCTCTTCATACCGATGTTCCTGCGTATAATCGAATACCCGTACCCGAACAACCGCCTGATCCTCCAGCGTGTGGTACAACCTGCGGAACAGATCATCCCGGGTTAATACGTCTTTATCTCCGTAAGCAATCGTAACGTTGGCCCGCTGCAACAGCTCTTCTTCAAATGGTAACCGCAACGGCTCGGCTGTAAGCAGCAACGAGTGGCATACCTCCATCAGACGTTTGAGCAGACGGTCATCGCCTTCTGCCGCAAGCCGGTTCATATCTCCCATGTAACGATCCTCGAACCATACATCCCGTCCGCGCTTGGCTTCCAGGTCGATGATTAGCTCTTCCGTCACTTTGCCGTAGTACTCCATTACGTTCTGACCGATGTATTCATCCGCAGCGGCGATACTTTGGGCAGCTGTCTCTCGCAGTGTGCGTTCCAGCGCTTCAAGTGCCGCTGTGACGTGGCGACTGAATTGGTGAAGCTCTTCCATCTCCGTATCGTAGATGCGCAGCAGATGTAATTCATTTTCCAGTCGCAGCAATTCTACCTTCGGTACGTACACTCGTTCCAGCATACAGTCAATCAGATTGCGTACATTCTGTTTATCACGGAACAACGCTCGTTTGAACGACTGATCTTCCACCCGCTCTTGCTGACGTTGCTCTAACAGTGCACGTGCCGATTCAAGCTGCATCGATTTATCCCGAATCAGTCCGAGCAGCGCTTCACGAACACTGCCAGGCTCATTATCACTCCAGGCTGCCCATTGGAAGTACCCAACCTCTGGATGCTCCGCGCGGGATTGTTCGGCCTGACGGCGAAGAGAGCCGCCAGAACTGCGCTCGCGCACACGCTCTTCAACAAGTCGGACGACGTTATCACGGAAGTACGCTTCAGCGCCTTGTCCGAACAGCGCTCTCTCCGCTTCACGAAGCGAGAGCGGCTTCAGATCGGAGAAACTGACGTTATGCGTCATGATGCCACTCATGCCACTAACCAGATCTTCCCCCGGCAACAGACCTTCAACTTTGCGTTCCACCGAGGCCGCGTCCAGTCCGAAGAAAGCAAGCTTGTCCTTGATGCTCCAATCCGGCTCCTGCCGCATGCGTGCGAGCAGGTACCGATACATGTGATATAAAACCGCCAGTGCTATCGGCTTGTTTGGCCGCCTGATCTCGGCAAAACCCGCACTTGCATAACCATGCTGATCAGAGGTGGTGCGAATATTGTTTTTGAAGGATGTATTGTTGTACGTGTTCGCTCCCGTGCTCGAAACGGTACCCGCGTGATCCGCATCCTGCTTCCTGTTCTTCAACAGGCAGATCCGGCAGATGATCTCGGCATTTTCAATCCAGCCACCGGGAACGCCGGTTCCACGCTCATTTTTGTCAGACAACAGATATACGAGATCATACAACGGTGACGCGTGATGTGTAACCGGAATGGAGATCCCATCCTCCGTCACCAGCAGATTACCGCTGAACGTGTAGTCCAAAGACTGCATATAATCCAGTTCACGCAGAAAAGCAAGACCTGCTGCGCTGGCATACCCGAAGGAATCCACCTGTTCCATCTCGCTGACCAATACATGCAGATCTGTCTGCACCGACTTGAAGGCTTGGGACAAAATGATCTCCGTCAGCTTGGTGAGCTCTGGCAACAATACATTCAATGGATCATCGGCTCTGGTTACCACCGTAACGTAAATCCGATCAAATGACGAGTACAGCCGTCCATATTCGGCAATGCGGTTACTGACCCGCCGAAGCGTACGATTCAGGTCATAGAGCGCCTGGTCCGATTCGTGGAAACTGCGATGTACATCTTTACGCCGCGTTTTAGACGGCCGCTCCGTCTGCCCAGCGGACAGAGGCAAACGGTGACGAGTCACCTGGCCATCATCGGACGAGCCACCATTCCTCGTTTCACCCGAACCCGTTTCCTGATCGTCTGTCCCGATCTGAATGTAGACCACACCGTCTCCGTTATCCCATTTCAGCCGATTGATCTTCTGCACAGCAGACACGGCAGGTGCAACCAGATCACCCACGAAAAGGAACAAAGCCGGGTAATGGATACTGCTGCGTCCATCCCCCAGGCTGCCTTGACGCTCCTGCTCCATTGCATACTGCGCTGCATACTTCTCCAGATCACGCTTCAGGGTATTGTTCGAATTGAACTCCATCCCGGTCACCATCTTACTTCAGCCTTCTGCGAATGTCGTTCAGCTTGGACGACATCGTTCTGTAGAACTGATAGATGTCTTCTCCGTTAGCCAGTTCTACCCGCTCGTATTCGAGACGATCACGTGATTCCATGAACAGCGCAGCCAGATCATCCAGCTTTGTCAGCAATGGAGTGATATCTTCTGAAGCCGTCAGATCATTATCGCGGCGGGAGGCTTTGCGCAGCAATGTACTGCGATCCTTCTCCGCCAGACCGCGGAAGTTGCCAAACACTTCATACTCGGCAAAGTTACGGCTCTTCATCAGGTTCGCGAATGGTTCCCATGCGTCTTCTTCCGGGTCACGGTCATAGACGTAGAGCGCACCTTTTTTGACGATGGTGTCAGTATAGAGTGCTTCGATGAAGCGATCGTACCACTGCTCTTCGTCCTGGTACTGGGCAAGAATGCCTTCGAGTTCGGCAACTTTGGCCGAGATGGCATTCATCTTCGCCAGTTCCTCACGAACGCGTGCGATCAGCTGCGGAGAGCGAACCAGGTTTTCTTTGGCCATATCTTCATTAATACTGCCGAAAATATCCTTAACTCCTACACGCGGCAACCCTTCGGATTGCAGACGTTTCAGCTCCATCACGGCCCGCTTCACTTCGCCGAGGTTCGGCGTGGTGGACGTCAGACGCATGTCGTAGGCTCCCAGTTTGGCAGACAGATCAAACACTTCTGTTGTCACAATCGCATATCGGTTGCTTGTATTCTCATCAATGGATTTGGCTGTCACGATGTTGTATCCGAGCGCCTGCTCGAATTCGTTACGCACACGGGCATTATACTGTTTCACACGGGCGTTCTCGTACACATCTCCCCATGATTTCTCTGGAATCGGAGATGGCAGATAGGTCCAGTTGTTTTTCTCCGTTTGTACCAAATGACGACCAATGCCTTCTTTGTCCAAAATGGTACGTTCATAACTTTCCTCATATACTTTGAGCGGTGTATACACAAAGAGTGGTACCCCGTTGCGGGTATTCAGCCAGAAGATCCGGTTACGCACTTCACTTTCCTTCACGGTAAAATGAGATTTGCCTACCGCATTGTTCTGATAATTGCGAATCCCTTTCAGAATACCTGGCGCCTGTGCCGGTACGGATACAAATCCCCATGAAGGGAAATGCAGACTGCCTGTACTGTTGCTCAGATTGAACACCGGAACGGCCTCATCATCCAGCTTGCCGGCAATGAAACGTTCCACGAATTTCTCAACCGACTCATCCTGACCGTATTTGATCACCAGGAAATCTTCCATGGAACGGGTAATCAGATCACCGAATTTCTCACTCAGGAAGTCGGAGATGGAGCTGACGATATCAATCTCGTTCTCTTTCACCCACTGGCTGGAGTTTTCCAGCAATTCACGGGAGAAGTCGCGGATCAGATCATCTGTATCACGCTTATCCAACAGCCCGTCCACCACACTGACGATATCCGGTACACTTACGACGTTCCAGTAGTATGTCTTGTTGCCTTTGTGATCAGATTGTTCCTCGCCGCGTGTCAGCAGATCGCCGTTCTTCGCGAATATCGAGCTAAGGGCGTTCAGCGTCTCGGTAAATACGTTATAAATGCGGCTGTTTTCCTGGTTCAGCAACTCATACAGATCTTCATAGAACTCGATCATCTGATCGTTGCGTTCCACGTCGGCGTGCAGCCAGTACTCATGAATTTTTGCTTCAATATAAGCATTCTTTTTCTTCTCTTTGGAGACAAAAGCACTCTTCGCATCGCCCAGCTTCTCTTCAGACTGCTCCTGAGCCGCTTCAATATCACGCGGAATGCGGAAGGCATTCTCACGCAGGGTTTCGATATACGACTGAATCATCTTCAGTACACAGAACCCTTTTTCCGTATAAATGAGACGAGATACATAGAACGGACCTTGTTCAGGATGCAAAAACATACGCCGGATCTGTTCGGTAAACTGACCAGCAATCTCACCCGGCAGTTGTTTCTTCGCCTTGATATATTCTTCACGGGCACGTGCCAGGAAGTTCTGCTCCAGTTCGGTGTCCATATTCACAACCTGGGATTTCACCACATTGCCATAGGATAGGCGCTCGCTGTTCTGATATCCAGGCAGCGGTTCTGGCACGCGCGCTTCGAAGGACTTGACCACACTTTCGAGATCAATGCCGAGCTTGCGGGCAAACTTCTCGGTATCCTCCTGGTTCGGTGCTTTGGAGAACATGGTATTCATTTTGTCGAACATGCGATACGCCAGATACGTGGTCATCTCTTCAATCGGCAGTACAGCCGAAGAGGCACCAATGATGTTGTAATCATAGTTGGCCGGGTACACCTTGTTCATCTGTGCAATGTTCGTGCGAATGTTGCTGATATAGTCATGGATCGCGAACTCCTCACCTGACTGCTTCTCCTCACTTGCCATGAAGTTGGTAATGTTCTCGGCCGTGACGTTCATGCAGTAATCGTAGGCGTTCTCCAGCAGCTTGCCTTCGGTATTCGTCGCAGAGATCAGATGACACAGGTTAAATGGAGGCAGTGGTGAGTTGACGGTTAAAATATTGCCGTACTTCTGTGTAAACCGCTCACCACGGCTATCCACGTTCATCCAATAATCCAGCTCTTTGAGTGCCGCATATCCGTTCTTGCGAATGTATTCGCGTGTGTGTTCGCTCAAGCTTTTGTTGGACAGGTTCACGTCTGGCGTGAACAGGTAGCCCAGCGTATTCACGCGGTCAATCCCTGCAGAGCCGTGATCCCGTTCGATGATGCCGCGCACGATATAGGAAATATCGAGGAAACATCCGCTGCCTGTACCGCCAGACAGACCTGTCAGCAGGAACACCATCAGTTTTTTGTTGGTGCCTACGGACAAGGTTTTGATCTTTTTGTCGATGGCCTGAACAACCTGATTAATCTTGGTGAACAAGAGTAGGCGTCCAGCCTGACGCACACCTGCAGCGCCATTCATGCCGTCCGTGATGCTCAGTTCGGGAGACAGCCAGTCTGTAATATACGGTTCCAGCACGCTACGGTTCTGTAGCAGTCCGCCAATCTCGGCATTGGACAGCAAGACGAATTCATTGATCGGATCAAGTCCTATTCCTTTATACTTTTTGGCGCGATCCTGTTCGTTTGTCTCAAAAGCCAAAAATTCCACATTGTCCGGCTTGTCCATTTTTTTCTTGGATACCGGGTCCTGCGGCAGCTTGAAACGACGGTTGATCTGATATTTCAGTCGCAGCAGTGCATCAATTCCCGTTCCTCCCAGACCAATAATCAGAATGGGGTTATCAATGGTATCAACTCTGATCTTCTCACTGACAATGCCTCCGCCAAGTGATACATCCAGTTGCTGAATATGTTCTCTAACAATCGGTTTCATTCCATGTCCTCCTTCGATTAACAAAGTTGTAACTACAGCTTCATTACACTTGCCACTCCGATGACAGAGTAACCTTCAGATCGCTGTTATCCTCAGATTTTTTTGGTTCCCTTTTCTAAAGGGAAAAATCTGAGGATAAGCGTATGCTTCCGATGCAGCTTTCTTTCAGAAAGCTTTTAGGCGAACGCTTCGCTTCTTCAGGTTTTCTCTACCCTCTGCGTTCTCGTGTAAATGGGCTAGTTCAAATTAGATAGCTTATATTCACTTAGCTCTAATCCCTCACACCAGGTACTCGATCAAAATCGTTTTGTCCGCCTGTTGCAGCGGGATGCTCAGTCGGTCACCGTTCTTCAGTTCAACGCCTGAGCTTGCATCGACTGCACGACCGGATTTCTCCAACGTACCGCCTGCGGTGTTACGAATGATAATTCGATCGCCATTGCTGGGCGTAAATACATATTTTTCGGTTTCCTTCAGCTCAGGGTCCAGTTGCAACAATTGATGCAGATGGAATCGGCCCCGGAAGGATACCAGCTTTTTATATTGTGGATATGACTTGTCGCCCGTGTTCTCATCACGAATCTCAACGATCATCTGACCGACAAAGCCCCGGTTTTTGCGTTTCAGCCAACCCATCAGGAACCAGATACCAACACCAACCACAATCAGGGCTACAATACCCAGAATGACAGGTAACCAAGGGAACGGCTTGTCCTGTTCACCGCCTGGCGTGGTCGGTTGAGCACCGCTTCCGGTTGCTCCGCCTGCGTTAATCGTGATTGGCGCACTTTCACGGTAGAAGCTGTCTTCTTCCGCACGGATGACCAATTCATAGTTATGATTGTCCGGTACTTCAAACGTTCCGGCAAAACCAGATCCTGTGTTTTCCAGCGGTTGTTCTTCACTTTTGCCAGTATCGACATCTTTCACAACCAGCGTGGCCTTCATATCTGCATACAGATCATTATCCTGAAGTGGCTGACCGCCATTCTCCAGTTTGGCAGCAAGATCAACCTTGTCCCCTTTGGTATAGGACTTGGTCTTAATCGGGTCCACAACGAGCTGAAGATCATAGTTGAACAACAGGTTGATATCGATGCTGTCTTTCGGAGCCCCTTTTACCCGAAGTTTCCAGTCTCCCTCTTGGGGTTTCAACAGCTTCACGAGCGAATAACTCTTCGATGTCGAGAGCTTGGCTGCATCCGAGTTCAGGTCCACGGCTTGTCCGGAAGGGTCCATCAATTGCACTTCCACCGGCTTCGAGGACATAATCGAGATGTTTGCTTCCAGCACACTGTCATTTGGCACGTTCACGGTAACTTCCTGATAACTGCCGTTTCCTGTCACAGAGGGCAGCTTCACCACATTGAGTTTGGCATGATCGGCGAAGATCTCACTCAGAATCTGTGGCAGATCATCCGGCGTATCGGTAATGAATGACTTGCCTCCGGTCTGCTTCGCGAGGTCTGCGAGTGCATCCTTGTTCAACTTGCCATCCGCGTTCAGTCCTATTGTATACACCGGGATACCTTGATCCTGTGCTTCCTTCACGGATTTCGCCAGATCAGCGTCGGATTGTGCCTGTGTACGGCCTTTGGTTTTGTTAAAGTCATTGTTGCCATCCGCCAGCAGCACGATCATTGGCGAGTGAGATGGGTCTGCACCATGATTCAGTATGTTCATGGCTTCGGCGACACCAACTGAGACATCGGTGTATGGCCCCCGGCCGAGCTGATCAATAAAGTCCTTCAGGCTGCTCTTGTCCGCATCGGACTGAATCGTAAGCATTGCCTTTTCCCGCTCCACCTGATCGGTATAAGCGACAATCCCTACCTTGTCCCCTTGGACGGGCAGCATATCAATAAACATTTTCATGGCTTCATTACTGATCTTGTCACGGTCACTTGTATTCATTGAATTACTTACATCGGCTACAAGTACCGCATCGATTCCGCTCGTCTGTGCCTGAGCCGCTGCAGCGTGTGGCAGCAACGCCTGAGGTAGCAGCAGCGTTAGAATGGCCAGCAGAACCATCGTTCCGCTCAGCCAGCGTATTTTGCGTGTCCGCAGCATTGGGTGTACTCCTTCACGTTTGAGATTAAAATGGGAATAGTTTATTATAGGCGTCAAGCCTTAAGGAAATCTTAACAGTCTACTAATAAATTCTGAAAAGCACCCCTATCTTGAGTTACAGTTTTGTAATGACTGACAAAAATCGACGATTTCATGCCTTGAACTGGCACAAAAGTACCAACTATGGAAATATGATATAGTTATTGCCAGCAAACTGCAATATAACAGCGCTTGTTCACCAAGCCATAGAAGGGAACGGATTATGGTTACATACGGATGCCTCGCCATATTGTTTCTTTTTGTCATCATAAAGGTAATTTCACTCCAGCTTCATCGGCGGAAGCCAGTTTCCCGCGAAGACACGGATCGTACCCTCTACACTATTCTGAATGGTGAGCGTGATTGAGCATGAGTACTAAACTAGTCGTATCCATAAGACCATTTCATCGAACGACCTATGCCTATGAAAAGTTGCAAGTCTGCACACGTTGCGGACAGTATACCTGCCTATGGGAAGATGAGTGCACAGCCTGTGGCAAGGGTACCCTGATTTCCGTTCAGGCGAAAGCGACTTCCCGTGTGAAACGTCGAATTGCACGCGACCTGTTCATTACCCTATTGTTCGGTGCAGCGGCCACCTATTTTGGTGAAACCATAGATCAGACCATGGCGGCAGCCAGCGTTTCCCTGTTGCTTCTGGCATTGTTGATCTTCATGCAGAAACGTTCGTTCAAGGTAGAGCAGCAGCGTGAGTTGAAGCGCACGTTGCAACAGGATGAGGAACTCATCCGTCAGGGCATCAACCGCAACTGGGCCCTGGTCGCCGAAGCCCGCAAGCAGGATGAAGCACTGGCCTATGAGATGCTTCGCGAGATCGGCTCACTCGTCTACAATGACCGGATTCGACTGCAACAGGTTGCGCTGTTACAATCCTTTGTCCTGCGCAGTGATATGGACTTGCAGCTCAAGCCCTTGCTGCTACGCAGCTTCGAGCGGCTGCTGGCTGAATATATCGGTGAGATTGCACGGCTTAAGCCGGAATTGATCCGGGAAGACGCGATTCGTTATATCGCAATCTATGAAGTGAACATTTTACAGCTCCACAATGGAATTCAGATTCTTACAGCCGTAGCTGCTGCTGCCGTGCGCAAGAGTAAATATATTGAGTTATTCCCTAGTCTTATTACCCGCTACGCTCGCTTTATGCCCAAAGATCGATTCATGAGACTTTATCACACGATTGAACGCTATCCGAGCAAAGCACGCGGAGGACTGGCGGAGTCGGTGGGCCGAGTGTATAACGAGAAATATCGGGATCAGTACGCAGATATTCACATGTAGGGATGACATACTGGAACTGAAAAAACGTAGTTTAGTGCAAACTCACTCCGTGTATATAGACGATTGCAATTTCATCCATCCCTGCATGCCCATCAACACCACGAATCAAAGGTTATGCTTCTAATGATATAAGAATTCAGCCAAAAACACCCCATCCTTAGGTCTAGGATGAGGTGTTTTGAATTTTATGGAAGTTTGCCGAGTGTTGTCCGCAGTACACGGTCAAAAGAATAACTAGATGGCCAATATCTAAATGGCATCTTCCATGGATCAAGCAGGCGTGCCAACAGGCACTCACAGATGACAAAAAGAATAAGCGGAAAGAATCATCTGTCCTGTTGAAAAAGGGCCGCGACGTGGTTCCGCCCGCGACCCTTGATCTGAGGGTTCGGCACGCCTGTACCCGAACCCTCTCATATATGCCATGCCAAACGCTGTGGCATGGCATAGTGCCTGCGCAGGTGCGGCTATATCGCCGCTTGCGCCAAGGCTTTACCGTCCGCGACGAGAATCGCGACGGTCGCCCTTCGCCGGTCCGCGTCCTGCGGATTCCGGACGGCGAGAGCCTTCGCTGCTGCGCCCGGAGGTGCGCTTGTCAGCACTACGGCCAGCCCAGCTGCTGCGCTCATCGCCACTGCGACCTGCACTGCGTCCGCCTTGGCTCGCACCGCGGCTACTGCTGCGGCCACCTTGGCTTACTGCGCCTCGACTGCTGTCGCTGCTACGCGCAGAGCCACGGCCTGCACTGCGCTCGTCCCCACTGCGGCCACCGCTACGACCACCACTGCGTCCACCTTCGCCACCGCGGGAACCACGCCCCCCACGTCCGCCATCTCTGCGATCGTTACGGCCTGCACCGCGACGTGCGCTGCCTGTTCCGGAAGAGCGTCCGCCTCGTTCGTCATCCCCCTGACTGTTGATGGAACGTCTAGCTGCTCCTGTTGATGCAATTGGACCTTCGCTCGTCCACTGAATACGGGACAGCTTCTGGTCGATCCCTTGTTCAATACGTGCAAGTTCAGGTCTGTCGTGCTCTGTTGCAAACGTTACAGCAAGACCTGTACCGCCTGCACGGCCCGTACGACCAATCCGGTGGATATAACTTTCCGCATCATGCGGCATATCGTAGTTAAAGACATGCGTTACACCTTCAACATCAAGTCCACGTGCAGCTACGTCTGTAGCAACCAGCACTTGCAGTTTGGCATCGCGGAACGCTTTCATGACGTTCTCACGCTTGGATTGGGACAGATCTCCATGAAGTTCATCACTTGCATAACCTGCTTCACGCAGATCTTGGTTCAGCTTGGATGCACGACGCTTGGTCCGGCAGAAAATTATCGCCAAGTATGGGCGATACGTATCAATCATGCCGCGAAGTGCTTCAAGCTTGCCGCGATCCGTACATTCCAGCACCTGCTGGCGAATTTGTTTGATCGGGATTACCGATTGCGAGGATACTTTTACATCTTCCGGATCTTTCATATAGGTCTTCGCAAGGTGGCGAATACCCTTCGGCATCGTTGCGGAGAACAGCATCGTTTGGCGTTTGTGTGGCAGCTCGCTAAGAATCGTCTCCACATCGTCCAGGAAGCCCATGTGCAGCATTTGGTCGGCTTCATCCAGCACCAGTTTTTTGACATTATTCAGCTTCAACGTGCCCCGGCGCAGGTGATCCAGGAGACGACCCGGTGTACCGATAACGATCTGGGTGCCGTTCTGCAATTTACGCAGTTGCTTGTCCACATCCTGCCCGCCGTATACGGCAAGCACGTGCAGTTTATCATCGTTTGCCGTGAGCTTCTTCGCTTCTTCCGTAATTTGCAGCGCAAGCTCACGCGTAGGCGCGATAATCAACGCTTGCGGCGAACGGTCAGATACATTAATTTTCTGAATAATCGGCAGCAAAAAAGCCAGCGTTTTCCCTGTGCCTGTCTGTGCCTCGGCGATAATATCGCGTCCACCCAGCAGTACCGGAATCGAACGCTCCTGTACCGGAGTCGGCACGGCGATGCCCTGATGTTTCAGGATCTCGCACCATTCCGGGCGAATGCCCAGTTGTTCAAAGTTTGCCAATCGTTACACCTCTGTATATTCATTTAGATAAGTCCATTTCATAATGACTTCAGTATTAGTATCTGCCATTAAGACTAGTTTTCCTTAGTTCAATCATGATTATGAAATGAATTTTTTAAAAAGCAATCCACTCGTTGCTCTTCTTCTCCATACCCTGTAGTTTACACGTTAGTCAAGCAAAACAAAAGGGGATACAGCGTTACACCCCCAAGTTGTAGCACAAAACCCCAAGATCAGCTTAACTTGTATCGACCAAGTGAGTTTGAGTCGGGTAGTAAGAGACTCTAAGTCTGCCTTCAGGTTGCTGATCTGTGGATATAACCGACCTAGCATGCCTCAGGCTCAAAAAAAAACAGCGATGCCCTCTCCCCGATTTCCGGAAAAAGTGCGCCGCTGATTATAAATCATCTTTTTGTGTTATCTATTCGCTGTTTACTTCGTTCCAACCAAGTTACGAACCGTGTCCGCTAGCTGTGGCAAATCCACTCCGTTCAAGAATACGGGAGCTTTCCTCGTTTAACCCACGCAGGTGCACGGTTTTGCCCAGCTTCGCGTATTTAAACTTCACTTTGCCAATGGCCACAACCGCGGTATTATCCCAGATATGTGACCCTCCGAAATCAATCGTGATCTCCTTCGGATCAGCTTCTGCATCGAATTCATCCACGAAGCGGGACGAAGATCCAAAGAAGAACGGTCCGTGAACCCGGTACACCTTCTGCCCTAGCTCCTGGCTCGCCTGTACGCGAATCTTGGTCTGTTTCCAGCCAAAATGCAGCACACTTAGCACAACGCCGACCATGACCCCAATCGACAGATCGTGGGTATAGACCACAATCGCCACGGTCACGATCATGACAAAGGCTTCCGCGCGTGGCACGCGAGCAATATTCTTGATGGAACTCCAGTCGAATGTTCCGATACACACCATAAACATTACACCGACGAGCGCACCCATCGGTACCTGCTTCACCACACCGCTGAACAGCAGCAACAGGATCGCGAGAAACGCACCCGCAGTAAACGTGGATAATCTTCCACGTCCACCAGACTTCACATTAATGACCGACTGCCCAATCATCGCACAGCCGCCCATGCCGCCGAACAAACCGTTCACAAAGTTCGCAATACCCTGACCACGCACCTCACGGTTCTTGCTGCTCTTGGTCTCGGTCATCTCATCCACGATGGTTGCGGTCAGCAGGGATTCCAGCAGCCCAACCAGTGCCATGGTAAATGAATAAGGCAGCAGAATCATCAGCGTATCCCAAGTCCATGCAATATTCGGCAAGTGGAACATCGGCAGGGTACTTGTGAGATTTCCCATGTCCCCTACTTTACTTACATCCAGATGAAATACCACCGTAATAATCGTCATCACGATGATTGCAATCAATGGAGATGGAGCAGCTTTGAAAAAACGTGGCAAAATATAAATGATCGCCAGCGTGCCCGCCACCATCGCATACATAATCCAGTTCGCTCCCGTGAAGTGAGTTAACTGCGCCATAAAGATCAGGATCGCCAGTGCGTTCACGAATCCGGTCAGTACCGAATGAGGGACAAACGTAATAAATCGCCCAACCTTAAATATGCCTAGTAGAAACTGGATAACACCCGTCAGTATCGTAGCTGCAAAAAGATATTCCACACCATAATCCTTGACGAGTCCAACCATCAGTACCGCCATTGCACCCGTTGCAGCCGAGATCATACCGGGTCTTCCACCTGCAATCGAGATCACAATCGCAATGGTAATCGAAGCGTACAGCCCGACCATGGGATCGACTCCTGCAATGATGGAGAAAGCAATGGCTTCCGGAATGAGCGCCAGCGCTACCGTAATGCCTGCCAGCACATCTCCGCGAATGTTGCCAAACCATTGTTGTTTTAAAGTATTCATATGTTCTCTACCGTTCCTCCTACATGTCATTACTCAAATTGGAAGATGACCCTGAAGCTTAACGGAAGCATTCATCACTAATCAATACACTCAGCAATTAATAACAGTGTGTGAGACAGCACAAAATAGCGGAATCTTCTCCGCACAATTGCCTATGCATCTAAGTTACATGCTCATTCACCACCCCTATCGTATGGATAGTTGGATGAATCATCATGTCTGTTTTCCGTTCCAGTGTTTTGCTTCTGTTCCGTTACAACGATCAGTTATCTTCCTTGTGTGACATCCTGGTCTGCTCCAGATGCCCATGGGTTTCCCTCTCTCAGAGAAACCGGGTCCGTTATTCTACTGACCTATTATTATAGTCACTGGAATCAATATGTACTAATACAGTTAAGCCTTAAAAATAAAACCTTATCTCCTATTATCTTAATATTTCTGTGATATACTCATCCATCCTCTATTCACGAAAAATAACCCGCAAAGATCCTTTGAAGAAGGTCTCTTTACGGGTATTCTCGCGATACTATGTTAGAATCTTCCTGATTTGAATATCGAATAGAGCAGGAAAGCCACCATCAGAATCGCCACCAGGAAACCAATCTCAATGACCGGAATATCCCATAGCATCGTGGACTGATGACTGATCGACGAACCGATAATCAAGCCTACCATGATGATACAGAAGGCGAGCAGCACGATACTAAAGGATAGCCGATTACTAATCTGGTCCATTCTGCGCATGAGTGCATCGAGTTCAGGGACACTGATCTCCAGCCTCAGCTTACCTTTGCTAATAATGGATGATAACTGTCTTAACTGCCCTGGCAGACCAATGACACTCTCGGCCATATCAGCCGCACTGCGGAACAACCGATTCTTGATTCTTCCTGCGCTAAAACGTTCCTTGATCAGCTTCCGCCCAAAGGGCTCGGCCATATCCACAATGCTCAAGGAAGGATCGAGATGTTCGATCACACCTTCCATCGTCAGCAACGATTTACCAAGCAGGAGAATATCGGCAGGCATCACCACCCGATGCCTCTGGGCTACGCCGAACAGATCATTTAACGCCTGGCCCACACTAATCTTGGAAAAGGGAATATCGTAATATTTGGTACGCAACTTGTCCAAATCCACATGAAGCCCACGCAGATCCATGTCATCCGGCATCATGCCGAGCTTCTCAATGGCCCGGATCATGCTGTCCGTATCTTTGCGCATTAACCCAATAATAAGGGAAGCAAGCTGCTGTTTCATCTCATCGCTCAGGCTACCAACCATACCGAAGTCTATAAAGGCAAGACGTCCATCCTTCAATACCATCAGGTTGCCCGGATGTGGGTCAGCGTGAAAGAATCCATGAATAAAGATCTGATTCAATAATGAGTCCACTAACCGCTCAGCAATATTGTTCAGATCATGGCCGCGTCTGACCAATTCATCACGATCATTGAGCTTGATCCCTTCGATATACTCCATAGTCAGCACACGCGAAGACGTCTGATCCCAGTAAATTGTCGGAATTTTCACCTTGTTGTCCTGCTGGTATTGCTGTGCAATCTTTTCCGTATTTCGGCCTTCAACCGTATAATCCAGTTCAGCCATCAATGCCTGAGCATACTCTTCTACCATCTGCGGAATCTGATATTGCTTCACCCAATCCCAGCGCTTCTCGGCCATGGCTGTCAGCTCACGCAAAATATCCAGGTCACGCTGCACAATACGCGATATACCGGGCCGCTGAATCTTGATGGCTACCGATTCACCGCTTCGAAGTTTGCCCAGATGCACCTGGCCAATGCTGGCCGCAGCTACAGGGGTATCCTCGAACCGGGAAAAGATCTCCTCCAGCGGTGTATCCAATTCCTGTTCCAAAATACCCCGTGCCGTCTCGGAAGAGAACGGCGGGACCTGATCCTGCAACTTCACCAGCTCGCGAATGACAGACTCAGGCAATAGATCTGCCCTTGTGCTTGCGAGTTGCCCCAGCTTGACGAAAGCCGGCCCCAGCTCCTGCAGCACAAGCCTGATGCGTTCACTCAGCGTTTTGGTGGTATGTGCTTCACGCGACATCCACCGTCTGGGCAGAGCGAGCAACTGGAACAGCCCCAGCTCCTCGACCATATAACCGAAGCCATGACGCACCAGCGCCATGGCAATTTCACGGTATCTGCCGACATGTTTGATTCGCACGGCCATCTACTCGATCTCGTTTCCTTTGAGAGGAGGAGGAACTTCAAGTGGAGCCGGGGATTCATCAGGTTGAAGCTGTGGTGAGTGGCCCAGTTCGGCAATTTTTTTCTCCAGAACGGCAACACGCTGTTCCAGACTGGTTACATCGCTTTCGGATGCCACACCCGCTTCCTGAAGCACGCGCTTGACCTGTTCCTGAATCACTCTCTTGAACTGGCCTTGCTCTTCATCGCCCCGTTCCATCAGGCGTTCAACCAAAGCTTTGGATTCACCGGGCGCAAGTTCCCCGCGCTTGACCAAATCATCCACGGTTTTCTCAATTTTTTCTTTGCTTACGACAGTAAGTCCAAGCCCTAACGAGATCGCCTTTTTGAACAAATCGCTCATTTTTGTCATCCTCCTCTTCGTTGATCTCTATATTATACCCCTTCTACTCCGCATGCAAAAATGTCCGTCCGATCAGACATAACGCGCAGCCCATTTGCCTGCTTGCAGAAGTAACTTGCGGTACGTTTCGTGCGCAAAAGACGGTACATGGTGACCCGGCATAAGATAAACAATACGTCCAACACCATATCGATGAGCCCAAACCGCAGGCTTCGGTCCATCTTCGGATTGATATTCCAGCAATATTTTCGTTTCGGCAAAAGAACCAAACTCGAACTGATACGGTTCTTCTTCCATTGTGAAATTCGAGATACCCTCCGTCACGGGATGGCTTTCTCCCGTTACAGTGAATTCAAGTGGTGCATAAGCCGGATGATGCAGGAACTTGGCACCGATCATCTGTTTGAGTTCATAACGATTTTGGAGCGAAATGCCGTTATGTATAATGACCAGTCCCCCCCCATTACTCACATAGGACAACAAACCTGCTGTCTGCTGTGGAGAGACTTTCCCCTTCCAATCGTCCATGTAGGAGATACACACATCAAATCCGGTTATATTTTCTTGCAGCAGCATATTTCGATTCTCACTGCATTGTACAGTCATCGTATCATGGAAAATCCGGCTGATCTCCGCATCCACACCCTGAAGCGGGTGCCAGTCCGGATGTGTATAATCGCCTAGTAGCAATGCTTTTTTACGTTGATCCATTCAATCAATCTCCTTTCTTGTTCACCTCACTGTATAAAAACCAACTACCAGGGGAGTTTCTCTCCCTTGTAGTCCACATATGCGGGCTGATCTCCTTTAAATTGTTCATGGCGGTCGATAAGTACAGCGATATGCTGTGCAGATTGCTCGGGCGTGAGATCCGCAGAAGCATCCAGTTCACCCCGCATATAACTCTGTACCCAACCAGGATGTACAAGCATCACTTGTCCGCCTTCATCCTTCAGACCATTGTGCACAAGACGGGCCTGCATGTTCAAAGCAGCTTTGGACATACAATAGGCAAACCATCCATCCCGACTGCATTGCTCTATGCTTCCAGCCTCGGAAGAGATATCAACAATCAGTTTGACCTGTCCTTGAAGAAGGAGGGGTAACAGGGAATGAGTCACGCGCAGTGTACCTAAGGTATTCACATTAAATACTTCAGCCATCTCCGCCATATTCATCGGCCCGCGGATATGATCCGTAATACTTCCTAGTATAGCCGCATTGTTGATCAGCATATCCAAATGATTCGTATCCAGCTTCAATGTCTCCGTGAACAGAGCCACCGACAGGTCGTCCGCAATATCTAATTCGATGGCGCGCAGATGGTCAGGATATCCTTCTGCAAGCATGCGAATTCCCTCGGAATCTTCCACGTCCAGACCGGCCGCATACACGAGATATCCTCTCTTCAGCATCTGTGCCGTCAAAGCGAGCCCCAATCCCCGAGCAGCTCCGGTTACACATACAGTTCTCATCCTGATGTCCCTCCCTCGCATAATGATTCTGTCTTTAACTCATTCCACATATTCATCTGAAAACCTTTAATTCGAAAATGGGATCGCCAACTTCACGACCAAAGACTCATGAGATAAAAATCAGATTAGAGCCATTTTGCTTATTGAATTCAGCCATCGTTTTGAACTGTCTAACCGTTGCTTTCACTCCTGAATATATCGCTCCTTCCGATAAGCCTGACAATGCTCCACCCATCTTCGTGCGGCTGCCGGGTAAGAGCCCAGATGAACGTGCGTATACCCCGCCACGATGTTGCCTGTCGCATATCCTTCTTGCTTCAAGCCACGTAACCCTTTGGTCTCATACGCATAAGGGATCGTCTCTTCGTCACGATAGCTCATCGTGGAATAATGAAATTCATGACCCCGAAGCACCTCACCCTTTTTCAGCAAAAAGGAATCCTGAACGCTGCTCACTTCACGGTATCCAAGCGCAGCTCGCTTCTTCTGCATCTGCACCTGTGCGGGGATAATACCCGCCATGTGGAAGGTGGCACCCTCACGGTTGGTCAACGTTTCCCCAAGCACCATGTAGCCCCCACACTCGGCAAATAAAGGCATGTTGGTCTGTGCCGCCTGTCGAAGTCCATCCAGGAATCCTTGGTTACCGGCAATCTCTGCTGCAAATTCCTCAGGAAATCCACCACCCAAATAGATGCCGTCCACATCCGTTGGAATACCTTCACCAGCGAGTGGACTGAAATATTGTAATCGAACCCCAGCTGCTTCGAGCAATTCCAGATTGTCAGGATAATAGAAATTAAATGCCGCATCGCGCGCAACGGCAATAACAGGCTGTAGTGCATATGATACTTGTCGATTATCAACGTTAGTCATTGAATCGGAATGTGAATCGTAATTTGAGATTGATTCAGCATGATCTGAATCCGTGTGGACAGCGGTTGAAGGGCTCATGTCTTCTGCATTGAGCGGTGGAGCACTTGCCGCCAGTTCAAGCAGAAGATCCAGATCAGTGCCTTCCATCAGCACATCGGCAGCACGTTGGAATAACGGTTCCAGTTCACCGCGCTCAATGGCAGGCACCAGTCCCAGATGTCTCTCCGGGATGGACATGTCTTCGTCCCGCTTCAGCCAACCAACCACCGGAATGCCGCACATCTGCTCGATGGCTTTTTTCACAATGGTATAATGACCTGCACTTCCACAACGGTTGACGATCACGCCGGCAATATTTAATGCAGGTTCCAACTGTTGAAAACCCAGTACAATCGCGGCCGCACTGCGAGCCATGCTGCGTACGTCCACAACCAGGATTACAGGGGTCTGCGTGACCATAGCAATCTCTGCCGTCGAGCCTGTATTGCTGAGCGGATCTTTGCCATCATAGAGGCCCATAACGCCTTCTATAATGGAGATATCATGTCCTGCCGATGCCTTCTCAAACGTATCTCTCACATACGTTGGCGATGTCATCCATGCATCCAGATTACGTGACGGTCTGCCCGTAACGGCGGTATGATATGTCGGATCAATATAATCTGGGCCGCATTTGAACCCCTGTACACTCAAACCACGCTGGGCGAGTGCTCTCATCAGCCCCAAAGTTACTGTCGTTTTCCCTGCACCACTTCCGGTGCCTGCGATGATCAGTCGGGGCCTGGCGTTACGATCTGCAATGGTCATTTTCAATTCCACCTTTTCTTGCGATATCGAATATCGAATCCTTCAGCTCCGCTGAGAACGTATAAATTCTATAATCCAAACAAAACCGCATCACATAGCGATGCGGTCAAGATTATTGCACTCTCTTTATTCATGAAATGAATGTTACACAATAATAGAGAGGACAGAAATAACCTGAAGAAGCGACGTTAGAAGTTTTCTGAAAGAAAGCTGCTTCGTAACATACAACTGACCTTTATCACCAGATTTTATCCTTTAAAAAGGGAATCAAAAATCCATGGATAACAGCGATTGAAATAGTATTCTGTCATCGCAGTGCTATTGTGTAAAGTAGATTCATTTCATGCATATCTCTACTAAAATAAAACGCGTGCAACGGAGATCGTCAGATTGCCGCTCTTTTTCTTCTCCAACAGCCAATGATCCGCTCCGGAGGAAAGCAACGCCGCAGGTTCACTTACGCCATATGCTCCCGTATATTTGAATACCGTCTCGGATGGATTCGCAAGCTTCACTGTATTCAGTTCCTCAGGGGTGTAGGTTACGAGTTCCCAGCCATATTTGGCACAGAGAGCCAACAGGCCTTCTTCATCTTTTTTCAGATCAATTGTGGCAATGTTGCGCACGCTCTTTACGGAAAGGGATAACTCTTCCAAGGTAGCAAGAACTTCCTGCTCCAATTCCTCGATAGATGTGCCGCGATTACAGCCCATGCCGAGCACGAGGCTTTTCGGACGATACAATACACCATTGGTAAGAAAACGTTGCTCTTCTTCTGCCGAAAGCAGACGGTCACTAACGACCAGGGCAGCATTGAACGGGAAGGATTCCGTTTCCTCCAGATTGCTGAAGACACGGATATGATCCGGCACGGGTTTGTTATATCTCCACCAGTTCCGCTCCCCCGTCTCCTGAATGAGAGCCACAGGTTCTTCATTCACAACAGCCGCACTGACAGGGGTTGCCTTGTCGAAGCTGTCTACGATCCAGCCCAACTCCCGCCCAAACATGTCCACCGGAATGGTGCCTTGCACGTCTGAAGCTGTCGTGATAACAGCACGTGCGCCGAGTACCTCCGCAACCTGACGAGTTAACTCATTTGCACCGCCAAGGTGACCAGACAGCACGCTGATGACATTTTCGCCGCGGTCATCAATGACCAGGACGGCAGGATCGACTTTTTTGTCCACCAGAATTGGAGCGATCATACGCACAACTGCCCCCAGGGAGATAAACAGAATGATGCCATTATATCGTTTGAACAAATCAGGCAAAATCAGCTTCACCGAGCCTTCGAACAACTCAAAACCCAACTGTTCCTCATCGCCACGAGCAAACTTGCTCATATAATACACGTCTGTACCCTGGAACTGCCCTGCCAGATTACGCACCATCTCCACACCATGCTTCGTGATGGCAACAGCTGCAAACGGATTACTCACCGGACTTCACTCCCTTACGGTAGCCATGAGTGAAGGATTTATCATACAGCTTGGAACGGTGGGCATCGCGGTTCACGAGATCCGGATCAAGCGCCCAGCCTGCCAAGATCATCGCATGCATTGTAATGCCGGCGGCGCGCAGATCGGCGGCCAGATTAGCAAGCGTGGTCCGTACAATCTTTTGATCAGGCCATGTTGCCCGCTGCACAACTGCCACAGGTGTATCTTCGCTCCAGCCTGCGGCGAGGAATTCAACCACGACTTTTTTCGCCAAAGTTGCACTCAGGAAGAGCGCCACCGTACAGTGATGGGATGCCAGATCACGCAGTTTCTCCCGTTCAGGCACAGGGGTACGACCTTCTGCACGTGTCAGAATAACGGTCTGCGTCAGTTCTGGTACGGTCAATTCCGCCCCTAGTGCAGCTGCTGAAGCAAAGACCGAACTCACACCCGGAATGATCTCATATTCCACGCCCTGCTGTTTCAGCAGTACCATTTGTTCCAGAATTGCGCCGTACATCGCCGGATCACCCGTATGCACACGGGCCACACTTCTGCCCGCACGAGTCGCTTCACACATCAGTTCGACCTGACGTTCTAGATCCATGCCAGAGCTTTGCAGCACTTCTGCCTCGGGCTTCGCCGTTGCAATCAGTTCATCGTTCACGAGGGAATCCGTATACAGCACCAGATCTGCACTTCTCAAAATGTTAGAACCTTTCACCGTGATCAGTTCCGGATCACCCGGGCCTGCGCCTACGATATAGACTTTCGCTTCCAATGTCTTCATTTGCTCACCACCATCAGGCTTAGATATTCCAGCTCCTGCCCTTTCAGTTCACGGGCATCGCGCCAGACGAGTTCATATGGAGAAGTGACTTTGGTAACGACCGAAGCTTTGCCGCCGAGTCCCATCTCGTCCAGCAATTCAAGCATCGGGTCAAGCACCTTCGCCACTTTGATAAATACAATCGTATCGTGATGCTCAATTGCCTGCCGCATGGCTTCTTTATCTGCCGTAGCCGGAATAATGCCCACCTGTTCGTCTCCGTCTGCCAGATGAATATCCAGCGCTGCCGCTGCACCCAACACGGATGAGATACCCGGGATCGAACTAATCGGTACTTCAGGATGCAACTCTCGCATCAGCCGGGCCAGATGAATAAATGTGCTGTAGAGGTTGGGGTCACCCTCAGTTACAAAAGCCACATCCTTGCCTTCCTTGAGCGCGCCCCAGCATGCTTCAACGGTCTTGCCCCACTCGCGTTCAAGCACAACCGGGTCCTTCGTCATCGGGAAGATCAGGCCAAGCATCTCTTTTTCTTCCGGGTTCACATACAGTTCCACAATCTCGTGGGCGTAGGACTTACCGCCTTTACGTTTCTTTGGATATGCAACCACCGGGCATTCGCGAATCATCCGGTATGCTTTTACCGTAATCAGCTCCGGGTCTCCCGGCCCAACACCCACGCCATACAGTGTACCGATGGCTTTGTGATCCGTTGATTTATGTTCCAATGGTTCTGCGGAAGTGCTTCCCCACACAGTGTTTCCTGTTGTGCTTGCAGTTGTTGTGCTAATGCTGCTCTCCCCCTTGTTCATTCATTGAAAAATCACTCTGCTCCGTCTGCGGATTCCGTTTCTTCGGTTACTGTGTGTTGTCCTGTAATGACATAGATCGGATTGAGTCCGTCAAAACGGGTCATATTCAGGATCGGCTTGCTGCGCGCCGTCTGAAGTAACGTCACGGAGGCGTCCATGCCTGCTTCGCGCATCGCCTTCATACTGTCATGCAGCGTCTCGATCGTCGCTGCATTCACAACGAGGCGTCCCTCGGGGCGCAGCCGGGACGCACACAGGGCGATCAGCTGGCCGAGCTCGCCGCCGCTGCCACCAATGAACACCGCATCCGGATGAGGTAGTTCGTCCAGCCCTGCTGGTGCTTTGGCATGAAGGACGGTGAAATCGGTCCGGAATTTGATCCGGTTGGCCTCGATGTTCACGAGGTCACCTTCGTTCTTTTCGATGGCGAAGACCTGACCCCGCGGCGCCAGCCGCGTGCACTCCACCGCCACCGAGCCTGATCCTGCGCCGATATCCCACACGATGCTGTCCTCGCCCAGTTTCAGCTCAGACAAGCTGAACGCGCGGACTTCACGCTTGGTGATGAGGCCTTTCTCCGGTTTGCGCTGATGGAATTCCTCATCTGCAAACCCGAAGCCTTTGCGCGGCGCTGGTGCATCCTTGCGGCGCAGCAAAATCACGACGTTCAGCGGGCTGCATTCTGCTGCCGCCAGCTCGTCGAGGGTGTAATGGCGGGCACGTTCGTCTGCGCCGCCCAGGTTCTCGGCAACGTAGGCATCATACTCGGTCATGCCGAACTGTTGCAGATAAACCCCGATCGCAGCGGGGCTGTTGTGCTCATCCGTGAGCAGCGCAATTTTGGCTTTGCCATCGATGCGCTGGGCGAGGCCTTTGAGCGGGCGACCGTGCACGCTTTCGAGCACGGCATCGTGCCAGCTCTCGCCAAGCTGGGCAAATGCCAGCTGCAGTGAACTGAGATTAGGCCGGATCTCCAGTTGATCCGGGCCGATTTGGCGCGCTAAATACCCGGCAATGCCGTAGAACAGCGGGTCACCCGAGGCGAGCACAACGACGTTGTGTGTGGCCTGTAACGCTTTTATTTTCACAACGAGATCGCTTAAACCGCTCTTAATCGCTAACCGTTCACCTGCAAATGCGGGGAAATACTCTAACTGGCGCTCTCCGCCAACGAGTACATCTGCCTCCTGAATGAGATTCAGGCTATCCGTTGTCAGTCCTGCTGCACCTTCTTCACCCACGCCAATGATGCGGATTTTACGATTCTTTGCTCCAGTTGCTGTCTTCGAGTTCACTGATTTCCGCCCTCCCCAGTTCCATTCCTTTCATTGTTACCAATACTACTTCCACTGTCACGCCGCCTCCGGCATGTTCCAAACAGTGCCGACAGGCGTATGTACATAACTTTTCAAAATAGGGCAAGTACCCGGCTTCGGTCATCATATCTGCCACCTGAGTGGCCGTGTTGGCTTCCTCGATCGCTTGCGCCAGTTCATCCCCGGCTCCAGTCTCGCGGGCCACGGACGCAAGAAATCCAAAATCCACCGGCGCACTCTTGGAGTGCACCATCATGACGCCTTGGGCCACTTTGGCAAATTTGCCTGGCATCCCGACCAGCGTGATGCGTTTCATGCCCAACCGTTTACCGTGTTTGATCGCAAAGCCGACAAAGTCACCCATCTGGATAAAAGCTTCCTCTGGCAGATCGGGCATCATCTTCATGGCGTATTTCTCACTACTGCCGCCCGTCGTCAGTACAATATGATCACATCCGGATGCCTGAGCAACCGAGATGGCCTGCACCACACTGGCTCTGTAAGCAGAGGTGGAGAACGGAACGACCACGCCGCGTGTACCTAAAATGGAGATGCCGCCCAAAATGCCCAGACGGGAATTCAGTGTCTTCTTCGCCATCTCTTCGCCGTCCGGCACGCTGATCACAACCCGCACGCCTCTGGCTGTGCCGTGTTCGGCGAGCACCTGAGTGACGGCTTCGGTAATCATGCGGCGCGGAACGGGATTGATTGCCGCTTCGCCTACAGGCACGGGCAGTCCAGGCTTCGTGACCCGGCCTACGCCGATGCCCCCATCCAGCTCCATGCCTGGCTCGTCCCGCCAGGACACATGTGCGATGATCTTCGCCCGATGCGTGGCGTCCGGGTCATCTCCGGCATCTTTGATCGTGGCACAGGTCGCTACGCCATCGGTCAGTTCCTGCTCGATCAGTTCGAACGAGTGGTCAAAGCCCGCGGGCAATGAAACCACGGCCTGTGCAGGTACATGGCCCGTTAACAGGAGCTGCGTCGCTCCTTTGGCAACGGCTGTGGCACACGCACCTGTGGTGAAGCCGGAACGCATGGGTTTGTCGGGATCTGGTGTATTGCCGCCTTTCATGGGTTTTGAACCTCCCGTCCTTTAATTAGCTAGTTTAAATGAGGTGAAAATTATGCTGTGTGCGTGGGTGGTGGCTTTTGGCGCTTGGGTGACCGCTACGGGTACGGATCGTTCTTATGATCGCTGTTGTCTCCAGATTTCTTTGATTCCCTTTTGTAAAGGGAGAAATCCGGAGACAAAGGCGAGTGTATGCTTCCGAAGTAGCTTTCTTGCAGAAAGCTTTGAGCTCCGCTTCTTCAGAATCGATTCCGTCCCCTTCGCTGCTATCTGCTTCTGCATCCATCTGGCACAGTGCATAATGCCACCTCTTGGGCTAAACAATGCCCTGAGGTTTTTTTGGGTAACTAATCATCCCATGCCCGTAGGACTTGGCATGGAATGTAGTTACTTGGTTTGTGTTTGAGCGTGTGCTGTTCTTTTTGCTAGTTGGTGATACTTGAGGATTGATCACCTTATGACGGTGAACAACATACCCGTGCAATCCCTTTCAGTCATGCGAGTATGAGTGGATAACTTTTTATGACATCTACATTTCTAACGAATCGAGAAGACGTTATTTGGGCCAAATTCCACAAACAAAAATTGTAACGAATCGTAGTGACGTTATTTCATTAAACAGACGTTGTTTTCACCACTTTTCGGCGTGTTTCACCGGAATAGCGTTACTCAGATTCGTTAGAATATGAAACGGATGATAATCCGCAATATAAGGCCTGTGAGGTTCGTTAGAGCTCATTAAGTTTGCGAGAATTCCTTAAAGTCCTTTAAGGTTCGTGGTACGTTAAAGCTCGCTAAGGATTGTTAAAGCTCATTATGTTCGCTAGAATTTGTTAAAGTTTGTAACGCTCGTTTGTTTGCGTCGCGATTGCCTCTATTCACCTGTGGTCGTTACTTAAAATTACTTAAAATGACTACGCCTTCACGGCCATCAGAGAGATGGCATTCAGGGCGGCTACGACGATGGTACTTCCGCCTTTGCGGCCGATATTGGTGATGAACGGGATGTCGAGTTTGCGCAGCTCGTCTTTGGATTCTGCTGCGGATACGAAACCGACGGGCATGCCGATGATCAGGCCCGGTTTGGCTTCGCCTTCTTTGACCAGACGGATCAGTTCCAGCAATGCTGTTGGGGCGTTACCAATGGCGTAGATTCCGCCTTCGTATAATTGATTCGCTTTACGTGTCGAGATGATGGCCCGAGTGGTGTTCAAGCGTTTGGCTTCCTCCATCACATCGGGATCGGAAATATGTACATGCACATCTCCGCCAAAACCGCGAATGCGATCCTTGCTTACGCCAGCCTGAATCATCTGTACGTCAGCGATGACGGATTGGCCGGCACGAAGCGCTGCAATCCCTGCTTGAATGGCATCCGGGTGGAACACCATGCTGCGGCCCAGTTCGAAGTCAGCCGAGGCGTGAATGACACGCTGTACCACTGGATATTGCTCAGCCGTGAAAGGGTGCTCACCCAGTTCCTTCGTGATCATCTCAAAGCTTTTCCCCTCAATCTCCTGTGGCTGTACGGTCAACGGTTTAAATTCCGTTTTGAAATCCATGTGCATTTCACTCCTTCTACTCGTTGTGTCATTCAAAAATTCATTATTCAAATTAAAACTATTGGGGTGCTCTACTGCACCAATACACGCTCCAACTCATCCAGTACACCTTCAAAATGATCAAACACCGTTCCGAATTCAGCTTCAGGGCGTGAAATCAACACGACATGAATGCCCAGCTCCAGTGCAGATTGAATTTTCTCATCCACCGCTCCGTTCTTGCCGCTCTCCTTGGTAACCATTACCGTCGTCGCATAGTGCTTGTACAAAGCTTCATTCATTTCACGGGAAAAAGGTCCCTGCATCGCAATAATATTGCGCTGTTCAACGCCAAGCTCACCGCATTTCTCCATATTATCGAGACGTGGAAGCATGCGGGCAACGAGACGAATGTCCGGATCACCGAGCAGGTGCTTGGTGAAAATCTGTAACGTTTTGCTACCTGTCGTCAGCATGACCGAGCCCTTCAATTCTTTGGCCTTGAGTGCCGCTTCATCGTAGGAAGACACGACATGCAGCAACGCATGATCATCGTACGCGAGACCCGTGCGCTCGTAACGAATGTATGGAATGCCCGCCTGTTTGGCTGCTTCCATCGCATTGGCATGTGCTTCTTCGGCAAATGGATGACTTGCATCCACGATGGCACGGCTACCTTTTTCACGCACAAGTTCCACCATCGCTTCCACGGTCAAACGGCCTGTCCGAACAGGTAATCCGGCCTCTGTCAGGCTATGGGCAGCACTGTCGGTTACGACAGAAGTCAGCACGTCTGTACCTTGCTGCTGGATCTGTAGAGCGAGTTCCCTGGCATCACTCGTACCACACAACATGAAGATCATGGACGATTCACCTGCTCCGAAGTTGCTGCAACCTGTGACTGATCGGGAGAAGCCGCTTCTTGTACGATTCCTTCTGCGTCACCCTGGTTGTTCCGATTATCTTCGTGCTCGTGATGCGTATGATGCAACTCTTCATCGTGATCATGATGATAATCGAGTGACGTTTGACGATCGCCGGCAGTATTCGCGTGATCATGACTGTGGTCATGTTTATGTGTATGGTCATCGTGTGCATGTACATGCTGGTGGTCATGCTCATCATGAAGATGAGAGTGATCATGGTCCGAATGATCGTGGTTGTGCGCATGATTGTGCTCATGATGGTGGTCGTGACTGTGCTCATGTCCATGATCGTGATGATGGTCGTGGTCGTGATCATGGTGGTGATCGTGGTCATGCCCATGGTCGTGATCATGATGATGGTGGTGGTGTTTGGCTGCTTCAAGTCTGAATTGACAGTTATCACAGTTAGCTGTTACACGTCCGTATAACCCCTCATGGGCCCGCTCCAGTACCAGTTCAACCAGCTTCGGGTGGAAGCCAAAATATCCGCCAACCTCAACCTGAATGTCTGGATGCGCCGCTGCAAATTCTGCGGTCATTTCATCAATACGCTTGATCAGTACACCTGTGAACAGGAAATAAGGCATGATGATGATTTTCTTCGCGCCCAGCAAGAGACAGCGTTCCAATCCATCCGGGAAAGAGGGTTGAGTCACACCGATGAAGCTGCTTTCCGTCCACTTGTAGGGCAGTTTCTCCCATAACATCCGGGTCATTTTGAAAAAGTCACTGTTGGCATCCGGGTCACTGCTTCCCCGTCCAAGCACCAGTACGGCAGTCTCTTCATCCGTCACCGGAGCAGGTGGAGCCGCTACCGCTGTGCCGCCTTGGGATGCGACAAGTACAGGTTGTGCTTCTTGCAGACGGGTCTGCATGATCTGAACAACTTTCTCGTGAACACCGATTGGACGACCGTATACGAACTCCACCTGCGGATAACGTGCCTTGGCGCGGTCAATGGCGTTAGGAATATCAATCTTGGCATGCCCGGCAGCAAACAGAATGATCGGCACCAACACAACACGTGTTGCACCTCGGTCCACACAAGCGGTAACACCATCAGCAATACTTGGTCTCGTTAATTCCAGAAAACAGGTCTCCACCAACGTATTTTCAGGTGCCTTCGCTGCTACTTCATGTGCAAACTCCTTCAGTTCCCGGTTCCCCTCGGGATCACGGCTCCCGTGTCCCACCAACAATATTGCATCCATCTTTGTTATTCCTCCCCCGTCTGACCCGCAGATCAGACTTTTCATATTCATTCGGCACTCCAGTTCATCCGGTAAAAACTACGCCAAACCAGTCATTCCACCCATTCACTGCATTACTCGTAAAAATCAATCCATCTATGTCAGCTGAAATCCAGCGAATATTGCAAAATATTAGATAGGTCCTGACAAGCTGCACCCTCATGTCTCCACGAAAGAAGTCGTGCAGGCAGGGAATTAATTAATGATTACTCAAGACTTATTTAGAAATTTAGTAAGGAATTAAGTATGGAATTAGTCACCACATATCGGGTTTACTTCCACAGTGACCGGTGCATCGACATGGCGGAAGCCCTGAATTACGCCGACTCGTTTGAAGAACTTGTGAAATCGCTCATTCGGATGGCCCTTTTCTTTGTAATCCGCCACAATACGTTCCACAATGCCACCGATCTGATCACCCGGAATTCCCTCCGCTACGGGCTGGGCAGGGTGAGCATTGCGGCCGAATTTCTTGCCGCCGAGGAACAGGTCATATGCACCTTTGCGATATACGATGCCGATATCCTCCAGTACTGCCCCGTAACATGCCATACCGCAGCCATTCAGCGCCACACTCGTTTCTTTGGGTGCACCCAATCCGCCAATCACGGCCTGCAAATGGTTAGCCATCGGGACAGCATCGTCCTTCTCCATATTGCAGAAGTCACAGGCCTTCACCTTGATGACATCACCAATCGGTACAACGATAAAATTCGCTGCACGCAGCTCTTCAACCAGCGAGTCCGGTTCAAATGTCGGCACTCTCAGAATAATCTGGTGCTCCGGCGTGTACTCCAGTTCGCCGTCTTCACTTGCACACTGCGCCAGCAGCGCCATCTGGGCTGCGGTGAATTTTTTGTTGCCCACGCCGGGCGACACGCCGACTTCGAACAGCGGCGCCTTACGCCCAGGCTCGGGCGCGGTGCGTACCGCCGTTGCGGTCGCAGCCTGGGGTGAACTTGCTTCTCGGCTCGGCGCTGCTGCATTCAGCCAGCGGCTCGCCGATTCGCCCGCGAGCGCGCCGCCTGCCGCGAGCCGTGTCAGCGCCTCGGCGGCCAGCGCAGCTGCGCTGACGCGTGGCGCTTCTGCGACTCGGCCCGGAGCGGCCTCTGCCGCAACGGGCGCAGGTCGCTCGCCGGCAAGCACGGCGGTGCCAGCGCCGCTCGCCGGGCTTGCCGCAGGCGTAGTGGCAGCTGCCCCTGCGCCTGCGGGCGGCTGCCCTTGCGGAGCCGTGCCCGCTCGGGCGCTCTCGCCCGCTGCCTCGCCGGAGGCGGCAGCGCGGGCTTCCCTTGCGCCGAGCGACCATGGCTCGGCTTCCGTGCGTAGTCGCTCATGAGGTCTGAGCGACTGTTCCGCGGTGTTCAGCGTATATTTCCGCTGATACCCGCGCGGGGTGACCATGAGTCCTTCGTACATCATGGTCGAGGAGTTGCCGATAATCACGGTCGTCAGCATGCCGATATCATGATTCAGCATATCCTCCAGTGTGGTCATGACAACGTCCTGACGCTCACGGTATGCACTTTTCACCAGACCTACGGGGGTCTGTGGGTCACGATAACGCAGGATCATTTCCTGTGTCTCCACGATCTGGCGTGTGCGCCGTCCACTCCGTGGATTGTACAGGGCAATGACAAAATCAGCGGACGCTGCGGCTTCAACCCGGCGAATAATGGTCTCCCACGGCGTAAGGTGATCACTAAGGCTGATCGTACATGCATCATGCATGACAGGGGCACCCAGCAGTGATGCACAGGACTGAATGGCCGATACGCCCGGAATAACCTCGACGGCAACACCCGTATCCGGCTTCCAACCTTGCTCCATCAGCACCTCGTACACCAGTCCAGCCATACCATACACACCTGCGTCACCGCTGGAAATTACGGCAACAATTTTGCCCGTCTCCGCCTGTCGAACCGCTTCTTGTGCACGGCTTACTTCCTCCGTCATGCCTGTACGCACAATCGCTTGCCCGTTCAACAGAGGGCGAATAAGATCCACATACGTGTTGTATCCGATAATTACCTCACTCTCCTGAAGTGCTTCGAGTGCCCGCTTGGTGATATGTTCCATTGCTCCCGGGCCGAACCCGATAATCAACAGCTTGCCTTGATTTTGCATGATTTTCTCCTCCTTCATCACACTTGTCGTACTGATCTAAACAGTGAAGAAGGGCGGCTATGCCGACCTTCTCCCCCGCTGTACTGCATGTTCAACTCGTCAGCTCTGTTTACTCAGACTATCGAACAAGGCTCTTACATCACCCGTTATGATCCAACTAATCTATTCCTCTACCTGCAATTTCCCGACACAGGGTAGGTATCGCAAGGATGTGCATTTATCTAAAAAAACAAAAAAATCCCATCCTTGTAACGGATGGGATACGCATGTACGTACACTCAAGAACACAGCCCCAGACTCCCGAAGGGTAGTCCTGTGACTATGTGGCCTGGAGGGGCCAGCCGGGCGCACCGATTGTTCGCCCAATTCCTGATTCTTCGTACACCACTCCTTTCCGCGAAGGGTTTGGTGACACATGCAAGGTAGGTCTCCTGGCTTTGGATCATCAGCTTCCTTTTCTGTCTTCCCCGGCTTTCCGAGTGACTTGGATCAAAAAGGGCTTCACCATTACAGTGGCGGGACCGCTCGGGACTTTCACCCGATTCCCTGTTACCTCTTGCTGCACGCAAGAGCACCTTGCTTGTTTTCATTCAATATTGTTTTCATAATAACACCGTGCAGGAAATAATGTCCATGCTTATGATACTTATCCATTCTTCTATTTTCAGACAAAACAGAAAAAAGTCCTGATCCAAAAATCGGATCAGAACCCGGAATAACCTATGCATATCCCATTCGTTATAACCATCCAACAACCCTTGCATTGAGTTCGTTTCTGTTAACGACTCAACCTTTATTGCTGACCGCCAACCTTGTCCGCACGCCCTGCGGCAAAGTAACGTCCAAGTTCAACGATGAGTGCACCCATCTTCTCTTCCTCCGGAATGACCAGCGCCTCAATGCCTTCTTCACGCATGGAGTTTGCTGTAACTTTACCTACGGATGCAGGAATTACGCCTTGTCTGAAGGCGGCAAGCAACGGCTCAAGCTTGTCCTGGGAGGCCGCATATTGCGTCAGAAATCTGACTTGGGGTCCACTTGTGAACGCAACAGCATCTACCTCGAACTTTAGAATTTCATTCAACAGCTGTTCCAGCTCTGCATCTTCCGGCGGTACATGGCGGTAAGGGAGCACTTGTCTGACGATTGCACCTTGTTCTTCCAACCATGCAACGAGTTTGGGAGCTGTCTCCCCATGAAGCTGTAATATGACCTTTTTCCCTGCGAGATCATGCGGGGCGAATTCTCGAATGAGCCCGTCCGTGCTACCGTCATCATCCCGTACCAGGGGCGTTAATCTGCGCTTTTTGAGCGCATTCACCGTCTTGTACCCCCTCGCTGCAATGGAGGATTCCGATAATACATCCAACAATTGTCCTGCGACTTCCATATCCTCAGCCATTTCAAACAATGCATCCAATCCCATACCCGTCGTTAACACCGCCCAGTCTGGCGGGTCTGAGATCCAGGATACCAGCCCATCCCTGATACTCCGATCATCCAGGAATACGGTCCCCTGTGCCGGTCGCACAAGCGGGATTCCCCCCATTTTTTCAACCAGTATGGACATTTCTTTCGATTTTCGTGGTCCTGTCAATGCTACACGCACACCTGCCAAATGTTGAGCCATTCATGTTCCCCCCGTTAGTCCAGCCGAATGTTCATCAGTCTGACTACAGTATACAGGGTACTTCTGTGAAGCGAAACTGTGCTTACGCTATTTTTGCCCGTTCATCTATAAGGATTTTTGATGGAATGTATCAGGAAGGTTGGAGTTCTCCCCCATGACGATCTTGCCTTCTTTTCTCCCCGTTCTTCTCCGAATCAGTGGATTCTTGTCCCTGTTCATGCTTCTCTTTCTTGGACTGCTCTCCCGATTTCTGGTGGGCAGATTCTTTTTTATCCTTTTTGCGAGGACGAAGGAAAAGAAACAGCACAATCGGGAACAGTACTTCAAAAACAATGGCAATCCATGTCCATTCCCGAGTAAACCGATACAGCTGAATTGCGTTCTTGAAGAACCAAAAGGCACATACGAATCCTAACAGCGCCACAGGGCCAGTCATGACCTTTCCTGATACGTTCGGAATCATTCGCTTCAGTCCCCAACAGACAAAGTACAGATCAAATGCAATTTTGGTAATCATGGTAGGCAGGGTCGCCGCTGCCAGCGCCAGATCAAACCGATCCAGGAAATCACTTATTTGCAACTGTCTTGCCAGCTCATAAGAAGGGTATACCAGCCTGGACGCAATAGGCACACCTATCGATGTAATGGTTTCCACAAGAATCAGTATCATCAGCAATCCCGAGATGATAATGCCCCATATCACAGACTTGAAGCGAAAGTCACTGCCCTTAACGACAAAAGGCAATGCGATCATCTCTCCGTAAAAAGAAAATATGTACCAACTCCCCTTACCTACTCCTGCAACATCCACATGAAAATAAGGCATCAGATTCTCCATATTGATCTGCTGGATAAGCATGAAAGGCACAATGAGAGAGTTCAACAGGAACAGGGTAACATAGAGTTCCGACATTCCGATCAACGAACCAAGCCCACCTCGGACGATAAATACCGCCATAATCATAAGTGACAATACAACGATGGAAATCGGTGTCGTCTCTAATAAAGTTATACTTACATAATCACCAATCAATCGGATATCTCTTGCGAATATGAAGAAAAAAAACAAAACGTACATTACACCTGCGAGCCTTCCCATAAAGGGGAATCGGTCAGCAAGGGCCTCAAATAGATCCTGATTCGGAAACCTCCGCTGGACTCGGCTTACCATCCACATGGATATAATCATCACGAGAACAACTGGTACATACGAGAGATAAGCATGCTGTTCCGCATAAAAAATGGCCTGTGCATGGGGTTGAATCAACGTGCCTGTAATACTGAGCAACAGCACGAGTAGTACAATCTGTCGAGAAGTCACACTTTGATTCATATAATACCTCCTTTCCATCATTCATTCTGTACTTCGCACCACCCCCAGTCCCCATCTACGGTAACGGTAAAAAGCGCTGGATGACATGGCTAATCCATACCGCCACAAAAAAGGTTTTGCTTAAATGGGTTACATAAAGCCAAAGGCCAGTTCCTATTCCAATCAGACCGTAGGATAACCATCGATTAACAGCTGCGGCCTGCTTCAGGTGTCTGAAGTCCATGACAATGACAATAATGACCATCCCCAGATAGGTGAACAATAGTGGTTTAATCATGTACAATATCCTCCTCCATGACACCAATCGGCTTGTTAACTATCCCCACATTTTCAATGATGACATGAGGGATAACCTTTACCTCAACATCAGGATAGATATCATTCCATCGATCCTTCATTTTGTCCCACTCTTTAGGCATGTGTTGATGGATCGACCGACCAATCCCGAGAATATCGGCATGGTATTTTTCCTGTATTAACCGAACTCCTTCAACGATATCCTCTTTTATTTTTTGGTGGATCGCGTCATTTAATTTCAAAATCTCTTTTTCACTCAGATCACCGTAATTTGATTCGTTATCTACTACCACGCCTTTGGCGTACAATTGAACGGTTACACTAACCTTGCCATTCTTGACACTGGGGTGCAGTGAAGAGTTGTTCTCGTTCAGCTTGATGAATATATCTCCTTCTCCGCGTGGAGCCTTGACCATAACTTCTGGTTCATTGGCTTCTCCCATAGCGAGAATCAAAGCATCTGCGGGAGCTTTGTCAATCATGCCTACCAACTTGTCTTTTTTAAAAATGGCCAGTCCATCCAGCTTGATATTTGTTTTGGCATCCTTCCAATTCTTCGGAACATTGTCCACTTTCGAAGCAACCGGCAGGAATGGGTCTACTCCTTCACTCAGGATCGCATCAGTGAACGTTTTAAGGGAACGTGGATTACGCATATTTAGAAAGCACAACTCTCTCACCATCTCAGATGGAAACTTCTCTATGGGTGCATCCGTATCCATGACTTTATATGCCGCGCCTTTCGTCACCACTGGTAATGCAGAGAATCGGTTGAGCGGGTAGCGCGTAAACAAATCAAGCATCGGAGCCACGCCATCCCGGGCAAGATCCTCTCCAATAAGCATGGTACGGCGGTGTGCATAATAAATCTTTCGTGAGAGTGATTTTTGGCCTTCAAGTGTAGTCCCTCTCAGTGTCTTCGCGGTATTGGACAACATGAACCACGATTTATCCCCGCTTGTCCCCCCGCCACCTCCAGAGCTTCCGGTAGAACCGGATTGTCCAGGCAGAGCAATCTGGAGACTGGATCTGTAATTGTCCTGCTCCTTATCAACGGCTATGCCAATCACAAAGGCAATATCATTAATTTCCTTACGATCCCAACAGCCTGCTATGAAAATGGTACATAGCAGTAACATCAACACAGTGCGGAATTTACGAATAAGAAACATGTGTTCACCATCCTTCCTCAGCTTCAGGCGAACCATTGATCTTCTCTTTCATCCGTTTCTGATCCCGATGAACCGTAGAAGGACGATTGATCATTTTCCACCATGGCACACGAATAAGAATATCTTTGGTATCTGTTTTACTATACGGGCTAAGACCTGACAGATAAGGTACACCAAACGAAGTCATCTGTGTCAGATGCACCGAGATCAGAACCAAGCCAATGACAATGCCATACAATCCGAGCATACCCGCCAGTAACATGATCGGAAATCGCAATAGGCGTACGGTGATCGCGAAGTTAAACCGCGGAATTGTAAAGGAGGCTATACCTGTCATGGATACGATAATAACCATCGGTGCGGACACTATCCCGGCCTGGACTGCCGCCTGCCCGATCACAAGTGCGCCGAGAATACTGACGGCTTGCCCCACTGTTTTGGGTAACCTGACCCCGGCTTCCCGAAGAGCTTCAAATGACAGCTCCATGATGAGGGCTTCCACCAAAGCCGGAAAAGGGATGGCTTCCCGTGCACCAGCAATACTCAGAATTAGCGTGGTTGGCAGCATATCCTGATGAAATGTTGTAATAGAGATATACAAGGCTGGCAGGAACAGAGCGATGGCTACGAACAAGAAGCGAATCCACCGCACCAGATTACTGATGAAGAATCGCTCGTAATAATCCTCACTGGCTTGCAGCATCTGCCACATCGTGACTGGAGCAATCAGCGCGAATGGGGTTCCATCTACCAGAATGGCAAAGCGTCCTTCCAACAGATTGCCTGCAACGGTATCCGGCCGCTCCGAGTAGTGCATCTGCGGGAAAGGCGAATACGGATGATCTTCAATCAATTCCTCGATATAACCCGTTTCCAGGATGCCATCAATATTGATTTTTTCCAGACGTTTCTTGACATCTTGAATCGTTTTTGGATCAGCAATACCTTCCAGATAGGTCAGCACAATATCGGTCTTGGTTTCTGTGCCAAGAGTCATGCTTACCATCTTGAGAGAAGGTGTTTTCAGCTTGAAGCGCAGCAAAGCCGTATTCACGCGCAGTGTTTCGGTAAACCCCTCCCGCGGTCCCCGAATCACGGATTCTGTCTGCGGTTCCTCCACACCACGTCTGACGCCACCTTTGACATTGAACATCCAGGCTTCGCGACTTCCACCGACCACCAGAAGGGCAGAGGATGCCAGCACACCTTCTGCCGCAGCAGCCCAAGTTTCGACCCGTTTCACCTGCGTCAGCTCAACGGTTGTATCATCCAGTGGAACATCGGGCTCATCTGTGCGCTGCTGCACCAGCCCTCGAATAATTGGACGCAGCATATGCTCCTGGATATCAGCCGAGTTAACAATGCCTTCAATATAGACCAGAAGCCCTTTCACTTCCGGTGTAATCATGACATTGCGAAAAACCACATCCGAGCAATCGGAGAAGATCTCCTTTACCGCTTGAATCTGAGTTTCATGTACTGCACTAATCGGCTGCCGTAGAAAAGGCGGGGATGGCAGTCCCAAAGGGATATGTTTTTTCTCTTCTGAAGCTCGTCCCGGTTGTCGGGACTTGTCTTTCCCAGATGTTTTGTCCGCCATATGCCGCCCCTCCGTTCTTGTTTTTTTATACAAGGTAGCTTGTGCCAGACAGTCGTGAATTATGTGGTCTTTTTTGCAAAATTACGAAGAATTTTCTCTATCCGGACAGCAAAAAGGCCTCTGTATTTAACAGAGACCTTCTTATCTATTCCAGATCCTAATCAAGCTATTTTAAAGTTAATCCGCAAAATAATCTTCAGGCACATAACGAATCTCCGACTTCGCATAGATGCTTAGTGTGTGGCTCTCCCTGTCGTACACAACTCGCTCACCTTCTACGTAGTACCAGTGCTTCAAAAGGGGTTGCTCCTTGCGCTGCACGAAACGAAATACGTTCAGTTCCTGTCTAAGCTCCATAATCTGTTCCACAATCTGCTCGTCCAGACCCGTCACGGTAAATAAGAAGCCTGTACCCTCCTGTTGGAATCGATAGGACAGTGAATCTGTTTTGCTATTCGCCAGTCCTCGCCCGGTTACCGCATGTTTGACCATAAACCATTCCTGTTGCGCCATACGTATATATCCTCCTTCATCTTGGAGTTCATTTCATCAGCCATCTACGGCAAATCAATAATCATATAGAACGTATCTTCGTTTCCTTGCAATTCTATTGAATTTCGCTGTTCCACACGAGCTGTATCGCCTTCGTTCAACAGGTACTCTCCATCCAATCCCAGCTTGCCTTCGATGGAGAAAAGGTACATCCGACGGCCCGAATCCTGGTTGAAGGTTAACGTCTCGTCTTTGGCCAATCGGCCAAGATAGATCGTCATATCCTGATGAATAGTCGCGACTCTTGGTCCTCCATCCGGGGATACAATCGGCACGAGTGCTCCTGCCAGTGCCGCTGGATCAAAAGATGTGGTCTCATATGAAGGTTGCAACCCTTTCGTATGCGGCATGAACCAGAGCTGAAGCAGACGTACTTCTTCGGTATCGGATGCATTATGCTCGGTATGAATCATGCCACTGCCTGCTGACATTCGCTGAATACCGCCAAAACCTGTAACGGCGACATTGCCCAGATTATCTTCATGTCGTAGCTTGCCTCTGAGTACAATGGACACAATCTCCATATCACTATGTGGGTGAGCTCCAAAGCCGCGACCAGGTGCAATTACATCATCGTTCGCTACCCGCATCGGTCCAAATGCCATATTTTCCGGGTCTTGATATTCTCCGAAAGAAAAGCTGTGACTGCCACGGAGCCAGCCTCGATCAAAGCTGGAGCGGGCATCGGATGGAATGACGTTAATCATAAAATGCATCCTCCTTATTTTTTCTTAGTAGCATACTTATTCTCATTGTAACAAACCACAGGCATGTCGTCCAAACTAAAAAAGTTCTCTACCGATCAGCCCGGTTCGCAAATACAATTTCCGAACCGGCCTGGCCAATAAAGAACCTCGTTACAGGACTAATCCTGCACTTCATTATTTATTTAACAATCGTTAGCGCGTCAAGCACTCACATTCTGACGAGCGTTACCCTGTCTGGAGAAAAGATAATCCACAGCCAGGAAGCGGCTTCCTGTGAAGAGCAGTGTCAGGGAACCCGCCAACAACAGGTAATCGAACTCGGTACCACTCATGAATGGCTGACCCACTTTGGCTGTAAGCAGAACGCCACCCATAACGATAACAAATAGGGCAGCAAACACACGTGTTCCAAGACCCAGAATCATCGCTGCACCACCTACCAACTCAATGATTGCTACAACGGAGGCAAGAAATCCGGGAATACCAATACTTTCGAAAAATCCTACCGTACCGCTAATTCCACCTTCGAATTTACTCCATCCGTGCAATACAAAGATCAACCCGATCATAATCCTGGAGAAAAGCAGTCCAATCTCTACACTTTTATTATTCATGTTCATCTTCCTTCCTCGTTATATTCGAAATATTTGACCTCACATTTAGCCAAATTAATCTATCCGATGGACCAGACAAACAAGACAGACAGCAATAGGAAAACAGTAACCGACATCAGAACAGCATAACGTGGCAATCTCAGTGTCACATCCTGTTCCGGGTTAAGCAGACGTGAAATTCGGACATTCACCGACGTATCCGCAAATGAGGATTGAGCGGTCAGTTCTTTTGCTCCCCAAGGTTCAGGACAAGCACGTAGTAGCTTGAGCAAAGCACTTCCAATACCTGCCACATTGCCTGTACGTTCAATGGCCTCATTGTCTGCCAGAATTTCTCTAACGATATGGTATTGCTTTGAAGTGTGCTTTAAAACAGGAATATACGGCATCATGATTGCAAATACCGACAGTAACGTCGTCTTCAAAGGATCACGGTGCCACAGATGGTGTACTTCATGATAGACAACCGCTACTTCCTCTTCTGCATCAAGCATGTCCAGTAGCCCAGTGGAAAGTACAATATAGGGTCTCCATAAACCAATGGTAAATGCGACGGGTGAAAGCTTGTCCACCACAATGAAACTTGGCTGTCCTAGATCATGATATGTGGACTCCAACTCACGGGATAGCGCCCGAATCTCCATAGAGCGAAGCTTGTGGATTGCTGCCCGTGTTTTCATCATACGTACCGTTAGCAACCAGCCTGTTCCTGCAAAGGTCAACAAAACCAGTGCCAGCAGGAAATGTCCAACGGATAACCAACCCAATCGACTCATCCAATGATTGCAGAGCCAGAGCAGATTAAACGGGATATCCCAGCCAAAGATTTTGTACATCGCGTACATGAACATCTGCATGAACACGAGTAGCGGAATGCCAAACCCGACGGTAAACAAAAGTTTCGAGCGGGTCTTCCACATCTTAATCGCTATCCTTTTTCCATTGCTTGATCTTCTGTTCCAGGCGTTCAATCAGACCTTCATCTGCTTCGTCCAGTGCATCCAGCATATGATTCAATGCCAATGCTCCGAATTCATCCACCAACTCATGCGACAGTTCCTTGGATTGGTCGTTCATAAACTCCTCCTTGCTCTGTACCGGTTGGTACAAAGATGTTCTGCCCTTTTGTGACTTTCCGAGAAGTCCCTTGTCCACGAGCCGGTTCATCACTGTCATGACTGTATTAAAATTGACGTCTTTGTCTTGTTCAAGTGCGGTCTGCACTTCACGGATGCTGCTGCCTGGACGAGCCCATAAAATGTCCATGATCTTGGCCTCCAGCGGACCGAAAAATCGGTTGAGCCCACGCTCACCCACTTTAAAATTGTGTATTCTCATGTTCTGACACCCCTCACACTACCCATTGTAGTGCCATCAAATGAGAAGTCAACCTCTATGTCAGCTATTTTATGTAAATGATTTGTAAATTTGTTTTCCATTTCAGTAAAAAAGGCCAAAGACCGGGAAATTCCGCACGTTTCGCGGTTTTCCCGGTCTTCACCGAATATCAGTCCATATGATGTTGTGAGAATATGATTTTACTGCGCTTTATTTTCCATCCTGTGAAGGCATATGTGCAGATATATCCACACCAAGTCCATGAGCCAGACGTCCGCCTAGCTGTCCATCCGCACGGAAGAAGTGGCATAAAGCACGCATTTGAATATCGACTGACACTCCCTTAAGATCATTGATCAAATTATCGAACAAGTGCTGCTGCTCTACTGGAGTAAATGAACGGAAAAGCTCTCCTGCTTGCGTGTAATCATCCGTTTTCTCAATTTTCTCGCGTGTAACATGCCCTTGTAATGGAACCTGACTGTCCCGGTATGCCGGATCTTCCTGCGGGCTGTTTCCGGAACTGTTCGGTTCATAGTTCACCGGAGATGGGTCCTGATTCACATTCATGAGTCCATCACGCTGATGATTACGAACGGGTGCGTACGGGCAATTCACCGGAATTTGCAAATAGTTCGTTCCAAGCCGGTGCCGCTGTGTATCCGGATAGGAGAATAGGCGCCCTTGCAGCAATTTATCTTCGGAAGGTTCAATTCCAGGGACAAGCGAACTAGGAGAAAAGGCCGCCTGTTCCACTTCAGCGAAGAAGTTTTGCGGATTCCGATTCAGTGTCATGGTCCCTACCGTATGAAATGGCAGTACATCTTCAGGCCATGTTTTGGTTGGGTCGAGTGGATCAAAAGCAAAATCATCCATTTGTTCCGGCTTTAAGAGCTGTACCTGTAACTTCCACTGCGGGTATTGCCCGTTCTTGATATGTTCATGCAGGTCACGGGTAGCATGATTAAAGTCCTGTCCTTGTACCTCGGCAGCTTCCTGACGAGAGAATCCCCGAACCCCTTGTGCAGACTCCCATTTGTATTTCACATAATGGACTTGCCCCTGTGCATTAATCCATTTGAAAGCATGTACGCCGAAACCATCCATCTCCCGATAACTGGCCGGTGTGCCCAGATCTGAGAACAACCAGGTCATCATATGCGTTGATTCAGGTGAGAGGGTCATAAAGTCCCAATATCGGGCGGGGTCCTGAATGTTCGTATCCGGAGCCGGCTTCAGAGAGTGAACCATATCGGGAAACTTCATCGCATCACGAATGAAGAACACAGGCAGATGGTTACCAACGATATCATAGTTGCCTTCCCGGGTGTAGAATTTAACGGCAAATCCACGTGGATCTCGTGCAGTCTCTGGTGATCCCGTACCGTGAATAACGGTAGAAAAACGAACTAGCACATCCGTCTCCGTACCCGGATCTTGCAGGAAATCCGCTGTTGTATAAGCCTTCATACTCTGCTCCAGCGTGAATACACCATGAGCCCCGGCACCTCTTGCATGTACGACTCTTTCAGGAATACGTTCACGGTCAAAGTGGGCAATTTTCTCAATGAGATGATAGTCTTCAAGCAATGTCGGCCCTCTTCTGCCTGCTGTGCGGGAATTCTGGTTATCACCTACAGGTGCTCCCTGATTCGTTGTCATACGTTCTGTCATCCTGTCGTCCTCCTCTAATGGATCTCACGGCTGCTATATATCTACTACTAAAATCATATTCGGCTTCGATATAAATATACATTTAGACTTGATCTAACTGTTAAATTGATTCTAACATGTCCTACGCCGCTCTTGCATGAGGTTCACATGAGATTAAGATGAGGTTCCTCAACACTTCATGAATGAACCATGAACATGTTTTCAAAGAGCATGATCTGAACGATAATCATGGCAATAAAAAAAAGCGGACTAATCCGCCAGGCGGTAGCCCACTCCTCTTACCGTTACGATATATTGCGGCGAAGACGCGTTATCGCCCAATTTTTTGCGCAAGCTTTTGATATGAACATCAACCACATTACTTCCACCTGTAAAGTCTGTTTCCCAGATATCGCTGAGCATCTCCTCACGGGAAATGACTGCACCTTTGGCATCAATCAGCTTGAGTAACAGATCATATTCGGTCTTGGTTAGATGGATCCGGTTATTATCACGCTGCACACTCATCCGTTCACGATCGAGCCACAGATCTTTGAAGCCGACACGCTGCCCTTCCTCAGGCAAAAAGCCACGTTTGGGCAGAGCGGGACTGTTGCCAATCATACGCTGCACCCGGTAGAGAGCTTCCTGCGGGCGTGCAGGCCACACCAGCAATTCCTCCTGAAGCATCGGTCCACTCGCGCTGCCGATCATCTTCTCACCGACCAGATAGAGACAAGGGGTTGTATGCTCAGCCTCACGATTCAATCGACTGCTAATGCCGGCAAATGCATCGATCGTTCCGGCAACAGATAGATCATAGATCAACAGATCGAAGACAAGACGCTCATGCAGATCCGGTTCCCATCGATGAAAGACCAGTACATCGAAACAGCTATCCGTTAAGGCCTTTACCAGTTCATGAACTTGCCCTGGCATCGGGCTTATCAGAATAACCCGTCGTGTAACAGGACAATTGTCCACAAGAGGTGCTGCATCGGACAAGGCAGGTTTAACCCTAAGTGGTAAGCGGCGGCCAGGAACTTTTATTTTTACTTGATCCGTTTGTTTCTGCATTCCCCGCAGACACCTCCAAAGACCACATGAGCATGATCGATTGCATATCCGGTTTCTTCAGCTACCTGTTTCATCCATTGTGGAGGAACCTCTGTCATCACCTCGTCCACTTTGCCGCACACTTCACACATAATGTGCTGATGATCGTCCATCCGGGCATCGTAACGGCTTGCTGTCTCTCCGAGTTTAAGCTCTCGTATCAATTCTTTGTCCGTCAGATAACGTAGAGAATTATACACCGTACCATAGGCCAGATTATAACCTTGTTCCACTAGTCGATTCATAACATCAGCAGCTGTCGGGTGATCCTCCGAATGGCGCACCACATCATATACCGCTTGCCGTTGTATCGTCAGATTTAAAGTTCTCACAACCATTTCTCCTTTATATTGATGCATTTTATATGAAATCAGACACTGATCTTCTACTTAGGATGGTTTTCCCAAAAAACTAAGATTACATTTTGATTTAGATTAAGTATAAATCTTATTGTATATCGAAGTCAATATGCACGCCAACATCCTGGCAATGCAAATAAAACACCTTTCCCAGCAATCCCCTCATATATTTGGGATAATATGGTTCGCTACGACACCGCTTTTCAGATAAAATGTAGGGATGTGCGTAAAAAGGGGGAATGTCGGTTGTTTAGCACTTTTTTCATTAATATCTGTGTCATGATTACGTTTATGTATGTATCCGGGATCATTGCAAAGTTCTATAGTATCCGATTGCCTTTTCCCTCGTTACGTGTTCAGTTGATCGGCGGCTTATTATTCGGCATATATGGCACAGTACTCATGAACTATTCCTTCCCTCTGAACGAGAGTACGATTGTAGATCTACGGCATCTGGCGATCGTTACCGCAGCGGTATATCTGGGAGGACTGGCTTCGGTCGTTACGGGACTTGTGCTCTCGATCCTTCGTATTCTGATGTTTGGCTTGTCATCCTCTGCCATAGATGCAGGATTTGTTATGACTCTAATCGGGTTGTCTGGTGTATACTTCGCCTATGCTTCCTGGTCCAGACTGACCAAAATTATTACGATGAATCTACTCGGCATAACGTTAATCTTTATCATCCTTATGTTGAATACAGACAGCATGAATTCATTAATGAAGGTATATCCGTTACAAATGACCATTTCCTTCATCGGTGGAATATTCATCTATTTCATCGCAGAATTCATCAATAAATCCAATGAAATGTTATTTCTATTGGAGAGAAGAGCATCTACCGATCATCTTACCAACCTTAGCAATCGACGACAGTTCGAAAAGTCACTTCTATCGGAACTTCAACATGCGCGGGATTACCAACAAAAGCTGTCCTTGCTTGCCATGGATATTGACCGATTCAAAAAGGTAAACGATACCTTTGGTCATTCCGCTGGCGATGCCGTTCTGAAGCAACTCGGACAACTTCTTGTTGAACACGCACGTTCTGCGGATATCGTGTCTAGAAACGGTGGTGAAGAATTCGCTATACTCTTGCTCGACTGCGGACAACGGCAGGCCATGGCTATCGCCGAATCTATCCGGCAGGCAGTAGAGAAATATCATTTTGCCCTGCCTGACGGACACACCACACGTCTAACCATTTCCATTGGCGTAGCCGTGTATCCGGATCATTGTGTGGAGCAAGACGATGACGACTTCTTCGAACAGGCAGACCGTGCACTATACGAAGCCAAGAATACAGGACGTAACCGTGTATGTGTCTTACCTTTAAGGTCCTTGCCTCTTACACTGGAAAGCTGACGGCTCCAATTGAAAAAGGGATGTCCCGCACGCCAATCACAGGCGTACAGGACATCCCTTGCTTTATATCTCACTCCATATCATCCCAGCCCAATATCTGACTGGAATCAGGAAAGTATCCCTTCAATTTCCTCAATAATGGTAGCATCCAGCTTCACGCCAGATGCAGCCGCATTTTCTTTTACCTGCTCGGGACGACTCGCCCCTACAAGTGCACTGGATACATTGTTCTGGCGTAGAATCCAGGCCAAGGCCAGTTGTCCAACCTTCAGGTCCAGCTTGTCCGCCACTTCAATCAATTGGCGAACTTTCCCGATGCGATCCGCGTTGATCTTGCCTTCGTCCCATCCAAGCTTAGCCGCACGACTGTTCTCGGGGATATCTGATACGGAAGTATATTTCCCGGTCAATAGACCTTGAGCAAGCGGGGAGTATACGACTTGTCCGATACCCTTACGCTCACCTAGCGGAATAATTTCATTTTCAATATAACGATCAAACATATTGTACACGGGCTGGTTCACCACGATATGATCCAAGAGCAAGCGATCTGCTGTACCCAAGGCAGCTTCCATCTGAGCCGCAGTCCACTGACTGACACCAACATACAGCACCTTGCCCTGACGTACCAGATCATCAAGTGCGCGGAGTGTTTCTTCAATTGGTGTCTCGGTATGATAGCGATGACAGTAATAGATATCCACATATTCAACGCCCAGGCGCTTCAAGCTGGCTTCACATTGTTCCTTAATATGTTTACGAGACAGCCCCTGGTCATTCGGACCATCCCCCATTTTGCCAAATACTTTTGTTGCAAGCACGTAGGAGTCACGAGAATACGCTTTGAGCGTCTGTCCCAGCAGTTCTTCTGCTGCACCCCGTTCGTATACATTGGCTGTATCAAAAAAGTTAATGCCTTCATCGAATGCAGTTTCAATTGATTTCACCGCATTTTCACGTTCCACATACCCTCCGTACGTCAGCCAGCTTCCAAGGCTGATCTCGCTTACTTTCAGTCCGCTTCCACCCAATCTGCGATAATCCATTGATTGCATATCCTCCTCTATTGGTTATAAAGATGAAGTACACATTCTATTGTAACGTAACCAGCTCGGATGAAAAGGGCTTTGGCGCAGAAATTGGATAAATGCAAAGGGAAAAACAAAGAAGCGCACCTGTAGCAGGTGCGCCAACTGAGATAACTTTCCATTCGGCTGCCCGTTTAGGGCAGCGTAATACTCAATGCATTCAACAAATCAGCTTGTCTGACCGGTTTCGTCAGAACAGCATCAAAGGTTTCCGCTTCGTGCGGGTCAATGTGCATACCATATGGAACCAGAACAATGACGGGCAGATTCTCCAGCCGCTGTTTCATTTCATGTACGAAATCAACTGCGCCGCCCTCTTGAAGTCCCATATCCACAACGGCTACATCCGGCTTGAAGCCCTCCTTGATCCACTCATGTGCTACACTCGAACCCGAGGTCATATGCACATCCATCTCCCATCTGCGCATCAGGGAAGAAACGCCTTGCAATATATCCGGGTCCTTGGCGAGCAACACCTTTTTCCCTTTTAACCGCTGCTGAATACTTGCAAGTTGAGGTAACTCCCAGTATCTGCGTAAGGGAAGGGCAATATGGAATTCCGTCTCATTCTCTCCCGCACTACTCACCTGAATACGGCCATGCATGAGAATGGCAAGATTTTGGCTTACTGCCAAACCCAGATTGCTTCCGATCAGTTTTTGGATATCCAAATTTTCATCTTGGCCGTTCAAAGTACGCAACTTCTTATCGGATACCATCTGACCCGTGTACTTCACCTTGAGCGCAAGTGTACCCATATCCTCTGTCTCTTCGCCGTTCACCATGGCCGTGATTAGAACTGAGCCTTCACGCGTTGAATCCAGAGCATATTGAATGACATGTGCAAGCAACTGTCCGATCTTGATCTCATCACCAACAAATACTTGCGACACATTCAAATCAAGATTCAATCCCAGATCAATATTCTTGCCCGATGCCATTCCGGCATAGAGATAAACGGTATTTTCAATGGTGCCGACCAGATCAAACGGATCATCATGGATAACCGTTTTGCCTGCCTCATTAATATTGAAGTTCATCATATTATTCAGGAGCGAGAGTAGTATGTTGCCACTCGTCTCGATCATATTTACATACTCCGATTGCTCTTCAGGCATGTCCGGTGTACGCATCAGATCCGTCAATCCCAGAATGCCGTTCAACGGATTGCGAATCTCGTGACTCATCAGCTTTAACATCTGTGATTTGGTCATCGCCTCGGATTCGGCTCGCTCTTTCTCTGCCTGGAGCTGCTCTTTCATTTGTTCCGAGTCACTCAATTTTCGTTCCTGCACATGCAGGGTGCTCTCCAGATCCACAACATATCCCAGAAAGACAGCCATCGCGTTCAGCGTCTTCATATCCGTTTCACTGATCACATAACCAGCATTGTCCATTAGACATATCGTTCCAAATGCTTCGCCAGATCTTCGTATGATAGGTACACCCACGAAGAAACGACTCCCAAGTCCACTCGTGACGTCCATGGAGCTTGTCATTGGGTTTTCACATGTATTCTGAATGGTAAGAACGCTACCTTTGTCTCTTAACACCAGACTGCAATATGATTCGTTAAATGAAAGCTCACTGCCTTTAACAATCAACTCTTCCGTACGGTTAAAGGCCTCCAAAATGAAATTCGTCACCCCATCATTCGTGGCAACGAAGATGGTATTGACCTTCAATATCCCGCTTAATACGTCCACGATATGGGCCGCAGCTTCCTTTATGTCTTCATAGAAGCCTCTCGTAATGCCTTCTGCCGTCCCCATGATTCACCCCTCTTGTCTCAGCTGCACTTTCAAATCTGTATATCAGAATGTTTAATCACGTACAAGGGTTCATCAAGAATCCGAATATCTGTCACAATCTATACTTATATGATTAACACCGTAGAAGTAAAAGAGAATCATACTCTCTGCCAATCGCCCCTTTTTTGGACAAAAGCAGGTCTTGAACTAATGACGTAACAAGCGTAAATATACTGCAAATTGCCTTTTCAAATGGCTCAAAGTTCATCTTGTCCAACTTCGGATATCTTACATGCAGAATAACTAGAAATTATACGCTTCTACTCAGGCTTTGGGAACCTTTATCCGCAGTAATTAAAGGAAAGTCCATTTTGTCCATTAAGTTGTGTGACCATTATCACACCCAAAAAACCATATATAGTTTATAAATGGATAATACAAACCTACATATAGTATTTAACGCAAATTAAATGATCATCACATCATTTTAGGAGGAACCTTACATGAACTTGCTTGAGTATGCCGCTCCACCGGCATCCGATCTATTATCCGACCTGGGAAGACGAATTATTGGCGCTGAAGATGCCGATACGCTGAGGGAAAATGCGAATCTGAACGGGGACTCCTTCAGCGGCAAGATGAGCAGGCTCGGTTCGGAGACCGCCAAGTGGCATGCTCTGCGTCATGTGTTGCCGGAAGAGCTTGCTCAAGCTGTGGAGAACGGGGATCTGTATGTACACGACCTGGATCAGTATGCACTTGGCACGACCAACTGCATCTTTATCCCGTTTGACCGTCTTCTTGCTGCGGGTTTCAATACAGGCAACGGATCGGTTCGCACACCTCAGACGATCATGTCTGCAATGGCTCTGGTTGCAATCATCTTCCAATCCCAGCAGAACAGTCAGTATGGTGGCGTATCGGCCAATAAGATTGATTGGGATCTAGCGCCCTATGTGCAGCGATCGTTTCGCAAACATTATCGCAAAGGACAACGACTTTTTGGTGAGAATGCTCTGATTGAAGATGAACAACTTCATCTGGACAGTATGGAAGCGAAGAATCAGTGCCCACGCGCATATGACTTCGCCTATGAAGAGACTGAACTGGAGACGGGACAAGCTGCCGAATCGCTGATCCATAACCTGAATACGATGAGCAGTCGGGCTGGTGGACAGATTCCATTCACATCACTGAATTATGGACTATGTACTTCTGCGGAAGGACGGTTGGTATCACGTTCATTGCTCGAAGCAACGATTCGCGGCCTGGGCAACGGGGAAACTCCCGTGTTCCCTCAACATATTTTCCAATGTAAACAAGGGATCAATCAGGCTCATGGCGAGCCAAACTATGATCTGTTCCGCCTTGCGGTCACCTGTTCATCCCGGCGGATGTATCCTAACTTTGTCAATGTGGATGCCTCGTTCAATCTGCCTTTCTATCATCCGGAAGATCCGGATACGATCATTGCAACCATGGGATGCCGCACACGTACTCTGGCTGACCGGTTTGGTCGTAATCGTCAAAGTGGTAAAGGTAATCTGTCTTTTAATACCATCAACCTGGTCAAGCTCGGCATCCGGTTTGGCATCTGCCAGGGCAACAGAGCGGTTGCCGATCGGGCGGGATTCTACACTGCACTGGAATCCGTGATGCAAAATGCTGCGCATGGTCTGTTGCATCGGTACCGTATCCAGACTGTTCAACCTGCTAAGGCGTCAGATTTCATGATGCGGGAGGGTGTATGGGAAGGCGGGGAGCAACTTGCTCCGAATGAACCCGTTGGGGAGTTGCTCAAACATGGTACGTTATCCCTGGGTTTTATCGGTCTGGCAGAATGTATGACAGCCCTCTATGGACGCCATCATGGACAGGACCCTCATGTACATCGTGAAGCGCTGAATATTATTCGCACCATGAGAGAGTTCTGTGATCAGATGAGCGAGCAGCATAACTTGAATATCACCCTGTTTGCTACACCTGCTGAAGGGCTATCCGGCAAATTCACGAAGATCGACAGAGCGCGATATGGGCTTATTCCTGGAGTTAATGATCGGGAGTATTATACGAATTCATTCCATATCCCCGTATACCACACTCTTCCAGCTTATCGGAAGATTGAACTGGAAGCCCCGTTCCATACTTTGTGTAATGCGGGGGCAATCTCCTATGTGGAGCTGGACGGTAACGTTCGAGCCAACACCGCAGCTTTCCTTCGAATCGTGCAATATGCACTGGCGCAGGATATCGGGTATTTTTCCATTAATCATCCGATTGATCGCTGCCCTGAATGCGGTTATGAAGGTGTTATCGGGGATGTATGCCCAGGCTGCGAAGCCCATGAGAACCATGTACACTTCCAGCGGTTACGCCGTGTAACCGGCTATCTGACCGGAGATTACAAAGTGCGATTTAATGCTGCAAAGCAGGCTGAAGTACGGGATCGGGTGAAACACCGATGAATCTATATGGATACATCCCGGAATCGGTGAATGAGGGGACCGGCCTGCGTGCGGTGTTGTTCATCAGCGGTTGCCGCCACGCCTGTCCGGGCTGCTTCAGTCCGGATTCTTGGAGCTTTCGGGCGGGTGAGCCTTTTACAGAGGAGCGGCAGCAGCAGATTCTGCATGAAGTGACGAACCATCCGTTGCTCGATGGCGTGACGTTGTGTGGTGGTGATCCCTTTTTCTCGGCAGCAGAATGTGCGAACTGGATTCAGCAGCTCCGCACTGCACGTCCTGATATGACAGTATGGGCCTATACCGGATTCGCATATGAAGAGCTTGTTACTGACCCTGCGAGAGCGCAGCTTGCCCGACTATGCGACGTTATTATCGACGGGCGATATATTCAAGCTGAGCGTGACGTCTCTCTGCCCTTTCGCGGCAGTCGGAATCAACGCTTGATTGATGTTAGTGCAACACTAGCCACTCAGACTATCGTTACGATGCAGCTCAGTATGCCATAAACATTGATTGTACTCCCCCTCCCCAATTATCAAGACATGAGTCCCCCAGCGGACTTGTGTCTTTTTGGCGTATAGAGATCTGCCTTAAAGAAATAGGATTTATCCATTCTCTCTATTTTCTTCTCTATTGCATGACGATATATTATATAGGTAGTTATTAATTTAGCATTTAAAATTTAACCGTTTACATAAGGTAACCAGGGAGGAATCATCTTTTATATGGATATTGTTCAAGCTTTAATTACATGTATGCCTTTCTTTCGAGATACGATTCGTCAGGATGTAACCCTCTCCGTTATTGATCATAAAAAATTCTTATATTTCTCAGCAGGAGAATCATTAAAGCAACTGAATTATCAACCCGGCGACCCTCTATTAGATGTAAATCGAAATTTTGCTGATCTCAACGGCGGTACAGTCAAACGATTCGATCACTATCCTAAAGATTTGTTTGGTGTTCCATTTGATGTAGCTTTTATTCCCATTAAAAATGAACAAGGTGAAGTCATCGCCCTGTTTAATCTGCTCTACAGTATGGATGACCAGGACCAGCTGCAACAACTCATGGATGTTACCGAAAATCTGACCAACCAATTAATTGACAGTGTTCAGCATGTAGCTGCACACTCCGAGGAACTCAGTGCCACAACCGAAGAGATCCGGAACAACTCCAAACAAGCCGTACAGAAATCAGGAAATGTAACTCAGGTCGCCAGTTTCATTCGTGAAATCTCCGAACAGACGAATCTGCTCGGCTTAAATGCGGCCATTGAAGCGGCTCGTGTAGGTGAAGCAGGTGCAGGTTTTGGCGTTGTTGCCAAAGAAATTCGCAAACTGTCTGTGGACACCAAGGAAGCGACGGCCCGTATTGAAGATTCTCTTCTATCCGTTCGACAATCCATTCAGGGCATGGAGAATGAACTGGGTGAGATCACGGCAAGCTCTCAAGAGCAGGCTGAACTCGTAAACAATTTCATGAGCACAATTGAGCAGCTGAACGAAACCAACAAACAATTGAAGCAATTTGTGCAAAAAATGATTACGTTTGACGGAAAATAAAAAGGCGTACAGACGAACAAAAGCCTCCGAATGCATTCGGAGGCTTTTCCATGTGCTATTGACTTAACGAATCTGGAAATGGCTGATACGTACACCTGCCGACAGCACAATGTATACATCCTGCGCGCCTGATGCACCTGTGAGTTCTGCCTTCACGGTAGACCACTGTTGGGCTGCGCCTTGTACCAGTTCCACACGTCCTGCGAGTGTACCATCCGGTGAGCCGAGTCGCACTTCCAACACAGCGCCAGCTTGTTCTGCGGAGACACGTGCTTCCATTGCTGCTGCCCCACTACCCAGATCGGCATCTTTGAAGGCAATCCATCCTTGCTCTCCAACTACACGGACAGCACTGCCACCCTCTTTGCTCTCATCCAGATCAACACCCAGGTAAGCATCATAATTCTCGGCACGGGTAGCCACGCCTAGATTACGAGCTGGGATCGTCTCTCCTTCTACCGTGAGGTCTGCAGCCAGTTGAACATCGGAAGATGACTTGGCCACCATAATAGAGTAAGTTCCACTTTCCACGACATATCGATCACGTGTTACATCCCAGATTGCCAGTTCCTGAACAGGCAAGGTAAAGCTGACTTTAGCTGTAGCTCCCGCTTCGATAGGAAGACGACGGAATCCTTTTAACGTTTTGAGTGGACGTTTCACCCGGGATTTGCCTGCACGAACGTACAACTGCACAACCTCGTCACTGGCGATTGAACTGGTATTGGTCACATCGACGGTTACCGTTACGTTGCCCGCTGTATCAACTTGAGCTGGGTTAAGTTCCAAATTGCTGTATTTAAACGTTGCATACGTCAGACCATGTCCAAACGGATATAGTACATTGCCTTCAAAATATTGATACGTCCGACCGGATTGAATGATATCGTAATCCTTGATGTCGGTCAGTTGATCTGCGGATTGTACCCATGTCATGTTCAGACGGCCTGCTGGCGCATAGTCGCCATACAAAACGTCAGCTACTGCGTTACCCAGTTCCTGTCCTGCGTGTGAAGTATACAATACCACAGGGATGTTCTCCTGAACCCAATTGGACGTGAACGGATAACTACCTACAATGACGACAACCGTGTTCGGGTTCGCGGCATAGACCGCCTCAACCAGACGTTGCTGGGATTCGGCGAGATCCAGACTTGGACGGTCAATCTCTTCTTTCCCGTTTACAAGCGGATTATTACCAACAAAGACAATCGCCGTTTCCGCAGCCTTGGCAGCTGCTACCGCTTCCTCAATTCCGTTCACAACCACATCCTGCTTGAATGTTTCTGTGGCACCGAAAGTCTTCAGTTCTTCTGACACTGCGAATGCATCGTTTCCACCATTAGGTGCAGTCACCGTTTTTCCATTCCATGTAGTCAGACCTATACTGCCATCCTGTTGTGGCAACAGGTGGAATACTTCTTTCACGAACCAGCCGTACACTTCATCAGCGGAAGCTGTTACGGTCTCTTCATCAGTCGTTAAATATTTGCCGTTGCTTTCGGCCTGCAAAGTATAACTTCCGAAGCCCCAGTCGGACACCATGAACGTCTCCGCTTCTCCCGATGCAATAACAGGTGATTTCTCACCATCCGCCAGTCCAATCTTCTTCCCATTGGCTACGGAAGTTAACGTAATGCGATCATTTCCATCTTTGAACGCCACGTTATCGCTGCCTACTTTGCCACGGATTGCTTCAAGCGGGGTTACGTTATACGGCATGGTACCTGCATACCAGTCACGATAGACGGTTCCGCCCAATTGACCAATCACAGCCACTTTACCTGCTTTCGTCTTGTCTAGCGGCAGTGTGCCTTTGTCGTTTTTGAGCAATACCATTTGTTCTCTCGCGGCTCTGAGCGACAGTTCTTTTGCTTTCTCCGTCATCATGGACTCTTCACCAATAGCAGCGTATGGGTTGCCTTCTTCCGGATCGAACTCTCCCAGACGGAAACGCACACGGAACGTATTAAACAACGCCTTGTCGATGTCATCCATCGTGAGTGTGCCTTGTTCCAACCCTTCACGCAGTGCCTGTTTGGACAGCTCAGCATCATCGGTGATGCTATCAATTCCTGCCTTTACGGACTCTACCGTACCCGGTGTGTGGGAATCATAGTACTGATGATCGTTCTTGATGCCCATTACGTCGCCTGCATCACTGACAATGAAACCATCCATGCCCCATTCGCCTTTGACAATCTCGTTTACAAAAGGATGCAACAATGCTGGCGTACCATTAATGGAGTTGTACGCAGTCATCATGGACTGTGCGCCGCCTTCTTTGAACGGCTTCTCAAATGCTTTCAGATAATATTCACGCATGTTGCGCGGATCGATGCTGGATGAACCACTTCCACGATCCACTTCGTTATTATTCGCAAGAAAATGCTTCAACGTAGCTACCGCTTTGTAATACTTGGGATGGTCGCCCTGAATTCCTTTGACCAATGCTGTCGTCAGCTCCGCTGTCAGTTCCGGATCTTCACCATACGCCTCTTCATTCCGTCCCCAGCGCGGGTCACGTTCCATATCCACTGTAGGTGCCCACAGCGTAAGACCGTTCACTGCCGGATTGCGTTTATAAAATACACGTGCCTCATCTCCGAGAACGGAGCCAATCTCCTTCATCAGATCCGTATCCCATGTGCATGCCAGCCCCACCGGTTGTGGGAAGGATGTTGCTTCGCCAAGCCAGGCCAAGCCATGTGCCGCTTCTGTTCCGTGTTTGTAAGCAGGCACACCCAAGCGATCTACTGCTGGCTGATATTGCAGCATGGATTCAATTTTTTCATCTTCAGTCAAGCGGGATACAAGATCTTTCACGCGGGAATCCAAGTCTAGTGCTGTATCTTGAAACGGATATTTCGTTTGGTTGGTGGTCATAGTGAATCTCCTTTGGTTATCGGTAGTTAGGACGTTTCTCAAAACTCGCTAAATTCAAAATGATAGCGAATACATACATTAATAAAAAACGAGGGTAAATTTGGATAAATTCGTTCTTCCATGGATAGATTAACCCTTTTATAATCAACTTTTCCGGGTATATAATTCTATCTCCTCCCAAAACCTAAAACGGTTTCGGTAATCCTATCATATAGCATGTTTAACAAAAAAAACAGAGGGCCTGCGGAGGAAATTGTGAACATCTCCTCTGCAAAATCTGAACCGCACCGTTTTTTCCTGGCATAGTCTGGCAATCATGATTAAGAGAACAACGATGTGCACTGAACGATATGCGAATCAACCGAATGAAGATAAATAAGGAGGAAGACTAATGAGCGACAATCAGCATCCCAAGACGGGTCTGCCGCCCGTCCCCGAATCACTGTGGCGTGCTACGCATAAATTCAATGCCTATCCGAAACTGACCGAAGATATCACCGCCGATGTAGCGATTATTGGTGCCGGTATTGCTGGGATTACTACCGCTTATCTGCTGGCTCAGACGGGTATGCGTGTAGTCGTACTGGAGGCTGGAAAAGTGTTGGATGGCACGACCGGTCATACCACTGCCAAGGTATCTGCACAGCACGGCGTCATATTTGATGAAATTATGCATCACTTCGGACAAGAACAGGCCCGGATGTATTACGAAGGCAATGCCGAAGCCGCCAAATGGATGCGCAATCTGGTGAAGGAAAAACAAATTGATTGCCAATGGGCAGAGGAAGATGCCTACGTCTATATTCAATCAGAGGAAAACATCAAAAAACTGGAGATCGAGCTGACCGCCTATGGCAAACTCAATATCCCTGGTGAGTGGGTAGACCCGCTCCCTATTCCAGTTCCCGCCAGGGCAGGTATTCGCATGCCGGGTCAGGCACGCTTTGATCCGTTGGCCTATCTGCACTACTTGCTCGATTCCGCTGTGAAACAAGGGGTACAGATTTATGAGCATACGACAGTTACGGATGTAGAGGAAGATGCTTCACTGCATGTCAGAACTTATGGAGATGGCCCATCTGTTACGGCTGAACATGTCGTCGTAGCTTCTCATTTTCCCGTCTATGATCCAGGATTTTATTTCACACGATTACACGCAGAGCGATCCTATGCTGTATTAGTCGAACCGGATAAACCCTATGCTGGTGGCATGTACATCTCGGACGATACACCGTACCGATCTCTGCGTACTGTCCTTCATGATGGAAAAGAACTCATTCTCTTCGGGGGAGAAAATCACAAAACCGGACAAGGCATCTGTACCTTCGGTCATTATGAACGCCTCGAGCAGTTCGCGGCGGAGACATTTGGCATTCGCAACATTCCATATCGCTGGTCAGCCCAGGATCTAATCTCCATTGACAAGGTGCCTTACATCGGACCGATTACGGGAAGACATGAACGTGTCTACGTGGCGACCGGTTTTGCCAAATGGGGAATGACGACGGGTACAATGGCCGGGCACCTTCTCGCAGATCGCATCACTGGACGTGACAATCCTCATGCCGCTGTATTCGATCCGGCAAGATTCAAAGCTGACCCTGGCATGAAGCACTTTATTGTGGAAAATATGAATGTCGCCAAGGAATTGATCTCTGGCAAAGTGGGTATTGTGCACAAAAGCGTTAGCGATATTGGCGAAGATGAAGGAGCTGTCGTTCGTCATAATGGTAAACGGGCTGGCGCCTACAAGGACACCAGTGGAAAGCTGTTCCTGGTGGATACCACCTGCACTCACTTGGGGTGCGAAGTCGAATGGAACAAAGGCGAGCGTTCATGGGATTGCCCATGCCATGGTTCCCGCTTCAATTATGCAGGTCATGTAATTGAGGGCCCTGCTGTGGAAGATCTTAAAGTTTTGGACGTACAGGATTAACGTGTAGAGATTAATCGATAAGTCACAGATACAAAAGTTCATCTCTCAGACCGGATCGGAATCCGCCTTCAGGCGGAAGTAACCGATCCGGTTTTTGCTTATGCTGAATGATAGCTAAACAAGCAGCTTCGGCTTGAGCATCAACATCCTACGAACAAATCAACGATATTTCAGGATACGGAACTATTTTAAAATCACTACCTTGCATTAAACAGTACTGAATGCTATGATGAATCCACCACTACTGAATAATAAACACTAGCGATAAATGAGGCTATTAAGGAGGAACCTGTGTGAATGTGAACATCCAGTTCAAAAAGGGAGTATTAGAGCTGTGCGTCCTGGTATTAATCAACCGCCAGGATCGGTATGGCTACGAACTGGCTCAGGCGGTCTCCAAACATATCGAAGTTGCTGAAGGTGCGCTGTATCCTTTGCTTCGCCGGCTTGTGAGTGACGGTTACTGCACCACCTACCTGCAAGAATCAAGTGAAGGTCCGCCGCGCAAGTATTACCGACTGTCCGATACAGGTCGCGACTACATGACGGCACTGACGACGGAGTGGAATGAATTTGTGCGCAATGTCGCAAATCTGATTGAGGAAGGAACTCACAATGAATAGACAACAATTTATGCAAGCCATGGAGATTCATCTACGGCCAATGGAACCGCAGGAACGAGCCGAATTGCTCGCAGATTATGATCAACATTTCGAGCTTGGACTCAGAGAAGGCAGACTGGAAGAAGAGATCGCTCGGGAACTGGGGCAGCCGGAAGAAATCGCCAAGGAAGCACTCGGTGATCGTTATGACATTCATACGCCAGGAACAGATGCATTCTATGCACCGACGTATCGCGAAATGCGGTCCCCCAGAAACAGTACCAGAGCTACTCGCAACTTCTTCACCGCCGTTGGCCTGTTATTCCTGAATCTGATGCTTGGCATTCCACTTGGTCTTACTCTATGGTCAGTATGGCTTACGGTTGCCAGCCTATCCTTGCTGGTATTGGCTCCAGTGGCAGCAGTTGTGGACTTCGTATTCCTTGGCCAACTCGATAAAGCAGAGATTTTCGTTGCGATTGGCGCATTCGGTGTCGGCATTTGTTTTGCCATAGCATCGAAGTACGTTTTTAGAGCCTTCAAAAATATCACACTACAATACATTCAATGGAATAAAAACACGATGAAAGGAGATGTTGCCGCATGAGCACCAAAAAATGGCTTGCGCTCGCCGTGATCTGTATCGGAATAGGTTTGCTTGGAACATCCATCTATGGCGTTCAATTCGGGGATAAACGAGAACAGTATTCCAAACGATGGGATTTCAAAGCAGATGAATTGCAGAACATGATCATGAATGCTAATTTCAGTGCAGATATTGAATTTGTCGTAAGCCCGGATTCGAACGGATATATTGAAGTGGATGGCAAATGGGACCCTGCCGTAGTCAGAAGCTTCGAACAGGCCACTTTATCCAACGGCACATTCCAACTGTCTCAGACAGAACGTGAACGATTGCAATTTTTCACCCTGTATTGGAATGATCAAGACTCCACAATAACGGTTGCCTTGCCTGAAGGACACCAATTAAATGAGGTTAAGCTGGACTCCTCTTCAAGTGACTGGGATCTGACCGGTCTAAATGCCAATCAGCTTGAGCTGAATAATACCTCAGGTTCCATACGTCTGGAAAATATCCATGCGTCCAAGATTGAACTTTCTCTAACTTCGGGTAACATTAACGCTTCCATGATTGATGGAGACATGACTGTAAAACAGACATCCGGAAGCTTCAAGGCAGATCAGATTGTGGGTCATGTAGACAGCAAGATTAAATCAGGAGATATTAAAATCACCGAATTAAACGGTGCAGCCGATGTTCAATTCACTTCAGGTAGCATTCATATTGAACAATCCCATTCCGCACCGATTAGTGCATCTGGAACATCAGGCGATATTTTCATTCAGGCTGCACCTGATTTTGAAGGAATCTATGATGCTAAGGCTACTTCCGGAGATGTAGATGTACCTGAATCGCCAATGGTGAGCCGGGAAGTGATTAAAGCCCGTACCTCTTCTGGCAGCATTGAGATTACCAAATAGTGATGAAGCAAATTTCCGAACTGTGGGTAATATAGTATAATCAAATGCCAGTCCAATTCTAAGGAGGAATTATCCACATGGAACTTAAAAATAAAACAGCTATCATCACAGGTGCCGGTAAAGGCATCGGTCGTGCCATCGCTGAAGCACTTGCCAAAGAAGGAGTGCACCTCGGCCTTATCGCTCGCACCGCTTCGGATCTTCAGGCTCTGCAGCAGTCTCTTAGTCAAGAATACGGTGTGAAAGTAACCAGTGCTGTGGCAGATATCTCGGATCGCACACAGGCGGAAGCCGCTGTAGCAGCCATCGAGATGGAACTCGGAGCGGTGGACATCCTGATTAATAATGCAGGCATCGGAAGCTTCGGTACATTGCTGGAAATGGACCCCGAAGAGTGGGAACGCATTCTGCATGTGAACGTTATGGGTACATATTACGTCACTCGCTCCGTCCTTCCAAGCATGATCAAGGAAAGTAGCGGCAGTATCATCAATATTGCTTCCACTGCAGGTGAGCGTGGGTTCGCTACAGGTTCGGCATACTGTGCATCCAAGTTTGCTCTACTCGGCATGACCGAATCTCTGATGCAGGAAGTGCGCAAGTCCAACATTCGTGTGACCGCATTGACACCAAGCACAGTTAATACGGAGCTTGCGTCCAATGCCGGACTGAAAATTGGCGACGAAGACCGTATGATGCAAGCGGAAGATGTAGCTGAACTTGCACTCGCAACACTTAAGCTGTCCGATCGTGTCTTCGTTAAAGCCGCAGGCATCTGGACAACGAATCCACAATAGATAGCGTGTTCCTGACCTTCCCAGTTCGTTAGAAATATGAAAAAGGACGTCTCCATTGTACATGTATGCATGTTCGCATGTTCATGACTAGGGAGTCGTCCTTTTTTCATTCTACAAATGATCCAAACCTAATTCCTTGGACACCGCAATGAGCACCACGGCGGGCTCCTCACCGATATTGGTTACTTCATGGGGCACGATCGCATTCCAGGTGAACGAATCACCCACTTCAAGAACTTCCACATCTTCGCATTGCTCCGCCCGAATCTTGCCCTGCAACACCAGATGGCTTTCTTCCCCCGCATGTTTGCTAACCCCTGTCGATGCGCCTGGCGGTAATTCTACAATGGACATGCGCATGGCGCCTTTGGCGGTAAGGTGCTGCACTTTGATCTGTCCACTACCGGCCGTCGTTTCCTTGCGTTCGTTTTTGCGTACCACGTTCATCCGTTGCTCCGGTGTCAACAGCAAGTAGGGAAGTGGCACTTCCAGATAATCCGCAATACTTTCAAGCGTAGCAATAGAAGGTGACGTTTTGTTATTTTCCACGTTGCTGATAAAACCTTTGGACAACCCCGTGCCCTCGCACATCTGCATGATCGTAATCTGTTTCTGTTTGCGGATCGTACGAATAGCCAAGCCAATATCCATATTGCGTCCCTCCCCTTCTAATGATCTATATAAGACACCAGGCGTACGCTTGGTTTCTACTACTTATCTATCCGGTGCGTGCCTCAACATATATTCATCATACAAAAAAAGTATTGACCCTACAATCAAACCATGATAGATTTTGTTCATAAATAAGAATATTTATTTCATATTAGTGAACTTCATCATGTAGCATCAGAATAATATATGTAACTCAATCCTCATCAGGTGGTGTTTTCAATGAATTCTCCTTATATACATGAAGTCCGATTACCGTCTCATTACAATCCAGATCAACGTTATCCTGTCATCTTCGCCTTACATGGCATGGGATCAGATGAGCAAGATATGCTTCGTTTGATGGAGCCTATGCAGTCTGATTTTATTATCGTCGCCATCCGTGGACCAATCGTTCAGGGTAGTGGTTATGCTTATTTTCAGATCAAAAGCATCGGCAATCCCATCCGTGAATTGTATGATGCCTCCGTGCTGGGACTGCAACAGTTGATTGTTGATCTGTCCGGCAAATATGCGATTGATCCCAAGCGGCGTTACATCGCCGGATTCAGTCAGGGTGCCATTATGGCAATGACCCTATCACTGATCATGGGAGATGCCATTAAAGGCATTGTAGCCATGAGTGGGTACATCCCGCAATTTGTGAAAGACGAGTACAAGCTGCAACCCGATTCGGAACTGTCTGTGTTTATCTCGCATGGGGATCAGGATCATCTATTCCCGCTGCAACTGGGCGAAGACAACGCCAATTTCTTCCGTCAACATACCCATCACGTCACGTATGTACCTTACAACGGTGGGCATCAAGTGACACCCGATCTATATCAACAATTCCAACAATGGCTCCGGATAGATGCAAATGTGACTACCGAAGACCCGAAAGGACTGAATTCATAATGATGCCATCCCTGTTTATTGCTCACGGTGCCCCATCACTGGCACTGGAGGAGAATGCGTACACCGAATTTTTACAGAAACTCGGACAGGAACTGCCAAGACCCAAAGCAATCGTATTGTTCTCTGCTCACTGGGAATCCACAACTCAGCTTGTATCCTCGGTAGCCAATTACGAAACCATCTATGATTTTGGAGGTTTCCAGCCCGAGCTGTACCAGATCAAATATCCGGCTCAAGGAAAGGCAGAAACCACTGCCGAAGTAGAGCAGTTATTGCAAAAAGCCGGGATTCCAGTACAGACGGATGATGTCCGTGGCCTGGATCATGGCGCTTGGGTCGTTCTGCGCTTGCTCTACCCGGATGCGGATATTCCCGTAATTGCCTTGTCTGTGAATCGCTATCTGACAGGTGAGCAGCAATATCAGGTCGGACAGGCGCTCGCTTCCTTGCGTGAGCAAGACATTCTTGTCATTGGCAGCGGCGGAACCGTTCATAACCTGCGTCGATTGAACTGGGAAAGTAACGGCGTTGACCCGTGGGCATCCGAATTCGACAACTGGCTGCATGACAAGCTGGTGAGTTGGGATACGGAGTCTCTCTTCTCCTATGATAAATTGGCACCTTCAGCTCAAGCGGCCGTACCTACGCCGGAGCATTTTGTACCACTACTGCTCGCCATGGGTGCAGGTCATCAAAACAAGCGGGCATCGCTCCTGTTCAAAGCCTATCAGTATGGCAACCTGAGCTTGTCCTGTTGGAAATTTGATTAAAGAGGACGATGTGAAAAGCTAGTTTCATTTATATAGTTGATAAATAAGTAAGCGTGGGTTACAGGGGATTGCCCCTGTAAACCATGCTTATTTGTTGTTAGGAGCGACTTTCGTGAAAGCTGTACATCATTGATTGGGATGGAGCCAGGTGTGCTAATTACGCAACAACCGCCTTAGAATAATGAGACCATTGTAGTATGTAAAGCAAGGACTCCGGTTTCTTGTGTGCTTTTGCGGCTTATAACTATAATATGAGGTGAAATCAAGGCAGAGTTTGCTCGTATAACACTCGCCATATTATCTGAATAGCTCATACGGAGGGGAATTAGATGCCAGAACAGCGTATATATGAATTGATGGATGAACTGGATATGTTGCTGGAGGAGAAGGTACAAGATGAGGAAAACCGAGAGCTTCTGGAGGCATATCGCCAGTTTGAAGGGGTGACGGATGAGCAGCTTGACGCATTCGAGCGGGAACATGGTGTTCGTTTACCTGCTGATTTTCGTGCGTTTTATAAACGTAAAGATGGAAGCGGTTATGGCTTTCACGTCTTGTATCCAAGCCTTGAGGAAGGACGGGAAACTGAGCCATTCTACCTGTTGTCCCTGGAAAGGATTCAAAAGGGGCAATCCACGCTGGTGGAGAACCGCATGGAAGATTATTTTACCGAAGAAGAGATCGGAGAACTTGATCCCCGAATCAAACCCTACCTTTTTCAGAAAAAATGGGTTGCGTTTGGCATGCTCGGCGGTGGGTCACTGTATCTGATGTTTGACTTTGATCCGACAGAAGAAGGTTCGTACGGGCAGATTATTATGTACATACATGATCCGGATTTTGTATATTACGTGGCTGGGACATTTACGGAATTGTTGGAACAGTCCAATCGTAATCTACGTGCCTTGGAGGCTATTGAGTACTAAGGAAGTGTAAATTACTCCAACCGTAATCTCTCCACTTCCTGTAAATCTCATGAATCCATGATGATATGATCTTTTTTGCATAATGCTGGGATATGTCAAAGCGGTTATAATAACATTTAGTTGAAATGCACAACCTATGTAGATTAGGACTACCTTTTCTACACATTACATTGATCTGGGAGGAACATACGAAGTGGCTGAACAACCAAAGTCTGAGAGCTTTATGTCTCTCGTCAAAAAGGGGAACACCTCCTCCGCCGTTGCGATGGCAGGTAATGCGGTACTTGCTGTGTGCAAAGGGGGAGCTTTCCTATTCAGTGGCAGTGGCGCCATGTTCGCTTCGGCGATGCATTCACTCGCTGATGCCATTAACCAAGGGTTTGTCTTTGTCGGAAGTGTGTTGTCCGAGAAAAAACCTACACGCCGCTTCCCAACCGGATTCGGACGGGTCATTAACATTTTCTGTATGATCGCTGTGATTGTCGTGACGATTATGGCCTATGAGACCATTCATGAAGGGATTCACTTGCTCCAGCATCCTGCCGGTCATTCCGGGGGACTCTGGATCAATATCGGTGTGCTCCTCTTGAACATCCTGATTGATGGGGCCATTCTGATCAAAGCCATGAAGGAAATCCTAAAAGAAGCACGGGCACCCAAAGCCGCCGGATTGGCCCTGGTCCCTGCTGCCATCAAAAATGTAGGCCGTGCTGCGCCACCAACCCGTCTCGTATTTTACGAAGATGTTGTCGCTGTACTGGGTGCCACGCTCGCGTTAATCTCTGTCGTGGTCATTGCCTTAACCAATTTTGCATTGCTTGATGGCATTGTAACCACGATTATTGGATGCTTGATGATCGCTGTAGCCTTCCGTGTCGGTTACGATAATATGATCGGATTAATTGGTGTTGCGGCTCCGCAGGATATTGAGGACAAAGTATCCCAGACCATTCTGGCAGATACGCATGTTGCCGATATTCAGATGATGCGTATCATTCAGGAAGGCCGTTATTATCATGTGGAAGGTCTGATTGAGTTAACCAAAGGACTCAGCCTGGCGGATGCGGATGACATCAAGTTCCGGATTCAGGAGAAACTGATGACGAACCCCGACATCGCAGATGCAGCCATCTCCATCATTGAGGATGACGGCGTGAACAGCTGGGGCAAGAAACATTCGGATGTGGTGAAATAACAAGCTACGTTTTGGATAAAAAAAATGACAGAACCCACTCTTCAATAGAGTGGGTTTTTAGTATATTCAACTATATACTCATTTATAAAGAGGTCGTTGCCCTTACATGCTTACCTAGACTTTGGTCTAGGTTCACTTTAACTCCAAAGACGGAGGATAGACATTTCCACTTCATGGTATGCTGTGAGTAACGAAAGTAATTGATCTACATACGACTGTTCGGAAATTGACCTTGTATTGAGAAGGAGAGATATTATGGCTAAACGTACGATCCTTGCGCCTGTTCTCATTTTGCTGGGCGTGTACCTGATTCTGAACCAGGGAGGTTCACTCGGTCCGGGTACGATCTTTGCGACCTTCTGGCCCACGTTATTCGTGATTCCACTAGGACTGTTCTTCCACTGGCTCTACTTCTCCATGATTGGCAGAGGGGTTGGACTGCTGGTTCCCGGTGGATTGTTGCTCACTGTGGGTATTGTCTGTCAGATCGCCATGCTGTTTAACAACTGGGGTACGATGTGGCCGGGCTTCATTCTGGCTGTAGCTGTGGGTTTGTTTGAACTCTACTGGTTCGGTGGTCGGAACAAATGGTTGCTGATCCCCATCAACATTCTGACGGTTATCTCGCTGCTGTTCTTCGCTGTGATGTCGATTGGCACGATGCTGAGCAGTTTGAGCTTTATCCAGCCTTTTGTAGCGATTGTACTGATTATGGGTGGGGCTTGGATCATGGTGGGTCGCAAAAAGCGCATGTAACCCTTTATTCGTTTCCACTTGATCACTGCGGTGACAGAACAACTTCGGATCGCTGTTATCCCCGGATTTTTTTGATTCCCCTTTACAATGGGAAAATCCGGTGATAAAGGCGAACGCTCTGCTTCCTTCGTTTGTTCTGTCCCCTCCGTTAACGTGTACACGAAAAAACATAACCTACGCTTTTGCTCTGAAGTAGGTAATATAAAAAGGGTAGCTGCTCGTCATTCAAGTGAAATGACGAGCAGCTACCCTTTTTGTCTTTTTTGAGGATCTAACGAACTGTGTACACGCTATTGGCGGTTATTTACTATGCATTTTAAACTCCAGGAACAGGTCATTATAATGCGAGAGCATTTTTTTGCCCAGATTATCGTAGACCTCCAGCTTGCCTGTCAGTGTCTCGTCTGGATAGAAGCGCTCATCCTCGGAGATGTCCTTTGGCAGTAACTTCAGCGCCTCAGCGTTTGGCGTAGAGTACCCGACATACTCGGCATTGCGAGCGGCATGGTCGGGGTCCAACATGAAGTTGATAAACTGGTGTGCCCCTTCAATATTAGTCGCCGTCTTCGGAATAACCATATTATCAAACCAGAGGTTTGAGCCTTCTTCCGGCACCATATAATCAAGCTTGTCGTTCTCATCCATAATCTCCGACGCATCCCCGGACCATACAAGTCCAACTGCCGCTTCCTCGTTCGCAAGCAGCATCTTGATCTCGTCTCCGACAATTGCTCTGACGTTCGGCGTCAATGTAGACAGCTTCTTCAGTGCTTCTTGCAGATGGTCTTCGTTGGTATCGTTCAGGGAATACCCGAGACTGTTCAATCCCATGCCAATGACTTCGCGTGCGCCATCCAGGAGCAGGATTTGATTTTTCAGACGTGGGTCCCACAAGTCATTCCAGCTATCAAACGTCAACCCGTCCACCAGCTCAGGATTGTATACAATCCCCACCGTGCCCCAGAAATAAGGAATGGAGTACTTGTTGCCTTCATCAAAGGACAAGTCCATGAATCGCGGATCAATGTTGTCCAGGTTGGTTAATTTGCTATGATCGAGTGGCACGAGCAGGTCTTCTTCTTTCATTTTGCTAATCGCATATTCAGAAGGAATCGCCACATCAAACGTCGTACCGCCCTGCTCAATCTTGGTCAGCATCGCTTCATTGGAGTCAAACGTCTGATAGATGACTTTAATGCCTGTCTCATCCTCAAACTCCTTGAGCAGATCAGGATCGATATAATCGCCCCAGTTATAGATGGTTAGTGTGTTGCCGCCAGAATATCCCTGACTCTTGTTCAGATACGAAGCCAGGATCATCAGGGCAAACGCGGCCAAAAAAACAAGCGCAAATGTCCGTACCAGTTGCTTCATGGTCGCAGCCCCTTTCCTCCGGGAGGTATCCGTGTTGCACGGCGGTTAATGAAGTAATATCCAACCACCAGCAGCACCGTGAGCAGGAATAACAGGGTAGACAACGCATTGATGGACAACGAAACGCCCTGCCTTGCTCTGGAGTATATCTCTACCGAGAGCGTGGAGTATCCATTACCCGTGACAAAGAATGTTACTGCAAAATCATCGAGCGAGTACGTCAAGGCCATGAAAAATCCGGCAAAAATACCGGGTTTCACATATGGCAGCACCACACGCGTCAGAATCTGCCATGATCCAGCGCCCAGATCGCGCGCCGCATCCATCAGTGTTGGGCTCATCTCCTGCAGCTTTGGCAGTACCATGATGACGACAATCGGCACACTGAATGCGATATGAGACAGTAGGACCGAAGTGAAGCCCAGTTTGATGCCAATCATGGTGAACAGAATCAGGAATGAAGCACCAATGATGACATCCGGACTAACGATGAGCACGTTATTGAGTGACAGCAACGTATTCTTCGTTCGTTTGCGACGCACATGGTAGATCGCCAGTGCTCCTGCTACACCAAGGATCGTCGAAATCGCCGATGACAGGAGTGCAATGATAAATGTATTCAGCACAATGATGAGCAGCCGTGTATCGGCGAACACCTCTCTGTACCATTCAAGCGTGAATCCTTCGAAGCTGCGCATATGACCGCCGCTGTTGAAGGAATAGAAGATCAGATACGCAATTGGTGCGTACAGAATGGCGAATACAACGGCCAGATAGACGTTAGACAGCTTTCCGTTTCTTCCCATTACGCACCTCCTTCTTGCCTGATCCGGTCAGGAACATAATAATCGCCATCGCAATAATCAAAAAGACGGCAATCGTTGACCCCATCCCCCAGTCCTGGGTGACGAGAAAATGCTGTTCAATCGCTGTTCCCAGCGTAATTACACGGTTTCCCGCAATCAGGCGGGTAATCATGAACAGGGAGAGCGCAGGAATAAATACAGCCTGACAGCCTGATTTCACTCCGCTAATCGTCAGCGGAAAGATCACCCGGCGGAATGTCAGCCACGATGAGGCTCCCAGATCTCGCGCCGCGTAGATCAACGATGGATTCATCTCTTCCAGCGCATTGAAGATCGGCAGAATCATGAATGGAATGAAGATGTACACCGAGACAAAGATAAAACTGAAGTCGGTGAACAAAATCTGCTGTGTGCCAATCCCCACCACTTCAAGCAAGGAGTTGGTCAGACCATACGTTCCAAACAGGCCGATAAAGGCGTACGCTTTTAACAAAAGATTGATCCAGCTTGGCAGAATGATCAGCAGCAACCACAGCTGCTTGTGCTTCGTCCGGGTCAGCATATACGCCGTTGGATACGAGATCAGCAGCGAGAACGCCGTAATCAGAAATGCATACCAGAACGAACTGAGCGTCATCTGCAAGTACACCGGCGTGAAGAACCGGGCGTAGTTGCCAAACGTGAAGTTACCCTCCACATCGAAGAACGAATAATAGATGACCAGCAGAACCGGCGCCACAACGAACAACACCATCCATAATACATACGGAATCAGATACGCATTGCGTGTGCTGGCCTTAGTCTGCATGAGCGGCCTCTTGATAAGCTTCGAGTCGTTTGTCGAACTCTTCTTCAGTCTCGTTAAAGCGCATGACGTGCACCGCTTCCGGGTCAAAATAGAGTCCAATCCGCGCGCCAACAACGGCTTTCTTCGTTGAATGAACAAGCCACTCATTGCCCGCATCGTCGTACGTGGATATCTCGTAATGCACCCCGCGGAATAATTGGGAGTCCACATTGACCTTGAGCTTGCCCTGTTCTTCCGTTGTAATCTCCAGATCCTCTGGGCGAATGACAATCTCTACCGGCTCGTCCGGCTGGAGACCCTGATCGACACACTCGTGCTGTGCGCCAGCGAATTCCACCACAAAGTCCTGCTTCATTCTGCCCGATACAATGTTCGATTCCCCAATAAAATCCGCTACAAAACGGTTAATCGGCTCATCATAGATATCGTTCGGTGTACCGCTCTGTTGAATGACGCCGCCATTCAGGACAAAGATCTCATCCGACATCGCCAAGGCCTCTTCCTGATCATGCGTAACAAAGATAAACGTAATACCCAGTCGCTGTTGCAGCTCCCGCAATTCATACTGCATCTCGGTCCGCAGCTTCAGATCGAGTGCAGACAAAGGCTCGTCCAATAACAGGATTTCTGGCTCGTTCACAATTGCGCGTGCGATCGCAACACGCTGCCGCTGTCCGCCAGACATTTCGCCAATTTCACGGTTTTCATAACCGGACAGATTGACGAACTTGAGGGCTTCCAACACTTTGCTGCGAATTTCAGCCGTTTTCATCTTTTTGATTCGCAAACCAAAAGCTACGTTCTCAAATACATTCAAATGTGGAAATAACGCGTAATCCTGAAATACGGTGTTCACCTGCCGCTGGTGAGCAGGCACCCGGTTAATGAGCGCACCATTAAAATAAATACTGCCCTGAGTCGGCTCCGCAAAACCGGCAATCAGCCTCAATATCGTTGTTTTTCCGCAGCCCGATGGGCCAAGAAGCGTATAAAATTTACCCCGCTCAATCTCAAAGCTGACTGCCTTCAATACGGCTTCATCCTGATCGTATTGCTGAGTCACCGCTTCGAAGCGGATAATCGGTTGTTGTTCTGACATGCTTCACATCGCCCCCTTATACTTGAGGTACCTCTTTAATTCTGTACACTTTCGTTCATGCATCCTTATAGATAACCCATCTATTATATATGATTCAGGTATAACCGCAATGGTTTTGATGTAAACGCCGCGTGTCATTTTCTTCTTATTCTCAAAAATCCTGCATACATTACGGGTATATGTCGATATCTACGCATTCCTTTGGGATATGAAGCACGTTTGGGATTCCATTTTATATGTGAAAGGAGTCTTGGCTCTTGGATATTCGTCGTAATCTGCCTTTGCTGATAACGATTTGTTTCCTTAGTCAGATGGGCGGGTTCATGATCCTGCCCCTGTTTCCTTTGTTTATTGAGGAATTTGGCCTGTCTGGCTGGATGATGGGGGTTATTTTTGCGCTTTTCTATGTGGGGAAAGTGATTGGTGGCATTCCTGCTGCGGCAATTTATAAGAAACTCGGGGGTAAACGTGCTCTCATCCTCATGCTGTTACTGCTCGCTGTCTGCATGGGTGGCTTTGCGGTGTCTACTGCTGCGGTGTTGTTCGGCCTGCTCCGACTGCTGCAAGGGCTGGCTTCCACCGGTCTTACCGTGGTCGTGCGTTCCATCATCGGAGATGGGGGCAATGCAGACAACCGCGGACTGTATAATGGATATATCAGCAGCAGTGAGGGTGGCGGAATGGTGCTCGGTCCGGTTATTAGTGGCTGGCTCGCGCTGCACTGGCCTCTGTCAGTTCCTTTTCTGCTTGTTACGTTATGTTGTCTGATGGCTGTGGTCGCTGCGATGGGAATGAAGATGACGGCACCTCCTTTACCTTCAACAACATCTGGTGCACTGCATAGGCAAGGTACAGGTATCTCCCAATCCAATCAAGCTTCCGGCTCAATAACGATTAGCCCAACTACAGAGCTTACCCAGCGTCAGCAGCTTCTCGGCTATGGTACAGTACATTTTCTGGAGATGAGCGCCTATGCGGTGTTTCTCACCTACTTCGCATTGTATGCAGCTCACATCATGCATTGGGACCCCTTTGCAACCAGTCTCGCCTTCACTGTATCCGGGATTTCTACGCTTGCCGCTGCACCCTTTGTTGGTTATCTCTCTGACCGGATGGGGGATCGTCTGTTGCTATGTATGCTCGGCATGTTCCTGATTGGCATCGAAGTTGCTGTATTTCTAAGCACGTCATCCCATCTATGGGTCTACGTTGGCATGCTGATTGGCGGGGTTGGCGGGGCATGTTACATGGACTCGTTCTTTGCCCATGTCGGTGATCATATCCCCGATGAGAGTCGAAGCTCTGTCATAGGCAAAATTGTCTCTGCGGCTGAGATCGGCTCCATCGTATCCCCACTGGTTGCAGCGCTGCTGATGGAGGTTGGTTCGCTGTACTCCGTGTTTGTGTTCAATCTGGTACTAATTGCGGTAGCCATTGCCGTTCAGGGTATGATGCGCAGTCGGTACCGATTGAAAGAGGGGTAACCCTGCCTTTGAAAAAAGGATCACAAAAAATAACCCGTCTGCACAATTTAATGTGCAAACGGGCATTTCATTGGTGCATCCCCGGCCTGTGGCTGGGGATGCTCTACCTGTGCATTCTGCTGCTCACTGCTTCGCAGTTCTGCGGCAGATGCCACGCCATCTTTCAGGGTATACGCCTGATCCTGATGGAAAAAGTTCGGCTTCACAATCTCATTGCGATACGAGCTGTGGAAAATATGCGTCGTCGCCGGGGAGACTGGCGGAATCAGCCACACCCAATCCCCGGTCAGCTCACGCCTAGCCTTCTCTTCCCGCTGTTCAAAGAGTGCAAACTGCGCTGCCGCCGTGTGGTGATCGACAATGCTCACGCCTGCTTTCTTAAACGAATGCAGCACAGCGACATTTAACTCCACCAACGCCCGATCCTTCCACAGTGTCGTTTCACTTGACGTATTCAACCCAAATGCTGCGGCCACCGCAGGCAGCTTGTTATAACGGAACGTGTCCGCCAGATTACGGGCGCCAATCTCCGTACCCATATACCAACCATTAAACGGCGCTGCCGGGTAGGATATACCGCCAATCTCCAGACGCATATCGGCAATCATCGGCACACCATACCAACGCATACCCAGCTCAGCAATCTCCTTCTGCTCCGGGTGCTCAATCATCACTTCCACAATCTCTTCTTCGGGTATAACATACCACTCTGGCGCTTGTCCTTGTGCCTGAATGATGAGCGGTAACACATCATAAGAGCCACCTGTTCCTTGCCAGCCAAGTGACATGGCTACCTTGGTCAGCTCCACGGAAGCAGGATCGCCAATAATGCCTTGCTCTGTCTCATATCCTGCATAACGAATGAGCTGATGATTCCAGACACGTACCGGGGCTCCATTCGGACCATCCGGAGGAAGAATTGTAATCATCGGAATGACCTTGCCTCCGTTGGATGCCACATGAATATGATTCAACACAGCATCCGCTGCCGGGCCTGCCGTATCGGCATGACGGGCATCCACAATCCGCAATTTATCCCAGAACAGCCGCCCGATGCAACGGTTGCTGTTCCGCCAGGCCATTTTGCAACCCTGCTCCAATTCTTCTGTGGTATGCACATAGGTACCCGTTACTTCGATCTCCTCCATAACAGCAACAAGCCGGGCCTGCGCGTCTTCACGCGAATGGCCCAGCTCTTCATAACATGTATATATAAACCGTTCAGCTTCTTCCTGCAATTGTTCCAGGTCTGACCGCATCATTCATTCCACCATTCTGTACATCTTGGATGCCATCATTATACGGCAAGCGCACTGGATTTGTAAGCGAACGGGCACTTTGTTCACGGACTCTACATATCGTTGTCAGGATGAAGGGTAACCTTGCTTATTTGCCCAGAAATGCGTTTAACATCCAGACCTCTTTATCCAGCGCAGCGGTGAAACCAATTAACATATCTTCTGTTGCGTTATCTTCTGCTTCTCCCGCTTCGTGAATACCTTGATGAATCACTTCCACCATGGTACGCAGATCAGCAACCACCGACTCTACCATACGCTCAGCAGACAATTGGCCTTGTACCTCTTCAATTGGAGACAGACGCAGCTGTTCAGCCATCGTAGCCACCGGACGTCCACCAATGGCAAGCAAACGTTCTGCAACTTCGTCCATGTTCGCCGTAGCCAGGTTGTACAGTTCTTCGAATTTGGCATGCAGTGTGAAAAAATGAGGTCCTTGGACATACCAGTGGAAGTTATGCAGTTTCGTGTAAAGTACGGACCAACCTGCGATCTGACGGTTCAGGACATCTTGAAGTGCTGTGGCATTGTTAGCAAAAGTGTTGTTTCTAGTTTGGATTGTGCTCATGGAATTTATCCCCTCTCGAATATAAAAATAGAATGTAAATGATTGTTATGGCGCTGCTTTGATTCATCGTTTTAATTTAGACTTAATCTAAATCTTGTTTTAATTATAACACTGCATTTATAGTTTGGGAAGGCTTTTGCACTGTCTTGTGAATGAAGATTCCATGAAGTACAACTTCATAGAATCAACGGCACAGGCGTTAACGAAATGAGAGTTGTAAACAAACTATTCCTCAACGATTGGAGCTATGATAGACTCATCTGATTGGGTTTCCATATTATTTTGGATTAGGATGATACCATCATAAGGAACGTTGCCCTTGTAGGAAGTTAACTTAGTCACGATTGCGGAGGTAAACATGAGGATATTTCAATTTAAAGAAGAGTCAGGGAAAAAGATTACCCAATTTGATTCTAATTTCGTCATGTCACGTATTACGCAGACTGACAAAACAGCTCATATCGGATGTATGCACTTGCCTGAGGGTGGAGTAGTAGGTTATCACCAAGCTGTGGTTCCTCAACTGCTTTTGATCGTAAGTGGAGAAGGTTGGGTTAGAGGCGAAGCAAACGAATACATTAAAGTGCATTGTGGGGAAGCCGTACTCTGGGATAAACATGAATGGCACGAAACCAAAACAGAAGCTGGACTCATGGCCATTGTAATTGAAAGCGAAGAGTTAGACATCTCATTATTAATGCCTTTATAGAAGGTATAACGTAAGAAATGAAGTCTTTCTTTAAACACTAAAAAGCAGACCTGCACCTAAAACGGTAACAGGACTGCTCCTTTCAACAAATATCTCCTTAAACTCGGAAAACCTCAAAAGTCAGAATACGACTGATCTCTTCATAGCTCGATGCTACAAAATGAGGCTGATGATCGGATTCCGGCAGCGCCTCCCGATGATTGAACCAGATAACCTTCCAGCCTGCATCCACTGCACCTACCACATCATTACGCCACGAGTCTCCGATGTAATAGCTGGAACGGGCATCTGTCCCGGACTGCTTACTCACATATTCAAACAATCTGCGATCCGGTTTCGCATAACCAGTCGTACCAGAGATGAAGATCAGATGCTCGTCCACGAGACTGAGCACATCCAATGCTTCAAGCTTGCGCCGCTGATGCTCTCCTTCTCCATTGGTGATTAGTCCAACGGTATGGCCCTCTGCCTGAAGCCTTCTAATTAGCTCATAGGCTCCTTCAAAAGGCACAATCTCAAACTGTCTGCTCAGATACCGAGCTTGCAGTTCTTCAGCCTGACCTGGTTGTAGGGCGAGTCCAAACTCCTCCATCGTCAGCTCAAACCTCCGACGGCGCATTCGCTCCACCGCATCCGGCTCCGGTACAGCAGACAGATCTTCTTGTGCAGACAGCCAGTCACTGTAATAACGAAAACGGTGATATGCCTCAGCATAAGGGAAATCATCCGGCAAGCCGAGAACGTCCTGCAACGCGCCACGAATCGGCTGTAAATGATCATATAAGGTATCATCCACGTCAAAAAATATGGTTTTAGCATGATTTATTTCATTCATAATCGTTTTCTATCCTCCTGCTATGAGTCCAAACATTCTCTTCTTACTATATATGTAATCCTATGCCTCGTCCAAAAGGGATTTGGTAGACGTGGACAATCAATAATTGCTACATCCCAGTTACTGGAATATAATTTATTAAGGATCACATCCAAAATGATTAAAAGGTGGAATGAACATATGAGTACTACAGTAGAGAAATGCACCGATTGTGGAAGCACATCTTTCGTACAGGCATCCGACTTCATTAATCTTCGTCCAGTGGATAAGAAATTGTCGATTGGTTCAGAAAGAGTATATACCGTTTGTTTGGATTGCGGAGAAGTGGTCTCCATTAAGGTGAAGAATCCAGAGAAATTAATATAAACAGGGTTCGTATTAACTATAATTATTACAAGAACATAATAATACGTATATGAATTAGCCAAAAAGAAGCCCCGGTTCACTTGAGTGAACCGGGGCTTCTTTTTCTTATAGAACACACCAACGATATAACAACGAATAATCTAATCAATCATCGGAAGAATACCACCAGATGTGTCTATCCCACTTATACAATCAACGATACAACCTTACCTGCATTTACATCAATCAGGCCATGGTCAGTGATCTTCAGAGCTGGACTTACCGCAAGAGAGTGAGTGCTGATCGACATGATCGGGTTGTAATGCACGTAACCAAGAGACAACATGGCTGCACGCAGTTCCTTCACTTGATGGGATACCACTGCGAGTGGTTCTTCCGTCAGAATGCCACCTACGGGAAGTTCCAGATGGGACAGCACCTTGCCATCTTCCACCACGCAGAAGCCACCCTGGCTCGAAATTACGGTGTTAGCTGCCAATATCATATCTTCACGATTACGTCCTACAACCAGCAGGTTGTGATTGTCATGTGAATATGTCGTTGCAATGGCGCCTCGTTTGATGGTGTCTCCACCGATCAAGCCATGTGCTCGATTGCCGTTCACACCATAACGTTCAAAGGTCGCGATCTGCGCATATCTGCTCTCTTCCCAGCGCAATTCGCCATCCGAAGACTGAACCGGTGCAATATGTTCTTCCACAAAAGTAGAACCATCCTTCACCATCATGACACGGCAATGGTACTCACCTTCACCAGCGAGATCAACACCTGATCCACTGACTTTCGGGTCGGACAACTGAATAGCAAAATCTGCTGCCCCCAGTTTCTCTAACTGCACACTCTTATAGAAGTGAGGTGGGAATTGCCCGATGATCCGTTCCTGCTTATACGGTTCGTAATCGTCATAAGCTTTGCGGCCATTTTTGTACACCTGATCAATGGAGAGATCATGCAAGTTGGATACCAGCACATAATCGGCCACTTTGCCAGGGGCAATGCTGCCGCGATCGGTCATTTTCATCCGGGAAGCAGGGGTAGACGTTGCTGCGTAGATCGCATCTTCCGGACGCATCCCCATCTGAATTGCCTTGCGTACGATATGATCCAGATGACCACGCTCCACCAGTGAATCCGGCATCACATCATCTGTGACGAAGCAGAAGTGCTGCGCCACATCATGTTGAATCAGATACTCCATGACTTCGGGCGTCATCGATTTCTCCTGGATTTCAATAAACATACCTGCTGCAATCCGTGCCTGTAATCCCTCAATGCTCTGGTGGGTATGATCGGAATCAATACCTGCGTAGATCAGTCGATGCAGATCGAGTCCAAGCAGTTTCGGTGTATGACCTTCGATCACGAGATCAGGATAGTTTTTGCGGATATGCTGTAAAATCTGGTTCGTCTTGCACTCCGGATCACGGATGACATCGACATAGTTCATGATCTCACCCAGACAGATAATCTCGCCAGTGGCGAGCAGCACGTCCATATCTTCGATTTCAATCGAACCACCTGTCGTCTCCATCGGGGTTGCCGGAACGGAGCTTGGGATCGCATAGAACATGTCCACCGTCGTCTCTCGACTTGCAGCCATCATCTCCTGAACTCCTTCAAGCCCAAACACATTCGCCATTTCATGCGGTTCTGCAACAATGGACGTTACCCCGCAGCCAATCAAGCCATGGGAAAAGGTTTCCGGTGTCACCATCGTACTTTCAATATGCAGATGGATATCGATCAAACCAGGAATCATGTATCTTCCTCGTGCATCAATGACTTCGTCTGCCTGAATCATCTCCGGTCCACCGGGTCCAACATATAGGAATCTGCCGTCCAATACAGCAGCGACGTTGTTCATTTCAAACCGTTTATAATAACTGTTATACACATGTACATTCACAATCAGTTGATCTGCACGCATGGGGCATAATCTCCTTCTTCACAAGCATTTCACTGCGATCCGAACCGGACAATGAACCTGCACTTTAATCTGCTGTGCTGCACATGACTGCGCACCACCGCCATCATCCGGAATCATCGCATGAGTTGCTTTCTTCGCTGCTCTTATTTCTTCAAGCTATTCCATACATTCATAGCTACTCTACCAGTACAAGCTTGTCCTGTGGGAAGATCAGGCTAACACGCTGCCCGCTAAGGTACGGTGTTTCCATCTCCTGATTGGCTGTAAAGTCACCCAGTTCCGTCTCAACTACATACTGATAGCTGCGTCCCAGATACGTGCTGACTTTGATAATGCCCGGCAAAGCGTTCACCACATCCGCAGAGGTATCACCACTTACGATCAGATCATCCGGGCGAATCGCGCCTTTACGTGCACCGGGACGTGCTGTTCCGGGATGTGCTGTTGCTGTAAATGTGCGTCCACCCGCATGTAATGTGATGACTTCACCTGCATCGCTGCGATCCGCGAATTCAATAAAGTTATGGAATCCAATGAATCGTGCGACAAACTCCGTTGCCGGATATTTGAAAATCGTTTCCGGGCGGTCGAGCTGCTCGACCACACCTTTGTTCATGATGGCTACCTGATCCGAGATCGAGAAGCACTCTTCCTGGTCATGAGAGACATACAACGTTGTAATGCCCAGCTCTTGCTGAATCCGGCGAATCTCCACCCGCATGTTCAGGCGCAGGTTCGCATCCAGGTTACTGAGTGGTTCGTCGAACAAGAGCAGGTCAGGCTCAATAACCAATGCGCGAGCAATGGCCACACGCTGACGCTGTCCACCAGACAGTTCTTGTGGAAAACGTTTCTCAAATCCGTTCAGGTTAACCACTTCCAGGATTCGCATTACACGGGAAGAGATATCCTTGTCTTTCACCTTGCGCATCCGCAGGCCAAAGGCCACGTTGTCATAGACAGACAAATGCGGGAATAATGCATAACTCTGAAATACAAATCCGAAGTTGCGCTTGTTCGCCGGAACCTTCGTATAATCCTTGCCGCCGAACATAAACTTGCCCTGTGATGCTTCCAGAAATCCGGCGATGAGGCGCAGCGTAGTTGTTTTGCCGCAACCGCTCGGTCCGAGCAGGGAGAGCAGTTTACCTTTTTCCAGCTCCAACTGAAAATCCTTCAGGATTGTCTGCTTATCGTATGCCACGGATACGTGGTCTAGTGTCAGCAATGCCATAGCGTTCTGCGCCTCCAATTAACGTTTAGTAAAGTATGAAAATCCGCCCATGATCCGTTCGATCACGAACATTAAAAGTCCGGTTAGTACCATCAATAGCATGGAAATCGCTGCAATCGTTGGGTCAAAGTAATTCTCCACATACGTCAGCATCTGAATTGGCAATGTACTTACCCCTGGTCCGGTCATGAATACCGAGATGTCCACGTTGTTGAACGATTCTAGGAAGGCAATCAACACCGCAGCGATAATGCCTGAGCGGATGTTGGGAAGCACGATTGTGAAGAACGTTCTCACCCGTCCCGCCCCAAGACTCAGCGCAGCTTCTTCCACGGCGAAGTCAAAGCTCGACAGACTCGACGCGATAACCCGAATGATGAATGGAAGCATGATAATCGTATGACCAATCAATAGTCCAAGGTACATCGGCAGATGGTAGATTACGATCAGATATTTCATCAATGTAAAACCAAGCACGATTCCCGGGATCAGTACCGGGGACAGGAACAGTGCGTTCAGCACGGACTTGCCTTTGAAATCGTAACGACTGAGTGCATACGCAGCCGGAACTCCAAGCACCAGTGCCAACAGGTTCCCCAGCAAGGAAATGATGATGGACGTCTGGAACGTGCGGAGGAAACCGCCTGTGTTGAAAATATTCTCATACCAGCGGAAGGAGAACCCTTCCGGCGGAAATTTGAGTACCGTTCCCGGTTCAAACGAAGTGATCGATATGATCAGAAGCGGGCCCAGCAGAAAGATAAAGACCAGCAGACTGAACAGGCCCAGCCCGATATGTTTCTCCCGCATATGTCTACCCCTTCGGATTTAAAGTTTTGGCCATTTTGTTCATGACACCGACCACGACAAATGTAATCACAATCATAATCGCGGCAACAACCGAGGCCAGATACCAGTCGTTGAGGGTCATGGCGTTCTGATACAGGAACGTAGCAATCACGCGCTGCTTGCCTCCAAGGAGGGCAGGTGTGGTATACGCCGTCAGGCTTCCGACAAAGACAAGCACGGCTCCGATCACAAGTCCTGGCACAGCCAGCGGGAATACAACCCGGCGGAATGCCGTAATGCGCGATGCGCCGAGACTTTGCGCTGCCTTGAGCAGGTCACCGTCAATGTTCTCCAGCACGCCCACCAGAGAGATAATCATCAATGGCAGGAACAGATGCGTCAGACCGATCATCATCGCTGCTGGTGTGTACAGAATATCCAATGGTTTGTCCACGATCCCCAGACCAACAAGGGTGTTGTTGATCAGCCCTTTGCGTCCAAGGATGATCATCCAGCTAAACGAACGCACGACCGGGCTGGTCAGCAGTGGGAAGATCGCCAGTGCCAGCAAAATGCCTTTGCGGCGCGGCGCTTTCTGCGAAATATAATAAGCTGTCGGGAATCCGAGCACCACACAGACGATGGTGGTGACCACGCTGACTTGCAGCGTCGTAAGCAGTATTTTCAAAAAGTATGGGTCTCTGAAAAAATGCATGTATCCTTCAAACGTGAAGGAGTTTTCTTGGAAAAACGTCGATCCGATCGTCAGGACAATCGGAATGATCATAAATGCCGCCAAAAACACGAACCCCGGCAGCAATAGCCAGTAGATTACTGATTTTTTCATCGCCATACTCCTGACTTGTAAATTTAATTCGAGATTGATACTTGAGTACTCCGATTGCAGTACCGTCCTTCGATCCCTGTTATCCCCCGATTTAATGATTTATTTTCATAGGTAAAAATCGGGGGATAAAGGGGAACGCTTCGCTTCTCCAGATCGGTTCTGCACTCTCCGCAATCGTATAAATATCTAATTGGGGCAGAGCAACTACGCGTTTAACGCGTTGATAAACAGTTCAAGGAACGCTTCTGCGTCTACGGTTTCGCAGACGAGGGTGTTGGGCTGCTCGCCCAAACGGTTTTGGAAGTCGCATACCATCTGGCCATCGCACAAGCGGCTGGCGGTTTCGACATCGACGTAATACGATTTGCGTCCAACGAGTTCGGGGGCAAGGGCTACGCCCACGGCCAGTGGATCATGCAACGCGCAAGCGCGAACACCGTTCATTTGTTCATACCGGTTGATGTAGATCTCCGTGCTCTGAGCCACGTACGCGCGCAGTGCAGGATCGGTGAGACGCTCAATCGTTGCTTCATTCAACAGCGTTTGACGCGTCACATCCAGTCCGACTTGTGTAAGTTTCTCGATGCCTGCGTGCAATACGATGCGTGCCGCCTCTGGATCAGCGTATGTGTTGTACTCGGCTGTCGGCGTAATGTTGCCATGTCCGCGAACCACGCCACCCATGAAGATAACTTCCTTCAATAAAGAAGGCAATTCAGGACACTTCATCAGCGCGAGTGCCAGATTGGTTAATGGAGCAGTCATGATCAATGTCAGTTCGCCTGGATACAACTTGGCTTGCTCCACGATAAAGTCCGGCGCAAAACCTTCCTCGGCTTGCTTGGACACCGCCGGATCAGGCAGCGCACCGCCCAATCCGTCCTGTCCATGTACCCGGTGTTCATAATGCGACTTGCGAGTAAGGGGTCCTGCCGCTCCAGCAATCACCGGAATTTCAGGTGCACCCGCAAGTTCAAGGATTTTGCACGTATTCTCTGTTGCCTGCTGGAGTGATACGTTCCCACAGACTGTGGTGATACCGAGAATGTCCAGCTTCCGGCTTTTGACCGCCAGCAAAATTGCCAGTGCATCGTCAATCCCCGTGTCCACATCCATAATGATGCGATTCAGCGATTCACTCATCCGTTCTCAACTCCTATACGGTGATTGGTTGCTTGCTGCAAATGATAAGTTGAACATGTTGATCCAAGAAAACTTTTAAGTCAGTCGGTTACTTGTTTTTATTGTGCAATCTCGCGGTTCCAACGATCTGTCCAGCCTTTAACCTGTTGATTGACGAATTCCATATCCAGCTTGTTCAGTTTCTCAACAACGTCAGCACCGTAGGTTACGCCTTCTGCTTCTTCAGCAGTCAGTTCAACCTTGGTATTAACCGGAGAGTCAACTTTAGCTTTAGCAGATTTTGCTTGTACATCTTGGCTAAGCTGCCAGTTAATGAATTCTTCAGCCAGTTCTTTATTTTTGCTGCCCTTCACGACATTGATCGTGTTCATCACGGCATATGCACCTTCGCTCGGTGTAACAAACTTCGCATTAGGTACGGCTGCTTTCAGGTCTTTGAAATACATTTCCATGATCGGTCCGCCTGCAATCTCCTCCTGGGAGAACATGTTCACGAACTCGGACGTTTGGCTATAGAATTTCACCACATTGCCGCTCAGTTTTTTCAGTTCAGCAAATGCCGCATCTTCATTAAACGTATCATTACCAGCTACACGAGAAGCTGCATCCACAACCATCGGGCCTGCTGTCGCCGTAATATTCGGGATAGTCAGATTACCCTCAAACGCCGGGTCCCACAGGTCACTCCATGAAGTCACTTCTTTGGAAACCAGGTCCGGGTTATAAGCAATTCCAAGCTGTCCAACCGTGTAAGCCGGGCCATAATCTTCACCAAGCGGGGCTTTGGCAATATCATAAATGTCATTTACATTTGGAATTTTGGAGCGGTCGATTTTTTCAAACAAACCTTCATCAATACCTTGTTGTGCATAGTAGTCAGACAGGTAGATAACATCGACATTGGATGTACCCTGACGAATTTTGTTCAGACGTTCAGCGTTATTGCCGACTTCCAGTACGATGTCTACATTATGTTCTTTTTCAAAAGGACCAAATACCGATTCATTGAAGAAATCTTCGGAGAAGCCCCAAGTGGAGATAACCAATTTGGTAGCTGCTGTTCCCCCACTGCCTGATCCACCTGCTGCATCCTCTGTGCTGCTGCCACAACCTGCAAGTAATACCGATGTCATTGCCACTGCTGCCAAACCGCTAATCCACTTTTTCATCATGATCCTGATTCCCCCTGATATATGTGTTTTAACAACCCAACCAATAAGTTGAACTAGCTTGATAACACATCTTACGTAGAAAACAGAAAGAACCTGGAGAAACGAAGTGTTCGCCTTTATCACAAGATTTCTCCCTTAGATAAGGGAATAAAAGAAATCTGGGGATAACAGCGATTGAAAGGTCTTTCTGATTTTCGAAGAATATGATGTGTTATACAGGGCTAGTTCGACTTAAAAAACAAAAAGAAAAGCATTCTTGTATAAACAAGAACACTTTTCTTCGTAAACAAAGGAAAGCGACACCCGCTGCCGGTACATCATCGGTTTCTGCTTCAGAATCAATCCGAAGACAGACGCCATCATATGAAATTGTACGGAACCTGATCATGGATCCGGGCCATAACCTTCGTATGCTTCAACAAGAATCTATCCTGCCGATCCATCCTAGGCCTGTTCCAGAATCACATTCGTGATCGCCCACTGGGTGGACGCATCATAATCCCGCAATATAGCTTCAATTGGCAAACCCATGTGTTGCTCGAGCTTCTCCCGGAATTTCTTCTTATATAAGACAGACATGCGGAAGTCCACTTCCAGCTTTAAGCCGGGGGCCTCCCCTTCCAGGGCGTCAGAGCGCGGTGAACGTCGGTGCTTCGCGTAGAAGGTCACAATGTTCTGGTCAATGGTCACTCTCAGGAGAGTGGTGCCAAATCCGAACAGTTCCTTCGAGATTTCGTTATAATACTGGCACATCTTCTTCTTGCTCTCATTGCTGTCCAGTAGTTCCATGAACTCACCCACATCTCTTACTACCGTACATTCGACGTGTTAACACGATTGATTATACATAAATCTTCTGAAATGAGCAACCCAAAAGATATACTTAACATGTAAATTACACACAGAAGCGAACGATAAGATATTTGCCTCCAAAAAAAATTCGTCTTAAACCGCAGTAAATTTACATTAATATGCCTGCATGTAAGTCCTATACTATTGTTACTTCTAAACTACGTTTTAATACACCGTGTTCAAGTCTTCGTTTCAACTTTCCTTAAAAGGGTATTAATTCCTGCGAAACATAGACAAACTTCGTCAACAACCGTTAAAATGAGACACAATGTTAACATGCTTTTATTTTCTAGAAATTGGAGGCTTATACCATGCAATGTCCAGTATGTAACCACGAAAATGGAGATGCCCAGTTTTGCGAGAGGTGCGGATCTAATCTAACGCAAACTAACTCTTCACCCTCTCTTGTAAAGAACCCGGAATCTGCTGCTGCTTCAGAACCTGAATATACTCGCTGGTCCAGTACGCAGAACACATCTTCCGAGACACCCGTTCGACCGAACACAACATCCGTCTCTACTCAGAAACAACAGACAACAGAATCAACAGGCACCCATGATCATGCTTCTGCAGGAGACAACAACTCCAATCAGTGGAATAATATCGTGCAGAATGAGAAAGTTCAGCAAGCCAAAGAAGTAAGCAAACAGTATCTATCCTATTTCCTCAGTGTATTAGCTCGTCCTTATCAGACGATGAAAACCGTTGGCGACCAGCATTCACTAAACGGATGGCTAACGATGGCACTGATTGCAGTCCTATCTTCTACATACTTCTTAATTACCTTTAGTCGCATAGGCATGGACGGCTTGTTCATTGGTGGATTTGTAAGGCCGCTATTGTTCACCGTCATTATCCTGATTGCCTCAATTGCACTGATGTACGCTATTCTGAAAATTGAAAAAATAACCTTTCGTCCCAAAACATTGGTTGCCCAGTTCGGTACATTGCTTGTTCCTGCTGTCGTATCCCTTGTTCTGGCGAATCTGTTTATTATCATCTCGTATTCCATCGCGATCGCCTTGCTTGTGATCTCGTACATCATCATATTTGTCGCTCTGAACTCGGTGCTATTCCACTATCCACTGAATCGTACCAAAGCGGCCATCGACAGTATGTACAGCGTACTCATCGCCAATGTGGTCGTATTCTTTATTCTGTATCGATTGTTGGGTGAGGTTATTATGGGACTGATCGGATTGATGCTGTCGCCGTTTGGTCGTCTGTAAACATTATCCTCGTTATCCATAAAATTGTATTGAGGCGCTCCCTGCTCACGTGGGGAGCGCCTTTTTTTGTTTTCCAAGGCAGCATTGCACTGTGCATGTATCATACACTATAATGTGTAGTGCAACAGGTATGTTCTTATTGACGTAATAAACCAATCCAGCAACTCCCCGTTACGTAATGAAAGGATTCATCGTTGTTACCAACACTACATTATGTAGTGTTAAATTCACTCATTTTACAAAGAAAGCAGAGGGACTCTCTATGGACATGACCAATATGAATCATATGCAAATGGAGCATGAGGCAGGTACATCCTACCTGTGGCTCATCGTTGGTGTAATTGTGTTACTGTTCTCCATCGCCGCCTATATCTGGGCATCACGCACACAGGGCAAAATCCTGGGCCACATGAAAAAGAAAGAACGGGCGGACATTCAGAAAAAAAGTCGATCCCTTCGGCTGTCTGCACATGTAATGATGGCTGTGTCGATTATTACGTTTGGCCTGTTCTTCATGCAAGGAGCAGGTAAAACATATAATGTAGCCGATCTGGAATCCAACGCGACAATCGACGTGACGGACGATAAATATTATGGGGCTGACCATACGGAGGACCCCATTCAGTATGAGATGACAATTCCAACATCCGGGCCGCATAATCCGCATGATATCAAGTTTGGATTTTACACCGACTTCCCGGGCTATAATTACCTGGTACACAATCTGGAGCACGGGGATATCATCATCTATTATCGTGAGAACGCAAGCGAGGACTTGAAGGAACATCTGAAATACCTCGCCAAATTCCGCGAAGCCGGAGCAGGTATTCTGGCTGTACCCAACAAGGATATTCCCGAAGGCAGTGAAGTCGTGGTGACCGCATGGACCAAAACGATGAAACTCGACCAATTCGACGATGCCAAAGTAGGTACTTTTATCAATAAATATATTAATCAGGGACCGGAAAAGATTCCTGCCTCTGTTCGCCAGGGCGGCGGAACAATGTAATGGCGTAATCACTCAGTCATGTGAAGGCATCAAGTCGTAACCATGAAGCTTGTACCAATAATGTACTTGGTCAATATAATATTAAAACGTAATTAGCTCCCGGATCAAAATTGAATTGGGGGCTAATTCTTTATCGCCCGGATGCCGATATTTCAAGTAGAAAACTGTATATTTGATATACAATACATACGAACCAAAGAAGCGACAAACACCATCTAAAGAGACAAAGAGACGATTCATCCAACAGATCAAGGGGGAACACTTTTACCAATGAACAGTTTGTTTATGCGGATCTTTTTATTTTTTTCCTGTCTGATGCTGGCCGCGGGTGCGGTTCTTGGCATTACCATGTACCGTTCATCGGCGCAACTGGTCGAACAATCCATGGGGATGCAGGCACAGGCTGTGGCTGAACGGGCAGCTGCATTAATTGATACTTCTCTGTATGCACCACTCAGTACCGGACAGAACAAGACAGCGTATTATGGCACATTGCGTGAGCAACTCAGTCAACTGCGCGAGGCCAATGGGCTCAAGTATCTGTATACACTGGGTACACGCGAAGAAAATGGAACTAATACATATTTCTATGTTGTGGATGGGGCCGCTGCCGATGTGGCAGAGGACGACTTCTCCCCTTACGGTTCCGCAGAAGAGACCCCTTACGCGGGTATGTTACAGGCTTTTGAGCAGAATGAACCTATTCGAGGCGAACTCACCCAGGATGACTATGGAGCTACCATTACAGCGTATGTGCCCATCCATGGGGCTGACGGAAAAGTGTTGGGGTTAGTCGGTGCGGATCTGGATTCCACTGCGGTCTATGAACTGATGTCTCGCAACCGTATGACCATGATCTGGACAGCGCTCGTTATTGTGCTGCTCAGTGTCTTGTTGGTGTATGGATTCGCACACTACTTGACCCGCCCGTTGGTGAAACTGAAGAAGTTGATTACCGAAGTGGGAAAAGGCGACCTGACCGTCAACGTCGAACTTGGACGAAAGGACGAAGTCGGACAGCTGGCTTCCGAATTCAAACATCTGGTCACAGGTACCCGTGATGTTATGACGGGCATCCGTCAAAGTTCCGATTCTCTGCTGCAAGCCGCAGAAGGTGTATCGAAACACTCGCAGGCAACTGCCGAAGCGAGTCAGCGTATTGCCGAGCATACCCATCATACAGCCAGTGGAGCTGCCGAACAGGTGGCACGAGCAGGCGAAGTCACCGTTGCCATGGAAGAGATCACGCGCAGCATGCAGCATATTGCGAACTCTTCTTCTATGGTCGCGGATGTCTCGCAGGAAACGACCAATAATGCGGTGCAAGGTCAAGCCAACATCAACACGGCAATAGACAGCATGGACAAAATTCATCAAGCGAATGTGCAGATGGTGGCCTCCACCTCTCAGCTAGAGCAGTACTCTGATAAAATTGAGTCGGTTGCACATCTAATGAAGGGTATCGCTTCACAGACCAATCTGCTCGCCCTTAATGCGAGTATTGAAGCGGCTCGTGCAGGAGAGTATGGCAGCGGGTTTGCAGTGGTTGCCTCAGAGGTTCGCAAGCTTGCGGGGGAATCAGAGCAATCGTCCCAGCATGTCACCGAACTGATCGCCGAGATGACACGTCAGACTTCCCTGTTGTCAGAACATATGTCAGCAAGCACATCTGCCGTACAGTCCGGTCTCGCTGTTGTACAGGAAGCAGGTCGTTCGTTCACATCCATTCATACCGGAATTGAGACGATGAATGAACGTCTGCACGAAGTATCCGCAGCATCCGAGCAGCTGTCTGCCAGCGCAGAGGAAGTGTCCGCTTCCGTGGAGGATATGGAGCATATCTCGCGCGAATCCTCTTCCAGTATCCAACAGGTGTCACACGCTACCGGAAGCCAGCTGCAATCCATGGATGAGATGAGTGCATCCGCTGAATCCCTCCGGGTACTTTCCAGTGAACTGAACGGGCTAATTAGTCGATTTAAAATATAGCGGGCAGCATAGATTGTTAGATATAGCCCACAACAAAAAAGCCGCACGGCAGGGACGGGATTATGGGGTCAACCCCATTTCCAGACACTGCCTGCGGCTTTATTTTTGTTGTACCTTTAAGGATGGCGAGCCCTAAGGCTGCCTGAATTAGTAGCGCTGCGGAGCAGCTTTTTTACCCAAATCCGTCATGTACGTAAAGAACGCTTCCGGATCGGTATCATACACCAGTTGTACTGGGCGTCCGTCTGCTTGCTCCACTGTGCGGCCTTGGCTAGGACCATCCGGGATGACAATACAGTTGACCGTTTTCTTCTTCACGATGTCCTCGCGTCCAACGGAAGCCGTTGTCAGCACATCCCACAGATAATATGTGGAATTTGTCTCACTGTACACCAGTGGCGGACAACCTGCGTAACAGTTCCCCAGGAAATCTACACCTTCGAAGCGACGCTCTGCTGCCCAACGGTTACGAACGGCTGGAGTCAGAGGTACTTTGTTGGTGCTTTCGAGTGCAACCAGATCGATCTGGATGCCGCTCTGCCATACACGGTAAGCCGCTTCCGGGTCCCAGAATACGTTCCATTCCGCTGTGCCGTCATGCTCGGGCTCTTCTACGTTACCACGCTCGAATGTGCCACCCATCCATACCAGCTTGTCGATTTTCTCTTCAATGTCTGGTGCTTCGTCCAGTGCACGCGCAAGGTCTGTCAGTGGTCCTGTGAACAGGAGCAATGTTTTGCCTTCGGTGTTACGCACTTTCTCGATCAGATGCTGGTGTGCAGGAATAGCAGAGAGTGGTGCTTCCATTTTGCCGGACTCGTTCAGTACAGGAAGTGCATCTACATAGAAGGAATGCAGTCTCCACGCCGCAGGAAATGGATTTTTTCCTCTGGAGTTGGATTTGGATACCTCTACGGAATATGTACCGAAACGATCGATAATTTTACGGCTGGCATCTGTTGCTGGCTCCAGATATCCGTCTGCCGGAATAACCGATACACCGGTTACATGTACATTGTCCATTTGCAGAAGCATGAACAGCGATACGAGGTCATCCACGCCGCCGTCATGGTTAAAATACACATTAAGTTGGTTCGTCATGCTTGCTTTCATCCTTCCCCTGGTTGTCCCATTGATGTTGATTCATCCGTCTGCCCTAAGCCGACGCTTCCTCTATTATGTCCCATAACCCTTGTCTACGTAAACCTTCCCTACGCAAAGAAAACAAGGATCACGCCTCATCCTGCGGATATTTTACAGTTCCACCATTCCATCTCAGGAGCAGACCCGTTCAACTAATTCCATGCCATTGTTATGCAAAAAGAAATGGACAGCCGGCTCGAAGCCCCGCTGCCCATACTACCCATCCATGCATTACACGGACTGGTTCTGTTTCTCTTCATTCTTCTCGGCAATCGGTACATACTTGCCTGGCCAGAAGGCCCATTTGCCCAGCAATGTGGTGATTGCCGGAACCATGAACGGACGTACTAGGAATGTATCCAACAACACACCAACAGCCGTTATAATACCAAACTGTACCAACACCTGAATTGGCAATGTAGCAAGTACCGCAAAAGTTCCTGCCAAAATCAGGCCGGCAGAGGTAATAACGGAGCTTGTCTCACCGACGCCTTCCTTAATGGCTTGACGAAGCGGCATCGTTTTGCGTTTCTGCCAGATGCTGGAGATCATGAAGATGTTGTAGTCTTCACCCAATGCCACCAGGAATACGAAGGAATACAGCGGAATCGCGCCTTGGATAGCATCTGCGCCAAGGCCATAGTGAATGATGATCCAACCCAGACCCAGTGCAGAGAAATACGACAGAACAACCGTTGCAATCAGATACGCCGTAGCTACAACAGAACGCAAGTATAATAGCAGCAATAGTGTAATCATGCCGATGACCACCGGAATAATGATCTTGGCATCCCGTTCTCCAGCCACTTCAATGTCATACTGCTCTGCTGTCTGACCATCAATCCAGACCTGACTGTCCGCATTGGTTACACCGGCATCTTGAAGCGCCTGTTCCGCAGTAGCCCTCAGATCCGGAATATGCTGCATCGCCTCCATGGAGTATGGATTCAGATCGAATTCCACATCAAAGGCGGTAATGTTGGCGTTCTCGGCACCCTGTTGGGCATCGCCTACTTTGCTAATGTAGTCCAGTGATTCGAGACGCTGCTTCAGATCGGTTTCTTTGCCACCTGAATCTACAATCACTTTTACCGGAGCCAGCTCGCCTTGGGAGAACTGTTCACCAATGACCGTGAAACCTTCGCGGGAAGGTACATCCTCCGGGAACGAAGACAACAGATCATATGTGAATTTAACCTGAGTTGAGAATGCTGCCAGTCCTCCCAGCAGTACCACGGTAATTGCAAGCACGGCCCAAGGTTTAGTGACCACCGTACGGCCAATCCAGCTTTCCTTCACTTTGCGTGGAGCAGGAGCCGGCTTGCCTTTTTTCTTGGCACGTTCCACTTCCATCTCATGAGTACGCGGTACGAACGGGTAGAATGAACCCCGGCCGAAGATCGCGAGAAGTGCCGGAACCAGTGTCAGACTTGCTATAAACATAATAAAGATGGACAGACTGAATGGTACGGCAAAACGATGATATGCCCCATATTCAGCCAGCAATAGCACCAGCAGTGCTGCAACGACCGTGAATCCACTCATGGCAATAGCGCCGGAAGATCCGGTAATGGCCTGGAAAATGGCTTTCTTTTTGTCCGGCTCATGATAGAGAATCTGGCGGTATCTGGAGATCATAAACAGGCAGTAATCCGTTCCTGCTCCAAATAACAATACAGTCATGATTGAGATGGACTGTGCGTCTACCGTAATCCAGCCTTGATCCGCCATGAATCCGAGAATCGGACTGGTCACCATATACGCGAATCCAACCGCAATAATTGGGATAATCGCGAGTACCGGCGAGCGATAGATCAATAGCAGCAACACCAATACCAGTACAACCGTAGCGATCAACAAGGATACATCGGCGGAGGAAAACAGTCCGCTCGCATCAATGGATATTCCTACGGGCCCTGTCACACGAGCAATTAGTGTATTAGTATCATCTATAGCCACATCGAACGGGTTTGCCCCGAAGATGTCTTGTGTTTTTTGCTCAAGTGCTTCAATGCCTTGCTCTAATTGTTCTGCATCGGCACCTTCATTGAAGAAAAGCGGCATAACCAGGGTGCTTCCGTCTTCCGAAAGCTGGCCTTTCAACGCCTGTGGCGGCAATTGATAGAGTGGCACAACGGACTGCTGCTGTTCTACCGGATCTTGATCCAGTCGTTCCGTTAATGCCTGAATGTTCTCAATCTGCTCATCCGTCAAACCGCCGGCTTGACGCCATACGATCAGCGCGGGCAATCCTTCACCACCAGGGAATTCCTTCTCGGCAAGTGCAGCTGCCTGAACCGATGGTTTGGACTCACTCAGATCCTGCGCGTTATTAGTTTCACGATCACCAACAGCAGGCCATACCATGCCAAGCACAACGGCAATAATGATCCATACCAACAGTGTAATCCATTTGCTTCGTTTGCCAGCAACCCAGCGACCATAACCCGAACCTTCCTGCATTGTCTCTTCATCTCCCTATTCTGTTTCTATGAAGCCCTATTTAAGTGATGATGTAGTAATGAACCACGGGTCATAGTATAATCGACTTAATTATATATACCGGAAGGTTAATTTTGCAATGCCTAATTTGTGAACTTGCTAAACTAGCAATTAAATACGTAAAGAGGTCAGTGATTATGAGCAAAAAAACAAACATTCCCCGGTCTCCGGGCAGACCCAAAACGGGTGCCGATCAAGCATCTGTACAAACCAACATATTGATGACAGCTTCACGTCTGTTTATGGAATATGGGTATGAACCCGTCTCTCTTCAACAGATTGCTTCATTATGTAATGTAACCAAAGCATCGATCTATTATCACTTCACCAGCAAAGCCGATCTGTTCACCGTTGCCATTACACGAATGATGGCAATGAGTATGCAGCAGACTTCACTCCGCTTGGATGAACCTGGCACACTACAAGAGCGGCTAATCAAGGTTGCAGAAGCGAAGATGCAACACTCCCATATTGAAACCGAGACCATGATGCGAGAAGCCGAGAAGCATCTGAATACGGAGCAACTCAGCCAGATTCGAGAAGCCGAGGTTCGTATCTTTGAAGTGCTTGCGACCCACTTCCAGCAGGAGATGGATAACGGCTATTTGCGGGTCGCCAATCCCATGTTGCTTGCCCATGCATTTACATCACTGCTCATGCTCGCGAACCGCGAAGATGTACGCAATATGAATGGTGGCAGCATTGAGGAACTCGCACGAGAACTTGTTGCCCTGTTTCTGGATGGAGCGGTTAAGCGGAACGAAAGATCATGATAGGAGGAACAACTTATGTCACATTCAAAACCATCCCCACGCATCCCCCGTCTGCTGGAAACAAAGCGCATATATCTGCGTCCTTTCGAGATTACAGATGTGGATGCTTACTTCCCCGGTCTGTTTGACGCTGAGATGCGCAGGCTGACAGGAACACAGAATAGTTTCACACGCGCTCAGGTTGAACGTTATGTTGAAAACGCAGCACAGGATGATTCCAGACTCATGCTACTTATTGCTTTACAGGAAAATGACCAGATCATCGGAGATGTCGTCCTGATGGACATGCATGCCAAGAATCGCAGTGCACATATTCGTGTGGCCATCGATCAGGCGGAGCATCAAGGAAAAGGCTACGGCAGCGAGGCGTTACTGCTTATGCTGGACTACGGCTTCGGTATCTGTAACCTGCATCGAATCGAACTTGAAGTGTACGCCTTCAACGAGAGAGCTATCCGCACGTATGAGAAACTCGGATTCCAGCGCGAGGGTGTGAAGCGGGATGTCTTGTTCTACAATCACCAATATCATGATGCCATTCAGATGAGCATGCTGGAAGATGAGTTCAGGCAACGTCATATGAAAGGACAGGCAGGGAATAATTAAGTTTCCGTTCAGCCAAAATGAGACAAAAAAACCGGGGATTTAGTACACCTCCCCGGTTAGAAACTTCAGATGACCCGTCAGCACCGATAGCTCGGCGGGTGTCTTCATATACAATTCGCCATCCGTGTCAGCTGACATTGGGGCATCTGTGTTCACTTTTAGCGTAGATGCCTTGAAGTATGAAATGCTCTCACTCTGGGGTTGCCAATCTCCCTCGGGCTTATGTGACAGGATCTCTCGCAGCAGCGGGATGCCTGTCTCATGAATAATGAGTACGTCTAGCTCCCCATCCTGCAATGCATCCGGTGCAAAAGGCAGGGCATTCGTTCCCAGAAAACGGCCGTTTGCTGCGTAGATCATTACCGCTTCGCCTTCCATTTCTTTCCCATCTGCCTCCAATTGATAACGAAACGGCTCCGTGTGACTAATTGTCTGCAACGTGCTGATGAAATAACTGAGCTTACCCAGCGTGCCTTTCAGATTCTCGTTAATATTCTGCGATGCATCACTGATCAAGCCAATACCAAAAAAGTTCGTGAACACCCGATCATTGGCTCGTCCAACATCAATAGATACTACCCGACCTGCGAGCATTTCTTGTGCAGCAGTCTCTGCATCGGGTGAAATGCCGAGCGAACGCGCAAAGTCATTACAGGTGCCTCCAGGCAATATGCCAATCAACGGAGGATGCTGCAGATCAGCCAGTCCATTCACGCATTCATGCACCGTGCCATCCCCACCCAGAATAAACACCACATCGAATTGTTCACCGCGTTCACGACACAACTTCTCTCCTTCGCCGGGTTCATCGGTACGCACAATGACGAGTTCATGGACAGCGGGGGCCAGCACACCAACCACGAGACCCACTGTATTCTCACGATTGGCCTTGCCTGAATGATGATGATGAATTAACAATGCTTTGTTAAACTCCATCCTTCTCTTCCTCCATTCCAATGCTTGTTAACCTTTACCCAAGAAGGTTGAATCCATAAACAATCCCTGCGCTAAGCACTCATCATTCCAAATAGGTTCCCCAATCAGATATGCATCCTAATCCTCATTTATTCGTAAAAGCTATATAAGTTCAACTATTTAGATAAATCGTTGATCTTACAAACCACTTCCTTTTTTAACCAGATGTATGCATGGAAAAAAGGGTTTCTCCGCACCTTAATGTCATAAGGCTGCAAATTTTGCTGGTGAAAACCCATTCAAAACGATTCAAAACGGTTATATCTATACCATATACGAATGGAGGGATTCCCTATGATTCCGGCAACGTTGGAACAATTGGAGCAAGTTCGCAAGGAATGCCGTACCATGGTTCGCAAAAGAGCTACCGCATCTGCCGGTACAACACTCGTTCCGCTGCCCGGTACAGACGTACTGGCTGATGTGGGGATGCTGATGCAGCTGTTGCCTGCCATTAACAATAAATTCGGATTATCCCAAAAACAGTTGGACGGCATGGACCCCGAGACCAAATCCATGATCTATGGATTCGTCATGTCCATCGGAAGCAAAGTCATCGGACGTATGGTGACGAAAGAACTGGTTGTCCAGGTTTTGAAAAGAGTTGGCGTACGCGTAGCTACTAAGTCCGTCGCCAAATTCGTCCCATTTGCTGGACAGGGACTGGCCGCTGCACTCAGCTTCACAGCTATGCGATATGTGGGTAACAAACATGTCGATGACTGTTATGAAGTCGTCAAACGCATGATTGAGCAACGCGAATTGATCCCGGGTGAACCCGCTCCGTCTGCGCTGGAGGAAGCTAACAGGGACGACATGAAGATAGAAGCGAGGTCGATCTCTAGCAACGGCGCAGATGAACCTGCTAAGGAGTCTAAGGATCAGTAACTAAAACGATCCATATCCTAATGTCACTCCTCTGGATATACGACAAATAGCCGGGAACCCCTAATAGGGCTCCCGGCTATTCTTGTTATTTACATTGTAATCAGATCGCCTGCGGTTGCTGCTCTGCAAACTGACTATTGTACAGATCCGCGTAGAAACCTTGACTCGCCATTAATTCCTCATGATTGCCCTGTTCAATCACGTTACCATGATCCATAACCAGGATCAGATCGGCGCCGCGAATGGTGGACAAACGGTGTGCAATGACAAAGCTCGTGCGATCCTTCATCAGATCATTCATGGCTTTCTGAATGAATACTTCAGTCCGTGTATCCACGCTACTCGTCGCTTCATCCAGAATGAGAATAGCCGGGTTCGCCAGAATCGCTCTTGCAATGGTCAGCAACTGTTTCTGCCCTTGAGAGATGTTCGACGCCTCTTCATTCAGCACCGTGTCATATCCATCAGGCAGTGTACGAATAAAGTGATCCGCATGTGCCGCAACGGCTGCCTTGATGACATCCTCTTCCGTTGAACCTTCTCGACCATAGGCGATGTTGTCCCGAATCGTTCCGTTGAACAACCAGGTATCCTGAAGCACCATACCGAACAGACTGCGCAGCTTGCCACGCTCCATGTCCTTAATGTCGGCACCGTCAATCGTAATCCGACCATCCTGAATTTCGTAGAAACGCATTAACAGGTTAATCAGGGTCGTTTTACCGGCTCCCGTTGGTCCAACAATGGCTACGGTCTGTCCCGGTTTTACATCAATGTTCATGTTATGAATGAGCAGTTCATTTTCTTTATATCCAAAATTAACACCTTGGAATGTAACCGCACCTCTAGGCTGCTGTAGTTGCACGGGTTGTTTGGACTCCGGAACTTCTTCCTCTTCATCCAGCAACTCAAATACTCGTTCTGCCGATGCAATCGTCGATTGAATGATATTAGAGATATTAGCAATCTGGTTAATCGGTTGTGTGAATTGACGGGAGTACTGCGTGAAGGCTAGAATATCCCCGATGGAGATAGATCCGCGAGTAACGAAGATCCCACCCACCACACAGATCAGTACATAACCCAGGTTACCGACAAAACTCATGAGCGGCATAATAATACCGGAGATAAACTGGGCCTTCCAACCGGATTCATACAACTCTTCATTGACCTTCTCGAATTGCTGTACCGATTGTTCTTCGCGTCCAAATGCTTTGACAACCTTGTGTCCTGTGTACATCTCTTCGACATGACCATTCAGTTCCCCGAGGGACTTCTGTTGGCCTGCAAAGTGTTTTTGCGAACGGGAAGCGACCAGCATAACAACAACGACACTGAGTGGCAGTGTCAAAATCGTGATCAGCGTCATCCATGGACTAATCGTCAGCATCATGATAATTACGCCGACAATCGTGACGATGGACGTAATGAACTGTGCCAAACTTTGCTGAAGGGTATTACTGATATTGTCCACGTCATTCGTGGCACGGCTCAGTGTCTCCCCAGTCGTGCGGGAGTCGAAATATTTCAAAGGAAGGCGTCCAACCTTCGCACTGATCTGCTCACGCATGTCATAGACAACACGTTGGGCTACACCAGCCATCAGGTATTGCTGAATATACATGAATGCAGCACTGAACAGATAGAGCCCGCCAAGCAGGTATAGTACTTTCATCAATGCAGGAAAATCAATCCCGGCTCCCTGCACACCCTGAAGGATGGCAATGGCGCCTTCACTAAGAATATCCGTACCTTGGGCCATGATCTTAGGACTGATGATACTGAATACGGTACTCAGAATGGCTGCAACCAGTACCCCAAGTAGACGAGAGCTGTGGGGCTGGAGATAACGAATCAAACGCCGCAGTGTGCCTTTGAAATCTTTTGCTTTCTCAGCGGGAGGTCGCATGCCCATACCCGGACCGGGTCCCGGTCCGCGAGAGGCACGGGGTGCTTTATGTTTTTCTGTATGATCACTCATGCGATCTCCTCCTCAGTCAGCTGGGAGGATACAATTTCGCGATATACTTCATTGTGCTCCAGCAGCTCTTTATGTGTTCCTGAACCGACAATTCGTCCCTCATCCATAACCAGAATGCGATCGGCATCCATTACTGTACTTACGCGCTGGGCAACAATCAGCACAGCCGCTTCTGTCGTTTCGGACTTCAGCGCAGCACGAAGTTTAGCATCCGTTTTGAAATCGAGGGCAGAGAAACTGTCATCAAAGATATAGACTTCCGGACGGCGAACAAGTGCGCGAGCGATGGACAGACGTTGCTTTTGTCCACCAGACACGTTGTTACCCCCTTGTGCAATTAGGCTGTCATATCCATCTTTCATCTCGGTAATGAAGTTCTCTGCCTGAGCCGTACGAGCCGCATGAACAACTTCATCCATTGTGGCATCGTCTTTCCCGTGACGGATATTCTCCGTAATTGTACCCGTGAAGAGGACTGCCTTTTGTGGCACAAAGCCAATTTTGGCACGCAAATCTTCCTGCCGAAGTTCCCGCACATCCGTACCATTGACCCGAACGCTGCCTTCAGTCACATCGTAGAATCGTGGAATAAGACTGAGCAATGTCGATTTCCCGGAACCCGTACCCCCAATAATGGCTGTTGTCTCACCTGAACGAGCTGTGAAGGATATATCGGACAACGCTGGATTCTCTGCGCCCGGATAACGGAAAGTTACATGGTCAAACTCAATCATCCCCTGCATGGATTTCATGCCATGAGGCTGCTCGGGATTGCTAAGATCCGGCTGCATATCAAGTACTTCGTTAATCCGTTCTGCCGATGCTGAAGCTCTTGGAATCATGACAAAGATCATGGAAACCATAATCAGTGAGAACATGATTTGCATGGCATATTGAATGAAGGCAATTAATGCACCGATGTTCATATTGCCGCTGTCAATCCGCATTCCACCAAAATAAAGAATGGCAATCATCGAAAAGTTCATAACCAGCATCATAACAGGCATGATGGTCGCCATGAGCACATTAACTTTAATCGAAGAATCCCTCAGTTCCGTGTTGGCCCCGTTAAAGCGCACGCGCTCATGCTCACCACGGTTAAAGGAACGCACGACACGAATCCCTGTTAACTGCTCACGCAGCACTAGGTTGAGTCGGTCCAGCTTTTTCTGAATGGTTTTGAACAAAGGTAATCCCTTGGAACCAATCAGCGCAATGGCTCCGCCCAGTACAGGCAGCACGACCAGGAAGATCGTAGATAATTTGGCGTCCTGCGAGACCGCCATGAAGATACCACCGATACACATCAATGGAGCCATAATCATCATGCGCAGCATCATCGTAAGTACGTTCTGTACCTGCGTGATATCATTCGTCGTACGCGTAATCAGGGAAGCCGTACCCATCTTATCGAACTCCTGGAGCGAGAAGTTCTCCACATGGCGGAATACTCTGCTGCGAAGTTGTTTGGCAAATCCACCCGCAGTGCGGGAGGAGAGGTAACTAGCGATCACTGAACACGCTGTTCCGCCAATCGCAATGACCAACATCCATCCACCAATCTGCCAAATATAAGGGACATCTCCCTTAATGATGCCAAAATTCACGATATCCGCCATTAACGTAGGCAGGTACAATTCGGCAAGCGACTGAAACAGTACCAATACCAGAATGAAGATAATCGGTATTCGATAAGGCTTCAGCATGCGAAACAGTTTCATCATGGCGTATCATCTCCTTGTGTGGACGTCTCCGTCTGTTGAAAAACCACTGTATCAAAAAAGGTATAAACCTTGGTCAACAACTCCGTCAATTGAATGCTTTCTTCCTCACCCAAATGCTCGACGAGCTGGTTGAACGTTTGCATGCGCTCCTCATGTGCCGCCCGAATAATGTTCCGCCCTGCCTCTGTAATGGTGATACGCACAGCACGGCGATCCGTCGGGTCCATGGTCCGTTCGACAAGCCCTTCATCCTCAAGCCCACGAATAACCGGGGTTATTGTTGGTGATTTCACCCGCAGTAACGCACTGATTTCCGATACTTTAAGTCCTGGGCGACTCTCATTCAGTTCTCTCTCAAAATCTGGCGGATTATCCCGCCAGTCCAGACGTTCTCCTGGATGCGTACCATGCAGCAAACAAGCCAGCACCATAATTTCATTATGATTGCGCCCATGAGGTTTATTTTGCCTCCACTTGCCTTTATTAAACTGCATGATGGAGTATAAAAGCTTCTGAGCGACCGGATCTATACCAGTCATATTGGATTCCTCCCTCTTTCTTTATTAATGCATAGATATCCAATATCATAGGACACCTATTAAATAGCATCACAATTAAATAGATATGCAATTAATTAGGTGTACTAAGTATATTATCGCAGGAAGCGAAAGTCAAACAACTAAAAATAACCAAGAGTAACCCATACTAAACGCTTATAAACGCTTCGTTATTGGCTTTGTCATTTTGCCGTCATTGGAGCTGGCTATAGTTATTGTGCGCAATATCAGGAAGGAAACTCAAAAAAGCTCCCATCCAATACTCCGGTAGATGAATACCCGGTGTACTTAATGGGAGCATTGTTATACATATGGAATGAAGAAACAAGGTAGCCTCTCTTATTGCAAAATTAGATGAACTTGTTGAGCATCACGCATCACCTATCATGACTTTGAAGCAGAGACCGTTTGAGGCACTGAGGCAAACGCGAAATATTCTTTTGCATTGTTGTAGGCAATGCCCTGTACGATCTGACCAAGCAGCTCCATATCCTGCGGTGCTTCGCCCTGTTCAGCCCATTCACCAATGAGATTGCAGACCAGGCGGCGGAAATACTCATGCCGTGTGTACGACAGGAAGCTGCGTGAATCAGTCAGCATACCGACAAATCGGCTGAGCAGACCCACATTCGCAAGTGCCTTCATCTGGGCGAGCATGCCGTCCTTCGTATCATTGAACCACCATGCTGCACCAAGCTGGATTTTGCCCGGAATACCACCGCCCTGGAAACTGCCGATGATCGCTGCAAGAACTTCATTATCCCTTGGATTTAAGGAATACAGAATCGTTTTGGGTAACGCCTGCTGCTGTTCTAACGCATCGAGCAATCCAATCATTGCTGATGACAGTGGTGTATCATTCACGGCGTCATAACCGGTATCCGGCCCAAGCTTGGCAAACATCCGTGTATTGTTGTTACGGGCTGCATTAATGTGGAACTGCATCACCCAACCGCGCTCTGCATACAGTTTGCCGAGGAACGTCAATGTGACCGTCTTATACTTGTCCTCTTCCTCACGAGTTACCTTCTGACCTGCAAGTGCCTTCGCAAAAATCTCACCCGCTTCTTCTCGCGTAGCCACACCGTAAGGAACATAATCAAGTGCATGATCAGAGACTCTGCCACCGACGGAATGGAAAAATTCCACCCGGGACTCCAATGCAGCAAGGAAGGATTCATAATCGGAAATCGCTGTGCCGGAGGCTTGTGACAACTTGCCCACCCATTCGGTGAATGTATCCCGGTTCAATTCCAGTCCTTTATCTGGGCGGAAAGAAGGCAATACCGCCGTATCAAAGCCTTCAATCTCCTGAATCTTCAGATGATACTCCAGCGAATCGGTAGGATCATCGGTTGTGCATACAACAGTGACATTGGATTTGGTAATCAGATCACGTGCACCGAATCCGTCGCTGTTCAATTTGGCATTTACTTTATCCCATATAGCTGGTGCGCTAGCCTCGTTCAATACTTCGTAAACGCCGAAATATCGCTGTAATTCCAAGTGAGACCAGGCATACAGCGGATTACCAATCATCATAGGCACTGTTTTCGCATAAGCCAGGAAACGATCGTAATCGGTCACGCCTTCGCCGCCAGTTACATATTGCTCTTCAATTCCGTTAGCGCGCATAAGCCGCCACTTATAGTGATCACCGTATAACCAGGCCTCCGTAAGATTGCCAAAGGTTTTGTTCTCGTAGATCTCCTGAGGACTGAGGTGGCAATGATAGTCAATAATCGGCATGTCTTTGGCATAATCCTCATATAACTTGACCGCCGTTTCATTATGCAGCAAAAATTGTTCATCCAGAAAAGATTTCATTCGCCTCGCACGCTCCCTTTAGGTGAGTTTACGTTCATATGGGTTCACTTCCCATCTTTACGCTACACTGTTTGCCATCAAAGTTCAATATAAAATGATAGCGTTATCAAAAAAGGTTGATTTAGGCATATATTCGGGAACAAGGTATACTGGATTTAACGCAAGGATGCTGATCTGAAGATCACACAAGGAGATGAATTTGAATGAAAATTACTTTTCTCGGCACAGGAGATATGTTCAGCGTGGAGCAGCACCACAATAGTATGTTGGCTGAATTCGAAGACACGCATCTAGTCATTGATTTTCCGGAATCAAATGCCAAAGCACTCAAGGAATATGGATTCCCCATGACCGATATCCACAATGTTTTCATTTCACATCTACACGAAGATCATATTAATGGTGTACAGATGCTGGGTTATTACGCACAGATCGTGGGCGATCGCAAACCCCGTCTGTTCATCCACGAACAATTGGTAGATCCGCTCTGGAACATACTATCCCCCGGCATGCGCTACACAACGGATGGTGAACGTACCATGAGTGATTACTACGATGTTGTTCCCCTGCCAGATGGAGGCACATTCGAACTGGGCGGTGTGACGTTTGAGACATTTCGGACGCAGCATGTTCCCGGTATGGTCAGCAATGGGTTAATCGCCAAGCCTTACTTCTATTACAGTGCAGACAGTACACTCAACCAGGAACGGGTGGAGCAAGTTGCCGCTGATGTGCAGCTGATTTTCCATGAATGTCATATGCATGATCTGGTGATCAAATCTCATACCTCATTGAAGGAACTGGAGCAACTGCCAGCCGAAGTGAGACAGAAAACCGTGTTGATGCATTATCATGATGAGTACGCGGATGCGGACAAACGGGAACAATTCAACCGCGATCATGATCTGCGAATGGTTGGCACGCTGGAATCCTTTGAGTTGGAGTAGGTAAACGGAGATCCAACACATAGGCAGCGTCTACTCAGGTTCCTTTGATCCGTTTGCCTATGGTGAGAGCGTTAACCCACGTTTAGCTAACGAATCTTAGAAGCCTTAATTATTCAAAATCTGAGGTTATCAGTATTCTAACGAATCTCAAACGCGTTAATCTGATGATGTTTCTCCAATTGGCGCTATTAAAGTCACTTTTGACAGTAATAAGGTTACTGAGATTCGTTAGGATTACACTAATGCCAATTCGATGCAAATAAGGCGGGCTGAGTTCGTTAGGCGCGCTAGGTTCTTAGATGGAGTTTTCAGACACGCCCTAGGCACCCATAGAAAAATGCAAAAACCACCTGAACATAGGAGTGCTATCTCCCCTGTTCAGGTGGATTATCGATCGATCTATACACCATTATTCATATCATCCATCGGTGCATCTTTTCTTTTCTTATATATTGCCTGATATACGCCGTTACTCAGCGTCAGCGCAGCCCTCATTCTGCTCAGGCAGGGCCCATACGGAGACGCCTCCACCGCACACATGGAAGGTGGCCCAGCCGTCTTCCTCGATGGTAATCTGATCCTCACAACTGTTCGTCAGATCCACCCAGACTTCACCAGCACGATGCTCTCCGATGAACATTCTTTTCTCACCGTCATCCCCGTTGGAGATAACGACTGCACAACCGGAACCTTCGATTTCCTCTACGCCACGACGCACCCAGCCAATCGTATTGGCGTGATCGAAGTAGTCTTCCTGCTCCCCATATGCCTTGTTGCAGCGCGCAGACAGCAGAATGTCCAGAATTTCTTTTTTGCCATCCACAGGTTCAGGACCACCAATACCATAATAATCCCCGTAAAATACAACCGGATATCCATCACGTCGTAATAGTGTCAACGCATAGGCACTCGGCTTAAACCAGTCTCCAATCCAGGATTCCAATGCTTCATGGGGTTGGGAGTCATGGTTATCTACAAAGGTTACCGCATGGGTAGGATGGGTCTGGACCAAGGTGTCATCAAAAATTTTGGAGAGATCAAAGTCTCTGCCTGCAAGCGAAGCCTCATGCAATTTGTAGTGAAGTGACACATCGAACAGGTCGATCTGGTAGTCAACCGTATCAAGGAATTCACGACATGCATCCAGATTCGAGTTCCAGAACTCACCTACGATGTAGAAATCCTGACCGCGTTTACGGATCATCTCTGCTGCGAACTCCTTGATGAATTCGTGGTTGATATGCTTAATGGCATCCAGCCGGAACCCACCGCACTGGAGGGTGTCAATCAGCCATTTCCCCCAATCGATCATCTCGCGTCGCACATCCGGGTGGTTATAATCTATGTTGGCGAACATCAGATAATCGTAGTTGCCGAACTCATCATCGACATTCTGATTCCAGTTCTTGTTCTCACCTGCGATGCGGAATACACCGCTCCGTTCTCCCTTGGCATCATAGTCCGTGCCGTTGAAATGTTCGGAGCTCCACTTAAAGGAGGAGTATTGATCGCCGCGACCCGGAAATGTGAATTTGGTCCAGCCTTCAATCTCGAACGGCTCAGAAATTTCCTTCGTCCGATCATTGGGATCAACCTCAATCACTTTAAAGACTTCCGTCTCATCTGCTCCGGCCTTGTGATTCATGACCAGATCCACATAGACGGCAATTCCGTTCTTCTGACACTCGGCAATGGCCTCCACCAGTTCCTGCTTGGTGCCATATTTGGTCCGCACGGCACCCTTTTGATCAAATTCGCCCAGATCGTACAGATCATATACACCATAACCTGTATCTTCTGCTGACACTGCCTTGGTTACGGGTGGTACCCATACCGAGTCAATACCTTTGGCTTTCAGTTCCGGGGCCATTTCAGCCAGTCGCTTCCAATGATCTCCGTCTGCAGCCAGGTGCCACTCAAAAAACTGCATCATGGTATGATTTCTCTTCATTATAACCGACCTCCTTGATTGCTTTCGAAGCGGACCGCGGAACGGATAGGGTAATCGCCGTTGTTCGTTCGTTGCTAACCAAGTTATAACCCTTTCACCCTACCCTTCAATCATGTAAGGGAAGAAATTTGAAAAAAAATGTTAAACTCCTTAGTTCCGCATTTGCCTGATTCCATTGGAACTGCTCTGAAGGTGCAATATCAGATTCGTTTATAGTCCCGCCACTCCTCGGGCAGCAGGGAACGGTACGGTTCTTGGATAAAACGATCGTCGACCAGCACCAACACGCCCTTGTCTTCTTCCGTTCGAATCAGCCGTCCCCCCGCCTGCAGCACCTTGTTCATCCCCGGGAAAATATAAGCGTAATTAAATCCGTTGCGTCCTGTCCGATCATAATAATCACGTAATACGTTATTCTCCAGGCCAATCTGCGGCAGCCCCGCACCTACCACCACAACGCCATTCAAGCGGTCTCCCGGCAGATCGACACCCTCCGAGAATACACCACCCATAACGGCAAACACCAGTCGTGTTCGTTCAGGATTCGGCTGGAATCCATCCAGAAACTGCTCCCGTTCCAGTTCGTTCATGCCCTGCTTCTGTATGACCGTATCCGCTTCACTTGGAAGCTGTGCATAGGTGTCATAGATCTCGCGCATATAAGGATACGACGGGAAGAACACCATCAGATTACTGCGCGGCCATTCACTTACCAGCTGTTGCAGCATCTCCGCAATGGGTCGCCGGGATTGTTCCCGGTCTTTATAACGAACAGATAAGGGCATGAGTCTCACATCCAGCTGTTCACGCTGAAAGGGTGAGGGAATCTGCAACGTATAATCTTCTTCCTCTGCACCCAGCATATCCCGATAATAGCGAAGAGGTGACAAGGTTGCCGAGAAATGAATGAGGGAGCGGAAGCCTTTGGCCGTCTGACGAAGCAACACCGAAGGATCGAGACAGAATAACTTCACTCGCACTTCACTTCGTACACACTCTGCATACGTAATAAAACGTTCATCATACAGCTTGGCAATACGCAGAAAATTCTGTGCCGTGAAGTAAGCATCCAGCAGCAACTGATCCGTCTCGGCATTGCCCGAGCCACCTTCAACAAGACACTGTTCCGCAACCATGACAAAGGGCTCCAGGCGTTCAATCAGTTCCTCCGGTGCCTCCTGTTGAATGATTTTCCCCTCATCTCCACCATTTTGGCGAAGGGTAATCAGATACTTATCAATGGCCCCGGTGTAGTCAACAATGGCTTTGGCAGCAGGCACACTGCTGTCCAGCGACTGGAACTCCCTTTTCACATCCAGAAACACCGCCTTCTCCAGCTCCGCGGAAAACATCGTTCGCCCACGATCGACCAGATTATGCGCCTCGTCCACCAGTAATACCGTCTTGCGTTTCTGCTCTTCCAACATTCTTTTCAGAGAAATACGCGGATCAAAAATATAGTTATAATCGCAGATCACCGCATCAGCTGCATATGCCGCATCCAGTGAAAACTCAAACGGACACACCCGATGTTTGCGTGCATACTGCTCAATAACCGGGCGTGTCATTAACGTCTCATGTTCCAGCATGTCCAGCACGGCTCCATTAATACGATCATAATATCCTTCGCACATGCCACACTGCCCCGTATCACAAGCTTCCTCTTCCTTGAAACAGATCTTGTCCTTCGCGGTCAGACTTATGACATGCATCTTCAATCCTTCCGATTGCATCCGGGCAAAAGCTTCTTCTGCCGCCACCCGTGTCGTTGTCCTCGCGGTCAGATAGAACAATCGGTTCGCTTCGCCTTCGCCAATGGCTTTGACCGTGGGGAACAGCACGGACATGGTTTTACCAATGCCTGTTGGTGCTTTTGCCATCAATCCCTGACCCTCGCGGATCGTCTTGTATACGGCTCCCGCCAACTTCCGCTGCCCCTCCCGGTATTTGCGAAAAGGAAACGGCAACTCTCGCACACTGATATCCCGCTCTTCTTCATATGCAGCAATCATCTCCGCATATGGCGCATAGCCGGCAATCACTTCTGCCGCAAACTGCTCCAGTTCCTCTCGTTCTGCCATTCGGCGAAACCGTCTCTCTTCATGGGTTACCGAATGCACATACGTCAACTGCACTTGCATACGTGGTTCATCATGCTGAACAGCGTACATATAGGCATACATCATGGCCTGTGCCCAGTGCACTGGAAGACCCTCTCCCAGATCATCCAGATTGCCCGCAGTTGATTTGATCTCATCCACCGTCAATTGACCCTCCAACCGAATCAGGCCATCACAGCGCCCTTCCACCACATAGGTCAGATCCCCGTGTTGGATCTCAGTTTCGAGCACAATCTCTTTTAAATCCTCTTCGGTATACTCCTTCTGGACACGTTGGTGGATTCGAGTCCCCTCCTGCATCGAGGCATTGGTCCGGAACCCCGGACGTATGCTGCCACTGCGGTACACATACTCCACCAAAGGTCTTACCGATATCCGAATTGTTGTTGTCATACGATCACCCGTTCTGTTTGTAGTGATTATACTTTATCATGAAAAGACGTGCTCAAACCAGTTGATCCACCGATTGGACTCACTGAATTCCATATGCTATCTTGAGATAGAATGTACTTAATGAGGAGGCAGCTTCTATGTATATCTATTTGGTTCCTTCACCGATTCCGGATGCACTTGCTGCGTACCCGCATCTCACTTTGCGAAGCGAAGAGCATGTGCGTCTGGCGATTGAATCCGCAGAACGCCTGATGAATATTGAGTCTGATGATAAAGTAGCCGCATATGAAGCTTTCGATGCCGCAGGCTCCTGGACTGGCGGAGGTTACGCTGTTCTCAACAATATCCCTGTCACAGAGGATGGCCGTAATGATTTCGAAGAACGGTTCAAGAACCGTGCCCGCAAGGTAGAAGATGAGCCTGGTTTTGTCGGTATTCGTGTGCTTCGTCCTATCAAGGATGATACGTATGTTGTACTCACACTTTGGCAATCCGAAGAACATTTCAAAGACTGGCAGGAATCTCAAGCCTATAGCCACGCTCACCGAAACCGCAGTACAAGCGAAGGCCTGACTGCACAGAAGCCCACCATGTTCCCCAGACCTTCTTACGTCACAACGTACACGATCGAATAACGGAATGGGTCGTATCTGGTTTTTATCGCGGTAACCCACGTTTTTTCACACCTCTTCCTGCGTGGAAGAGGTTTTTTGCCGTCCATTGTTGAAGGCTTTCATTTTTGACACAGCCATGCTGAGATAGGATAATACTTGTTAAATGAAACTTCGGAAGGGAAGGCGGTACCTTGTCACGCAGTTCACTCACCCGATTTCTAAGCGGACCTTTTATATTCTTTACCATCATTATGATGATCAAAAGCTCACTGGCCTGGATTGTTATCTTCGATAACATCCCTATCTGGAAACCTCTGCTGACCGAATTGCCGCTCATTTGGATCGGCTTCTGTCTAATTGAGTGGTTTGCTGCCAAGCGGCGGATGTGGATGTATCTTGCCATGAATTTGCTGCTCTCAGGCATTTTCTTTGCAGCCATCATGTACTACAAATATTATGGCGTAATCGTTAACTATCACGCGCTGGCACAGGTGAATCAGGTGACTTCGGTCAAGAGCAGCATGTTCTCTTTGCTGGACCCCTATTATTTGTTTATTTTTGCAGACGTACTGATCATTGGGGGGATGCTCGTTCGTCGTCGGATCAAGCTCGGGAGTACAGAACGCCCGAATCGCATTCCGCTTGAACGACGTGCCAGAAGACGAGTGGCTTCGGTCATTCTGACCCTGTCCATGATCCTATGCATGCTTAACATCTATCCCAATCGGGCCAGCATGAGTGAGCTTACACAAGCAGAACAGATGGGCATCCTCGGTTACGAGGCATATACCATCCTGGATCGACCTGATGAACTTGTGCCCGTTGCTCACATTGATCAGGCTGCCATCGACCAACTGAAGCAAACGACTCCACTTCCTGCGATTGTGAAGCAGGGTGCAGCGAGCGGACGCAACGTGATCATGCTCCAGATGGAATCGTTTCAGAACTTTCTGATTGGATTAGAGGTGGATGGACAGGAGATCACGCCCAACCTGAATCAATTGGCTAGACAGAGCCTGTATTTTCCGAACTTTTATCAGCAAGTGGGACAGGGAAATACATCCGATGCCGAATTCGTTGTGAATACTTCGTTCTACACCCCACCGAACGGGGCAGCAACGACTGTATACGCAGATAAGGCTCTGCCGAGTCTACCCAAGCTAATGGCGGCGAACGGATATCAGACAGCCACATTCCATACAAATGATGTCCGATTCTGGAATCGGGATCAGTTATACAAGGCACTTGGATTCGACCAGTATTATGATATTGATTATTTCGGCACACAGGATTCTATCGCCTTCTCGGCCTCGGATGAAGTGCTATATTCCAAAACACTGGATAAGCTGGAGTCCATGCAGTCTTCCGGTGATCCCTTCTATGCCCATATCATCTCCATGTCAGCCCACCACCCGTACACTTTGCCCGAAAATAAGGTGAAGCTGACGCTGCCTGAGCGTTACAAGGATACGTTGCCCGGCGATTATCTGATATCGCAGCACTATGCCGATCAGGCGATTGGACAGTTGATTGCTGGACTGAAGGAACGGGGATTATGGGAAAATAGCGTGTTCGTCTTGTACGGGGATCACCTGGGGCTTCCCATCTACTCACTGGATCGGGATGACAAAGTCCTTATGAAAGAGTTGTATGGCCGGGAATACACATCAGCAGATATGATTAATATTCCGCTCATAATCTCCGCCCCGGGCGTTACCCCGGGTGTGCAGCTGGAACAGATCGGAGGTCAGGTGGACATTCTGCCAACGATTGCGGGACTCACCGGCGTATCATTGGAGGACCAATTACACTTCGGACAGGATTTGTTGCGTGAAGGCGGAAATCTTCTACCCGAACGATATTACCTTCCTTCCGGGTCGGTTCTAAACGATGCTTCTCTCTTCATACCCGCAAAAGGATACGGGGACGGAACGCATTATTCCCTAGCTGATGCGGGCAGACAGGATACCGGGCAAGAGCAGAAGGCTGTTCCTTCGGAAGAGACGCCACAGATTTCGGCGGGCAAGGTACCTCCAGCAATCGTTACATCCAGTAACAATGAGGTTTCTTCTTCACGGTTTATAACCAAGGAACAGTATGATCGAGCATTGGATCTTGCACACTTGTCCAACAGTTATTTGAGCCAGCTTCCGGATCGAAAGACTACACAATAATTATTTTTCAATCGAACTCATCATGCGGCGACCTTCCTCTCTTACATAGACGGAATGGTCGCTATTTATCTGTACGGTGCCAGACTGGTTGCCTATCCATTCGTGAGCAGACCATCAAAGAGCCAGTTGCCTTCCTCGGAACGAATGAAATAGAGATCCAATGCACCGTTTCCATCAGACCATACAGTAGCCATATGTAAAATGACCCGATCTGAATCCAGCGGATTAAATCCGCGATACTCCAGATTATTCAGGCTAACGTTTTGCAGAAAAGGTACTTCGTAATCTACCTGATCCCGTTTCGAAATAATGATATTGCTCTGCTGCGATATTTCTATGTTCGGAGAAGACACCGATTCAAGATATGCATAGTCTTTAGATTGCATCGCTGCCATCAGTTTAAACGCAATATTCAGCGTTTCTCTTAAACTTTCTACTTCTTCCTGCTCTTTTGCTTTTTTTTCATCTTTTTCCTTCTGGTTGTTACGCACCTGCTCCTTCAGCAGTTCGTTTTCCTTCTGAACTTGTTCGATATCTATGGCATCCTTGCGTTCCCTCTGCTGTACATCTGGTAGTGAAGCATCGTCACTTGGAGTGCAGGCTGTTAAAAACAAAGCGAAAATCGATATGAACAAAATTCTGCTTTTTCTCATCTAATCCCCTCCTTAAATAAAAATGAAAATAAACATATATCTTCCATATTAATGGTAACATATCCCACACAAATAAAAAGAGGATCTCGTTCGTTCTGAAAAATAAACCAAAAAGACCCGAGCCCTGTTAGTCCAGGCTCGGGTCTTTCAACGAATTACAATGGCAACAGCGCAACAGACTTGCGAGCAGTCAATTGCTCTACCATGGCAAGCCATTCCTGTGGTTTGTTCGGTAACACCGCATAATACCGATTCAGGAAATCTGCCACCAGACTGGCTGGCAGTTCGCCAAGTGACTCATCGCCTGGCATAAAGCACAGATCCAGTCCGCCAACCGCTTCCCCGTCTCCTTGCCAGGATGGGTGAACATACGGGAAGTCCAAACGCTGGTATCCCAGATGGGACAATACTTCGCGGCGTACATACGGGTCCATCGGCTTGATCCCGCCAAATTCGTGATCCTGACTCAGATATGGGTTATAGATTTCGGCAAACATGCCGAACAATTCCTTCCCGTTGGCTGCCGCGAGCTTCTGCAGATCACGCTTGCGGTGATTGGCCAGGAAACTGCCGATACCCAGACCTTCACGCCCAATAATCGTAAAGTCCGTCATGGCCACATTCCAATCCTCGTAGTAACGGTACTCTGTCGCGCCAACGACTTGTCCCTCGTGCACAGCCACGAATACCCGAATACCTGGATCTTCCAATGGCTCTGCCCAGAGCGGGAAGTCCAGCACTTCTTCCCTTGGGAAGATCTCCTGCATCAGCTTGTGCATTTGGGCAAACAATGGATCGTTAATGGATGTAATACGCGTGAATTCCATGGATAAATGCCTCCTTGATATGAATGTATATTTTAATCATTCGTGTACATAACTCGTTCAAAATTGGGTTTGATCTGTAATGGTGAGCAAATCTTATCGAAATGGATTTCGCCACTCCATCAGGGCAGCATAATTGCAGGACTCCTCGTCATCCAGATAGTCTGCGGTCACGCCAACTGGCATGCGGCCACAACGCAGCAGGAACGATATCACCGGGTCATGCTTCTCTCCCGCGGCCACCTGATCCAGATATTCCTGCGCAGACAGTTGGTCTGCAACCAGATGATAACCTGGCATTCTGCCTGCACCCAGTAACCGATCTATACCCTGTGCAATCACCAGGTGGTACATCGCCTGCATCATCAACTGAGCCAGTCCCCACTTGCGGTACTTCGGACGAACGCAGAGATCAACTATATACAGCGTGTTGCCATCCGGTTGATGGTTACGAATATAGCCGTCATCTGTGACTTCGGACCAGGTATGGCTCGCTGGATGTGCAGGGTCCCACTGCATCCGCAGCGAGGTCATCGATCCGGCCAATTCTCCATCCACTTCAATGCAGATGACCCCTTCCGGGTAATGCTGCACATGACTGTTGAGCTGCTCGTGACTCCAGAGCAGCTCTTCCGGATAAGGAGGAGGGAAACTCTCCGCCTGAATGCGAACAAGTTCCTCAAAGTCGGCTGCAATGTAATTGCGGACGACCGCTTTTACCCTTTTACCCTTCCGCTCCGGGTCGGTGATCAGCATTTCTTTCGTATACATGTTGCCGGATCGCCCCTTTCCACTGACAAATGAATTTTGTTACATGTTCCGATGTCCTGTTCATTTATAAATGGAGTTTTACTACTCCCAATCGGTATACAGATCAGTACGGCGGTCACGCCAGGTCGTTACCGATCCACGTTCGCGTACCTCATACAACAATTCCAGATCCAGATCAGCGGTCACAATCATATCGTTGTTAATCTCACCCTCGGCCAGAATGCCACGTGGCGGGAACGGGATATCATTGGGCGTAATTATTGCGGCTTGTCCATAGTTGGCACGCATGAAGTCAACCGTCGGCAAGTTACCCACCGTTCCGGTTAACACCACATATACCTGATTCTCCACCGCGCGGGCATGACTCGTATAACGCACACGGTAGAATCCATGACGATCGTCCGTACAGGAAGGACAGAAAATCACATCAGCCCCTTTAGCTTTGGCCATCCGTACAATTTCCGGGAACTCAATATCGTAACAGGTCAGCATGGCAATACGGCCTTTATCGGTGTCGAACACCTCAAGTCCATCTCCGGGAGCCATATTCCATTCCTGCACTTCAGTTGGCGTTATGTGAATCTTGTCCTGGCGTGCGATGCGACCATCCGGGTAGAACAGGTGAGCTGTATTATACAGCTTTCCCTCACGGCGAATGACGTGGGTTCCCCCGATAACATGCATACCGTACTTGGCAGCAAGTGACGTGAACAGTTGTTCATATTGCTCCGTAAAGTTCGGCAGATCCTCAATGGTCAATGCATTACCTTGTTCGTCTCCAATGGACATTAGTTGCGTTGTAAAAAATTCAGGGAACAGCACAAATTCGGTCCCGTATTCATTCGCTGTCCGTATATAATGCTCCGCCTGAGCGGCAAACTGCTCAAACGAGCTGATTGTGTGCAATTGGTATTGTACAGCGGATACCCGCAGTTTCATGTTCGTACACCTCCACCATCATTATGTTTCCATTGTAACAACGATCCTGATTCAACAAAAGAGTATTTACACTGGGCACTACAACGACAGAATAACCTTCCGATCGCTCCCTTACTCACCCAGCATCGACTGTGTGAATCCGATCCATTCTCTCGTGGCAAAAGACAGATAACGGTCCTTCCGCCAGATCATGCCGAGCTGCCATGGAATCACCGGTTCCACCACGGGTATAATGCGCACGCGCATGTGGTCTACCTCACGACAGATCGTTTCCGGCAGTAAAGCTACACCCAGATTGGCGGCAACCATTGCGCTGAGCAGATCCCACTGAGAGCTCTCATACACCACCCTCGGCTGGAACCCCGCATGCTGGCAGGCCACAATAATCCGATCATGCAACGCAAAATCCTCCCGAAACAACACAAAGGCGTCGTTTTCGAGTTCATGCAGCGCAACCGAATCTTTATCCGCAAGTGGATGTGAAGGGTGCACAAGCAGATTCAATTTCTCTTTCACAAAAACAAAATGATCCAACAGTTCGTCCACGGTTGGCAGAACGGCAACGCCAATATCCAGTGCACCGCTAATCACATCGGCCTCCACTTTTTTGGCACCATCCTCAAATAGCTGAATGGTCACCTGCGGGTAGGCTTTGTGGAATTCACCAATGATCATGGGGAAAAAGCTGGACCCCACCATCGGCGGCAGGCCAATCCGCAGGTGACCTTTCTTCAGATTCATCAAGTCGTCCAGTTCGGATGACAGATTGCGGAATGATTTTTCAATCTCAAGCGCCTGTCGGAAAAACACATGGCCTGCATCGGTTAATTCCACCTTTTTGCCATAACGGTCCAGTAGCGTGATCCCCAATTCCTCTTCAAGACTCTTGACCGTCTTGCTGATGGTAGGCTGGGTGATATACAGCACTTCAGCGGCTTTGGTGAAGCTTTGTTGTCGGGCAACTTCCAGAAAATATTGCAAATGGCGGATATCCATCCGTTGATCTCCACCTCTCATAGACAAATGGAATAGTAAACATTCTTAATATGCATTTTACTCATGAAAGAATGCCATGTAAAATTTATGATATCAAATGAAACATTTTCAAAAAAAAATAAACGATTACGTTGATGATACAAGGAGGGATTGAAGTGAAAAAATGGGGCCTTGGTATTGCACAAGTTGCGCTATTAATGGTTTTTTCACTGCTTATGGACCTGCTGGCCCGTACTCTCCATCTTCCTGTACCGGGTTCGATTCTCGGTATGGTCGTGCTATTCATTCTGCTTCAGACTCGTGTCGTGAAGCTGCGCTGGATTGAAGTTGGAGCTGCATGGCTGCTCGGAGAACTACTATTATTTTTCATCCCGTCAGCCGTTGGCATCATGAACTATATGCCCATGTTGGAGCATGACGGATTGCAGATTTTATTCATCGTACTACTTAGCACTTTCCTGGTCATGTCCTGCACAGGACTCGTTGCTACACGAATTGCGAAACGAAAGGAGCGTCACACTGGATGATTGGATTCCTCTGCCTGTTGTTAACCGTCGGGATCTATGCGGTAGCCAAACGAATGTATCGCAACCTGCCAAAAGTGTATCTGTCTCCGTTGCTCATTACACCGCTTCTTGTCGTTGGCGTATTGCTCGCAACCGGAACGGATTATACCACGTATAGCAGTGGTGGCAAATGGCTGAGTCTGTTGCTTCAACCGGCCACCGTGGCTTTTGCCGTACCGCTTTATACTTTTTTCCATGTACTCAAAAAACATATCTCCGAGATTGTCTTCAGTGTCATGACCGGATCGGTGGTTGCCGTGCTGTCTTCTGCCCTGCTTGCCAAATGGCTGCAACTGGATTCAGGACTGATCCATAGCTTGATCCCACGTTCTATCACCACCCCAATTGCCATGAACGTCTCCGCTACAATCGGCGGCATTCCTGCGGTGACAGCTGTTTTCGTTATTATGACCGGCCTGCTCGGGGTGATTATGGGACCTTCTATCGTCAAGATGCTGCGCATCGATGGGGAAATTGCACGAGGCACACTGTTTGGAACCGGTGCCCATGGCACAGGAACATCCAAAGCGTTTGAACTGAGTTCCCTGACAGGTACCATCTCCAGCATCTCCATGGTGCTCGCCGCATTATTCACTTTAGCCGTTGCACCGATCCTTTCCAAACTTATTTTCCCATAATAGATGGAATTATCCCACTTTTTTGAAATATTATTGTTGTATTAAAGCCCTTTCTTCCTTACAATAAGGACAGGTTTTAATTGTGAATATTGCGGGGGAGATGCGATGAAAAGAACCGGAATGAAGAGATCTCTGGACCGTCTTGGACGAATTGTCCTTCCCAAAGAAATGCGGGATACGATGGAAATCCATATCGGCGATCCGCTTGAGTTTTTCATTGAAGGGAAAGAGTTGATTTTGAGAAAGTACAAATCAACATTATGTATTTTTTGCGGTGATGTAGATACGGAAATGTATTTCAAAGAACAATTCATCTGCCGGACTTGTGCAATTCAATTAAAACACCCGGATGACTCTCCCGACTGGTTCGTACCTCAGAACAAACAGGCTCCTGCACCCGTGGAGCGTCCTGCTTCCAAATCCGCCCCTGTCTCATCTCCCGCTAGGGAAGAAGGGACCACAGCTGACAACCAAGAATATCCGGATTTGCGGCCGAAAACGGCACGCATGCTGCAACAAATGAAAGAAATTGTTGAACAGAATCCAGGTTTGGCTCAACAGCAAATTGCGGAAAAGCTTGGCATCAGCCAAGGACGCGTCTCTCAATTAAAAAAGTTACTATAATTAAAATGGCATTCGATCATTTATAGTCAGAAGACCTTCCGATGCCGGAAGTCCCGCTGCAAGAGAACCCGTTGTTTTTCGTGGGTTCTTCTTTTTTTATTTTCATAATGTTATGGGAAGGAATGCTATGGATAAAATTCTGTATTTATCACAATTCGACCTGCTGTCCTGCTTGTCCGAGGCCGACCTGATTGAAATGGATGAGATGACTTCTATCACGACCTTACCTAAAGACAGTCAGATCCAGACACCGGATACATTTACGGAAGGTTTCTATTTTGTAAAACGGGGAAAGGTTCGTTTATATACATTGAACCCGGAGGGCAAGCAGTTCACGCTTGATATGTTGACGGAAGGTAACGTGTTTGGAGAGATGAATGGAATCTCACTCGGAACACGTGCCGTTTATATCGAAACGATGGAGGAATGTGATATTTGCCTGATGAACAAACCGCGTTTTGAACAGTTCCTAATTGAGCATCCGGAATTTATGATGAGACTGATGAACATACTAAGTGAGCGAATCAAGCGAATGAGCGAGTTGACACAGACGCTTGCACTCGGTAACCTGCACGAAAAGGTGATACATAATCTCTTCCGGCTGGCTGAACAGATGGGATGCATCGAAGAAGAGGAGTTCTGCAAGATTCAACTGGCACTTACGCATCAGGAGATTGCCTGGATGGCGGGAGTCACACGGGAATCGGTCACCGTTGCCATGCAAGAGTTAGCAAGAGCAGGCCGTATTCGTACCGGATTCAAATCAGTCTCCCTTCATCGTGACGAAATCGCTACCCTTCGAAAAATCACTGCACAGTTGTAAGATGCCTTACATCCCTGTTCTCCGGCAAGTTGTATTGTATAACGCATGAGTCTATACAACCAAGGAGGCGTATACCGTTGGATGCTAAGTCAGATCTGTTTATCCCTGAAGACATTCTTCTTCGCAAAGGCGCCCGTAAAGCTGCGGAAATCCCGGAGCATATCCGCAATTGGCTACAAGCAGGACATATTGAGTCGGTCAATCTGACCGAATGGCTGGCAGTAGATCATATTTCTCTTTTTGAGAGGGTTACCCATGAATGGGGAATGGATGCCGAAACCGGAGCAATTACTGCACAGTTAAGACAGATGAATGAACAGCGAATTATGAAAATCATCCCGGCCATAGCTATGCAATGGCTTAATCTGTTGAATTGTCTAACCATGAATGAACATCCCAATCTCTTTCGTTCCATTGCAGAACATCGTTCAGACAGTATTCGCTGCTGGGCGGCTTATATCATTGGGTTAGATTCCCGGCTCAACCTGACTGAAAAGTTGGAGCGTATTCGCCCCTTTGCAGCAGATCATCACTTTGGTGTAAGGGAAATTGCCTGGATGGCGGTACGGGAGCCCATCTCTGCCGATTTATCCTCCGCTTTGCACGATTTGATCCCATGGAGCGTTGACCCTGATCCACTGATCCGTCGGTTTGCCATAGAATGCATCAGACCTCGTGGCGTATGGGCCAAACATATTCCGGAGTTAAAAGAAAACCCGGCTATGGCCCTTCCCTTGCTTGACGCGGTGAAATCGGATGCTCATAAGTATGTACAGGATTCGGTAAGCAACTGGCTGAACGATGCCGGCAAAACAAATCCCGAGTGGGTCCGGCAGGTCTGTGACACTTGGATTCAGCAGTCCGATACCAAACATACACTGCGAATTATCACACGTGCCAAACGAAGTCTTACATAAGAAGATGACCACCGCTTATTGGCAGTGGTCATCTTCTTGCTGTCTCTCAATTATGCCTGAATCGCATCCATCTGGCCTTCTTCTTCCGCTTCCAATCTGCGCATGCCCACAATCAGGACAATAATGTTAGCTACCAACAACACAGCCGGGAATGGAACCGCAGCATATTGTGCATAGATCAGATGGCTTCCCACGGCTCCAATCAGAATGAATGTCAGTATGCCTGAAGCTAGGATACGAGTCCGTGGAATCAGCAGTCCGACTGCACTAAGCAACTCGGCAGCGCCAAGCAGATACATGGTCCATGTCGGATAAGAGAAACTTTCGAATGTCTGAATCATCATGTCTGCTCCAGTAATTTTATTAAACCCCGTCATGACGAACACACCCGCAAGCACAACCAGAAAAATATAACCCAAAATTTTGTTCATATGTAGATCCTCCTGTGACAAATTATATGTTCCTACTATGTAATGAATATTTTTGCTGTACATTGTAAAAAAAATCTATGTAAAAGTTCCCAAAGGGTCACTCTGTTTTCAAGCGTTTAGCCCAGTTCCATTTTCAAAATAGTACGCGTTCATATTATACGTATTATTTATCACCAACTTACTTTTATAAAGTTAGTATATAATAATAATATAATTTCTTCAAGTAATTTCTCACTATATGATGTATAATACATACAAAAGGTATGTTACAGTATATTTTGTAGTAACCCTCATTTACTTGAATGTTCTACCATTCCAAAAGTGGCAGAAACCATGTCCTTTCATATACAACTGTGAAGAAAATGATCATGAAGCGAGGTGAATACGTTGAAACTGAGAAAAGTAAAAGCACCAAGTCCCTGTATGATTACTCAGGCGATAGACATTATAGGCAAGAAATGGGTTCTGTTGATCATGTACCAACTGTTGTCCGGACCCAAACGGTTCACGGAGCTTGAAGCAGAGATGGCGATCAGTGGACGACTTTTATCGGAGAGATTGAAGGAAATGGAGACGGAAGGCATTGTAACCCGGCACATGTTTCCGGAGATTCCTCCTCGTGTAGAGTATGAATTAACACCCAAAGGCAGAGCGATTGAACCTGTCATTGATCAGATCTACAGCTGGTCTTCCGACTGGTTGAAACAGCAGAAATCCGAGTAATTTGAATGCCGATCCATTCATGTCCGCTCGACACAAATACGCCTGAATCAGGCTGATCTACCGATCAGTTTCTGATTCAGGCGTATTTATATTACGTTCAACCTTGATTAATGAGAGAGATGCTTTGAGGGCTGAAGCTTGACAGGCAGACCGGAATCAGCCGATGCCAACGCCGCCGTCGTAATCTCCTGTGTACGGCAGGCATCCGCATAATCGGACAGGATTCGTGAACGGTCCCCGGTACGCAGGGCATGAATGAACGCTTCATTCTCACGCTCGTATGGATTAGGTCCTGCCGAAATCTCCAGTCCTGCCATCGCATGTGTTGCGGCACTTGGCAGAAGCAAACGTTCCGGTGTCCAGTCCCACACACCTGCATCCGTGTAGAATTGGAGTCCTGCGCCGCCCTCTCCGTCTGGCAACAGACAGGTATTGGCGATGCTTGCAATCGCTCCACTTTCCAGCTTGAGCGTCACATTCGCCACATCAGCAACGCTGACATTTTCATGTTTCTCATGCATGCTTCGCTGAGCTGCTACAGCATATACCTCTGTAACTTCTCCTGCACAATACCGAAGCAAGTCTACAATATGTGTAGTCTGCTCTACGAATTGTCCTCCAGAACCATCCTGACGCCGCCACCAGGCAACCCCTGGCATTCCGCCCATCCAGCGGCCAAGAGCCATGCCAACAGTCTGTTCTTTCATCGCTTGTTGCATTACTTGAGCAGCCTCCTGATAACGGAAATGGTATCCGACAGAGGTTAACAATCCGCTCTTCTGCACCTGATCCAACACCTGACGTGGCACGTCCATTCCGGTGCTCAATGGTTTCTCCACCAGGAATGGAATACCCCGGCGGATTAATTCGGACTCTATCGATCCGTGAGACATCGGAGGCACACAGATATATACCGCATCCAACTTCTCACCATCCAGCATATGTTCAAGTTCCCCGTAACCAACAGCATCATAGACGGAGGCCATGGCCTCTGCCTTTTCCAACGTTGTTCCACAGACACTCGCGACACGAACACCTTCCATTCGTGCGAGAATATCCGCGTGCACCTTACTGAACCAGCCTGTTCCAATGATTCCGATCTGTAATGTCATGGATGTAATCCCCTCTCTATGTTACACGCTTACATGTTCCATTCGACTCTCGGCCTTGAAATCCTGCCTTAGATTTTGCCGGATGCTTCCAGCAACAGCTGATTCAGTTCCTGTGTGTGCTTGAACGTTTGCTCTTCCGACCAGTTCAAACAATCGGCCATATACGAGATAACCGCTGTTTTATAGCGACGTACTTCATCAATGCGGAAGAATAAATGACCTGTTCTTCGTACCAAAAAGTCAGACGGGGTTACAGCCATCTCTTCATCAATCGCGTAACGCAGCATCAACAGTAGCTCCTGTGGCATGCCATGGAGCTCAGCCTTGGTGCGGGGATCAGGCATTCGCTCATACAGTGCTTTTACATTGGAACCATACGTGCGAACCAGCCGCTCTGCGGCAGGCCGAGTAAGCCCCAAAGCGACACCATCCTTGATCTTGCGCTCCGCATACGATACAAATCCAGCCGAACCGCCTACGTCACCGCCGGAGATGGGCATCTTCTTCGTTACGCATGGGCCTATGTTATGTCCACTCTCCTGCTCCATCTGGCGTGCGACCAGATCAACGACCATCTCGGCCATTTTACGGTATCCGGTCAATTTGCCCCCGGCAATCGTAATCAGATTGGAATCAGAGACCCAGACTTCATCTTTACGTGAGATTTCGGAGGGATTCTTGCCTTCCTCATGAATAAGTGGACGCACACCCGCCCATCCGGATTCCACGTCTTCGATACCAATGTGTACATCTGGAAACATGCCATTGATTGCATCAATTACATAATCTCGATCCGATTCGGAGATTTGCGGGTGTGCAGGATCGTCCTGATATACGGTGTCGGTTGTTCCGACATAGGTTTTGCCATCACGTGGGACAGCAAACACCATTCGACCATCTGGTGTATCAAAATAGACTGCCTGCCTCAATGGGAATCGTTCACCATCAAAGACCAGATGAATGCCTTTGGTCATCTGCAGCGTTTTCCCCTGGCGCGAGCCATCCAATTCCCGCAGACCGTCCACCCATGGACCGGAAGCGTTGATCACCTTGCTTCCGTTCAGCGTATAATTCTGCCCATTGATCTGATCGATGGCCTGAATACCTGTAATTTGGCCATCCTCCTTCAGAAAACCCGTCGCCTTGACATAGTTCACTGCCTGTGCCCCGCGTTTAACAGCTTCTTTCAACACTTCAATGGTGAGGCGGGCATCGTCAGTCCGGTACTCCACATAGAGTCCACCACCCAATAACCCCTGTTTGCGCAATAAAGGTTCACAATCTGACACCGCTCCAGCATTCAACATTTGGCGTCGTTCACTGCGCTTCACCCCGGCGAGCCGATCATACACCATCAGTCCAAGGGATGTGCTGAATCGGCCGAACGTACCTGCCGTGTAGATCGGTAACAACATCGGTTCCGGTGTTGTCACATGTGGCCCATTTTCATAAACGATAGCCCGCTCCCGTCCTACCTCAGCAACCATCTTCACTTCATATTGTTTCAAATATCGCAATCCGCCATGGACCAGTTTGGTCGAACGACTGGATGTACCCGCTGCAAAATCCTGCATTTCTACAAGTGCTGTCTTCAATCCGCGTGAAACTGCATCCAATGCAATACCTGCGCCTGTAATCCCACCGCCAATAATTAATATGTCAAAATGTGCATTCGCCATGCCTCGCAAATATTCGGTCCGGTGTGCTGAAGAGAACGTTTCTGTCATTCCTGAACCTCCCATTGATTTCCTTAATGTTTCCATAAAAAAAACAAAAAAAGGACCACGTCATTCGCTCAGCAATTGCTGAGCGGCACGTGGTCCCTCCCGATCTCCAGACATCATTTTTTAACTTGTGCCTTTATCCTATCACAGATTTTTCACGGCGTGAAGTCCTGAAATGACACATTATTCAAAAAATATTCAAAAACCTGTTCTACCAAAGGATGGAATTTCAAATGAATCCACTAAACTTGATTTTTTCCTTATAGTGGGTTTACGTTTCGGCATCTCCAGGAAGAATAACCCTGTAAATCATGCATCATTTTCCACCAGTAAATATCATTTATAACATATGTTTAGTTAAAAAGTACAAATACCCACAATGAGGTATATTTTATTTCTTTTTATTTAAAAGCCATCGCCGCTTTCACTGCACGCTTCCAACCTGCATACAGTTCTGTCCGCTGATGCTCCGCCATAACAGGCTGGAAGACACGCTCCGTATTTTCATGATCGGTCAATTCATCCGCACTCGTCCAATACCCAACCGCCAATCCTGCCAGATAAGCCGCACCCAATGCCGTCGTTTCATTCACCGTTGGTCGTTCGACAGGAATGCCCAGAATATCACTCTGGAATTGCATGAGAAAATCATTCGCTGCCGCTCCCCCATCCACACGCAAAGCATGTACGGAGATACCCGAGTCGGATTCCATGGCCTCCAGTACATCTTTGGTCTGATACGCCAACGCTTCAAGCGTAGCACGGATGAAGTGTTCCTTCGTCGTGCCTCGGGTCAGGCCAAACACCGCACCCTTAACCTCGCTATCCCAATACGGACTGCCCAGCCCCACAAAAGCAGGTACCATATATACGCCGTCCGTTGAAGGCACGCGCGAGGCGTAGTCCTCACTGTCTTTGGATGATCGAAGCATCCTTAATCCGTCACGCAGCCACTGAACCGCTGAACCAGCAACAAAAATACTGCCTTCAAGCGCATATTCAACCTTGCCATTCATCCCCCAGGCTATGGTTGTAATCAGTCCGTGATCGGATTGTACCGGGTTCTCTCCCGTATTCATGAGCATGAAACATCCGGTACCATATGTATTTTTCATACTGCCCTTGGTGTAACATCCCTGACCAAACATCGCTGCCTGCTGATCTCCTGCCGCTCCACCAATCGGAACCCGATGACCGAAGAAATGATAGTCTGTCGTGTGTGCATATACCTCGGATGAACCTCGCACTTCTGGCAGCATGGCCTTAGGAATGTCGAGGATCTCCAACAATTCGTCATCCCATTGCAGATCATAGATGTTGTACATCAGGGTACGTGAGGCATTGGATATATCCGTGACATGTGTCCCCCCGCTTAGTTTCCAGATCAGCCAGCTATCAATCGTGCCAAACAGTAATTCCCCCTTCTCTGCCCGCTCACGGGCGCCAGGGACATGATCCAAGATCCATTTGACCTTCGTTCCCGAGAAATAGGGATCGATCAGTAATCCTGTTTTGCTGCGGAAAAGGTCCCCCAGACCTTGCATCTTCAATTCTTCACAGATATCTGCAGTCTGTCTGGACTGCCATACCACTGCATTATAGATCGGTCTGCCTGTTACTTTGTCCCATACCACCACAGTCTCCCGCTGATTGGTAATTCCAATTCCCGCAATCTGGACCGGTTTGATGCCGCTCTCTGCCAGACATGAAGCCATCACGGCAAGAATGGAACTCCAGATTTCGTTGGCATTCTGCTCCACCCAGCCCGGCTTGGGGAAATACTGAGGGAATTCCTGCTGTGCAATGTGCACGATCTCTCCGCCCCGATTAAACAGAATAGCTCGGGAGCTTGTCGTTCCCTGATCCAGAGCCAATATATACTTTTCCATACAGATAACCTCCTGTTGTGGGTTCTTTTTAGGGTGTAAGCGATTTCTCAAAGTGTCGAATCAGATCTGCATTGGATGTGGTCACCGCCGTAGCCCCAACACCAAGCGCAAGTTCAACCTCTTCCGGTGATCGAATCAATCCCCCTGCAATAATAGGGATACCGGTACGCACAGACACTTCCGCAATAATATGCGGAATGACACCAGGTAATACTTCAATATAATCCGGTTGAGTTTTGGCCAGTAACAGATAACTTTTCTCCAGGGCGTGGGTGTCCAGCAGAAAAATACGCTGAATAGCTGTAATCCCTTTCTGCTTCGCTTTCTGAATGACACTTGCACGTGTAGAGATCAGTCCTGCCGGACGAATGTGCTGACACAGATACTCTGCCGCATACTCATCATTCTTCAATCCCTGTATCAGATCTGCATGCAAAAGTATTTTCTTGTCATACCGCTTCGCCTCGTCCATCACACTCTGAAGCTGTGCAATATGGGTTTCCAGCATCACCCCATAGGTATAAGGGCCTTCAATCATCGCTTCAAACTGCTTCATGCTCTTCGCAGCTGGCAATATACGTTGTCCCTCAAATGGCACCTTCGTTCCTCCCGCATTCATCAGATGCCTATATTGTATAATCCGTCCAGTGAGAACGGCAAGCCATTCCGTAAATCAGGAAATCTGGTTGCTTGCCGGCTATCAAGATCGCACCAAAAAGCCGTTGCTGTATTTCTCCTTAATGGAGAGTACAACAACGGCTCCCAGTTAATCGTGCCCTTTAATGAATTATCATTAAGCCTGTGCATGCGGAAGCAGCGTATCTGCCCCAGCCCAGCCATCATTTTCTGCCAAGTGACCGGAACGGTTCACTTTGGTCTGCAGATATTTCTCGTTGAACGCAGAGCGATCGCCCCACAGTGGGACACGTCCACCAACATTCAATCCCGCTTCCTGCAAGGCAGCCAGCTTCCGTGGATTGTTGGTGATCAATGTAACGGGTGCGGAACGAAGCGCACGTAACACAGCAATCGCATCGTCATAATTACGAGCGTCGTCCGTGAATCCAAGCTGCAAGTTCGCATCTACCGTATCCAGACCCTCTTCTTGCAAAATGTACGCCATCGCTTTGCTGAACAGACCGATACCACGGCCTTCATGGTTCGCAAGATAGAACAGGGCACCTGCTCCGTGAGCGGCGATCATCTTCATGGATTGCTCCAACTGAAAACCGCAATCACAGCGTTTGCTGCCAAAGATATCGCCTGTATGACAGATGCTGTGCATCCGAATTAATGCTTCTTGCGCTTCGGCAAAGTCACCATATACCAGAACACTGGATTGTTGGCGCTCTGCCAGTTCAGCAGCAGCGAGAGATTCAATTAACTCGCCGCTCTCCATCGCTTTGTCCGATTTCATCCAGCTATACCACTGAAATGTCTTGGTCTCCCCATCCAGGTTAACCGGAAGCTTGATCGGTCCCACCAGGTATATAAACTCTTTTCCACTCGGAAAAGTCTGAATTTTGGGGGCAAGCAGTTGAATAATATGTGAATTGATCATTGTCGTTCCTCCTGTTTAGGCCACTGTCTGTTGATTGATTCGCATCCAGAGCGAAAATGGATCACTCAGATGTTATATAGTACGTATCTATATTATTCTCATCATCATTAGTTACTTTATGTAAGTTAGTTTAGAATAAAAATTATATTGTGTCAAGTAACTTTTATTTTTAAAGTAACTACCCAATTTATGTTACGCAATGGACACAAATATGTGTTTCATTTCAGGAATATTGGGTATGACTTAATAAACTGCTCATACACTAATGTTGTAGTACAAAGCACTTCATGCCTCGAACTTAACGATGAGGGGGTAATACACATGATCCGCCGGAAAAGAACATGCTGGACAGCCATACTGATGGTCTGCGTCCTGCTCATAAGCGGATGCTCCATCTGGCCCGGACAGGACGATTCAGCGAACAACAAAAAGGTAACGCTTACATTATGGTACTGGAACCGTTCCATTGATGATAAGTTGATTGCCAGGGCTAAAGAAAAGTTCCCCAATATCGAACTGACAGCTCAGAAAATCGGCGGTGATTTCAAAGCAAAGCTCAAAACAACACTCGCTGCACGCTCAGGTGAGCCAGACATTGTTGCACTGAACGACTGGATCATGGAGCTATTCCCCAGTGAGGACCGTTTCTATAATCTGTATGATCTTGGTGCAGGAGATATTGAAGACCAATATCTGCCGTGGAAATGGAAGCAAGGCGTGACGCCAAATGGACAGATGATCGGTTTCCCCATGGATACGGGACCGACAGCCCTCTTCTACCGGGAAGATCTGTTCAAGGAAGCCGGATTGCCGTCTGATCCTGAAGACGTTACACGTCAGATCAACAGCTGGGAGGCCTATGCTGCTGCCGGAGAACAGATCAAGGAAAAATTCGGCGGAAAGGTATTTCTGACCGACAATATTGCAACCGTTTACAATCAAGTCTTATCACAGGCTGCCGAACGTTATTTCCGCCCGGATGGGTCCTTTATCGGTATGGATTCCCCTACTGTGCGCAAGAGCTGGGATACGGCCGTTGCCTTTAAAGAGAAAGGCTTGCTTGCCAATGCAGATGGCTGGACTCCGGGCTGGAACGCAGCCATGAATAACGGTGAAGTCGCCTCGTTCGTGGGTGCTGTCTGGATGAAGCAAGTACTTCAGGAAGCTGCACCGGATACATCCGGAAAGTGGCGGGTAGCTCGGGCTCCGGGAGGGGATGGCAACAACGGAGGATCATTCCTGTCTATCCTGAAGTCGAGTGAACATCCTCAGGAAGCCTTTGAACTGGTTCGCTGGCTGCAAAGTCCCGAGAATCAGTTGGAGCAATATCAGACATTGAACCTGTTCCCTTCTGCACCAGGTGTATTCGACGACTCTGCCATGACAGAGAAGGAACCCTTCTTCGGTGGTCAGGCGACCGGCCCTGTATTTGCCGACTCGGCACAGCAAGTGCCGGATGCTTTTTTTGGTGAAAGATACCCCTCTGTACACAACATTATTACGCGAAGGCTGAATGATATCGCGAAGCAAAATGCCAATCCACAGCAGGTTTGGACGGATACGGTACACCGCGTTGAGCGGGAATTGCAGCGGTGAGTATAAAATACAGCGTTATCCTGATTACTGGTCCTGGTTTTATGTGGTCTTGTTATCCGCAAAGGAGGAATTCATATGGCTGTAACTGAACCTCGTCTTACGCCCGATCCTGGCAATACCAGACCTGATCTGGATCGGCAGAAGTCACTCTGGTCCAGAATGTGGGAGCATCGTGCACTCTATGTTGCGATATCGCCGTTTTATATTCTGTTTGCCGTATTTGGCCTATTCCCGATCGGGTTCTCCCTCTATCTGGCTTTTCATAAATGGGATGGCATCGGGATCATGACGTACAACGGGTTTAACAATTTCAAATACATGCTGACCGATGCCGAATTCTGGCAAGCCGTGGGCAACACCTTCATGATCTGGATCTATTCGACGATTCCGATGCTCTTCTTCGCATTGATTATTGCCTTTCTGCTGCATGCACCATTTGTGAAGTTCCGTACATTATTTCGGGTCGGTTATTTCCTGCCAAACGTCACGTCCATTGTGGCAGTAGCCATTATCTTCGGTGCCTTATTTGCCAACAATTATGGCTTTCTCAATTATCTGTTGCAGTCGGTCGGGCTACCTGTTGTGGAGTGGCTGAATGCACCATGGGGCATCAAAGTTGCGATCTCCTCCATGGTGGTCTGGCGCTGGACCGGATATAACGCCGTTATCTATCTGGCCGGGCTACAGAGTATCCCGCAGACGTTATACGAAGCAGCCAAGATTGACGGGGCATCCGCGATACAGTCCTTTTTCCGGATCACAATCCCGATGCTGCGTCCAGTCATCCTGTTCACAGTCATTACATCAACCATCGGCGGTATGCAGCTGTTCACCGAGCCGCAAGTATTGGTAGGCAATGATGGTGGCGCGGGTGCAGCAGGCATGACGATTGTACTGTACCTCTACCGTGAATCCTTCATTAACAATTACTTCGGATACGGCGCTGCTGTTGGCTGGGGTATGTTCCTCATTATCGCCCTGTTCTCGATTGTGAACTGGAAGCTTGTTCAAGGCAAATCATCCTGATGTGATAAGGGGGAGCGCACATGGCGACCAAACACCTCAAATCGCTGGTGTTGTATACCGGTCTTATCGGGGGCATGCTCATATCCATGTTCCCGTTCTATTGGCTGATTGTAATGTCCACCCGGACAACGTCCGATATCTACAAGTTTCCACCGCAGCTCTGGTTCGGGGGCGAATTGTGGAATAATATTACGCGAGTGTTACAGCAGATTGATTTTTGGGGCGCCTTTCTGAATACGTTGTTTGTGTCGGGCCTCGTGACCATTCTGGTACTGTTTTTTGACTCACTGGCGGGGTTTGCGTTTGCGAAGTTTGAATTTCCCGGCAAAAAGTGGCTTTTCATCTTGCTGCTCGCGACCATGATGGTACCTTCCCAGCTGTCACTGGTGCCCTCCTTCGTGCTGATGGCCACGTTCGGCTGGGTCGGTTCCTTCAAAGCCCTTATTATTCCAGGCATGGTCAATGCCTTCGGGATCTTCTGGATTCGCCAATATGCTACGGAGTCGATTCCGAATGATCTGCTCGATGCAGGACGCATCGACGGCTGTAATTTCTTCCGGCTCTATTGGAACGTGGCGCTGCCGATTCTGCGACCTGCCTTTGCTTTCCTCGGTGCGTTTACCTTTATCGGCGTATGGAACGATTATCTGTGGCCTTTGATCGTCCTGACGGATGAGCGTAAATACACGTTGCAGATTGCGTTGTCTCAATTAAACGGGCTGTATAACACCGACTACGCGATGGTGATCGCAGGTACGTTGCTTGCCGTCATTCCGCTGATTGTCATGTTCCTGTTCATCAGCCGCCAGTTTATTTCGGATATTGCCGCAGGGGCGGTGAAGGACTGAAGATGTGTAAAAGCGATAGCGTGGTCTGATCTATTTTGATCCATCCCTCAAGTCTGATATTCTTATCTATAGTTGAAATAACAGATGCCATATAAGTTGGATGAATAGCGCCACGTGCGCGAAGGGGACAGAAAGGGCCTGAAGAAATGGAATTAAAAGCTTTCTGAAGGAAAGCTACTTCGAAAGCATATACTTCGCATTTACGCGATCGGAAGGCTTTCTGTACCCGAAGTGTTAACGTGTAACAGCATTCTTTCACTTATATATTTAAGAAAGAGGGATGACAAAATGGCTTCTTCACCCTATATGATCGGCGTAGATATCGGCACAACCTCCACCAAGGCCGTCTTGTTCGAGCAGAACGGCACCATTGTGGCTCAAGGCAGTGCCGATTATCCGCTGCACACCCCCACACCTGCGATTGCGGAGCAAGATGCGGAAGATATTTTCAAAGCAGTCATTACATCGGTTAAACAGGCTACCTCTAAAGCGGGAGTTAAGCCTGAAGACATTCTGTTTGTATCGTTTAGTTCGGCCATGCACAGTATTCTGCCTGTCGATCAACACGGCACACCACTGATGCGAGCCATGACATGGGCAGATAATCGCAGTGCCGAGTGGACCGAAGTACTCAAATCGGAGATGAATGGTCACGAAATCTATCTGAGAACAGGGACGCCGATTCATCCGATGTCCCCACTCACCAAGATCATGTGGCTCACCCGGGATCAACCGGAACTGTTCCAGCAGACGCACAAATTCATATCCATGAAAGAATATGTGTTCTATAAATTATTTTCTGAATACGTCATAGATCACTCCATGGCCTCCGCCACCGGACTCATGAATCTGGAGAAACTCGACTGGGATGCAGAAGCACTCCATGTGGCGGGCATCACGCCGGAACACCTATCCCGATTGGTACCGACCACCCATGTGCTCAAACATGGATTGCATCCGGAGTACGCCAAGGAGATGGGCATTGCGTTCACCACACCGTTTGTCATCGGGGCCAGTGATGGCGTGCTCTCCAATCTGGGCGTTAACGCCATCGATCCAGGCGTTGTGGCCGTGACCATTGGTACCAGTGGAGCGATTCGTACCGTCGTGGATAAACCAGTGACCGATCCGAAAGGACGCTTCTTCTGTTATGCACTCACAGAGGATGCATGGGTCATTGGCGGACCCGTGAACAACGGCGGTGTTATTTTCCGCTGGATACGGGACGAGTTTGCGGCTTCCGAGGTAGAGACCGCGAAACGACTTGGCATTGATCCGTATGAAGTGCTCACTCGTGTTGCGGAAAATGTGCCTCCGGGTTCGGAAGGGCTCTTGTTCCATCCATACATGACGGGTGAGCGGGCTCCACTCTGGAATCCCAATGCACGCGGTTCGTTCTTTGGCCTGACGCTGCATCATAAGAAAGAACATATGATTCGCGCTGCGCTCGAAGGTGTATTGTTCAACCTGTACACGGTTATGTTAGCAATTGAAGAAAAGATCGGTCGTCCGAAAAAGATTCAGGCGACAGGCGGCTTCGCCCGCTCCGAGTTGTGGCGCCAGATGATGGCCGATATTTTCGATCAGGATGTCATCATCCCCGAAAGTATTGAAAGCTCCTGTCTCGGCGCAGCCGTACTGGGTTTGTACGCCCTTGGCCGCATTGATTCCCTGAGTGCCGTCTCCGGCATGATCGGATCAACGCACCGACACCAGCCGGACCCGGACAGTGTCCGTGTCTACCGGGAACTGCTGCCGATCTTCATCCGCATCTCCCGCAAATTCGAAGAAGAGTATGCGGATATCGCTGCTTTTCAGAACAAGACGATGCAGGGATAGGGAAGGCGGGAAGATGACCGGAGGATTGGGGTTTGGTTATTGGGTTAGGTCTGGGGGTTGGGATTGGAGATTTGGAGCGTTTGAAGCTTGGAGCGGGGTTAAAAGGCTCAATGTTACACGTTGGAGAGTCAAAACGTTGAACATGGAGCAGCTAACGAATCGTAGACGTCTTATTTGCAGCTTTTAGCGTGTTTTAAAAATCTAACGAATCTGAGACGCCTTATATCAGCTTACATGGGCGCAAAACTACGCTAGAACCTATTATGTTGATCATTAACGTGTCTGTGATTCGTTAGAATTTTGATTTTGCGAAATATCCTCCAATAGCGCGTCTCAGGTTCGTTACATTGAAAGAGCATCGTTTCCTTGTTGCACGTCTCAGGTTCGTTAGAATTGCCGGACCCTCGCCACCCACGCAGCGAATCACTATCTCCTTCGCTACATCCGGCTCAAATTTACATTCGACTATCAACATTCGACTCTAACGATTACGCTTATGCACATTCATGAGGACCGTCTCGCCATGCTTACGACATGCGGGATGGTCTTTTTCATGCACAGTTTTTCAGGTACATATATTTTCATGTACAGTGTGTTGGTGCATCCATTTCCCTGTAGAAACTGTGCGATCAGAGTGATGAAGCCCTCGTTCTCAGTGCCTTCTAATTAACTAAAAGCGCTACAGAAAAAAGCCCACAGCATGAAAAACTGTGGACCTCCGTGTGGCTATCTTTTTAGTAATTCAAATTTCTGGATTTTCATTCATCAAACTGAAATCGCTAGATTTTATTTACTGATTATACTTGCTGAATGCATTCTGATCGGCCTGAACATTCTCCAGATACACAATCTGCCCCGCATCATTTACACGCGCGATATCAATGCCTGCTTTGGCATATACCGTTCCGTCTGCCGCTTGTCCGCATACCGCCCAGTTAGTTTGGTAGCTGCCGTCAGGCTGTTGTACCCACGCGTCCCACATATGTTTTACGTCCTTATTATACTCGTAGAAAGCTTTCATAAAACCATCAAACCCTGTTCGACTGGTACCGTTAAGTACAATTTCTGCGTCCGGTGTAAACAGGGACAACAGATCTTCCATGGCGCGCTCGTCTGTGCGTGAAGCATCAAATAAACGGAAGTAGTTGTTCAACATTGTAGTGGTATTTGTAGTACTCATATATATTCCTCCTAGAATAAAAAGCCGATTTCCAATCTTTCAGTTCGAATAATTTCGAACTAACTGAAAAGAAATGTAACACACTTCCTATCCTACCCGCAAGAGATAGTTCGATATTTTTCAAACATTGAAAGAAAAAGCCGAATATGCTAACGTCATAGATATGAGAACTCCAACGATACCTATGGCTTCGGAACTGAAGCTGACTACGGTCTGCAATGCACTCGGTGATCCAATCCGCATGAAAATTGCACACTGTCTGGCCAGTTCTGGCGAGAAAAACTGTTCCGCCTTCGAAGTAGACCATATTTCCAAATCCACATTGTCCCATCACATCAAAATTTTACGTGAAGCTGGCGTGATCCAGCCACGCATTGAAGGTAAACAGCACTTTTATTCCCTGCGAAAGGAAGAACTAAACTCACGTTTTCCAGGTCTCGTCGAGATGATTCTGAATACAACCGAGGAATACGCACATTAAAGTAGGCAGGTCTGGGATCGATTGAAGAACCACATTTATCATGATGGTATATCCATAAAGGAGGCTAACTATATGGACAAAAAAGCGGCAAAGATACTGCTGAGCACATTCTGGGGAGGTGGCGGCTGGAAAACAGCTTCTATCCCGTTCTCCGGGGATGAATTTGAGTATGCCAAAAGCAAAGGCGTCATGTTCGACCCGCTCACAATTACGCATGACGAGATTGTCCAGCGTCTATACGACATGCATCAGGATGACTCGTTCAAAGAGCGGGTAATATCGGCCTTTCTACATAGTCTGTCCACCAAAAAAGTTTACCTGCGCAGCGCATTATCCAGCTGGGCTTTAACATCGAACATGCCTCTGCATACCTATGCGGAACGCCCTGCCCTTCACCCTAACACCAGTGCCTGCGGGGATTGTAATTACCTGCGTTTGCAGTCAGACAAGGAATATTCCAACGTCGATTTAAACGTCTTGAACTTTGAACGGATCAAGTGGGGCGGCGTGCGTCATGGCTGGCTTCTCTATTGCCTTATGGATCTGGAATTACTGCGTAAGGACAACGATACAAGCTATGAAGTAACCCCTGAAGACCAAGCTATTCTGGTAAAGCTGCTTGAAGCAGCTCAGACGGAAGACCCCAAGGACAGTGCACGCTCACTGGAGAAAAAGTGGAAAGACATCTTGCCTTCCAGCAAACAGGAGCGGGATGCCCTGCTGGAAATCTGGGCGGCAGCTGGAATATTGGTTCCTGGAGATAACCCGCGAAAAGGCAAGGGTGGTTCCGGTGATTTCATCTTTGCAGCAACCTGGCAAGGTGATGATGGATATCATGCAGAAACCGTAAAACAATATTTCGGCTCCTATCTTCCTCAAATGCGATAAAATCTGAACTTTGGCTCACCTTTTTTCGTACGTCTGGTTACAATAATGACATCGACAGATTTCCTGTTTAACTCGTATAATAAGGAGAAATTGGTAGATGGGAGTGAAACAAGCGAGTTTATGGTATACATACTGGCTTTTATAGTGTCTTTTTCTGTCGTGGTTCTGCTTATTCCGCCGCTTGGTCGACTGGCTCACCGGCTAGATTTTGTGGACAAGCCTCGAGAGGATGTGGAGCGTAAGCTGCACAGGCAACCGATCCCACTCACGGCGAGTTATGCGATATTTACTGGATTTTTCCTGACATACATTGCTCTGACCAAAGAAATCACATGGGAAACGGCGGCTCTGGTCGCTGGTGGTATGCTTCTGCTAACGATTGGAACCGTCGATGACTGGTACAAAACAAAAGGCAAAGATTTTCCTGCCTTGCCCAAGATGCTCGTACAAGTCTCTGCAGCAGTGCTCGTATTTGCTTCAGGCATTGCGTTCACCGGATTCGTGAATCCCTTCAACGCGGAATATGTTATGCTCCCGATCTGGCTGCAATTCATTCTCACGATCCTCTGGATCTTCGGAGTGACAACCGTCATCAACTTCTCGGACGGCATGGACGGACTGGCTGGTGGATTATCGGCCATTTCGGCGATTACCTTGTTCATCGTGGCCCTGGCCAAAGGACAAAGTGACTCCGCACTCATGTCGATCACTCTGGTTGGTGTGACAATAGGTTATCTGAAGTACAACAAAGCTCCTGCCAAAGTGTTTATGGGTGATGCAGGTGCTACGTTCCTCGGCTTCATTCTGGCAGTTATCGCTCTGGATGGTGCATTCAAACAAGCGACCATGTTGTCCATCTTCATTCCAATTTTGGCGCTCGGTGTACCAATCTTCGATAACATCTTTGTCGTGATCAAACGCTTCATTCAAGGTAAAGCAATCTACCAGGCCGATGCGAGTCAAGCCCATTATCGACTGCTGCGTGCCGGATTGAATCACAAACAGGTGGTTGCTGTGCTCTATCTCGTCAGCACTTGTCTGTGCCTTTCCTCCATCATATTGATGTTGGTAGAGATGTAAGTATCCGCAACAACGCGGTCATATCCTAGAAAAAGAGACGAGTCCAAGATTTCTTGGCTCGTCTCTTTGTTATGTTTATCTGATTCGCGCTCACTGGCTCACACTTATCTCGAAGCCGCCGGCGGCAACGGTTGTTCATGTTGCTGCCGCCCTGTCCATCCCGGCCGATCAAGTTCAATGAGACGGCGGTATCGCTCTTCCCCAGCCAGCAGTTGTTCGTGAGAACCCTGCATGGCAATCTGTCCATTTTCCATAAAAATAAGTTCGTCCATCTGTTCCGCACCAATCAGGTGATGGGTGACCCAGATCATCGTTTTGCCTTGCAAGCTGTCCAGAATGGTGCGCATCAGTTCACGTTCCGTCACGGGATCAAGCCCCACGGTTGGTTCATCGAATATCACAACAGGTGTCTCCCGGAGCAGTACCCGGGCAAGTGCAATTCGTTGTCTTTCCCCACCTGAGAAACGCAGACCCGTCTCCAGCATCGGTGTATCATATCCCTGCGGCAAGGATTCAATCAGACCGGATAAACCGACTTGGGCAGCCACCTGACGAATCTCCTCATCCGTTGCATGTGGACGACCAATCCGTAAATTATTGGCTACCGTGGTATCGAACAGGTGTGGGCTCTGATTCAGCACTGCGATGACATCAGGCACACTCTCATCCAGCGTCTGCACAGGTGCATTATTGATCAGAATGTTCCCCGCAGACGGAAGCAAGGCACCCTGAATGAGCTTCAACAAGGTCGACTTGCCGCCACCGCTTCGCCCAAGGATAGCTAATCGTTTGCCTTGCGGCAAATGAAGGGAGATATCCTGCACAGCGTAAGGATCATCCGGTGCATAGCGATAACTAACGCGATTGATCTCGATGTCTGCTCTTAGTTTGGGCGGAATGCGCAGACGAATTCGTCTGTGTTGAGTATCATCTGTAGCGGGTAAGGATTCTGATGGTTGTCTAGCCGCCGGGTTGCTGTTTTTTACTGCAGAGATCGACTCGCCTTTTCCGCCAATATCGCCCACTCCCGTCTGCCCCGGAAGATCCGGATTCCCTTCCAGCTGTTTTAAGCGGTCCAGTGATTCCTGGTACTGTGGAAGATGCTCCACAGCATCCCCTACAGGCAGAAGTGTTTCCGTGAGCGGAAATAACACCAACACAAAAGCAGCAATCATCACGACAGGTAATTGTCCGACAGAAGCGGCATTTCCGGCCCATACTGTAACTGATACGACCATCAAGCCAATGACATACTGGGCCATCAGATCACGCCAACGTGTCCAACGCCGCAACTTGCGACGAACCATGTCGACCTGTTCTTCCGCCTCTTCCTGCTGCTGAACAAATTCGGTTGCTCGTCCACTTGCAAGCCAATCTCCCAGTCCAAGCACACCGTCAGTCAGACGGGTATACAACCTGCTGTTTTCTTTTTTTAGCCGCACACGCCATTTCCACGTCACTTTCAGGGAAATCGCAGGTAGCGCGGCAACAAGGAATAACATATACAAGCCCATCCACACCGCAAATCCCAGATCCACATTGCCAAAAGCAATCACAGCCCCGCCGTACATTACAAGCGCAGTTACAGCGGGAAAGACGGTACGTAGATAAATATCCTGCAACCGCTCCACATCATCGGCGAGTGCTCCAAGTACATCTCCGGTCTGCATGCGAGAACGCAAGAACAGGGCCTGTGGCTCCAGAATGCGATATAATTTCACCCGTTGATCGGCCAATACCCGCAGTACGGCATCATGTCCTGCCAAGCGCTCGATATATCGAAACACCGCGCGGAATATTCCAAATGCACGTACACCTACGATGGGGACATATACCATCAGAATATTTTCAGGACGCAGCGCAGACTTGGAGATCAGAAATCCGGATGTAAACAGCAGCAGTACCGCACACAGTGCAGCACAAGTGCCTAGCGCAATGACTGCGATGAATCTCCAGCGGTACTGTGCCACATACGGAGCAATCCAGCTATTTTTTTCTTTGCCGTTACGGACGGCCTCCATATGTTCATATCCGGACTTCATGTTATATCGCCTCCATCTGGGCCTGAATCATCTGATAATATACACCTTGCCTTGCCAGCAGTTCCTGATGTGTTCCTGTCTCTGCCACCGTGCCGCCATCCATAACAATAATCCGATCCATATGCGGCATCCAGTGCAGACGATGGGTAGCCAAAAATACAAGTTTGCCTTCGAACAGCGGCAGCATCGTCTGTTTCAGTTCATACTCTGTTTCCACATCCAGATGTGCTGTCGGTTCATCGAGCAGCAGAATGTTTCGTTTGCTCAGCAGGGCTCTTGCCAATGCCACCCGTTGCTCCTGCCCACCACTGAGCTGTCTGCCGCCAGCCCCAATAGGCTCATGCAGCCCACCGGATAATGAGGACAGTAACTTGGTTAATCCGGCAGCGCTAACTGCTTTGGCCACCTCCGCATCCGAAGCCTCCGGCATGTAAAAACGAACGTTATCGGCCAGGCTTCCACTAAAGATATACGGATGCTGCGGGATCGCTGCCGTCTGTCTTCGCCAGGATTCGAGCATATCCGATGTAACCGGCTGTCCGTTAGCCAGTACTTGACCCGAAGTAGGTAACTGGAAACCAGCCAATACATCAATTAATGTGGACTTGCCTGCTCCGCTGGCGCCAATAATACCGATTTTGCCGAGACCTGTGGTCTGAAATGTGACATCCTTTAGCGAATATGGACCTTCATCCTCATGCCGTACCTGTACATCCGTAAGTGCGAGTCTACTATTCTCATTCCAAGAGGATCTGGAGGAAAAGGAAGAATCCAACTCAGGAATAGCATCGGGATCAAGATCAGGATGCACCGCAGCCATGTTGTCACTCAACACGACACGTATCGTCGAGATGCCGACTTTCCTTTTACCCGAAGATAATGATGGTGTAGATCCTGCTTCGTCCTCTGCCGTAACCGCATGCGCAACAACATTAGCATAGGCTTCCTTCTGTTTCTGTTCAGCGGCTCTACCCCGTTCGATCACCTGATTAATGGCCGCTCCGGCTTCCTTACCATCCAATGTGGCGTGATAATCAGCGCCGAGCATACGTACAGGCAGGAAATATTCGGGTGCGAGAATCAGTACCGTCAGTGCAGGACCGAGCAACATATGTCCTTCCGTCAGACGTAATCCCAGACTAACCGCCACGGAAGCAACGGACAGCATGGTGAAGAAGTCGAGTGCAAATGAAGAAAGAAAGGCCATACGCAGGGTAGACATCGTCGCTTTCCGATACCGCTGACTGACCCGCCGAATGGAGCCTTCATGTGTTTTGCTCTGTCCCAATGTTTTTAGCGTCTCCAGCCCACGCAGGGTATCGACAAAATGGTTAGCGAGCGCTTTGTAGGATCTGAATTGTCCGTCTATCTTACGCTGAGCTGCGAGGCCAATCAGAATCATGAACACGATTAGGATCGGGAGTGTCAGCATCAAAATAACCCCGGACATCATATCCAGCTTGAACACATACAGCAAAATGACGATGGGTGTGAATCCTATGCCCAGCATACGAGGAATGAACAGTTCGAGATACGTCTTGTATTGAGCGGTGCCCTCACGTGCCAGTGTAACCAGATGGCCTGTGCCCTCGGTCTTGGCATAACGCGGCCCAAGTCTGAACCACTGCTCCACCATCTGTCTGCGCAGATCAGTCCCTGTCCTCTCCGCATATCGTGATGTCACGAGTTGTAACCAGAAGGATAGAGCGTATCGGGCGGCAAAAGCAGCCAGGAACAGCAGCAGTACCGGGTACTGCTCCGTTACGGATGAACCTTCAAACAATGCCGTGATGGCTTGTGCCAACCATTTGGCTTGCATAATGATCGTCATCGCCTGTAGCAGTACCAGCGCTGATGCCAGCGCGAGTACTGGCCGGATGCCCGGCAGCTTCAGCAGCCCCCGTCCCATATCAGTACTCCAGGTGGTGCTGCTCGTTCAGGCGTTTGCGGAAGATATAATAACTCCAGATCTGATACCCAAGAACAAATGGCAGCAGTGTACAAGCTACAATGGTCATGACTTTCAAGGAATACGCACCAGATGCCGCATTGTATACGGTCAGGTCATATGCCGCTCCAAAGGAACTCACCATCACTCTTGGGAACAGTCCGATAAATACCGAAGCAAAGGCAATTGCAATCACAGCACCTGTCATACCAAAAGCCCAACCTTCACGCTTCTGACGAATGAAGTATGCCGCAAGCGCAAGTGAAACTGCACCAAGTACAACCATGATCCACAGTGCCCAGCCGCGAACGGCGAACACATCGGTCATGAAATACGTCAATATCGCATACACGGCAAGCAGTACAGCTAGCGGCAGCATCAATTTTTGCGCTGTATTCAAGGCACGCTCTCGGAGTTCCCCGACTGTTCGTAGGGAGGCAAACAGCAATCCATGAACCAGACACAGTAGGGTTACGCTCAAACCACCAATTACAGTGTACGGATTAACGATATCCAAGAATCCTGCGCGCAACTGCATCTCCCCATCAATGGGCAGACCCTTCATGAACGTGGCAAAGACTACGCCGAACAGGAAAGGCAGGAGCGCGCTGGATACCACAATGATGATATCCCATGTTTTGCGCCAACGCTGCTGTTTCATTTTACTGCGGAATTCGAAGGCAACCCCGCGACCAATCAAGGCGAGTAATACGACCACAAGCGGCAGGTAGAAACCACTGAACATCGTGGCATACCAGTGCGGGAAGGCAGCAAACATGGCACCCCCTGCTGTAATCAGCCATACTTCGTTACCATCCCAGAAGGGACCAATCGAGTTGATCAGGGTCCGGCGTTCACGGTCCGTTTTGGCAATAATGCCTGTAGACATCCCCACTCCAAAATCAAAACCTTCCAAAAAGAAGAAACCGACAAACAATACGGCAATCAGCAAAAACCACAACTCACTTAGTGACAACGGAATAACCTCCATCCACGCCGAACGGATCGGCCGATTCATCGTGATCTTCCGGCTTATCGACTGCAAATGGCCCTGCCTTGATCTCACGTACGAACAGGTATACCATCACGATACCGAGAACCGTATACGCAGCGGTAAAAGCGATGGTCGAGAACAGGATCATTCCTGCGGATACGTTCGGTGAGACACCGGCTTCGGTCGTCATATAGCCAAACACTGTCCACGGCTGCCTGCCAACCTCGGTCATGATCCAACCAGATGTATTAGCGATAAATGGCAGAGAAATAGCAATTACCATCAGACGCATGAACCACTTTCCTGCAATCTCCAGCTTCTTGCGCATGGCCAGAAACGTACCATACAGGGATAACAAAATCATTAAGCCACCCGCTGCGATCATAATACGGAAACTCCAGAACGTTGTTCGTACCGGCGGGATGTAATTCCCCGGTCCATACGTCTGCTCATACTCGGCTTGAAGCTCCTTCATGCCTGTGACACTGCCGGAGAACTTGCTGTAGGACAGGTAACTGAGCAATCCAGGGATTTTGATCTCACCGGTATTCTCCTGTTTGTCTGGATCGATAAAAGCAACTACCGTCCATGGTGCCGGATCTTCTGTCGTCGTCCATGTGCCTTCACTGGCTGCCATCTTCATGGGCTGTGTCTCCACCAGATATTGCGCCTGAAAGTGTCCCGAGAAAGCCACACCTAATGAAGAAACGAGTCCAATGATGATCGCAATATTAAACGATTTGCGGAAGATCTCTACATCCTGCTTCTTCATTAATTTGTAAGCACTGATCCCGGTGACAACGAAGGCCCCTGTCATCAATGCCCCAAAAATCGTATGTGGGAACTCAACGAGAAGTTGACCATTCGTAATGAGTGCGAAGAAATCATTCATCTCGGCTCGGCCGTTGTTGATCTCAAAGCCGACGGGATGCTGCATAAATGAATTGGCTGCCAGAATCCACAGCGCGGACAGGAATGTGCCGACAAACACCAGCCAGATACAGGCCAGATGCACTTTTTTGGACAAACGATCCCATCCGAATATCCACAGCCCAATAAATGTAGACTCCATAAAAAACGCGAGTAGCGCTTCAACAGCCAGTGGCGCACCAAACACGTCCCCCACGAACCGGGAGTACTCGGACCAGTTCATGCCGAACTGGAATTCTTGCAGAATACCTGTGACAACCCCGACGGCAAAGTTAATCAGGAACAGCTTGCCCCAGAACTTGGCCATCGTTTTGTAGATTTCCTTACCCTTAACAACGTACAACGTCTCCATGATTGCAACCAACAGCACAAGACCGATGGATAGCGGGACAAAGAAGAAATGGAAAATCGTTGTAAGTGCATATTGGATACGCGATAACATAATCGGATCCATACCGTTACCCCTTCTTTCTGTTCACTTCGCAGTATGCGTATTTGGCATTGAAGCTGCACCTTCGCTGTCTGTCCGCCAAATACGTTGATGAACGTATTGTGCCAGATTCCCTATTTTATACATGTGAGAATTATCACAATCTCCGTGTTTAGAGCAAAAAAAAGTGATCCTGGTCACACAAAAGATAAAAATCAGCCTATTGTAGTGCGAATTCAAATATCTTTTTTACAGTATCGAGAAGGTGTAGTGAAGCCGAAATTAGAGGATTGGAGCTTAAGGAAGCTCTATAATGGCTTGCCTACTTCATCTATTCATGGAAGATACTCATGTTTGGGACGGAATGCCCATATGTTAGTCTCAGGCATATCATGCGAAGTGCCGTGAGGGCTTTACATATGAAGTGGAAGCATGGAGCACATGCATAGTGAAGGACGCTCCTTATTACAGTCAAGGTGAGGTGAACGATTCATGGAAAAACCTGCGCCGTTACCAAGTGAAGACTCCGAAGCCAGTCCGGATAAGGCCCGTGCAGCTGTCGCAGAACAGCCCCCTGTCCGATATGTTCTCTTCCCTCGCAAAGGAGGATGGTCATCCTTTCCCTATCCCGATATTGTTGCACTGCTATCGATTGAGGGCGAGGTCCACTATGTCAGCAGTCTGACGCAAACAGAGGATGTACCTGCGGTGATCACTGTAATCTCCTTACCTGAAGCCGAGCAGCTATTGATGGAGCCACGCACTGTGGCAGTGGTTACTCATCCCTACTGGCTCATGGCTGCAGCTTCGCTGGAACCAGAGCTATGTATTGTCCTGCTCCCTGAGCCTGTCGGAGACGAAGCCTCTTCTCCCCTGTGGGAAAGCAGTATTTCCAAACTGGTGGGTATCGCTGATCTGGTAGGTACATCCTCCGAAACACGATATATGAAGCTATTATTCCAAGGCGTACGCGCCATCTGGCTGGGAGGCGAAGATCCTTCACAAGCGGGTACGGTGCAAAAGGATAATCTCGAAGTCCCTCTCCGGGACTACGAACTGTTCTTCCTGCATGCGCTGCGGCAGATCCTGTCAGGCACTCCGGATAGCGTTACCCTGCTTCAATGCAGTGTACGTGCTGATTTCTATCGCCAGCTTCGAGCCAAAGCAGGGGCGCATGAGACCATATCCTTTTTGCTCGCAGCCTATGAGTACTTGCTTGAAGATTCTCGGGCCATCCAATCATTACAAGAGGCATTCACCCAAGCGGTCCTGAATGGTCGAAGTGATTGTGTGATCTCCCACTATCGCTTCCTGTCTGCCATCCATGCCCGGGCCGGACAATTGGAGGACGCCCTGCTGGTGTACGGGATTAGTGCATCCGACGAACAGGAACGACATCATTATGAACAGTTATGTCGCTGGTTGGAGGCAGGAGAAGATCAACTTGTACGAGCGGAATTACTACGTATGAACGATGATTATGGAACCGCGCTGCGCACCCTGGACGAACTTGGCGGAGAAACCGCGAGACATTGGAAATTCCGCATTTATCAGGAGACAGGTCGCGTGGAAGAGGCACTGGCGCTGGTTCATGCAGTCGATATTCAGGATGATGCCAGTCGCCGGGATTATCAGCAATTATCCGGAAGTGTGCTGGCCCTGCGAGGCGACAGACACGGGGCAGTCAGACATTTTCTCGAAACGGCACTGGAGGATGAAGATGCGCTCGCCCGGATTGTCGAGCTGGAGTTGTTGGATCATGCCGTACAGCAATTGCTTGGGGAGGTGCCATGATGCTGGACCCGAAGAAACGCAGGCAACAGTTGAATGGGCCGATGGTGCACAGGAATATCCGAACCGAAACCACTTACACGCCAACGGTAACAGTGGATCTGACACATACAGACGCATCGGGAGAAGGCGATCAGCCGCCGAATCATGCACAGCCAGCGCAGAACATCCGAAGCCAGGTGCATCACTGGGGCGGTGAACAAGGTCAGGGTGAACAGGATGCTGCTGTATCACAAGAGGAAACGAGTGCATTCAAAGAGCCCTTCTCCATCCGTCGAGTTCGCAAAAGCAAAGGCAACAAGCTGACCGCCATGCTCCAGGTTCGCAATGAACGCGGCCGATACCTTGAAGAAGTATTGCATGATCTGAGTGAGTTCGTGGATGAGATCGTGATTGTAGACGATGCCAGTACAGACGGAACCCCGGAGCTATGCAAAGCCTATCCGAAGGTGGTCCGCCTGGAGGTATTGGAGAAACCGCTGTTCGCCGAGGAATGGCGACTTCGCAACACCTTATGGCAAGCGGCGGCGGGAACACGTCCCGACTGGTTGCTATCGGTTGATGCGGATGAGCTGTACAGCACAGAGGCCAAGAAAGCCATACGCACGCTGATTAATCAGGAATATGCAGACTGGTTTGCCTTCCGTTTCTATGATATGTGGGGTGGCCGGACCCATTACCGGGAAGATGATCTCTGGTGTCTGCACAAGCGGCATACCGCTTCACTTGTACGTTATATGCCTGGATATCCTTATTTTTATCCACAACAGAATCATCATGTTCCCCGTCTTCCCCTGTCCTGCACCGTATTGCCCGGAGTCAGCACGGAATTGAAGGTTCAACATCTCGGCTGGGCAGGCAGTCTGGAGGACCGGGTGCGTAAATATTTGCGTTACAAGCGCATTGATCCCAGCGGTGAGTGGGGCAATCTTGCACATTACGAGTCGATTCTCGATCCGGAACCTCGGCTGATTCCCTGGAAGGAGGGACCGTGAGATGGGCGTGGTGAGTATTCTGACGCATAGCTTCACCGATGGGTATAACCGGGAATTTGGTCGGGTATTCGGTGGTGGGCTGGAGCGTTATATCCTGGATCTGTGCAGTGTCATCCGCGGACTCGGACATATTCCCGAGGTCCATCAACTGTCCTATTTTGAAGCATTCCAGACTCGGACGGAGCAGATTGACGTATTCGGTTATTCGTACGACATGGATAATGTACCGGAAGCCTTTGATCGAATGGCAGCCGCGGCACGCGGCCCAGTGATCTATGCAAGCTGTCTGTGGCAGCCCATCACCTACAAACCGGGCAGTCTTGGCATCTGTCACGGCATTAACTGGGATCGTCCCGGACTGCCACTGGAGACCAAACAACAAGTGGCGGAACATATTCAACTCGCTCTAGATGGACTCGTGCGCATTGTATCCGTGGATTCCCATTTCCAGACTTTCTGCCGGGCTGCGTGCACCTATACCGATCCAAGGCAGGTCGTCCTGATTCCCAATGCAGTGGATACGTCCTATTTCACACCTGCCCCGCCAACACGAACCTTCGAGCAGGAACAGGAAGACGAATGGCTTGCCGCATGGAAGACCGATCTCGCCAGTCATGAGGAGAATGCCGGTGCAGTTATATCGGGGATGAAAGCTGTGGAAAGCAAGGTTGGACCGAGTGGTGATGGAGCATACAGTGGGAAGGCTAACGGAGATGGAGGTGGGGATACAGATAGCGATCAAGAACGAGATGAGAAGGGAGCGGTAGGTCACCATTTGGAGTTATCAAAGCTGGAAAAAGCCGAGGTAGTCGGCGGATCGTCTACGGTTGCTCGTCACCACCTGAATTCAACGGATTGGGCTACGGATAGTGTAATATCAGCAGATGCTGATTATCAGGTTAATGGTCTGACTCAGGAACAGGTTGAACAGAAAACTATGGATGTCCGCTTGACCTCTCCCCGCCCAATTCGCATTATATATCCGCGTCGCATCAGCATGGAACGGGGCATTATTCCCATGATGCTGGCAGCAGATAAGCTGCTGGGGGCTTTTCCGGATCTGGAGATTGAATTTGCCGGGGAACTGGTTGAAGGCAGTACGGTCGGGAGAGCCTTTCGTTATTGGCATCGTAATCATCCACATGCGGAGCGGATTACCCAGCGTACGTATGATTTCCGGGACATTCGGGAGGCCTACCATCAGGCAGATATCGCCGTAATTCCAACCGTGTTCTCGGAAGGTACCTCCTATGCCTGTCTGGAAGCGATGAGCTGTGGACTTCCGGTGATTGCCTCCAATGTCGGCGGATTGAATGATCTGATTCAGGATGGTTTTAACGGGCTTTTGGTACCTCCCGGCGAGCAGGAACTAACCGCCGCCCTGGTTCGTCTCGTACAGGATCGGGCCGAGCGGGAACGACTGGGAATCTATGCGCGCGAGACTGCACTGTCCTATGATCTTGCCAAGTGGCGGAGCCGGTGGAGCACGGTGTTGGAATCTTTTTTGGCAGAGACAGGATTAAAGGAGGGAATTCGGGGATGATGGATACGCCCAAGGCAACGGAATTCATGGAATCAAGATACATTAGGCAAAGTGACCCTAAAACGGACACATTGGTCTTCCCCCTGCATCCGGCATGGTGGAGCCGTCCCTACGAATATGAATGGGCCCGGCGGTTTGCACGTCCAGACGATGTGGTCCTTGATGCAGCCTGCGGCATCTCCCATCCGTTCAAATTTTGGCTTGCCGAACACTGCCGCGAGGTTCACGCCTGTGATTGGGATGAACGCATTTTGTCTGAAGATGCGATACGACTGGATATCGCTTCTGATTTTGGCGAGCTGGCCGCTCAGGATCTGCCGGAATCCACGCTCGTCCGATTGCACCGTGCAAAGGCCAATCTGGCCCAGCTTCCGTACGAGTCGGGTAAATTTGATCGGGTGTTCTGTATCTCTGTCCTGGAGCATCTGGATACGGGCACAATGCTGCGAGCGTTTCGTGAGTTCGCCCGCGTGCTGAAGCCAAACGGACAGCTGATCGCTACCTTCGATGTACCCGAGATGCGCCCTGATCTGCTGGAGACAATCATGGCCGTTACCGGACTAAACATTAAGGATAAGCTGAATGTGGAAGAGCCGGACGATGCGATCTGGTCTGACATGTACGGCGCGCCGATTCGCTGTTTTCGAGCGGTGATATGCAAAGGTTAAGGCACCGATCTATTGGCAACGGAACCATGCACGGTTCGGGGAATGCTCCCAAGACCGGTAGCTCCGTTGCTTTTGCACTTTCAATTGGAGATGGATTGAGAAACAGATCGTGGTTACACATTGGGGGATGGGACTGGGATTTAGGGACTATGGATTAGAAATTAAAATTAGAAGTTAGATGCTTAGATGTTAGAGATAAGAGATAAAGATAAAGATAAGAGATAAAGATAAAGATAAGAGACGAGAGATAAGTGATAAGTGATAAGTGATAAGTGATAAGTGATAAGTGAAATTATAGGTGTACCAGTAACATGTTGCACTGGTTGGTATACGCATCGGCGGAGGCTGCGCCGGGTGCTGTCAGGCGCAGCAGGATGTGCAGGCCCGGCGAAATGGTCGTCGCCGGGCGACCTGTGGCGGCAGATTGCCGCGCAGTGAGTTGGGCCAATTCGGCCCATTCACGTGCCAGGTTCTGCCGCCCGGCGAGCAGCGCGAGCGTGCCCGCAAGGAGTGCGTGAGCGACGCGCTCCGGGGTGGGCACCGCGTCCGCGCGGGGCTGCTGCGCGCCGTCAGGCGTGCCGCATAGCGCAAGCAGCCCTTCGCGGACGCCCGCGGGTGCTCGCAGCAACCCGCAGCGTGCCGCAGGCGGAAGCGCTGCGAGCAACGCCAGCGCGCCGCGGGGCGGCAGGGCTTGCAGCAGGCGCAGCCATGCGGCCCAGGCGCCCACGCCGGCGAGCGCTTGCGCCGCTGCGAGCACGCAAGCCGCAGGCGCGGCAGAGCCGCCGGGCGTTGCATCGCCGGGCGGGCTAGACGCCATGCCGCTGCTGCGAGCCATGGCCCCGCGCTGCAGCAGCGCCTCGGCGGTGTGGGCCGCAGCGGGCAGCCCAGCCTGCTGGCGAGCTGCCGCTCTGGCGTTGCGCCTGCCGGGCTGCTTGTGGCCTAGCGCCCACAGCGCCAGGGCCGCCTCTGGCCCGTGCTGCGCATGCACCGCCCAGGGCTGCAAAGCCGCCCGAGCGGCAGCGTCCTCGCCCAGCTGGGCGAGCGCAAGCCCGGCGGCCAGCGGCTGTGCCCGCAGCGGGCCCGCAAGCGCCGCCGCATGGCGCAGCAGCCACTCCGGCCGATGCGCAGCCAGCGCGGCCGCGATCAGTGCTTGCCATGCCGCAGGCGGCAAGCTTACTCGGGCGGCTACGCCTGCGATTGCGTGTGGCCGCCCAGTGGCAGCGGCCAGCAACAACAGCCGCTGCCATGCAGGCAAGCTGCCGGGTTGCACGTCCAGCGCCGCCGTGTATGCGGTTTCTGCCTCTGCCCAGCGGCCAGCCCGCTCATGTGCCATGCCTTCCAGCGTCAGGCTGCGGTAGGTTCCAGCACCAGAGACAGATGTATACCTGTTGGCTGTGGAAGCAGCCATTTTAGCCTGTTTTAACCAGTCCAGGGCCAAGTCCTCTCTCCCTTGATCCAGTTCAAGTACAGCACCAAGTTCCAACAAATCCGGAAAATCCTCATACACCGGCGCCCACGCTTCCACCACAGCAAACGCCCGTTCCGGGCTGCCAATCTCTCGCCAGGCGTAAGCCGTTTTCAGCACCAGATCCGAGTGATATCCACAATCCGGCATAAGCTGCGCCAATAAGGGCTGTAACAACCGGAGTGCTTCATCATACTTCGCTTGCTGAAACCATTCGGCAGCCAGAGCATATAACAGCTCCGGTTGATTTCCCTCCTGATTCAACGCGGAACGGATCAACTGCATGTTGCGTGCACCTTTATTTTTGGCATTGATCACCTGCTCCAGATATCCGTAATGCATGACCTCAAGTCCAGAATGAAGTACGCCTTGCGGAGCGAGTGCCATGATCGAAAAAGCAATCTCTTCGTGAATTTTGCCCTGAAAAGCAATTCGGGAATCATTACGGAACAATCGACATACCGCATCCGTCACGCGCTCTTCACCGGACACACCCAGCAGACTCGTGACCTGTATCCAATATCCCCATACGTCGTCTCTGCTTGCTGCTAACAACTGCACGAGTTCTGCCTTCATCTGCTTGGTCTGTACCCATACCTCATCTGCATCAAGCACCAGAATCCACGGTTTCGTAGCTGCGGCCAGCGACAGATTACGGGCTTTACTGAAGTCACCCTTCCATTCCGAGTGGATGACAACGGCACCATGGAGACGTGCAATTTCAGGTGTATCATCTACCGAGCCTGTGTCCACAACGATGATCTCATCCACAACATCCCTGACTGCATTCAAGCACCGCTGGAGTGACCTCGCTTCATCCTTCACGATCATGCACAAGCTAATCTCCGACCCCACATTCTCCACCACCCCTCACCTACCTGATCCCTTCAGCTCTCAAACCCGTCCGCTCCCGGTAACTCCAGCCGAATATGCTGAACGACAGGCCAACAACGATGCCGCTGTCCATCTGCAGGCTGTGCGAATACCTCCAGATGATGATCCGCAGCGCTGACCAATCCTTTCACCAGCCAACTGGTTCCCATCAGCGTATCCAAAGATCCAGGGAATGGCCCCTTTTCTTCCCCTTTTCCTCTACCCATCTCCTTCTCGCTCCTCTTCCTTTCCTCTTTCTCCTTCTCTCCTACACGAGCGCTCTCTTCTGACGATACCCCTTCTACGGACAATTGCTGTTGGCACATCTGAATCAGGCTATGCAGCTCTTTCCATCGTCCTGACTGTACACACCCTTCCATCATCAGTCCAAGGGCCTGCCAGCCATCATACTCTGCTCCTGCAACTGTTCCGTCCATGCTGGAGTCCACGTCCTTCTTCATTGTCGCTCTCAGACCCAAGGTTCGCCCTGTCTGTACAGCAATTTCTTCATTGTTAGTTACTGCTTCACCCATCTGCGAACTACGCTTCAACCATAACGTTAATGGATCATCTCCGCTAACTTCCTTCCCCTCGATCCACTCCAAACGTTCGAGCCATCGGGCAGATGAGGCGGCAAGCAACCCTTTTTTGCGCCTCACAGGTTCCAGTTTCAGACGCGCCTTGTTCCATCTCCCTTGCTGGATTTGGAGCATCGCCTCCGCTACGGATAAACGCTCCCTCATCGCTCCGTTGGGTTGTGACGACACACCAGGTAATAATTGCAGGGCCGCATCATAACAACGGGATTGCTCCAGAATGCCCAATACTTTGTGTATAGCCTCTTCTGAACTGAGTGCAAAACGCTCCCTCACCAGCTCTGGAATCTGATGTTCCTGACCAGAAACTCGCATAATACGGAATATCCGATAGAGTGGCGGCAGCAGACTGGATTTGGCGCGCACCGCTTCCACGTAAGCATCCACTGCACCCTCCAGATCGGCCCTTCCTTCCAGTAATCGCCCTAACGTATACCACGTCTGATAGGTTCCGATGCCTTCTTCCGTATGGTATATGGGCGGAGGCGGACCCATGCGAATAGCTTCACGTAGCGCATACTCTGCCCGATCTGTATCCCCCAATGCGTCTGCACATACCCCGCGATGGTGCATGAGATCCGTGTACTCTGGGAAGAGTTCAAGCGCAGCACCAATGCGATCCAAGGCCTCCTGCCAGCGATTCAGATGCTGAAGACAACGAACTTCATATTTGAACAGCAGATGCGCGTAACTGGTCACCGCAGGATCAATCCCCATCCGAGCCACACCAAACGTCTCCAATGCCCGCTCCGCTTCCCCTACACGCAGATACTCGACCCCCAGATTATAGTGATGGAACGGCTGATCCGGTTCTTCCTCCACTGCCTGTTCCAGCAGGCGAACATTGCGGTTCACCTTATCTTTGCGCTCCACAATTGCCGTCTGATACCCATAATGATGGATGATCATGTCCGTTACATGAAATGCAGCTTCAGGGTTAACCCGACAGATCGCCGCCGCAATCTGCTCATGAATTCGACCTTCAAACCGATGACCCGGAGCATTGCGGAAGAGACGCAGCACCGGATTCACAGTAGCCCCCTGCTGACCTGTACCTGTATAGTTATGAATGTTTAAAAACAATCCGTCACATCCGCTGACCGCCGTCCAGCTTCTGATCTGCTCCCGCGCAGCACTATCGAGCACCTCGTCCGCATCAAGGAAAAGAATCCAGTCGCCGGAAGCCTGCTCCAGGCCAGCATTCCGTGCTGCGGCAAAGTCATCGCACCACTCAAAGGGCACCACTACCGCGCCATGCTGACGCGCAATCTCTGCACTACGATCCGACGAACCGGTGTCCACTACGATCATTTCATCCACCGCTCCCTGGACACTGGCAAGACAATGAGGCAGTAACTCTTCCTCATCCTTCACGATCATGCATAAGGAAATTCGTTCCGCTCGCAAGCTGATTCCTCCTTTCCTTCGCATGGAAAATCGTACGCCAGGGAATGCCCTCGGCCGTACGTAATCTTTGATCCAACGCAGTATGCTGTGCAATGAGCATCTCGGCAGATTGGGAACGAACCAACTCCTGCTGAATCGCCTTCAAGGCCAATCGCATGTAACATACAGCTGCTCCAGCCCGGGCTTGTCGGTGAGCAGGTTCCCGCTCCAGTGCCTGTTCGAACAGAGACAACGCCTGTTCATCGTATCCTTTGGCATACAGCGTTTCACCCAGCCAGAATAATCCTTCGGCATCGAGTTCATTCTCGGTCATACACTGAATCAGGATGTTCGCGGCTGCTATGGTGTAGCCCTGACGATATAACAGACTTGCAAACTCCCTCCGTAAAGTTACGGCAGTTCCCCAATACTCCCTCACCATCATTGCCCGCAGCTTATGCAGTTGCTCGGCAAGTGTAAGCTGTCCCGTATATAACGCCTGCTCTACAACCTTCTCTGCGATTATCTCTGCCTGCGAACCCCATTGCATAAGCTTCTGTTCTTGTGGCACTGGTACAACGCTTCGCGGCTCTTTGGACAGCTGAGTTAATACTCGATCCATGACCTTCCAAATGTTTTTTTCCTGTGGATGCGAGGTTGCGAGAAATGTATCGCTTAATCGTAATCCATTAGCCCAACAAGCCAGTGCCCAATCCATTCTGTGCTCAGCCGGCATGTTGAATTCACTCACACATTCCGTGCCCCAGTGTTCTTCCGCCAATTGCAGTGCTTCGGATATCTTATTCGCACACAACATCCAATGTATACGTTCCGCTATATGGATACGAGCAGTACGCGCATCTGTATCCAGCATTTTCAATGCCTGCTCATATGCTCCGCAGCCTGCCAGAACATAAATCACGTGCACCAGATGATCCTCATGCATCACTGCATATGAATGAGGCATTTCACCACCAATCGATTTGCCTTGACTCGGCTCCTCAATTCCCATGCATCTGGCGAGTAATGTTTCTGTTATGCTCTCATCTGTTTCTCCGGATTGCTGCAGTACATCTGCCAACCCAGCCCACGCCGGGGCATACGCAAACATGCTGTCCAATGCCAATTCATACAGATGTGCAGACTCCTTTAGAAATCCTCGTTTCTGTGCAAGTCTTCCCATTGCGGAATAAGCTCTGTAGCTGTCGGAACCTGCTTCCGTTACATATGGCGAGTCTAATGCGCCGCCTCCATTACTCTGTTCATTACCTTGCAGTCCCTCCCGACATTCGGTTGCTCGGACGTAGGATTGGTATGCACGTTCCTCCAAACCTTGGTGCTCCAACGTCTCCCCATACAACAGGTGCAGATCGGCATAGGCTGGATAACGCTGTCTTTCCACAGTCAGAATTGCATGTGCCTCGTCATAACGTTCCGTTCCTACAAGGGTCTTAGCATAATCTTTAACCAGTGTAGGGCGATATGGCGCAAGTAGCTCTGTGAGACGTAATGATTCACGGAACGCTTCAATTGCCTGTTCGATCTGACCAAGCTGGCAATACGTTACTCCCAGATTGTACAGGTGAAAAGGCTGTGCAGGCTCATCTGCGAGTTCCCGTTCAATCAGCTTTAAATTACGTCTTGGTTTATGTTCCTTCGCAATTGTGGAGGCCAGGTATCCATCATGAATCAGACATAACGGCGCAAGTGGTTCCGACTCCATCAATAAATGTTCTTCATCCTGTGTAGCGATCTTGCTGTCATTCATATCAGCGGCCCCATCCTGGCCAAATCTGCATGAGCTACTGCGTACCAACTGCTCATGGACGCGTCCCACATATTGATATCCCTGATGAGCACGGAATAGTCTCACTGGTTGGCAGATTACCCGCTCTTCCGCCCCATCACCGTATCGATTCTCTATGGTAATTCGTAATCTTGAAATGCTTCTTTGGACTTTGGGCAAATATTTCAGCAGTTCTTCCAATCCCTGGCTGACGTACTCATCGGCATCCAGACACAGGACCCATTCTGTACCTGCCAGAGGCAGACTGATATTTCGTGCTTGGGAAAAGTCATCTTGCCAGTCGGCGTGCAACACCGTTGCTCCGTACGTTTTGCCGATCTCGGGTGTGCGGTCAGAGGAACCCGTATCCGTGATAAAACATTCCATGCCGAAAGGCTTCAAACTGTCGAGACAGCGGGGCAGGTGATGTTCTTCATTTTGAACAATCATATGGATTCCAAGCAAACGGTTCTTCAAATGCGACCACCTCCAATACAAAAAAAGTACATGAAGTCCACCAAAGGAACTCCATGTACCTATATGAAATATAAATGGGTTATGTGCCTTGTCCATTAAAGAACACATCAATCGTGCTTGGTGCACCAATGAGGCTGGAGCGGTAGGAAAGACGTGTGTATTTGAGAAAACGCTGTGGTACGAGTACATCTACTGATCCGGACAAAATGCCAGTCACAGTGGTCACATCCGTGTACCAGTTCGTTCCGTTGGCACTGATCTCAACCAGAGCATCCACCCGGTTTACACCTGGCCCCCGGTTATATACAAAGAAAGAATACGTGCCAAATACACTGGTCGTAACCGCTGGAAGCGCGGTGAAGGTGTTTGCTGTAGGTGTGCTTATGATCTGTGACTCCTGAAAACTCTTTTGTGAAATGGACGTCACACTGCTGAGCGTCCCTGCCGTAATCGTTGCTCCGAGCACGCTGGTGATGGTTCCGTTCAACAAGTTGGTCAGCGTTCCTGCGGTGATCGTTGCGCCAAGCACACTCGTAATCGTACCATTTAGCAAGTTCGTCAACGTACCTGCAGTTACGGTTGCACCAAGGACACTTGTAATGGTTCCATTTAATAAGTTCGTAAGCGTTCCTGCGGTGATCGTTGCTCCGAGCACACTCGTAATCGTACCATTCAACAAGTTCGTTAATGTTCCCGCTGTTACCGTTGCTCCGAGTATACCTGTAATGGTCCCCGCTGTAATCGTCGCTCCAAGCACGCTCGTGATTGTTCCAGCCGTGATCGTTGCTCCCAGTACACTTGTGATTGTACCATTCAGCAAGTTGGTGAGTGTCCCTGCTGTTACGGTTGCCCCAAGCACGCTGGTAATGGTTCCGGCCGTAATCGTCGCTCCCAGTACACTTGTGATTGTACCATTCAGCAAGTTTGTCAGCGTTCCCGCTGTCACCGTGGCTCCGAGCACACTGGTAAGTGTACCATCAAGCAAGTTGGTGAGTGTCCCTGCAGTTACAGTCGCTCCGAGCACACTTGTAATCGTTCCGGCCGTAATCGTTGCTCCCAGTACACTTGTGATTGTACCATTTAGCAGGTTCGTCAATGTTCCCGCAGTTACAGTCGCTCCAAGCACACTCGTAATCGTTCCGGCCGTGATCGTCGCTCCCAATACACTTGTGATTGTACCATTGAGCAAATTCGTTAATGTACCTGCGGTTACGGTGGCTCCCAGCACACTATTAATCGTACCTGCCGTGATCGTCGCTCCAAGTACACTCGTAATCGTTCCGTTCAGGATGTTGGTAATGGTTCCTGCGTTAATTGTGACGGTAGTCAGACCTGAGATATTACTAATGGTCCCGTCCAAAATAATGCCAACCACATTCCCGCTTGTATCGGTTCTGACAGGCTGGGCTGTGCCTGTACTATCCTGGCCGAAAATCAATGTCCTCAGATTATCCGGATTCGTATTAAACGTCGTAAAGTTAGGCATGTGCCTCGTCCTCCTCCCTGGTCAAATCTGTGTAATCCTACTCCCTTACGGCATACGCTGCGCCTGAAAGTAAACATCAAGCCGGGTCGGTTGATCCGGTTCAACGGATCGAATTGCAAGCCGGGTATAATGCAAAAATCGCAAAGGTACCAGCGCTTTGGTCTGTCCTCCCGCGACCACCTCCTGGCTGTCCACAGCATAGTCCAAGGCATTGGGGCTGATCTGGATCTGTACCAGAGCCGGATGTTTCCCACGATTCACAACGCCATAGGTGTACATGCTGAGTGATGAGGTGTCTTGTGCCGGGAGGGAATTCATGCTGCTGCTGGTTTCGGCTCCGACATACGTATGCTCTGTAAAACAATGAATAGCACCAGGGAGTTTCGTACGTGAGGAAGTACCCTGCTTGAACCGGGGACGAGTAATCCGGGAACAAGGGGGTTTCAGCAATTTAGCGCGGCAGGAATGACGTGAGCGGCGACGGCTTGCATATTTGGTTGGTTGCTTCGTTCTCTTCTTGCTTCGCTTCGCTGTTCGACTCATCTCGATTTCCCCTTAAAAAATGTGCTTACGCATCGTATGCCCGGATTGGATATACGGGCACGGCATCTGCCGTTATTTTGGAATTAGCAGTCCGTTCCCAAACGCTTTCTCTTGTTGTTACATACAATGCAAGTAATGAGGACATGCGAAACAAATCGTATCGCGAGACCAGTTTCATCTATTCAGAGGGGGGGGACAAGATGACAAACTCTAATATATTCAACCAGTCTAATGGGCCCCTGTTCACTCAACTGACCAACACTTATGCAGCCCCGGGTATTGAGGCTTCAGCAGATGCCGGTGCAGCTGCGGCTGGCAGTTTTTTTGCCCTGACGACCAATAATACATCGATCCCTTCCAGCCAAAACCTCCTTCTTCAAATCCTGAATGCAAGTGGGAGTGGCAGAACAGTACGAATTGCCAGCCTTTCGGGAGGGACAACGGCGGCAGCTACACTGGCCGTATATTCCGGGGGCACGGTGACGGCAGGAAGTACACCTACACCCGTCAATACATTGCTTGGCAACGCCAATTCCAGCATCGTTACTACAAGGCAAAATACCGGCACGCTTGGGGGGACTTTCACAAGTTTGCTCAGCATACCTCTCACTGCGGGAATGTATTTCTTGGATTTAAACGGTTCCATTCTTGTTCCACCGGGACAATCACTATCCATTAGTTTGGGAACTGGCAGTCAGACTGCAGCCATTAATCTCTTCTGGTGGGAATTCTAAGCATGATGCTTATAAAAGGAGGTGCACACTGTGCCGAACAATAATGTATTTAATCCATTAAATCTGCCTGTCTATACGTCCAATACGAACACGTATATCTCTCCCGGCATTGTTGCTCCTCCGGAGAATAGTGCTGGCAGTACCGGCAATCTGTACAATGCAGGTTCCACCAACTCCACAACACTGGGGTTACTGGGAGGAACAGTGATCGCCACCGTTCAATTAGCCAATCCAGCTGGGAGTGGGAGAACCCTGTATGTATCACGGCTCTCTGGTGGAATCACAGTGGCACTGAATCTGTTGTCATCCTTCAGCGGTTCCATGAGTCTGACCGCGAACGGAACGCTAAGCTCTCCCAGTACACTCACGGCGGTCAACAGCAATCTTTCCAGCAGCAATACCAGCGTAGCCATCGTACGATTCTCTTCTTCTGCGCCTTCAGGAGCGACCTCATTGATGGCGATGCCCCTTCAAGCGGGACCTTTCCAATCCAATGAATTTGGCCGTTATGTGGTTCCTCCAGGTCAAGCCATTAACCTCTCTGTCAGCGGATCACTTTCGGTTGGTGGACTGCTGGCCTCTACTGCTTATTTCACTTGGTGGGAAGTCTGATTGGTTCAACGATGCACAACAAGTACAACGTGCAAACAACCGCCTTCGGAAGAATACGGAAGCGGCTGTTCGTTTTATTGTAGATACAATGAATGTTTAACATGTTGACCCGAGAAAGCAGTCAGACCGATTCCTGCGGAATGGTCTCTTTCGCTTCCGATAGGAGCGGCGGCTTCGCCTCCCATAGGATGCGCTGTAGCAGTATTCCCGCAAGGCCAATCACCAGCGTAGCGAGACCGATATATTGAAAGGTGGGACTCGGTCCTGCAACTCGAATGAGCGCTCCACCTGCAAGTGGGGCTACAACAAGTACAACACTGAATAGTGAATTTTGAATGCCGAAGACACGTCCTACATAGGCAGGAGGGGTTTCCTTTTGCAACAAATAATTCAGTGTTACCATAAAGAGCCCATTGCCTACCCCAATGCACAACCCCCACATTAAGACCCAAATTTCAGGTGTTTGTGGGCCAATCCACCCTAATGCAGCAATTCCAGCCCCGATGAACAGATATCCTCCACCTAGCCCCCACCCATACCCAATTCTCGGCAAACGATTTAACAGCAAAATGATGACTATGGCTCCGGCACCTCCCGATGAACCCAACCAACCTAACAGCGATTCATTCCCCGGCTTGATCTCCCGAAACAGAGTCGTAAATTGATAATCGATCATCAGGATAGCCATGAGTCCAAAACAGCCGAACAGCATCGTGCTCAGTACGGGGCGACTGCTCTGTATAAAACGCCAGCCTTGCTGCCACTGGGTAAACAACGATTCGGGGATATCCCTTGTATCAGCCGTACTTCCGTCTGGTTCAACAGGCTCCGGCTTCTCCATCAACCGTCGCAAGGGCCATAACACTGCGCCCGACAGCAGGCGGGTACAAGCATTGATTAATATACAGATCTGTGGTGAAAAGAAGGCCAAAATGACTGCACCCAGTAGCGGTCCCGCCACTTTCGAGCACTGGTTCACAAAACCATTTAGGGACGATGCCTGAAACAGATGCTCCTCTGCCACCACCTGGCGGGTTAGCGCCTGCTGGGCGGGAACATGGAACACTCCCATCATGGCTCGCAGGGCAAGCAGTGGAAGCAACCACAGCGGACTTGGTGCAAATAAAATTGCAATGGTTAATCCCACCGTGATTACATCACACAGGAGCATGATTTTCACTTTGTGCAGCCGATCTGCCAGTGCACCAGCAACGGAGCCCAGCAGTATGCCCGGTACGGCCATACATACAGGAATAAGGGCGATAATCAACGGATCGGCGCCCCATCGGTAGGCCACCATCACCTGGATGGCGAGTGCATCAAACCAGTCTCCAAACGTAGCCAGAGAATAGGCAATAAACATGCGGACAAACCGGAGATTGGTCCATAAACTTCTGGAGGATTCCGCAGATGAAGCGGAGGGTTCGGTGGATTCATTGGATGTGGGTTCATTTGAAATGACGGTCATACGTGTACTTCCTCCCTTGATTACAGCCGTGTGTGGTCTGTGTGTTACTTGACTGTAATCATAAGAGAGTTATATCAGAGGAAGATCAGAGGATGGGGAGATAGGGGATAAAAATTTACGTATTTCATCTACAATTCGTTGTTTATAGGTGGGAACACCATAATTTTTACCAATCTCTGCGTACACTTGACGATATTTCCTGCGCAGTCTGCCTTCAATTCGATGTTGTTCCATGAACAGGAGGATCTGATATGCAGCATTCAGATATAGCGGCACATTCAGCGACATTTTCAACACGTCCAGTCCGTCATCCATCCTAAGTTCCGCTTCACGCACTCGCCCTTGCCGTAGCAACCATAAACCTTCCATCACCTGAAAACGTCCGATCTCCCGCAGATAGGGGGCATCCTTCAATCCTGCTCGCAGCACTGCCATTTGAGCCTCAACAGCTTCACCGCTACCACCCCACAGTTCCACGTATAACGCTGCAAGGGTTACCGGCAGTCTGAAATTCTTGAGCTCGTCTGTCTCTATCAGACGATACGTCTCCTCCAGTTGCATCCGAGCACGCTCGTATTGACCTACCTCTGCATAGAGTTCAATGATGTTCAAAATGCGGAGTTCTCGAAGCAATTCCGCAGATAATGCCGATGAATTCAATGCTTGCTCATATAAGGGTAAGCTTTCTGATGGTTCAATTAGCGAATGAACAAAAATAAGTAACCAGTATAAACGCTCTTCAAAAGAAATTTCCTTTGTTGTAATTAGCCATTCCAGATCGCCCTGTATAAAATGGATATACAACTGATAGTACGGCTCAATCTGAATGCCTAGCGCTTCCTGCTGTTGAACCAGAGTCTGTATGGCATTTCCCTGCCCAAACAAGTGATATTTACGAAGTAATCCGTGAATGACTTCCTGCATTTCCGGGTCCTGAGCAGAAGGACTAGCGGGCAGAACGGACTTGTTCTCTTGCACCGTAAGCCGATATCCGTATCCCCGTACCGTATCCAGACTAATCTCATCCCAACGTTTTAATTTCTTGCGCAGACGGTAGATATGATCATCCACCGTGCGTTCAACCGGATACTCCAGCGGCCATACCCGATCCAACAGTTGGCTGCGCGTAAAGACTTTATCCTTGTTCTCATATAAAAAATGAAAAAGCGCAAATTCCTTCGCCAGCAGGCGAATGGAATCCATACGCCGGGTTACGGTGTATGTCCCTTCATCCAATTGTAAAGACATGCCTGGTTCCTCCTATGTATTCTTCTCATCGTATTTTCAACATACCACAAAAACCCTTTGCGAGAACGCAAAAGGTTTCTGTAATAAAGAGCTTGTTATAGTACGAAATAGTTATTTGGGGACAAGTTATTTCCTTGTTTTAACCGAGTACGACCCGGTCATCCGCCATTTTTTTGCCGCTAATCCGCTCGAATTCACCAAGCAACTCTGGCACGGTCAACGTACGCTTGCGCTCTTCGCTGACATCCAGAATTATGCGGCCTTTATCCATCATGATTAAACGATTGCCCAGACGGATGGCCTGTTCCATATTGTGCGTCACCATCAGTGTGGTAAGTCTCATCTCACGCACAAGTGTCTCCGTCAGTTCCGTGATCAGTTCGGCACGCGAGGGGTCAAGGGCTGCCGTATGCTCATCAAGTAGCAGAATCTGCGGCTGGGTAAACGTAGCCATCAACAGGCTGAGTGCCTGCCGCTCCCCGCCTGACAAGAGACCTACCTTCGCGTTAGGCCGCTTCTCCAGTCCGATTCCCAGCTTCTCCAGTTGCGTGTTAAAAATCTCACGTCTGGCACGGGTAACGCCGAAGCCCAATCCACGTCCTTTGCCACGCTTGTATGCCATCGCCATATTTTCTTCAATGGACATATGCGGTGCTGTTCCTGCCATCGGGTCCTGAAACACCCGGCCAATCCAGCTGCTGCGTTTATGCTCCGGCAGGTTTTTGATGGAACGATCATTGATTAGCACATCACCCATATCCGGCTTCATCACACCCGAAATGATGTTCATCAACGTCGATTTACCTGCTCCGTTACTGCCAATGACCGTCACAAAATCTCCCGGATTCATCGTCAGATTCACACCGACGAGCGCAGTCTTCTCGTCCGTTGTACCTGGGTTGAACAGCTTGGTTACTTGCGTAATCTCCAGCATGCTCACATACCTCCCTTCGCCTGTTGACCCCCGGATCGCATCAACTCTTCTGTTCGTTTGCGAGCCAGACTCCGCTGCTTCATGGAACGCTGCATCGTTGGGAATACAAGGGCAATGATGACGATCACCGCGGTAATCAACTTCAGATCAGATGTATCAAACCATTCGACCTGTAGGGCAAGTGCAACCACAATCCGGTAAATAACTGAACCAACGATTGCTGCAAGTGTAGCCCAAAACACCGTTCTTGCACCAAGGATGGCTTCACCAATGATGACGGAAGCCAGTCCAATGACGATCATACCGATACCCATTGTGATGTCCGCAAAACCGGATTGCTGGGCAATAAATGCCCCAGACAGAGCTACCAATCCATTGGATAAGCTGACACCTACAATCGTCGTTACATCCGTATTTGCACCAAAGTTGCGAATCATGCGTTTGTTATCCCCTGTGGCACGGAGCGCCAGGCCAACATCTGTTTTCATGAACAGATCGAGCATGATTTTGAACACGAGTACCACGATAATAATAAGCACCATGACATGCTCACCTGAGAATGGATTATCCATACCCATAATGGATTTATTCGGTGCGCCAAGAATACGCATATTAATGGAGTAGAGCGCGATCATCATCAAGATCCCGGATAACAACCCGTTAATCTTGCCTTTGGTATGAAGCAGACCTGTACAAGCCCCGGCCACCATGCCGCCAGCCATTGCCGCCAAACAGGCAAGCCAAGGAGAGAAGTCATTGGAGATCATCACCGCCGCGATTGCGCCTCCTGTTGTAAAACTTCCGTCTACGGTAAGGTCAGGAAAATCGAGTATGCGGAACGTAATATACACACCAAGAGCCATCAGTGCATATAAAAGTCCCAGCTCGATTGCTCCTTCAATTGAATTCCAGCTTATACTCACGTTACTTCCTCCCTGTCTATCGAAAAGAATGAGGCGAACCCGTTGCACGTTCGCCTCGCATCCATACTGCCGGATGATGATCCGGTCAGATTATTGAATCAATCTCATAACTCATTAAATTATTGTTTCTGTAACTAGATATAGACAAATTGAATCGTTTTGATCTATATCTACCCTTGATTGAAGTAGCTAAAGGTATTATGAATTGATTCTATTGAATAATGTTGTTTTCTTGGTCTTTTACTTCCGCCTTCATCTCATCCGTAACCGTGATGCCTTGGGCTTCCGCTGCTTTCAGGTTCAGGATCAGATCCAGTTTGTCTGGAACGGTGACTTTCATATCACCAGGATTCGTACCATTCTTCAGAATGTCCGCAGCCATCTCACCCACCTGATATCCATGGTCATAATATTTGAAGCCTACCGTTGCGAAAGCTCCTTTTTCAACCGTATCCCGGTCACTGGAGAAGAACGGAATTTTATTGCTGTTCGCCGTTTGGATGATCGTATCCACCGCACTTACGACAGAGTTATCAAGCGTAATGTAGAAGGCATCTACTTTGCCAACCAGAGAATCCGTTGCCTGTTTAACTTCAGATGTATTCGTAACTGGTGCTTTCACCAGCTTGATATTATGTGTTGCGAGCGCTTTTTCTGCGTTATCTGCCATAACCACTGCATTCGGTTCACCTTCGTTAATGACCAAGCCTACCGTTTTTACATCCGGCAGATTTTTGGCGATAAAGTCAGCCAATTGTACGATAGCCTCCGGGTTCGTGTCGGATGCACCTGTAACGTTGCCGCCCGGCTTGTCCATATCAGTTACCAGTTTGGCACCCAGTGGGTCTGTTACCGCCGCGAACAGCAATGGCTTGTCCTTCACTTGCTGAGCCAGAGCCAGCGCCGATGGTGTTGCGATTCCAAGTACGAGATCATTTTTGGAGTCACCCGAGATTTTCTGTGCAATGGACAGGTTGTTCGTCGAATCACCTTGCGCGTTATTGTAATCGATTTTGAGGTTCTTGTTCTCTTCAATACCCGCATCCTTCAGGGCTGCGATGAAACCTTCGCGTGTAGCATCCAGGGATGGATGTTCAACAATCTGGGAGATGGCAATCTGGTATGATTTTTCCTCGCTGCCTCCACCTGTTGTACTCCCCGATCCTTCGGATTCCGAGCCTGTACCGCTGTTATTTCCGCAACCTGCCGCAACGATCATTGAAGCAACCATCATCAGTGACATCCAAAATTTCTTTTTCATGTGTGAGAACCCCTCTCCATCTTATAAAATGTGGTTACCCTTATCGAGATTCCATTGACACGATAGGGTGGGACAAAACAAACGCTTCAACGCATTGTTGCTTTGATCGACAAAAGCAGACAAATATAGACTTTTGTCATGCGACTGAAGTCCATGAACCGTGTTAGTGTTTTATTGTTCCCCTAATATTAAGGGGCGTCCCGATATACGTCAATGGTTGAACCGCTTCCAATTTACTCTCATCGGTTGATTGTGATAGAAAACATTACATAAGATCAAAAAAGGCAACCCACATGTTATGCGAGCAGCCTCATATAGATAGCTTATTTTTCTTCTTGAATTGCTTTTAGCTCAGCAGAGGTTAGTCCCGTCGCTTTGACAATGGTCTCTTGATCAAGACCCAAGGTGAGCATATTCAATGCAATTTTCCGCTTGCTCTCAGCTTCACTTTCTTCGATTCCTTTTTGAATTCCTTCCTCCATGCCTTTCTTGAGACCCTCTTCTCGTGCGCCCTCAATCATGGATATCTGATCCGTAAAAACTTTTGACGTGCTTCATACTGTTCGCGGAACTCTTCATCCTCGCTCAGTTCCTTCAATAGATTCATGGCCTTTTTCAAAGCCGGTTCGGGTTCATGCATCATTAACGCCTCCCATCTAACATAGAGTTATGTATAAGAATCTGGTGTTATCTCAGATTATATTACGTATCTCACTACAAAAATAACGTTTTTACGTCATTTTCACCCAAAAAAAGAGACTATTTCGACGAATCGAAACAATCTCTTGTGTATAAACCGTTAATTCCCTGACGCTTCGCGAATCTCATACTTGCACCTTTTGCCGCCATCGGCGTAACATTCGGTACGCTCCACCTCCGCTTGAAGCAGCGAGCGGAACAATTCCAGTTCACAGCGACAAGCCTGCTTGTATACACTCGCAACTTGTACAATCGGGCAGTTCATTTCCGTAATGACGTAGGTTCCATCTTCTTCTCTGGACGCATCCGCCATATATCCGTTGGCATTCTGAATTCGCGCGAGTTCCTCCACCCGTCCGGCCAGATCCTGGCCCTCCATCTGTGGCAATCCGCTGCGGAGCAGCTTGTCCCGGCGACTCTCGAACAATGCATCCACCACACCGCTCCCGGCTGATTCAGACAATTCTTCGAGCAGTTCCAGCGTAAGGGACGAATATGATTTTGGGAAAAAGCTGTCCCCGCGTACCGTCAATTGGTACACCGAGGATGGACGTCCAGCCGTAGCCCGGGCCTCCCGAACCTCGATCCAGCCGTCCTGCTCCAGTGCTGTCAGATGACGACGAATGGCCATGCCGGTCAGACCCAGATCAGCTGTCATTTCCCTCGCGGTCAATGTACCTTGCTGCTTCAGCATGAACAAAATCCGTTCACGCGTCGTTCGTTCCTCTTCGCGCTTCACGATCAGCACCTGCTCTCCTGCTTATGCGTGTACCGGTGCTGCCTCCCGGCAGGCATCCGAACAAAAGCGGTTATGCGTCTCTTCGCAATCCTCGCAGCTTACGTGCTGCAGGTTGCAGGTTGGACAATTAATATATCGGTCATGTGTCGTTCCACAGTGATAACAGCTGGCAATGACAATATCCTCTTCTGTCCGGTTAATCGGTACAGAGATACGCTCGTCAAACACGTAACATTTACCATCGAATAGATGGCCTTGAACTTCTGGATCTTTACCATACGTGACAATACCGCCGTCTAATTGAGCCACGTCCTGGAATCCTTCATTAATCATGAATCCAGTCAGCTTCTCGCAGCGAATACCACCCGTGCAGTAGGTAATAATCGTTTTATCTTTCATGTCACCCAGGTTCTCGCGAATCCACTCCGGGAACTCACGGAACGACTCAACATCTGGACGGATGGCGCCGCGGAAATGGCCGATTTCATATTCATAATCATTGCGACCATCGATAACGATGACATCATCCCGTTGTAGATGCTCATGGAACTCTTTCGGTGAGAGGCGTTTGCCACTAATCACATTTGGATCCAGATCTTCGTCTACGCGGAACGTAACCAACTCTGCTTTGTGACGAACAAAGATTTTTTTGAATGCATGTTCTTCCACATCATCAATCTTGAACACCATATCGCTGAACAGCGGGTTCCCATGCATGTCTTTCATATACTGTTCCGTCTGTTCCGGCGTACCGGATACCGTGCCGTTAATGCCTTCGGATGCGATCAGGATACGTCCTTTCACACCGAGGTCCTTGCAGTATTGCAAATGCTCTTGTGTAAACGTCTCGGGGTCTTCAATCTTCACGAACTTATAATATAAAAGCACGCGATACGCGCTGTTACACATGTATATCACCTGTTCCTATTCCATGTTGTTATGAGCCGGATCATCCGGCAAGACGACTACGTTGCACCCTTACTTGTAAAAAGAAAAGAAACAGCCGCCCGAAACTTCGTCTCGAACTGCTGCCTGACATTCGACTTATATTCCTGCATTCTAGTTTATCGGAAGCGGAATAGCTTAGTCAATATAAATGTATAGAAAGGGATGAAAGATATGGAACATTTCAACCATAAATGATTTGTCTCTGGAAAATCCAAAAAATATATTTCGAATTTGAACTATAATCGTATTCATTTTTGCTCTCATATCCATTAAACTATGCTCATCATTATATGGCTTACCACTATGAATTAGGAAAGTACAGTGGACAGGAATAACCATAACGTAACATATTTAAATGGAAAATGGGGAATGAGTCATGCGTATAACATTATTAAAAAAAGTAAGCTTCCTATGGTTAGTATTCCTGATTGGACTAAGCGGTCTATGGAATAATCCTAACATTATACAGCGAGTCCATGCCGCGGCTGCAGATCCCTATCTTGGTGAGATCAGATTATTCCCTTACAGTGCGGTCCCTACAGGATGGATGCCCGCCAGAGGACAGACGCTCTCTTTAACCCAAAATACAGCCCTCTACTCGTTGCTTGGCAATAATTATGGCGGCGACGGAAAAACAACATTTGCCTTACCTAACCTTACTAATGCTGCACCAGAAGGGTTGGGCTATTACATAGCTATGAATGGTATATTCCCTTCCCGAGACCCCGATGTTTTATACACCCGAAATGCTGTGTTAGGCGAGGTTCGCCTATTTCCATATTCCTTCTCTCCCACGGGTTGGCTAACTGCTGAAGGGCAGAACGTTAATACCTCCGTATATTCGGATCTATATGAAATGATTGGTACAACCTACGGATCAGACACACCGAATGAATTCAAGTTGCCTAACTTCCCAGAGATTAATGGTGTACATTACGCTATATTTACAAACCAAGCTAACCATGCCGAGAATGGTACAGGTAGCGAGTACATTGGTGAGATCATTCCCATGTTAGTCAGTCTTTCGACAAAAAACTGGATATTGGCGAATGGTTCCACTCTTGGCACTAACGATAACCAGCCCCTGTTTAGTCTGTTGAGCACCAGGTTTGGGGGCGATGGTCAGGTGAATTTTAAAGTACCTAATTTAAACAGCAGCCAATCCAACTTGGTTTATTATATTGCTAACGCAGGAACGTTCCCCAACTTGGACGGTGGACGGCTTCCGGAAGCAATCGAAGACACCTATACCACGAACCAAAACTCCACTTTGGCTGAGTCTGCACCAGGCGTACTTTCCAATGATAGCGACGGTTCTACCGCTATTCTGAAAAGCGGGCCGATGAACGGAACATTGGTAATGAATGCTAACGGGGCATTTACTTATACTCCGAACGCCAATTATGTTGGAAGTGACAGCTTTACCTATAGTGCCGGCAATCCATATGGTACAAGTATTCCAGTGTCAGTGACCATAACAATTGAGCAAACCACTCCTCCTATAGTCAACGGCATATCTGACGGTGGAATATATAATCAAACGGTAACACCTGCATTTAATAGTGGTACCGCATTTTTGAATGGTAATGCATTCGCAAATGGTACTACAGTTACGGCTGACGGGGTTTATACATTGGTGGTAACCAACAATATTGGCAGTACAACGTTGAATTTTTCCATTGATACAGCAGCTCCTGTTGTATTGGGTGTCACTGATAATGGAAAATACAACGAAAGCCCAACAATTACTTTTAATGAAGGAACAGCCACTCTGAACGGTTCACCCTTCAACAACGGAGAAACGGTTCAATCTGAAGGAGAATATGCACTGATTGTTACCGATAGTGCGGGCAATACCACAACCCTGCATTTCAGCTTTTATACGCCTCGAACGATCAACTTTAACAGTAACGGCGGTTCTGAAGTAAACGAACAAACAGTATCCTACGGTGACAAGGTTATTGTTCCAGCAGTTCCAACTAAAGCAGGATACACCTTTGCTGGATGGTATACCGATTCAGGTCTGAGTCAGGCTTTTGATTTCGGCAATACCACCGTTACCGCTAATATCACGCTGTATGCGAAATGGACGGTCAACTCCTATACCGTTCACTTCGAAACTAATGGTGGGTCAGTCGTTCCTGATCAGACGGTCCCATATGGTGAGTTGGTGACAGCTCCTGACATTCCAATCCAAGCAGGACACACTTTCGCTGGCTGGTATACTGAGCCTGAATGGAGTACGCCATTTGACCTGAATACTAGATCGATTGTCCAGGAGACCACATTGTATGCAAAATGGGCACCAAACACATATAAGGTAACGTTCAATACACTCGGAGGATCAGCAGTATCCGATGCAGCTGTTGAATACGAAAAGAAACTTTCAGCACCTGCTTCGCCAACCCGTTCCGGCTATATGTTTGCAGGCTGGTACGCAGACCCCGAGTTGAAGACTCCATTCAACTTCGCTCAAACAGAGATTACAGCCGATCTGATCTTATATGCCAAATGGAGTGTTAATTCCACGCCACCAGCAGGTGGTAATGATGGTAACAGCGGCGGAGGCTCTGGTAACCAGAATAACAACGGGTCGAGCATTACCCCTTCGCCGCCTAATACCATAACCCATTCGACCACGAATGGACGTTTAACACTTGCTGCGGGGCAGGCTGGGCAAGTGAGTTTGGGTGATGGCATCACTGTAACCATCCCGGCTGGAGCAACTAATCAAGAAATGAAGATCACGATTGACCAGATTACAGATTCTTCGGAATTGCTAACTAATCAGACTAAATTAATCAGCCCGGTATATGAGTTACTTAAGAATGTTCAACAGAACTTCAATAAATACGTAACCTTGAATCTGACTTTTGATACATCAAGCTTGCCAACCAATCACCAGGCTGGACTATTCTACTTTGATGAACAAAACAAGTTGTGGATCTCTGCGGGAGAAGCTTCAATTCATGACAATCAAGTCAACGTAGACGTAGACCATTTCACCAAATTTGCTGTTTTTGCGGTTGAACAACCCAAGGCGCCAGCAGAGATTGGATTTAGCGATGTCAACGGGCACTGGGCGGAAGATTTCATTCAGGAAGCCGTCCGTGAAGGTATCGTAAGTGGATTCTCCGATGGGTCATTCAAGCCTAATGCATCCGTTACGCGTGCTGAATTTACGGTGATGCTAATGAATGCACTGCAAACAGAATACACAGAAACCGCAATATCTTTTACCGATCATGCAAAAATAGGAGCTTGGGCACAGTCTGCTGTAGCTCGTGCAGTGAAAGCAGGATTTATTCAGGGGGACACTGAGGGGGCTTTCCGCCCCAATGACGCTGTAACCCGTGCCGAGATGGCTGTCATGGTAGCCGGTGCGTTTCAATTAAAAGCGATAACTGGCACCAGCTCAACCTTTGCAGATGATGCACAGATTCCACTTTGGGCCAAAGCAGCTGTCGCTGGCATGCAAAAAGCCGGGATGTTGAACGGTAAAGGGCTGAATACCTTTGCTCCAAGTGATAAAACTACGCGTGCAGAAGCGGTCAAATTACTGTTGAAAACAAAGAATTAGTGCATATCTAAAAGCCTGTTCCTTCCCGGGAACAGGCTTTTCTGAACTGTTTTATTCCGAGATCGTAATGACCGAGGTCACAAAGTGATACGACTCATTCTCCAATACCGCCTGCGATAACAGGATCTTATTGCCTTCCGGACTCCAGGCAAGCGGGTCAGAGGCGTTGTCCATATCCGCCGAGATCTGGAACTGTTCTGCCGACTCCGTGTTGGAGACGAACAGCCCTTTCTCATTATCATTCTCGGAATTGATCGTATACGCAATCTTGGAATCATCACCCGACCAGCTGGTGCCGAAGATCTGCGTGCCTCTGGCGAGTGTGGCCTTCTCGTTACCTTCCAGATCGGTGAGCACCAGCGCCCGTTTGGTATCCGCCGTTCTTTTCACAATCGCAAGCCTTGTTCCATCATTGGAAGGGATGACCCATTCCACACTTTTCAGCACCTGTTTCACGTCACCCGTCTTCACGTCGTATGCATTCAACTGGCCGTCTTCGCCCGTAATATAATAGAGCATATTGCCTGACACTTTGATACTCCGTACATTGAAATTGCCTGTCTCCACCAGCACCTTCGTTGTTCCATCCACACTTGCCGAGATCAGATCACCCTTCATATTGGGAAAAACGACATGTTCATTATCCAGCCATGCACCCTCTTGGATGAAGCCATCCTCCTTACCGGCAGGGGTTGTCTCCCCGTTATGCAGATTCAGAATGTAACCTTTACCCGTACTTTCCTCCGGCTCCCGATAGAACAGGTACTGAGCATCCGGTGACACCAGCGGTGCACCCAGGCTAACTTCACTTTCCTTGAGCGGCGTGTCTGTACCTTTGGTTAGATCATACATATATAAGTTATGCGGGTATCTTTCCTCACCTTCAACAGTAACGGGTTTCAAGGACTTATTCTCCTTGTCGGATACAATCCAGTCGTCACTTAGCCATGCAATTCCGCGCATATTGGGCAATTTATCAATTTTCTCCAACTTGAAGCTCTGGTACACAGACGTGTTGGTATTATCTTTCACCGTAATATCGGTGCCTGTTTTTCCGCCTTGTGCATTGCTCCCCGGCTCTGTTGTTCCCCCGCATGCTGCTGTCGTTAACAGGGCAATGGCCCCGAACGTACCCAAAGCTGCTTTTTTCCAATTCATCATGGTCCCCCCTGGTTCCTCTTGCTATTAGACCAAGCATACACACGGCATACTTCCAAAGTTATTCAGACTTGTTTCGAACTTGTAAACTTGCATCAGCCAAAGGGAAAATGAGTTGGAACGTCACGCCTTCCCCATTCTGAGAATCGCTCGTACTGCTTGGAAGTAAGGTGATTGTACCGCCTTGCTTTTCAACAAATTGCTTTACGAGAGATAATCCGAGCCCGGTTCCGCCGGTTTTTCTGGCCCTGTCTTTGTTCACCGTGTAAAAGGGTTCAAAAATCTTCTCCCGCGCCTCTGCCGGAATCGGCGTACCCGAGTTATAGATGCGAATGACCGCTTGACGCTCCTGCATCTGTAATTCGCTCTTCACCCGGATCACACCATCCGGAATGTTATATTTGATGGCGTTATCCAGCATGTTGATGAAGATATGCATAAGACTCTCCCGATCACTGCGGATCACCGCCGGTTCAAGATCCAGTTCCATGTTCAGCGCAAACTTCTCCGCTTTCCCACGCATCCGGCCACAGGCATCCTCCAGCAGAGCACTGACCTCTACATCTTCGGCCTGGTTCTCGAAGTCGTACTTTTCCAGGGCAGATAAATGAAGTACTTTCTCCACCATCTCGTACAGCCGCTCCGTTTCTTTGCCAATGTTACTCGTCGCATCATCAAGCAGTTGCGGATCATCCTTATACATGTCGAGCAGCTCCACATAAGCTTTGATCGAGGTCAGCGGAGTCTTGAACTCATGACTGATGTTACCGATATATTGTTTCTGCTGCTGTTCCAGCGCCTGAAGCTTCTCTATCGCCAGTTGCAGCTTCTGCTGCTCCGCATGCATGGCTGTGATATTTTGCTGAATGGATGTACTCATATAATAGATGCCTTGCCCCAGCTCTCCCAATTCATCCTTACGCCTTACAGGAGATTCCGTAATGTAGTTCCCTTCTCGAATGGAATCTGCGGACCTCTTCAGCCGGGTAATCGCAACGGCAAACCGATTGTAGAACAGATAACCTAATATGAAGCTCAGCGCAACCACGGTAATTCCTGCCCATATGAACAGTTGAAGGATGCGAGTATAGAACTCATGGTAACTCTGGACAGGATATTGTATCCATACAGCGCCCATCTGTCCATCCGGGCCATCCAGTGGTGCGGCATAGAGCAGGGTCTCGCCCTGCTCATGATAAGCTATTTTATTTTGCAGCGCATAGTCCAACGTTTCCTGTACGAGTTCACTCTCGCCGGAGGCGAAGGATGCTCCCACCTGCTGGCCTGTCATGTTATAGAGTGCAATTGGCAATCCGGTAGAGTTGGCCAGCTCCTGTGCCAGTCTGCGGCCATTTCGCTGTAAAAAAACGTCCTGTTCGAGATGAACCGACTCGGTGTAGTAGGACTGTCGTACATTCAGGTTCACCAGCCGTGTCTGCTGCGATAGAATACCTTCAATCTGTGACTGCTGATTGCGTTCAATACCGCGCAGGACCAGTGAACTAAGCACAACCACGGTCAGGATTAGCAAGGCTGCCAGAAAAACACTGAACTTCAGCTTGATGCTGACTCTCATATGGCCCCGCCTGGTTCAGGTGCAGATGCTTTGTAGCCAATCCCGTATACGGTCTGCAATTTTTGCTGATCCGTATCTCCGATTTTTTTGCGCAAACGCTGGATATGAATGTCCACGGTCCGTGTCCCACCCGCATATTCCATGCCCCATACCCGATCCAGCAGATCGTCTCGTGTGTAAACCCGCTCAGGATTAGACATGAGAATGGTCAGCAGATCAAACTCTTTCGGTGTCAGATCCAGCTTCTCCTCATTCACAGTCACCGTGCGGTGAGCAACATGAATACGCAGTGTGCCATTCACGATGGCCTGATTCTTCGAATCGTCAGGTGGTGGACTGCTTTTCTCGACACGACGCATGAGCGCTTTCACCCTTGCAAGCAGTTCACGGATCTCGAATGGTTTGGTCATGTAATCATCCGCACCCATTTCCAGACCAACGATCTTGTCCACGATATCATTTTTGACGGTCAGCAAAATAATGCCGATATCCTCGCGGTCTTCCAGCCTGCGGCATACGCCGTATCCATCAAGCCTTGGCATCATCACGTCCAGAATCATGACCTGTGGGTGAAACGATGCGACCTTCACCAAGGCCTCTTCGCCGTCACTCGCAGTCTCAACTTCATATCCTTCGCGCCGCAGCGCGTAAGCAATGGCACTGACGATGCTTGATTCGTCATCTACCACGAGCACTTTTTTATTCATGGAATCCATCCTCTACGTTACACGAGATAACTTCAAGTGCAGTACCGTCTTCTGATCGCTGTTATCCCCAGATTTTTTGAATCAATTCTCCTAAGAGAAAATCCGGGGATAAAGGGCCTAGCATATGCTTCCGAAGTAGCTTTTTACAGAAAGCTTTGAACTTCGTTTCTTCAAACTGTTTCTGCACTCTTCGTTTTCGTGTAAAAATTCAGTTTTTTTTATTTATGTTAGCAAGGTCTATGTTAATTAGCTATGGATGAATTGCAATTTGAATGACAGGTGCATATCCTCTCAGCTTAGTCTTGGCTTTACTTTCTTTATACCCCAAAGGCAACAAAAAGAGCCAACCCGCGATTGGATCAGCCCTGGATCTATAGATTCCCAATTCATGTTACTGATTTTAGGCAACAACTTCTTGATCACCTCAGCATTTACTCCTCAAATGACAGATTGAGCGGCTCGTCCGACATCTCATACTCTGTCTCCATATGTGTCAGCGGCGTATTCAGATCAACCTCATCGAAGCGGAAACTGTCGACCCACACTTTTCCTTTACCGTTCAAAATCACCCCGAACGAAATGACCGCGCTGCCCTCCGGCACATCAAGCACAATACTGTACTGGTTCCATGGCTGCGTACCCGTAATTGGCCGATCATGCATGTTATCAAATTGGAGCACATCATGAACGTTATTATCCACACGCATCCATAATCCGCAGAACGCCTCCACACGCTCGGTCTTCACGAATCCCGATAATTTCATCCGCTTGCCTACATACTTGTCCGCTTTGAACTGCTGCATCATCGTTGCGAATTCATTAGGCTCCATCGGTGTAACTGCCTTCAAATAACCTGAAGCTTTCCCCTGATGCACTTCGGCAGGATCAATGCCCATCTCATAATTTTGCGGATGACTTCCGGTTAACATCCAGCCTGTAATCGTTGACGTCTGACTCATCTGTACTTCTCCTCCTCTGGTTCTTCCTTCGAATAATTTCAGATCGAACAATTTGCGGAAACGTCCTGGTGGCATGCCATAACATTTGCGAAATGCGCGAGTGAAGGCTTCCTGACTTTCAAATCCACATGCCAGGGAAATGTCCAGAATGCCTGCATCCGTGGATCGCAGGGCTGTGGACGCCAGACTCATCCGGCGATTACGAATATAGTCCACCACAGTCATACTCACCTCATTACGGAAAATCCGGTGGTAGTGATACGGCGACAACAACGCCTCGGATGCCACTTCTTCCAGCCCGATCTCTTCATGCAGATGGGTTTCAATATAGAACAAACTTTGCTGAATCATTGCACGGTAACGGCTCAACTGTGGTAAATCCCCCTTCCATATCCTTACTATACGTGAATGATGTATGTATCGTTTTGACCATTTTTGCTAACTTCACTTCGGTAGTCCTCTGCCGAGAACGCAAAAAAGAGCCAACCACGGATTGAATCTTTTCCGTCATTGACTCTCCTTTTATTTATCCGCACATCATATTCTTCGTCAGACAGCCGGTACCGGCTGTGCGCCAACCTCTTCGTCATCATGCTCCACCAGTTCATGTTTCTCCCAAGCTCTGCTCTTCCAGCGGAAGAACATAATGACTGCACGGGTCCACTCATCCGCCGCAATGGCAAGCCATACACCAGCAAGCCCCAGATGAAGCTGGAATATGAGCAGGTACCCCAGTGGCAGACTCATGCAGACCATGGAGATCAGACCCATATATACCGGGAACTTCGCATCCCCTGCCGCACGCAGGGAACCAATGATAACAATGTTGCAGGTACGTCCGGTTTCGAGTAAAAGACTGAGCAGAATCACTTGAGCACCCAGCTTGATAATTTCCGGATTATCCGTAAATATGCTCATCAGCGGCACACGGAAAAAAATGATAATTACATCAATGATAACCGTGGCCAGAAGCGCCCATTTTACACTGTCAAAAACACGTTTGTACGCATCGTCTTTGCGGCGCGCACCGACAAGCCGGCCTACAATGATTGATGTCCCCATACCAATCGCCATGCTGAACAGGTAGATATAGCTGGAGATATTGCCCGCATACTGCTTGGTTGCCATGGCTTCTGCGCCCAGATAGGTCACATACAGTGTGAACACGAGCTGGCAGGAGTGATATACCATCGATTCCATCGCAGACGGAATGCCGATCCGCAGAATTTTGCCAATAAAATGTTTGGACAATTTAATGTAGTATTCGAAATCCACCCGCACCTCACTCACACGATACAACAACCAGAAGAAGATCAGCAGGCAGATAAACCGACTTCCTACTGTGGAGATGGCTGCCCCTTCCACCCCAAGCTTCGGCAGGCCGAAGTGACCAAAGATCAATGCATAGTTACCAACAACGTGAATCACGTTCATGAATACAGCGACGTACATCGTTTCTTTGGTGTAACCATGTGTACGGATCGTCGCAGCCAGCGCATTAATGAGTGCCTGGAGGAAGATCCCGCCACCGACGATATTTATATACGAACGGGCAAAATCATAAATTTCGCCTTGAATATTCAAGAGTGATAACAAATGTCCTCCGAACAGAAGGAAGATTCCGCTCAGGACCAGACCCACAATAAGGTTCAGTGTAATGGCATTACCTGTAACCTGTGCTGCTTCACTTAGCTTTTTTGATCCGATATATTGTGCCACTACAATTGCAGCACCATGTCCAATGACTTCCAGTACAAGGATAGCGATAGATATAATCTGATTGGCTGCTCCAACGCCGGAGACCGCATTATCGGATACCGAGCTGAGCATGAGCGTATCCACGCTCCCCATCAACATAAATAAGAAGAGTTCCAGGAAAATAGGCCATGTTAGTCGAATCAGATTCAGATCCTTGGCATCAGAACGAAGGGACTCTTTGGTTGAGGATATTGCTGTCATTTTCTCACCTTTCCCATGTGGGCTTTAATTCTTAGGGTATGTTAGCACAGGTAGTTTGAAAATGCAGTAGTTTTGCGAAAATAGTTGAAAGTTTTTTGCAATTCCATAAATAGGTATTTTCAGCGTTTTCATCTAGTCCTTTTTCCGTACGATTATCCAAGGTTTTAGAAGACAAAAAAGGCCCCTCCCCACTCGCTTTTAAGCAAGTGATGAAAGGACCTTCGACGTTCAGCCTTTTAACCTTTAACTGAACCCGCAGCAATTCCCTCTACAATTCGATTACTCAGGATGAGAAAAGCAATCAGGATCGGCATAATGCTAATCATCAGCGTGGCACCAATGGCTCCCCAATCCGTTGTATATTGACCGATAAAGTTCTGTACCCCCACGGTCAAGGTCTTGTATGAATCCGTACTGATGAACGTATTAACAAAGATGAACTCATTCCAGTTATAGATCATGTTGATGATTGCCGTTGTGGAGATAACCGAAGCTGTCATCGGCAAGATAATCCGAAAGAAAATCCGATGCACGGAGCAACCATCCATCACTGCGGCCTCTTCCACTTCCCGAGGAAGTGCGTAGTAGAATCCGAGCAGAATCATAATGGTGATTGGCATATTAAAGGCAATGTAAGACAAGATAACTGACATTGGATGATCTGTGAGATGCAGCTTCAGGAACAAGCTGAACAGCGGAATCAACGTGGAGTGCACAGGGATCATGAGACCCACCATGAATAACCCCAATACCAGCGAACGACCCTTCCAGCGCATACGTGTAATGGCAAAGGTAACCAGACTGGCAAACAGCACGGTGAACACCACTGAGACTACCGTAATCCATACACTGTTGAAGAAGTATAAGCTGATATTTCCCTCTGTCCATACCTTGACATAGTTTTCCCAACGTGGGGTAGCAGGAAGGGAAAAAGGCGCCATGTCGAATACTTCCTGATTATTTTTAAGCGAGAATAACATTAGCCAGACCAAGGGCAAAATTTGCAGCAAAGCGACCAGGGACAAGAGGAAATATAGTAGAACATAGCCGAATCTTCTCAACCATGCCGAACCTCGGTCTGTCCCCGGGTAAGTTGGCAATCTAACGGCCGTTTCCGTCTTCACCGGGATGGACCTCCTTTCATTTGACATGCGTCAGGAATACTGGATCGTATCTTTGGATGCCGTCGCTTTGCGAAGCAGCCAGGTAACAAACAGACAGATCAAGAGCAGGAAGAAACCTACAGCACTGCCGTAACCAAAGTCGAAGCTACGGAACGCCTGACGATACATATAGGAGGCCATCACTTCGCTGGAGCCATTCGGTCCGCCATCAGTCATCACGTAGATAAGATCGAAATACTTGAGTGAGCCTACCACAGCCAGTACTACGGTCACCTTGATGACTTCAGTAATAAGCGGCAGCTTGATTCGAAAAGCGATCTGCCAAGGACTGGCCCCATCAATCCGGGCTGCTTCCACCAGAGATTCCGGAATGTTTTTGAGGGCCGCATAATAGATCAAAATATAGAAGCCTGCATACTGCCACAGAATTGGTACGAACAGTGCATACAGTACCAGGGATGGCTCCGCCAGCCAGGCTGGCGGATTGCTGAAGCCGATCGCTTCCAGAAAGGTGTTAAGCACACCGTTGCTGGGATGATAGATCTTCAGCCATAACTGGGCGATCGCGACCGAAGACAGCAGCATCGGGATCAAATATATTTTGCGGAACAGGTTGGCACCCTTAATCTTGCCTGACAGCACCAAAGCAATCATCAGATAACCGATCAGACTCAGCGCGGAGAACAAAGCAAGCAAAAAAGTATGATTCGCACTCTGCCAGAATGTTCCGTCCTGAAGCAGTCTGGCGTAATTATCCAATCCAATAAAGGTCATTGCACCGATCCCGTCCCATTGCATCAACCCATAATACCCGGTGAGCACAATCGGGATGTAAACCAAGATCAGCAGCAGAAGCAGTGCAGGTAGCACGTACAACGCAGCAACGAGACGGTTGGACATGACTTTGTCCATCACATTATCCTCCCTTCAAGCGTTCAAGCACGTGTACGTCAATTGCCTTTATCAATCGCAGCCTGATGATTCTTCACAAAGTCCTCAGGTGTCACCGCTTTGCCAAACAACGCCTGAATCATGTCCAGATGTGCCTGAGCGGCTGCCGGTTTCATCTGCACGTCTGCAAAGAGTGTGAGACTGCTGGCCTGATTCAATTCGTTCAGCAGGTCGATGTAGAGCTGTGGCAGCTGTACTGTCGCCGTATCCACTTTGGTTGCCGGGATAACACCTGCTTCAGTCACCGAACTCTCACCCCATTTTTCCACAAAGTATTGCACGAACTTCTGTGCTTCTTCCTTCACTTTGGAGTTCTGGGCCACGAACAATCCTACGCCTGGGCCACCTACCCAGCTGTTAATATCGCTCTTGCCATCTTCCATCGTTGGGAATTTGAAAAATCCGATCTTGTCCTTGAACTCCTGTGGAATATCCGGGTTGGTCGTGAAGTTCGGCAGCTCCCAGGTGCCCATCAGATACATGGCAGCCTTTTCGTTCATGAATTCGGATTTGCCCTCATCGTTGGACAACCCGTTGAAGCCTTTGTTGAAGGCATTCATATCCACCAGCTTTTGTACCTCGGCAGCAGCTTGAGTGAGAGCAGGATCGTCAAACTTGCCGGAGCCATTGATCGCCTTTTCCAGTGCATCTCCACCTAACCGATTCGCCAGATACATATACCAGAGTGAGCCGGTCCAGCGGTCTTTATTGCCTAGTGCGATCGGAACCTCACCGTTCTCGGTCAGTGTCTTCAGCACACTCAGGAATTCATCGTACGTTGCTGGCGGCTGCAAGTTATATTTCGCAAAAATGGCTTTGTTATAATAAATGGGGGAGATATTTAACTCGATAGGCAGGGCATATGTTTTGCCGTCAATCGCATAGGCTTCTGTTGTTCCGGCTATGAACTTGTCGCTAAGCGAGCCGCTGAGCACATCATCCAACGGCGCAAACAGATTGCCCTTTACATAAGGCTCCAGAAACCCGGCAGCCCAAGTTACACCCACATCGGGAAGTTCATTGGATGCAGACAGAATTTTTAATTTATTCTTGTATTGTTCATTCTCCAGCACTTCCTGCTTAATGGTCACATTCGGATGATCCGTCTGATACTGCTTGATGATATCGTTGACCAATTTATTTTGCTGTGCAGAACTGCCTGCCGGCCAGAGGTGCATGAATTTGAGGGTTACTTTCCCATCTGTGCCGCTGCTGCCCGTTTCACCCTCTTGATCCGAACCTGAACTGTTACATCCGGATAAAATTACGGCGAGAACCAGCGTCCATGACAGAAGCATGGCCATCGTCTTTTTGCTCATTATCCCAACCCCCTTGGTTTTTTTCGGTTAATGTAACCGCTTTAACCAAATTGTAGCATGGGTCTATCGCCCCCATAAGACCAGAGTAATTTGGAAAAACTCCACTTTTTTGAGGTTATTTGTTATTTTATTCAGATAGGGAATGCCGATATTTGCTTGGACTAAGCCCCTCCAGACTTTTAAATACCGTGATAAAATACTTATCCGTCTGATACCCCACCTGTTCGGCAATTTCCGAGATCGGCAGGGTCGTCTGCACAAGTAGCTCCTTTGCCCGCTGAATGCGTTTCCGGGTGAGATATTCACTAAAATTGATGCCGATCTGTTCCTTAAACAATACGCTAAAGTAACTGGAGTTGAGATGGAGTAAATCAGCAATTTCACGCATGGTCACATGTTCCCCCAGATGCGTATCCACATAGGCCAATGCTTCACTGATCTGGCTATTGAGTCTCTGTTCCCCACGCTCCTTAACATCCAGCAGCTTGGGGTCCACCAGTTCCTGCATCGTTTGAATACGTCGCTGTTGTTCGCTAAACTTCAAGGCCTTTTCGACGGTCTGCAGCAACTGTTCCTTATCAATCGGTTTTAACATGTACTCCACGACACCCAGCTTAATGGCCTGCTGAGCGTATTGAAAATCGGCATGTCCCGACATAATCAGGACGACAGGTTTGTTTGCAAAATGCTGAATGGCTTCAATGAGGGATAAGCCGGAGAATTCTGGCATGCGAATGTCCGTGATTAACAGATCTGCTGGCTGTTTCCTGAGACACTCCACGGCCTGCGTGCCACTCTCCGCGGTCAGGATGTGATTTCGTCCTGCCGACCATCCTTCCAGTGTCTTGCGAATACCCTCTCTTGTACGCGGTTCATCATCGACGATAAGAATCGTTTTGTCATGAATCATATTCACCCTCCGCCCCTTTGGGAATCTCAAAGCAAATGACGGTCCCTTCCCCAACCTGACTAGTTATGGAGAGCTTGCAACGTTCACCAAGTTGGCCGCCAAAGTAAAGCTTCAGTCGCTGATGTACGTTGATTAGCCCTACACCTGTCCCTTTCTTGGATACAGCGGGGCCACCATCTAAAGCATGAATGACAGATTGAAGACGTGATTCATCCATTCCCGGGCCATCATCCCTAACCTCAATACGAACCAGGTCTCTCTCGGTCGAAGCATCCACATGGATGCTTATCTTTCCCGGTCCCAGTTTACTTTCAATGCCATGGAGAATCGCATTTTCCACCAAGGGCTGTATAAGCAGTTTGGGAATGGGGACCTTACGCACCGCATCGCTGAGCTCAATTTCCCATTGCATTCGATCTCCCAACCGCATCTGCATAATTCGAAGATACCGCTCTGCGTGTTCCAGCTCGTCGGCAATCGTAACCCATTCATCCTGCTGCGAACTGGAGATCGTGTAGCGGAATAATCGGGACATCGCCACAACCATACGTGCCATCTCCTCATCTCCCTTTTCCTCAAGAGACCAATAAAATGCCTCCAGTGTGTTGAATAGAAAATGGGGATTAATCTGAGACTGCAACGCCTTCAGCTCAGCCCGGGACTGCATGACTTCCTTCTCATGAACCACACGGGTCAATTCGTTCTGCCTGTAGACCATCTGGTTATATACGTTGTTGAGTTCATTGATCTCCATCGTAGAGCTGACCATTAGATTAGGCCTCATGGCTCCCGGTTGTGCACTGCGCATGGCCCGCATCAGACGTATGAGCGGACGTGTAATCATCGTGGACAGAAAGAAGGACATGATCAGGAATAGAACAACACCAATGATTCCCGAAACGAGAAGCGCCGTCCTCAGGATGGATACCCCTTCCGTTGTCTCCCGCAGCGGAGTTAGCACAGCAAGTGTCCATCCCGTTAATTCAGACTTTTCCCGGACGACGATATAGGATTCCTCCCCGTTCTGCACGACGGATTCGCTGTCCAATATGGCTTTTGGATCGAGATTAATCTCCAGATCCGAAGTCACCACTTCGCCTGCCCCATCCAAGAGCATGATCGAGTCCTGCGAACCATCTGCCCCATTGGAATCATTGAGTTGAAAAAAACTGCGTTGCATCCGCACCACAATATAGCCTCCATGTTCGAAAGAATGATCCAGCAGATTAATGCGTCGAATAGCCAGCAGCACTCCCGGGTCTTCAGGATCATCACCTGCCCATACCAGTCTGCCCTTTCCTTCATCCGCCTTGGTTATCCAGCTGCGTTCTACTCTAAGATCGAGGGATCGGTCATCCATAGGGAAAATGCGATGGTAACCGGTTGTGTATATCTCCATACTTTGCGCACCATTGATGAAAGACTGATAACTGCCTGCAATCTGCAAGAGCGCTTGACGCTGATTGAAGGTGGCCGGGTTGCCTTGCTTCTCATCGCTCAGCAGACGCTGCACATAGGAATCATCCGCCACTTGGGCGGTCAGCGAATTCACTTGTGCAATGAGTGCATCCAATCTGCCACTGGCTTGGACGGCGGTTTGATGAATATGTTTCTCCGCATTGCTTGTCAGCAGAGCAGCTACACGATCATAAGCCGATATGCCTGCGAGTAGCAGAACAACAAGCATCACCAGAACGAAACCAATGAAGATCTGATTGCGGAGGGAGTTAAAATGTCCTTTTTTCCTATGCAACTTCCCCATTCTCCTCTCTTTTCTGCATGTAAAAGAACCCACCACTTTACGCCCGTGCTCCTGAAGACTGGGTACTAACGATGCCGGATTTATCTACGTATTCAGTTCTTCTCATTAAAGCGCTTGCAAAAAAATAAACCTGAATCCCCTCTTCTCTCCGTCTTTGTTTATCGATTAAACTAACGACTAAAAAATAGCATAGATTTACAGGTTAATCAATCCTCCCGAGCGTTCCCAAACGTCAAATGACAAGGATCAAAAAAAGAGAGGGGACTCTTACAGTCCACCTCTCTTGGTTCATATCCCATTCACATCTATTCTTTTCTTTAGCACATCTTCGGTTATTTCACAGACCCCTGTGTAACCCCGTTGATGATCCACTTCTGTGCAAACAGGTAGATGATAATCATTGGCAGCAACGCGAGCAGGTAGGATGCAAACGCAAGGTTAAACTCGGTATTAAACTGTCCTTGGAATACATACTGTACAAGCGGCAACGTGTACTGTCCCGGATCACTGATAATAATGAGTGGCAGCAGGAAGTCGTTGTACGTGGACAGGCAGGTCAGAATACCAACCGTGGCACTGATGGGTGCCATGAGCGGGAAAATAATTTTCCAGAACGTGCCCCAGGTTGTCGCCCCATCCACAAAAGCCGCTTCCTCCAGCGCTACCGGAATGGACCGGATATATCCAACGTACACAAATACGTTGAATGCCAGACCATAGACCGTGTGCAGCAGGATCAGACCTACGAGGTTCGTCATCTCCAGCGATGCGGTCAGTTTAACAATCGGCAGCATGATGATCGGGAACGGAATGAACATCGCACTGACAAAGTAATAATAGAGTCCTTTGAAAAACTTGCGCTTCTCCATATTCCGTGCAATGGCATAGGCCACCATGGAGTTACTGAGCAACGTCAAAAGCACGGTGGAGGCGGTAACGATTGCACTGTTACGGAACGATTGGAAGAAGTTCGTCATGTCGATGGCTCTTGCGAAATTCTCCCAGTGAAGCGTTGTCGGAAGGGCAAAGACCGATTGGGCCATCTGCTCCGGATTTTTCAAAGCAATCGTAACGGTCATATACAAGGGGAACAGGATAAACAGGGTACCCAGTACAACGAGCAGCATAACGAGCCAATTAATTCGTGTACGGCTTCTCATTACAGATCCATCTCCCTTCTTTGCAGGAACCGGATTTGCAGAATTGAAATCACCGCAATAACGATGAAGTAAATAACCGAGTTCGCAGATTGATATGCATATTCGCCGCCTTCAAATCCTCCGGTGTAGATCAGATGGGAGATGGACTGCGTCGCCCGTCCGGGACCACCGTTGGTCAAGGCTACGATTTGGTCGAAGACCATCAGCGAGTTTTTCATCGCCAACACCATATTAATGGTGAAGAACGGAGCAATGAGCGGGAATGTAATGCTCCAGAATTCACGCCATTTGCCTGCACCGTCGAGGTTGGATGCCTCGTACAGTGTTGTTGGTATCGTTTGCAGACCAGCCAAATACAGAATCGTATTCAGGGCCACGGATTGCCATACGGCAACAATAACGATACCGATCCAAGCCAGACTCTCGCTACCGAGTATGTTCGTGGAGAGCGCGTTGATGCCCAGATTTTGTCCCCAGATCGGGAATACGTTGGAGAACAAGTAGTTAAATATGTAACCTACGATCAGTACACTCAGAATATTGGGCAGGAAGTAGATGCCGCGGAAAAAGTTACGGAACTTGATCTTGGCATTCAGCCCGAGTGCAATGAGCAGGCTCAGGATATTGGTCAGGATCGTCACCACGATCGCGAATTTAAACGTAAACCAGTAGGCGTTACCTACATTGTCGTCCTGGAACAGGTTGAAATAGTTTTTGAAGCCAACAAAATCATACTCTTTCCCGAATCCGTTATAATTCGTAAATGAATAATAGATACCCTGGAGGGCCGGCAGTGTCATAAATACAAAGAACAATACTACCGCCGGAACCGTCATCCAGTAATAAGGTGCGATACGCTTGTTCATACTCCATCCTCCTTCAGACAAGGCTTAGCGCCGATTGGCAACCTTGTCCCATTCTTTGTCGAGTGTATCTAGATAGTTATCGATGTTTTGGTTCTGCAAAAAGGACTGTACGATGGAATTCAGCTGCACCGCAGCCGGAATATAGTGATCGGGGAAGTCAATAACCTTGCCCTGCTCGATATAAGGCATCAGTTCCTGCACGGCAGGATCATCCTGCTTCACATCTTCGACCGCAGAGAACAACGTCTGTTCGTCAATGTATCTTCCGATATTTTCAGGCTTTAACAGAAATGCAATAAACGTCTCTGCCTGCTCCCGATTAGGCGTATCCGCCGCAATGGTAAATAGGGAGTCGATCCCGTTCACCAACTTAATCTTGCTTGCATCGTTGCCTGTTGGGAATGGGAAGAAACCGATGTCTACATTCGGGTTCGCTTTGCGAATCTCCGAGATGGCCCAGGTTCCCTGGATGTACATGAAGGCTTCACCATTTGCGAAGGCACGGTTACCATCTGAATAGGCCTTACCAAAGTTATCGCCGTGACCGTACTTCATAAGCTCCAGCTGTTTCTCAGCAACCTCTCGGTATTTCTCTTTGAACGTTACCTTGTTATCCCGACGCTCCTGATAGAAATCAATGCCGACCAGGTTGGAGGCAAGTGCATTGAACGGCAAGCTTGTCTGCCAGTCATCCTTATATGTGAAGTAAAATGGAATTTTGCCCGCATCCTTAATCTTTTGGGCAGTCGCGATAAGTTCATCCCACGTTTTGGGTACGTCCAATCCCATTTCCTTAAACAGCGTCTTGTTGTACATGATGCCGTTTGCATTCGTCGCGTAAGGAATACCCGTCACTTCGTCCATACCTGTGAGATCCTTAAGCATTTGTATGTAGTTTGGATCAATCGTCTGGAGTAATGAGCTGTCCGTCAGATCGGTGAAAATATCACTCTGGGCCAGAATGGAATAGGTGTCGGTTGCCCCCATGGCCATAATGTCCGGGATATCATTTTTGACAACACGTGTCTTCAATACGGTCTCCGCATCTGGCGGATTCACCTGTGTCACCTGAATATCGTCATGCTCGGCATTAAACGTTTTGATCAATTCGTCAAAGGTTGTTTTGGCTTCAGGCTTGTTCTGGAAAAATTCAATCTGCACTTTGCCATTCGCACTATCCCCACTGGTACAGGAAGATAGAAGTACAGCCATCATTCCGCATAGCAACATTGTCCCGAGAGCCTTGGTAAGCGTTGTTCTCATGTTGTACCTCCCTCAGCTTTATATACGTAAAGATTTACCCATTCAGGTGGTGAAATAACCAATTGGTTAATCCTTCCACTCACTCATATTATGAGCGTTGGCTATACAAGCCTTTATTATTCCTAAAACGGTTTCGATAAAAATGAATCAAGGCATTTCTTCCCACGACCCGAATTGGGCATAAGAAAAGGGACACTGGATGATATCCAATGTCCCTTATTTATTAAGCTATATTCACCCACTATACAGCTTTTATCCGTGTGTCACGAACGCTCAGCTTTTGGCAAAGCATTGCGTAAACGCTTGGCTCGATAACTCTGATATGCACGAATCAACATGCCTATGATGATCATAACCACACCGATGTTAATTGCGACATCAGCCAGATTCAAAATGCCGCGTCCTGACGGAAACACGAGGAAATCCGTTACCCGCGCATAGATAAATCGATCGATTGCATTTCCTAAAGCCCCGCCAACCATAAAACCCGCGCCAGCTTGCATCCAGAAACCACGAATCTCACCTTTACTCCGGTAATACAGCATGCCCGCTATGAACAGAACAGCAATCACACCAAACAGACGTGCATTTCCCTGAAACATGCTGCCTGCCATTCCACTGTTCTCATAATGCTGTAACTGCATGCCCGAGTCACCCAGTCTCATGACATCGCCAACTTCCATATACATCCTCACTGCAATCTTGGTTCCCTGATCCACCAAAGTCACCAGCAGTGCTACCAAATAAAACAGCATCGTGCTTCTCCTCCTGCCTACTGAGGCTAACTTATTTTAACTTTAAGAGTTTTGTATATTAGGTTACCTTCACTTTAACACAGCTGATGTACGGTCTCCAAATGAGCCATCTCCAGCCACACATATAGCGTCCAGTAACATGGTCCAGTCGCACTTGGAAGGTACTGTCCCCGTTCATGTCGAATGTAGACATCAACCATATATGTAAAGGGGATGCCTGTAATTTGAACCTCACCATGATCGAAAAATTAAAGGAAATGAAACAGGAAGAAATAGAATTGGTATTTGGCACATTTGGTTCTGAAACGGCGCTTAACCTTGGCCTGCATCTGGTTGAAGAAGCGAAGCGTCGTTCCCAGGCCGTGACCATCGACATTACCCTGAAGGGACATCGTCTCTTTTTGCATGCGATGGAAGGTACCCATCCCGACAACGAGGACTGGATTCGACGTAAAAACAACGTGGTGAATCATTTTTCATCCAGTTCTTGGCATACCGCCCTGCGTTTGAGAAACGAGAACCAGACCCTTGAGCACAACTTCAATCTGCCTTCATCGGACTATGTACTGGCTGGTGGCGCTTTCCCGCTGATTCTGGAAAATGAGGGACAGGTCGGCACCATTACAGTATCGGGTCTGCCTGATGAGGAAGACCATGATCTGGTCACGACAGGAATTCGCTCGTTTTTGTTGCAGCAAGGGTAGATTAAACGTGTAAAAAGCCCACGTGATCTATATAGTAGATCACGTGGGCTTTACTATCCAAAGCAACATGCTCAGGACGGATTTTTGCTTTTCATAATATGGTACACATTGCTAAAGCTGCCGGAGAGAATACCGGTAATCGGAAATATGGCCCAATTGATATCCCACCGTTGATATACAAAGCCTGTGAACAAGAAGATGGCTGTCGCCAGCGGCCATACAATCGCTTCCACGGCTCTCACAACCTTGACTTCCTGCTTCTTCTCTACCGTCAACTGGTGCTTCTCCAGCAAGTTTGTGTAAGCCCCCTGAATATTACCGTAATATACAAACAGGAATACTCCTACCCCAGCCATGACCATAAAGGCAGATACACCATAAGAGGCGTAGTTATCATTGATAGAAGAGGCTCCGAAAATAAACACAGGAGACAGAATGCACAGGCAGACACCCGTAATGATGGCTATACGATAAGTCAGAGCGAAGCTTTCCCGACTATGCTGAATACTCATTTTAAGTGTATAAGGAAGCTGGAAGCCCTTCTCCATATAATTGAAGCGTTCCAACTTCATACCGCTGTATATGAACATGCTTACCGCAATGGCAATCAATACGAACATGCCGATCAGGCCTAATACAGCGCCCGTTTCCACCGAACGGTTTGCAGCTGAAATGGCATAGTTCTCAAATAAGGCATCCATGAAAATCAGAAATGCCACACCTGACGCGCACAATAAAACACCCAGTCCAATCCAAAATCCGGCATTTCTCTTCGCAGTGGTATATGCGTAAATCTCTTCTTCCGTTAACACAGGTACTGTCTCTTCCGGGCTGATTGGCTGAATACCGAGTTCGGCTGTTAACTCCTCAATGTTACCAAATTCCGAGATCACAATGCCGATGGCTTCATTCTCCGACTTGCCTTCTCGCTTCAATTCCAGGTACTTATCTTCCATCCCCGAAAGGAGCTCCTGCTTCAGATGTTCCACCTCGGGTGTCTTCGGCAGACCAACAAACATGTTCTCCAGATACACCATAATTGTCTCCATGTTCCGTCACAACTCCCTGATAAATAGATTAACAACCTCCTGCGTAACCTTCCATTCCTCACACTTTTCTCTGTAATAGTCAAGGCCGGACGGCGTAATCCGGTAATAGGTACGACGCTTCCCCATACTATTCTCATCCAGGTAAAACGATTGAATATAACCGTTCTTCTCCAATCGGGTGAAGGCCGAGTATAATGTCGTTTCCTTCATGACGTACTTTTCCTCTGTCAGCTGTCTGATGTTCTTGGAAATCTCGTAGCCGTACGACTCCCCTTCGAGCAGCATGTAGAGGATCAGCGTATCATTGTAGCCACGTATAACGTCACTGCTGATCACAAAAGATACTCCTCCTCGTTACTTCATCTGTCGTAGTAGTTGAAGTATAGCACAACTTACTACGACAGGTGAAGTAGTTATTTCAAAGATGGGCAATAAAAAATCCGTACCTGGGAAAGGTACGGATTTTTTTGTTTTTCCTGCAGATTAATTACTGCGTTTATTGGATCGTTGAGAGAACATCGAGCAACATGGATTTGAATTTCGGCCGATCAATGGCTTCACAGACACGTACATTCGGCTCTTTGCCAAAACGTCCGTTAATATCAACCACACTGTATCCGCGTGTCAGCTCTCCTGCCGCTTCGACATCCACATAATACTGACCCGACTTGGTCATGACGGATTCATCTGCTGCAACAGCCATCAGCAACGTATCGGGATGAGTAGTACCATTCAGCTTATGTACCGACTTGTTGAACTGCATAACCACTTTGTTAATTGCGGTGAAGAAATCGGCACCCGATGTCCCCAGAGCCGCAATCTCTGCATGATCGTCATCGTCCATCACCGAATATTGCGTACACATCTCCCAACCAACCATTGTGATCGGAATGCCCGCATGCAGTACAATTTTCGCGGCTTCCGGGTCTACGTAGAAGTTATACTCCGCCGCCGGTGTGATATTGCCCAGTGCATTATTCGTTCCGCCCATGATGTACAGGTGAGCAATCTCCGGAATAATCGTTGGGTCTTTCTGGATTGCCATGGCAATATTGGTCAGCGGGGCAATTGCCAGCAGTTCAATTTCACCTGGATGTGCATGCACCTTCTCAATGATAAAATCAACCGCATGCCCGCTCTCAGGACGCTGCTCCGCCTTCGGGAAATGCGCGCCGCCCATGCCGTCATCGCCATGCACGTCTTCCACTGTACGGTGCTGAGCTTTACCGTAAGCCATTAGCGGTCGCTCGCATCCTTTATACACAGGCACCTTGCCGCCATGTCCAGCAACCTGTACCGTGTACAGGGCATTTTCAACCTCTTGGTCGAATTGTACGTTACCGCCCGTAATGGTGATGCCTTCCACCTGAAAGTGATGCAATGCCGTCAGGATCGCAATCGTATCGTCTCCTGCTGTATCTGTATCGATGATGACTCTTCTCATGATGCCGCGCCCCTTCTTCCGTTTATATAGTACATTCTATAAAACACTATGTCTTATTTTACATCAAAAATGTACCGATGACGATGGAAACGCCGATGATAATCGAACGCAGCAGCTGCGCTACCGCCATATTCCCTCGTGCAATTTCGTCGCAAACTCGCATTTTGGGCGTGAGGAAGTCAAATATAATATAGACCAGGCACAGCACAATAATTCCAAACGCCGACCACAGCAGCATATCCAACCACGAATGTGTCGAGAAAGATACCATGCCCACAATAATACACAGTCCCAGCAATTTGCTTCCCATGTACATGCCTGCCGCTTCGTTTCCTTTCGCAATCTCCTCACTATCGTTATACCGGGTCAATTTGCTAAAAGCGAAATACCCACATACCAATACCACCAGCAAAATGCCTATACCCACCACAACATTCAGCAAGTTCAATCCTAAGTTCTCCATTCCTTTTCCTCCTCATCATTCATCCGTTCACGAACCGCAGCCGCGCAATAATAGGCCATATCACCGGTTACTTTCTCCCCGACCCTGGGTAACAACCCAGCCAAACGCCCACCGATCACAAATACCCCTGTAAGCAGATAACCGCTGTACGCGCCATCTTCTGTCTCGATCACGACCTGCTCCATCGGGACCAGTTTCTGATAGATTTTGGGCTGGTTATTGTAGTAGGCCGCAATTTCTTCATCCTCGTCTTCTTGGAGTGAATCTGCCGCTCTCAAGGTTAGAGGAGAAGCCGACTTTTCCTCCAGCTCCGTAAGCCTCTGATGATCCAACTTCTGCTGTACTGCATTCCCATCCAGCAAAAGAGTTCCTCTGCCTTCGCGCCCCCAATAGCTTTTGGCTACATATGGCATGGCGTTCAGCTCGAAGGGTTCAGCCGAAAAATAGGTTGGCAGCAGATATCGGGAAATGACGTCCATCTCTGTATCATCAAAGAGGGTAAACCCGCAATATTCCGGGGTTTGCTCATTACGCTCGTAGAGCGACCAGATCGCCGCCATGAAACCTTTGCTCTGCATCAGCACATGCTGAACGGGGTTCATCAGGCCCAATCGTCCCTCTCGTACCAGATCAAGTAGCGCAGCGCCAATGTCCACCCCTGTTGTCTCATCCCGATCATCAACTAGATATTCCAGTGGATAGAGGCGGTAGAGCAGATTAATCTCCCGACCTTTATGGTAAAGAGCCTCTCCCGGAACAATCTCCAGTTCCTCTAGCGGGGCATAACAGGCTTCGTATCCCGCTTCCCGGCAACGCTTCATCAGGTACTCGGTATTCGTTCGATCTTCGACATGTTCCCCAAAAGAAGTGAACGTCACGGGGCCCTGTAACCCCTGCGCTGCATAGAATTCCAGCCACATTCTGAAACATTCTCGAATACGTTCATCCATCTCGGCAGATGGCGCGGCTAGCGTGGTATCCTCGGCAAGACCCACAAGAATATTTTCCAAAGCAGCAGCCTCCGGTATACCCGTCGGGGTGTCCGTATTATTTTCAATACACTTTGGCCCCGCTTCTCCAATAATCCAATCCTGGCGGGTAATGCCTCCAGTCACCATCTCCATACGTGCCGCCGGAATAAGCCCAGGATGAATACCTAACTGATGCTCCAAAAAGGAATCCGGCATGTACTGTTGGATAAATCGCATCACTTTGCAATAGATCCTGTCTACCGCCTCGGCTGCGGTACGCAGCTCTTGTACCTCCGAAGGAGAATAGACTGTTAATGCAGGCACACAATATTGCTTCCCGTACATCCGATGGTATGGAATCTGTCGTGCCGTTTCTCCCTGAAATACCTCTTCGTGACTTAATGGCAGTTGGATCACGTGCCTCATCCGGTTATCCTCCCGAACTGCGGAAGAAACTGCCGAAGCCGCTTGATTTGGACTTGGATTTGCTATAGGAGCTGTTGCTGTCCTTATTGCTTCGATACGACGACCCGCCATAGTAATAGTGCCCGCTGCTGGAATCATATTCACATCCGGTATCATACTCCGGGTCACATTCATCATTGTTGCTGCCGCAACCGGATAACACGGCAGGAACTGCCAGCATCAGGGAGAAAGCAACCAGCTTCGCTTTTGATCCGGGTTTCGATGCTTGCCCCCGCTCTTGCTCACTCATCACAGATCCACCTCTTTCATATAAAACAACACTTTCTTGCGATCCGCATCCAGCACGGAATACAGGAATTCATACGTCTTGCCATCCCGAACCATATAATGGTCAAGCAGCTGCTCGGCAAGCTCCATCGTATAGGTGGATGAAGCTGTGAGTTCCAACTCCTGAAATGAACTTCCATTCCACAACATATACTCTGCGCTGTACATGGAAGACATTTTGCACATCGCCAGCGCAGCATCCGCAATGGCTGCACCGTACTCGTCCGGCATCTGTTGGTCATACGCAGTTACATATAACGCATGTTCCCGCCCATCCTGGCATTCATTGGACAGATGCGCCCAGAGTTTATTTTTCACCAAGGTGGCATCCACCAGTTTGCGCATGAACAGTTCATCCCGTGTGACTGAAGTCTGTTCCAGCACCCCCGTCTCCGCCTGTCGATCATCTGACCAACTCCGATACGTCAATGAATAATAGATACCGATAACCTCCCTTTCTGTAAGCTCTTAGGTGAGCCGTTTCCATTCATACAAACGTATTTAACGCATGTGGAGGAAAAAAGTTACACTATTCACCATGACATGTAAAAATGAGAACAGGTTGTCGCCACGTTCTTGGATCAATAAAGCTTGAGAAAACTAGCAGATTCCGCGTTTGGTATGTTTTAACCCCGCTCCGAAAAGGCCGGAGAAGATTCCCCGACCTCGTTTGTTCAACCTTATGCTCATGCCATTCGGACCTATAACTCAGCCCACTGAGCCAATACATCATTATATTCAGCGGACAATTGCTCACGATCATGCCAGATTTGTTCCAGTTCAAGCGGATTGTTCTGCACGGTTTCCAGCTGTTGATCCAACACCTGAATCTGTACCTCAAGACGAGCCAACGTCTGTTCAAGCTTCTCCGCAGACGGTTGGTTGCCATTGCCACTTCTATCGTTCAATGCCGTTGCTACCGAGGTAGCTTCTGGCTTCTTCCCTGATCGGACAGTCCCGCTCGACGCTGTCGCCATACCTGACTTCATCTCTGAATTGCCTTTTCCGCCGGATGGTACGGCGGCTCCCCCCGCTGTACCCTGATCTGTCGCCGCCGCACGAACTTGCAATTCAAGCTTCTTTTCACGATACGCCTCATAGTCTCCCAGATAAGCGGTCATCTGACCGTCCTCCAGTTCCCAGACACGGGACGCCAGGCGATTGACGAAGTACCGGTCATGCGAGATGGCAAGTACGGTACCTTCAAAATCAACCAACGACTCTTCCAGCGCTTCCCTGGATGCGATATCCAGATGGTTGGTCGGCTCATCGAGCAGCAGTACATTGGGTTTACGCTGCACCAGCAGAGCCAGCCGCAGGCGCGTCCATTCCCCGCCGGATAACTGCCCCACTGCGCGGAATACATCCGCGCCATAGAATAGATATCGTGCCAGAATCCCGCGTGCTTCGCCTTCCTCCACGCCTGCTTCAAGTCTGAAGTATTCGAGTACATTCAGCTTCGGATTCGCAGGTTCCTCCTGTTGAGCCAGATACCCTACATCCACACGCGCCCCCCACTCCAGCTTGCCAGCATTGGGTTGCTCGTCACCAAGCAACAGCTTGAACAGGGTCGTCTTACCGGAGCCGTTCCGACCAATAAGAGCAATCTTGTCGCCATATTCCAGCAGACCCGAGATCCCGCGTAGAATCGCTCGCTCGCCATAACTCTTCTCCACTTGTTCCAGGACCACGACCCGTTTACCTGTTCGATCCGTAGGACGCACATCGAAATCGGCATTGCGCCGCTCCAATATGGGACGCTTCACCTGTTCCATCCGCTCCAGTGCTTTGCGCATGGAAGCGGCCCGCCGGAAGAACTTTTCATTGCCACCAACTCGGCCCCACTCCTCCAGCTGGCGGATCGTTTCCTTCATTTTTTTGATCACCTTCTGCTGCTCCTTGAACTCCTCGAATTGCTGCAACAGCCGCTGTTCTTTCACCGCCATATATTCCGTATAGCCCCCCGCTGCCGTTAACGCCTCACCATCCTCCAGCTCCAGCGTTCGATTCACCACCCGATCCAGAAAATAGCGATCATGCGAGATCAGGACAATGGTGCCGGAGTATTCTCGTAAAAATCCTTCCAGCCACTCCACCCGCTCCAGATCAAGATGGTTCGTCGGCTCATCCAGCAATAACAGATCGGGTTTTACGATCAGCTGCGAGGCCAGCACCACCCGGGTCTGTTCCCCACCGGACAGTGAACCGAAGCGCCATTCATAATGCGTCTTGGCAATATCCAGACCGTCCGCAACCTGATTGATTCGGGCATCCATTTCGTATCCACCCTCACGCTCAAACTGTTCTTGCAGTGCCGCGTATCGTTTGAGCAGACGCTCCAATTGATTAGGGTCTACTGCACATGCCGGATCGGACATCTGCTGCTCCATTTCCTTCATTTGCGTGCGACATATCATAAGCTCCTTGAATCCAAGGCTCAGCACATCCAGTACGGTATGGTCATCTAGCCCTTCCGGAACTTGTGCCACGTAACCGGTCCGTGTATCTTTTTTGATCATCAATTGCCCTTCATCCGGCTTGTTCATTCTTGCCATCAGGCGCATAAGTGTGGTCTTGCCGCTTCCGTTGCGGCCGATTAAGGCAACCTTGTCACCTTCCATAATTTCAAATGTAATGCCGTCCAGCACCAGATGTGCTCCGTGGTATTGAGTCAGTTGTTGCGCGCTAATCATCATCATAATAAGGTTCCTCCTATAGTTGGAAGATCCTGACCGCAACACAAAAAGAGCCGCAGGAGGTTAGCTCCGCGGCCCTTCAGAATTCAAGCAATATCGCTTATCGTCCGAATGAGGTCAAGGCAGGCATCTTCTCGCACATGTTAACTTCCGTATATTCATAATTGGACAGACTTCTCCCGTTGGTCAGAAAAGTATGAACAATGCCAGCCATAGCAATCGGCAGCTGGCTAATACGGTTGTTAAGCATCTCGTGATTCACCTGTCTTCACCTCCCTTGTCATAATTAATGTCAATATATCACAGACGAATGCATTCCTGCAACCATCCCATCGCGCAATTCATCCTAACTGCACAGCAGCTTTACTGCAGAATCTAGTTCCCGCCCCGTCGCCGAAGCATCACATCCCTGATCGCCACCGTAATAAGTGTTAACATTCCCGCAGTGCCGAGTGATACACCGAGCAACGCATATCCGATGCCATTCCAGCCGCCCATATCGATACTGATCATGATTACAACGGCACCACCGAGCAAGGCCACACATGGCAATATATATTGTACCCACGTCATTCGGCGTCCTTGTAACCGATAGATCAACCATTCAATCAGCAATAATGCGACCCAAACAAGGAGTGTCAATATAATAAGACCTTTCACTCATGCTCCCCTCCCTCACACATTCTCCCAATACATATTGACGCTGAGCATTCTGATACGTGTAGATTTTATCACATAATGAAGCCCACTATTCACGATAAATGAAATTCGTGAATAGTGGGCTTCAGAGAGTATCCGAGAGATGAAATGAGAATCGTTTTTCGGGTGATTTACCCCGCCAGCAGGCTTAGTAAAGGCTCACACTATCAGCCTGACGTTGCTCGTAACGTAACCCTTTATACAAGTCTGCTTTGCCCACGGAATTGAACAGATTCATTTTATAGCGAATGACGTTCTGAGCCTCAATAATGCAGTCTGGATAAATGGCATTAGGGTCCCATAATTCCGTAGTGCTTAGAATTTCACGAGCTTTATTGAAGTATGCATGTTTCATATCGCTGGATATATTGATTTTACAAATACCTAGTCGAACGGAGTCGGAGACCTCCTGATCAGGGTTTGCAGACCCCCCGTGCAGAACGAGAGGGATGTCTACCAATTGATTGATTTCTCTTAGGATTTCCATTTGCAACTCTGGTTTAATATGTTTGGGATAGATGCCATGGGCTGTACCGATGGCTACGGCTAACGTGTCGATCCCCGTGCGTGTCACAAAATCTTCTGCCTGAGCCGGGTCCGTGTAAGTTACCACCGATACGCCGCCTTCAATAGAGTTACCGGTCTGCCCAATCGTTCCCAATTCCCCTTCAACAGAGACGCCGACAGCGTGTGCAATTTCCACCGCCTGTTTTGTAATAGCCACATTGTCTTCATAAGGGAGCAGGGAACCGTCAATCATGACAGAGGTGAATCCACACTTGATCGCCCGGATGATATCTGCAATGGACCCGCCATGATCCAGATGGATCACCAGTGGAACATGACTGGCATGTGCACGCTGGCGGGCATATGCGAAAAACTCATCCGTCAAAAATTCAAGTTCCGTGGGGTGGATGGCGATGATCGCTGGAGAATTGGAATGTTCGGCCTCCTCAATCACCGCTCTCAAAAATGTACTATCTGCCACGTTAAATGCTCCCACCGCGAATTGGTGTTCCTTGGCTACTTTAAGCAATTCCTTCATCGTAATCAACATGAGATACATCTCCTTTGGATAATTAATTTGTAAGCGTTATCTATATGAAGGGTGCTACTCCACTTTGAACACAATGTCATCGAAGGTTACGCTCTCGTCTTCGGTATCGTCAAATTCTTCATCCATCGCCGTAACGGGCTTCTTTAATAAAGATAGGGTTGCACCGCAGATTCCGGTTCCTATGAGAAGAGATAACATAAACAGCCATGGATGGGTGAAGAGGGGTACCACGAATAGTCCACCGTGTGGCACTGGAGCCTCAACGCCCCAGATCATAATCAATCCACCAGCTACCGCTGAGCCGATGACACAGGAAGTCACCACCCGAATCAGATCCCTTGCCGCAATCGGAATGACACCCTCCGTGACCATGCATATTCCCATCGGAAATGCGGCCTTTAACGATTCTTTTTCTGCTGCCGTATATTTGTTTCTCGTCAGGAAATACGATAGGGTAATCCCCAGTGGTGGAATAATGGAGCCGACAAACTTGACAGCCTCAGGTCCATAGATCCCTTGGACTAACATCCCATCAGCAAATAGTGACATCGTTTTATTCACAGGCCCCCCGAAGTCAAAGGTGGCCATCAAGCCCAGAATGGCACCTAGAACAAATTTGGATCCTCCCTGCATCGATTCAAGAACATGAGTAAGACTGTCCTGTAACCAGACAATCGGTTGACCAATGACCAGAAAGATACCCAAACCAGAGATCAGTGTGGCTAGAAACGGAATAACAAGAACAGGCATTAATCCTTGCATGGACTTTGGCAGCTTCACATATTTACGGATACCGAGTACGACATAACCCACCAGAAATCCGCCCAGCATGCCACCAATGAACCCCGCTTGAATCTGACTGCATATAAAACCAACAATTAATCCTGGAGCAATTCCGGGACGGTCCGAGATTGAATAAGCAATCGCTGCGCAAATTAAAGGGACCACTAGCCCCATGCCCCAACCGCCGATCTGATTAATCATGTACGGAATGGTACCCTCCGCTTTGCCCACATCGGCTCCGCCCAGAATTTGACCCAGCGCGATACACAACCCTGAAGCAACGATCAGAGGAATCATGTAGGAAATGCCTGTTAACAGATGACCTTTGATGACTGAACCTGCGTGATTGGATTTTGCGCTCATCGCCGTGCCTCCCTTGTTATGAGGATACCCCTAGAGACTGCTCCACCTTTTCAATGAATTTAATCGGGGCTTTAATGACCGTCTCGGTTTTGACTCGAATGATCCGTTTGCCTTTGAACCTTTCTTCTCCACCGATTTTGATATCGGCAGCCACAATGACAACATCAGCTGCCCCGATCTCTTCCCTGGAAAGCTCGTTTTCTGTTCCTATGGTGCCTTGGGTCTCTACTTTGATCTCATGACCACGCGCTTTTGCACCTTTAATCAATTTTTCCTTGGCAATATAGGTGTGGGCAATACCAGCAGTGCATGCGGCTACGGCTACAATCTTCATCAGAATCCCTCCAAATGATGTAATGTGTTCTATATTAAAATCATAAATGGCTATGTTCTACGATACGCTCTCCCTGCTAGCAAACAGCTCCATAATCTGGACCGGGTCCGGCTCATGCATCAAACGCTCCAAAACCTCTTCATCAGCGAGCATACTGGCAACCTGGACCAACAGCTTCATGTGGGTTGTATTCCGATCTACAAGCCGTACAGCAAATAGAATAACGACATGGACAGGTTTTCCATCCAGGGTCTCCCATTCAAGTGGGTGCTCTGTTCGCCCGATGGTGAGGGAGGTCTTGAGGACCGCCGCCGATTTGCCATGAGGGATCGCTACGTGGTTCTCCAGGCCAGTCTGTCCCTCTTCCTCTCTTAAATAGACATCCTTGATAAACTCTTCTTTGGAGGAAATGGCTCCTTCCTTTGCCAGCAAATCCACTAATTCCTCGATGGCTTCAGCTTTGGTTCGTGCTTTTAGATCCAGCTTAATCAACCGTTCGTTGATAATCTTGGTTATATCCATAATCTTTCTCCTCCTGATCGTGCGTGGACTGTAATATCTCGAAAAGCTGCTGTGGTGTAGTTATTCTCATGATCTGTTCATACATGCGCCTGCACATCAACAAACTCTGTATTTCTATCAATAGCTCAGTTAGTGGTTCGTCATTAAAGAAAGCGATTACAATTTCTAGTTTACATTTGGCCGTTTCACCTTGAATGACGTTAAAACCGACGATCGGATTAACATTCACCTCACCGCGAATCAGGAAAACGGACAAATGCTTATTCAACTTGGCCTCGGCAAATGTCCGATTTTCCGGATTAGCATCTACGTGTTGGAGTATGGACGCACACAGCTTCAGACTGGATGTTGTACCTTCTGCATATTGTTCCTTCGTATTCGTTTCAATCTGAACATAAGATGGGTGGAAGTACGCCCTGAGCAGCGGAAACGAAAACACCCTGTTTTGATGTTGATTCAACCTCTCCTCGTTAAACTTCGCCTTGATCAGGCTGACATCCGTATCATTTAAAAGCGCCGAGACATACACAACTGGCAAGTCATGATGCTCCAGTTTCACGGTTGAAATAATCAGATCAATATCCGTCCAATCCTCCATCCGCTTGAACCAGCTTGTCGAAATGACATCAACAACTTCCCATTCGGGAAATGAACGATTAATCCGGCTTTTCAACAAATGCGATGTCCCTATTCCAGTGGAACAGACCAGAATAACTCTTTTCTTTTTACTGCTTTTCTCAATGGATGCCTGAAAATAAAGGACCAGGTAACTTATTTCATCATCACTAAACGAATTCAACCCGCAGGCTTGGGTCAGGGGCAGCATCCCCAAACGGACCAGAGAGAAAATCTCGGCATACGCCTCACGTATATCCTCCAGCAGAGGATTATTAATGGAAATGTTGTATTTAAGACGATTCAGCATCGGTTTGAAATGAATGATCAGACCCTTATACAATTGTTCGTCTGTTGTGAGATCACGCCGGATCATCCCCGATACAGTCTGAATTAATTCCTTGACCATCACTTTAGACTCTGGACAAACCTTGTCCATCAGACCTGACAACTCAAGATTAAGGGACGGAACACTCATGCCTGATGAGATCAGATATTGATAGATGAAATAGACCTCTTCACTTGGTAATTCCAATTCCCATAGCTCACTGATTCGCTCGGCCATGGCTTTTGCGATGGAATACACATGAGGGTCAGTTACGGGATGATCAGGAATGCCATCAGCCAATCGAATGACCTTGCCACTCTTCAGTCTGCGGATACAAATCAGCAGGTGAGTCAGCAGGTTGATGTAATAGGGATCACCTATGGTATATCCTAATTGCTGCTCGGTTTCTTCCAAAATACGTTGAATCCCCTCAACTGAATTGCAACCAAAATGTTCTATCAATTCAACTCGTGTATTGCCATCAATCCGGAATTCATGCTCTTGTTCTTCCGCCCGTTCTTCACTCACAAGTTCATGAATGAGAGAGGCCATGGCTTTGCGAATGTTAATCTCTGAACCGATCAAACGGGTGCCGAGTTGGCTTTTCTCCAGTCGGAGCTCAAAGGGTTCAATTCGTTCTTCAATAGCCTTGAGATCATTCACAATTGATGCCTTGCCGATAAAGAATTCTTCTGACAGTTTGTTAATCGAGGTTTCCTCAGGAGAATCATATAATAAATTTGTCAATATTTTGATTCTTCTTGCCTCTACGGAAAGGGTTGAGACTACCCTTTTCCCCGAATACCATTGCGTTCTCCTTAGCTCCATCGTCTGTTCCTGAGTTAAAGCCAGCGCAATACCTCTTCCTGGCTTCCGTTCGAGGCGAATCCCGCGAATGTGCAAATTGTGTTCCAAGGCGTTTAGTTCCCTGTAAATCGTTTTTTCCGACCAGTTCATCTGACCGGCTATTTCTTTGACCGGAACGAAATCCCTACGCTCCAATAGAAAATGCAAAATCTGATATTCCCTCGCAGATAGCGCTTTCAATGGGGATCACTCCTTCCTTACGCTCACAGCATAACACTCGTTTTTTTATTGTTAAATACTAAAATATGTCCATTTCATTCAGGTCAAATTAATATACCCCTCTGTTGATCGCTATCAGGGCACCTGTTGATTCAGGTATAACAAAAAGGCTCCTGACCGGATTGTTTACCCGATTAGAAGCCTCTTAGCCATGTTTTCAATTCATAGACCAAATATGTTATCGTTGCGCGTCCTGCTCTTGTTGCTCAAGTTGATTTAACGTGACCTCAAGCAAGTTTATAGCAGGATAAATATGAATTATTTCAACCAATCGGAGAAAAAGTTCCGGTACCCCTCTTTCATCTTCGTGCGCGAAAAAGCACCAAAAGCATACTCCCGATTGTCTTCCGACACACTGCGCGGCGCTGCGGCAGCCATGTTCACCAGTTCAAAACAGTTGTCCTCGTTGCCTGCAAAGGCATGCGTGGATCGAATGTGACCGTAGCAAGCGTGCTCCGGCTTCACAACCATTTTGCCCATCGCCATTGCTTCGGTCAGCGGCATTGCAAACGTATCAAAGGCGGAACAGTTCCAATAGACCTTAGCGGAATTCATCAACGTAAATATCTCATCCTGTGTGAGCGCAAATTTCAGCTTCACGTTGGCAGGAATGTCGTACTTCTTCATGGTTTCCTTATAGCGAACACCGCCGAACACCATGTACACTTCCTTATCCGGGTTCTGCCGCGCATATTCCAGCACCAGATCCGGTCGACGATTCGCTTCATCCCTACCGATCCAGAGCACCCGATTATGCACGACCTGGCTCGGGTCATAGTGCCGGTTCGCCAGCTCTTCGCTAAAGCCAATCGGGATGACGTTCACGTCATGTACGCCGAAGTTGCGACCCAGTTCTGTTTTCAAAAACTCGGTCTGCACAATTGCTTTGTCCACCATCGTATAAAATGGCTTCATCATCTCATACCCCGTCAGCGCGGGATCGGGGAAACTGTGCGGGAACAATACACTCTTGGGTAAGAACATCTTCAAAAACGTAAACCCGGATACCGTGTAGATGACATGCTCTATATTTTGGCTATAAATCTGGTCCAGCACGATATCGTAGTTCACCAGGTCACCTTTCTCATGCTCATACCCCGGCAACCAGTCGTATCCGCTGACATGACGCTCCGGCGAGATGAACACAATCTCCACGCCCAGCTCCAGGCCGATCTGCTTCAGCCGATCTGCAAATACACGCGGCCCCTGTGCTTCTGTGAATTGAATTTTACGCATTACAAGTCCGACTTTACGCAAGCTTCTCACCCCTCATTTCTATTCCTCACGCATCTGCTTCATGCACTGTTCCAGCGTCGCTGTCGTCTCAAGCCACTGGTTATTCAGCTGTTCCTTCGGCCATACACATTCCTCACTTCTCAGGTCACCATCAATCAAACGCAGCATCCAGAGTGAGAATACAATAGCATAGGCGTTGTACCATCCTGCCAAAGAATCCCGTTCAATCTGCACGCCCAGGCTCTCTAGTTTGTCCAAATAAATGTCTATGACCCGCTCTCGCAAAGCAGGCGTAACCGTTCTGGGAAACAGCGGATGCGAGAGATCTACCAGATGGTACATGTCCCAGAGCGGCGTATTCAGATGGGCATGCTCCCAGTCCAAGACAACCAGCCTACCGTCAACTTCCGCCAGATTCCCGGGATGCAGATCTCCGTGACACAGAACGGTAGGAAGTTCTTCCTCTGCTGTGAGAATCAACATGGCAATCTTGTCCCAATCCGATGAAGACAACCGCATATCCAGCGTAGACAACAGGTCATCCACAGATTGTCTGTGCATCTGCAACTCATCCAACATGGTGCGAATAGACGGTTTCTGGCCCACGCGAGGCAACTCGCTCCATTCCGTAACAGGCAACGCATGCCACATTGCCATATGCACCGCTGTGTTCAGCATTGTCACTTCTTGCGAATCATGTACCAGCTGCCCCAGATCCTCATAGATCATCCAGCTCTGTGCCGGCGCAGTGGTAGGGTCCGAGGTTGCAACAAGCTGCGGATAGATCGGGGGTAGACCAGACATCACACGCTCGTACATCCATCGTTCTCGTCCGTGCTGTGCAGGATTCGTCAGCGGTTTAAAAATATAACTTCCACCGGTAGGAACAGTAAATCGCTCCACATATCGTCCGTTCATTCCTTTATACAACTGTTCGCGGCTTGTTATATAGTGATCATTCAGCATTCCTTCAGGTGTCACCCAGCTGTATGCATCCATCTCATCTTTCACGCAATTCACCATCCGTTTCGTTCTTCCTGCTGCTCCGATGTTGATTTCTATTCATCATACGTTGCCTCTCTCAAGCCTGCAAGCTTTGTTCGTAAGCGCTTATTCCGCGTCTCCATGTAGAGTTTCAAAATTGCTTGTTGCATTTTAGTTAGTAATCACTTACTATACGATTATGAAGAACAAACCTCATGTGGATAGTAAAAAGAAAGATATTTTACAAGCGGCGATGCGCTTGTTTGCAACCAAAGGCGTTGACGGCATATCCGTCAAAGAGATCGGTGACGCCGCCGGAGTAACCGATGCGGCGATTTACAAACATTTTAAAAACAAAGATGCCGTTGCCCTGGAAGCCTTCACTCAATACTGCGCGGACTATACTTCACTGATTGACGGGTATGTTCGACAGGAAGGTCCCATGTTGGAGCGCTTCAAGCAACTGGTGACTGAGGTTCTCCATCTGCATGATGAAGATCCCTATGGACTGCTGTTGATTTCACAGAATCATGAAATATTCATTGAAGCCGGCAGCAGTGAGGACTACCGTCAGCCATTGGATGCGTTAATGGATCTGATCGATCAGGGAATGATGCGGGGCGAACTGCCTCAGCAGGATTCACGGCTCACAGCCGTTCTGGTGATCGGTGCGATTACACGTATGGCCGTCTCGAGTATGCAAGGTGAATTGCCAGAGTTGTTGGTACCCTACACCGGGGAAACCGTTCACCGACTCTCATTGATGTTGGGGCAGGTATCTCAGGAGTAGAACTGGAGAGGCGCAACCATCCTGACCTCGCCGAACACCAAAAAAGGTTCAGAGCTGCACGATATAAAAATAGAGTCTGTCTTCAACATACCATCAGGATATACCGATGGATTACCGGGTCATACGTGACCTTTTCTTTTTGCACATGAGGTTAGTGTTCATTAACTAAAATAGTCAGGACGTGTCGTCATCATGAAGAAAATATTAATCATCCAAGGCAATCCCGTTTCCCCAAGTTACAATGGCGCAATCGCCGAAGCTTACCGTAAAGGTGCGGTGCAGGCTGGTGCCGAGGTTCGCATGATCACCCTGAAAGAACTGGAATTCAACATGAATTTAGAGGGAGGTTATCGTAATAAACTGCCGCTTGAACCGGACTTGTTAGAAGCACAAGAGGCGATTAAATGGGCCGAGCATCTCGTATGGGTATTCCCGATTTGGTGGGGAGGACCGCCTGCCCTGCTGAAAGGTTTTGTTGATCGAATCTTCATGCCAGGTTATGCCTTCAAGTATCAAAAAGGAAAACCTTTCCCGGATCAACTGCTCAAAGGCCGTACGGCTCGCATGATCACCACGATGGATGGTCCTAGCTGGTACTTCAAATGGTTCCAAGGTGAGCCCGCACACAAAATGATGAAAATCTCCACCTTTGCACTCACTGGCATCAAACCTGTGCGGATAACAACTGTAGATCAAGTCGGTAAGAAGTCCGATGAACAGAGAAAGAATTGGCTGGATAAGATTGAGCTACTTGGGCGGAAGATGGGGTAAAAGATTTCTGCAAGAAATCCTCATCGGAAGTATAGGTTTCTTTCCAGATGTTCACCTTGTAAGTTAAATTAAAAATCTGGGGATATGTGTAATTCAAAGTCAGTCCTGTTTTCCGCGAATGGCGCAATCGTAATTTTAGTTTAACTTATATCAGAAAGCAGGAAATGTGCCTATTCCCAGGTATAAAAAAGGGTTGTCCCCTACGTCTTGTTCAAGGCGTAGGGGACAACCCTTTTAGCATTCATTTTAATTATGGTCTAACGAATCGTAGAAGCGTTATACTCCCCATCTGTATGTGCTTTCGCAGGTTTTGGCAGGTTTGCATCGGAATAACTTCACTGAGTTTCGTTACGTTTTGCATTCCGCGCTAAATCGCCATTTAACGCTCACTCGGTTCGTTAGCGACTTCGTATCCGTCATGCAGTGGAACAACCAAGGTAAGCAACTCCAATCAACAGCCATCTACAACAAATACACGCAACCTTTACCCAAACGAAATACGACCCGATGGATGCTCAGGCAAAATGGACGATACCAACTGCTGCACAGCCGGATGATCCGACTGCATGACCGAATTCCCGGCATCACCGCTATAGACAATCCTACCCTGATCCATCACGGCAATGCGGTCACAGATGGTCATGGCGGCCCGGATATCATGCGTGATAAAGAGATACGACAACCCATAAGATGCTCTGAGCTCTGCCAGCAAAGATAGGATTTGTGTCTGGTGCACCATATCCAGGCTGCTGATCGATTCGTCCAGTACGATTAACTTTGGCTTGAGCGCGATGGCTCGTGCGATGTTGACCCGCTGTAATTGGCCACCGCTGAACTGGTGCGGAAGCTTGCTCCCTTCCTCTGGTGTAAGTCCGACCTGCTCAAGCAGTTGTCCAACCACACGAAGTTGTTCTTTTGCCGACAAACGCTCGTAATTATCCAGCGGCTCACCGATGATCTGCGCGGCAGTCATAAGCGGATTCACAGCCGAATAACAGTCCTGGAACACGACTTGCAGATCACGTCGTAATCCCTTAAGCACGGGTTTGCTGGATCGATAGATATCCTGACCTTGAAATAAAACCTGACCCTGTCTGGGCTTCTCCAGACCAAGAATGATTTTTCCCAAGGTGCTTTTACCTGCCCCGCTCGTACCCAACAGTCCCAGACAAACACCCTTTTCAATCGTAAGTGAGATGTCTGCCAGCACAGGAGGACGTGCTCCCGAACGATCTAGCCAATTGCGTTTGCCATAGCTATGGCTCACTTCACGTACCTGAAGCATCAGGTCATCCTCCTCTCTTGTACTTGGCAGAAGCAATCTCCGAAGAAGACGAAATTACACATCACCATGTCCATTCCACCCCTACACTACCCACTCAAAATACAGTTCATACCCGCTCGCTCCACACATACACTCACTGAACGATTCAACTCACCTGTAATCACTATCGTCCCAAAGACATACTGGGTCTAGCATTTAACAACATCCGGGTATACTCATGCTGCGGCTGATCGAACAGCTGATACACATCTGCCTGCTCTACAATTCGACCCTTCTGCATGACTGCGACCTCATCTGCCATTTGCGAGATCACACCCAGATCGTGGGAGATGAGCAAGATGGATGTGCCGTATTCGGTACGTAGTCGATCCAATTCCTGAAGCACCTTCAACTGATTCACAACATCCAGTGCCGTCGTTGGTTCGTCAGCAATAACCAGAGCGGGGCGCAGGCACATCGATATGGCGATCATCACCCGCTGCAACATGCCGCCACTGAGTTGGAAGGGATATCGCTTCATCAGCTTGGCCGGCTCGGGCAGGTTCATATCTGCCAAGGCAGCAATGGCCCGCTCTCGGGCCACGGCTTTGGACATTCCCGTATGCGTACGCAAAGTTTCAATGAATTGAGATCCAATCGTATATACGGGTGTAAAAGCATTCATCGGATTCTGCATAATAAATCCGATGTCCTTGCCACGGATGCGCCGCATCTCCTCGCCAGACAACGAGCCCAGCTCCCGTCCATTCAGACGGATGCTGCCCGATACCTCCATCCTGCGCGGATTAAGCAGGTGGAGCAATGCGTTACATGTAACCGTCTTGCCGCTGCCACTCTCGCCGACCAGACCGAAGACACGACCTTTTTTTAATTCGAAATCAATAGGCGCAAGTAACGGGACGGAACCCTCCGCTGTTCTAAGATTCACTTGCAGACCTCGAACTTCGAGTACTTTCGTTGCATCATCCACCGTTACGTTCACCTCCGTGTGAGTTTGGTTCCGAATCAACTACTGTTTTGCAATGCCATAACGCTCGGATAATGCTTCACCCAAGATGTTGAACGTAATGACGACCAGCAGAATCAATGCACCCGGGTAGATCATTAACTCCGGATGACTGCGAATATAACCCGTTCCTTCATGAATCATGGCGCCCCACTCTGCATTGGGTGGTTGAATACCGAGTCCCAGGAAGGACAGTGCGGATATATCCATAATCGCCCAGCCCATCTCCAACGTACCCATGACAACAATGGGACGCTGCACGTTGGGGATGATATGTTTGCGAATAATCGTCCACGAAGAAGAGCCGCTAATCCGCGCCGCCGCGATGAAATTCCGTTCCTTCAGACTCACGACCATATTCCGGCAGATGCGTGCATAATGCACCCACTGTACCATCATGAGTGCTAGGAGCACCTGCATCAGACCTGGACCAAAAATCCCCACAATACCGAGCACCAGCACCAGATTCGGAAACGCCATAATGCCTTCACACAAGCGCATTAGCAGACTGTCCACCCAGCCACCAAGGTAACCGGAGATTGAACCTACAATGACACCTATAAGCAAAGAAGACAGAAAGATCAGGGTAGCAAAACCAAGCGACACCCGCGCGCCATATATCAGCCTGGTGAGATTGTCGCGTCCCAGATGATCCGTTCCGAGCCAATGCTCAAGCGATGGACTCGATAGCTTCTGCAACAGGTTCACCTTCACCGGGTCATGAGGGGCAATCCATGGAGCAAGTATAGCAATCCCGAAGAAAAGCAATATGATCACCGAGCAGATCTGGATGGCTCTCTGTCCTTTAAATACCGCACGCCATTTGTTTATCAATGTTCTGCCCGTCCTTTCGCCGAAATCCGTGGGTCCATATAGAGCTGCACCAGATCAACGAGCAGATTGCATACGATGAACAGGCATGCCGCGAGGAAGACATAACATTGAATCACGGGAATATCCCGGTTAAATATCGCATCAACAAAATATCGTCCGAACCCCGGCCAGGAAAACACCTGCTCTACAATAATCGTGCCTGTGAGCAGCTTGCCCATACTCATCCCCATCCCCGTAATGAGGGGGGATATAGCGATCTTCAGGACATGCTTGAGCATAATGACTCGTTCGCGAATTCCACGTGTTCTCGCGTACTGTACATACGTTTCCTGCAATTGCTCCAGTACACTGGAACGCAACAATCGGGTGTAGACCGCAATAAGAATCAAGGAGAGTGTAATCGTAGGCAGAACCAGATTCTCCCACGATCCACGCCCCTCCACAGGCAGCCAGTCCAGCTTCACCGAGAAAAAGAAAATCAGCAGGTAACCGAGCCAGAATTGCGGAATAGATGCTCCAATATAGGAAATGGCCCGGCTGACCATATCAATCCAGCTATTCTTATATATCGCTGCTAGGACTCCCAAAGGAATACTCACCAAGGCCGATAACATTATACTCCAGAAGGCTAGTTCAGCCGTAGCCGGAAGCCTTAATTTCACTTCATCCCATACGGGTTTATTGGTCAAGTAGGAGGTGCCGAAGTCAAGCTTGGCAATCTTCTGAATTGTATGCGCATATTGGGTTAACAAGGGCTGATCCAGCCCGAATTCATGCCGCTTTTGTGCAAGCAGCTCCGGTGTTGGATAGATATGAGCTGCTGTCAGATAAGCCTCTGCCGGATCAACTGGTGAGATATGAATAAGTGCAAAGGTAACAAGTGTAGCGATAAAAACGATAGGAATGATCGCGATCATTCGTTTACCAATATAGCCGATCACCAAACGTTCCTCCCTTTCATCAAGCTACATGGCCTTACCAAGGACCATCCACTTCCCTAATTAAAGTATTTACTATTTATTGATTGCCCAGTTCAATGCCGACAAACGGATTCTCATCACGGTTCGCCGGGAAAATAAAGTTGGAGATTTTCTTCTGATATACAGCCGTTTTCTTAATGTAAGAGATCGGTACGATCGCCGATTGCTCCTGAAGAGTTTTCAGGATGGAGCCATATAACTCCTGGCGTTTCGTCTCGTCTGTAGATGAAAGGGCTGCATGCACCTGATCGTCCAGTTCCTTTTTCATCGGCAACGCACTCAGGGTCTCGGAAATCCCGAATCCAGGGCTCGCTACAACGTTAATGAAAGAATGGGGATCATACGGCGCGCCATAGTTATACCAGAAATACAGGTCGAAGTCATTGGCTTTCAGACGTTTGATCTGAACCGTCAGTTCCAGTCCAGTGAGGTTTACTTTAACCCCCAGCTCGCTCCACTCAGCCTGAATGGTCTCCGCCATCGCTTTCTGAATCGGGTCCGTTTTGTCAAAAATCATTTCGAAATCAAGCTGCTGTCCGTCTTTCTCACGAACCGTACCACCAGCCGGCAGCTTCCAGCCCGCTTCATCCAGTAATGCTTTGGATTTCTCCACGTCATACGTGATCGGTTCCAGGTCTACATTGGTGTACGGATAGTTTTTGGACAATACGGTGTCGGCTGGTTCTTCCAAACCGGAAGTGACCCCCTCAACCATCGCCTGTTTGTTAAACCCTTGCTGGAGCGCCATCCGCACTCTGACATCGGACAGCTTGGGATTGGAAGAGTTCAGCAGCAGACTGCGTGTGCCCACCGGATCAGACAATTGCGTCACATATTCATCGTTGTCACGAAGCTGTTGGAATGCATCCAGACTGATCACACCTTCCCCGTAGATCAGGTCGAGATCGCCTTTTTCAAATGCAAGGACACGGGTTTCACCGTCAGGAATGATTTTGACCGTAATCTGATCTACCTTCGGTGCTGTTCCCCAATAATTCGGATTGCGTTTGAAAACAGCATATTCGTCCTGCTTGTAATCAGCCAGCATCCACGGGCCCGTTCCAACTGGCTCTTTAATGCCTTGGGAAGTATCTCCGTTATCCGGGAATCCAGCTTCACCCAGGAAGCGGAAAGGACGAACCACCGACAAATCCTGAAGAACAGGATAATATGGCTCTGTGAGTGTCAGTCGGAAAGTCTGGTCGTCCACAACCTCCGTCTTGTTGAGCACACCTACAATGCCCAGCCAGCTATGTGTATCTTTATTTTTCATTACAGCATCAAAGTTCTTTTTCACAATCTCAGCATTAAATGGCGTACCATCTGAGAATTTCACACCTTGGCGAAGCTTGAATGTATATACTTTGCCGTCATCGGAGATGGTCCATGATTCTGCCAGCGCAGGTTCCAGTTTTCCGTCCTTCTGGTAACTGATCAATGGCTCATAGAGCATGGATTGGGCAAATAATTGCGAAGGATTGTACGTATGCGGATTCATTGTACCGATATCACGCGGCCATGACATCGTAATCGACTTCGTAGATGTTTGATCCGAGGCAGCAGATGAGGACTCATCTCCACTTCCTGTATTGCTGCAACCCACAATAACAAATAACAACAAGAGCATCGTTGCCAGTGTGAGAGCCGAAGATTTGCGATGTTGTACAGACATGGATGTTGAACCCCTTTTCTCTATTTTATGATAATGATTATCATATTCATCCATTAAGAATAGGCAGGAGTCCTTCTTTTGTCAACAAAATTCGACATTATATGTATCCCTATTAAATATGCCAAAAAAGCCCTTCCTGTGGGAGGAAGAGCCACTTGACCTGAATATGCCCTCATATATAGGAATAAGCTTGCCTTTACGAATTATTCCTTGCTCACAGCACGAATATCATCGAAGATAACGTGCCCGAAACAGGTTGGGTTGAATCCACCGCATAGTATAGATGGAGAACTCCTGAATGATGATCTACATCTAAAGCTCCAAAAATGCCTGTAACGTTCGATCAGATAAACCCGGAATGTACTCGTGCCCGTACTCGTGATAGACTACCAACTCTTTATCCGAACGAATCCGGTTGTATGTTGCAAACTGGGTGGATGGCGGGCAGATGGTGTCTGCAAGTCCGGTAACAAACAAAACCTTGGCCTGAATTCGTTCAGCCAGATTGGAGATATCGATGTATCCCAGCTTGTTGAAAATAGCGTCCTCCCGCTCATGATTTGGATCAAATAACCGGAAGTAATACACCAGTTCCTCATAGGCAGAGGTTGAGGCACCCAGTTCCCAGGCTTGTCTGTAATCTGATAAAAAGGGATATACCGGCACCGCCAGCTTCACACGCGGTTCAAGTGAAGCACACGCCGTGGCTAACGCCCCACCCTGTGAACAGCCGTAGACACCCACCCGCTCCGCATCAACATGTGGCATTGACATCAGAATGCGTACGGTCTGTACCGTATCGAGGAAAACATTACGGAAATATAACTTATTGGGGTCAGGGTCATCGATGCCCCGAATGATATGTCCCCGCAGAGTTGTCCCCTTAACTTGCAGGTTATCCTCGGAAAGGCCTCCCTGTCCACGGCAATCCAATGCCAGCACGGTGATGCCATGAGCTGCATATGTAATCTTGTCGAACCAGTCGCCGCTATCACCGGAATATCCATGAAACATGGCCATTGCTTGGCCCTTGTCATCAATAGATGCTGCTATAGGCCGAACCAGCTTACCATGTATACGTGCGCCTCCCACACCCGGGAAATAAAGATGGAAGCATTCTGCAAGCGGCGATGTGAAAGCCGCTGGAATCAATTCATATTCAAGCGATTGCGCATCAAGCTCCGCGAGGGCCAGGCTCCAATAAGCATCGAAATCTTCCGGTTTCGGACTGCTTCCGCTGTATTTTTTCAACTGTTCCAATGACATGTCGCCCATGGGATTCACTCCTGTCTGCATGCACACAACACGTCTCTTCGTGAGTCATGTTCATCTCGTATTTTAAATTGATACCAAAAGAGACGCATATGAGGATATCACTGAAGATTCATCTTCACATACGTCTTCTTGTTTCTGGTTAGACTTCTACCGTGATGCCCTCATAGAACCGACGAATGACCTGCTCCGCCGGCTTACCGTAAACTCCATATCCATCATCGGTGAGCGCGTCCTTCTCCGCATAGAGATGTGCACTCCAATCCCATAGGCCGAATCCGCGTACCCAGTCACGCTGACTGACATGCCGGAACATGGCTTCATAGAAACGTCCCTGTTCCTCAGCGCTCACTTCGCCTTCCAGTCCCCAATCATTCGGTACCTGGGCTGATCCGCTGCGGCTAGGACAACCGGCTTCCGCAAAGAAAAAGGGTTTGCCATACGGAGCAATCGCCTGCTCGATTCGATTCAGCTGTGCCTCCCAATCTCCGATGGGATAGTAACCACTGGAAGAGATTACGTCCACAGCATCCCACCATTTCACATGATCTTCCTGATATTTGTCCGTGTTGTATGACACCAGTCCAGTGTACACTTCACGCACACCAGCGATCACCTCGCGCCACTCCTGATCCCGACGCTCGGATTGCACCATCTCACAGCCCACGATAAACATCTCACACTTTTCCTGCTCTGCAATGGCTGCATAATGCTTCTGAAATGCCGTGTAGCTGCGGAACCAATCCTTCCACTTCGGTTCACAAGGCACATCGATATCAAAAAAGTTAATATGTGCACGCCATGTGCCATCGGTGCAGTTGACGGTTGGTTTCAGAATGACACGCAGCCCGAGTTCACGGGCATAACGCATCATATCGACCAGTTCATCATCATCCACCAGATGTTCACCCCGATATTTGACCTCTACCGCCTGCGGATGATCCTGATGTGCCGCCAGTGCAAAAATAACATGCGAACTGCCTGTACGTTCAGCCATCAGGCGCAAGGACTCCTTCGCTTCCGGCTTGCGGAAGTCTCCCCTGCCACTCATCCAGCCAAATGTAAATCCTTTGATATATTCCATGTGCAATACTCCCCTGTGTCCCATTCACTTCATTTAAAAAACAGTCGAATATATTCACTTCCACTACGATTGCAGTACCATCTTCCGATCGCCGTTATCCCCAGATTTCTGTAAATCCCTTTTATACAAGGGAGAAATCCGGGGATAAATGCGACCACTTCGCTTCTTCAGATTGGTTCTGCACTTTCACTTCAATTACAACTTGCCTTCCTCGTGATCTCCTGCAATGACTTCGTCCGTCTCGATCACATAGTTCACGATTTCTTCGATGGTCGTATAAGCCACACCGACATAGGTGTCGGCAGCACCGTAATAGATGGCGATACGCCCGGTATCGGCATCATGCAGTGTTGCACACGGGAAGATGACATTATCCACGAAGCCTTGCTCTTCATACCATTTCTCCGGGGTCAGCACAAAGTTGGAGGAACGATATTTCACTTTGGACGGCTCATCCAGATCCAGGATGACCGCCCCCATGCTATAGACGAAACCGTTGCACGTTCCAGTTACGCCATGGTAGAACATCAGCCAGCCTTCGGACGTTTCGATCGGAGCAGGCCCGCCGCCAATTTTTACCGATTGCCACCAGCCTTGACCGCCTTTGCTCATGACATGACGATGTTTGCCCCAGTACACGAGATCCGGGCTTTCACTCAGGAAGATATCCCCGAATGGCGTATGTCCACTGTCACTTGGTCTGGACAACATCACATAGTTATCGTTGATTTTGCGCGGGAACAACACACCATTCCGGTTGAACGGCAGCATCGGATTTTCGAGACGGACAAACGTTTTGAAGTCATCCGTCTTCGCCAGTCCTAATGCAGCGCCGTAGAAGTCCGTACACCAGATGATGTAATATGTATCCTCCACTTTGACCAGACGTGGGTCGTAAGCATAGTTCGGCATAAACGGATCGCCATTTTCATCGACAAAGGCAATGCGTTCCTCTTCAATCGTCCACTCCAGACCGTCCTCACTCGCTCCCATGTGAAGATGCGGACGTCCATTAACGGTTTCAGCGCGGAATACCCCAATGAATTTCCCTTCATAAGGTACAACGGCACTGTTGAAGATACGGGCAACGCCTTTAACCGGGTTACGCGGAACTACCGGATTCGCCGAATGTCTCCATACCGGCCCTTCTGTTCCCTCCGGTTTGGCTTCCCACGGCATATTCGGCAAAGCATCCCCCACAATGTGTACGTTTTTCTTTTCAGCAACTGACATTTTCATTTCTCCCTTCGGTTAGGCTTTTATGAAATGAACATTTTAAATTTACACAAGGTCACTTTGATGACAGAACAACCTTCCGATCGCCATTATCCCCAGATTTTTTGATCCCTTATGAAAGGGGAACATCCAGTTATAGCGTATGCTTACGAAGTGAGCTTTCTTTCAGAAATCTTTTAGCGAACACTCCGTTTCTCCTGCTTTTTTCTGTCCTCTTCGTTCCTGTGCATTCTCATTGCATTTCATAAAACCTTTCGTCGTTTCATTCATTTAACAGAGCCTTGTGCGAAGCCGTTATAGATGTACTTCTGTAACAGCAGGAAGATGATCATCGTTGGTATAATGGCGATCATGATGCCGGCACTGATGACCTCCCACTGCGATCCGAACGGTCCCTTGAATTTGAACAAGGCAGTGGATATGACCTGTAGATCGGTCTTCGGCATGTACAGAAACGGTGTGTAGAAGTCGTTATAAATGTTAACGCCCTTCACGATAATGACCGTTACAATGGCCGGTTTCAGCAATGGCAAGATGATTTTCCAGTAGATCGTGAAGTACGAAGCACCGTCCAGCATGGCGGATTCATCCAATGCACTGGAGATGGAGCCCAGAAATTGCAGGAAGATATACACCGCGATGATATCTGTACCCAAGTACATCACGATGGCTGCCCAGCGTGTGTTGAACAGGTCGAGCGCGTTGATGATCTGGAATGTGGCAACCTGCGTTGTCACACTGGGGATCAGGGTAGCGAGCAGGAATGCGGCGACCATGATCTTTTTGCCTTTGAATTTGAACCGATCCAACACATACGCAATCATGGAACCCGTTAAGGTTGCACCGATAATGGAAATGACCAGGATAATAATTGTATTTTTGAAACCGACCAGCATGTTGCCGTCCACGAATGCCTTCGCATAGTTCGCAAAGTTCAGCCAGTTGGCTGGTGGGGCAAGCGGGCTGCTGGTGGCGTATTCCGCATTGGTTTTGAGGGATGCAAACAGGATCACCACGATAGGTAACAGTGCGATAAACGCCGCAATAATCAAGGAAGCATATTTAACTACGCTCGCAAGGGTGTATTTGAATTGTGTCACGTTCATTCCTCCCCTTTCATGGTGACGCGCTGCACGAGCGTAACGAGAATAACGATTAAGAGCAGCACGACTGCCATGGCAGATGCCAGTCCTAGCTTGCCATATTTAAACGCCAAGTGAACCGTTTGGATGACAAATGTCATACTGCCGTTGGAACCATCGGTCATGATATATGGAATATCGAACGCACTAATTGCGCCGCTAATGGCCAAGATCAGGTTAAGCTGCAGGATGCGCGCAATACTCGGCAGAATGATATGGCGGAATTGCTGCCAGCGATTGGCGCCGTCAATATCCGAAGCTTCATATACATCCTTCGGGATGGAGGAGATTGCACCCAGGAAGATAATAAAGTTGAAGCCCATGTATCTCCATACCGATGCGCCTGCAAGGGACACATTGATGATATTCGGATTACCGAGCCAAAGCTGCGTGTATTGTCCAAGCCCTACAGCATGCATGAGCATATCGAGTGTGCCGTCCGGTTTGAAGAAAAAGAGGAAGATAAAACCGATAGCTACCCCATTCAGCAAATAGGGGAAGAACAGTATGCCTTTGAAGAAGTTTTTTCCTCGGACTTTGAAACTCAGAATTGTGGCAAAGTAGAGCGCCAGGCCCATCTGCACGAACGTAGCCGCGAAGTAGTACAAACTAACAATAAATACTTTGAAGTATTCCGGATCACTGAAGATGCGTGTATAGTTCTCAAACCCAACATAATCGAATCTTTTGCTGTATCCATTCCAATCGGTGAAACTGTATTTGAACATGTTGATGACCGGTAAGTATGCAAACGTGAACAGCAACGCCAGCGGAATAATTGAGAAGGCACAGATGATAAATATGCGTTGCGCTGAGTAACCCCAATTCGAAACCTTTAAGTACTTCATGCTCTCCACACCTCCAAGCGGTTGACCCGCCTATATATCGAAAGACTCCCGTTCAGGAAAATTGGGCTGAACAACTGCCGGGGAAGGCATCCGGCACCATAACTTCAGACACCATTTGCCCCCATGCAACATGGATTTTATCCCATGCTCCCGTAGTCTGTTCACCACTTGACCACTTACGTTAATCCCATTATTTTGTGAGTTCTGCTCGTGCTTTTACCCACTTGTCATTCAGGTCCTTCATGATGTCGTCATAGGATTCCTTGCGGTTACCAATACCTGCTTCGATAATGCGTTTCTTAAAGTCAGGCTGCCAGAGGCCGATTTCGCCTTCGTTATCAATCTTGTCAACGAGACCTTCCTGACCTTCTTTGGCAGGGGTGAGCGTGGAGAATTTCACATCTTTATATTGATCCAAAATCGGTGGCAATTTCGCGTTTTTGTCTGCATCCATACCGCCGCCCTGTTCAACTGCATAGTTTGACTTCGCCAGGAACCAGTCAATCCAGGCTTTAGCAGCAGGTTTGTTCTCGCTGTTCACGTTCATCCCGATGTTATAGTCTGCGGAGAGTGGTACCACAACATCACTTGCATTGGTTGGGAAAGGAAGAAATCCAATGTCGTCCGGCGTATCTGTCATCCCTTGAATCTGTGTGATGGCCCAAGAGCCAAGTGCCATTGTGGCAATTTTGCCTTTGGCCAGATCCGCTTTGGAGCTTTCCCAGTCGGTTGTCGTTGGGTCTTTCTCGATCAGACCATTCTTGGCTGCATCATAGAGCACTTTGTACAGTTCATAGTGCGGCTGACCAGGCACAAAGTTATCATCTGTGTTCGGTTGGTCCACGTTCACATAATCTACGCTACCCGCAACGGTTGGCAGATCCGCTTCCCATTGAGTAAGCGCCCAGCCGGATGCATAGTTGGTATACAAAGGAATTGCATCGGTGTTATCTTTCACCAATTGAAGCGCTGCCTGGAATTGCTCAGGCGTCTTAGGCACTTCATTGATACCGGCATCCTTGAATACCTGTTTGTTATAGATGATTCCTGAGAACGTAATAACGGTTGGTATACCATACACTTGACCGTCTACCATACGTTCTTCAATGGCCGTGTATTTGTCTTTTAATTCATCATAAGTGCCGAGCGGCTCGAAGAAGTCAGGGATATCCGCGATTGGTACACTGGTCGGAATCATCAGTACGTCACCATAATCCTTGGTGCTCATACGGATCTTCACTTGTCCTTCATAGTCAGCCAGCGCTTGGAAGTTTACTTTGACATCCGGGTATTCCTTATTGAACTCGGCCGCGTAGTCTTTGAACACAGTATCCACAATATCTGTCCGTTGTGTAAGGACGGTAATTTCACCCTTAATATCTGCAGGATCTGTACTGATCTCCTCCCCTGCCTGCGAAGATCCACCTCCGGATGAACATGCAGCAAGTAGTGAAGTGATGAGCAGCATCGTCAGCAACATCATCCAACCTTTGTTTTTTCTCAATTGTTTCGACCCCTCTCTTAATTTAATTAAGTTATCGTTAAGGTTACAAAATGAATTCTATTATGGTAACGCTTACCTGTCAATTCATTTATTTAGAACCTAACAAGAAAAATTGCGAGGTAATTCGTTGACATCTGTTTTTCAGAGCACTAATATTATTTTATAAAGTTACCGTTAACTTAAATATATAAACTGATTAAACATTTACACGAAACGGAGAGGACAGAAAGAACCTGAAGAAGCGGAGCGTTCGCCTTTATCTCCGGATTTTCTCCTTATGACAAGGAATTTAAAAATCTGGGGATAACAGCGATCGGAAGGTTATTCTGTCATCGGAGTGGCCAATGTAAATATTCTTTAGTCCGTTTATATTTTAAGATTTAAGTAACACGTTGAAGGAGCGCTCACTTATGAATACAAAAACATCCCAACTCCAATCTGAGATCAAGGAGCATTGGGAAAAGCAGATTTTACCCTTCTGGTCCAACCTAAAAGATACATCCCACGGTGGGTTCTACGGTTGGGTGGGCAATGATCTTCAGGTGAATCAACAGGCCCCGAAAGGCGGGATCGCCACGGCACGGCAACTCTGGTCTTTTGCAGCGGCGTATCGGGTTACCGGGCAGGAGATCTGGCGGGACCACGCCGAACACGCATACCGTTTTCTCGCCGACCATGTGATGGATACCGAACATGGTGGGATGTACTGGATGGTAGATTACACAGGGGAAGCGCTGGACACGAGCAAACATGTGTATACGCAATCCTTCGGCGTGTACTCACTCAGTGAGTACTATCGCGCTACCGGGGATGCTTCTGCATTGGAACTTGCGAAAACGCTTTTTGCTCTCATTGAGGACAAAGGTCTGGATGCCGAACTGCCTGCGTACAAGGAACAATTTGATCGTACATGGAAGGAACAGCCCAATGAAATGCTGAGCGAAAACGGGGTGATTGCGGATTACACCATGAATACGCATATCCATGTGTTAGAGGCCTACACCACACTCTATCGCGTGTGGCCAGATCAGCAAGTGAAGGCGGCGCTGGAACGCCTGCTCGGCATTCTATATGAACGGGTGTATGACCAAGACACCACGTTTCTCGGGGTATTTTTCAACAAACAGTGGGAGTCCATCATTGATCTGCGCTCGTTCGGACATGACATTGAAGCCAGCTGGCTGATCGACGAAGCACTGAAAGTTCTGGGGATGGAGCAACATCCGGAGTATGCGGCGATGGTAACGGATATTGCTTATAGCATCTCCAATGTGGCCGTGAATGCCGATGGTTCCCTGCTCAATGAACAAGAAGGTGAACATATCGATGAGAAGCGAATCTGGTGGGTTCAGGCGGAGGCGATGGTCGGTTTCTATAACGCGTATCAGCGCACAGGTGATCCACTGTTTCTGGAGAGAGTGGAACGGCTGTGGAACTACACGAAGGAGAACATCATTGATCAGCGTGCTGGCGGAGAATGGTACTGGTCGGTGGACGGGAACGGAACACCGGATCAGAGCGAAATTGCCGGACCGTGGAAATGCCCGTATCACAACAGCAGATTCTGTATTGAACTAATCGAGAGGATGGGATCAGAATGATACACCCGAAATACAAGGAGTTACTGGAGGAACAGGAGCAGTTGCTTGCCCGCCCCAATGAGATCAACTCTTCCTTCTACAATGGCGTATATGATCGGTATCAATATCCGGTCATCACTCGCCATCATGTACCGCTGCATTGGAGATTCGATCTGGATGAGACGACGAACCCGCATTTTATGGAACGCCTGGGCATTAACGCAACGCTGAATCCGGGAGCCATCTATTTCAATGGCAAATACATCATGGTCATTCGTACGGAAGGATTGGATCGTAAATCGATCTTTGCGCTTGCGGAGAGTGACAATGGAATTGACGGGTTCCGTTTCACGGGTAAACCACTGGTCTGGGATGATATCGATGCCGATGAAACGAATCAGTATGATATGCGCCTCGTTCAACATGAAGATGGCTGGATCTACGGCATCTATTGTTCGGAACGCAAAGACCCGGAGGCTCCTGCATTTGATACATCCAGCGCAGTGGCACAGGCAGGACTGGTTCGGACACGAGATCTCACAAGCTGGGAACGGTTGCCCAACATCACAACGAATTCCCCTCAACAGCGCAATGTCGTATTGCACCCGGAATTCGTGGATGGAAAATATGCCTTCTACACCCGTCCACAGGACGGATTCATCTCGACTGGTAGCGGCGGCGGTATCGCCTTCGGTCTGTGTGAAGACATCCTGAACCCGGTCATTCATGAAGAGACGGTTATTGATGAACGGCAGTATCATACGGTTTACGAAGTCAAAAACGGCCAAGGCCCTGCTCCGCTCAAGACGGATCGTGGCTGGATTCACATTGCTCACGGGGTTCGGAACACCGCAGCAGGACTGCGTTATGTGTTGTACACTTTCGCAACGGATCTGAATGATCCGACGCGTATGATTGCCAAGCCGGGCGGCCACTTCATTGCCCCTTATGACGACGAGCGTGTAGGCGATGTGTCCAATGTTATTTTCTGCAACGGTGCCGTAGTCAATGAGAAGCAAGAAGTCTTTATCTATTACGCATCCAGTGATACCCGCTGTCATGTGGCAACTACCACTCTGGAGAAACTGGTTGATTATACGTTCAACACACCGGCCGATCCATATCGTTCCCTGGACTGTGCCAGCCAGCGGGGTCAGCTGATTGAACAGAATGAGAAGCTTTTACAGAAACAATTAACGTAACATCGGTAGAGCGTCCTCTCAGGGAAACCTGCAATGTGCTGAAAATTAGCGAAGCAACAGCCAGAATGGCTTTATTCCAAGTGGGTAACGATGTATACTGATATGGATTGTTATTATGTTGGAGGAAAGCACTCATCATAGTGACAGCACATTGTGCCTATACCGGCTTGAAGGAGGCGACCATACTGAAGAACAATATCACCATGCGGGATATCGCCGACAGGCTCGGGGTCAGCAGTGTGACCGTCTCGAAAGCGTTGAATGATAAAGATGGCGTGAGTGGCGAATTAAAAGAAAAAATTAAAGTGCTTGCTGTTGAAATGGGCTATCGGTATAATGCCGCTGCCCGTTCGATGAAGGAAGGCTTAACCCATAATATTGGCGTAATTATCCCGGAGCGTTTTACCGGACCTACGCAGTCGTTCTATGTACGCGTGTTCCAGCGCATCACCAAACATCTGGAGGAACAGGGCTACTACGGCATTCTGCACATTCTGAATGTGGAGGATGAAGAAGAATTAACATTGCCCAAGCTGTACAGCGACAACAAAGTCGATGGTTTTATCGTGCTCGGGCAGATCAGCAAAGAGTATATTGAACTGGTGCGATCAATGGAAGTTCCCAAAATGTTTCTCGACTTCTATGATGAACATTCGGACATTGATTCCGTCGTTACCGATAACTTCTACGCTGCCTATGAGCTGACGAACTATTTGGTTCAGCAGGGCCACCGTAACATTGCTTATGTAGGGAACCTGTATTCCACGAGCAGCATCCAGGACCGATTCCTCGGGTATTACAAATCCTTGCTGGAACATCGGTTGCCGATGAATCCAAATCTAATTCTGAATGATCGGGATGAACGGGGTACGTTTATTGAGATCGATCTGCCTGAGCAGTTGCCAACGGCCTTTGTATGCAACTGTGATCAGGTCGCCCATCTGCTGGTTCAAAAACTGAATTCGATGGATATTCAGGTGCCTGGCCAATGCTCTGTTGTTGGTTTTGATAATGATATCTATGCCATGCTCTCCGATCCCAAACTGACAACTGTCGAAGTGGATGTGGAACAGATGGCGCGCACGGCAGTCCAGTCGATGCTCAAAAAGGTCGACAACCCGAACCGCAGTTTCGGCCGTGTTCATGTGAAAGGTAATATCATCTATCGTGACTCAGTGAGTGCTGCGTCTGCCTCATCAGATACAAATGGATAGCCGAATAATAGAATTTAAAAAACGAACACAGATGGCTGGCCTCTATCTTATTGGCCAGTCTTTTCTGATGCTCCGGGGCTTAATAACGACGACGATCTGTTGAATCCATCAAAAATGTAGTCGTTCTCCAAATCGAGAGAATGAGAATCAGCTCATACACATTGGTTAAAGCCCCACTCTTCACGGGCAGGGAGATTAGCTGCCCTGCAAACAATAACGCAGTCCCAATAAACAGCCATACCCATTGATGTTTGAAAAGCACAATCAAGCTAACAAACAAGAGTACAATGCCCACGATGATAACCATCATCGGCGGACCTCCATGACCTTCTGCCATATATCGCAGTACTCCATACTCTTCTATAGCAGTGAGATTTTTAACCTCGGATAAAGTAAAGCCTACAATCTGGTAGATAACCAGACCCAGCGTTATCAGCCAGGCGATCACTTTCGTTATACTTCTATTTGCAAACTTGGCACCTGAGCTACGCAAGATATGGTAGCCAACAAGAATAAGGGTTGGCGTAGCGAAGGCATGTAGCCAAAATCGAAGGCTACTAAGAACGGTTAACAATTCCCCTTCTCCTAACAGGTTGCCTACAGCAATAATTCCATTATCATATGCCAAGCTAAACGCTACGAATAGCTGAAAACTGGAATATGTGAGCCATTGCTTTCTCTGGGTTAAAACGCCGGCCATCCGAATAACAAGTATTAAATAAACAAGAGTCAGTGCGGAGTATAGCCATACATCCAAGCTGCTTCACCATCCTTATATCCAAACTCATATTCACTTGCTCATTTTTGTTTATAATTAACTAGTTATCATTTCCATTCATTTATTATATTTACCAGTAAGTATAATTACAAGACGAACTTGTATTAATAACTGTTTATAGAGCTAATTTATACAATAAAGAGTACTCCCGGCTATCGCAGCTGCAGGAGTACTCTTTTCTTGTTTGAAGAAAGAACCAGCAACAGAATACCCCGATACCCCTCGCTTTGTTCTCAGACTTACATCACATCATCGCCTAATAACTCGTCTTCAACCAATTGTCCTTGGACCAAGTCAGTTTACCCGAACCCGCCCCATTGGATGCTGTGAGGCGTGCATTCAGCGTAGATGGATCATCCGTCGTATAGCTGTAAGGAAGTGTCGAGAAGCCATTCCAGGAGAATGATTTTACCACGGCCGGGACTGGTGCCAGTGGACTGCCAGATGTATCACTGCTGCCCCGGAAGGAGCTTCCATCCAAAGAATACATTGTATCGGTCACTCTGATTTTGCCGGTATAGGTCGGGTCTGCCGGATCGGTCTGATTGTTACGAACAGGATACAGCACGTCCTTGATGACCGATTTCTCCACCAATACAGCTCCGCTTTCCGTAGAGATAGCCCCATTGCCAATAATATCGAACTTATAACCTTTGGACGCAATCGCTGTTGCCATTGCCGTTGTAATTTTGGCTTTAGCGGCACGTGCCCCTGTTGCATCCATCACGATGTTATACGCATGTGCGTTGCCTCCACGCAGGCGTGGCATCCGGTCCTGAATGTCTTTGTAGAGATTATGGTGCAGCGTCATGGACAGATTGGCATTAGCCGACTCCAGGCTGGTGGAACCGACCAGATGTCCTTTCTTTTGCGGTCCAGAGATGGCAATAATATCGGCTTTGCTGAGACCTACAGCACTGCTGCGCAGGTAGTTGTACATCGGATAGGAAGCCTTATTCGCTTCCAACTCGTTAATCTGCTGGGTAACCCAGCTGTTCGAGCTGCCGTCATCCCCTTTGAAGAGGGACCAGGAGATGGTCACGCCGCTGGTTCCTTTTTTCGAATCGATGAGTCCGTCATAAGCTTTATTGAATGTACAGTGATCAATCCATACGTTGCTGTTCTCTTCCAGGGTGATATAATCCCAATCGTTCTTGTCGTAATCGCCTTTGGTCGATTCATCCCATTCCCATAACTCATCGAATTCCAGGTTGCGGATGATCACGTTGGAGCTTCGCTTCACGCTAATCGCAGCGTGTTTGATTTTGGAACCATTGGCGGAGAAAATGGTGAGTCCATTGAAACCGTCCACTGTAATTTTACTTACACCTGTCTGTTTCAATACAGGATGCGTCAACGCATCATTATGCTTGGCAAACGGCGAAGTCTGCGCTGCACTCGGAATCTCATTCCATCCCAGATTCAGATCGTTCATGATCTCAACGACTTTGACACCGGAGTTCTTTTTCAGAGCCAGTGCCAGATCAGTCGCATTATACACTTTCTTATACGTAGCTGTGTTGGATTCGCTGACGATGCCGCCGCCCGTGTTGCCTTGGGAGAAACCTGTGAGATTGTAGTCTGCGTTGCCTGCTGCCTGAACACTTGCTGGTCCGGATAATAATGTTAGCCCCAAGGTTAGAGCCAAGGCTGCGCTGCACCAGCTTCGAATTGTAGTTTTCATAGAATTCATTCCTCCCGAAATATGATGATTACATTCGTCCATCGCTGCCAAGCCATGTTACGAAGGACATGCCCTCAATGTAAGTGTTGAGAGCGATTACAACAATAATCCCTGTCTCACATGTAGGAGGAACTGCCGATGTGGCAAGGATCTGTACTGTAAGCAACCTTGAATCGTACAGAGTTAACTTGAGGAGTAAGATTTCCGGGATACTTTGAGACAGCAAGACGGTGTCGGATAAAATGAAAACAAAAAAGCAGGACTGCATCTGCTGCAGACCTGCTCGATTTTACTTTTTGATGGAACGTGTCCAGAAGCCGCCATGGAACTGTTTGGGCTCTACGGTAATGACAAATGCTTTGGGGTCCAGATCGAGAATCGTCTGATAGAGCAGTTTCTGGTTTTTGCGTTTCGCCAGAATCTCCATGACGAGCCGATCCCCGTCACGTCCGCTACCCACCCATGCAGTAACGCCGTACCCTTTATCTCGAAGTGCATTCGCGACGTTGCCCCCCATCTGGTTACAGATAACTTTAACGGTAACGTAACCGAGTGCAATCTTTTCTTCAATCCAGGCTCCGAGCAACACACCAAGTCCGTATCCCACGGCATACACGATTAAGGCAGAAGGTTGGGTCAGATATTTAAGCACAAGATTCAGGCCGAGCACATAGATCACAATCTCACCCATGCTGATCAGTGCGGCGATATATTTCTGTCCTTTGAGCGTCAGAATCATCCGGAGTGTATAAGCCGATACGTACACAATCTGGATCAAAAAGATAAATACCAATATTTTAAACAATCGTAATCCCTCTTTCCTGGCCTTCACAAGTGAATCGGCCCTTTGCTGCGTATACTTGACGATTTCGTTTTACCCATACTTCCTGTACGTTCGCTCTATCTCCATCATTGGACGTTATACCCTTATTCTAAACGGTTGGATGTCAATTCGTAGGCATTTTCTGCTCTTCGTCATGCCGGAACTGCCATTATAGAACCGTTTATACCGATTATCAACCCGGGCGAAGGTCCCAGGGGCGAAAACTGGTGACTGTGAATATGCTGTATCATCATAAAATCGAGCATAATTGCACAGGATACCGGGTCAGAATCAGGATGGATGAGGCAAAACAAAAAGGAGGTACCGGCATGCAGCTATGGCAGGAGATGGAACGGGAAGGCATGGAGGAACTCATTTTTTGCCATGATGCAGTTAGTGGGTTGAGGGCAGTCATTGCGATTCATAGTACAGCCCTTGGTCCTGCACTGGGTGGATGCCGCTACTGGACGTATGCATCCGAGGAAGAGGCTGTTCGGGACGCCGTGAAGCTTGCCAAAGGCATGACGTACAAAAATGCAATCTCTGGACTGCCCTATGGCGGCGGGAAGGTGGTCATATGGGATGGTTCTTTTGCAAGGAATGCAAAACCGGATGAGGTTAGTTGTGAATCTCAGAGCGTTGAGCATGTCGCTGGAGATCTGAAGATAGAGCAACAAGAGAGCCTTGCCTCTGAAGGGGAAATCGTTGCTGAGGAAGTGTCGCATCATATCGATGGGAGCCCGGATACAGGCGTATCCAGGCGGGCGCAGCGCTTTCGCGCACTGGGTCGTTGTCTGGAGCGGCTGAACGGGCGCTACGTGACCGGCCTTGATCTGGGTACCACGGCGACAGACATGGACCAGATCCGAATGGAGACCGCACATGTGACGGACACCACCGGTTCACTTGGGGCGCAGGATGACTTCACTGCCGAGATGACCGCCTACGGCGTACACATCGGCATTGTGACCTCGCTGCGCCAGCAAGGCATTGCATCTTTGCAGGGCATACCCGTTGCCGTCCAGGGACTGGGCAAGGTCGGGCATGCCCTGTGCCGTTACCTGCATGCAGCCGGGGCACGGCTCATTGTGGCAGACGTTGTACCAGAGCGTGTACAACGTGCCCTTGTGCAGTTCAGCGGCGCCATTTCGGCCGATCCGGCCCATATCCACGCCGCTGACTGCAAGGTCTTCGCCCCCTGTGCCCTGGGGGGCGTACTGACCCCGGCAACGGTGGAGGAGCTGCGCTGCCCCATCGTTGCCGGGGCGGCCAACAACCAGCTGAGTGAACGACAGCTGGTTGTTGGCCGCATGCAGGCGCGCGGCATCCTGTACGCGCCTGATTACGTGCTCAACGCAGGCGGAATCATCTCTACCGCCTACGAGCTGGAAGGCGCCGGGCCTGACCTGATCCGCCAAAAGGTGGCGGGGATTGCAGGCACGCTGAGCAAGGTATACGCAGAAGCTGCGCAATCTGCGATCTCTACAGCCGATGCAGCCGATCGGCTAGCGGATTCCATCCTCCGATCAGGCCATACAAGATAGGGTGCCCCCACTCTGCCACAAGATGCAGATAGAGAACCATTCCAATCGTTGACTTCTACGCCGTAAACATGTCGAGACCATCCCGTATTAACTCACTCGCTTATCACAATTCAAGCGGCTGATTGGGTGCTCATGCGTCCTCACACGCCTGAACCTCAACTATGCTCTATGGACGGGACGTTACTGCGAGTCCTTATTACTAGACTGATTACAACATCTGTATACAAGCAAGCCCCTGCCACTTAAGCATATTCACAACGCCAACACATCCTCCGCCGCGTTATTCATTCAAAGGTATAGTATTACTCGGAACTCATCATGAGCTCCCTCGATTTCGGTATTTCGACATTCCGAAAGTGAGCCTCCACCGCTTCAGTCCATTTTTAACGAACCTGATACACCCTATTTGGTCCTTTTAGCATGGATCTAATATCTAACGAATCTCAGACACGTTATTGTGCCTAGTTTGGTCCTTTTTCAAGCTAAATAACTACTTTTCTGAAGGATAGCGTTCCTGAGGTTCGTTAGAATTTATATTTCATGTTTTTTCCCGAATAGGTTGTCTCAGGTTCGTTAGCGCTGAGGCCGAAGATTTCTTTGGGGTAGTATCACCTATCAAAAAGAGCTAACCCCCGACATCCGTGTTCAGGTTAGCTCTTATACCCTCTCTTATTGTTTAGCCCTCTTACTCTCTTTCTCTACTACTCTATTCTTAAACGGCAACCGGCCTCTTATCCGCTGTCTTCTTCTCCCGAAACAGCAGCGTCCACAGCAACACATTCGCCACGATCAGTAGTACTCCATAGATCCAGATGCCCCCCGACATGGATCGGAAAAAGACATGGACTCCCCATAACATGGCAAGCACAGGGAGGGCGGCAAATACATACCAGCCATCACTTTGTTGCGCCATACTGAAGGATTGGGAGAACGGCGGCTTCCGCAGCAACAACTTGCCTGCCAGCGGAACAAGCGCAGTCGCCGTTAACAAGATGATCGCAATATCCGGCAGTATCCGTAATCCAAATGTCCAGGTGAACAGAATGGCATTTGCCAGAAATATAGGCAGGAACATGTTGCACAGGAATGCCTTCAGAGCGCCTTTATACAATGCACTATCATTCGCCATCGGTGCAGCGCGAAAGGTCCAGAACGCCTTGTATTGTCCCGAAAATTTCAGCATGACTACCACCGTTACAACCAGCATCAGCACGATGTAAAACGTATATACGAACGAACTTTGCCTGAACTCCGCCCAGGTGGAGGATTGCAATTGGGTAAACCAAAATATATAAGGCAAAACAAAGGATAAGCCAAGCGATGGATACACCTTCAGCTTAAATTCCCGTTCATTACGCATCATGCTGGCGGACAGACGGAAGCAAGCCTGCTCCTCTCTGGAACGACTGACCACCTTGGAGATTAACCGATCCCAGGTTCCGCGTCTGCGTTCAGAAGACTCACCCGAGTGTGCCATTTTCTCCAAATACAACTCAAAGGAAGGCATTAGCTTCACATATACGATCAGACTCACCAAAGGAACCAAGACTGCGAGTGCTGTAAAGGTATACATCCATACATTCCCGCCCCCTGCAAATAACCATTCATAGGCAGCCGCATACCATAACGGAGGCAACAACAATTGCCACCAAGCGGGGGTAAATACCATACCAAAATCAAACATGTCGAACGAGCGGATGACCAGCTGATAACCAATTGCAATTCCCACGGACAGCAGAATCTGCACCATATTGATCATATCCTTCAACTTCTCGCCATCCAGAAACTTCATCATGAGAAGATAAACCAAGGACGTGGTCACCAGAATCAGCATGTTGATCAGAATTAATTCCACAAGGAAGATCAGAAAGAATCCGATGCCATGCGTAATCAACGCGGCAATTAGCGGCACACCTGTTAACGAACCCGTCAGCAGGAACAGATAGACACCTGCATGAATGGCTCGGGCCATACCTACCGTTCGCCCATTAACAGGCTTCGTCATGATAATATTACGGTCCCGGATGTCCAGCAGTACGGAGGAGAAATCCGAGATCATGGACGTCATGATCATAAACATTAAGATGCCGAACACCAGACCCATCTGAAGCATGAAATGCCCTGTATCCCACACAATAAAGGGAACCATCATCAGTCCCATTAATCCATACAACCACAGGGATCGATGAAACTGATTACCTTCCTTGCGCTCTTTTTTCCCTGAATTGTTGGACAAAATAGTAGGAACTCTGCGTTGATCCATCTGGAATTTCACCCGCAAAATCAGGCGCAGTGCATCATAATCTGCTCCTGTTCTGGCGATGATTGGACGAAAGTGATCCAGAATCTTCAGCGTGCGGAAGTCGGAGGTTTCCTCCATATCAGTACACCTCCTGCACAATCGATACGAATCGCTCAGCAATGGCTTTGTGCTCATTGAAACCCGTCAATTGATTAAATACTTCCTCGAGCGTGCCTTCCATGGATTGTTGTTGGAGCTGCTTAAACGTACCGTCTGCCACGACGCGTCCTTCAGCGATCAGTACAATCCGACTGCTGATCTTCTCCACCACATCCATGATGTGGGACGAATAAAAGATGGTTGTACCTTTGGCTGACAACTGCGATAAAATCTCTTTCACCACCATCACACTATTGGCATCCAGTCCGCTGAGAGGTTCATCCAGGAACAACAGATCCGGGTCATGCAGCAGTGCAGAGATTAACAACACTTTCTGCCGCATACCTTTGGAAAAGGAGGCAATACGGGAATGATATGATTTTTCGAGTCCAAAACAATCCATCAATAGCTTGGCTTTATAATCCGCATCTTCATAGGACATGCCGTATAACTCTCCCGTAAACGTCAGGTACTCCGCAGGAGTTAATTGTTCGTATAATTCCGCGACCTCCGGAACATAGCCTATTTTGCGTTTATACTCCACATCCCCATCCGCAATATCCTTACCAAAGATTCGCACCGTGCCCACATATCCTTCAACCAGCCCGAGTAAAATCTTAACCGTCGTACTCTTGCCGGCTCCGTTGGGACCAATATATCCAATCATCTCACCGCGATTCACTTCCAGATCGATGCCATTCAACACATAACGCCCGTTGTATCTCATACGCAAGCCTTCAATGGATAGCACATGTTGTTCACTCACTTCGTTATCCACTCCTGTCTCTACTTTTTCTACAATTCTACTAGTTTACCACAGTTTGGTATGGTGTTGATCGGAATTAAATCATGATATGACCCAACATCTGCATATTCCATGGAGTAAGAGCATCACATAACAAGCGTGAACACATCACAAAGCCCCTGTCTCATCTTAAGGGAAGAGACAAGGGCTTTATCTGTAGCTTTATCTGTAGCTTTATCTGTAGCTTTATCTACAATTGGAATCTTATTTCTAATATCTAACCGTCTTACTGCACTTTAACAATCTGAAAATGCTGATTCGTACCGCCATTATCCGTCCACTGAATGGCCGCAGCACCATCTGCCAACGATTGACCGGAGATGTCCAAAACCTTGCCTGTACTGCGGTTCTTCAGTTTATAATAACCACCACCTACATGGACGAGCTGCCATTGCTGGCTAGCCCAACCCCCGTCATTCCACTGTTCAATAACAGCCCCATCGGCCGTGGAACCATTCTCCACACCGATCAGCTTGCCGCTGGAACGGTTGATGATTTTGACATAACCGCCACCTGCATCGGTAATCTGCCACTGTTGACTCGTTGTTCCCCCATCTGCTCGCTGCTCCACATCCGCACCGTTGGCAGAAGAACCCCCGATGACATTTAGCAACTTGTTACTCTTACGGCTAATCAGCTGATATGAAGCATTCGGGTCCCAGACATCCGGTGTATTCACTCCAGTCACGGTACCTGTTGCTGTATCAATCGTGATACTGCTGGCCCAGTTCATCGCCAGACTGGTTGCGCTTGGGAACGAGAGTGGCAGCCAGACATACTTGGAATCCTGCACAGGTCCGCTCCACGCTCCAGCCCAGCGATCGCCCATGTAGAGATAGGATGTGGTCTGAGAACCTTCTACCGGAACGACATAGGTGGATTGGGAACCATATGTTGTGCTGTCTCCGAAGTTGCTAAGGCCGCTCCATGTGCCTGTAATACTGGAGGCTGTTGCATATTTGGCCTGATTTGGATTCCAGCCGGTTGCACCCGAGGTGATCAGGAAGTAAACGCCGTCTTTTTTGAATAAAGCAGGTGCTTCACGATATTGTCCGGGCCACAGTGTTGTGACAAGGGATTCCACACCCAGGAAATCCGGGGTCAGTTTATATATATTCAGATCGGCATTCACTCGGGTCGCGGAGATCAGATAAGCGGTTCCGTTATCGTTATATACCGTCATATCTCTGGAATCATACCCAAGTGGACGATAGCTGCCCACATACGTGTAGTTTCCATCAACCGTACTAGAAGTAGCTACAGCCACTCTGGCTTCGCCATAATCTAGACCATTCTCCTTGTGCATCCAAAGCACGTATTTGCCCGTGGCACTGTTGTAGATGACCTTCGGGCGTTCAATGTTGGAGATATTCAGCTCGGTCGCTGAGCTGCTGGTGAGCACATCATTACGGTACTCCCAGTTCTTCAGATCCGATGAACGATACACGGACACGGCCTTGAACGTTCCATTCGCATTTCGGTTCTCCCCAAACCAATAATAGTACCCATTCGCCTTGATCATCCCGCCCCCATGAGCATGAACGATGTTGCCATTGGTGTCCTTGAACTGTACCCCGTTCGTTACATTGAGCGGAGCAGCTGAAGCATTTGGTCCGGGTGCGAGCAGCATGCCTACTGATTGCAGCACTAGCACCAAAATAAGCAGATAACTCAAGCGCCGAGTAAATCGAAAACGGCGTGAGTGTGTATTCTTTTTCAACCATCCATCGTTCATAGCCATATCGTAATGCACCTCCATGTTTTTTATGAAGCGCTTACATAAAATAAAGTCGATATGTCACATCTGCCTCCGATCGATGATGCATTTTAACATTAGAATTCCTGGCAAGGTTGATTGGCTCAGCTTCACCTCCTTGTTTCCGATTGTAGCTGACATGTCCCTGCTCGAATAGTGAACAATCCGGCGGAACATGTACAATTCCATACTCCCCGCTCTCCATAAAAAGCAAAAAGACGCTTCCTCCGAAGCGTCCTCTGCTAAACCTGCCCTGCCCCTTCATGATGTAACAATCTCTAGCTGTGTAGGCTGTTCATAGGCAGTTTTTAAATATGTTGTTTTATCAGCGTATACTCGCTCTTACTGCTTAGTCTTGGTCGTCAAAATCCTGGTCGAACGATAACACTTTACCCGTGTTGGCATCGATATCTACATCCGCTTCACCTTGAGCGGTTCTCAGTTCGATCTCATACACATAGCGTCCATCATCATGATCCAGCTCGACTTTGGTTACTTTACCACCGGTAACTTGTTTCAACGCAATGTTTGAAGCTTGGGATGCCGTCAATTTGACCTGCTTGGAGGCAGAGCTGTTGGATGTATTGCCTGTAACAGAGCCTTGATAGTCATCGTCATCATCGTAGTCTTCATCATCCACGACTGCCAGGATTTTTCCGGTATAAGCATCCAGACGAACGACAACATCATTTTTGCCTTTTCTGTCGATCTCAACTTCATAGAACGTTTGGCCGTTTCTGCGCTCCAGATCCACGTCATCCACTTTCCCATCGGCTGCTTTTAGCGCCAACGCTTTTGCTTGGGATGCATTCAGCATTTTGCCTGTGCTGTTCTGATTCTGTGTTACGGATTGTGTCGTTGATGTTGGTGTAGTTTGCACCGGTTGTCCGTTCACATTCCCGCTAGCCGCTACTGCCGATCCTCCGAGCAACACCGCTGCTGACAAGCTACCAATCCAAAGTTTATGTTTGTTCATCATCATCATTCATCTCCTCGTATGTTGTTTCGTTCTCGTCTACATTCATAGAATAACCTGCAGGAATGAGAGATCAGCGAGAGTTAGATTAGAATTTGATGAGAAAATGAGGAGATTGCTCATTTAACCGGTGTTCATGATGTATGTATTCAAAAACATGTATTTAAAAGCAAATGAAAAAGATGACTCCACATGAGGAATCATCTTTCCAACGAGTTAACGTTATATTTAATCTGTCCCTTGCAAAAGGTTAATCATCGTCCTCATCCCAGGTTACGGAACGAATGGCTCCCGAGATGGCATTCACCTGCACAATAGCCTCCCGGCCATCCTCCAGATCAATTTCCACCAGATAATACGGATTCCCGCTGTTGGTTCCACGCAGTTCGATGTCATCCACTTCCCCCGGAACCTCCGCAAGTGCCTTCTGCTTGGCTTGTTTCTCGCTCAGAAACTGGGGCTTGGGATCATCCTTGGTTGGTTCAGTTGTTGGGGCTGCTATTGTTTTGGAAGATATCGTCTCTCCCGTATATGGATCAATCGTGAGTTCTTCACGGCTGTTATCCTTCGCCTTCACTATCGCAGTGTATACCGGACTGCCTTGTTGCTCCACAAGTTCAAGTGAGACCAATTGATTATCTGTTTGTTGTTTTAACAACGCCGTCTTGATCTGCTCGCGGCTCCATAACGTCTTCTCTTCCGCTTGCGGGTTCGACTCCAGCCGTTTGATGGAATTCACGGTAGCCGTAACGGCATCCACCTGAACGTCATATAATCCGGTCTCCGAACGGAGCTGCATAATATACGTCCCGTCCTTCAACGTGGAATTCACAATCTCGCCCGGATATTGATCCAGTACGGATTGGGCTGCCGCATCTGCCGTAAGTACCGCTCCAGTCGATTGCCAAGGCTTCCACCAAGCAACTGCTGCCACAATCAGCACAATGAGAAGCCCTGAACCCCACCAGAGTGATCTGCGCGATTTCGCCCATCCACTGTTCCCCTGTTCATGCCGCTTCATTTCCGGTGGCCGCTGCTCATGCTCTGTCATCACGTATCCCCCCTTATAGCTCTCCCCATAGCCCAAGTTCAAATGCTATATATTCGGTCTGAGTTTAGTTTCCAATGGCTACTACATAAAATGAACTATTCTTTTACACAGCGCGGAGAGGACAGAAAAAACCTGAAAAAGCGAAGCGTTCGCCTTTATCCCCGGATTTTCCCCTTTGAGCAAAAGAGAATCCAAAAAATCTGGGGATAACAGCGATTTGAAGGTTGTTCTGTCATCGTAGTGTCAGTGTGAACAATCTTTAGTTCAGTTTATATAGTATATAAGAGAAGAATGAGAATTTCATGAGAGCGGCCCGTTCTGAACCGATAAAGGCAAAATAATTGAAGCTTCGGTGCCTTCACCCTCGGTACTGCTCAATTCAATCCGGGCTCCCACTGCACCTGCCAGTTCTTTGGCTAGCGATAATCCCAGACCCGAACCGCTTGCACCCAGGCTGCGTGTTCTGGCCGGATCAACCCGGTAGAATCGGTCAAATACCTTCTCCAGCTCGTCCTCCCGCATACCAATCCCGGTATCCACGATTCGAATTTGGCACTCCTGCCCCTTGGCTTCAAGCCTGACTTCAATGGAATCTTCACTATACTTCCGGGCATTATCCAGCAAAATAAACAACAGTTGCTTCAGCTTGCTCTCATCGCTGATTGCCCAGATTGGACCTGGATCGACACAACGGACTTCCCGGTGGTAGGCTTCGCGAAAAGCTCGTGTAGAATCCATCGCAAGTCTCGTGATATCCACTCGCTCCAACTGTACATTCCACTGCTCCGGCTGCTTCGCAAGCAGTAACAGTTGCTCGGTCATCTCCCGCATGCGAACCGATTCGGACAGGATCGCTTCTACAGCTTCATCGAACACCTCAGGTCGCTCTTTTCCTCGCCGCTGAAGCAGACTGGCATAGCTCTCAATAATGGTCAGCGGCGTTTTGAGTTCATGAGATGCATCCGATACGAATCGCTCCTGCCGCTCAAAGTTGGATTCGAGCAGGTCCATCATCCGGTTGAACGTCTGTCCCATCGTTTTCAATTCATCCTTCGATCCTTCCTCCAGAGGAAGACGTTTGAATTGTCCGCTGGACTGAATGTCACTCATCGTACGTGTCATCTGCTGAATCGGTCTGGTCATCCGGTTCGCGAGGATTCGGCTGGAGATAATGGCCGGAATCAGGGCAATAATCGTGACAGCCACCAGCACGGTACGCAGTACAGACAGACGATTCTCCGTCTCTGCAATGCTCTCGGTGACCTGTACATTCACCACCTCACCATCAGGCCAGATGACCGGAACGGAAACCCACACATAACCAACCTGTTCCACTTGGGTATACTCCGATTTCTTCTCACTTTCATACTTATAGGGCAGCTTGCTCAGCTGCTCGGAAGCTGATGTTGTCGTCACCGGAGAACTGGTGCCGTCTTCATTAACGATCCGAAGCATGCCGTTCACAGGCGCGTAGGCCCGCAGCAAGTCGTCCGGCGGAATGGAGCCGGCAGACTGACGCACTCCTTTGACAATAGACTCTGCTTCCGCTTCCACCCGATTAACCTCGTTATCAATCGACATTCGTTCAAACACGATATAGACCGACAGGTTCACCGCGATTAACAGCACAGCAAATAATACAGACGAATATCCGTAGATTTTACTGCGCAGGCTCATGACTGTTCCTTCAGGACGTAACCTACGCCCCGTACCGTATGTATTAAGGGCGGTGTGAATCCGTTATCCACCTTTTTGCGCACATAACGGATGTACACATCCACCACATTGGTGTCTCCATAATAATCGTACCCCCACACAGCCTGCACAATCTGATCACGACTGAGCACCTGACGTTGATTCTGCAGCAGATACACGAGCAAGTCGAACTCACGTGGAGTAAGCTCAATGGCCACACCATCTCGGGATACCTCTCGCGTTCCTTCATTCAGTTTCAACCCGGCAGCCGTCAACCAGCCTGCATCAGCTTCAAGCTTATGTCCAGGCGAGTCATTGCCTGTATCAGCAGGTGTAGACGAAGAAGCGGAAGAAACAACCGATGCCACTGCCCCAAGACGCAATGCGGCCCGAACTCTGGCAAGCAGCTCTTCAACCTGGAACGGCTTGGTGATGTAGTCATTGGCTCCGAGATCCAGGCCAGATACCTTATCTTCCACGGAATCTTTGGCGGTGAGCATAATAATCGGAACTGTAGCATCTTTGGCCCGAATTCTGCGCAACACTTCAATTCCACTCAGGCCAGGCAGCATCACATCAAGCAGAATCAGATCCCACTGACCTTCCCCATACTTCTCCAGTCCTTCTGTTCCACTCCCCGCCTTGCCTACCTGATATCCCTCATACTGTAATTCCAGTTCAAGCAGACGTGCTATTTTGGGCTCATCTTCTATGACCAGCACGGCTTCGTTCATGCAGCGCTCCCCCTCATTCCCATCATTTCATTCTCCCGTTATCTTACAATACCTTTTACAGTTTGCCCAAGGCATCATCAATCTGATGCTCCCCGGCAATCAGATCAAAGGCCATCCGGTATGTCTTCTCTTCCTGCAAAGAAGCCACGATGACGCGGGCCACATCTTCACGCGGAATACTACCGGGTTCAAGATCAGTTCCTACAGCAATCTTGCCTGTGCCTGGTACATTCTTCAGACCGCCCGGGCGGATAATGGTGTAATTCAGATCACTTGCAAACAAGGCACGATCCGCATAGTGTTTCGCCACGTAATAAGGCTTGATGGACTCTGACCATTTCTCCCGTTGATCCGCACCATATGCACTGACCAGAATATATCTGGAGATGCCTTGCTGCTCTGCCGCTTCCATCGTTTTCACTGCTCCATCGAGATCTATCAACAGAGTTTTGTCCTGACCCGTAGATCCGCCAGAGCCTGCTGTAAACACTATGGCATTATGATCCTTCATGGCTTCAGCCAAGTCCTCTACACTGCCCTCCAGATCCCCGATCACCACATCGGCACCGAGTTTCTTCAATGCGTCCGCCTGCTCCGGTTTGCGGATCATGGCCGTTACCTTATGTTTGCCTTCCTGTGCCAGCTGCTCTACCACAAACTTGCCGATTTGCCCATTTGCTCCTATAACTAAAACGTTCATACGTCATTTCTCCTCTCGGTAAACGGAACACTTGTTGCAGCCATCCGTTCCTTAAATATATATAGATGCTCATCTAATATTTAAACGAAAGCCGACGCTTCTAAGCGCCGGCTTCCAGGTTCATATTCGTTAAGTACATCTCTGAAATGTGAATTTTTCCGTTGTCCCATTAATATGCCATATTCCATATGTGGTTTATACGCAATCTCACATCGACCATCTACTGACAACCAAAAAGGACGCCCAAAAGGGCGCCCTTGAATAGCATTTAAGATTAGTAAGCCAGTGCGAACAAACCGTGAATATGAGCCAAGTAACGGATGTTACTTGCTTCTTTCATCATGGTTGCAGGCAGACCTTTCAGACGAGTCTGGTTGCCACCGATCATGCCGACAGCATCTTTACGACCCAGACTTCCCAGCGTACCGGAGAATACTGGTGTGAAGGATTCCATTGCGCCACCTTTGAACATAACGCCCAAGTTGTGACCAATAGTCTCACCCATTTGCCAAGCCAATTGTGCTGTTGGAGGGTAAGGGCGAGCGCCTTCGCTTGGGAAGACCACTGCGCTGTCACCAGCAACAAACACGTCTTTGTGAGAAGTGGATTGCAGAACTTCCGTAACTTTCGCACGGCCACGGTCCACTTCAATTCCGCTGTTAGCAACAACAGCGTTGCCTTGTACGCCACCTGTCCATACGAGTGTATTCGTAGGGATGGAGCTGCCGTCTTTCAGCAGAACTTCATTTTCTTTCATCTCGGTAATCGCTACGCCAACGATGAAGTTAACGCCACGTTTCTCAAGACTTGATTTCGCACGCTCAACCAGCTCTGGCGGGAAACCTGCCAGGATGGAAGGACCTGCTTCAACCGTGTACAGGGATACTTCTTTGAAATCGATCCCTTTTTCTTGACATACTGCAGGGAGCAGGTCAGCGAATTCGCCAACAAGCTCAATACCTGTCAAGCCGCCGCCACCAATAACAAACGTAGCGTCTGCTTTGTTGCCGGACTGTTTGTAAGCATCAAGACGAGCTTCAACGTGTGCACGAATACGGTTTGCATCGCTAACCGATTTGAGCGTGAAGCTGTACTCTTGCAATCCCGGAATTCCGAAGAATGCCGTTTCGCTGCCCAGAGCAACGACAAGTGCATCGTAAGAGTATGTGGAGCCGCTAGTCATCAGAACTTTCTTTTCGTCCGGCTTGATTGTATCCACCGTATCGATTTTCAAGTTCACGTTTTTGCCACGCAGCAATTTTTCAAGTGGAAGAGCAACAGCTTGTTCAGCAATGCTTCCCGCTGCAAGACGGTGCAGTTCCGTGATAATTTGGTGTGTAGGGTAACGGTTAACGACAGTAATTGTCGCTTCTTCCGGAGACAAGTATTGACGTGCAGTCAATGCAGTCAACAGACCGCCGTATCCTCCACCCAAGATCAAAATTTGCTTCGACATATCCATCCTCCGTTCTTCTAAGTCTTAACGTTTCGGTTGTTGACGCTCGTTCAGGATGCTCAGGAAAGATTGAGCAAAACGAAGCGATTGTTGTACGTTTGGATCTTTGAGCATTTTCAGCATAGCGAACAAGCCAACTGAAGTTTGCTCTGTTTGCGCACGGTCATTGGCTTCGATGGCAGCAGAAGCTACACCTTTAGCTTTGTCTACAACAGGCTTAGCGAACTCGCCCATTGCGCTCATTGTGTCGCTGATCAGAACTTTGTCTGTTGCTACACTTTGTGCAAAGTCATAAGCTTTCGTCATAGCAGTAACCATTTCAGCCAATTTAGGCAGGTTCTCCACCAGAACGGTTAAAGACTCCTGTACCTCAGGCTTCATCAGTTGATCCAGAACGTCCAAGGACTGGCGCTCGGAAACGTTGGCACCTTCTGTAACTGGCACCTCTTGTTGAGTAGGCGATTGTGACATAAGAGAAAGTCCTCCTTTACTTTGGGATAGAAGTCCGCGACTTTCATGATGCCTGTCAAGCAGAGCCGAACCACAAAATACATCGAATACATCTAAATGTACCAAATTTCACACAATAGGATGAGCGTAGCTCATGGCTACTTCCACATCATGCATTGTATCTTGGATCTATTGCGGACAACATGTGTTGACGCACAAAACGACAAGCAGGCCGAAACCGAACTCTATACCCTTATATTACACCTCTTACACATGAACATGAAAAAGAAATTTTTTACACTTGTGAAGATATTGTGAACATTGTAACAAAATCGATTTTTTTGTCAACCCGTTCAGGCAAGCCAAGGCCGCCAATCCTCCTGTCCAAGATCCGCTTTCCTACCACATGTGGTATTAAGACAAGATCACATATGACCAGATGTGCGATATGTACACAAGGAAGGATTGGTTTGCTGAATATTTACAGGAATTGTTTTCCAAATCCAATCATTTCGCGCAACGAAATTGGTCACTGTCGTTATTATGCAGCGTTGAGCTCAGCCTTATTCCATCGTGGAGATATCTTTTCTAGCTCAAGTATGAACCTCTTCGACTGCGAATGCAAAACTTGGGTCAAACCTTTGGCGTTTAGAATGCTGGCATCCCGGTTAATAAGGACTACACCAGACAACGAAGGAGATGTTCGATATGAGTAATTCAACTGGCGATAAAATCAAAGCAGGCGTAAACAAGGCCAAAGGCGAAGTGAAGGATCAGATCGGTAATGCAACCAATAACAGATCCCTTCAGGCTGAGGGTAAAAAAGACAAAGCCAAAGGTGCTGTACAGGATAAAATTGCCGACATTAAAAAAGATCACTAGATCCTTTTGATGTGAGGTCAAGAAGCACGAAGATTTCGTGCAATAGATCGAAGTAAAATAGCCTAACCGTCCCTTTTCGGAGAAAACGGAAGATGAGACGGAGGCGCAAAAAAGCCAAGGAAGGTGTTACTCAATACACCCTTCCCTGGCTTTTTTTGTGCATTTTATACGGCTGGAACTGTGTATCTTGCCATATCAATAATGAAACTGCGCGTTTCCCTTGTTGTATGATATTCACGGCTGAATTGTCTGACCCATTCAGGATGTTCCTGATACCAGCGGAAGGTTTTTTCCAGTCCCTTTTCCAATGTGGTTTGAGGTAACCATCCCAATTCCGCCCGTAATCTACCTGAATGTACGACCAGACTGGACCCTCTGGACTGGGTTGGCTCTTGCTCCCGAATCTCTACAGCAGCTACGGATCGATCCATCGGTTTCAATATATCCCCGATCTCCTGCATGGTTGTTCCAAGCCCTGTCGATATATTATATACCTGTCCGTCTTTGCCTTTTAGCATGATCTGTTCAATGGCCCGGAGGGCATCATCTACATACAAGAAATCACGCACTGCCGATCCCTGAATATCCAGAGGAAGTCCGTCCAGCATCCGACCGAAGTTGCGAGGAATAATACGGTCTGGCAATTGCCACGGACCATAGAGGTTGGTCAAACGAAAGAGTTTGACTGGAAGCTGGTAACATTGAGCGTAGGAATGAGCAAGCATTTCACAGGCGACTTTGGACGCAGAATAAGGAGAGACCGGCGCATACGGATCTGATTCATGATAGACCCTGCCCCAATCGCCGCCATACACTTCAACAGATGATGCCAGCAAGACAGGGATGTGATGTTCGGTAGCATACTGTAAAATAGCTTGGGTGCTGAGTGTATTATTGCGGAAGACTTCCCCGGGTTGGTGATAAGAATAATCCACGTGAGGCATGGCTGCCAGATGAATAATGTAATCTGTTCCAGAAGGCAGATGAATCCGGTCCGATGCAAGGTCACAACAGATGAACGGCATCTCGTGCAGAGGAGAGACGTGAACGAGCCTCTGACAATAATCATCCCGATCCAGAAGGGTAATTCGATGTCCCTTTTGCGCCAAATACTGTGACAGATTGAATCCTACAAATCCAGAAGCCCCTGTAATCACAATGTTCACACACGATTCCCCCTTGCGATTTATACAACGAGTGCATTGAAGAGAGTCTATGTACTGAGTATAACCTTAAAATGATACATTTTGTATCATTTTACAATTGTTTTTTGTTCGTCCTTGCGGATATCGGGTAATTTATCATGAGGTGATATGAGATGAGTGATTGGAAAAAGAATGTAGAGACGTTATATTTTCAGAATAACGGTGTGATTCCCAATCATCCGACCCTGCCTGTGCTTTTGTATAAAAACGTATGGGTTGAAGAGGCTCTTCATGCAGAATCGTTGCTGAACCGTCATGGATGGGGAAATAGCTGGTTGAATGGTGTGTTCAATTATCATCATTATCATAGTAATGCTCATGAAGCTCTTGCGGTGGTGAGTGGATTCGTGAAACTGATTCTAGGCGGAGAACATGGGCAGAAAGTTTATCTTCAAACAGGTGACGTTGTTGTGCTTCCTGCCGGGACAGGACATAAACGACTGGAGGCCAGCGCCGACTTTCGTATTGCGGGTGCCTACCCAGGCGGTATGAGTTACAACACACGTACAGGTGAAGAAAACGATCGCGCCAAGGCTCTTCAGGAAATCCAAGAGGTTCCGATTCCGGATACCGATCCGGTCTATGGGCAGGATGGTCCTCTAATGGAAATTTGGAGTGGGAAGAAGCCATAATACGAATGAAGATCATAAAAATGAATGGTATTGGAAAGGTATTGGACAATGTTCAGACGATGCTGGTTCAGCACTTCACGAAAAACAAATAGACTGTTCCCCGGACATGTAGGAGTTGCTCACCGGAGAACGGTCTATTTAAGTGGGAATTCTAAAAAGCTGGAATTCGAGATACTTTGTGATTATCTTCTTGTATGAGGAAGGAAACGCTCAGGTCTTCGTCTTATTTCAACCTTTTCGATCACGTAGCTTGTTTTCTATCTGTACGTTTCAGCCTTAGGCCCTTTCAGCGTTCGGCAAGCCGAACACTGTAATACCTCATTGCAAGTGGCTTTCCATCCATCTCAAGCTGACCTTGCAGCACCAGTTGTCGTAGACGGTACTCCACGAACGCATCACCTATATGCTGGCTGCTCGTCCCAATCACTTCGCCCACAATACGAGCTGCTCGGATATACTTGCCTGGCTCCCAGTTCGGTGTCAGTTCCCTTACCTTCTGCATAATGTACTCGTCCAACGCATCTTCAGGCAGACTTCGAATCCCGCCATTCTCCATCATACGCAATAGTCCGGGCTGTACCGATAGTTCCAGCCAATCCTGTTCCAGTTGCAGGTGTTCTTGCTTGGACAGCGGCTCTTGCTCAGAGCAGACGTGCCACATCGCCAGAAGCTTCTCAGGAAGAATCTCGCCTGTGTGGAGCACATCATATTGAACGTCAGGTGTATTAAATAATTGCTGATATAAGCCGCTCGTTTCGATCAGATATATAGGACTCTTACTGTCGCGTAATAAATGCATCGCATAGAGCAGTCCCGTCTTCTCACGTGCATTATTCGAATACCAGATGATGATTGACGTTTTGGAATCAAGAGACTGCATTGTGGAGTTAAGCTCAATTAATGATTCAAGTTCATGCATGGCATAAGCCTCGCGGTCACTGAGACACATTCGTTCGGTCAGCCAGAGATGCCTGCGCTGCAGTTCTGCACGATGAGTCAGATCACCTAACGGGCCCACAGCATAATCATCATCCATAGAGAAAAAGCTCCGCTTTTCCTGATTAGGTAAAGTGCTCATTCCCATTTTCAGACTACTCAGAGGTGATTCTCCAAACGTAATATGGATTTCATTTAGCTTGTCGGTCTCAGCCAGAGCTTGTTGTTCCAGCAATTCCAGATCAAAAGGGGGTTCCATATTCCGAAACAGAGACTGTACCGCATCGGCAAAATCCACCTTTTCACCTTGCTCCTCCTGCCGCTTGACCACCTGTGCTGATTTCATATAAAGCACACGCAGAGCTGAACGAAGGTCATTCTCATTCATGCGATTCAACACTCGACTGAAAGCAAAGATATCATCAATCATGCTGATCCTCCTTCAAGCTAACGTCAATATTGACAGAGATTAAATATCTGAACACTGATATTCCTTTTGTTTATGAGGAGATTGACTTTCCAGTTGGTTGATTCAGATCACTCAACTCTTCACCATCTGACGATGACCGGGTAAAGTGTCGCTCCAGTTTGCGGCTTGCCCACAAGGAAACCGCAATGAACAACAATACGCCCACCCAGCGTGCAGGGTGCTCCAGAAATTGTTCCACATTGGAACCGATATACGTCACAGAGAAGATCATGATCGCTTTACCACAGCCCATCGCAAGCAGGAAGGATAATAACCGCATTCGCGCGATCCCTGCCGCCACATTAATAATGACGAACGGACCCACCGGGAAGATACTGAGCAGAAAGACATACCCGAACGCGTTCCTCCGAATCCACACCATGCTGCGTTGCACACGAGGTTTGCGTGCCCACCGTTCCACAAAGGCAGATTTCCCGATCTCCCGTACGATCAGAAATGTCACGGTGCAACCGAGAATCATGCCGATCCATGAATATAAGAACCCTGCCCACAGACCGTATACCGCACCGTTCACGCCCACAATCAACAACGTTGGAAGTGGCGGCACAAATGATTTCATAAACGTAAGCAATATTCCCGGTAACGGGCCGAAAGAGCGAAACTTCTCCAGCCAGAAACGAATATTTTCTTCCGTAATATATGACATAATATCCAATGCTGCTGGGGTCATTAGCATCCATCCAATCTATACAATCTACATTCTTAGGTTTGATGCTCACTATACCTTTCATCATTCAAGTGAATGATGAAGCTTCTTTCACAACTCACTCCAAGTATAACGTACATCTTCCATGAACAACGTTGTCAATTTGAAGAAATTATCGCACAGTGAACTGACGTCCCACCGAAATCAAAATGAAATCCAAAAAGCACACCTCGACCCTCTAGTGGTCTTGGTGTGCTCTTCATATTAAAACCCGATGTTATCTTCGGGAGTATATCATCCTTCTTCCAGCTGTGCTTCCTGCATTGCGAGTTCAATCAACTCTGCCTGATGGGCAGCATTCCATTCAGGAATCCCGGAACGCATGAACTCTTCAGCATCCATTGCCGCTTTGGACTGGTTGCAGAGATTGCAAGCGCAGACACAGTTAAGCGGGGTGGTATGTCCACCTTTGGCACGCGGCAGCAGATGGTCGATTGTATCCCCGTACGATCCACAGAAGTAACAGGTATAGTGATCCCGCGTCAGAATATACCGCTTGAAATCCTTGTTGCTGAACAATCGGCGAATCGTGTACCGATTGACCACCACAGCAGCTTTTTCCTTGACCAGGGTGACCGCAAGTTCCATGTCCACTTCCTGATGCCAGCGACGTCCTTTGTCCGTTTTGCCGCGCATCCGTACCATGCCTTGCCGGTTGGTCCGGAGCGAAGCCGGATCTTCCGGATCGATGGCTGCCGGAGCCGCCGGCGTCTGGCGGCGAGGACGGCCATCCGTGCCAGCCCCGTGACTACGGCTGGCATGCGCGGGCCGCTGCCCGGATGCACCGCGGGCAGCGTCTTCGCCGTTCGCCTTAGGCGCACGCTCCTTGCGCGCCTGGCGCGGCTTGGTCCCTGGCGAGCCAGGCTGGCGCACGGGCGCAGGAGGCCCTGCCTCCGCAGCAGCCCCCGGTGCTTGCCCAGGCTCACGCCCGGTGGCGGCAGGCTGTGCCTCCGCCGCCGTCGGTGCAGCGACCGTGGTTGCATCGCCACGGTCGCTCAGTGTCGGCGCATGGGCCTCAGCAGCGATGCTGCGGGCCTGCCCTGCGCCGGGCGCGAGCGCGCCAGCACGCTTGCGGCGGCGCTTGCGCTTGCGTTTGGCTGCGGTCGGTTGATCCGCAGCCATGGGCTCTGCTGCCGGGCCTTGCGGCTCAGCAGGCAGCAGAGCTTGGTGGGCCGCCGCAGTCTGTTCGGCGGCCTGCACTGCAGCGGCTGCTCGCGCACCAGCCCGCTGTGCAGTGCCCTTTGCATTCGCAGCAGCAGGGTCCTGCGAATGCATTTCCCCACGCCAGCGCTCGCCTGGCTGTGGCTTAGCCAGATCAGTTGCTGCCTCACCCGCCAAACCATCATGCTCCAGACTAGCCTCTTTCTGCGTATTACCTTGCATTCCGTCTGGCTTGCTCTTCCTCCGTCTTCTCCGCTTCTTCCGAATTCCTGAAGAAGGGGGGGAGGAAATCACCAAGTCAGCTTGTTCATCGTCATCCGAAGATGTCGAGTCCAATGTGGGCTCAGGCACTCGACTTCGATCCGGCTCAGTTGACATAATAGATCCCCGCTCCATACCATGAGCGATCTGACCTGCTTCATTTTTCGCAGAGACAGATGATCTGTCCGTAACCGCAGCTCGGGCGACCATGCCATCCCGTTGACGCTCTATCTGTTCACCTGTATGCCCGATTGAACGAGTACCATGTTCAGCCTGTCCACCGAGCTGACGACAGCTGCGGCAGGCTCCCCGCCTGGCTCCGGGACCTGCCCGCTTTCCGGTTCTGCGCCGGAATTCGGACATCACCCGCTGTTGTCCGCAATACATACACGTTTTGCTCAGTCGCGCTTCTTGTTCCGTCTTTCCTTGCCGGAAAGGGGCTGGACCCGTCTCCATGTTGTCACCTCGGTTCCGTATGAATCCGGTTTCTTTCTATTGTATCACATCTGCTCGTGAACACCCTCATGGCCATAGGCCTGATAATCTTTCGAGTTGTACTCCTGTGCCTGTTCATTACATTCGTGAAGAATGTGTTCCACATATTCCAATATATCCTGCATCGGTCTCCCGCATTTTTCGCATGTTGTCATGTTATTCACCTTAACCCTGTTATCTATAATGTATTAACGTTCCGCCATATGATTACCCCTCAACCATGAAAAAGAAACACTCGTTCCCCATAATCCAGATTATCGTATAGATAAAAAAAACCGTTCCTTGTTCTCCCCTAAGGTCGACCAAGAAACGGTTTATTATTCCTGTGTTGGAAATACATATTAACGAACGTCCAGTTGGCCCGAGTTCTGTTGAGGTACCAGTCGCGGTTTCGGTTTCGGCAGATTGCCAAAGATGACCCAAGCATAGGGAACGAACCTTGCCGTCAATCCAACGACAATCCACGAAGCGATCAGCGCTACCCCGAATCCTCCGGCATACCACAGATGCACTAACCAGGAGACTCCTGTTTGCGGTGGAAATTCACGATACACCAGCAGGAAGAAGGGATGAATCAGATAGATCCCAAACGACAGAGCTCCAAGCCGGTTTAGCGGCTTCACGATCAGTGATGGCCCTTTGCGATAGAGCAGATAAGCGACCTGGATCAGGACCAGGGCACAGGCGAAAGTATGAACATTCCAGAAGAATTCATACCATAGTGTGTTATACGTTGCGATCTTCAGACGCAGCAGATAATAGATATACACATGGCCAAGTCCGGCAATGATCCAGACCGCCCAGAGCAGAATCCATGAAGCTACGCGCCCTTTGGTTGCATTGGCCCGACTGATGACGAACCATTGCTTGATTTTAGGGAAATACACCCCGATAAAAGCACCAAGCATGAAATAGGAAAAATACGAGAACGCCCAGCTTCCCTTGTTGGGTACCTGGAATCCATATTTATTACTTACGATGAATGCCCATTGAATCAATAGACCAATTGGTACAGACCATTTCACCACAGAAGGATACTTCTTGAGCAGCCATAACACCAATGGGAATAACAGATAAAATTGCATGTTAATGAATACAAAGTACAGATGCGTATATGCTTTCCCCGTAAACAATTTCGTTATGAAGCTTACAGCCGTTTCGCCGAACGGTCGACCCTGATAGTGCGTGAAGTGCAGAATAACAAAATACATCAATGAGAACAGGAAATACGGAAGCAATATATACACGAATCTTTTCTTGTAAAAATTACTTACGAGTTTCTTATCCAGCGGACGGGAATAATAGTTATAGAACAGTACGAAACTGCTCATGAAAATAAAGGTTGGCGTACCATATTTCATAAAAATATTAATAAAGTTGTACAGCCAGTAGTAGCCTGAGCCCGTCATGTCCACCGTTGCATAAGACGTGGAATGCACGCATAGTACGCCGATAATTGCCATGGCGCGTACCAGATTCAGCTCTGGAATTCGCTCTCTTTTCAGTGTTTCACTCATGTTCACGTTTCTCCTTCATATGTTCGTCAATATGTCAGATATGACTTAATACATTAAAGCTCTCTATCTATTAAAAGCCATATTGCTTAAGAAGGGTAGTCCAATTTCTTAATAATCCCTAAATTTTCATCACATTTCACACTATTTTCATGTCTATATATGTAAAAAAGACCGCGAGTACGCGGTCTTTCGAACATCCTGCTTTCAACCAAATTATTGTTGGTTCGTCCGGATGAGAATGGTAAATCTGGTTAGACACTGAACTCGCCCTGCCCGAGTCTACTTCCCACGACTCGCCAAAATCTGTTTGTACACCTCAATTGCTGCCTGTCTCGATGCCTTGAGATCCACAATGGCATCCTTGCGCGGCTGATGGATGTCTTTGCTGTGCAAGTCTTTCAATTCAGGCAACCACTTACGAATATAATCGCCTTGCGGATCATATTTCTCGGATTGCGTTACCGGGTTGTTCACCCGAAAATACGGAGCAGCATTCTCCCCAAGCGAGGCACACCATAGCCAGTTACCCCGGTTCTGAATGTTGTCATAATCACTCAGCTTGCGCCTGAAATAGGCTTCACCCAAGGTAAACGGACATTGCAGGTTTTTGGTGAGAAACATCGCCGTGAGAATCCGTAGCCGGTTCGGCATATGCCCGGTTTTATTCAGTTCCGTCATGGCTGCATCAATAATTGGAATGCCCGTATCTGCCCTGCACCACCGTTCAAAATGATCATCATGGAGTGACGAGAGATCATACACCTTTTCATATGTAAAATAGTGACTCTCATAGACCGCCCGATACAGATAAAAGTCGCGGAAGCACAGCTGTCTGATCCACTCTCCAGCTTCCGCCGTGCGATTCGCGGCATCGTACATTTTGCGGATCGACACGGCTCCAACCGCTACATACGAACTGAGATGACTCGGCTCGTAAGCCTCATATTCATCCCGATGATCCCCATATTCAGCAATTCGATCCGATAAGAATTGATCCAGCAGGAGATGCGGGTCCTCGTCATTCGAACCACTGCCCTCCAGCAACTCTGAAGGAACCATCATCGCATCCGGCCATTCAATCGGACGATCGCTCACCTTCAACTCGGCAACCGTTGTTGCCGAAGGAGGATTGGGATGTTCATTCATGAATTCCACCCACCGCCGATGAAAAGCCGCAAATACCTTATAAGGCTCCGACTTGCCCGTGAAATTCGCGAATCCATTCAGATCCATCAGCAGATGATCCGTCAGTTGCGTAAAGGGAACCTCGTATGCCTCACTGACTTTGCGTATGGCCCTATCCCGCTCAATTGCATATGGCGTCATGTCCCGATGGACGACAATCTCATCGATCTCGCCTTTGAATTCGTTCAGGATAAAATCAACCACTTCAGCCGGTTTGCCATAAGCAACATGCAGTTTTCGTTTGGCTTCAAGATACTGCCTGCCTAATGCCGCTGCATGCTGTCTAAAATTCACACCGCTGTGTTCCTTCTCTCGGCCTTGCCGCAGGAGAAATGGATCATAGATGAGAACATGCACACTCTCTTCTTCGTGTTCCCGCAAATAATCAAATGCCGCCAGATCATCCGTACGCAGATCTTTGCGGTGTATGAATAGCTTCATGCCTCACCCTCCTGTCTGAACTTCGTTTATTTATCCGTCAGATTCTGATATAACCGGCTTGTCTCCGGCTCCGGCTGATGCCCCAGATCCTCACTTAATGTCAATGTAAATGAATGATATAAACGAAGTATGCCTTGCTGATCATCCATAGATGCATACACTTCCATCATGAGTCGGCAGACTTCTTCCAAATAAGGCTCCCGTTCCTGCAATAACGTTAATTGCTCAATTGCTTCCTTGCCACGACCATGCTCCATATCCCATCTCGCGATGTCCATAACCAGCCCTGTATACTTGCGTCTGAGTTCCCTTGCTTTGGCCTGTGCCCAACGATAATCATGCTCTTCCAGATAATCGGCACGATAGAGTGGAATCATATGTCTCAGATCATCGATATTGTCTGATGTGATGGCGTTGTAGACCATGGCTTTCTCAAATTGATCCACATCACTTACCAGGTTGCCTGATAACAGACGATAGCGGTTCATATTGTACTCCAGCTTGCCTGTCATATTCCATTCCTTAAAAAGCTTTCGAATCTGGTACACGGAGGTATGTAGATGTGTTAGACCTTTTTCCTGGGAAACATCACCCCATAGCTGATCAAGCAGAATCTCCTTGCTTACCCACTCTTCCCTGTGATGAAACAAAAAAGCAAATAGTTCCTGCGCTTTGGTTGTACGCCACTTATGTTTCTCGGCACCCTGTTCTAGGCTTTTATAGATGTCCAGATGTTTGAACGTTAGCAGCCCCGGAACCTCGGTATCCAGCTCCACAGAGACAGGTTCCGATGCCTGTACCTCGGCGCTAGCTGCAACCTGGGAATGATACGACATTATGCCCGCGATCCGATCAATGGTTTTGGCCAATCGTGCGGAGCTTACCGGCTTAAGCACATAATCCAGTGCATGCAGCTCAAATGCCTCAACCGCATGATCCGCATAAGCCGTCACAAAGATGATACGAATACTCTGATCCAATTGCTGTATATATTCAGCCGCTTCCAGGCCATTCATTTCCGGCATTCCAATGTCCAAAAACACAACATCTACACGTTCCTTTGCCAGAAAATGAAGACCATCACGAGCTGTTGAAAAACATTGCACGGATGTAATCCGTCCGTCTGTCCGTAGTAAGCGCTCCAGATGGAGCTGCGCTGGCTTCTCATCATCGATCACAATGGCTCTCACCGTTCTTTCAGCCTCCTGCCATGAAAGATTCAATTAGAATGCCGATTCTATCGGCATCCGCTTATTAGGTCGTGTCTCAAAACTCGCTGAAGTGCATCTTTTACCGCCTTTTCACCCCCTGCTGCGTCACTTTCCCTTGACGTGCCCCGACACGCCTGCGTAAAATTTCCTGGCTTGGAACGAAAATTCGGCAAAATCTGCTTCCTTCGGAGTTTTCAGCCCCTCCCTAGTCTGTTAACCATAAATGCTTAACTCGGCACACTATTTGGTATAATCCACCTTTTGCACAGGGATGCGGAACCGGATCTGTGTGCCTTTACCCACATGGCTATGAATCTCCAGTCCCTGACCATAGAGAGACATCAGGCGGCGGTTTATATTTTGCAGCCCGACACCTCCAGGACCTTCGGTTTTCCCAGACTTGACCTGAGCCATACGCTCGGGAGGGATACCCACACCATCATCCTGGACCTGCACGACCACATGCTCACTCTCTTTGAAAATCCTAAGATGAACTGTCCCGCCGGCTGCCCGCTCCATCACGCCGTGTCGAATGGCATTCTCCACAAGTGGCTGGATGCTGAGAGGTGGCAAATAGAGCTGCACATCCGGCTCCACCTCATATTCAACCACCAGTCTTTCCTCGAATCTGGCCTGTTCCAGATGCACATACGATTCCACCAATTCCAGCTCTTTGGTCAAAGGAACAAGCTGCTCCCTGTTCTGGAAGTCAAAGCTTCCACGCAGGTAATGACTGAGTTCAATCAGCAGATCGGTTGCTTTGTCCGGATTCACTGCACAGGTCGCGATAATGACATTGAGTGCATTATATAGAAAGTGAGGCTTGATCTGGGCCTGCAAAAAGGCCATTTCGGTCCGGATAGCTTCCTGCACCGAACTCCGCATTTCAATTAACGTCCGAACTCTGGCTCGCAATTCACCGGCATCCACCGGTTTGCTCAGAAAGTCATTGGCTCCCGCCTGAAATCCGTGTTTGATATCTTCAGGCAACCCTCGGGCGGTCAGCATCAGAATCGGCAACTCAGACAAGGAACTGTGCTCGCGCAGCTTGCGACATAACTCAAGCCCGGACATTTTGGGCATCATCCAGTCCGTAATAACCAGATCAATGGACGGAAATTCATCACGGAGTTTCAATGCAGTGGACCCGCTGTCCGCTGCAATCACACGATACCGCTCCGTCGATAACAGGTTAAGCAAGACCTGTCGATTGACGGGATCATCGTCTACAATCAGAATGGTATGCTCTCCTTCCACAAGATCTTCCGGCTCATCTGACTCTCTCGTCACAATCTCCTTCGCCCCCGCCCCTTGTGCAGCAACATATCGTGCGGCAGCGGGTTTCGTATGAGATTGCAGCAGCGGCAATTTCATAACAGGCAGGGTGAAATGAAAGGTCGAACCTTGTCCCGGCTCCGATTCAACCCAGATCTTACCTCCGCCAAGCTCGACAAGTTTCCGTGTAATACTCAGACCGAGTCCGGTTCCATTATTCACCCGTTCCACGGTTCCGTTACTCTGCTCATACGCCCGGAAAATATCTTCTTGTTTGTCCAGGGCGATGCCTACCCCCGTATCGGCAACGGATACCTTCACCCAATCCCTTTCAACACTGGCATACAACCGAATCTCACCCTGCTCAGTATATTTATAGGCGTTGCCCAGCAGGTTATACAAAACCTGCCGGAGACGGTCTTCGTCTGCCTCAACAAGCGGCAACGACTGGGGCCATTGCTGAATCAATATAACCGGCTTGTCCTCAAACGTGAACCCCGAGACTTCAACTACAGTACGAGCAACGGATTCCAGATCTACAGCTACCCGTTTCAACTCAATCTCACTATTTTTTAATTTGGAAAAATCCAAAATGTCGTTAACCAACAGTGAAAGTCGCTTGCCGGTTGAAGTAATCATGGACAGATTTTTGGCTTGCTTGGGTGTGACTGCTCCGGCCGCACCTTCCAGCATCGATTGTGCAATATTAATGATGCCATGCAGGGGAGTTCGCAACTCATGAGACGTATTCGCCATGAACTCGTCCTTGAGGCTGTCGATGGCAAGCAAACGCTCCGACAGGGCTTCCACGTCGCGGAATGATTGGGCGAAGCGGATTGCGGTCACAATCATCTGGGCAAATACAAATAATAAAAGTTCAATCAGCGCTAAGAACGCTGTGTCTAGGGTAGTGAACGCACCAATTGTATGCAACACAACAACCATGAGTATGCTCATCATGCTCACCAGTGCAAAGTGACTATCATTCGGCCGTCCTTTTAACCAATAGAACATGGCTCGCAGCGTGTAGAGCATGACAACAAGCGAGATCAGCAACATGGGAAGCTCAAGCATCGAGAATAGAGCTGGTGGGAGCGTAAGACCGACAATGGTCTGCGTAACGAGTAGCACGACAGCCAGACGTACAAACCACTGATGAACTGCTCCTGGCACCCGGGCATCCATATACCGAAGCAAAAAGTAATAGGCAAAGGCTGAACTAAGGAGTTGAATTCGAAGCATCTCATTGTTGGTCAGAAACGGTACAAACGTCCCCAGTAACTTCTCTCCATGGGTCAGAGCGTATAACGCACCGGAAAGGCTGAACAATCCGAGGAAACGAAGTTCCTTCTCCGTACGCCGCAATCTGAACAGAAGTAGGAAAAAGGCGGCTGGCAAGATAAAACCGAATAAGGTCATCAGATCCTTGAGCCAATCCTGCTGCTGGCTTTTCAGAATACTATGCTCGTCTCCAAACAAGATGGGCGCTACAATGCCCCCGGAAGAATAACTATAGTTTGATACCTGAATGATAATGTCAGCCGTGTTGCCTTCAATGGAGGTGAACCCTGTAAAGGGCAGGTTTAATTGTACATCTGTCGCCGGGGTCTTTCCTGGCAGTCCATTCCCGCCAATCTCTTTGCCATCAATAAATACCCGGTGAGCCATACGTATATTCTTCGTGCGTATGCCATAATCGTTTTTGGTCGTTCGGGGTGTAAGCTGTACTTGCACATGATAGGTTCCATACCCATGTGCTTGTCCGAGAGATTTGTTCCATCGGGCCGGAACCTGAGTGCCAGACGAAGCCGGCAATGGCTTGCGTCCAGATACACTCGCTTCAATATCTGCCGGGCTCAGTAACTGCCCAGGGTAGAAATCCCAAACTCCCTTTAAAGGCGCTGCACCCTTGCGATCAAAGTCCCATTGGGTCAGATCAATTTTCCCATCCATAGCTTGGGGGTTACCCTGCTCGCTAATTAACGTCTGGGCAATCCAGCCCAGCGGAAAAATGACAATGCATATGAAACTTAGGGTCAGCATAATCCAGTGTTTTCTCATCTATATATTCCTTCCATCCACAAGGGCGAGAGACGTCTAATTTTGTCGTTTTATTCCTATTCATCATTTTAAACGTTTCTAGTGCTCACTGAAATAGTTTCCGTATCATAATCGGTAACTTCCTTATAATTTGAAGGTTTCCTGTCTCTTTCCGCCGAATCTTGGTTTGGTACAGCAACGAACCCCAGGCCGCTGTTCACCCGAATGAACGGGCTAGAGGTCCTGGGGTTGATGGAATGAATAAACTTAGATGATGATCTTTTATGAATCTGAATCGAATCTCACTGATTATTTAACCACTTGGGCAAGCTTCTGAACGATTCCGGCCCATCCCTGTTCCATACGTTCCCGCACCATCGCATGTGCCTGTCCAAACTCAGTTAGTTTATCCGCATCCCAACCGCTGTGAATCAGTGTGAAATCCGTACCTTCTGGCTGTTCATTCAGTTGGAACGTCAACGTCCAGTCCTTACCCCAGCGAAATGACAGCTTGTGCAGCGGCAGAACCTCCGTTACCTGACATGGTGACTGACCGAAAGGGCCTGCTTCCAATATAAATTCATGCCCTTCCACAGGTTCCAGATTGCCTGGCATGAACCAGGCCTCCAATCCTTGCGCGGTTGAGACCATCTCCCATACCTTCTTTACAGGTGCTTGGAGCACAAGCTCCTGCCGGATATCCGGTAATGCACTTGATGATGATTCCACTCGTATCGCCTCCTTGGATATATTAATTCATTGTTTGAGATTTTAAGATTCATGTCAAATGGATTCATATAACGGCCAAGAAAAGTATTGACCTCTATTCTGCTCTCACCCCATAATTGGAATATACTACATATAAGGTGCGTGATTCCTATGATAGTCTGCTCTGAAAAATCCAATTCCAACCGTTGCCGGAAGGGATAATTCCATTCCAGCCCTTCTACAGTCTCGATATTATATATTGAAATGTGGGGGATACCTATACCATGTCATTCAGTTATTACGGTCCATTATGCACCACCGTTTATGATCTAACCAAGCCAGTGGGACACTCCTTGGGAGGAGATATTGAATTTTATCGCCACTATCTTCAAGGCTGCAAAGGACGAATTCTTGAAGCCATGTCTGGTTCAGGCCGGATGCTCATTCCTTTGCTTGAAGCAGGCTTGAAGGTGGATGGACTTGATTATTCAACCGATATGATTGACTCTTGTCGTTCTCGTTGCACCGAGCGTGCACTACCTATGCCCGAGCTGTTTGTTGCCGATCTGGAGAAGCTAGACCTTCCCTATCGATACGAAACCATTATCATCCCTGGAGGTTCCCTGCTCCTCATTCAAGACAGAGAGGCATCGATTAACGCATTGCGTAGTCTATTTCAACATTTGGAACCTGGCGGCAGACTTGTGTTTGATCTGTTTCTACCCGATGTAACACAGCCCTCTTCAATTGAAACTTCAACCGTTCCATTACCCGATGGGGATACGATCACAGTAGAAGTCACAACCATTGAAGTAAACCTTCTACACCAATATAAACGAAGTCTGATTCGCTACGAACAATGGCATCAGGGCCAACTTGTCGCTACAGAGATGCAACAACTCACTCTGCGTGGGTACGGCGTAGAAGAGTTACGCCTGATTCTTGAACTTATTGGTTTCTCTGATATTAAAGTATACGCTGACTTTAACCCGGATCAGCCACCTACACAGTCGAATCAAAAATTCGTCTATGAAGCAACTCGAAGAGTGTAGTAATCAGTAAATTAGTCTACATGAATCTCACTATAGAAAATTAGGCCACAGCATAAGGTTTAACCATGCTGCGGCCTAATTTTTTTACTATATAGGATTTGCAATGAACATTTACACGAGAACGCAGAGGGCAGAAATAGCCTGAAGAAGCAACGCGTTCGCCTTTATCCTCAGTTTTTCACCTTTGTAAAAGTAAATCAAAAAATCTGAGGATAACAGCGCTCGGAAAGTTATTCTGTCATCGGAGTGGCAAGTGTAAATATAAATTTAGTGCAAATTAGTATCCACGAGAATATTGCTCTGCAATGGCAGCTTGATCCTTGCTGACACCCAGTTCCAGAGCGGCATGGTTTGCCCAATACGGATCACGCAACATGCCTCTTCCTACGGCAACCAGGTCCGCATCGCCGTTTCCAATCACTGCCTGAGCCAATGCTGCATCCTCCAGCATACCCACTGCGATGACAGGAACGTTCAATTCTTCACGGAAGCGACGGGCAAAGGGTACCTGATACCCCGGATAGTTCCCCGGTTTTCGCTGTCCCGAAGGTCCTTCGCCACCTGAACTGATATGGAACATGTCCACGCCTGCATCCTGGTAGGCACGGGCGATGTTGATCGTATGGTCGATGTCGTATCCACCATCCGCGTATTCTACAGCCGAAATCCGCATAATCAGCGGCATATCTGCGGGCATTTCTTTTTTCACTGCCCGAATGACCTCAACGCCGAAACGGGAGAGATCCTGCCCATATACATCCTCACGATGATTCATCAGCGGGGAATGGAATTGGTGGATCAGGTATCCGTGTGCACCGTGAAGCTCTATGGTATCCACTCCAGCCTGTACTGCGCGGCGAACACCATCTGCGAACTTCTGCACCATGGCTTCTACCTCTTCCGTACTTAACGCACGTGGCTCCTTGTAGTTTTCTCCCGGGAATGTAACTACCGATGGGGCAACCGGCTGCGGTGCATCCTCTGCTTTTCGTCCCGCATGTGCAATCTGAATGGCGACTTTGGAGCCGTAGGCATGGATTCCCTCTACCAGTTTGGTGAAGGCAGGTACATGCTCATCTGACCATATACCCAAGTCATTATCGGTAATACGTCCATCCGGATCGACATCGGTCATCTCAATCACGATGAGTCCAGTACCGCCAACCGCACGGCTTACATAGTGGACCTGGTGCCAATCGTTTGGAATGCCATCCTTCGCAGTGACAGAATATTGGCACATCGGTGCCATAACGACACGGTTATTCAATTGCAAGCTTTTGAATTGATAAGGCGAAAATAATTGCTCAGTCATTGTTGCTGCATCTCCTGTTCCTTGATCATGATATATATGAAGCCTTACTTATTGTCTAAATCCGAAAACAGTTTACCATTCTTGCCGTAATTGTCCTTCTCCAAATCCTCAATGAAGATAAAGACTTTGCTCGGATCAACATCCAGTGTCTCACAAGCCACCTGAGTCATACGTTCAATCAACTGACGTTTTTGCTCGACCGACTTGCCTTCCAGTACCTTAACCGTGATAAATGGCATGTCTAGAACCCATCCTTTCTTCATCATTCATTATGAACCTCAGTTATAGAAATACAAGTACGTACATTTTTGTGACCTAGTACCCTTTTTGATACCTAGTTATCCTCATATATCGCTCTGTCCCATTCTGGAAATGCCTGCAAAACGTGATATGATAACCTTAGAGAGCCACAATAATTAATATACCCAATTTACATAAGTTGCGACGAACGGATACACGATAACAGAGAGGACGGAAATAACCCTTAGAAGCTACAAGCTTTCTGCAAGAAAGCTGCTTCGTGATAATGGATTTATAGAATCTGGAGATAACAGCGATCACAAGGTTATTCTGGACTCGTAGTGGATCAGTGTAAAACAAAGTAGCTCAACTTATACACTACTCAAGCTAGGGAGAGAAAATAGATGAAAGATGTATTAATTCAAAGACTGAGTACTTATGTTCAGATGGATACCCAATCCGATGAAAATAGTGAAACATGCCCTTCCACACCCGGCCAACTGGCCTTGGGCAAACTGCTCGTTGAAGAGTGCACCTCCATTGGTCTGCAAGATGTTACGATGGATGAGAACGGTTATGTCATGGCTACCCTGCCATCCAATACCGACAAGAATGTTCCCGTCATTGGTTTTCTGGCTCACCTCGACACAGCGACCGACTTTACTGGCAAAAATGTCAAACCACAGGTTATCGATAACTATGACGGTGCTGATATTGTGCTGAACTCGGAACTGGATGTAGTCCTGTCCAACAAGGATTTCCCGGAACTGCACGAATATAAAGGCCACACCCTGATCACAACCGACGGTACAACGTTACTTGGTGCAGACAATAAGGCAGGCATTGCCGAGATTATGACCGCGATGGCCTATCTGATTGAGCACCCGGAAGTAAAACACGGTAAGATTCGGGTTGCTTTTACCCCGGATGAAGAGATTGGCCGTGGACCGCACAAATTCGATGTAGCTGCTTTTGGAGCCAAATATGCGTACACGGTTGATGGCGGACCACTTGGCGAGCTCGAATACGAGAGCTTTAATGCAGCAGCCGCCAAAATTACCGTACGAGGCACCAATGTACATCCCGGAACAGCGAAGGATAAGATGGTGAATTCTTTGAAAATTGCGATGGAATTGAATCGACGCCTGCCTGTGGAGGAAGCTCCTGAATTCACGGACGGTTATGATGGTTTCTACCATCTGTTGTCTCTGGAGGGTGACGTTGAACTGACTAAGATGAGTTACATCATCCGTGATTTCAACCGGGAGAAGTTTGAAGAGCGCAAAACAAATCTGCTCCAGATCGCGAACGAACTGAAGACCAAGTATGGAGAGAAAAGCATTACGGTTGAGTTGAGTGACCAGTACTATAACATGCGCGAGAAAATTGAACCCGTACGCCAGATCGTCGACATTGCTCATGAAGCCATGACCCGACTGGATATCGAACCTGTTATTCGTCCCATCCGGGGAGGAACAGATGGTTCCCAGCTATCCTATATGGGCATGCCAACACCAAATATCTTCACTGGCGGCGAGAACTACCATGGCAAATTCGAATATGTATCGGTAGACAATATGGTGAAGGCAACCCATGTTATTGTAGAGATCGCTCAATTGTTCGAGCAGCGCGGAGATATCTAATCCACTTGACGTGCAGTGCACAAAGAGCACAAAGAGTACCCCTTCGTATATTCGGGAGGGTGCTCTTTGTTATGCCATATTGTATTTTGTTGTACCGCGTCATGTCGTACAGATATGCTGGCTTGATCTTTATTTTAGATGCCATCACTCATATATATTGCCCCCCGCGATGGCACGCAACTGTTCCAGATCACAGATCAGAAGCTTACGCTGCACCTTGCGAATTATATTTCGATTACACAGATCTTGAACGACTCTATTAAGATGTCTATAGCTGGTACCCAGCATATCGGCGAGTTCGGTGAGCTTGGAGGTCTGGATTTCTTCCGAAGAGGAATCGTCCTGGCCCATTGTGGACAGCAGATAACTGGCAAAGCGACTCTCGACCGGGTATAACATATTCAGACTCGACAGGTTAGAAAAGGTATACAATTTGTGTGTAACTTGACTCAGCATGAAGTGGAGAAATTTAGGGTTCTCTGCATACGTATTCTGGAGAGAACGATAGCTGATACCCAGCAACAGGCTTTTACTCACAGACTCTACCGTATTCATAGCCTCCTTGCCATTCACCAGTTCCAAATCTCCCACGAGCGCAAGTGGTGTACTGAAACGAAGCAACAGAGACTTTCCGTTAGGCAGGGTAGTATAGATCTTGAGCTTGCCCTGCACGAGAAAATACAATCGCTCGGGTCGCTCACCTTTGGAACAGATCATCTCGCCCTTTGCAGCCTCAAGTAGTCGCAACTCAGCGAGTGCAGACTCGTCCAGCACCTGATCCAATCCATTCTCACGGGCGAGTTGTCGCACTAGTCCAAAGTCCATGATTTCTTTCATTCCGACGTCCCCTCCGTTATCGTATATAACGTACACAAAGGGACATATGTCCCATAATTGATATACACTCGTACAAATATCTTGATATAAAAATAGTTACAGCTAACACTTATATCCAGTAAATCATTTCAAATGGTAAATATTTTAAAATTTAATCATAAAATGTTCATTCATTCGTGCAAAATGCCGTTCACGAAACGCACTTTCTGTCCGATGAAAGATAGAGCATTCCATAGATCGTTATATATATTACATTCAAATATTGAAAGGATGGTCCTCTTCCATGAACGTTGTAGATGCCCTGCTTAAAGTAATGCCTTATATCAGCAAGATCCTTAGAGAACCAGCCAGTTTAACTGTATATGATCACGAAAAGGTATTGGAGGTTATAACCACCGACAAGTTTGACCTTGGTTTTGAAAAAGGAATGGCGCTCTTGGACTCATTCCAGAACTTCGCCGTCTTGAAAAACGGAAGAGAAGCCAGTCTTTCCACGATTCCCAAGGAGGTTTTTGGTATTGAACTTGATACCCTGAATATTCCGATCTTTGATGATAACCAAAATGTTGTTGCTGTTTTCTGTGTATCTTACGACCAATCCAATCAGAACCAGCTTGAAGACATTATACAAGAAAATCAAACCATCAATGGAAACCTCGTTGATATGGTGCAGCATGTCGCCGCCCATGCCGAAGAATTGCAAGCAACCAGTGAACAGATCTTGCAGAACACAAGACTTGCTGTTCAGAACTCTTCCCAAATCAACAAGGTAGCCGGATTCATTCGTGAAATCTCTGAACAGACCAATTTGCTTGGTCTGAATGCCGCTATTGAAGCTGCTCGTGTTGGTGAAGCTGGTGCCGGCTTCGGCGTGGTGGCTTCGGAAGTACGCAAACTCTCTGTGGATGCCAAACAGGCTACAAGTGATATCGATACCAGCCTGAGAGATGTACAACAGGTTATCAAACAGATGGAAGTTGAAGTCTCCCAGATTGCTGCCTCTTCACAGGAACAAGCAACGCTTGTATCATCCTTCACGGATGTGATTGAGCAGCTTAATGAAACAGGTGCACGAATGAAAGCTCTGTCCGAGCAACTGATCAGCTATTCGGTTAATAAATAAATTATATGTATATCCAGATGAACTTCAACTCGTGTGAAGATACATCTTATATGCAACAAACAGGACTCGGGTTGCCCATGATGGATAATCCAAGTCCTGTTTTTTGTTATGTCCAATTGTATATGACCAACGATATTCAGATGAAATCTTAATTGGCTACATGTATTGATTTATCTCCAATAACTTCTTCTTCCGACTGCCAGCACTCCACTTCACCCGGAATATGAATCCGGTCACGCGTAAAGACGGGGTCACGTCCTTCAGCCTTCTGCTTCTTGTAGTCCTTCAATGCTTCAAAGGTGACCTTGGACAGCATCAGGATGGCAATCAGGTTCACCACCACCATCAGCCCCATGAACAGGTCAGCCAAATCCCACACTAGCTGAACTTTGGCAACTGCGCCAAACACCACCATCGCGATGACGCAAATGCGGTATACCCACAGCCAAACTTTGTTGGATTTGATAAACTCAATGTTGGTTTCCCCGTAGTAATAATTTCCGATGAGTGTACTGAAGGCAAACAGGAACACCATAACCGCCAGGAATCCCGATGCCCATGAACCAATATGAACACTTAATGCAGCCTGAGTTAACTCAATGCCACCCAGACTGGAGCCTTTGTACACTCCTGATAGCAAAATAATCATGGCGGTACTTGTACATATTACCAACGTATCTGTCAGTACGCCAAACGCCTGAATGAGTCCCTGTTTCACCGGATGTGTTGTATCTGCTGTTGCAGCCGCATTCGGGGCACTACCCATACCTGCCTCATTGGAAAACAATCCGCGTTTCACACCGTTCATCAGTGCCGCGCCCAACGTTCCGCCAGCCACCTGTTCGATGCCGAAGGCACTTTTCACAATTAACGCAATCATGGCCGGAAGCTGGGTAATGTTCGCCAGCACCACAAAAGCCGCTACCCCAATGTACAATACAGCAAGCACAACGACGATGTATTCCGAGGCCTTTGCAATCCGTTTGACACCGCCCATAATAATCCCAGCAAATATCACAGCCATAATGATCCCTACCGTTAACCGATCCGTACCAAATGAGTTTTGGAATGCTACGGTAATGGTGTTGGACTGCACCGCATTAAAGACCAAACCGAATGAAAGCGTAATGAGAATGGCGAATAAAACCCCCATCCAGCGTTTGCCCAGCCCACGCTCCATATAATACGCCGGACCCCCACGGAATCCACCCTTATCCTTCACTTTATAGATCTGAGCGAGCGTACTCTCCACAAAACTGGAGGCTGATCCGATAATTGCAATGATCCACATCCAGAATATAGCACCAGGTCCCCCCAATGCGATAGCCAATGCTATACCGGTAATATTCCCTGTACCTACACGGGCCGCCATACTGATACAGAACGCCTGAAAAGGGGAAATTTTGCCTGGCTCCTTGCTTTTCCGCTCCAGAAGCACCTTCACCATATCTCCAAGCATGCGGAATTGCATGAATCGGGTCTTGGTGGTGAAGTATATACCACATACTACCAATAATATAATTAACACTTTGGACCATAGAAAATCATTGAAAATGCCGACAATATCTTGTATTGTTTGCTCCATCGGTATGCCCCTTTTATGGTGTATTTCAATTACAGAGATGGTTCACGTGAAAAGTTTGTACCATTCTGCACAATACTTGCCCCGGACTTGGGGATGTTACTTATACTACAAGGGCATCTACGAAAATCGACAAATACCTACATGCAATTTCAATATTTAAATTTAAAAATGTTCTTTGATCGCCCAATCATTGTCATTTAACCTAACATGTCAGGTTCTATACAAGAGGGAAAGGAACGATTACACTGAAACGAGAGTTCATGGCGGAGTTAACCGCCTTTACCATAGATTTATCAATCACACCATTCGCAGAGAAAGGGAATGACTGACATGCGTTATTTTATCGTGGATGATGATCCTGGCGTTCGTTCCATGCTGATGGATATTATTGAGGATGAAGGCCTTGGCGATATTGCCGGGGAAGCTGAGGACGGAGCACATATTCACGCGGAACTGATGGAACTGCATAAGGTGGATGTCCTGCTGATTGATCTGCTGATGCCACAACGAGACGGGATTCAGACCGTGCGGGCGCTCGAAGGAAGGTTCGAGGGCAAGATCGTCATGATCTCCCAGATCGAATCGAAAAATATGATCGGCGAAGCCTATTCGCTAGGCATTGAATATTATATTACAAAGCCCATTAACCGATTGGAGATCCTATCTGTTCTGCGGTTGGTCAGCGAAAGAGTTCGAATGCAGCAATCCATCGCAGATATTCAGCGGACGTTGCAGGGATTGTCCGGTTTGCATCTGAATGAGCGTACTACCGCTCCGGTTCCGGACAAAACCATTACAACAGCAGGACACTTCCTGCTGTCCGAGATGGGCATGATCGGCGAAGCGGGCAGCAGGGATCTGCTGGACATGCTGGAATATCTGGAGCAGGTAGAGACCGATGAGCATAAGCTGTCCCCCTATATGTTCCCGTCTCTCAAAGACATCTTTCATAACGTAGCGATCCGCAAGTTGGGTGAGAACGCCTCACTCGCAGAGATTAACAAGGAGATTAAGGCATCGGAACAACGGGTTCGCAGAGCCATCTTCCAGACACTGAGCCATGTGGTGTCTCTTGGATTAACCGATTATACACATCCCAAGTTTGAGAACTATGCATCCAAATTTTTTGATTTCACCGAAATTCGCAAGAAAATGCTGGAGCTGCAAAACAACGTGGAACCTTCCCTGTCCCAGACACGCATCAATACGAAAAAATTCGTACAGGTTCTATATTTGGAAGCCAAACGAATGCTGCATTAGACAGATAGATATTGACTGTGGCAACAAAAACAAACGGGCATGAATATGACGCCGGTAGGATACCGCCTCTTCAACTGAGGCTGTTTATACCGGCTATATTCATGCCCGTCTGTACGATCAAGTGTTACTTATCTATGTGATTCGTTCTGTATATAAAATTAAAATCCCTTCGGGTTCAGGCCCGTGAATGGTTTCGGCTAATTCGGTTATACTCATTAATCAATTCGTCCAATGCCATAGACTGCCGAATCACATCGGGATGTCCAAGACCACCCTTGTTATGCTCTACCAGCATATAAAGGTTATGTCTGGCCTTTTCTATTTTATTTTTCAAATCCAAACTCATAACCATAACCCCTGATACCTCCTTATTCTGTGAACCATTTTAGTTTTTCCTGTCAATCTATAGTGGGATTAACATATGGCATAGGAGACAAGGATGTTTTGTATTCTTCTCCATTTTTTGATAAAGAATATTTTATCATACAAGTGCTTATCCGAAAATGGCTGATATGACGCAATTTTAGCGGTAATCACGAGGGCTTTATTCTTATATCCGACCTCATCATTCACGGCCAGAATGGATTGTGTCGTAAATGTGTATATTAGAAAAACAAAAAGTCTATTGGTTCAAAAGGTAATAAAATCCCTTTCCATAATGGGGTCATTCAGGTACAATAGGGCGATGTGTGTGTCCGGACCCGGCGGATACAAATGATGTAATTTAGAGGACGGCCAACGACGGCCATTGATCCTGATTTGATATTATTGGAGGCTTATCATCAACATGCAGACCGATTCACAGACTAAAGTCAAAATTGTTAACGCCGATCCCAGCGCAATGGGATTATTTGGGTTGGCTATCGTAACCCTGGTCGCTTCTTCCCAAAAGCTTGGCATCACAGATGGACTCAGCTACGCTATTCCTTGGGCAATCTTCCTGGGCGCCTTTGCCCAGTTATTTGCATGCATTCAAGATTCCAAACGCAACAATACCTTTGGCACAACAGCTTTTGGTGCATACGCATTCTTCTGGTTCGCCATGGCGGCCAATTGGATGATCAAAATGGGCGTATTTGGCTCCACGCTTGCGGAACAGGCCGATGGCAAGCAGCTCGGATTTGCTTTTGCCGGATACCTTGTATTCACCCTGTTCATGACCATCGGTGCGATTGAAGCGAATAAAGTATTGCTGATCATCTTCATTCTGATTGACTTCCTGTTCCTTGGCTTGACCTTTGACGCTTTCGGCGTAGCTCCTCACATTTTCCACACCATTGCAGCATACGCTGAAATGGCGATCGGAATTGTGTCCCTGTATGGTACAGGTGCTTCGGTACTGAACGCTCACTTCGGCTATGCGTTCTTGCCAATCGGCAAACCGTCCGGCATTTTCAAGCCCAAGGCTTAATATACAGCAGTAAACCGCCAGCGCGCCGGTCCGCGCCTGGCGGTTTTTTTGCAGTCCAACTTCATTTGAATATGGTTCTGACCGACACCTATACTAGGGATAACAGATCAAAAAAGACCCTGCAACACATGAAATGTCACAGCAGCCATACGGTAAGGAGGAACAAGCATGAGAGAAATACCGAAACCTACGGAGATGGATCAGGTGGAGAAAAAGTATGTACGCGAAACGCGTTGTTTTAAGACGGCACGGGTGTTCCCAACCGATGTCAACAATCACAACACCCTTTTCGGCGGGAAGCTCATGTCCTACATCGATGATATCGCATCCATTGCCGCTTCCAAGCTATGCCGGGTCAATACCGTTACCGCATCAACCGACTCGGTAGACTTCCTGTACCCGATTAACCCAACAGATTCCGTTACGCTGGAATCGTTCGCGTCGTGGACCGGGCGCAGTTCCATGGAGATTTTTGTGAAGGTGATTCGTGAGGATCTGAAGACCGGAGAGAAAAAAATCGCGGCGACTGCGTTTCTGACCTTTGTGGCCCTGGACGAAAATAATCGCAAACTGATCGTACCCCGCATTATCCCAGAGACGGAAGAAGAGAAGAAACTATACGAGACCGCTCCGGATCGGGCGGCCATGCGGAAAAGGCGGCGGGAAGAGAGCAAGAAATTCGCTGACTTCCTGACCGTTACTTATCCTTGGGAATAAGAACACGCTAAACAAGCACAAGCTTGAACCAAGGGTTACCTGGACGATGCCGGATAAATGGATACCGCCCTGTTATCCGGCAGTTCGCCACCCATGGAGACACACCACTGTTGATAGATACGATATGCCGCACCACTCTCCAGCAATCCCTGACAAGTGTATATGCCCTCTTCGATGGAATTGACACGCCCCGCTGCGTACAAGCGGAATCCTCCATTTAACAGAACCTGATTCACAAAAGCAATATGACCGTCACCGCTTAATACACTTTCCGCCACTTCCAGCTGCTTCGCAGCCGTCCAGACCAGTTCCGGTACGGGCATATCCAATTCATAGGCTGCAGGATCAACCAGTTCCAGCTTCATATCACCATCTTCCACGGCGTATACGCGGGTTGGCCGATCAATATACAGATCCTCAGAACCTTCCATTCCCTGCACCACATAAGCACGACGATAATTAAACCGGGTAAGCAGCTTCGCAATCCGATCCAGAAAGGTATTATGAAACACACCAAACACCAGATACGGTGAATGGTTATAATCAATGAGTTTCTCTGCTGTGTTAAACACCGTGCGGAATCCCAGCTCTTCCCGTAACGGACGAAGCTTGCGAAGAGGCTCACACCACTCCTCGGAGGATACATACATGACACCTGAATGGAGCGCAGCGCCTTGGGCATCTGCCCGATCCATCTTACCCGTATCTATTCCTGCTTCCTTCAACAGTACCGACAGCGTAACGCCCCACTTGGGCGGTAAAGGATCACTCCCGTGCAAAGTCACAGGCAACCCGGCTGCCGCGAGTACAAATGCAACCGGAAACGTGGCCATGAACGACTTCGTCCGCCCGTCATAGGGCCCAGCACAGTCCAATCCGTCCTGAAAAACGGAGAAACGTTCCGCACTGTTACGACATGCATGAACAAAGGCTTCCAGTTCCTCGACGTTTTCCATTTTCATTCGTTCAGCCATGAGAAAGGCAGCCGTCTGGGCAGGGGAAACCTCCTGTTTCAGGATTTTCTCTGCAACGGTCAGTGCCTCTGTATAATTCAGATCACGCGAGCCTCGTTTCCCACGTCCGACCTCTCGGAGTATCTGAGACATATCCATGGAGAATCCTCCTTCCAATTAAGACTGGAGCAGTTGATGCGCCTTCACAATGGCTGTGGCTACATCGACCATCCGTTTGCGTTCATCCATCGCTTTCTTGCGTAACAGGTCATAGGCTTCAGCCTCGGAAATCTGCTTCAGATCACTAAGGATGGCCTTCGCCATATCAATCCACTTCCGATCTTCCAGCCTGGATTGCAACTGCTTCCGTTCCTGTTCCCACTGCTTACGTTCCATGTAGCGCCGGGCTGCAAAGTGAAGCGTCCAATGTATCTCCGACCCGGTCATGGAAGGGGTAAGTATTCCATCAAATGAAGTTTCGATCTCGCAGGAGTCTGCGGAGGAAGAGGCTGTGTCTGGCGCGCACCACCAGAGCAGCGGGGAATCCGACTTTCCCTTTCCCAGGCAGTTCACCCAGTACTCCACGTCAGCCAGCGACAGATGCAAGATGGATGCTTCCGCCGCACGAGCCAGCTTCACCGCTTCCGCCTCACTGCCTGCCACCTGTACATGGTACCCGTTCGCTCCCAGCAGCCTCTCCGGTGTCAGAGGGATTGCATCGGACGAATCAGCTATCGTTGATTGTATACGGATGACCAATAAAGATCGCATGATGGAGCAATCCCTCCCTGATTACGTATAATTAGAATCGTATTATTTAAGACATTAACACATGAAAGCGCTATATATGTTATATTACCTGACAAAAGCACAAATCAATCTGATTTTATAAATGATTCCAAAGTAATAAATACAACAATCATGACGGATCGTCCTAGTGACCCAAAAGAATGAAACACTAATCATGACACGTTTTCTATGCTTTTTGTAGTTACTGCCACACTATTTGCCACTAAAACATTCATTTTCATGAATATATACCCTTAAAACCTCTTCGATCATTCGTGTTCCAATAAACTCATGTAAACATAATTAACTTTAAATTTCAAACACTTTTTTGTGTCAACTATATTGACATGGTTAGATCGATCTTTTATAGTTAAACCATAACAACTCCATATTTGAATCAATCACAGTTACAACGGCGTAGCTGGTTGAAACGGCAATGAAGCCTGTTTTGCAATCTCGGAGCAAGGGATGCGTATGTATATGCGCAGTCCTCCGAGGCATAACAGGCTTTTTCGATTTTAGAGACAAGATTTTGAGGCAATTTGCACAATGGACCTAAGGGGGCTAATCATAATGAGTACAACGAAAAGGCTGGTATTGGTCGGTAATGGCATGGCGGGAATTCGTACAATCGAACATATCCTCAAGCTCGCTCCGCACGCTTATGAAATTACAGTCTTCGGCGCAGAGCCGCATCCCAACTACAACCGCATCATGCTCTCCTCTGTATTGGCTGGCGGAACATCCATCGAAGATATCGTCATCAACGAGTGGAGCTGGTACGAAGATAACGGCATTCAGGTATACCCGGGAGACCCGGTTGTTCAGATCGATACCGAGCGCAAGGAAGTTGTATCTCAGAACGGTGTACGCGCAGCCTATGATGAGCTGATTATGGCAACCGGATCACAAGCGTTCATCCTGCCACTTCCCGGTGCCAACAAGGAAGGCGTGATCGGTTTCCGCGATATTAAAGATTGCGAGACCATGATGGCAGCCTCACAAAAATATCGCAAAGCTGCCGTCATTGGAGGCGGATTGCTAGGACTTGAAGCAGCGCGTGGGCTGCTCAATCTGGGCATGGACGTCACGGTCATCCACATTAACGGTCATCTGATGGACCGGAATCTGGATCTGCCAGCAGGGCTGATGCTCCAGCGGGAGCTTGAAGAGCAGGGCATGAAGTTCCTTTTGAATAAACATACCGAAGAAATCACAGGCAAGCATCGAGTGAAAGCCATTCGTTTCACGGATCAGACCGTACTTGAAGCTGACCTGGTTGTCATGGCTGTCGGGATTCGTCCTCAGATCGAACTGGCTCGAAATGCCGGCCTGGATGTCAATCGTGGTGTCATCGTAGATGATTATATGCATACCAGCATTCCTGGGATCTCTGCCGTCGGCGAATGTGCAGAACACCGTGGTATTGCCTACGGACTGGTTGCTCCATTATATGAACAAGGTATGGTGCTCGCGAAACGCTTGGCTGGTGCGGCCACCGAAGGATATGCAGGCTCAGTAACTTCCACCAAACTGAAAGTATCCGGAGTCGACGTATTCTCTGCCGGACAATTCAAAGATGCTGCAGATACGCGCAGCATTCGCATTCAGGATGATGTCGACGGTGTGTACAAAAAGATGGTGATCAAGGATGGGCAGCTGATTGGGGCCGTACTTTTCGGGGATACCACAGATGGCGCATCACTGTTTTCCCTCATTAAAAGTGGCGAGAACATCAGCGGCCGTGAGAAAGAAATTTTGCTCGGCGTGCCTTCCGGCGCTTCAGGCTCGGGTCCATCTGTCGCAGAACGTATGGCCGGCATGCCAGATGACGAGATCGTCTGTGGTTGTAACGGTGTTACCAAAGCTTCCATCGGAGATGCCGTTCTGAATAAAGGCTGTAATACGCTCGGTGCCATCAAGTCCTGTACCAAAGCTTCCGCTTCTTGTGGTGGATGCAAACCGATTATCGAAAACCTGCTCACGTATTATGCCGGTGATAATGTAGGCGAACAGACCAAAGAAGGCATCTGTGGCTGCACCTCCTATGATCGGGATGAGATTGTTGCACAAATCAAGGAAATGGGACTCAAAAGCGTGAAGGAAGTGATGAACGTTCTCGGTTGGAATGAACCGGAAGGTTGCTCCAAGTGTCGTCCGTCCCTGAATTATTATCTCGGTATGATCTGGCCGGCTGAATACAGGGATGAGCGTGTATCCAAATTCACCAATGAACGTTATCACGCCAACATTCAGAAGGACGGTACCTATTCCGTTATTCCACGGATCTATGGTGGTGTTACTTCCCCGGCTGAATTGATCAAGATTGCAACTGTCGCAGAGAAATACGATGTTCCGATGGTGAAGTTCACGGGTGGACAACGGCTCGATCTGCTCGGAGTACAGAAAGAGAACCTGCCGAAGATCTGGGAAGAGCTCGATATGCCTTCCGGTTTCGGTTATGGCAAGGCACTTCGTACCGTGAAGACGTGTGTTGGCAATACATTCTGTCGATTCGGTACACAGGACTCCATCGAGATGGGCATTCGTCTGGAGAAAAAACTCGATAAAATGGTTGCTCCAGCAAAAGTGAAACTTGCTGTATCTGGATGTCCGCGGAACTGTGCTGAAGCGACCATCAAGGATCTGGGTGTTGTCGCCATCGATGGTGCATGGGAGATTCATGTTGGTGGTAACGCCGGAGTTAAAGTTCGCACAGCCGAGCTGCTCTGCACAGTGAAGACCGATGCGGAAGTGGAAGAGTGGACCTACTCTTACCTGCAATATTATAGAGAGAACGCAAAATGGAATGAGAGAACAGCGGCATGGATTGAACGGGTAGGTCTGGAACATGTGAAGGAAGCATTGGCGGATCGGGATGTACGTCTCGCTCTGGTCGAACGTCTGGAAGTTACGCTGGGTCACACGGTTGATCCTTGGAAAGAAATCATTGAAGACGAGAAATTGCGTAAAAACTTCACCCCACTGTCCGGTGCCGAGCCGGTAACTCACTAGAAGAGGAGGAACAGCGATGAACAAATTCCGGATTGGACACCTTGCGGATATTGATGAAAAGGGTGCACGGACTTTCCTGATACAGGATACCGAAATTGCAGTCTTCAAACTGAGCGACGGGAGTCTGCACGCCGTCGAGAATCGCTGCCCTCACAAGGGCGGCAAGCTGTCGGAAGGCATGGTATGCGGGACAGCGGTTCATTGTCCTTTGCATGATTGGAAGATTGATCTGCGTAACGGTAAGGTACATGAGCCGGATGAGGGCTGTCTGAACACCTACAAAACAGAAGTAGACGGCAACAGTGGAGAAATCTATATCACAATTGCGGGTTAAATGCTAAAGATACTCTGACATCAAGGAGGCGTGCGCTATGGATTTTGTTAAACCTGCAGAAGTGCTGCAATCGATGCTCGAAGCTGGTGAGAGCAAAGCCAGAATGAATCGGGTACAGATGCTAATCCGCGGTTTTCTGGCAGGGGCTATCCTTGCTTTTGCAACCACATTGGCATATACCGCTGTATCTCAAACTTCCGTTGGTTTGGCAGGTGCACTGATATTCCCCGCGGGATTCGTCATTATTGTTCTGCTGGGCCTTGAATTGGTGACAGGAAACTTTGCGATGCTCCCACTCGCACTGATGAAACGCAGAATTACATGGATGGATATGCTCCGAAATTATTTTTGGGTGATCACAGGTCATCTGCTTGGATGTGCATTCTATGCTCTGTTATACGGCCTGACCCTTACGAAGATGGGTACGGATATGAGCAATCCACTCATTCAAACGCTGATCCAGACCAGTGAAGCCAAGACATTGGGATATCAGCATTTGGGCGGAGCAGGCATTGTTCTGGTGATCATCAAGGCCATTCTATGTAACTGGATGGTCACACTCGGGGCCGTGATGGCGATGACATCCACATCAACTCTAGGCAAAATCGTAGCGATGTGGCTACCTATTGCGATATTTTTCGCCCAAGGTTTTGAGCACGCTGTGGTGAATATGTTTGTTATTCCGGCAGGCATGATGCTCGGTGCACAGGTCAGTGTCGCGGACTGGTGGCTCTGGAATCAGATCCCGGTGTTGGTGGGTAACCTCATTGGCGGAGCTGTATTTACAGGCCTCGGCCTATATGCTGCCCATCACTGGGGGAAACCGGTGAAGCTATCAACCAAACTGGCAACCATTCAGGGTGGTCGTTCCGGATTGGCAAGTTCCGATGCGGCACCGAAATTGGGGACACGATCATGAGCCGGGGCTTGGTTAGTATCGTTGGCGCTGGCCCTGGAGATCCGGATCTGATTACGGTAAAAGCCCTGAAACGTATTCAGTCCGCAGATGTCATTATGTATGATCGGCTTGTGAATGATCAATTGCTCGCTGAGGCTCGCGTCGGAGCACTCCGCATCTACTGCGGCAAGGCTCCAGGGCTTCACTCCATGAGTCAGGAGATGATTGGACGGATGCTTGCTGCACATGCAGCGGAAGGCAAACAAGTCGTACGACTCAAGGGTGGCGATCCGTTTATCTTTGGCCGTGGTGGTGAAGAAGCGCTTGTGCTGGCAGAAGCAGGGATTGCATTCGAGATCATTCCCGGCATCACTTCAGCTGTAGGTACATCCGCTTCCTCCCTTATTCCGTTAACCCATCGGGGGATTGCTTCATCGTTTGCATGTGTCACGGGAACCGGCAGTGACGGAAATGTTTCATCCGTTCGCTGGGACCTGCTCGCACATAGCGTGGATACACTGGTCATCTATATGGGCATTAGCCAACTGCCCCAGATCCAACATGAATTGCTTCTCCATGGGAAAAGTGGACACACCCCTGCGGCTTTAATCGAAAGGGGAACCACTTCGGAGGAACGCATTATTACCGGCACACTTGCTGAACTTCATTCCCTAGCCCTGTCACATCAAGTGAATAATCCGGCATTGATCATGATCGGAGAGTCGGTCCTGATTCGCGAACAGCTGCTTCAGATGCAACAGGCTGCGAATGCCTCCATGACAGGGTAATCCTTCACTTTAATCCAACAGCATACGCTCGTGAATCGTCCGACCCTTCTGCCCTGGTTCAATCAGCAGACGGGTCGGTTTGATGTTGATCAGTGCCGTAAGCTGCTCTCCCATATAATGCGCAGAATATTTGAACCCAATCTCCGCCCAGTGCATAATCACGCCCACCGTAGCAGATACCAGATAACTTAACATGATGTCGTAATTAATCGTGTGTTCGCTATCTTCGGTCACCAGTACAAAATCCTCTGTTAAATACGTTCTAAACATATTGCACAGCCGGGAACCCATATCGGAATGCATCGTCATTAATGCGCGGAAAATATCCTGATGAGCTTCAATATATTCAAATACCGGCATCGTGGATGGCAGCAATGCAGTCATATCCACTTCTTTGAGCTGTGCGTATGGTGCTGCATAAGCCTGTCCTACCCCCTGCATGAAATCATCCAGAATGAACTGCAACAACTCCGGTTTGCCAGGAAAATGTAAATAGAAAGTTCCGCGGTTGTAATCCGCCCGCTCCGTAATATCCCGGATGGTGAGGGCATCCGCTCCCTTCTCCAATATCAAAGAAACCGCCGCAGCGATAATGGCATCCTGCGTTCTTCGTGCTCTCCGGTCCTGAGGATGTTCAATAATCAACATTTTCGCCTCCTTTGTTCATTATTGTAAACTAAATGAACACCGCTTACATCTCTGTCCGATAGCTGACATATGCGCTGTCAATGATTATTGTCACATGGCTATGTATATCTTAACATTGAGACAGGAAAGATAGACGACAGGTTGAAACTTTTTTTAAAAATACCTGCCAATAATGAATAAGGAGCGAATCATTCATGAGTACATCGTATACACATACAGCCGTTATTACAGGAGCAGCCGGAGGCATTGGTAAAGAATTGGCACGCCGTCTCGCAGAGCGCAAAATCAATCTGGTACTGGTTGACCTGAATGAAGAAGCCATCCAGCAAACGATCACCGATCTGAACCTCGACAAGGAACACGTCATCGCTGTAAAAGCGAACGTATCCCAGGAAGCAGACGTGAAAAACTATGTGCAAAAAGCACTGGATGCGTTTGGACGAATCGATTATTTTGCCAATAATGCCGGCATTGAAGGCCCAACAGGACTGATCGAAGACCTGAGTGTTGAAGCACTCGACACCGTGTATAACGTCAACATTCGTGGCGTATTCCTGGGTCTGCAAAATGTCATTCCCGTTATGAAAAAACAAAAATCCGGTGCGATTCTAAATACCTCTTCCCTTGCGGGTCTGATGGGCGCACCTGCCGTATCTCCATATATTATGTCCAAACATGCCGTAGTTGGCCTCACACGTACCGCTGCTAATGAACTGGCACCTTACAATATCCGGGTTAACGCTGTATTGCCAGGCACAATCAATACCCGCATGATGCGCCAGATCGAAGCTAATTCCGGCAATGTGGAAGATTATCAATCTGCTACGGTATCTGCCATTCCAATGGGCCGTTACGGTGAACCGGAAGAAGTCGCTGCGGTAATGAACTTCCTATTGTCCGAAGAAGCATCCTATGTAACAGCTTCCCTCTACACCGTAGATGGCGGTATGATGGGTCAATAAGAAGCTGTAAACTGTGGGAGTTATACCGACAAGTATCCCCCAAGGGATGCCTTGTCACTACAATCTAAAAAAAGGCCTCAACACCACAGTAACGTGGAGTTGAGGTCTTTTTTACAGTACGATACTTAGCCTTAAACTTAGCATGTTTAAGGCTGCGCATGTGAAATGTTACTTTGGGAACAGCCATTTAACGCCTCGCCGTTGCCCTTGTGATCACTCACGCTAACGAACCCAGAACACCTTATTTCGGCTAAAAGTGCTTATTCCCCGAACTAACGAATCTCAGACATGCTAATTCCGCACAAATGCTGCAATTGCACCGAAAAGCCCTAGAATCCAGAGAATAACGTATCTGAGATTCGTTAGATTTCCAATCGAGCGAGAAATACCTGAATAAGGCGTGTCAGGTTCGTTAAACTTTGCCTACGATCACTTAATCGACGTACCCCGCGTGACCCTTGTCCATCAAGTAGTCCATCTCAGCATCCAAAATGCTTTCTACGGTCAACTCATCCAGCTTCACATCTTTGCGACTAAGGATGTAGTCAGCCAGATCATCGCCGTCAATATCCACATCGTTACCTTTGGCATTTTCATGCGCCTTGTTGATGTACGCTTGCTCATGCTTCAGTACAAGGGCGATATTTGCCTGGCTTGCCTTCGTTTTATCTGCAATATACTGCATCATTTCTTGTTCATTAATTGCGTTTGCTTCTGCCACGTTCAGTTCATCTCCTTGATTCATACATACTGTTGCCATTGTAGCATAGGTTAACCCATTACAGGCAGAACTTATGCCTAACGAATGATTATAGAGCGGCAGCGAGGGTTAGTGTGGGAAACCGCAATGCAGGTAAAATACTCTATTCTCATCTAGGTGAAAATAAGACGTTGTTGCATCGTAGTGAGTTGAGAGTTCAACTCTACGCCAGCGCCTCACTATATCCCTACGACAACCGTACGTAAAATGTAGCGCCCTCTCCGACCACACTTCTGGCGTATAGCTCTCCTTTGTGCTGATCCACAATGGACCGAGCAATCGCCAGTCCCAGACCGTGTCCACCATGTGTGCGGGCTCTGGACGAATCCGTACGATAGAATCGATCGAAAATCCGATCCAGATGTTCGGGTGCAATGCCTTCACCTGTATTGGACACGGCCAGCATGACATCATTATTCTGTTTCTGTAGCGTAACGTTTACGGACCCTCTGGGCCCAGAATACTTCACCGCATTATCGAGCAGGATCAGAATGACCTGTTTGATCTGCTCAATGTTCCCATGAACCGTAAGATTCGGCTCAATGTTGTAATCAAGTGAGATGTTTTTCTCAAAAATAACGGCTTCCATTGGCAAAATAATACTCTCTACCGCATCACTCATATTAAACTTCGCATGAATCATCGTCGAGCGCGAGTCGTCCATCTGTGTCAGATAGAGCAGATCATTCGTAAGTCCGGTCATGCGCTCGGTTTCCGACTTGATATAGTGAAGCCACTTCGCCTGGTTCGCTATGGTATCCTCCTGATTTGCAAGCAGCACGTCAGCATTGGTATTGATGATCGCCAGAGGGGTCTTCAACTCATGTGAAGCATCGCCGATGAATTGTTTTTGTTTCTCAAATGCTTCTCTAACCGGTGCAATGGAGCGATTCGCAAAATAACGGCTCAGGAAGTATATTCCAATCAACATGATTAATCCAACAACAGCAAATGTATAGATCAGATTGGTCAGAATACCCTGTTGTGCCGTCACATCAATGAATACGATCATATGGCCATCACCACTCGGATCAACTACATAGGCCCAGTCCGTTCCATCCAATGCAAATTGTCCAGTCTGCCGTTCCGAATTACCAACTTTATTCTGGTCAACCTTTTGCAACGCCTCGGTGTAGAACGTATCTTCCATATCAAATCGGGATTGCGTATCCGTAATCTTCCACTGGTCATCCGTTTTGATCATGAATGAAATGGAACGCGCCGGAGGTGCATTGGGGTCTCCACCGGGTCCTTCATTGTTACCACTCATGGCATTGGAAGGTAGCGAATCTGAACCGGAAGCACCTGTACTAGCGCCTGATCCAGACCCCGTCCCTATCCCCCCACCTTCCCCGCGCGGCATCTTGGATGAATTATAAGGACTATGATAGAAATCAGAAACCTTGTACAACTCCATATTTGTCTCCCGTTGCACATTCTGATACGTAATCGTATAGATCGTCGCAAATGCCACCAGCATCATAATCGATATGGACACCAGATTCACGATCAGGAATCGATTTCGGAGTTTATTGAACATCAGGACGTCACCTCAAGCACATACCCTACACCCCGAATCGTGTTAATGCGGACAGCCGAGTTCAGGAACGTTAATTTTTTGCGTAAAAACGAGATGTACACCTCCACATTGTTATACTCCACTTCCGAATCGAATCCCCACAACTTCTCAATAATCTGCTCTTTGGAGGTAATCGCCTGTTTGCGCGTAATCAACAGCTCCAGCAGTTCATTCTCCTTCAGATTCAGCTTGATTTCCTTCCCCTGAACGCTCAGCTTCAACTGAGTTGTGTTCAGCTCCATGTCGCCGAATTTCAGTCCGTCCTCCGGAACCACTTCGCCCTTCCGCCTTAAGGCTGCACGAATCCGGGCCAGCAATTCTTCTGTGGCGAAGGGCTTGGCGATATAATCATCGGCACCATAATCGAGGCCTGTGACCTTGTCTGAGAGTTCACCCTTGGCCGTAAGCAGAATGACAGGCGTATGATTGCCTTCACTGCGAAGTTTCTTCAGGACGGTGATTCCGTCCATCTCTGGCATCATGATGTCGAGCAGTAACAGGTCATAGATGCCGCTCTGCGCATAATCGAGTCCTGATCTGCCGTCGTGGACCATGTCCACGGAGTAGTTGTTTTTTTTCAAAATCTGAGATACTGCCTCTGCCAAATGAACCTCATCTTCCGCAATTAATATTCTCATCATCTATTCATTCCTCTGCTTGAATTATTCGTCTTCATGAACGCTGTATGATATCTCCCATTCTATCAATTAAACCTTGAATCAATCTTAATTCATTTTGCGGATGCGAACTATTATAGGAAGGTAAAAAAATGTTAACGCAATGTAAAACCATTTAAGATTCATTCAAGGTTGGCCCTCTAAGATACAGACATGGAAGCAATACACGATGGAACAAAACATACAACCCACCAACGAAAGGACTGAACCCCACATGGCAATTGAAGTATTCAACCGATATGAGAGCAAATACCTTCTGACGGATGAACAGTACGCCCATTTCTACAACGACCTGCTGAAATACATGGAGCTGGATGCCTACAACAAGAAACATGAATACTACTCCATCAGTAACCTGTACTTCGACACTCCACAGGATTCCCTAATTCGCGCCAGTCTCTCCAAACCAAAATACAAGGAGAAGCTGAGACTGCGGGCATATGGAATACCTGAAGAGAATGCCAAAGTGTATCTGGAGATCAAAAAGAAAGTCTTTGGCTTGGTGAACAAGCGCAGAACCGCCTTGAAGCTGGATGAAGCGTACGAATTCGTTCGTTCAGGACAGGCACCGGAGCTGGCAAACTATATGAACAAACAGGTTGTGGAAGAGATCAAATACTTCCTTCGCCTCTACGATCTTGAACCGAAAGTGTATCTGGCGTATGAACGCAAAGCACTCTTTGACAAGAACAGCCGGGATCTCCGCATTACCTTTGACACCAACATTCGCAGCCGCAGATACGATCTGAAGCTGGAACAAGGAGATTACGGTGAACCGCTCGTGAAGGACGGAAGATGGCTGATGGAAGTGAAAGCCGAGAAAACCGTTCCGCTGTGGCTGTCGCAACTGCTCTGTGAGCATGGTCTCTACCGCACTGGATTCTCCAAATACGGCAACGAGTTCAGACATCTGGTGAGAACAACCAACCTGAATTACCAGTCGGAGCGCATTCTTGTACCAGGCACCGATTTCAACCCATCCATAGAACAAGAACAAGATAAAACGATTATAGAAAGAGAGCGTGTCCTATATGCTTGATTCACTATTCAGTTCCGCCCTTACCGATACCAACCTGACGTTTAACAACGCAGTCATCACCATTGGTCTTGCCATCATTCTGGGATTAATCATCAGCCTCACGTACATGAAGACCAACCAAGCCACATACTCCCAGAGCTTCACCCTAACGATGGTGGTCCTGCCCGTCATTGTCGCCATCATCATCCTGCTCATCGGCAGCAATATTGCTCGAGCATTCAGCTTGGCAGGTGCCTTCTCGATCATTCGTTTCCGCAGTGCACCTGGTGATCCAAAGGATATTGCTTATGTATTGTTCACGATGGCTTCAGGTCTTGCCTGCGGTGTAGGTGCTTTTGGATACGCAGTGCTGTTCACGATTATCCTGTGTGTGCTGATGTTTGTCCTGAGTCGCTTCAACTTCGGCGGCAAGAAGAGTCAGCTGAAAACGCTGAAAGTCACCATTCCTGAGAATTTGAGCTATGAAGAAGCGCTTAATGAAGTGTTCCATACATTTAATGTACCTTTTGACCTGAAAAAGATCAGAACGACCGAGCTCGGCAGTCTGTATGAGCTGGTCTACAGTGTAACCATTCACGAAAGTGTTAGCCAAAAGGAATTCCTTGATGCCATCCGCACACGGAACGGCAACCTGGATATCTCGTTAACCATGAGTCCAACAACGGAATATTAATTCTTAATTCGAAGGGAACGATCTATATGAAGAAAAACGTGATAACAGGCAGCAAACTTTGGTCCATCGCCATGATTACCAGCCTACTCGCCGCATGCAGTTCACCTGCAACCACAAGCACAACCGCCAATGCCGCAACGTCAACGACAGGAACAACCAAAACGGTATCGGTCAGCGAGCAAACCTCTGTGAAATATGCAGATCTGGTCTCTCTGGATGCTGACGATACCAACATTAGCTGGAGCGAGGCAGATTCCACAGCGATTAAGTTGAACGGCACAACGGCAACGGTAACCGGTTCGGGCGCCAAAGCAGCCAATGGCTCAGTAACAATTACGGAAACAGGTACTTATGTACTTAGCGGTGAGCTAACCGACGGTCAGATCGTGGTCAACGTTGCCGATAAGGGCACCGTACATCTCGTATTAAACGGAGCTACGATCCATGATAATGACAGTGCAGCGATCTATATTCAGAAGGCCGGTAAAGCGGTGATTACACTCGAAAAAGGAACCAAGAATACCGTATCGGATGGTAAAACGTATGTGTACGCTGACGCTACAACAGACGAGCCGGATGCTGCAATCTTCAGCAAAGCGGATCTTACGTTCAACGGTGCAGGTCAATTGACCGTCACAGGTAACTATAATGAAGGGATTACGAGCAAGGATGATCTGAAGATCATTAGCGGTAACATCAGCGTCAAAGCAGCCGATGACGGCATCAAAGGTAAAGACATGGTCGCCATTCAAGCGGGTACGATTACCATTGAAGCCGAAGGCGACGGTATTAAATCCACCAATGACACGGATACCACCAAAGGTTTCGTTGCCATCGCAGGAGGTACCTTCGATATTCAAAGTGGTAACGACGGTATTCAAGCCGAAACCGCACTTGTTACGGATGGCGGCACATACAACATTGTGACTGCTGGCAGTAGCGCCAATGCTCCAGCCAAAGTCGAAGAAGGTCCATTTGGTGGCGGTGGCGGCGGATGGGGTGGCGGAACACCTCCAACCGATATGGGCACACCACCGGATGGCGAATCTCCTGCAGATATGCCGGAGATGCCTAATAACAGCGGCAATGCAGGTACTAATACAAACAGCGCAGCAGCGTCCAGCTCTGCCAACACAGCAGCAACAACCGATACCGAAACCAATGCCGATGCGGACACTGCTGCAACAGCAACCGAGTCCACAAGTGCCAAAGCACTGAAAGCAGGTACAGACCTTACGGTGAATGGCGGTACGTATACCATTGATTCCATGGATGATTCCCTGCACAGCAACAATAACGTGACAGTCAACGACGGAACATTCAACATTGAATCCGGTGATGATGGCATTCATGCCGATCAGGAACTGACGATTAACGGTGGCACCATCACCATTGCGAAGAGCTATGAAGGACTTGAAGGAGCAATCATCACCCTGAACGATGGGGATGTGGATGTAACGGCATCCGATGATGGCGTCAATGCTGCAGGTGGCGAGACGGAAACAGCGGCAAATACAGCGGCAAGTACAGATAGCGCTACTACAGCAACCGATGCTGCTACGACATCCAACATCTCTGTAACCGAGACGACGGGTACAACATCGACTACCGATCAGGCATCCCAAGGTACAGCTGCTACTCAGCAAGGACGTGGACCGGGCGGAATGGGAGCAGCGAGTAATAACGAGTTCCACATTAACGGCGGTACACTTACCGTGAACGCAGGTGGTGACGGACTGGATTCCAATGGTTCCATTAATATGACTGGTGGTACGGTTATTGTGAACGGACCAACGGATAACGGTAACGGAGCATTGGATTATGACGGTACATTTGTAATCAGCGGTGGATATCTCGTAGCTGCCGGAAGCTCTGGTATGGCACAAGGAACATCCGATGCGTCCACGCAAAATACCATTGTAATGACGTTCCCTGCAACACAAAAAGCTGGAACACTTGTACATGTACAAGATAGCGAAGGCAATAACATCCTGACCTTTGCTCCGGCAAAAGATTATCAAACTGTGGTTGTCAGCTCACCGGATCTTGCAAAAGATGGTTCATACGTGATTTACTCCGGTGGTACGTCTACAGGTAAAGCGGTGGATGGGCTATACACAGACGGTACTTACAGTGGCGGAACACAAGTGGTTGCATTCCAATCGACCAGTAATGTGACTTGGGTGAATGAATCTGGTGTGACCACAGCCAATACAGGTATGGGTGGTCCAGGAGGAGGTCGTGGTCAAGGCGGCTTCGGAGGCGGCAGAAACAGATCACAATCCAGTACAACATCCGACAGCACAGGCACTACCGATTCTGCAAAATAATCATCATGTCCTGAGACATAGCGCATAACTCGCTTCTCAGGCGCAGGCGAAACAAAAAAGGCTCCGAATTCACGTTATGTGAGTTCGGAGCTTTCTTTCGTTATTCTTCTGGAACCAGAATTACAGCATTCTGCTCAAGGGGAAGTCCAAGTACTCCTTTTCCTCAAAAGCTATATACATACACCTTGGTACGCAAGGCATCACGGCATGTAATCGTACGTAGTGGTTCCTTACCCGGGAGCGCAAAACAGACACTAATCACCTTGGCGCCCGGCGGAAGCTCCCGACTGAATTTGTCCAGAAGTCGGGTCATTGCTCCCGGAAACAGATAACAGATCACACAATCCGCATGTTCATAGGAACTGGTGTAGATATCCCCGCGCATGAAGCGCAGCCTGCCCTTGAGAGAGTGCTTTTCCCCCTTCGCTCGACGTAAGCGAACACTGAGATAGGCAATTATTTGGGATGACCATAAGGGAATGACTGAATTCTCGATTCCAGTCAGCCTCTTACCAGGACAATGCCTTACAACATCCAGTCCCAGTGTGCCCCATCCGGAACCTGCTTCAAGCACGTCACCGTACCCGGGTATACGGTTCACCTCTTGAATGACCACCTGCCTGACGCGGCCGGATGTGGGCATCGGGGAAATCCCGTTTTTCCAACTAATAAGTACGATGGATATGACACCGATCAATGTCACCACAGCAATCAGCCATGGAATCAGGTAAATGATGAACATGAACTCATCCCTTTGTTATGACTCATTCAATCCGGCACATGAGACTTCATATATACACCCTTTTTATAAACAGACTTGATGGTAAAGTGTACACCCAGCTTGCGATTCGTCCGATAGATGAGCGAGTTAATCTCGTCAATCCCTACCGCTTCACTCTCCAGCATGCTCCGCTCCGGCCACACCTGAGCCACAATCTGTTCCCTTGTCACAAAGTGGTCAAGTTCGCTGTACAACAGCTTGAACAGCTGATATTCCTTCTTGGATAATGGAATTTCCACCTCTCCAATCTGCACCGTTTGCAGGTGATCCTGCAAGCGTACACCCTCACCCAACAGATCCGACACCCGATATTCCCTTGTCTCTCCAAGATCCCCTTCAGCGCGAAGCTGGATCAAACCGTTGACGAGCGTCAGGCTGTCTCCTTCGCCAAATGGATATTTCTCATAGGGAACGAGACGCTGCCCATTCAGTTCGGTTCCATTTTTGCTATCCAGATCCTCAATCCATAACTGTTGCTGTACATCATAATGAATGCGGCAATGCCGCTTCGATATCATCTGATTATAAACAGACAAGTCCAATTCACTACCGCCTGTATAACGTCCCACCGTAATGGAGCGACCCTGGCTTACATAAGCGAACGAGCCGTCACTTTCCTGCCCTGGCGTACGAATGACGATTTTTGCCGTCTCCCGCATATTATTCTCCCACCTTCAACGATCACTCGATCTCTATAAGAGGTTGTTCAAAAAACCGCTTTTGATTACAACGGATGCCTAACGGCATCATCAACATCGAATATGGAATTCAGCCGAAATGTCCGTTGCTCACGTAGGTTTGCCTACGCTCCGCTACTCCATTTCTAGCTTCATACCATCTTCTCGGTACTGAAAACCGGTCTTTTTGAACACGTACTATAAACATATCTTGAAGCAATAATGATAAATTCATCAGATTTGTTCCATTGTTTGTACCACCATACACCAATATAGTGGTATACAGGAACGATTTATATTTGGTTCTGCTCACTCTACTATACCAGACGTTGTGCTTTTTTTCTCATGACGGCCGGATATCTACTATAGCTCATTCAACAAGAGAGGTACCTTCCTATGAATAAAAAAAACATTTTCATATACGTATTGCTCGCCTTCGCCTTGTCCATGACATTAACCGTGCTCTCCCGTATGAATGATGATGGCGGAGAATCACTGAAAGGCACCTCGGCTGCCGAAACCTCATGGTTACAGATGAAGATCCAACCCTGAGTCTACTCTATTATAACGTGATCTCCGCGCAAAACGTTTCACGAATGTCATAATAGGCTATGGCATCGAATCCAAATTAAAACAGATCAAAGGCCCCAGATTGCTGGTCACAGCAGCCCGGAGCCTCATTTTAATATAAAAATCTATATTACACGCAAGATCGTCTATCCTTTGAACAACAGAGGTAACGAGTTATTTCCCATAGCGAAGTGAGGTGGACAGCAGATTCCCACTATCCCACCAACACTCACGTCAAAGTCGCTTCTTTCTTGCGCCGTATTCCCTCCCCATATGATCGCAAATGCGACTTCGGTCGTTCAAAATCAAATCAATCTTGTTCATCCTCCGGCATAGTGGGTTCGTCGTCAGGCTTCGCTGTCTCTCTGGACTGAATTTCCTCCATCCGACTCGACACCTTCTGATACAGGTAAGAGATGCCAAGCAGCAGCACACCGAAGCTGAAATAGGCAAAGATTTTGCTGCCCGAGGTAAGCATACCCACATCGTAGAACACCATTTTACCGGTGGCGAACAACGTTAGGCCAAGACCCAGACGCCGAATCATGACATATTTTCTACGGAATCCATAGGCAATATAGAGAATCGCCAGCAGCAGATAGATCAGGCTGAACATCAGCCCCACATCACCCCACTGGAACTGGATCGTCAGGAATACGGTGATGACCCCTAGCAGATATACCCCCGCGATAACTGGGTACCATTCAATGCTCTTGAACTGCCTGCGGATGCCTGCAATCAGCAGATCCCTTCCTGCAAAGAACACCCCTACGTTATAGATGATTAGCACCAGCAAACCCACAATCTCTGCCGCTGTATGCTGCTGAACTTCCGGCTGAAGCGCTGGCATGGTTAAGGTGACAGCCAGTGCAATACAGCAACCAATGGCATGCAGGAAAGTCGTATACATCTGTACGTATGGATCACGCAACAACTTCACTTTGCTCAATCCATAGGCCAATGCAATGGTCAGCGCTGCAAACATGAGCAGCTTGTAGAACATGTATAACAGGAACGTCCCATCCACAGCTCTGGTATACAATTCATTCGATTCATACAGCACGTATATCCACAGATTGGCGAGTGTTACATACTTGAATCCGTTCAGAAAGCCCAGTTCCAGCGGGCTGTAGTTGAATCTCTCCCTGGCAGATGAGCTGCTGTAAACTGCCCAGGCATAATACAGTGTAATCAGCAGGGTCCCCAGCGTGATGCTGGAGTATTTTAACATGAAGTAAGAACGTTCCCCGATGAAGAATAGCGTGAGCAGGTCATAATACACGAAAGTGATTAGACATAGCAGCACAATACCCCATCCGGCACGTTCCACCGACTTGAACCGTTTCAGATGTCCAAGCGTAACCAACAGAACCCCTTCAATTAACCAGCCCATCGATAACCACTTGGCCCCGAACTGGAACGGAATAATCAGAATGGCAAAGGTCAGGGAAGTGATATAGAAGAGCAGAATGGTCTGTTTCTCCTGAGCCATATTGCGCTGAACGAATCGTGCGAGACCCAGATATACCAGGCAGAAGATTAATGCCAACAAGCCCTGAGCATCATTCCAATCCGCCACATCAAATAACACGTATAACATTAGGCAACTGATGGTCGTATTCATAGCAAGCAGAGCGAAATCCCACCAGGTTAACTTCATCCGATGTTTGAACGGATATGCCAGTGTAATGCCCAGATATAATGCAAACGTCACAATGGAATACAACATGCCAATCTTCTCACTTGGCGACAGCCACAAGAGGATAAGCATGGATGGTGTGTTGAACAGGAAACTGATATAGTGCACTACCGGCCATCGTTTGCCGAATGATATGAACACAATAATGCCGTTTAAGAGCAGCAGATAGATCATGGCTACATAGACAGCAGTACCCTCAAGCCCGAACGAGAACATATAGGAGAATAGCGGGAGATATCCGCCCACCAGACCGAGTGAACAGATGGTCTTCGACTGATACCTTAGGGACAACAATACGGAGATTGCCGATACCAATACAGAGAGGGCAAGTCCCGTATATAACCCGATAATATGCAGTAAAAAGTAACTATAGAAGATGGAGCCAAACAACACAGAGATCCCGCCACCGAGCAGGCCCATCGCAAACGTCTGCTTTTTACGGCGGAACAGCCACTCTCCTCCAGCGAGCATCAGTGCACCGAGCAGGAAAAAGGCTACGCTCTTCATCTCGTCATTAAACCAAGTCGAGTATGAGTATTGGAACGCTGCCCCAACCCCCAGAATGAGGAGCAGGATGGCTACTTTGTTGATCCAGCTAAGCCCAATCTTCATCTCCATGCGATTCTGCTTGATCCGGCGCTGAATGGTCTCTTCGCTCAATCCCTCCTCCGCCATCTGCTCATATCCATGTTCCATATGCCCACGTAGAGCCTCTTCTCGTTCCCATACGGCTCGCTTGTGTGATTCAATGCGCTCTTTCACCTCTGCCGCCAGGTAAGCAATCCTCTCCTTCATTTGTTGGGAATCCTCTTGTAACTCCTGTGCTGCCTGGTTGTACAGCGCGTTCAGGTTGGACTTGGTTCGATGTTCATGGAAAGCAACTCGATCATTATGTACCGCCGTTTTTCCTTGAAAATACGTCTCCATCTTCTCCCGCGATACCCGGATCAGATTAAGCTTCTCATCCAACATCTGTTCAGATAACGCCATGCGAAGACGTGCATTCTCTTCTTCCATCTTGCGCGAGCGAAGTTCAAGCTGGTGCAGCTTGAGCTTCTGGGCTTCATACTGTTCCTGTAACTGTTCATTCTTAACGATCAGGTCATCGGAGTGGTATTCCTGGAGCAAGGCGTGATACTCCTTCGCCAGCTGTTTCTGCTGCTCCTGAACCTGTTCAAGCCGATCCTTAAACTCCTTCATGTACTTCCTCCATTGGTTGATGTTTAATCTTTTCCCTGTATTTTACTATATGTATGCCATAAAAAGAGTTTTAAACATTAGATATATCCGTACAACGTTTCATCAGTGGGATCTCAAACGCAAAAAAAGCCGGGAAGCAAACGCTTCTCCCGACTTTTTATTCATATGAGCATTTTGTACAAGAATGGATGCTTAGGCTGCATCCGGTGTATCTGTCTGATCCGCTGTTTCCGGTTCAATAATCTCGGTCGCATCCGGGTCCAGCCAACTGGCGATCATGCCACGCACATATTGCAGATCGTCCTCTGACAGGTCATAGTACCATGTACCACTGCGCATCGCGCCATCACCCTTCAGCATATAGTTGCTGATCGTGGGTGCATTGTCTTTCATATATAAGGACTCGGCAAACTTCACGATGAAGTCCGAAGTCATGTTGGTTGTAAAATTCGATCCGGCAATCTGGATGACGTCCGGGATCTTGGTCAGATTTTTGACCTCCAGCGCACGATTCATGAAGGCACTTAGGAAAATCCGGTGACGCATCGTCCGATTGAAATCGGAATCTTCCCGGTAACGCACATAACCAAGCGCTTCTTCGCCGCTATAGATCGGTTTGTTGGCTTCAACGAACAGTTTCTCATGCGCTTTTGATTTGTTCTCGATGTTTTTCTTGATCGGCAGTTCAACACCACCCACCGCATCAACAATATCCTTGAGCCCATTAAAATTAATCGCGGCATAGAAATCCACTTTGTTCCCGAGCAAATTCTCCACCGTATCCATCGCCATCTTGGCTTCACCGTGGGCGTACGCTGAGTTAATCTTCGACTTCACATCCCGCCCGACAATCTCGGTATAGGAATCACGTGGAATGGACAGCAGCAGCACTTTATTGTCTTCTGGACGCACGACGGAATAGATGATCGTATCCGAACGGCTTGGTTCGTTATCGCGTTGATCAATACCGAGCAACAACAGCGAGAATGGGTCCGTATGTTCCACGACAGGGGCATCCTTATCGCCAGCTGGTTTAAAGGAGTCATCCAAGGCTTCCTTCACCGTACCGGAGGCGAACATATTAAAGGCAAACACGACGAGTTGCTTTCGATAAATAAATCCGAGTCCTCCGAGCACAAGCAGCACACTTAGGGTGATGATTAATGGCTTCTTCCATTTCTTCTTCGGTTTCTTCGGCTTCCGTCTTGTTAAATGTGCAGCACTGTTTTCCATCATATCTCCTTTAATAACGGGTTCTTAGAATCATTTAACTATATTAATAACACGTTGACAATAGATTACGTTATAATCTGCATTACATAAATGAACATAAAGGGAGCGATGAATGATGGAATATCGACGTTTGGGCAATAGTGGTTTACGGGTATCGGCACTGGGGCTCGGCACCAATGCATTTGGCAAACGCGCGGATGAAGCAGCTTCTACCCGCATTATTCATGCAGCGATGGATCAGGGCATCAACTTTATCGATACCGCCAATATCTACGCAGGTACCGAATCAGAACGCATCATTGGACAGGCCCTCACAGGTCGTCGGGAAAACGCGGTGCTTGCGACCAAAGCCGGACTTCCCCGGCATGACGGTCCCCATGGGCGCGGTTCCTCCCGCTACCATCTGCAACAAGAGCTAGAACATAGCCTGCGGCGTCTGCAAACGGATTATGTGGATCTGTATCAGATCCATACCTTTGATCCGCATACACCGCTGGATGAGACACTCCGCACGCTGGACGATATGGTCACTTCCGGCAAAGTTCGGTACATCGGCGCCTCCAATTACGCAGCCTGGGAGCTGATGAAAGCTCTCGGGATCAGTGAACAGAAAGGTTATGTGCGCTACATCTCTACCCAAACCAGCTACTCCCTGGCAGACCGTACGCCTGAACTGGAATTGGTACCGATGTGTCTGGATCAGGGTGTAGGCATTATCCCGTATTTCCCGCTCGCAGGCGGTATTCTGACGGGTAAATATAACGGACAGGCCAGCGTGCCTTCCGGCTCCAGAGCCGACACCGACCCGACCTTCAATCGTTTTCTGCTGGAGCATAATCTTCAACTGAGTGAACAAGTGAGTGCCAAAGCTGCTTCATACGGGTGTTCCCCGAGTGTGCTGTCTCTCGCATGGCTACTGACACGTCCGGCTGTATCCACAGTCATTGTTGGCGCTACAGGCACCGAACAGCTGGAGCATAATCTGGCTAGTCTGGATATGTCACTGCCCGATGAGCTGTTGACCGATCTGGATCAGATCAGTGACTCTTTCCGTCGCCGCGAGCCATTTGCGTCCTACCGAATCGATTAAAGTAAATGAAATGAACCTCCCGACGGATAAAGTCAGGAGGTTCATTTTGATTTTTGTATAGACATTATAATCATAAGTATTCAGAAAATTCCCAATTCCACTACAATCTGTAGTTTAATAAATTAAAAAAAATCTTATTATGGATTAGCCCTCTGTTTTTTGGCGAAGAAACTCCTGCATGATCTGCATATACTCTTCCTTACGGTCATCCAAAGTTTCGAAAAAAGCCTTGTCCGACTCCTCAACCAAGTGGATTCCTTCAATGGCCAATCGGGTCCCTTCTTCCGTTGTGGTAATTATATTGGCACGTGTATCCGTCTGATGACGAGCACGCGTAATCAAGCCTCTCTTTTCAAGAGCACGCAGAACCTGAGAAGTCACATTAACATCTACTTTGGCAAATTGTGCAATCTGAACCTGAGTGACTCCCTTGCCTTCCTCATCACGTTCATTGAGCCACAGACAGGCATGCAACAATACAAATTGGGGCTGTGTCAGTTCGAGTGGCTCCAGCACCCTGCGTACTTCCTTTTGCCACATCGCTGTAACCTGCCATAACAGATATCCCGGGCTTTCTTGTGCGTTTTTATACCGTGAGCTTTTCATCTCATACCTCCATGATGTGCGACCTTATGCAACAGATTATGTACCCACCAGTCAATGAAGTAAATCCATTATTCATATAACGATGATGGAGATACATCCGTTGCAACCCTGTACGTTCTTTTGAATAAAATTAGCGCGTTGGGATGAACTGCTTCACCCATTGTCCGAATCCTTGCGGATTACGGCTCTGTATAAGAATGGTCCCTTCTCCACGGAACCGGCATACCAATCCTTCTCCACTTGTAACACTGGATAACCAGCCCTGTGAAGCCTTCTCTATACGGTAATCTACATAATGAGGCCATGCCACCAGATGAGCGTTATCCACGATCATTTCTTCACCTGCTGCCAGATTAATCGCATGGATTGCTCCGTAGGAAGACAGAAATACAGTTCCACGTCCACTGATCTCAATAATGAAGAAACCTTCTCCCGAAAAGAGACCTTTCTTCAGGTTTTGCATTTTGGTATTCACCTGTATGCCCTCGGTCCCCGCTAGAAATCCGTCTTTCTGCACATAGAGTGAATAGGAACCGTCCAATTCGACAGCTTCTACATCGCCCATGCTTGAAGGTGAGAGCAGAATCTCTGCCGGCCCGCCCGCAGCCGTTAGTTCCTGAAAGAAGAACTTCTCTCCGCTCAGCATTCGACCGAACCCGGCAAACATTCCACCTTCTGCTGAACCCTTCAGTTCAACCGTTGGCGTCATGGATACCATCGCACCGCTTTCGGCCTTGAAACGCTCTCCCCGCTGCAAATGTACCTTAAGCATCGCAAAAGCACCATCATATAGAATCTCATAGTTCACGGCTGCACCAGCTCCCTATTGTCAGAGTTAAAATCATTGAGCCCATTGTCTTCCAGAACTGCTGATTTGTCTCCGTATTCCTTCACAATATGTTGATCTCCCCAATTACAGAGCGCATTGAGAATCGGTTCAAGACTCCGCCCGTAATCACTTAATTCGTATTCTACTTTGGGAGGGACCTGATTGTATACGATTCGGTTAACGATCCCGTCGTTTTCAAGCTCTCTCAGTTGTTGTGTTAACATTTTCTGTGTAATTGCGGGCATAATACGCTTGAGATCACTGGTTCGTCTTTTCCCATGTGTCAGATGACAGAGAATGACGCATTTCCATTTGCCACCGATCACCTCCAGAGTAGCTTCAACCGAGATGTTATATTTCTTTCTGACCATAACTTGTTACCTCCCTGATGAATTGGATTACATCCGTCGCATGCTGTATAGGCACCAAAAAGTACGTAGGGTACTAAAAAGTACGTACTATTCAATCTATACTGAATAACTCATAATAGCATTTGCCGGTACGTAAATCTACATTCGGGGGAGTTGAGCAAGAAATGTTACAAGATTCAAAACGCAGCACATGGGCGCTGCTGGCACTGGCCATTAGTGCGTTCGCCATCGGTACCACAGAATTTATCAGCGTTGGGCTCCTGCCCCTCATTGCAGATGACCTGGGCATTTCCGTAACTACAGCGGGACTGACCGTTACTTTATATGCATTGGGCGTTACCTTTGGGGCTCCTGTTCTGACCTCACTGACGTCTACCATATCACGTAAAACGCTATTGCTTGCCATCATGATTGTATTCATCGCAGGTAACACGATGGCTGCGCTATCGACAGGCATTACCATGTTACTCATAGCACGAGTGATATCCGCGCTGGCACATGGCGTATTCATGTCCATCGGCTCCACCATCGCAGCGGATCTGGTACCTGCCAACCGTAGGGCGAGTGCCATTGCCATCATGTTCTCCGGTCTGACCATTGCCACAGTAACCGGTGTACCTCTTGGTACACTTATCGGTCAACATATGGGATGGCGCGCTGCATTTATCCTGATTGTTGGGGTTGGCATCATTGCGATGATTGGAAACCTCATACTCGTGCCATCCACGTTGAAGCGAGGAACACGAACGGCATTTCGGGATCAGCTGAAGCTGGTTACAGGTGGGCGCTTGCTGCTTGCTTTTGCCATTACTGCTGTCGGGTACGGAGGAACATTTGTTGTCTTCACGTATCTGTCCCCATTGTTGCATGATATCAGTGGATATTCCGAGAAAACAGTCGCGTTCATTCTGTTGTTGTACGGAATTGCCATTGCTGTCGGCAACATCATCGGCGGCAGAGCAGCCAATCGTAACCCGCTCAAGGCGCTCTTCTACATGTTCATCATTCAGACCATCATTCTAGGTGTCATGTACTTCACCGTTCCGTTTAAGCTGGCAGCACTGCTCACCATTATGGGGATGGGGCTACTTGCCTTCATGAATGTGCCTGGTCTTCAGATGTACGTTGTAACTTTGGCTGAACGATATGCACCACAGGCCAAAGATGTAGCCTCAGCCTTTAACATCGCCGCATTTAATGCAGGCATCGCCATAGGTGCCTATTTGGGCGGAGTAATCAATGACTCCATTGGTTTGATTCACACGACATGGGTCGGAGCCTTGATGGTTCTCGTAGCTGTGATCCTGACCGCATGGGCTAAAATGCTGGAAAGCAAGGATCAACATGGGTCCGTCAACACGGAGAAAGCTTCATTCTAATTTCCATTCTGATTTTGGGTCTCACTCTGATATATTTCCATGTCAGTCTTCAAGGGGAACCGGTTTCATATCGTATTTTATTATACTATATACGTTGAACCCAATTTGATCTACTATGATTTAATTTTGTATGATAAAAAATGATAATTCAGCTTGAAATCACTGATTTTTACACACTTTAAGGAGGAAATCTCATGACAACAGCTCAAACCGCACAACATTTACAATCCACAGTAAGTCTGCATAACGGTGTTTCTATGCCTTGGTTCGGATTAGGTGTATTTAAGGTAGAAGAAGGAACTGAATTGGTTGATGCTGTGAAAAATGCAATTAAACATGGCTACCGCAGTATCGATACTGCTGCAATATACGGTAATGAATCCGGTGTTGGACAAGCGATTGCAGAAGCTTTGCAAGAAAACAATTTGAAGCGCGAAGAGCTGTTTGTTACATCTAAAGTATGGAATGCAGACCTCGGATATGAAGAGACACTTGCTGCTTTTGATACCACATTGAACAAACTAGGATTGGAATACCTGGATCTGTATCTGATTCACTGGCCTAAGGCAGGCAAATACAAAGCAGCCTGGAAAGCCATGGAGGAGCTGTACGCAGCCGGCCGCATTAAGGCCATCGGTGTGAGTAACTTCCAGATTCATCACCTCGAAGACCTGATGCAGGATGCCGAAGTGAAACCGATGATTAATCAGGTGGAATACCACCCTCGCCTGACTCAGGTAGAACTCAAGGCTTTCTGCGAAAAGCATGGTATCCAGCTCGAAGCATGGTCCCCTCTGATGCAAGGCCAGCTGTTGGACAATCCAGTACTCACGGCTATTGCTTCAGCCAAAGGCAAATCTGTTGCACAAGTCATCCTGCGTTGGGATCTGCAAAATGGAGTCATTACCATTCCGAAGTCCACCAAGGAACACCGGATTATTGAAAATTCCTCCATCTTCGACTTTGAACTTTCCAATGAAGAGATGGATCAGATCAGTGCTCTGAACGAAGATGTACGCGTTGGACCTGATCCGGACAACTTCGATTTTTAATGAATAACCTTTTGCGAGCCTGCGTTGTTTGATATAACATAACGAAAAACCACCGGACCAGGAGCCGGTGGTTTTTCGTTATACTCTCTTCCCTATAGCCAAACCTCGCTAACACTGCATAATTCAATTCAAAATGAGGTATTGCATATTTTAACTATTGAACCTGCCACAATGCAGGCACATTGGAAGGTTCCCACCCAGGCAAGGAAGTGTGGGACTGCAAACATTTATACGTCTTGCCGCTATACGTGACCAGTTGTCCTACAGTATAGGCTGTATTCGCCTGCCAGGCGGAAACGCCCGGGTTCGTCGTCCCTGCTGCCGTTTTCACAGTCAACGCATTGCTCGCAACAGAACTATTCCCCGCCGCATCCTTTGCTTTTACCGTAAATGTATACGAGGTATCCGCAGCGAGCCCACTGATCGTTGCTGTCGTTCCGGTGACAGATGTCGCCAAAGCCGTTCCATTGTACACATCATAACCCGTTACACCCACGTTATCCGTAGATGCCGCCCAGCTCAGCGTTATGCTGGATGCCGTTTGCGCTGTCGATGCCAGGTTCATCGGTGCAGTTGGCGCTTGCGTATCACCTCCAGGCTGAGTCGTGGTGCTTACAGTTACAGCATTACTGGCTGCAGACAGATTACCTGCCGCATCCTTTGCTTTGATCGTAAAGGTATAGGAAGTACCCGCGGACAGACCGCTGATTGTTGCGGTCGTTCCGTTGACGGAGACAGCAAGATTGGCACCATTGTAGACGTTATACCCGGTAACCCCGACATTATCCGTTGAAGCATTCCAAGCGAGCGTCACCGAGTTGACCGTCACACCTGTCGAGCGGGCATTTCCCGGTACGCTTGGCGCCGTCGTATCTGCTGGAGGTACTGTACCTCCGGTAGGCAGATCAGCTTTCAGTTTATTTTGGAGTGTTTTGTTGCGGTCACCGCTAAGCTCCCAGAACATCGCACCGCCGAGCCCCTTGCTCTTGATATAAGCGGTTTTATATCCAATCGACTCCGCATCATCATAGCTAATAAAACGCTTGTTGGATGCATTATAGAGATATGGCACTTTGGCCGTATCATTCCAGTAACGCGTGTACCCGTTTTTGTTAATGTAGTTGGTCTCCAGATCATAGAAGTCAAAGGAACCTGCTTCCCATGTTCCAACGGAGGAACCTCCCGTACAGGTCTGATACTGGCCATTGCTCGCCTGTGCGCATCCATCCCAGCCGCGGCCATAGAATGGAACACCAAGCACAAGTTTGGCGGCTGGTACTCCGGCATTCAGATGCCCTTGTGCTCCGGCAGCCACATTAAATGTATTGGCATCCGGCACCCCGGCAGCCGAAGCCGCAGGGTCATAGTTCAACGGCGCGTTATGCGCGCTGACTTTTTGCCAAGCCCCGTTAAAATCGTATGTCATAATGTTAATCCAATCGACGATGGAAGCTATGTTGGCAAGCTCAGTATTTGCAGCATAGGTCGTCGACGCTCCGCTTGCAATCGTAAGCAGATACTTCTTGCCGTCCACAGCTCCGGCAGCATCCAGCTTCTCACGGATTTTGCTCAGAAGCAGCGTGTAATTTTGCTTATCCTCCGGACGTTTGCTATTACCATCCAGCCCGCCTGATACCGGGTACTCCCAGTCCAAATCTACCCCGTCAAAATTGTATTTGCGCAGGAATTCGACGGCAGAGTTCGCAAATACCTCCCGTGTTGCAGCAGTCGCAGCCACATCAGAGAAGCGGTTGGACCATGTCCATCCTCCGACGGAGATGATCGTCTTCAGATTAGGATTGATCTGTTTCAGCTTGTTCAGCTGATTGATATTGCCTGCAATGGGCTGATCCCACGTATCCCCTGCAAATGTCTTGCCGGTATCAATCCATGGATCGCCAAGTACGATTGTTCCATTCGGTACATTGATTGTCTGGCTCTTTTCATTCTGGCATGTCCAGGTCACCGGATTAGGGCCCGAAGGGTCCGGATTCCCATGAACACCGTTCCAGCAGATATCGGCAAAAGCATAGTTGATATGCGTAACCTTGGTTGGGTCGATATCCGTTACGTTATAGTTTCTCCCGTACGCAGCCCAAGACGGGTAGTAACCGACAATTTTATAAGCATCAGCTGCTGACGCCGTAGCGGGTTGGAGCACAAAAGAAGGAACAATGATGGATAAGAGCAGGGATAGACCCAGTAAAAACGTTGCAGTCTTCTTGAAAGCAGTGTGTTTATTGAAAGGTATCATCTAATACACAACCTCCTTTGTCGTTTGCGTACTCAGCCCATTCAGGAACGGACGATGTGCGCTCGAAAACTGGTTATTCGTATATGCGTCCCAATTGATTGACCAGGTCATAATCCCTTTTATCCCCGCATAACCCGCAGGCTGGCGCAAAGTATAGGAACCGCCGTACGACACACCTTTGATTAGGTAATTCAGCGCCTTCTGCAGTTCGGCTGGCGTGGTATACCCGCCCCCGGCAGCCTGTTGGGAGGCCGGTACGCCGATCGCAATCTGGTCCGGTCGCAGGGCACTAAAGAACGGGCCTGAGCTGCTGCCTACATGGAAGCCTTGAAGCAGCATCTCCGCCATGGCCACATGGAAATCAGCTGTTCCTTGCGCGTAAGAGCGTCCATCCAGCCCCACCATGGAGCCCGTGTTATAGTGCTGCACATGAAGCAAGGTCAGGTCATCACGCAAGGCATGGATGACTGGCAAGTAAGCTCCCCAAGGGCCGCCGTAGCTCAGATATCCACCCTGTACATAGGCCGTCTCCGGCGCAGCCGTCAGGATGAAATTAGCGCCGAAATGTGACTTAACCGCTTTCACGCCTTGGATGAGGTTAATAATTTTCGGTGTAGTTGGACTACGGAAATCGGTATCCCCTGCATTCAGAGAGAGGGAACTTCCTTCCAGATCGATATCAAGACCATTGAAACCATACGTAGAAATGATTGATTTTAACGAATCTTCGAATTGTTGTCTCTTGGTCGCGTCGGTAAGCTCAATGGTACCGTTGGCTCCCCCCATGGAAAGCAGTACTTTTTTCCCCTGGCTTTGCAGGTAGGCAATATCAGATTTGAATTCGGCTACCGTTGCATTGTATGGAGTAAAAGCAAGCTTTCCGCTGCCATGTGAAATTGGTTCGGCAAAGGAGACATTAATGACGTCATAGGCTGTTGATACGTTACGAAGTCTGATATTCGTTGAACCATTATCGAAGTTGTGCCAGTAGCCGATCAGCCATTTGCTGCCGGTTGGCCCAGGATTGGAAGACCCGTTGGAAGTCGTTACACTGAGGGAGGTGCTCGCAGCGGATATATTGCCTGCGGCATCTTTGGCTTTTACCGTAAAAGCATAGGTCGTGCTAGCTGTCAGTCCCGTGACTACAGCTGTTGTAGTTGAAGTACTTGTCACAAGAACGCCGTTCCGGTACACCTCATATGCCACTACACCCACATTATCCGTGGATGCATTCCAGGCAAGGCTAACGGAGGTGTTCGTTATGGCGGATGAAGTCAGACCCGCAGGAACAGAAGGCGGTGCCGTATCTGGCGTTGGCGTTTCCCCTCCCGAACCTTCCCCGACGTATTTCCACAACGCGGGTACAACAGAGGGCTCCCATCCGGTCAATGCCGTGTGGGCCTGAATACACTCATAATCTTTATTTTGATAAGTGACGAGGTCTCCTTTCTTGTATGCGGTGCCTGCCTGCCACTGGGCGGCGGCATCGGCTCTCGGTGCAAACCACAAAAGAAGTAGAAGAAATGCCAAAGCAAATGTAATAACCGGGCGGAATCGAACAGCTTGATTCAAGCAAAATCCCTCCTGTACTAAGGATACGTTCACCTTGCAAACAAAGATATCCATCGCCCACCTGCATCTGATCTGTGATCGATTAGAGCCAGCCTCATTCAGCCATCTGATGTTGCGTGTCGCTTCACTCCCTTCCCTTATCAAAATGGACCTTCCCTCTCGTTTTCTCTTTCAGCAGACATCACCAAATTTTACAGGGAATTTACAGATCCTCACCCTGTATTTAATCAGTAAAATGCCTGGGAGATAAGGGATAAAATAGTTCTATTGGGGGCGAAAAATGTAATATGGCACGCCGAAAAGGCTTTCCGCCAAGTCCTCAGGAGACTTGAAAGAAAGCCTGTGTTATATATTGTGTAGAGAATAGGGCGAATCTTACCGCTGCTACCCTTCCCCTTCAAAAGGCTGCCAACCATCCATGCCGGATAGAATCAGAGGTATAGCGTACTCCGCCGCTTCCTGTTCGGTCAGCATTTTGGCCCAGGCCACACGATCAGCAGCACGTCCGGCACCAGGCCCGGCACTGTTATATTCCGCATACTGAACGGTCTGCTCCGCATCTGTCTTGTTCCAGTTATGCCATCCCTCCCGCTTCACATGAGCGCCGATCCAGCAGTTCAGAAAACAGACTTTGGCATGATGACGCCACGGCCTGCCCAGATACACCGACTGCGGCGGAGCATTGCTGGTCAGATCACAGTCCAGAAACACATAGCCGTATCGTACATCCTCCGGAGTAGACGCTGCGGTAATCCAGCCGTTCACTTGTCCATCCGCAGCCTCCGCTTCGGTCAGGCGATTCTTCGTAAAAATCTCGCAGCCCTTAAATACCACCGTAGCCGAGCCAAAAATAAAATCGATATCGCCTTCAATGTAACAGTCTTCGAAATACTGCCGCAGTTTGCGCCGCTCGGCACCATCACGTGGCCCGCCAAAGTAACTTCGATCCATGGGTTGCTCCGGCAATGGGCCGGTGAAGATCGTATCCTGGTGGCCGATCAGACGACAGCGGCGAAAGACCGCCCGGTCTCCATCTACGTAAACGGCCAGCGCCTGACCAACCTCCTTGCCCGGCCCGGCAGCATTTACGAAGGAAATGCCCTCTGCCGTAAAATCATCGGCACCGATGAAAGCGGTATAGGAATGAAACGTATGATATGGCGACCCGTCCGGGAACTTCTTAAGTGCATAATCATCATACGTAATGATCGTCTGCTCCGCCCCGTCACCAATCAGATGGATGCCCGGCTTCTCCATATGCAGCTTCTCATAATAGACGCCAGCTTTTACTCGAATCGGAACGTTTCCGATGCCATTCTCCGGCAGCGCATCAACTGCAGCCTGAATCGTCACATAATCCCCCGTCCCATCTGAAGCAACAGTCAGACAGGGAGTCGATGGTTCCAATGCTGTATTCGGCAATTTCTGCTGTGTCATGGCAATCGCTCCATTTCCAGCGCTGCCAGCAGGAGCGGAGCCACCCCCATAAAGGAATCGCTTACAACCGCTTCGCTCACATAGTAGCTGTACGAGCCATCCCGGTCCAGACTTAGTCCTGCGCCATGACAGATCCCGTTTAACCGAACGCCATCAGCCGTCTCCTCCACCAATCTGGAGTAAAGCCCCTGCCATCCTTTCTCCGCCGCAGCTCTGAAATGCGGCTCCAGATACTTCAGCCGCACACCCTTGGCAAGTGCATATACAAACATGCTTGACCCGGATGCTTCCAGATAGTTGCCTTTGCGGAAGCCCTGATCCAGCACCTGAAACCATAACCCGCTCTCCTGCTCCTGCACGCGCACCAAAGCATGGCACATCCGTTCGAAGATACCGATGATGGTGCCGCGTTTTGCATGATTCACGGGGAAATGCTCCACGCTGTCCACAATCGCCATAGCATACCAGCCCATCGCCCGGCTCCAGAAGTGTGGCGAGCACCCTGTCGATGAATCGGCCCAGACCTGTTCCTTCGCTTCATCCCAGCCATGATAGAGCAGTCCGGTCCGGGGATCACGGGTCTGGCGTTCGATCAGCAGAATCTGGTGCGCTACTTCATCCCATAACTCGGGGTTATCAAATGTCTTCGCATACTCGGATAGAAAGGGAGAGGACATATACAGGCCGTCCAGCCACATCTGGAATGGATAGATTTTTTTGTGCCAGAAGCCGCCCTCCGACGTTCGAGGTTGCCCTGCGAGCTGTGCGGCCAAGAGATGTGCCGCTTCTGCGTAACGCTGATCTTCAGCTCCCTCCAGTAATGCAAACAGGTTTTTCCCCTGATTAATCTGATCCAGATTATATTCTTCCAAAGTATACGTGCCAATAGAACCATCTGGCTGGATATACAAGTCCATATGTTTTTTCATAAAATCAACATACTCTTGCTTGCCATAATATCGCCCAGTTCGAGCCATCGCCATCAATGTCATGCCTTCCACGTATGCCCATCGTCCCGAAGGGAACGCATGATAACCGTCCCCGTCACATTGCTGGATGATCGTTGCTGCAATTCGCTCAGACCAGGATAACTGCGTCTGTACCTGCATAAGCAATTCCTCCTTGAATGTTGTAACCACCTAATACATGTATGACTAACGGATAACCGCTTCACTCTTGCTTATTGTCGGCACATTGCCGTTGAATTGCGAAGGTTCAGCTTGGGCTGAACGACTACCGGAACATCGACCTGTTCATCACGAATCAACGATACAATCAGCTCCGCTGCCTGCACGGCCAGTTCATCCAGAGACGGGCCAATTGTCGTCAAGGCCACTTCGGCATACTGCATATCCGGCAGATCATCATACCCGATTAACGAGATATCGCGCGGAACGCTGTAACCTGCCTCAAGCAAAGCCCGAAGTGCACCTCGGGTGACCAGGTTGTTCAGCCCAATAAAAGCTGTCGGCGACTCCGGCCCAAACGCATGATTACGTATGGCAAAATACCCGTCTTCCCAGGAGGAATACGCTGGCAGCACATGGTCTTCATTAAAAGCCAGACCCGTACGCTGCAACGCTTCCCGGTATCCCTCCAGTTTAATATTCTGTGAGTTGCCGATGAACCCGATTCGGCTGTGCCCCAGCGATTTCAGATGCTCCACTGCTTTGAAGAGTCCTTCTTTGCGATCAATCTTAATGTAAGGAGAGTTCGGCGCTTCATCTGTACCCAGCACAAAACATGGCATGTTGAGTGTCGCGAACTTTTTCCAGAACATCTCCCGATTGTCCAGTGCATAGTCCCACAGAATACATCCGTCCACACGCAGCTGGCTGAAGACATCCACACCATCATCCGCTACAACCAGGATCATCTGATACCCCCGCTTCTTCAGCTCGGTGTGCAGACGGCCGGAGATGTTCGAGAATAACGGATTGCTCAGTTCATCCAGCACAAAGCCGATGATATTGCTTCTGCCGGTGGAGAGTTGCCGGGCCAGCATATTTTTTCGATATTGATGTTTCTCCGCGACCGCAAGCACCTTCTGCTTCGTAGCCGGTTTGATTCGGGGATCATCATTCAGCGCCTTGGATACTGTGCTATAGCTCACCCCCGCCAGTTTGGCAATGTCTTTAATGGTTATCAAAATCAATCAACACCTCTCATACGCCTGAAACCCTATTTCCTATTTCTGTGCAGCCTTATAACGATCATATTGTGCCTGTCTGCCCGCAATAACCTGCTCTATATTCATCTTCTTCAACGTCTCAATATAACTGTCAAACTGATCCAGACTGGCATCACCGCTAATAAACTTGAAGTTCATCTCTTCCACATATGTGGTAATGTCAGGCATCGCCATGCTCTCCACGCTCGCTTCATCCGGCAGGGCATAGACAAACGGGAACGGTTCACGGACATACGGCTCCAGTTCCTTATCCATCTTCGCATGCCAAGGGGCCACAACGGAATCGGCAGAATCGGTCGATTGAATGTTCGGCAGATTCACCGGCCCGATGCCGAGCTTCTGAATGTATTCATTGTCCTTGCCTTTGTCCGTAAATGTCTTCACGCCATTCTCTTCCGTATACGTGTCATCCTTGATGCCCCACGTATAATATGTCTGTGCCTCTTCACTTACCGCATAATCCAGGAAGCGGAAAGCCAGCTCCGGATTTTTGCTATCCCGCGTAATACCGAAGATGCCGCTAACCGGGGTACGTCCTACGTAAAACTGATCGCCATGCGGTCCTTTCAGTGGCAGAATGCCTTTGATGATTGGCTCTTCCGGATTGTAATCCTTGAACAGCGGGCTGTAGACCATCGACATGTACCAGCTGAAATTAAACGTTGCGCCGGTCACATCCTGAGAGATCCGCGATGTGACCTGATCACTCGTGGTACTCGCATAATCTACCCCAAGCAGACCTTCCTTGTACAGTCCATTCAGATAGGTCAGGTACTCCTTGTATGCCGGCTCATAATAGCTGAAATGCACCTTGCCCTGATCGTCTGCATAAAACTGATTGGACAGATCAAGTCCAAATGCAGGGCCAAAGGCCATGGACACAAATTTCGCTTCCATGGACAGCGGAATCTCATCGGCTTTTCCGTTGCCGTTCGGGTCGTCTGTCTTGAACTTGCGCAGCATTGCCGTAAACTCATCCAACGTGGTCGGCTCGCTTAATCCAAGCTTATCAAGCCAGCGCACATTGACCATAAATACCGGCATGTAGTTGCGGGTTAGCGTCTGCTGCGGGACATAATACATTTTACCATCTGGCGTCGTTAAACTGGCTTTGACCGAAGGCGACTTTTCATATATTTTTTTTAGATTCACGCCGTATTTCTCCACCAGATCATTAATCGGAATGAATAGACCGCTGTTGATGTACTTCATCAGTTGATCCTGATCCGGCAGGTACACGATATCGGGCAAGCCGGTACCGGCAGCCAGCCTCGGATTTACGGCATCCGCATAGTTCTGCGGCGGTATGAGATCCCAATCGACCGTAACACCGGCGTTGCTCTCGATTTTCTTAACGATAGCTGCGGTGGAGAGATCCACGTTGGTCGTCCAGGCGTTAGTGCCGAGAATGGACAGCTTGGCATCCGGTTGATCCGTTACCGGCCCTGCCCCGGTATAATTGAAGGCTGGCTCCGAACTGGACGGAGTGCTCCCCGCATCGGTTCCAGCCCCTGTTCCACCACTACATCCCGCCAGACTGATTGCCAGTATCGCTGCCATTACACTTTTTCTTCCTGCCCCTTTAAATCTCATCCATCATTCCTCCTTAGGTATGAACCATTTTGAACTCCCTTGAATGACATGACACTTAAGTAATAAAAGCTATCCTTTCACGGCTCCGAGGGTGATGCCCTTAACGAAGTACCGTTGGATAAACGGGTAGATCGTAACAATAGGCAGAATGCTGACCACAATGGATACATAACGTACTTGCAGGGTCGATACCGCCAGCGCCCCGGATGTCATCGTGCCGCCCATCTTCTGCATCACTTCAGGCGATGCCATGATCAGCACCCTTCGCAGGAACATCTGTAAGGGCTGCATATCCTGTTTGCCCAGATATAATAGGGCCGAGAAAAAGTTGTTCCAGTGGAATACGGCATAGTACAGCGTGAGCACAGCCAGTGTCGGCTTGATGATCGGAACCGCCAGACGATACAGCATTGTCATCTCATTGGCCCCGTCGATACTGGCACTTTCAAAAATCTCATTCGGAATGCCTTCAAAGGCCGAACGACAGATCATGACGTTAAACGTAATCACCAGCACAGGCAGCACCATGACCCAGCGGGTATTGTACAGCCCGAGCGAGGTAATCAGCATGTAGACCGGAATGAGTCCACCCGAGAAATACATGGTGAAAGCGATGAAAAAGTTCAGCTTGCGACGCAAGAAAAACTGCTGTCTGGATAACGGAAACGCGGCAAGACATGTTGCCACAATATTCAACAGTGTGCCTACCACGGTGTACCAGAGGGTGTTGTAGAACGAAACCCATAACTCCTTGTATTGTAGTACCATTTGGTAACCTGACAGGGTAAAGCCAACAGGCCACAATACGACTTTTTGTTTGTCGATGGCATCCACCGAGCTGAATGAAATGCTGATGACGTACAGAAAGGGATACAACGTGACGACAACCGCCAGTATGGTCAGCAGGTAGACACATCCGTAGAACACACGGTCACTTCTTGATTTTTGCATACAGGTCTCCTTTGGTCCGGGTTATAGTCTTACCAGAGTGACATCTTGGTCAGGCGACGGGTCATGGAATTGGCAGCAAACACAAGCACAAAAGTGATAATGGAGTTAAACAGGCCGACCGCTGTGGCGAAGCCGTAATTCTGGCCCTCAATCCCCATCCGGTATACATAGGTGGACAGGACATCCGCCGTTTCGTAGGTGGCTCCGTTGTAGAGCAGATATACTTTCTCGAAGCCTACGCTCATAATGCCGCCAAGCGACAGAAGCAGAAGAATGACAATGGTTGGTTTGATACTGGGAAGGGTCAGGTGCCATAGCTCCTGGAATTTGTTGACGCCGTCGATTTTGCCGGAATCATACATCTCGGGGTCGATCCCCATAATGGCTGCAATGTAGATGATGGAGCTGAAGCCAAAGCTCTGCCAGATGTCGGAACTTGTGAAGATGGTACGGAACCAGCTGGCATCCATCATGAAGTTCACTTTTTCCATGCCCAGACTCGCGATGAGGGTATTCACAATACCGTCTGTTGGTGACAGGAAGTTAATGATCATGCCGGCTACAACGACAGTGGAGATGAAATGAGGAAGATAGGTAACCGTCTGGGCAAATCGTTTGAATGTCCGATTCTTGATCTCCACAATGCAGACCGCGAACAGAATGGGGATCGAGAAGCCAAACAGGAGTGGCAGAAATGCAAGCAAGAACGTGTTGCGCAGCAGTCGCCAGAAGTAAATGGAATTCACGAACTGTTCGAACCAGCGCAGTCCCACCCATTCCCCGCTGAGCATGCCCTGACCCGGCAGGAAATTACGAAATGCCAACAACACGCCAGGCATTGGAAGGTACATGAAGATGAGGTAATACAGGAAGATAGGTGAAAACATCAGCAGTAAATACTTATCTCGTCTGATCAGGCTGAACAGCGTGGACATGCGTTTTTTCAACGTGAAGCACTCCCCTTCGCCATATAATTACAACGTTTGAATTTTTGAATAAAAATGAACTTTCATTTTACTGACGTATTTGTTATCATCCCATCCACCTTTGGTAACAACCTATAATATTCTGCGTAAAAAGAGATCCTTGATCGAAATAGTCCTCCTTACAATGTAGTTCTTTCTTTTGAATCAATTGTTAAAACCATAATTACAACGTTGTAATTTTAAATTAAATGTATACGCTTACATAAACTTTTTCCCATCTTAGCAAAGTCTCCATTGTTTGGCAACAACAAAAATCAGTGACATGCTGCAACGCACTAAATACAGCCTCGCATACGCGAGACTGTATTTATAATCTACACTTGATTCCGATACTCCATCGGTGTCATAACATATACTCGCTGAAACGCTCTGTAAAACTGACTGACGCTTGAAAATCCCAGTTCATAACTGATGGTGGTTACCGAATCCGTCGTAAGGCGGAGCCTTCTGGAGGCTTCTTCTACACGCAAATTTAATAAATATTGATACGGTGTCTTTCCCGTAAGAGTCTTGAAAGAGCGCATGAAATGATATCGGCTCTGATGCGCGACCATCGCCATTGAATCAATATCCATTGGACCCGTATAGGCACTGTGAATGTAATCCAGCACCCGGCGGAGATGAGGGTCCATAGATGGACCATTATCTGCAATCGTTTTTCCATTTTCCTGCCCCATCAACATGCGTCTTAGATACATCTCGACCGCCATTTCTGTTTCCTGTACTTGGAGCGAATCCGGCATGTCATCTAACAAAATGGAGTTCCAGCCTCGGAACAGACTACTGATCTCAGCGGGATCAAAAGTCTGGATAGGTCGAAACTCAGCTCGCCCCCCACTTAACTCCGCACCTTCTACACTACCTAATGGCGGTTTACGGAACTTGATCACGATGACAGCCGAATCCGACCCTATCTCAAAATAATGCTCAGTCTGAGGATGAGCAATAATCCCCTTGCCTGCGTTCAGAGGGTATGCGTGCCGTTCCTGTACCAGATGACATTGGCCTCTGACCGGCAACGTTAGCTGATACCAGTCATCATGCACATGAGGTTCATTCGCGAACCCTCCGGTAGCTTTCCATAATTCCAACCCATTTAACGTCATGTTTAATTCCATCGTTTCCTCACCTGCTGACATTATAGCAAATCGTGCTCACTTTCCAAGCACTTTTCACAAAGACAATGCCCGACCGTATCTTTTATCATAGAAAAAAATAATTCGAGGTGATCTCCCATGGCTCAGGCCACTTTAAGCAAAATGCAAATCAACTCTTCCGCCAATTGGGCACTCGCCGGAGTCAGCTTCGCCCATTTGCTGAATGATGCGATGCAGACCGTGGTTCCATCTGCTTTTCCGCTGTTTCAGCAAACCATGCAGCTCAGTTTCGCCCAGATGGGTTGGATTGCCTTCACCCTGAATATTACTGCATCCGTCCTTCAGCCCCTGGTCGGTTATATGTCAGATCGCAAACCCATGCCGATTCTGCTTCCCGGAGGCATGTTATTCTCCCTGATCGGTGTGCTCGGCTTAGCCTTGTCTTCCGAGTTATGGATGCTGCTTGTTTCTGCAGCATTGATTGGCATAGGCTCATCCATCCTCCACCCCGAGTCCTCACGAGTGGCTCATATGGCAGCCGGCCGTGGACGTGGAATGGCGCAGTCGATCTTCCAGGTGGGAGGCAACACAGGACAGGCCATTGCTCCATTACTGGTTGCTTTCATCCTGTTGCCACATGGGCAGCGTAGTTTTCTATGGCTAATGGGCTTTGCCCTGCTCGGCATCTTTATTCAGTCTTATGTCAGTCGTTGGTACAGAGACAAACTTGCCGAGACTCGCATTCGTCAGCAACAACCTTTAAAATCAAGCGGCGCAGAACCAATCGCTCGAGTGAGCAGGGGATTCATCGCTTTTACAATGGGAATTCTTATCCTGCTGTTATTCTCCAAATTCGTATATATTGCTGGCATGACCGGATATTATGCCTTCTATTACGCGGATGCATATGACTTGCCGCTCTCCCAGGCACAGATCTGTCTGTTTATTCTGCAATTCGCAGGCATGGTCGGAACCTTGCTCGGCGGCCCCCTCGCTGATCGCTATGGACGCAAACCGATGATCTGGTTCTCCATTGCAGGCACTGCACCGTTCTCCCTGTTGCTGCCTTATGCAGGACCCGTCTTGTCCATGCTGTTGTGCGGAATGATTGGACTAATCCTGATGTCCGGCTTCAGCGTCATCATTGTCTATGCACAGGAGCTGCTTCCTCGTCATATTGGAACGGTATCCGGGTTATTTTTTGGCTTGTCATTCGGAATGGCTGGACTTGGCTCGGTGGTGCTGGGTTCCTTAATTGATGTGACCAGCGTTGCATTTGTTATCAAGTTATGTTCGTTTTTGCCACTGCTTGGTGTGTGTGCCGTATTACTGCGCAAGGACCAACCAAGAACAGCGGGATAACCGTTGAAACCTCACTGATGTTGTGACTACAATACACCTAGGACAATCGAGGATAACAGAAGGAGGGAATAACGCATGATTATTGATGTACAGCATGTCACTTGGAAAAGGGGACCTCTTACCCTGCTGAACGATGTAAGCTGGCAGGTTAATGACGGTGAACACTGGGCGTTGCTTGGCCTGAATGGCTCCGGCAAAACAACACTCCTGAACATGATCACCGGGTATCTCTGGCCGACGGAAGGCAAGATATCCGTGCTGGGCCATGAATATGGCGATGTCGATCTGAGACAGCTCCGCAAATCCATCGGCTGGGTCAGTTCATCTCTGCAAGAGAAATTGTACGGCACGGATCGCACACAATATGTCGTAATCAGCGGCAAACATGCCACCATTGGCTTGTATGACAAGCTATCGGATGATGATCTGGAACAGGCACAGGAATTGATGCGAACGCTGGGCTGTCAGCACCTGTGGGATCGTGAATATCGTACCTGTTCTCAAGGTGAGAAACAGAAACTCCTTATTGCCCGAGCACTCATGGCCAATCCGCGCGTACTCATTCTGGACGAGCCGTGCAATGGACTGGATCTGTTCTCAAGAGAGCGACTGCTGGACAGCATTCGTGAATTATCACAGCGTCCTGACACCCCTTCACTCATCTATGTCACCCATCATACCGAGGAAATATTGCCCGTGTTCGGTCATAGTCTCCTGCTTCGTAGGGGTGAAATCGTGAATAGCGGACTAACGAGCGAGCTGATGAACACCGAAGTGCTGAGCAACTTCTTCGAGGCCCCTGTGGAAGTTGATCGGCACGGGGAACGTGTGTATGTCAGAGCTGCGGCGGATTCATAATTACGTGGTTATACACAGCACACGCAGCATAGGTACAGAAACTTAACAGTAAAAGCCCAATATCTTATCCACTTGTGGATAGATTTTGGGCTTTTCAATGCTATATCTAGTGTTATCCACTGTTTTCTGTGTAGAACTTTCTACTTTTTGAGTATAACTCAGCTATTCCATCTGTTTCTTCACCGCGATCTATTTCCGGGCAGCCAGGAACAGAAACAATGGAATACGCTGCCTGCGCAGATAGGTTTCCTCGTTTATGAAATGGGCACGCTGTGGTGTTGACTCGCGCAAATGTTCTACACGGAACCCCGCCCGCTGCAATGCCATAAAGTAGGATTCAATGGACCGATGCATCTTTTTCACAGAACCGCCCAGCCACTGCTGCTCACGGAATCCTTCCACAAAATACTGATCAACCACCCAATCCGTTCGTGTCCCGGAGGGTTGCAGTGTGGACGTGATCACAGGATGTTCTACGGAGAATACGAATGTCCCGTTCTCTTTCAACGTATTGTATATGTTGCGGAACAGGCCCTCCACATCCTCAATATAGTGGACAGCCAGTCTCGATATCACCAGATCATACGCCCCGACCGGGTAGGTCCAGTCCTCCATGAACGCTTGCTCAATCCGGGCATTCAATCCTTTTACAGATTCATTAGCTGCCTGAATCATATTCACCGAACCCTCAATCCCCGTATACGTCGCACCTTCACGCTCCCTGCCCAGCAATTCTGCGGCGAACCTTGCATCCCCGCAACCAAGGTCCAGTATATTCTTGCCGGTTACATCTCCGATCAACTCCAGCATCACCGGCTTTTCCAATGTATCATTGGCGTTCTCCTGCCACTTGCGACGTTCCATATACTTCTCGAAATTCGCCTCATCATCGTAAAAGTCTGATCCTCTGTCCTTCATTCCGTGACCCTCCGTTTCGGATAAGCATGATCCTCTTTACAGCCTGTATGAGTATACAGAATATGGATGTTCCTGGCTATAACAAAAAAGGCTGTTGTCTGGAATTATCCAGCAAACAGCCTTCTGCCTTATACTTCTACCATTTTCGCAGCTTAGCCAAAACGTTCTGTTTTGTACCATTTGCTCTCGCGTTTCCGAATCTTGTCCGTAATCAAGGAATAGAATGCCTTGATCGAGATCAGGATGAATAGCTGTGCATACGTGAAGTAGGACACGCAGGCATAGATGAAATTACGGGTATTGCTCTGTCCAATATCTGCGGCAAGTGCCAGATTGATCTGCAACACGTAAATAAAGTACATGAGCGCCCAACCAATGACAAGGAACACATACGCATCGCCAGCAAACTGAAATGGTGAGCTTACCTCCGGTTTAAACAGGGCAATGACCTGATAAACCAGATTCACGAGAAAAATAATATCCGATACAATGATCGCAAGCATAAACCAGAAATAACTCACGGCATAATAGATAACCAACAACTTGTTACGCCAACTGGAGCGGTTAAACAGGTTATGGATATTATCCAACACCACCTGATAGTTCCCCTTGGCCCAACGTTCACGTTGCTTCATGTATACACTAAGCTGTTCCGGCTCCTGCTGATAGGCTTCCGCTTGAGGCGCCAGTGCCACAAACTGTCCGCGGTTCAAAATCTCGAATGATAATGCTGTATCTTCTGTGATGGCTGTCACATCCCAACCACCAATCTCCCGAATCAACTTGGTTTTGATAATGTAATTCGTTCCCGGAATGGAACCAAGCTGGAACAATTCCCACAGGCCCGTGTGATACACACGTTGGGATGTAATAATCTCCAGATTGATGCATTTTGAAAGGAAATTCTGCCCTCTGTTGCGTGCTTTGTTTCGGCCAAAAACCACGCCATATTGTTCAGGGTTTTCAAGCGACTTTTGCGCCAAAAACATTAATGAATTCCGTTCAGGTGCGGCATCTGCATCGAAGATACAGATCCAATCACCCGTGGCCATTTCCAGTCCATCGTTTAAAGCCCCGGACTTGCCACCTGTTCCCTTTCGCTCCATTACCGTCACATTGCGATGCATATAACTGGTCTGACTGAGGAATGATCTTAGCTTCTCTGCGGTATCATCTGTGCAGTTATCCGCGATCACGATGACCTGAACTTTATCCTCCGGATAATTTAGGCGCAGAATATGCTCTACCGTCGCGACAATGACCTTACCCTCGTTGTGCGCAGGTACCATGACAGTGACTGTTGGATAATGATTCATATCTTCAGGAATCTGAATCCCTTTTTTGTCCTGTTTATTAATAAAACGAATCGCACCTGCCATAATAACAATCGACTCGAATACGGCAATCCATATACTAAATATCGATAATATTAAAATAAAATCAGCCACTTACTTTCCTCCGATCATACTTGCGAATAACTCTCGATCGAAAGCGAAGGGTTGCAATCGTTAACCAAATCGTAAATACCGCAAATATACAACTTACGGCGATACAGATCGGAATGAACCAGGACATATAGTCCACTGTGCATCTCTCCTTCCTGTTATATATATTCTCCGATAAGATCGGTCTCTGTGTTTCGTTCAAGGGCGGCAATCACTGCGTCTATATCATCGTACTTGCTGAACTGCTCCTTCTGAAATACCAGAGCACCGGAGCGTATCACCGTCTGTAGCTCAGTTCCCTTTTTATCAATCACGTGAAGATCCATGATGGCTTTTTTGATCCGCTGTGTCAGAAGTGGCAGGTATTCCACATTCACCAGAGGACATAAGATAACAAATCGCCCACGATCCACGAAAAATTTATAATCCTCATACCGAATCTGCTTCTGGATCGTACCCGAGATTTCAAGCAGGAACTGTGCATATCGGGCAGAACCGAGAGATTCCATCACCAATGGCAAGAATTCAATCTTGAACATGGCAATGCTGAATCCATACTTTTCGGAGTATCGACGCGCAAGGTTACTCTGTTTGATTAACGTATCTGCCAGAGCGCCTTTATTCCCAAGCGAGGTATCCAGATCGATTTCCGGGTTACGATCCTGCATATCCTGAAGGCGTTCCACTACACGCGCACTGCGCAGCAGGCTTGCCTTGATGAATGCAGCCACAGCCACGTTGGCCGGGATGAGCAACCACCAGGAGAAAACAAGCACATTCGCATCAGCGTAAGTAACCAGCCACACAAAATAAGAAACTAGATATACAAATCCCGTTACAACGGATATGCCAACAGGCAGCATAAGACCAAAAACCAATGCAACCAGTGACACGATACTAAAAATCATATCTCCTGTTGTGTAGCTCTGATCCATGTACACTTTAAGATAAATCAACAGTTGCTGCATGAGGGCAAGTCCAATTAAAAGGGCATATCCCCATGCAATACGGCGAGTAGGCGCTTTATTCTTCATAGTTCCTTCTTTCCGTTGAATTTTTAGAACACTTGTACATACTCAATTCTCTTAAATTGCAACAATTTATGACATGATTAGACAAAACTATGCTAACACATTGAAGAATTTATTAAATGACAAAATCATCACTTTTTAATGCTTTTCTGTAAATTAATTTCTCCCAACAAAGGAAAAAGATTATCAAACAGATGCGTGTTACCGTCAAATACATATCCACCTGGATAACGAGAGTCCTGACCACGCAATGTAATCATATGGTTATACAGCTGTTTGGCCCACTTCGGATCACCTGAACGTACAGCCAGTAGGATGGCCAGGCCGTATACCGATGAAGATTCGTACGAGACGGCAGGTGTGTGTGATTTTCGCGTATACTGTCCGGGCAGCTGATGACGGGCGCTGAACTCCTTTTTCAAAAAAGAAATGAGCTTATCCGGTTTGCGGTCGGTCACCGTTAGATGATTCGCCACGATCAACTGGTCGATCAAGTTTACGGTGTCATCATACGTATATTCTTTACGGACCACATCGAAGGTCTTCGGATAGAACAATTCATCGTCAGGCATCTTCTTCAGTATTGCTTTGTATTTCGCGTAGGTTCCGGGTTCCACCACTTGATGCTCTTCCATCGCTTGAAGAGAAAGGAGATCAACATAAACCAGACTTAACGTATCTGTCGAGTGACCACTTGAAAAATCATGGAAATCCACCAAATATCCTCGCTGCTGAGCTGACTGTGTTAAGGCACGGGAAATGGCGGCTGCGGTCGTAAGCTTCGCCTCTCTCCCTTGTTCCCACTGATCTGCAGCCTGCAACAGGGCACCAATGATACGAAGATCGTCGCCAAGTGCATTGGTTGTTACATGGGAATTACCTTCGGCATCCAGCTTCCAGGCTATATAAGGATCTGGCGGCGTGAGAAAATAGGTCTTCAATTGCTCGTAGCTCTGCTCGAACAATGCTTGATCATCACTCGTTACAGCATACTGCATCCACAGGCCAAGAGACTCGGACAATGCCTCTCTGCCTGCAACAGTATCTGCCCTCTTCGATGTTGCATCCTGCAAATATGTGGCCAGTGTACCATTCGGGTTGGTCATATGATCTTCAATGAAAGACACGGTCGGGGATACTCCATTCATCAGGAACCGCTCCCTAAGTAACAATATGCTGGCTACGGTAGCAGTAAGCAGCAGCAATACAAGCCAAGTTCGTTTTTTTCGGAATATCATCCTTACGCCATTCCTCCTGCTTGTGTACGACAAAGAAACTACAACGCCTCTGGTTGAGGATTTCAACCTATCTAAAGTGTGCACTTATTCTTCACTATCCATGTAGGATCTTCGTCCACCTTTTTTGACAAACTTCCAATCCACTTCAATGTTATGACGCATCCGTCTGAGCAGATGAATGGCAGTCTCGATCTCTTCCTCGGTCAGACCATCCAAAGTCACCTGATCGGAATGTACGCCCTCTTTACGAATGAATTCCCATGCCTCAAGTCCAGCTTCGGTGGGATACAACACCTTATTCTTCTTATTACCCATTGCCGGCTGTTTAATAATGAATCCATCGGATTCGAGTTTGCTAATGGCTCTGGCGGCAGTCGTGCGATCCACTTTGATCAGTTCAGCGAGCTGATTCGGAATGATTCCCGGATTCTCACAGATGCGATACAGATAGAGATATTGTCCGCGGGACAGGTTCAGATGCTGAAACTCGACATTACTGATGGAATCCAGACAGCGGGCAATCATACCAATCTCACGCAGCACTTCTTTTTTTTCGGTCAACACATTCACGCCCCTATAAAATTGTTGCATTCGCAACATAATTGATGGTATAACTACAGTTGAATTGGTTTCAATTTTAAACATATAGCTCAAACCGTATACATGGAACGAAAATGGTTCCACGTTCCTGTTATGTACCAGTTTATCACGTCAGGATCACATTACGTTCACCCAAAGGAGAAACATTCATGAATACAACGATTGTTGAAGTTAATAATCAGGAATTGCTCGATGCCTGCTTCGCCATCCGTACCGCTATTTTTGTCGAAGAACAAGGCGTATCCGCAGCGGATGAATTCGACGCTTATGATACATTAGAAGCAGAGGCGCGCCACATTCTGCTTTACGTAGACGGTGTACCTGCTGCCTCCTCCAGACTGCGCGTTGTTGAGCAGGTCGCCAAATTGGAACGGATCTGTGTCATGCTCGATTACCGCAAACACGGTCTGGGCCGTGTGCTGATCAACAAGCTGGAGCAGATGGCCATTGCCGACGGACTGGAGAAAGCCAAACTACACGCCCAGGTACAAGCCTCCGGGTTCTATGAACGTCTCGGATATGCACCTGCATCGGACGTGTTTATGGAAGACGGCATTCCCCATCTGCTGATGACCAAAAAACTGAAATAATGTATTCCAAAAACGCCTCCGTTATCACTTCTCAGTGATGTACAGAGGCGTTTTGTATTCAGGCAACACATTCATTCGCAACCCAACAACGGAAATGGCACGTACAGACCCGATTATAGTAATCAAGTATGCTAACTAACTTACTTGCCAGCTCCGTGTTGTGTCTTATCCCAGTGCCAGACGGTTTGGCTCTGATTCGGCAGTGTTGTTCTTCATTTGTTTACTGCGCAACTGTCCGCACGCAGCATCGATATCCGTACCATGTTCCATACGTACAGTGGAGTTGATGTTGTTCTTTTTGAGCGTATCATAGAAGCCCAGAATCGACTCCTCAGTACTCCGTTGATACTGACTGTGCTCATCCACCGGGTTGTATGGGATCAGATTCACACTGACCATACTCCTGCGACTGGACAACAGTTCAGCGAGCTCCGCGGCATGCTCACGTTGATCGTTAACATCACGCAGGAGGATATACTCGAACATGATGCGTTTGTTCGTCGTAGCTAGATAATAATCGACTGCATCCATTAATTGCTCGATTGGGAAAGCCCGGTTAATCTTCATGATGTGCGTACGCAGTTCATTATTAGGCGCATGCAGGGAGATCGCCAGATTGACCTGGAGACTGCTGTCTGCAAATTCCTTGATTTTGTCCGGAAGGCCACTAGTGGACACCGTTATGCGTTTGGCGGCAAGTGCCAGTCCTTTGCGATCCTTGATGACTTCGATGAAATCACTCATGTGCTGGAAGTTATCGAATGGTTCACCAATACCCATCACAACCACGTTGGTTACCCGTTCGTCTTGTCCTGCTGCATCCAGATGTCGCTGCACATGCATAATCTGTTCGACAATCTCTCCAGCAGTCAAGTCACGGCTCTTCTTGATCAGACCGCTCGCACAGAAGCTACAGCCAATATTACAGCCGACTTGTGTGGTCACACAGACAGTCAGTCCGTATTTTTGCCGCATCAATACCGTCTCAATCAGGTTGCCGTCCTGCATTCGAAGCAGGAATTTCACGGTACCATCTGCCGATTCCTGTTTCACATGTTCGCTCAGCGAGTTCATGGTGAAATGCTCGGAGAGAACGTCCAGACATTCCTGACGAACATCGGACATCGCCGAGAAATCATGCACACGCTCTTGGTATAACCATTCCCAGATCCGGGATGCACGGGATTTCTTCTGTCCATGCTCCGGCAGCCAGGAACGTAATTGCTCTAATGTTAATCCATATATGGATGATTTGTTCATTGTATAATCCTCTTTTCGCAAAAAAGCATATGGCTTATCGGTCCTACCCAAAAAACCTCTACTCCGTATTGTCCCAAAATTGACGAGGGAAAACAAGGGCTTTTGCATTTCTTCCAAGAGGTTTTATCCATGGTAAATCTGCACAACAGACCATATTTAACCCTATCGGGCCTTCACATTTAGAAGTGAATGATACCGGATGTGTGCAGTAGAACCAGCAGAACCAGGATCGGAGCCACGTAACGCAGCATGAACAGCCACACCCGGAACCATCCGGAACGCAGACCGGAAGCTTCAGCAGCCGTTTTCCAGAAGTATCCCGCAAAAATCGTCACAAGCAGTCCACCTACAGGCAGCAGGATGTTGGATGCTACAAAATCCATCCAGTCGAACACACTCTTCGATCCAATCGTCCATTCAGGCAGCAAACCGAGCGATAGTACCGAAGGAAGCCCCACGATAAAGACCCCTAGCGAGATAATCCATACCGCACGACTACGGCTCCATGACAGACGTTCCATGAAATACTTCACAGGGACTTCCAGCAAGGACACGGCTGACGTCAAAGCCGCAATAGCGAGCAGGATGAAGAACAATCCGCCAAACAGGAATCCAAGCGGCATAGCTGAGAAGGCTGCCGGAAGAGCCACAAAGATGAGTGACGGGCCTTGGTCCGGTGCAATACCGAACGAGAATGTCGTTGGGAAGATGATCAGACCAGCAATGAATGCATAGATGAGGTCACCCGCACCCACAGCGACGGTCGCTGCACCGAGAGATTGATTTTTATCCACATACGAACCGTAAGTCACCAGTATACCCATCCCGAGTGACAGGGAGAAGAAGGCATGTCCAAGCGCCACCAGTGCAGATTCCGTTGTCAGCTGCGAGAAATCCGGATTCAGGAAGAAGGAAACCCCGGCCCCTGCACCTGGCAACGTAACAGCACGAATCATCAGGATAATAAGCAAAACCAACATTGCCGGAATCAGTACCTTGTTGAACTTCTCGATTCCGTTCGAAACGCCTTTGGCAACAATCCAGCCTGTAATCAGAACTGCAACCAGCTGCCAAACGATCGGCAAATACCCGCTTACAAAGGAGCCGAATTGTCCAGCATAATCCGGATTATTAAACAATGTTCCACTGAAGGAAGTCACTGCATATTGCAATGTCCAGCCCGCGATAATGACATAAAAGGACAAGATGATAAATGGCGTTAATACTTGCAGCAATCCGGCTGCGAGCCAACCCTTATGTCCACCTGCTTTGATAAAAGCAGTAGCAGCACTACCTCGTCCACTGCGACCAATCGCAAGTTCAGCCAGGAGCACTGGCAGACCGATGAGCAGCAAACAGACGATGAAGAGCAGGAAAAACGCAGCTCCTCCGTTCTCACCCGTAATGTACGGGAATTTCCACATGTTGCCCAGACCAACCGAACTACCAATGGCTGCCAGGATAAATCCAGCTTGGGAAAAACGCTCTCCTTTGCCAGCGTTGTCTTGATTTCGATTAGGCTTACTAAAATTCATTATATCTACTCCATCACTTTAAAGTTTTCCCGTAATTATATACTACTGGCCTTGTCAGGTCATTCGAAATTCGAAATTTGTCGAAATGTTATTTTTTTACATATAAAAGCACTCGATCATCTTCATTCTCATAAGTTCCCTAAACACAGTATGTGATAAATTCTGTCAGGCCAACCGTATGGAGTTATAACATAACCATATCTCCAACCTTTCAAAACCCATTAGAGCGAAAAAGAGGTGTCCCTCAGCCACTTTGATGACTGGGGAACACCTCTCTTTTAAAATTAAACTCTTATTTCAAGCAACTCATATTTGATAACACCCATCGGAGCATTAACATGAATGACGCTGCCCACTTCTTTGCCCATCAGTTCTTTGCCAAGTGGACTCTCATAGGAAATTTTATTATCTGCTACATCAGCCTCAGCAGGACCAACCAATTTATATTCAATCTTCTCAGCGAATTCGATATCATTGAGCAATACAGTGGAACCTACACCCACTTTGGTAGCATCCATATTCTCGGATGTGATGACTTTGGCGTTTTTCAGCATCTTCTCCACGATCAGAATCCGGGTCTCCATAAAGGCCTGATCATCTTTGGCTGAATGATACTCACTATTTTCCTTCAGGTCACCGTAACTGATCGCGAGTTTCAGACGCTCAGCCAGTTCCTTACGCTTCACTGTCTTCAATTCCCTCAGTTCGTCCTCCAGCTTTTCCAAGCCTTCCTGTGTCAAAATCACTTCTTCATTAGCCATTTTTCCATCTCCTAATCCTGCTATCTATCTATATTCTAACCTATATCCACTCCAAAGGGTTAGCATACCCCAGAAAAAGAAATAGCTCATCCATATATTGTATTTCACTACCATCAAAACCATGATTACCTCTTGAAATGATTTTCAGAGTTGTCCTACTAATTGTACCGTTACAATTAGCTTAATTGACGATGTTTCTTTCACCCGTTGACTCTTACAATGAACTCAGGGCAGCAGAAGTTTATAACCATTGCTTGCAGCCCAATATATATCCTGAGGTGATCTGAATGAACGTTATATTAAATCCATCTGAAATACAGGCCTATCTGAAACGGATTGGCATGAATGATATAAAGAAACCTACGCTGGAATACTTAATTGAACTCCAACGTACACATGTGCAATATCTTTCGTGGCAAACGGTCGATATTTTTGCAGGCCGTCCTGTAGGAATCAGTCTTCAAGAATCAATTCAGCTCATATTACAGGGGCGCAGCGGCTACTGCTTTCATCTAAACGGTGCATTTAGTGTTCTTCTCCGCTCGCTGGGTTATACGGTTGATTGGCATCGTGGCGGAGTACAGCCTCATGGGGAACAACCCCGCGTGAATTCATTCCATCTCGGTCTGTCTGTCCTTCTGCCGGATGCCGATCCAACAACTGAACGCTGGATTGTGGATGTAGGTCTGGGCGGAATGCCCTTTGAACCTCTGCCACTTCGTTATGGAACCCATGGTTCCGCTCCATTCACTTACCAACTGATGCCATCATCTGTTGCTTCTGGGGGATGGCGGCTTGAGTACGAACCGAATGGGCCAAGTGAAGGCGTCGACTATGCTCCTGAAGCAGTTCACGATCTGGGGGAGTTCATACCGAAACATGAATTCTACAGTCGGGCGGCCGAATCCCCTTGGCATAATGTATTTTTGCTTCGTCAGCGGAATGAGAACCGCAGTCACGAACTACGAGGATGTATGCTCCGAACCCATGATATCGAAGGAATTCGGAAAACGGAAATTCAGAGTTATACCGAATGGCGTAACGTATTAACTGAAATATTCCATGAACCCTTGGTGAATTACAGCGAACTGGAATGCCAGGACATGTGGGAACGAGTGCAGGCTGCGCATACGGAATGGAAACAAGCGCAAGAAGCATAAAGAGGAAGATGCAGAACCTGAGGCCTTAACACGATAAGGAAAACAGGATAATTATCTTGATTAAGCATCCGTATAGGGGGCACTTAAATAGAAATCACATAAGGGATTGTTCCATATAAAGGAAAGCTACTGATCCACGCCGAATACGTCCTTAGGTGATAAATGATGATAACGATTCGTGTACTCCAAGTTCCAGAAGTAATGCCTGAGGCATACTGGAATCATTTTCTGTCCCAAGTCTCGGCAGAGCGTCGCACCCAGGCTTCACGTTTTGTTCGTCAGGCTGATGCGTATCGCTCCGTGTTGGGAGAAATATTGACTCGTGTGACTTTGAGCAGGTTAACTGGCCTAAGGCCAGCTGAGCTTTCTTTTACCCGTAATCCCTACGGCAAACCTTCCCTCAGCCACCATTCGGATGTACAATTCAACGTCTCCCATTCTGGTGACTGGATTGCTCTGATCTCCGGCGGTACCGATGAACTGGGTGTGGACGTCGAGAAAATAGCCCCCATTGACATGCAGATTGCAGAACGTTTCTTCTCTCCAACGGAGAGCCAGTTCTTGTCCGCCACGCCTGACGATCGTCGGCTGAATACCTTCTACCGTCTATGGACGCTGAAGGAAAGTTATATCAAGGCAGTGGGTATGGGGTTGTCCATACCGCTGGACTCCTTCGCCATCCTGCCGGATGAGGGCGGAGTTTGGTATTGCGAGCAAGCCGGGGCATATCGCTTTCTCAGTCAGCGACTGGACGATGGGCATATGCTTGCGGCATGTTCGGCTGGGGGAGAGTTGCCAAGCCAGCCCAAGATTGTAACCTTGGAGGGTCTATATACGGAGTTGATGTAGTGTTCGGCTAGTTGCGGCTTATTAGGGGATCGTGAAGTATAGTTTGGATTTGGTTTTCAGGCTTGGGGTTTAGGGCCGGGTTTTGGGGGTCGGGGTTAAGATTGGGTTCATGCCCTAACGAACCTGACACGCCTTATGGGCTTCAATTACACAGGTCTGGCATTCTAAGGAACCCTACGCACCCTATATGCTCTAATATGTCCTTTTTCACGTTGATATTGCCGAATTCTGCAACAATAAGGTGTCTGAGGTTCGTTAGTTTTCCCAAAACACTAAAAATCCTCTATTAAGATGTGATAGATTCGTTAGAATCTCTCACCTCTTCCTGCAAATCCTGCAAATAAATAAGTGACTAACCAATTAACTAACCAACCCAAAAAAGAGCGAGTCAATCCGGCGACAAATGAACCACGTCCCGTATGACTCGCTTTTTTTTATCAAAACCCTATCAGGTAGAACCGTCTACTTGTCTTTCGTTGCTTCATTCGCAAACTCAATCCTATCCTTCTTGCTGTACCACCGATTCAGAACTCACAGCCGATGAACGATTCAACTTGCCAAACAATCCTCCAGCTGGCGTCTTTCGTATCGTGGCTGCCGCGTCAGCATCCCGGATCTTCAGGGCAAACCACAGCCCGATGAGCAGAAATGCTGCTGCCCCCAGCAAAGCCAAACGGTACGCCAACATATTCGACTCCATCGCGCCTGTAGCAGTCACCGTTGTTGTACCTACACCTGCCAGAACAGCAGAGAGTAAAGCCATGCCGATGGCTGATCCCAGACGATTTTGTACCGTGAACCAGGTAGAAGCTCTCCCCATGGATGCAGGAGGAATCTGGGCGAATGCAGCGATCTGTACCGCCCCTACCGTCTGTCCCAGGAAAATTCCCACACCGAACAATAATGAACGAATGAACCACGGGTTCGTATCCACTGTGATCTGACTAAGCGTGATGAAAATGACTGCCGTACAGATCAAGCCCATCGAGATCAGCTTTCGCGGGCCCAGCCGCGGATAAGTCCAAGGGACAAGCTGAGAAGCAATCATCAGTCCCAGCGCTTCTGGGAATGTGGTAAGTCCTGTTTCCAACGCAGAGGCATGTAGTACATTTTGATACATTATTGGAAACACATACAGCATGCCCAGCAATCCGGCTGCCCCACATACGGATACCAAGCCTGTATAACGGAACAGTCGGTGCTTCAGCAAACGCAGATCAAGCAACGGCTGCTTGGTGCGCAGCTCGACCACGACGAGCAACGTCAGCAGCAGAATACCTGCAAAGCCCGCTCCCATAATAAGCGGTGACGTCCAGCCTCGCAGCGGCCCCTGACTGAGCGCATACATCATCAGTGCGAGTCCCGGTGCAGATAATAACCACCCCGGCAGATCCAAAGGACCTGCTTCCTGTTCTCGGTGCTCCTTCAGATACAGCATGCCGAAGATCACGGCTGGAATACCAACAGGCAGATTCACATAGAAAATCCAGCGCCATGACAGTTGATCCACGATCAATCCGCTCACAATCGGCCCTAAGGCTGGAGCAAGGGCAATGGGCAGCACCAACATGCGAGATACCTTGGCCCGTTCCTGCGGTGGAAAGGTCCGAAACAGCATCGCCATCCCCACAGGTGTAAGCAGACCGCCCCCTGCTCCCTGCAAAATGCGGAAAAATGTCAACGTTCCTAGTTGATCAGCTGTGGCACACAGCGCAGAGGACACCGTAAACAGTGTCAGCGCCGACAGGAAAACCCGTTTCGTGCCCCATCGGTCACCAAGCCAGCCGGCGACAGGCAAAAATACTGCCAAACTCACCAAATAACCTACATTTAAGGTACCGGCAGCAGCCGGCGGAATACCCAGTTCGTTACTGATGGTTCGCAGCGCCACGTTTAAGACCGTTGCATCCATGGCAACCATAAACATCGCCAGAACATAGACAATGCTCACAATTGCCTTTGGATTCAGACGAAACCTCATCTGCCAGCCTCATGAATCATGCCAGGCATCCCCGTTTCATCACAGAGACTCAGAGGCTTCAGGTCTGTCCACTGCTCCGCAATGTAATCCAGACATACACGTCGTTTGGCTTTCCCCAGCACCAGGGTCCAACCTGCCGGTACCGGAATGGATGCAGGCCACAGCGAATACTGTCCTTCATCATTCATTAACACCAGATAATTGCTGTCTTCATGTTCAAAAGGGTTGCTCATCAGCTTATCCTCCTATTTGTGTTGAATGTTACGATTCTTGTTCAGCATCTCCAGCCGGATGGACAGGGTACGGCAAATTTCCTCCAATGGCCCCGGCTGACAAAGATCTTTGTGACGACAGGCAATATCATGACGTTCCAATTGGCCTCCAATGAATGCATTCCACATCTCGGGTTCAATCGGATCGAACCAGTCGGGGATAATGGTAGAACGGAAGAAGATCAGGTCACCTTCGAATCGGGATGGCGTGTAAGCCCCCAAGATCCGGACGGAATTTTCATAGGTTTTCCGCAGCTTCATGATCGTCTCTTCATCTAAACTTGCAAGTGCACTGCCTTCGCTACGAAGAATACGCATCGCTGTTGCCATATCCAGCGGCCCATCCCCAATACTGTCCGGATCATATCCGCCAAGTGCAAGCAATGCCGTTAAAGCTTCTTCCTCATCTGGTTCCCCGCGAATAGGCAGATAGTGACTCGGATACGCATCCAGCATGGCCAGAAACTCTACTTCCTCTCCTTCAGACTGAAGCTGCACGGCCATAGCCTGTGCCACGTTGCCGCCCAGTGACCAGCCAAGCAAACGATAAGGGCCTTCGGGCTGCACAGACCTGATGTGACGGATGTAATCCGCTGTCATATCCTCCAGTGTTGACGGGAGCACCTCATACTCGGCAATCCCTCTTGCCTGCAACCCGTACAGCGGATACTCCATACCCAAGTGTTTCATCAACCCGGCATAACACCAACTGAGTCCTCCCGCCGGATGCACACAGAATACAGGCGGATGCTGCCCATGAGTCCTCAGCGGTAACAACACTTGAAGCGAGCTTTTCCCGGAATCGGCACCCATCTCCAATCGCTCGGCCAGACCAGCCACCGTGGCGGTCTCGAACAGAATGCCGATGCCCGGCTCCTTGCCCATCGCTTCACGAATTCGACTCATCAGGCGCACCGCAAGCAGCGAATGACCACCCAGTTCGAAGAAGCTGTCATCAATACTCACACTCCGCAATCCCAATACTTCGGCAAACAGATCACAGAGAATCTGCTCCTGCGGATTGCGCGGTGCTCGGCCATCAACCGAACATTGCATCTCTGGTGCAGGCAACGCTTTACGATCCAGCTTGCCATTTGGCGTAAGTGGCAGGATGTGCATCCAAACAACCGCAGACGGAACCATATAATCCGGAAGGCTCGCTGCCGCATGTCGGCGTAACGCAGGCGTTTCCAGTTCCGCTTCATTGTCCGATGCAGGAACAATATAAGCGGCAAGACGCTTATCTCCCGGCTGGTCTTCACGAACGATAACAGCAGCCTGAGCCACGCTCGGATGTTTTGCCAGTACAGCCTCAATCTCGCCAAGCTCAATGCGGAACCCGCGGATTTTCACCTGTTGATCTGCTCGTCCCAGATAATCAAGCGACCCGTCATGCAGACGTTTGGCCAAGTCGCCCGTACGATACATTCGCGTGCCTGGTGGCCCATAAGGATCAGCGACGAATCGCTCTGCCGTGAGATCTGGTCGTCCCCAATATCCACGTGCCAGACCGGCTCCGGCCACATACATCTCTCCAGTTACACCTGTCGGTACAGGCTTCAGATCATCATCCAACACATAAACGCGCAGGTCTGGAATAGCGTAGCCAATCCAGCTGCTTACGCCTTCTGCAGCGCTGCCCGCGTGCAGTTCCTTGTAGCTGACATGAACCGTTGTTTCCGTAATACCATACATATTGATGAGTCTTGGAGCGTCATCCGCATGGCGTTCATACCAGTCATCCAAACGTCCCAGCTCCAGTGCCTCGCCTCCAAAGATCACATAGCGGAGCGCAAATTGCTGTCCCCAGACCGGATTTTCCCTGTCAGCCTGCATCAGTTGGTAGAATGCAGATGGCGTCTGGTTCAGTACGGTTACCTTCTTTTCGGCGAGCAGTCGCAGGAACGCTCCAGGTGAGCGGCTAATCTCATGGGGAACAACAACCAAGCTGCCTCCATACAACAGAGGACCCCAGATTTCCCACACGGAGAAGTCAAACGCATAGGAATGGAACAACGTCCACACATCGCTCTCGTCAAAAAGGAACCAGTGCTGCGTAGCATCCAATAACCGGATGACATTCGCATGTGGAATCACGACACCTTTGGGTTTCCCTGTTGAACCTGAGGTATAGATCATGTAAGCCGGGCTCAGCGGAGTTACCCGTCCGTTCCGTTCATGGTCTGCCGGGTTTCGCTCATCCATGGATTCCAATTGCCCCTGGGTATGCAGATCGTCCATGTTGATACATTCAATATTCGCCATCTGCGGCAGCAGGGCGTATACATCTGTACTTGTAATCAACACTTTCGGCGCTGCGTCCGTCAGCATATGCGTTAAACGGTCTGCCGGATAATGCGGGTCCAAGGGCAGATAGGCAGCGCCCGTTTTGAGTACAGCAAGAATGGCTACGACCATCTCTACCGATCGAGGTAAGGCTAAAGCCACCATCTGTTCCGGCCCAGCACCTTCTGCGATCAACAGTCTGGCCAATCGATTAGCCCGTGCATTCAGCTCCCTGTAAGTCATACGGATATCCTCACAATGGAGGGCAACCGAACTGGGGTGAGCGGCTGCCTGCACTTCAAAACGCTCGGCTATGGTCAGCTGTGGACCTTCATCCTGTGAAGATATCCATTCCTTCTCAAGCTGGGCATGCTCTGAAGGTGTAACCAGGTCAAATCTGCTGATGCGTTCATCCATCTGCTGTACGGCATCCTCAAGCACCTGCATTAACCGAACCACCAGCTCTCCAGCAGTCGATTCACGGTAGAGATCTGTACTATACTCCAGTACACCTTCAATTCCGGCTGGAAGTCCGTTCTGCTCCCGTTTCTCCGTCAGTTCAAGTGTGAGATCGAATTTGGATGAACCCAAACCGTGGATGCGAGTCTCCGCTTCAACACCTGGCAGGTCAAGACGAACATCTGGCGTGTTTTGAAGCACCAGCATCACCTGAAAGAGTGGATGTTTGGAACGAGATCGGGGCGGATTCAGCACTTCGACCAGCCGTTCAAACGGTAAATCCTGATGTTCATAAGCCGCAAGATCTGCATCCCGCACGCGGGCCAATAGCTCTCGGAAAGTAGGATCGCCCGAGGTGTCTGTACGCAGAACAAGCGTATTGATGAACATCCCCACGACATCATCCAGCGCATCGTCACTCCGTCCGGCAATCGGTGTACCTATCGCAATATCCGTCCCTGCACCCATTCGAGTAAGCAGCACAGATAACGCGGAGTGCAGAAGCATAAACAGACTGACTTTATGCTCACGGGCAACTATCGCAAGTTGCTCATGCAGACGTTGACTGATCGTAAACGGCACCGATCCGCCTCGGTAACTGGACGCAACTGGACGGGCATAGTCTGCCGGGAACGTGATTTGTTCTGGCAATCCTGCTAGCCGATCAGTCCAGAACGCTAACTGCCTCGCGATCAGACTGTCCTGCCGCTTCTCATCCCCAAGCAGGCTCTCCTGCCACACCGCATAATCTGCATACTGAATGCGTAGCGGCTCCCAAGCCGGAGCGGACCCACGCAGACGAGCAGTATAGGCCTCCGACAAGTCCAGGATGAGCCTTGATAAGGACCATCCGTCCCCTGCAATGTGATGAATCAGCAACAGCAATGCATGTTCATCCGCATCCGTATGGAACAATTCTGCGCGTATACCCGGCTCGGTACTAAGCTCGAAGCTGTAACGTGACGCTTCTGCCAGCAGCTCGGGCAGTTTCTCAGACGAAGCCCGGGTGAGCTTCATATTCACCGTCACCTCTGATGCAGGAAGGATATGCTGGCTCGCCGAACCCAGATCTGGCGGATACAATGTGCGCAGCGTCTCGTGACGGGCAACAATATCTTGCAGAGCGTTTCGGAGAGCGTCCACATCCAGCTTCCCGGTCAACCGTGCAACCAACGGAATATTGTAGGTGGGATTAGGCCCCTCAAGGCAATAGAGGAACCATAACCGTCGCTGGGCAAAGGAAAGCGGAATCTCACCCGCACGCGGAACAGGTTGAATAACGGGTCTGACGGACTTCGCCTGATCCAGCTTTCGGGCAAGCCCTGCCGCTGTCGGAGATTCAAACACACTGCCGATGTACAATTCAGCTCCGAATACATCACGCACTCGGGCTATAATTCGCCCGGCCAGCAGGGAATGTCCACCCAGTTCGAAGAAATCATCATCAATCCCTATGCGAGCTACACCCAGAATCTCTGCAAATAGGCTGCATAGGATCTCCTCCTGCGGTGTACGTGCCTCCCTTCCGTTTGCACTAGTTGTCAATGCAGGCACAGGAAGGCGTTTGCGATCGATTTTTTTGTTCGGTGTCAGCGGCATCTCTGGAAGCAGCATGAAGGCAGAAGGCACCATATAATCCGGTAACGCATCACCTACCTGTGCTCTGATATCAGCCAAATCCATGTCAGCTTGACGATCTTCAGCATCAGCCACAATATATGCCGCTAACCGCTGGTTCCCAGGTTGGTCTTCACGTGCCATGACCGTGACCTGTGCTACACCCGGATATCTGGAGATGACGGATTCAATCTCCCCCAGTTCAATGCGAAAGCCCCTGATTTTGATCTGATGATCTGCTCGTCCCAAATAATCGATGGAACCGTCCGGCAACCATTTGGCCAAGTCTCCTGTCCGGTACATTCTACTGCCCGGCTGTCCGAAGGGACTCGCGACAAAACGTTCTGCGGTCAGATCAGGTCTGCCCAAATATCCCCGTGCAAGTCCCTCTCCTGCGATATACAATTCCCCTGCTACACCCGGAGGGACAGGTTGCATACTCTGATCCAGCACATAGAGCTGTGTGTTACGAACGGGACCACCAATAGACGGTTTGCCTGAATGTCCTTTCCTAAGCGATGCAGCTGTAGAATAGATGGTTGTCTCCGTTGGCCCGTACTGATTATTGACCTGACACCCCAACGCCTCCAGCGAAAGCTTCAGTTCCTCGGATAAGGCCTCTCCTCCGGTAATCACCGTTACTCCGTCGAACCTTCCCGGGCAGCTCGCAACCAGAGACTGCCATAACGTTGGCGTAGCCTGCATAATCGTCGTCTCTTGCTCTCTCATCTTCCTGGCCAGTGCTACCGGATCAAGAATGGTTTCCTTTTGTGCGATATCCAGTCTGGCCCCAGTCGTCAGAGGCAGGAAGATTTCCAGTACCGAGATGTCAAAAGCAATCGTGGTCACCGACAGCCAGCGATCCTGCGGACCGACCTGTAGTCTCGTCTTCATATCTTCAAGCAGATTCGCTAATCCAAGATGAGTCACAGCCACACCCTTTGGTTTACCGGTAGAACCCGAGGTATAGATCAGATACGCAGGGTTGAGCAGAGAAGCCGTGCCTGACAGATCGTCATCTTCGGGATTGCTTCCCGACCGACCGCTCACTGCCTGTATACTGTCCGGTTCATCCATGACCAGAATCGGTACACTGGGCGCCTGCGGAATATGAGAGAAGTTGTTCATCACCGTCACTACACAAGCAGGCTTGGCATCCTCCAACATGTAGATGAGACGCTCTTGGGGATAATCTGGATCAAGCGGCAGATAGGCTGCTCCTGTTTTGTGAACAGCTACAATCGCGATAACCACTTCCACTGAACGAGGCATGGCAATGCCAACTACCTGCTCAGGCCCTACTCCGTAAGTCTGTATCAGTTCATGTGCCAGTTGATTGGCACGCTCGTTCAGCTCTGCGTAGGTTAGCAATGACCCTTCGAATGTCACTGCATCTGCAAGAGGTGTACGCCGAACCTGCTGCTCGAATAACGCTGCTGAATTGCACTCAGCAACGGCATGTTGCGTCTGATTCCATCCTTCCAGCACTTGTTCGCGTTCGGCAGGGAGCAGAATGTTGGTCTGTCCAACCGATATGTCTTCTGCCCCTTCTGACATCATGGATTGCAGGATTTGCACATAACGAAGCTGATGATTACGCAGTTCCGAATCCACATAGATCGAAGGGTTCGCATCAAAAGAAATACCCAGTCCATGACCATGTCCCTGGTCTACAATATGAATCGACAGGTCATCCACTGGACCGGTGGACAGATTATGGATCATGCCGCGTGCGCCTGCAAAATTCAACTCATGATGGAAGGGCATTACATTGATCATCGGTCCAAACAGACGCCGATTCTCTCCCAGAAGCTTGAGGTCCCGCCGCAGGTCCTGATGTCGGTATCGCTGGTGTTTGCGTACCGACCGAATCTCCTTCACAATCTGTCCCATCAATTCAGACAAGTTCATCTGCGAATTCAGGTACAGGCGGAGCGGAAGCACATTCATGACCATGCCCGGAACACGTAGAGATGCAGAACCCAATCGGCACATCACGGGCAAGGCCAGAACAACATCGTTGGACCCTGTCATTCGCTGCACATAGACCGCTGTTGCCGCTACACACAGATCCGGCCAAGTCGCACCGAACCTTCCCGCTGCTGCTTGCAATTGCTCCCGTTGTGACGGCGTGAAGACCGCACTCTGTCGTAAGAACTCGGTGGATGTACGTGAAGAGCGTTCACCCAGACTGACCACATCCGGTGCATCCGCGAATCGTTCGATCCAAAACTGCTGATCCTGCTCCCGACTGGTGGAGGTTGAGTACGCTTCATCTTCTTCCAGAACAGAAGTCAGTGATCCAAACGCTGCCGTTCCCTGTATCTGTCCCGCACTCTCTCCCTGAAAGCTTGCAGAGTACAAGCTGGCAACCCTGCGTGTGATCAGGGATACGCCGTACCCATCAATCGCAATATGGTGAATGCGCTGGTACCAGTAATACCGATCTTCGCTCACCCGGAACAGGGCTTCTGTGAAGAGTGGACCAACTGCCAGATCAACAGGCCGTGCCAGATCCTGCTTCATCCAGTTGAGCGCAGCCATATGAGGATCAGCCTGATTACGAACATCCATGACATGGAATGTCCAATCATTCCTATTGGTGCGCAGACATTGCCACGGGCCTTGCTCATTTTCGCCATATACCATATTCAGCGATTCGGCCTCCATCACGGTCTGGCGTACACTCTCCTCTAATCGTCCCATATGGATCTGACCTTCAATAACCACATACTCGGCCGTGTTGTACATCGGGTTGTCCGGATTCAACTGTTGGGCATACCAGATGCCCGACTGTGCAGAAGATAAAGGCCAAGCTGTGTTCCGACGATGCGACATCTGCACCGCCCCGCTCAAAAGTAGTCTCCGTTCGGCAGTACTTTCGGTTGGACATGATCAAGGAGTCTTGCCCAAGCGGCCAGTGTAGGCTGCTCCGCCAGATCAACAAAGGTAACCTCTGCTCCTTCCGCGCGAAAACGTTCAGCCAGACTCATCATGCGAATGGAATCCATTCCCCAGTTCTGAATCAGATCGTCATGCTCCCCAATGGAATCGGACTGCTCCTGTAACAGATCGCCAATCTGAGCTCGTAATGCTACCAACCTTGCATGATCAACGGCTTCTCGTCCTTGCTCGACAGACCCAATCTCCGCGGTGGATGCTGATTGCTGCTGCACCTCGGACGTAACTTCCTCTCCAATTCTGGTTGAGGCTGATGCATTCAGCAACGCAATCGAACGTTCGGTCGTTAGTGTTACCGCACATCGCTCTGCCGCGTACGTCAGCGCCATACGATGTTTTTCCGCTGAAAAATCAGCAACCGCATCGGCAATCAGAAACGCCTGAATGTCTCGCATGAATGCCTCACTTGACGTCATCAGACATCCGATATGCGCATATATGCCGCAAACCATCAATTGATCCCGGCCCTGCCGCTCCATCAATTCAAGCAGTTCTGTCTTCTGGAAGGCGCTGTAGCGCCATTTGGTCATAAAGATGTCCTGTGGAGCGGGTGCAAGCGATTCAACAATTTCTTTTTGCACAGGTCCGCCATCGATCCCTGCACCCCAGAAGTCCAGCTGTAGTCCGCGCTGCTCCGGTGTCTGCCCACCCGGTTGTGCCGAGTAGACCGCGGGAATCCCTAGTTCATGACACGTTGAACGAAGTTGTGCAATATGATCAATCAGCTCTACCGCCGGGGATGCTCCCGCCGTAAATGCATTCATGAAATAGTTCTGCATGTCGTGGATCAAAAGTACTGCACGCTTCGCATCCGGGGTCCAGGATACCTTGTTGACCGGAAGCTCCGACGCTACAGGCATTGCATATGGTTGAATCACTGGAAGTGCCATGAATATCCCTCTTTTCAGCTTTATTGATCAGATCACGTTCAGCCATATCAGTTGAATTAAAGAATGTTTACACTTGCCACTCCGATGACAGAATAATCTTCCGATCGCTGTTACCCCCAGATTTTTTTATTCAATTTTACAAAGGTGGAAATCCGGTGATAGCGTATGCTTCCGATGTAGCTTTCTTGCAGAAAGCTTTTGGGCGAACGCTTCGCTTCTTCAGGTTATTTCTGCCCTCTACGTTCTTGTGTAAATGGTTAGTTCAACCGATACAGTGCAACGTGATTGAGAATTCTTATTTAGAAACAGGTTGCCCGATGGTCAACATCTCACGTAATGCTTTTTTGCTGACCTTGCCTACTTGTGTCTTCGGAAAAGTGTCTACCCACTCAATCCGGTCCGGAATTTTATAACTGGCCAGTCCCCGATTGCGTAGAAAAGACTTGATCTCGGCCACCCCCGGAGCTTCACCGCTTGGCACAATAAATGCGCAAGAGCGTTCGCCCAGATACTCATCGGGCATGGATACCAATGCTGCATCATGCACGCCAGGATGGGCCAGCAGGTGATTTTCCACTTCCTCGGCAGCCACTTTATCCCCGCCACGGTTAATCTGATCCTTCGCCCGCCCTTCCACAACGAGATATCCGTCAGCCGTCAGACTCGCGATATCGCCTGTGCGATAGAAACCGTCGGTCGTAAATGATCTGGCGTTATGTTCCTCCGCTTTGTAATAACCACGTATGGTATAGGGTCCACGTGTCAACAGGTGTCCGGCTTGTCCCTGCTCCACCTCAACGTCTTCGTCATCCACAATCCTCAGCTCGTCATAAGGAGACATTGGTTTACCTTGTGTGTGGGTAATGACATACTCGGAATCGTCGAGACGTGTGTAGTTCACCAGCCCTTCGGCCATGCCAAATACCTGCTGTAATGTACAGCCAAGAATCGGTTTGACGCGTGCCGCTACCTCTGCACTGAATTTGGCTCCTCCCACTTGAAGAACCTGGAGCGACGGAAGCTCGATCCCACGGGCAGCCGCTGCATTGAGCCAGACGAGAGCCAGCGGCGGCACCAAAGCCGTGATCGTTACCTGATGGCACATGATGAGCGGAAAGGCCTCATCCGGGCTTGATCCCCGAGACAACACAATCGTGCCACCTGCATACAATGTGCCCAGAATGCCGGGTGAGCTCATTGGATAGTTATGTGCTACTGGTAGTGCAGCCAGATAGACACTCTCGGGACTGAGGCCACATACCTCGACACTTCTTCGCAAACTGTAAATGTAATCATCATGAGTACGTGGGATCATCTTGGATAATCCGGTGCTTCCACCCGACAACTGTAGAAAAGCAACATCGGAAGATGTCGGTGCATCCGGCAGTGTGACAGGTTCTGCATAGACATCTTCTAAGGCTGTAAACGGCCCCGCTTCTCCCGCCACGAAAATATGTCGAAGTCCCGGCACCGCTGCCTGTACCTCCTCTGCCAGAGTGCGATAATCAAATCCGCCATCCTGATCCGGGATCAGGTATGCTACGGCCTCAGAGAAACGAGCGAAATAGGTGATTTCGCTCTTTCGATGCAAGGGAAGAGCAAATACAGGCAGTGCACCGATGCGGAATAAAGCAAAACATGCTTCAACAAACGCAGTCATATTAGGCAGCTGTATAATAACTCGGTCATGCTGCCGTATACCTTTGGCATATAAGCCGGATGCCAATCGATCCACCCGTTCATCCAGTTCTGCATAGGTGAGGTGTTGTTCCCCGCTAATAACGGCTACCCGATTGCCATATAGATCACCACGCTGACGGAGCATCTCTCCAAACGTAATCCCTTCCCAGCATCCCTCCTGCCGATAACGTTCTGCAACTTCCTCAGGCCAAGCCTGATATCCTGGCAGCATTGTTCATTCCTCCTTCTGAATCGATACATTCGAATCCAACCCCATCGCAAGCAGCATCGTTCTGAACTTGGCAGCAGTCTCTGCCAGCTCTGCTTCTGCCGTAGATCCTGCTACAATGCCTGCTCCCGCGAACAATTTCACAGCTGTGCCTTCCACTTCAGCACATCGGATCGTTACAGCCCACTCGCCATCGCCTTCACTGTCGCACCAGCCCACCATTCCCGTAAATAATCCCCGGTCGAATGGCTCCTGTTGCTTAATAGCTGTCCGCGCAGCCTGTACAGGTGTTCCACAGATAGCGGGTGTGGGATGAAGAGCCAAAGCGAGCTCCAGTGATGTTGTGGCCGCGTCCGCCAGCTCCCCGTGTATTTCGGTAGATAAATGCCACATCGTGCGCGTCTGAATCAGCGAAGGTTCTGCTGGAACGGATAGTTGTCGGCATAATGGACGTAACGCCTCCGCAACTGCTTCAATGACTACGGCATGCTCATGACGATCTTTGGCTGAGGCCAGCAGTGCCTCTGCACGGCGGCGATCTTCTGCTAGATCTTCACTCCGGGGTGCAGAGCCTGCCAGTGGATTGGCTCGTACATTTATTCCTTTGCGGGTAACCAACAGTTCCGGGCTTGCCCCGATGAAGGTGCGACTCGTTTTATTTTCAATGTGTCCGTCTAGTTTGTATTGTCTTTCATTCGTTGTTATAGTACTTTCTAACTGGGTTTGGCCTCTCATTGGTACCGCAAATGTATATCCATGTGTGTTGTCCCTGAACAGATTACGCAGCAATTGATACGTGTCCACGAGGGTCTGTGAAGTCACCTCAAGCGTACGGGATAACACGACCTTGTGGAGATCACGCTGGTTCAGGTCAACCAATACGTTGTCTACACTTTGTTCATACACTTCCCCCGCAGGAACCTCAACAACTTCACAGCTTACGGCTGCTGGCAGCTTTTGAATTAATGCACGTGATTCCGGGGGTAACGATTCAGCCCACTGCACCGTCTCAGGTACATATAACTCAGCAGCAGCATCCAGCGGATCAAATGGAATGGCGCCAACCACCATCGGGCTCGATTGACCAGCTTGTTTGGCCTTGTCCATAAGCTGTTGAATACCGTCTATGAAAAGATGTATCTCTTCCTTATATTTATGTTCCATAACTACAGCAGAATTGCTGAGATCTGATTGAATTGCGTGCTCCGTATGCAGCGGAGACCAACGAACCCGTTCTCCTTGCGCGAGCAAGGTATGTTGCGGTGAAGACCAGAAAAAGGACGTCCCCTCTCGATATTGCTCCAGAAGGTGTATGGCGGAAGTTACAGTGACCGTACCCGCTTTTGACATGATTCATCATCTCCTTATCTCTTGATTCAGGCACCAAGTGTGGCGCCTCCATCCACACACAGATCGTGCATCGTTATATGTCTGGCTTGATACGATACCAGATAGACCACCGCATCCGCGATATCCTCGGGCAATGCCATCCTGTTCAGCGGTATGCCCAGACGGAAGGTTTGCGGTGAGCCTGCAATAACCGCCTCAGCGCCATGTTCATCTTGCCACATGGCTCGCTGCATTGGCGTATCCGTTGAACCTGGAGAGACAATATTGCAGCGAATATGCTGATCCGCGTATTCCAGAGCCAGACATTTGGTGAAGATGGTCGAAGCGGCTTTGGAAGCAGCGTAGGCAGACATATACATTCGCGGAACACCAGCAGCATTCGAACCCACGGTAACCACCGCACCCGTCCTGCGTTCAGCCATATTTCTTACTACTGCACGCGACATGTAAAATACACCGTGTGTATTTACGTCAAACGTCCTCATCCATTCCTCATCTGTCAGCTCCCTAACTGCCCCTGTGTACAGCACACCCGCAGCATTCACCAGAATGCCAATAGGGCCAACCGTCTCTTCGATCTGTTGAACAGTATCCTCAACGGCTTGACGATCCGATATATCAGCAACATGGGCTGTTGCCTGATGGCCATGACTGCGTAGATCGGTGACAAGCTGATTAAGCGAATTATCCTGTCGATCCACCAGTGCAACGATCGCGCCATTCTGTGCAAGCAACCTCGCCACTGCTTCACCAATCCCTTGCGCAGCACCAGTGACCACGGCCACTGTTCCATCGATTCCTGTGTAGCTCACTCGTATACCTCCCATACTGCCTATAGCTGTGTTCTCCCCTAAAAACTTCCTCATTCCAACCTTCTATGACTCCGGACTACAGGCAAAACGCATCGTACGACTAATCAAAAATGGCAATACCGAGACATGATTCTCTTCTTCGAACTCGGTGTATGCGATATCCAGCCCCGGATGCTTCAATGCGGATAAGCGTTCCGTAAGACTGGATGCCTTATTATTGTTACGAGCCGGGTGGGTCTTTTCCTGTTCTCCCATACCAATCCATACCCTGACGTTCACCGGCTGCTGTTCCAGCCTTGCGACAAATTCCTGTTCCTCAGCCTGCATAACCTTCTGATTCCAGTGCAGTGAGGGACTGCCTGCAATGTAATATCGAAAAGCCTCTGGCTTCGTGAACAACGCATGGATCACGAACAACCCACCGAGTGAATGACCAAATATAGCCTGTCTATCTTGATTAATCCGAAACTGCTGCTCCATATCCGGTTTCAGTTCTTCTTCAATAAAACGTAAGAATTCATCAGCACCTCCTTGTTCCGGAAGAGGTGTACCATCGGACTTGGTGGTATATTCAGTCGTGGCCTGTGGAGTAAAGTCATAGTATCGTTGAGAGGAAAAGGGGCCCGTGATCGGGTACCCGATGCCCACAACAATTGCTGGGACCGATCCTGTCTTCTCCGGTCTGCGTCCCTGCACACGAACGGCTTCCACCATGGTGCCGAATACGGAATTGGCATCCAGCAGGTAAATCACCGGGTAACCGGACGGAGGCGGAGGTTCGGCAGGCTTGAATACCATAATCTGATAGTCATGGTGGCCTGAACGTGATTTCATGGTCCATTGTTCGGCGTTCGGGATCTGAATGGTACTGCGTGCGATGTGCTCCAGGGTGCCAGGAACAGTTAGGTTGGGCTGAAACGTCATTACGGATGGGTCCTCCTCGTTGTTCTGCTTATATAAGTTGAATACTGAACTGCATCTTTATATGAGATTGATTCTCATTACCAATTATAAAAGAGTGAATGCGGCTGTCCCATGGACGATATCCAGAAATCATTTTGATTATCTCCATATTTCCATATTTATGTCATATCAAGTTCACGTTTCAATCGAAAAAAACTCCCTCATGGTGTATCCGAAACACTGGACTAACATCCGGCTTCCGACACTCCAAAGGGAGTTGTACTTCTCCAATTATTGCGTTAACGCTTTGAGCGTATCATCGATGACATGACCGTATGCGATCAATCCACCGCCCAGCCACGGAGCTGGCTCGACAGCGTACACATGCCCTGCTTTTACCGCAGGCATACTGTTCCATACGTTGGTTTCGGTCATTTCCTTCATACTACCCGGGCCCTGTTCCACGGTGAAAATAAAATCGGCATCAATCTCTGGTAATATCTCAGTGGATACAATAGCACTGTTCTCCGACTCGACCAATGCAGGCTTACCAAGTCCCAGCTGTTCATATACGACGTAACCGCTGAAGTAGTTGCCACCCATCATGCTGATGCCACGCGGGGCAAAACGGATAATGGCTGCTTTTTTGCCTTCGGCTACTTTCGCCAGCTCAGCTTTGGCTGACTCAACCTTGGCATGGTAGGTTTCAATGGCTTTTTCGGCTTCAGCCGTTTTGCCCAGCAGATCACCAATGACCTGCAAAGACTTCTCTACATCACCCGAAGCATTCGTAAATACGTAGGTCGGTGCGATCTTGGAATAACTTTCGTACACCCCGTTCTCGGCATATTGGGCCGTATGTAAAATAATAAAGTCAGGTTTATACGACATCAACGCTTCAGGTGAAGGTAACCCACTGGAGAAATCAAGTGTAGGCACATCACTGAGCTGATCCTGGAGATAGACGTGTCCTTTTGTACCACTTGCCCATTGGGCTACCGGCTTAACACCAAGGGTTAACAGGGAATCTTCCAGATATGGCGCAAATACGCGTTCAGTCTTCGCTGGAACAATCACATCATGTCCCAGATCGTCTTTTACGGTGCGTTCACCAGCTGTTTCTTTCCCATGTTCTTCCTCTGCAACTGTCTCGGTTGAAGCCGGGTTTGAAGTTTCCGTTGTGGGCTGCTCTGCTTGGGCCGATCCTGTATTCTCGGATGCTGCGCCACAGGCGGACAACAGTCCTGTCATTAACATGAGTAGAATCAGAGCTGAGAGCCGGGCACTGCGGAATTGGTTACCAACGGAACGTTGTCCGATGTTTTTGATATAGTGAAACATGTGTGATATCCCCCTTGATAAACATTCTCATTTAGATACAAGGATTATATGTCACGTCGCCCGGGAATCACCATGGACGTTATCCAGATATATGTTTGGACAATATCCCGTGAAGATCAATAGCGCTTCATCCAACATGCGCAACACACCTACAGCCGAATAATCAAACCAGGGGTCGCCTGTGATCAGATGAACTTGATACTGACGAATGGCCTTAAGCTGGCGCCATGTAACCGAATGCTGCAAGCTGAGCCAGTATGCCCGTGAAGCTGCTTCGGGACACACCATAACGAGAATTCGATCGGGGTTCATGGCGGCGAGCTGCTCCAACGTTAACGGATCATTGGCACTAAGATCAGAGAATGTATCCAGTTGCAGCGCTCCATACAATACTTCTTCAATACCGGGATTGCTATAGAGGTACAGACTTTGCCCGTATACCCGCACAACGATCACTTTCTCCCGGCCCACTTCCCGCTGTACCGATTCACGCGCCTTTTCTGCTCGCTGGTTGTACATGTGTATCCATTGCTCCGCCTGTTCCTTCCGCTCCAGAAATAATCCAATCATGCGCAGCTGTGTCCGCCAATCCGAATGATGTTTGGGGACAAAACAGCAAGGCGCAATCTCGGCCAATTGGGACTGATCCTGTTCACTAATTTCGTCTGTACCTACAATGACATCAGGACGAATATGAACCAACCGTTCCACATTGGCCTCAAACCGCCAGCTCGTGTACGGGTCCGTCAATTTCAGGTGGGACTGAATCTCTGTACGATGTGCATTATAATAATACGCCGTCCACTTGGGATCGATGGGTGCAGCGACGGGAATGACATTGAGTGCCAGAAGTTGCCCAATCACACTGGAAGAACAGGTGGCAATCCGTTTTCTGGCGTTTTTCGCATAATCCGAAGGAGATACGCCGACTTCCTTTTTAAATTTGCGGCTAAAATAGTATTCATCACTATATCCCACCCTCAGCGCAATATCGCGAAGCTTGTATCGGGATTCCTTCAGATATCGCTTGGCGCGATTAATGCGCAGATCAGTAAGATACTCCATTGCACTTTGTCCATACGTTTTCTTGAACAGATCTACGAAATATTTCGGACTGATTCCCGCTTTCGAGGCAAGATCTGCAATTGATAGGTGCTGGTCGTAATGCTTGTCCATGTATGTTTTAACGTTGGCAAGATTCGTTTTGGGACTGCGGCCGGTAACAGGCTGGTGCGCAGCAATCTGCGAATCATTTTCCAGTAACATGAGGCCACTCCTTTCGATCTGCTTGATTTTTAGCTAGAGAATGATAACATCAGGCAACTTAATAACCTCTAAACGAAAATGATAATCATTATCAATAAAATAACATAACTATTTCCAGACCGTCAATCCAAATATGGTAACATGTACACATCTGACTCTACATAATTGTCCTCCTTCTACTTTCCATGTTGCTTTCAGACTACCTCCATATAAAACAAAAAAAGCCAACGACGTGAGTAACACGCGTTAGCTTTTTGACTTTAAATTCAAACTCCGTTTACTTCTCGAACATAATTGAAGCAAGACTAGTCCCGGCTACGCAATTTGCCAAGCAGACGGATGATCTCAATGTACAGCCATACCAGCGTTACCATCAATCCAAATGCACCGTACCATTCCATATACTTGGGCGCACCACGCTCAGCGCCACCTTCGATGAAGTCAAAATCAAGGACCAGATTGAGAGCAGCCACAATAACAATAACGACCGAAATACCGATGCCGATCAAGCTGTTGTCATGCAGATAAGGAATCGAAATGCCGAAGAAACCAAGTACAAAGCTCAGCAGATACATGATCATGATACCGCCGGTTGCAGCGACGACCCCAAGCTTAAAATTCTCTGTAGCTTTGATCAAACGGGTTTTGTATGCCATCAGCAGCGCGATGAATACAGCCATCGTCAACAGAGCAGCCTGCAAGGTAATTCCGTTATACAGGGATTCATAGGTTGCGGAGAGCGCCCCCAGGAACAGGCCTTCTGCCACGGCATAGACGGGTACGAGATATGGTGCTGTTATCGGTTTGAACGAAATCACAAGTGCCAGAATGAAACCAACGATCAATCCGCCATACGCGAGCGGCATTACTTCTTGTCCGTTAAAGAACATCATCCAGGTTGCAAACGCACTAGCCAACAGGATCACCAGCGTAATAAACGCTTTGTTCACCGTGCCGTTAATTGTCATATAATTCTGATACCGATCTTCTCCATATCCTCTGTTCTCAAACGTGCTGTCTTTAAGGGTAGGGTTACCGCTACGACCGATCAACACAATCACCTCTTCATATGTATTTGGTATATCTGTGATACTGGGTTTGGGCGTTCTACGTTTCAAATTCTACAAGCTATTCCCTTGAAAGAGCGGGATGGCACCACAAAGGATCGGATGCAACCCTTCGATTACATCCTTACCTCGTGTTGCAACGACTAGGACATATGTCCTAGTCGTTGCATGTTAATTCAGATTTTATGCATCTTACTTGTACAATACTTTATCTACATTGTATTTCGCACGCATCGTGTTGATGATATACGTCTCGTAAATTTCACGATCTACCGGATCTTCAATCACGCACACTTCAATCTTCGTTACTTCTTCGCGGTGGTTCTTCATTGGTGATACGGTATCTTCAAAATGCTTTTTGATACGTGGTCTTAATTTTCGTGCTTTCCCGACAAATAACAGCTCTCCAGCGGCATTGTAAAACATGAAAATCCCGCCTAGTTCCCGGGTTATCAGGTGAAAATCCGTAAATCCATAAATGTGGCTAAGCTGTGGATCAACCTGCTTCGTAATGGTTACATCCGGTGTTGGCACAGTAATATTAATCAATAGGCTCACTTCCTCATTATCTATAGGTTTACATCCTATCACATATTATAAAGGGACACCATTTCAATCTATAAGAAGTACAATTCACGCAATTTTCGCTATTACGACAAATATTTCAAAAAAAAGGTTAACTTCCCTGATTCAAAGTGTTACTATAGGGGTATGAGGAAGAAATTGGGCACTGAGACACATGTCTTTATATCTACCTCCGTCTATTGTACCCTATGATTGAAACTCTTTTTCATGCTGAATTCTGTTACGTGATCACGACAAGAGTACAGTTAGCAAGAACCTTAGCTTATAGATTGTAGATTCATCATCTAATCGACCCTTGCAGCAAGCAAACGTAGAAAGACCTAGATTCTTGATTCACTGTAGATTTTAAGTATCACCTAGAAAGCCTGCAATTATAGTCGTACTGAGTTAATAGACACACGTAGAAGGTCAGATAGCTATCGATCCTAGAGAGACTAGTCATGCAATGCAACTGTAGAATTATAGCAGCAGTACTATAGAAAATGGATCAAGTCTCACCACAGGCCCCGGCATATTGCTTGGGCTTTTTTGCGTTTACGCGAATAACCGACCACCTCCTCAGGGAAACAGAGGTATCGTGGTTCTTTCTGTCGGGTTTATAATATGGCAAGATACCAGTAGAGGAGTGATGGGATGTATTCCGATCTGCAACTGACGGAGGACCGCCCTGTATATATACAAGTCAAAGATTATATGAAGCGATTGATGCTCAAAGGTGGCCTGCAAGCCAAACAAAAACTGCCCTCCACCCGTGAACTTAGTACACTCATGAAGGTTAGTCGTAGCACGGTTCTGCTCGCTTATGCCGAGCTTGAAGATGAAGGTCTGATCTACGCGGTCAAAGGCAAAGGCAATTACGTTAGTGCTTCCATTGAGGCTCCTGAGGCCACAGCGAGCTGGCAACTGGACTGGAAGACAGAGGTAAGTAAGTATGCCATCCAGGCAGAGCAGTACGATCTGATGAAGCATGGCTCCGGGGCAGAGCGCGGCGAGATCTCGTTTACCAGCATAGCACCGGATGAAAAGCTATTTGATCTGCCGAACGTGAAACGGGCTTTTCTGGATCGCATGTCACTTGAAGGCGAAGTACTGCTGAATTACGGATATGCGCAAGGATACAGACCGCTGATGAACTATTTACTACGATATATGGAGAACAAAGGTGTTAACCTCCGTGGCAAGGACATCCTGATCACCAACGGATTCACGGAAGGTTTCGATCTGGTGCTTGGAGCGTTGCGCAAAAAAAGCGGAAAAGCGCTCTGTGAGAATCCCACGCACCACACGGCAATCAAAAACCTGAAGCTGCACCAGTTCCACCTAACCGGTGTCAATATGGAGCCGGATGGCCTGGACTTGAAGCAGCTGGAACATGAACTTGAGGAAAGTCCATATGATCTGGCGTATCTCGTGCCCTCCTACCACAATCCAACCGGGATTGTGACGTCTCCTGCGAAACGGGTAGAGATCATCCGGTTGATGAACAAGTATCAGGTTCCCATCATTGAGGATGGATTCAACGAAGAATTGCGCTATTCCGGTTCCCACGTATCTCCCTTGATCGCCAGCATGGGCAAGGGCAATGGACTGGTTTATCTGGGCAGCTTCTCCAAAGTCCTGTTCCCAGGTCTGCGGGTGGGTTGGGTTATTGCTGATACGGCGCTGATTGATTATCTGGAGAGTATGAAACGGGCACGCAGCATCCATACCTCCACACTGGACCAATCGTTATTGTATCAATATCTGAGCAACGGCAATTTCGAGAAATATTTGAAGCGAGCCCGCACGGAGTATAAGCGAAAATATGAATTGGTTGTGCGTTGCCTGAAGCAACATCTGCCAATGTGCCGGATTTCCGGTGCGGGTGGTCTGCATCTGTTCGTGCAGTTCCCGTCCGAATACAGAACCCGTGAACTGCTAGAGGCTTGTAAAGTGAAAGGTGTAACGTTCACACCAGGGGATACCTTTTATCTGGAGCCCGGTCAGGGTGTGAACACGATGCGTCTGGGTTTCTCCAGAGTGAGCGATGAGCATATACGTAAAGGCATTCGCATCATTGGCGAGACAGCAGCTCAAATGAGATAAGGAGGATTTCACATGAAAGTTGGCGTAATTATGGGCGGTACATCTTCAGAGCGGGATATTTCACTGCTCACCGGACAGGAGATGATTGCCAATCTGAATAGAGACAAATACGAGGTTGTGCCCATTGAACTGAATTCCAAGCGCGATCTGATCGACAAGTCAGCGGGAATCGATGTGGCACTGCTTGCCCTGCATGGCAAATACGGCGAAGACGGTACGGTTCAAGGCACACTGGAATCCCTAGGTATTCCCTACACAGGCTGTGGTGTGCTTGCAAGCAGTGTATGCATGGATAAAGACATGTCCAAACAGCTCATGCAGCATGCAGGTGTGCTTACCGGTGAATGGTTGCGAGTGAGTCATATGGAGGAGCTGGCCTCTATTGCTGTTCAACAATTAACGTACCCCGTGGTGGTCAAACCGAATTCAGGCGGTTCCAGCATTGGTACCCAAGTGGTGAAGGAAGCTTCCGCCCTGCCTGCTGCTGTAGAGGCTGCCCTCGCCTGGGATGACACGGTCATGATTGAACAGTATATCGAGGGTGAGGAAATCACCTGTGCCATTCTGGATGGTAAGATGCTGCCGGTGATCTCCATTCGTTCGAACGCTGCGTTTTTCGACTATTCTTCCAAATACGATGACAATGGGGCCGATGAGCAGGTTGTGCAATTGCCTGTGGACCTTCACCATCGCGTCGAAGCCACGGCCCTGGCCTGTTATCAGGTGCTAAAATGCAGCGTCTACGCTCGCGTGGATATGATGATTCGGGAAGGCATGCCTTATGTGCTTGAAGTGAACACGCTGCCGGGACTTACTCGTAACAGTCTGCTGCCCAAAAGTGCAGCTGCTGCAGGCATTTCTTTTGCAGAACTACTGGATACCATTATTGAACTTTCATTGAAGGAAAGACCCAAGGAGGATACAACATTATGAGCCTGGATGTGACGATTAGACACAGCTCCCCTACCGATCTGCAAGATATGGTCATTCTGATGGACCAACTCGGTTACCCCACCACTTACGCCGAGATGGAAGAGCGTTATATTCATATCTCTGCGGACGCAAACTTTACGACACTGGTAGCTGAGGTACGCGGACGCGTAGTTGGACTGATCGGATTACAGACGTCTTATCTATATGAGAAGAACGGAAGACACTGCCGTATCTTGGCCTTGGTTGTACATGACCAGTTCAGAGGTTCTGGCATCGGCCGTCAGCTCATTCTTGAAGCTGAGCAATGGGCAGCCACGCATAACGTGGACTCCCTGTCTCTGAACAGTGCCAATCGCCCGGAACGTGAAGCTGCACATCAATTCTATCGTCAGATGGGCTTTACAGCCGGAAGCACCGGGTTTAGCAAGAAGCCTCAGACCTTACAACACACTTAACCTGCGGATATACGCTATCTGGATGCACGAAAAAGAACGCCCCATTCAGCACATTGGCCAGTTAAGGGCGTTCTTTCGTATCCGAGGTACATGGTGGAAGGAATGATTCTCCAGGTAATCTATTGGTTATTCTATGTTGAATTTTCAGGTCGAATCAGTACCGTAACATATCTGGGATCAATATTTGGCTGACTGTGCACCATCGATTGGTATAATGGCTCCGTTAATAAACGGTGCTTCGCCGGACAGCAGGAAGGCAACGAGGCGTCCCACTTCTTTCGGTTCACCCAAGCGCTTCGCCGGATTGTCCTTCACGAACTCTCTGGATGCAGACTGCCAGTCATTCGGATTGATCTGTTTGAACGAACCGATGACCATATCTGTCAGAATGGCTCCAGGTGCTACCGCATTGATACTGATTCCGTGCTCAGCGTATTCAATCGCCGCATCTTTGGTCATGCCAGCAACGGCATGTTTACTCGCCCCGTAGGCGATCTGGTTTGGCACAGCACGAATGCCACCGACAGAGGACGTGTTCACAATGTAGCCTTCACCCTGTTTTTTCATTACAGGCAAGACGTGCTTTAACCCGTAAAATACACCTTTCAGGTTGATGTCGATGACTTTATTGAACATCTCTGTCTCGTAGTTCTCGATCAGGTTTTGCTTGCCTTCAATGCCTGCATTGTTGAAAAATGCATCGATACGTCCAAACGCATTTACCGTATCACTAACATACTTCTTCACTGCTTCTTCGTCGGCTACGTCACCTTCAATTAGCAGGAACTCGGCATGCTTTACCTCTTCTGATATCACACGCTTGGTCTCTTCCAGCGCCTTCATGTTCACATCCACCAGGGCAAGTTTTGCCCCTTCACGCGCGACTTCCACCGCAGCTGATCGGCCAAGACCCGAACCACCACCTGTAATCAGGACTACTTTACCTGCAAATCGTTCAGACATCATCCATAGACCTCCCTTTGCTGTTTTTGACATCTTCAACACATAATTACCCATTTCATCATTTGCTCTAATCAAACGGGGATCTCTTACAACCAAAAATTCAACCGGATTAGTATGCTTCTATACCCATCCAGTCATTCATCTGGCCTGAGATAGCACAACAAAGAGGAGCGCCTCCAAAAGAAGCACTCCCCATAGAATTAATTCATCGTTTTTGTTAGTCATAAAAATTTAAGGACGGTCAATGTAAATCCAGCCTGTTTCTTGTTCCTTATCTACAGTAGCTCCAAGGGATTCAGCCATAAAGCGCAGCGGCACATATGTTTTGCCGTCCTTGCCTACATAAGCGGATTCCACCATGGTTACTTCTTTACCAGCAACGGTTGCCTTCTTGGAACCTACGGTCAGGACAATCTCATCACCCGTGATGTCGTCAATGACAACAATTCGGTTCGAACCTTTGGTCCATTTCACTTCAGCATCCAATTCTTCAGATACGTAGCGAAGCGGAACAAATGTTGTATTCTTAACGGTGATCGCCCCGGCGTATTCATCATCCGGGAAGAGTACTACACTTTTATTCGTGATCCCAGCTTCATCTTTGAGCAATTGATATGCAAGTGAATTGGAATCAAAATTGCGCAGCATCTTTCCAGGTGTAATATCATCCTTCATCAGATCCATAACGCCGCCCGATACATCCACTTCATCCACTGCAACCGTTCCACCGATATTCCACTGTTCACTGTTTCCGCTCACGGTTACAGCGTTCACTGGCAGATCTTCGGAGGCCGGTAGCGCTACCTTCAGTTCAAAGTTTTGCTTGCGGATATCCAGCTTGCTGTCGAGATAGAAGTCCAATTTCAGTTTGGTTTCTGTACCAAATACCGTTTTGAATTCTGGAGTCTCATTCAACAGGTTGTTCAGCTCCTGATCATAATTGACCAGCATGCTGTCCAGTCCTACTTTGATTATGGCATATAGTGAAGCAACGGCTTCATCTTTCGATTCAGGAACGATCGAATTCAGCGTTTCATCTCCCCCGCCTTCAACCTCGTTCACAGCTTCCAGTACAGGATAGAACACATCGTACAGATCTCCAATCAGGTCTTTCAGCCCTTGCTCATCCTTCGAGACACTCGTCAGGAACGGTTTAACCATGGCAAGCATCTCTTCACCACTGATCTCCAGGTGCAGCTTGGAGAGGCTAAGTGTTTCGCCATTCACGGATTCCTGTACCGGTGTTACAGAGATATTCTTCGGATTGGACAGATGTTTCAGGACAAAAGAGAACAGTTTCGGTGAGATTTCCTCGAGTTGTTTCTCCAGAGCCTTCGTATCCACCATTGGAAGAGCTTGTGCATCCTGGAACGTATCCAGAGATATGTACAGCGGTTTCTGGGCTCCATCCAGATCAATCACCACTTGGGACTCATTCATGGACAGGTGGAAAGGTAACTTCGTTCCCTCCATGCTCAGTGTACCTTTGATCGATGCTGTCTTCGCATCTTTCATTTTGGCTTGATCAATATCCAGAGATATGGAATTAATACGTTCGATCATTTCAAGGTCGTTCTCTGTCGCAAATTCCTTAGCCGGTTCTATGTTTATATTCATGGATTGTCTGGATTCACCGGACTTGATACTCGCACCATTGGCCATTGCTTTGCCAACGTCTACTCCACCCACAGCCTGACATCCTGTAAGAACAACCATTAATAATACCAGTGGCACTGCCATCCATTGGACTAACTTCCGATTCGTAATAAGATCCCCTCCTTAGAAAAATATGATTCATTTCCATTATGAAGGTATAGGTAATTGTTGTAAACGGATACGCAAAAAATAAACCAAAAGGCCGGAACATGTCCGACCTCTGGTCTATCTATATTTCAACATATCGTATGTTTCGATAAAAGATCCTGCTTCATTATGCAATACTGGAAGTTATTCTTGATCCTGATCTTCTGCGAGTTTCTCATCCGTTTCTTCATCTTTCACAGTTGCGGGAGTCTCGAATTGATCGGGCTCGTCCTCTTGAATCGCTTTATTCTCTTCGTTCTGATCCTGTGTCATATCGCATTCCCTCTCTTCTACCAGATTGTCATGTCAGCAAGGCATGAGCCTTGTGTCTATCAATAACCCGAATAGGCACAGTTCAAACCTGTCTCCGCGACGGACAACCATTTCCCATCATTTCAGTGCCCGTTTAGAAAACATAAAACACGATTCCGTTTCCACTTGCAGCCGTTGCCTGAAACAAGGCCTGGATATCATCCACCGTCTGGACAATCTCCTGAAATGTCTCTTCCGCATCCCAATCTTCCATGACTGGATAGACGCCCTCAGTGATCATCTGTTCCAGACTATACCGCTGCTTTAATTCATCCGGTGTGAGCTGCTCCAACGCCATGTAAGCCTCCAGCACCTGCTCATTACTGAGTAAGAACAGATCCATATCCGAATAGTTTCCCAAGTATTGCTCACCTGCGAGAGGCACTACATAGCCCAGGGGTGGCTTCCCATCTACCAGATTGCCGTTCAGCGTGAATTGGATCATCTGCCAGGTTTTATCGATATCCAGATCAACTGCACAATCATGGACACTGATCTCCCCTGACTTGATGGATTCAACTAGCTCTTTCGTTACCACAAGATATCTTCCGGACATTCCCATACCGTTATCCCTCCTGTGTAATTGATTCTAATGTTCCCCATTAACCGTGCTTGTTGGTTCAGAATCGGGGTAATTCCTATCAAGGAGGTCGTATACATGAAAAAATTTGACTACAGTCTCAATTATGATGAGTTGGATCTGCGCAAACATCCTGAGCTATACACCGTAGGCCGGGGAGAGCAGGGTGTTCTCATGGTTGAGCCATACAAGGGCGAGATTCTTCCACACTGGCGATTCAAAACACCCGAGATTGCGACAGAGTCATCGGAGAAAATCTATGAGCTATTTTTGGAGTATAAGAAAAAAGGGGATTTCGTGGGTATGGATATGGCTCGCAAATTTCTCCAGATGGGCTATACACGGGCCAGACGGTATACGAATCACAAAGGCGGACGCAAATATTCGAAGGAGGATGGCTCAATCTTGCCCTATCAGAATGATAAGGTGAAGGCAGAAGCCGCAGCCATATTCAAAGCCCAATGGGAGATTGCGAAAACGGACCCAGACTATGTGAAGATGAAGAAGGAGCATCGGGAAAAGTATGAGTCTGATGAGGCGTAGAAAAACGGGGGAACCGTAATATAGTCTCACTGATTGGATCTGTCATCTGCTCGTTGACTTATGGAAACATATGTATCAAAATCTAACTTGTTACTATGTAGTACCATTAATGAGTTTGAAGAAAAGAGGCAATCGGAATATGACAGATCCCATCATTCATTTAAGCACCGGCCAAAATACCACGATTCATGAGTCAGGCCAGATTCACGTAACGATTCAAAGTGCTTCAGCACCTTCTGCTCTCGATGCAAGCTGTTTTATGGTCAACGACAGGGGACAAGTTCCCTCGGACGATTATTTTGTATTTTATAATCAGAATGTTGATCCCCACCGCAGCGTTGTTCTCCAACATGCCGAGGATCTCAAGTCATCCTTTGTGCTAGATACCCGTAAATTACGACAGGCTCCTGTAGAAAAATGCGTCTTCACCGCTACGATTGACTCCGTAGGTACGTTTGCAGATGTTCAGAAATGCCAAGCCATTGTAAGAGCAGGTTCACAACAAATTACATACGAGATTACGCAAGCTACGTCAGAAACAGCACTTATTTTCATTGAAATTTATAAGCATCAGGACGGGTTCAAAGTTCGCGCCATCGGACGCGGTTTCTTTGGAGGTTTGCAGCCTCTTGCCGAGTCGTTTGGTGTTGAAATTGAAAGTCCGAGCGAAGCCAAGTCTGAAGTTGCCGCTTCCCAAGAGTCACAGGTACCAATGGCCGAGCCGGTGAAACCTCCTAGTCCTGCAAAAAAGAAAAAAACTAAACCACTGAAATTGACCAAAATAGATCTGCTTGAACGTAAAGTCACCTTATCTCTGGAAAAGAAAAAAGTTGATCCTTTACAGGCACGTGTAGCCGTTGTTTTCGATGCATCCGGTTCCATGTTCAATCTATACCGCAGTGGCATTGTGCAAGAAGCCTTTGAACGTATACTCGCCGTTGCGGCAGCGTTTGACGACAATGGCGAGTTGGATGTCTGGTTCTTTGCGGATGATTTTATGCGTGCGCCAAGTGTAACAGCCAAAGATTACAAGGATTACATTGTTCGCACGTATGTTCTCGGACGTAGGGGCTTCGGAAACAATGAACCCAAGGTAATGGAAGATGTTATTCGTAAGTATACGGTGGAAGAGCCTAATGCACATATCCCAACCTACATTATCTTTTTCAGCGATGGAGGTGTGGATAAAGAAAGCAAAATCACACAGCTTATTACCGAAAGCTCGCACAAAAACCTGTTCTGGCAGTTTGTTGGCCTGGGACGGTCCTATTATGGAGTATTGGAAAAATTGGATGACATGCCTGGACGCTTCATAGATAACGCCGACTTTTTTGCCTTGGACGATTTCTCCAAGATCAGTGATGAAGAGCTATATGATCGGCTTCTGAATGAATTTCCAGGCTGGATCAAAGAAGCTCGGGCCAAAGGGATTCTGACATAAACTTCCGATCACATCATCCACGATATTAAGATGAACGAACTCCAATTCATGAAAAACGTTGCCAGTGAATACCTCGCTGACAGCGTTTTTCTTTTTACTTTACCACTTTCGAACTACTCACCACTTATCATTCTCAGGCTTTCGCTTTTTCTGGTTTACCACCCTTGGAACGCGGACGAAGCATACCTCCCACAATTCGCAACATCAACTTGCGTGGCACGAGACGAGTGAACTGCGCTGTCCAATAATTACCGGACCCCGGCACAGCGTAGGGTTTGCCTGATTCCAGTGCCCTCATGGCCACGGCTACGACATGCTCAGGTGTATCACGCTTGCCCACAGAAGCTTCTTCCGCACCCACGATATCAAAGAATGAAGTCTCGGTTGAGCCAGGACATAGCGCTAAGAACTGAACGCCACGCTTCCTGTTTTCTTCGTATAACGCCTCGGTAAAAGAAAGTACAAATGCCTTTGTCGCTCCATACACAGCCATATACGGATCAGGTTGAAAGGCAGCCGTCGACGAGACATTAATGACAGCACCCTCTCGCTTCTGCAACATGCCTGGCAGGAAAAGATGTGTCATATTGGTCACGGCCAACACGTTTAACATAATCTCGTCCTGTTGCCTTGAACCATCCACCTGTTCAAAACATCCATGGGTAGCGAATCCAGCATTGTTAATCAATATATCGATGTGTATGCCCCGATTCTGACATTCCTCATATACGCTCTGAGGTGCATCAACTTGCGACAAATCCGATACGATCACCTCCGCCTTTACTTGATATATACGCTCTATTCGTTGTGCCAATTGAATCAGTTTGGTCTCTGTTCTGGCCACAAGCACAATATTTCTACCCTTGGAAGCCATTTCAAGTGCAAAAACTTCCCCAATACCTGATGATGCGCCTGTAATAAGTGCCCATTGTTGTTGATCCTTTAACATCTCTCATCCACCCTCTACACATGATTGAAACATTTGTTTTCATATGGAAACAACGTTTCCTAATGGAATCATCGTAATCGAAATTCATGACACTGTCAAATACATTTGTTAAAATTGGATCTTGAGCGGTGCGCCTCCTTACTGGATTCGGATTAAATTGACGTTATCCGACGTAAAACAGTAGAATGACCATAAGAAAAAAATATATCGACGTACTTTCATAGAAGACACACCGCATTTAAGCTGAAGTTTTTCTATACAAAAACAACAACAATACGGTTATGAGGATGAAAATCAATGAAGGATCTTAATTCGGGTTCCACGGAATCTGCACATACGGTAACAACTTTTCAGGAAGCCAGACTCCAGCACTCGGATAATCTGCGGCAAAATATTGTGCATGCTGCTGCTGCTTTACTGCAAGAGCATGGACCGGAAGCCGTCACGGTACGCCGTGTAGCTGAACGCATGGAGTGCTCCACCAAAATCATATATAACCTTTTTGGCAAAAAAGAAGGGTTAGCCAAGCATTTATATTTAGAGGGTTGCTCTCTCATGGCCCAGCGGTTTGAAGCTATGCCCCGGCATGAATCGTTCGAACAATATTTCCGGGATCTGGCCCACGTCTACTGGGACTTCGGCATTTCACAATCCAGCTTCTATCAGCTGATGTTTGGAGGGTCTTTTTCCGAATTCAAACCGGATGGAGAGAATTTGCAGGGAACAGCGACTGCACTGAAGCAAGTATCTGCCTTGGTAGAGGTAGCCATTGAACAGGGAATGCTTCAGGTGCAAGATCCCATGCTTGCGGTACGAATGATCTGGGCTCCCTTACACGGTGTTATTCATCTGTACCTGGGAGGCCATATTGAGAGCGAGGAAGCTGCCAAAACGCTCTATGATCATACGGTGTCCATGGTAATCCACTCCCTTGTCAGTACATCTGCGAGTGAATAAGCATGTAATCTGTACTTTATAGCGTTTCGGCAAACAAATGAAAAAGGAGCAGGTCCAATGGCTTAATCCGCCGAGGACGTGCTCCTTTATTTGGTTCACTCAGTCTATAACTGTATCAACTTTCAGTCGATGAACGTGTTTACTGGTTCTCCGCTTCCCAACGTGCAATTTCCTTGCGCACAATTGGAGCGACTTCTTTACCGAGCAATTCGATCGCTCTCATCACCTCGTTATGCGGCATGGTGCCGAGAGGGGTGTGCAACATGAAGCGGGTAATTCCGACTTCTTTACGTAGATAGATAATCTTCTGAGCTACCGTATCCACATCACCTACATACAATGCACCTTCAAGGCTGCGCGCCGCATCAAATGTCGCACGGCTGTAATGTCCCCAGCCACGTTCACGGCCCAACATGTTCATGACCGCTTGAGCTGGCGGGAAGAATTTCTCCACCGCTTCGTCTGTTGTATCGGCAATGAAGCCGTGAGAGTGAGAAGCGACTGTCAGCTTGGAAGCATCATGTCCCGCGTGAGCAGCTGCTTTTTTGTACAGCTCCACCAGTGGTGCGAATTGCACCGGACGGCCACCAATAATGGCAAGCACCAGTGGCAAACCAAGCAGTCCTGCACGAACAACCGATTCCTGATTACCACCACTGCCGATCCATACCGGAAGTTTTTCCTGTACCGGGCGCGGGTAGATGCCCAGATTGTTAAAGGAAGGACGGTGTTTGCCTTGCCAGGTTACTTTTTCCGAATCACGCAGCTTGAGCAGCAAATCCAGTTTCTCGTCGAATAGTTCATCATAATCATTCAAATCATAGCCGAACAGTGGGAACGATTCGATAAATGATCCCCGCCCTGCCATAATCTCTGCACGACCGTTCGAAATGCCATCCAGTGTCGCAAAATCCTGATATACCCGTACCGGATCATGCGATGACAGCACCGTTACGGCACTCGTCAGGCGAATATTCTTGGTCTGTGAAGCTGCCGCCGCCAGAATGACAGCTGGTGATGAAGCCGCATAGTCAACACGATGATGTTCTCCCACGCCGTATACATCCAGACCCACCTCATCTGCCAAAACAATCTCCTCAACGACATCGCGAATACGCTGCGCATGACTGATTAGCTCTCCTGTTTTTACATCCGGATTCGTCTCCACAAATGTACTAATTCCGATTTCCATTGTCTGTTCCTCCTTGGTATGAAGCGATCCGTCGTTCATCTAACCTATTGTAAGTAGATCACCTTTTGTTATGTATCTTAATATTGAACTATTTTGATAAAAAACACAAGTACCCCTTGTTTCCAGGGGGTACTTTTATGCTTATTTTCTATAATTATGGCTTGTCTATACTAAGTTCCATGAAATTGGCATTAATTACAACACCGGCCTGTCGCATGAAATTGAATCCCAAAATTCCGTCAATCTCCAAGCCATAATCCATATTTCCTATTTCAATCTGAAAGTTATTGAGCGTTGTTCCATCCACAGTTATAGAATCCAGAGACTTGGTATAAACATACTCTATACCTCCTACGCCTCTAATAATATCAACGAGATCATCCTCTTCAGGAACCATCCCTACTTCTCGAACTGTATCTGCATTTAACAACGTACTTGCTGACCCGGTATCCAAAAGGACCCTTTCTAAATGAAGTACTTCTCCTCTAAACTTAAGTTCTATACTTATAAAGGGTAGACCGTAAATCTCTGAAATTTTCATCGGAGGCCTCTTATGCCAATATATCGTTCTCTTGCAATAACCTTTGGACGTGAAGTGTGAAAAAAGCAGTATTCCCGTCTGGGATCTTCCTGATGTAATTCACCATAACGTTTTAATGCCTCTGTAGAATCATCAAATGAATCAATCACTGCCATCTCTTCAATGTAACGCTGGCCTTCACTAGAGTACGCCTTGGTTGCCTCAAAAACGACCCATTCATTAGGGAATCGCTCCTGAACTTCCTTCCATTGCATAGTGACACCTCCAGAACATTAGATACAAATATTATATCATGTGCAAACAGCATTCCACGGGATGACATTCTAAATTAGATACTTTTTTAGATCATTTCTGGTAAATCCATTATTTCTTCCTTCCAATGTACAACAGGTGAGACGAGATACCCAAAATGGAAGGGTCTTTGGCGGCTTCAATCATATATTGAATAAGTTCATCATACTCGCCACGTTCTTTCCAGTGTTGTTGCTGCTCGTCCGTAAGCATGGCTCTAAGGCTGGATGAACCAATGAAATCAACAGTTTCAAATCCTTGTTGCTCCATGAAGGGCGTAACGTCCTGAATATTAAAATAATATGCCCCCGTAAATCGTCCTTGATCCTGATGATCGAATATACCCTTTTCCACAAAAGAACGAATTGCTGCCATGTTATCATTCGGTTTCCAATGCTGCGGGGATTGCAGCGAATTGATACTCATGCGCATACGGCTTTGCATCGCTACAAATACCACGCCTCCTCGCTTGGTTACCCGATACAACTCCCGTACAGCGGCCGTTCGCTCCTCCTCTGTCTGCAGATGATATAACGGCCCCAGCATAAGGGAAGCATCATACGTCTCGTCAGCCATACCGGAGAGCGAAGTGGCATCAAGAACATGGAATCCATCGAATTGCTGTGTCAAACCGAACTCCTGAGCCTATTGCCGTGCAGTATCCACGGAGGACGGTGTCAGATCCGATAAAGTGACCTGGTACCCCAGTCTCGCCAGTTCCATGGCATATTTTCCCGGTCCAGCGCCATTATCCAGAATATGACCGGTAGCGGGGAGACACTCCTTGATGTAATGCATGTTAATGATGAACTCAATCGGTTCCCGCTCCAGTCTCCCCCACTCATCAAACCTCGAATAATATTCAATAATGTGATCTCTCTTCATCGCTCTGACACCTGCCTTTTTATATGTAGAGCACTCAACCATATTCAAAAATTAAATTCCAACCAGTATATATCTGCTAAATATTTCCTGTCAACCAAAAAACGTTCAATTCCCAATGTATGCAGAACTGAACGTTTCTCAATCTTATATTTTCTTCACAAACTCGGACTTCAACTTCATCGCACCGAAGCTGTCGATCTTGCAATCAATATCATGGTCCCCATCAATCAGGCGGATATTCTTCACCTTCGTGCCCTGCTTGACTACAAGCGAGCTACCTTTAACCTTCAGATCTTTAATAACCGTAACAGTATCACCATCATTCAGCACATTTCCGTTGGCATCACGGATTACTTTCGCATCCTCTGCGTTCTCATTGTCTGCTTCCAAAGACCATTCATGTGCACACTCCGGGCATACCAGCAGGTTACCATCCTCGTACGTGTACTCCGAATTACATTTCGGGCAGTTAGGCAAATTAGACATATGTATTACTCTCCATTCTACGATCGGCTATCCAGCAAGTATACGGGATTTCGGCGGTATGTTCCATATGGTTGATCACTGCATGAATGAATTTAAACCAAATTTAAGGTTCATGCATCCCTCACTTTAAGGGTAACAACTTATGATGTAACTATCAGATATTCTCTACACATACTTAAATCCTATCTATTTCTCTATGAGAGTTACTATATTTGATACCACATACCAAAGGAGTGCCTACTCATGTCTCCCTATGTTTTTCCGGTGCAAACGGCTTTTTTCATCTTTGTTGTTGCGGCCATGTTCTTGCTGGTGCCGTGGCTGATCTATGGTTATCGCAAAGACGGCTTCTTCAGCTGGTCGCGGTTTGGCATCAGCTTTTCCTTTATCTTTTATATCCTGGCCGCCTATTGCCTCGTTATTCTCCCGTTCCCCACTACGCGAGATACCTGTGCGCAGCAAGCCGCTGACACGATCTACTACAATTTGGTTCCATTCACTTTTGTCAAAGACATCATGAAAGAAACACCCATTGTATGGTCTCAGCCATCCAGCTATATGGGTATGATTCAGGGCAGAGCCTTTTTGCAAGTTCTATTTAACGTCCTGCTCCTTATGCCGCTGGGTGTATATATCCGTTATTTCTTTCAAAAGAGATCGTTCTGGACGTATGCCCTGCTTGGTGGCTTCGGGCTTTCCTTATTTTTCGAGATCACCCAGATCACCGGATTCTACGGGTATTATAATTGCCCTTACCGTCTCTTCGATGTAGATGATCTGTTATTGAATACTTCAGGAACGGTCATTGGATTCTTCACAGCGCCCATCCTGCTTGCTTTATTCCCATCGCGTGCAAGCATTCAGGCAAAGAGCGAGCAGATTGTGGAGCAAAATCGCGTGTATCCCGTACCACAACTGCTTGCATTGCTTATCGATGGTGCGGTAGTCGTGCTGATTAGCAATGTGTTGTCCATCTTCACCCCGTCCGATGTAATTCAAGGAGCATTGAATACATCCATTGCAATGGTCATTGTACTGTTCTTTATTCCATGGGTACGAAACGGAATAACACCAGGCTCAGCTATTCTGCGCTTCCGTTATGTGAATCGCCAGAGTGGTTCACCGACCATGGAATCATTATTTAAAAGACTGCTCGCACTTTACACGCCTTGGTTCGTGATTACAATCATCCGCTGGGTCAATGATTATGCCTTCACCAGTAATGAGGATGTCATGCTCCGGCCTTATCAAATATGGCTTTCCCTCGGAACAGTCGGTGTCTATATGTTGGTCTACGCGGTGCTCTTTGTTCATGTCTTGATCGTGCTCTTCTCCCGTGGGAAACGTTCCTTCTACTTCGATGAGGTGTCCAACACGCAGGCCTCTCGTAAATAATGTTTGGAATATAACCATGCATGATTTTCCTTGAATCTCTTCTCACGTTCTGCTTCTTCAGCCGAATTAATTAATAAAAGAGGACGTTCATTCTGAGAATGAACTCCTCTTTGGTCTGAATTATAAACCCAACAGCTCTCGCTTGGCTGCATCCGGATCATGCACAACTTCAATCTCATGGTTAAAGATTAGTGTCGCACGATCCTGCTCGTATTCAGGCCAGCTTACACCAGCAACTTCAGGTTTGCCGTTCTTGGCAAAGGAAATCCAGGCATCCTGTACCTTGAGGGCAAGTGCCGCCGCAGCTTCATCCGGCTCCGCATTCATGAATTTGAGGACATGCAGTGTATTAAACACAAAGAACATTTCTATGCTGTGAATCGCTCTTTTTAACAAGGGATGTTCCGGCATGACCCAATCAAATCGATACATCCACACCGGGGCATACTTCTGCTGTGCACCAGCGTACTGTAGCGCTGAACGCCAGAAGAACATATCGGTCATGACCTGAGCTTGTCCATCAGCTGTTTTGGGATAACTGTCCGCGATGGCTGCCCGGTTCTCCAGATCTGGCGTCATAAAGTCTACGCCCTGCACCATATCGATCTCTTTTGAATACGGCACATGCGGCTGGATGAACAGTGCACCCTCGTGCAATGTCGTACCAATCAGCACAGGAATGTCCTGTGCCGAGCCTTCGCTCACCGCCTGTAGTGGCACTTGCGGAAGAGTCTCCCCGTCCAAGACAGGTTGGAACAATAAGGCCAGACCTGCCCCGCTCTGCTGTTTGACCTTTTCACCGGCTGCAATAATCTGCTCTACAGGGATTGTACTTAACTTCTGCAGATGATCCGGGTCCACCCCAAGAATCTTCAGCATGCCTTCCCGCAACGCTGAGGCTTGCTCTGCCGGCATGAACTGGGAAGCACCACTCTCCATAATTGCACGTTGGAAAAGTCCTTTGGCCGATGGCATCGCCATCAGTGCCGCAATACTCATGCTGCCTGCCGATTCGCCGAACACCGTTACTTGATCCGGGTTACCACCAAAAGCAGAGATATTATCCTTCACCCACTGTAATGCCGCCACCTGATCCAGCAGACCTGCATTGGATACATATGAATCACCTAATGGAGCCATATGGAGGAAACCCAAAGGTCCCAGTCGGTAATTGATCGTGACAACGATGACGTCGCCCCGTACCGCTAACTGTGTACCATCATACATGGGTTGACTGCCCGAACCGGATACGAAGGAACCGCCGTGAATCCAGACCATGACCGGCAATGATAGTTCTGCCTTTTCCCCAGGAGCCCATATATTCAGATATAAACTATCTTCTGACTCATTCGGTAGTTCTGTCAGGCCTTCAGGTTGATGATTCCGAGGTTGTATATTCTCAGGCCCAAATTGCGTAGCCTGTCTGATTCCATCCCATGACTCGGGTTGTACCGGAGCCTTGAACCGCAACTCACCTACCGGGGGTTTCGCATAAGGGATGCCCTTCCATACACTTGCACCGTGCAAAAGCTCGCCTTGAACTGTACCATATTTCGTTTGAACCTGAAGTTCTCTCATGCCGCTTCTACTTCCTCTCCGTGAATAGGTTGGACTATTGCTGATTACGTTATGTGTACTTATTTGAGTATAGTTTGTACACCCACCCATTTACAACTTTACCCAACTCTATACATTCCTACTACGTTTCACGTGGAACTTTAGGGGAGTGACCCTCCCCTTTGATCCCCCAACCCAATTAACTACCCTTCTCGTGGATAAAGAACCGTAAACTCAGCACCCTCGATCCATTCGCCCGCGACAAAATCCCGTCCCTTCACAACAACTCGATCCTTATAAATCTCCACATGAAGTCCTTCACTGCCCTCCAGATGCTCATCCTCATCCGTCCAGAGATAACCTACAGACGAAGCGTTAAACATGGTTGGCATGTGGCCCGCACCATCGTACATCGTATGCTGCGCCTCCAACTGCCAATGGGTATGTCCTGAGAAGAGAATTGCTTGCGGGTATTTAGCCAGAACCGCTTTAAGTTCCGCATCCTGATTCACACCATGCCAGCCTTGCTCTTTCATTGATCCTGCTACCGTATCCATCAGCGGCTGATGCAAAAACAGGAAGATGGGATGATCTGGTGTTGCATGTTCAGACAATTTTGCATCCAGCCACTCCAACTGTTCAACTGACATATCGCAATCCTTCGGGTGAGGTTGCTCAGTGCCCAGGAATATATAATGATATCCATCAATCCAGTGATCGTGGTAAGAGCCCTTCATGCCTGTTGTCCCTCCAAAATCACTCCATCGACGCTGCCATAACCCTGCAACCGTAATGGGGTCGACTCCTGAAGAGATCGGTCGCCCATCCTGACCCTCCTGCCCCGAAGGTGCAGCAGACAACGTATAGGTCCCGCCGGATAGTTGCTCAATCAGTGCAGCTGATTCAGTAGCAGTTTGTGTTGTGATCCGTTCCATATCTGCTTCTTGCTCCAACAGCTCGGCTACTTCGTCCTCATTCATCTCAAGCAAAACGATCGGCGGATCTTGCCATATCACGGCTCCAATATCATGATTACCTACCGTGTACCGGATGTCCGGCAAGCTCTCCGCATGTTGCTTCCATATGCGCTGCAACTCACGATATTCGCTCGGCAGCCCCCGATCCGTCACATCACCCACATGCATAATTCCGCTGCTCCCTTGACTGAATGTAGCTATGTCGGCGAATGCTTGGTCCAGATGCCGATTATGAATATGGTCTGCCTCATCTCGCACATGTGTGTCCGTAATGACCTGGAAGCTGGCAATAGGTTGCTCCGGTGTATGTTCATTTTTCATCAAGAATCACTCCATTTCAGTCCAATAATGCCAATCAGAATAAAACCGATCCATACTATCGAATTGAGCCGCAGACGTTCACCAAAAAAATAATGCCCCACAACGCCAATAAGCGTAATGCCCACGCCAGACCAGATCGCATAAGCTACAGCCAGCGGCATATACTTCACTGCATAATTAAGAAGCGTAAAACTCGCAGCATAACAGACAAACATCAACACCGAAGGCCAGAACCGTGAGAACCCATCCGATACTTTTAGCAAAATGGTAGCGCTCAGCTCCAGACCGATGGCCAGCGCCAACAGTACCCAGCCCAAGTAGGCGTGACTGTTCGTCATCGACTCAGCCCACCATTCAGCAATTCATGAAATGATTGAATCGTTCTGTCCGCCAAGCGGATTCTTCCTTTTTCTCCAATCCCAATCCTGTATCCTGCACCAGCTTTTCGTGCCATCTCCATATCTCCGTCCGTATCTCCAATAACCACAGTATGCTGTACAGGTATTCCCAACCGTTCACATGCAAGCAGAAGCATATCGGGGAAAGGTTTTCCCCGCTCCACCAGATCCGTACCAATCACTACGTCAAAAAAGGATTCCAGCCCCATCCACTGCAAGTGCTTGACTGCACTAGGTGTATCATCCGCCGTCACGACACCCATAACCACGCCTTCGCTACGGCACTGTTCAAGGAATTCTCGAACTCCTGGTAATGGACGTGCCGGGCGATGCTTCTCCATCTCTTCCTCTGCTTGCGCCAAACACTCCCGAACCATCATCTTGGCTTCCGCCCAGCTGAGACCCGCACGATATCCGTGCCATGTTAACACAGCGTACACCTCATCCATGGTTCCCATCGCAAGCGGCCCGCGCACGTCATAGCCATTCATTCGGCCTTGGTCATCGTGGAATGTACCCCAGATCTGTGGAAGTTCCTCTGTATTGATACGCAGTCCCCGGGTAGCTAGCTGATCTTTGAAGCCACCCAACACACAATCGGTCCAGAACCCCCACATGCGCGTAAAATCAAGTAATGTTCCGTCCTTGTCGAACAATACGGCTTCAATCGGAATTGTTAATCCTTCCACATACGTTTCATCTTGCATCAGTTAAACTCCTTGTCTGCGATCTTGTATGAACGGAAAGGACGGTACAGCATGTACCGCCCTTTTCGCATGAGTTACTTATAGCAATACGTTTTGCTTGTTAGTCGAGCAGCTTCACGACCGAAGCACGTGGAAACCATTCATCGATACCATTATTTCGTTACACGATCCAGTTCTTTCTGTGCTTTTTCCTTCGCTTCCTTCAGCGCTTGTTCGGCTGGCATATTATTGATCTGCACCTGATCAGCTGCATCTTTTAATGCATCATTGATTTTGCCACCTGTTGGATCCTGGAATGGAGCCGAGGCGTGAGCTGCCTGTTGCAATGGTACAGTGATCTGTGGATTCTCCTCACTGAACTTCATGAATTCTGGATCTTGTTGTGCCGATTGACGCACTGCAATATATCCGGTGTTCATGGACCATGAAGCTGTGTTCGAAGTTTCGGAGAAATACGTAAGCCATTTGTAGGCTGCCTGTTGTTGCTCTGGACTTGCCGCTGACGGAATACCTGCTGATATGGCACTTGCTACCGGTTTTCCTTCACCCATACCTTCCCAGCCTGGTTGTTGCATTGCAGCGACTACGCTGAAGTCCAAGTCACCTTGGTCCCCACTGGATCCGGTGTAACCTGCTGCTTTATTTTTCATCACATCATCAATCGTTTTGTACCAATACTCCCAGCCCTGACCACCATAATGAATGCCCATAATCTTGTCTTCGTTGATCCATTTACGGAACAGGTCCCATGTCTCGATCCATTCCGGGGAGTCAATCATGACGGTTTTGCCATCGTCGCTAATAATCTGTCCGCCCCTACCCAGCACGGCATCAATCATATTGTCGCTACCCCACATCGGTTCCCAGCCGTAGAAGGTGGTCTTGCCATTCTCTTGCTTGCTCATCTTCGCAGCTGCTTCAGCCAGCTTCTCCCATGTCGTCAAACTTGCTGGGTCGATCCCATTCTCCTTGAACGTATCCATGCGGTAATACATGATTTGGGTTGTACCGTACATTGGTAAAAAGTATTGCTTACCATCCACCTGTCCCTGTTTCAGGAATGTCTGAATGAAGTCGTCTTTCCTAAAATTCGGATCAGCAGCAATCATCTCATCCATGGGCGCATAATATCCTTTACGTGCCCAGTCTATATTGGAGCTAAGTACCGCGGCGGGAACATTCTTGGAAGCAATCGCTGCTTGCAGCTTCTGTTCCGTCTCCGTGTAATCTGCCTGTACAATTCCCTTCACAACGACTTCGTTCTGTGAGGCGTTGAACGCATCAATCGTCTTTTTCATGTTATCGCCCAGATTACCACCCAGACCATACCAGAACTCGATCTCAACCGGATCTTTGGCCTGAACTTCGGTTCCACTGGCAGCAGCCGTCGTGCCCGATTCTGCGGGTGCTTGTGTTCCACAAGCGGTCAGTAGAGCAAAGCTGGTCGCGAGTACCAGCGACATGCCACCCTTCCAGTTCAACCTCAATCTCTTTTTCCATGTCATGCTTGCTTGACTCCAGTTCATTGTCGTTCCTCCCGTTTTAGGTGAAATGGTAGTTTGCATAAATTGAACTAAAGAATATTTACACTAGCCACTCCAATGACAGAACAACCCTCCGATCGCTGTTATCCCCAGATTTTTTTGATTCCTTTTTATAAAGGTAAAATCCGGGGATAAGCGTATGCTTCCGATGTAGCTTTCTTGCAGAAAGCTTTTAGGCGAGCGCTTCGCTTCTTCAGATTATTTCTGTCCTCTCCGTTTTGTGTAAATGTTTATTTCAATTTATATAGTAAGGTAGTTAATATCAGTTCTTGTTCACACCTGCCGTGATATTCACGCTCTGCATGATGGTCTTCTGGGTGAACAGGAAGAGAATAAGTAGGGGTGCAATCGTGAAGGCACTCGCAGCCATAATCTGTGGCCAAGCAAGTCCGTATGCCCCGCCTTCTACAAAGAAACTGCGTAGACCCGCCGATACCAGCTGCAAGTCAGGGTCTTTGGTGATGAGCATAGGCCAGAAATAGTTGTTGTACTGTTCAATAAACGTAATCAGTACCATCACGGCGAAGCTTGAGCGAACAAGCGGCGTGATAATTGTCCAGAGAATCCGGAAGTGGGACGCACCGTCGAGCTGTCCAGCTTCCACCAATTCGTGAGATACCTGCATGAACGCCTGCCGGATCAGGAAGATCGAGAACACGCTGACACAGTTGGATACAATCAAGCCCGTGTAGGAATCTAGCAGATTAAGTTCGCTAAGCACCAGGTAACTAGGCAGATACACGGCTGTACTTGGTATCATATAACCCACCAGAATCAGGGATGTCAGTACACCTTTGAGACGGAATTTCATATGTGTCAGGGCGTACGCCATCATACTGGAGTTGACGATCTGAAATAGACAGATGGCTAAGGCTACCCCGGTACTGTTCAGGATGTAACGGGCAAAGGGTGCCGCATTCCAGGCGTCCACATAATTGCTCCATAGGAACGTTTCCGGCCAGAAGGTCGGCGGGAACTGCCAGATCTCATCATTGGTTTTGAATCCGCTAATGACCATCCAATAGAAGGGAAAGGCTGTACCCAGCGCGATAACGGCCAACAGCAGATAGCGGATCATTTTACTTATTTTAAAATTCGGTTGTGACACGTTCTGCAACTCCTTGCGCTTCATCCGTTTAGACTTTTTGTTAGGCAATGTCATTGTCATTAGTAGTGCACCAGACGTCTGCCAAGCAGGAAGGATACACCCGACAGCAACACGCAGATCAGAATAATCACAACGGCGATGGACGAAGCTTCACCCACATTAAAAGATTCGAATGCTGACTGGTAATACATGTACAGCAACGTTCTCGTTGATCCTGCCGGTCCACCTTGCGTCATGACATTAATCTGGTCATAGGCTTGCAGGGACTGGATGGTAAGAATAATCGAGAGAAAAAATGTCGTTGGTGAGATCAGCGGCAACGTGATACTTCTGAACTTATCCCAACCGTTGGCCCCATCGATTGAAGCTGCTTCGAGCAGATCAGAGGGTAGATTGCGTAGTGCAACCAGATAAAATACCATCGCCCACCCAATCGATTTCCAGAGCGTAACGATCAGGACGGCAACCAGTGCCCAGTCTGCGTCACGCAACCAGCCGATCGGGGATACACCGGCCCAGCCCAGCATGAGATTGGCCAGTCCCACTTCGGGCTCGAAGATCCAGGACCACGCAATGGACACCGCAACTGTCGGAGTAACCCATGGTGAGAAGAGTAATGTTCGGAAGATGCCGGATGATTTGATCTTGCTATTCATGAGCATCGCAAGCGCCAATCCGCCCACAATGGTTGGGATTACACTTCCCAGTCCGAATAACAGGGTGACTTTCAGGGATCGATAGAATTCAGAGTTCGTCAGCAGATAACTGTAATTGTCCAACCCAATAAACAACTTGTCTGGGCTCATGAAGTCCCAATCGGTGAAACTGAGATACACGATATATCCCAGAGGTCCCAGCCAGAAGATCAGCAACGGGATTAGAGCTGGTAGCGTGAATAGAACCGCCTCAGACTCCCTCCATAGTTTTAAACGCAAATCCCCCACTCCTTACTGTTCAATTTTTCTTTAACGATTGGGAATTATTGAGTATAATCAGCTTTATATTTCTTCTATACAAAATTTATTGTACACTCGTATTGAAAATTCTAATTCCGGCTTATGTTAAAATTGGAGCAAGTCATGTAAAATATGAGGCAGCTAGGGGAACGTTATCATAAACCAGAGGTGACATTGTGGGAAAAGAAACTGACGGGAAACCGAATCATCCTTCGTTACCTGATCGGCATGCGCTGAGGGAGAGAGTCATTGAGGCCATCGCCAATACGATGGATCTGTATGGGGTGAATCATACGTTTGGCAAATTATACGGCATTATGTATTTCGAAGATCGACCGATGACACTTGAAGAGATGAAGACCTCGATGAATATGAGTAAGAGCAACATGAGCTATGCGGTTCGGTCACTTACGGAGTCACAGATGATCTATAAACTGGAGGAGAAGAAAGAACGTCAGGATCAGTATGTGGCTGAGACCGACTTTTATCGTACATTTCAAAATTTCTTCGGGTCCAAGCTCCAACGGGAAGTGGATGTGATGTTAGAAGGCATTCGTGAGGTCATTCCGGACCTGTCGGCAATGATTCTTTCGGAGCACACCTCTTCCGAAGATCGAGATGATGCCCTGCGTGATCTGCACAAACTCCAACACGCAGAGCAATATTACGTCTGGTTACAAGGATTCGTGGATCAGTTGCGTGACGGTAAGTTTTACTAGAGTTCTCCTCGGAAAAACGACTAGTATGCAGTAATCGCATTAAATGAGAGACGAGTAAAGACAAGATAGGAATAAGAAGTCATTCCAAAACGGTATGGACCGAGTCCTATGCCGTTTTTTTGATACAAGCAATGTAAAAACAACGGACTAACGACTACATCACCAACTATATTGGGGCAATTGGTAACACAAAATGGGCTAATGCATAGACTGGGACTAAATAAAATCCAGATTCTTATGTATTGGAGATGTGAACATTGAGTAATCCAAAAAATAAGGTTAAGACCCAGCAAATTCCCATGAAAAAACTTTCTCCCGTAAGCATTATATCTGAACTCCCACCCGTCCGCGGTAACGCAAGGAATTCCTCCTCGAATCCCAACCCCACCCATAATGAAAAGGACACATCCTCGGCTATTAATGAATGCGTAGATCGCGCTTTTCGTATTCCGATTTTCTTGAGTACAACCAACACGGTAAATGACCTGCAAGGACAATTTCTGAACCGTCTTATTGCAGAAATTGAAGATGCATTACTCTTCCCACGCACATTGCCCGTAAGTGAACAATATCCGGAAAATATCCTGACAAATATCCGACGCTTGGTTTTTTCAAGCTATGGCTTGCTCGCAATCAACTTCCAACGATTTTTTGTTCAAATTCTTCAATCCAATGTGGGTGGTCCACCAACGAGCACACCATTCTGGGAAGGTTCTACTTTTTCTCAAATCGAACCTGCCATGGCTTTTCAATTCGGAATTCCCATCTTATTAGTTAGAGAGACGGGAACGGATGTCAGTAATGGAATCTGGGCTGGGGGCATCACACCACTCAACATATTTGTTGATTGGGACTCCGAGAATCAATCCGTTGAGGAATTCTTTAACAGTGTTCAATGGAGAGAGGTCTTTGCATATTGGGCTGCAGAAGTTAGGGGTAACTATTTGCTCCGAACAGAACCCATGTTCAATAATTAACATCAATCAATAAGTATGGGAGGGGCTGCTGAAGGTTTGCTCTCTCTCTTAACCTCATAGATACCAAAAAAGAGCAGGTTATCTTATCGATAACCTGCTCTTTCCCCTTCATTCTGGGCTCTATGCTTGTGTAACAGAAATTACTTTTGAGCGGCAGCTTCAATATCTGCATATGCCCAGTGTGTTGCTGGTACATCGCTGAACGTTGATGTAACTGCACCAGTGAGTGGTGTACGGTTGAACAATACATTTAGCACTTTCACGGCTTCTGCACGCGTCAGCTTACTTTCTGGTTTGAAAGTACCATCGTTATATCCGACCATCAGGCCAGCCGATTGCACGTATGCAATCGCATCTGCTGCCCACAGGTCTGCGGGTACATCTGTGAAGGAAACTTCTGCACCGTTCACGACTGTAGTAGTAGATTGTTGCTGCATCCAACGATACGCAACGGTAGCCATCTGTGCACGGGTAATCGAACCTTCCGGTGCGAATTGAGTGTTGCTCATGCCGTTCATGATGCCAGCAGATTGAGCCTTTTGAATCTCACTTGTTGCCCAGTGTGTCGCAGATACATCCGTGTAGCTTACACTAGTAGTGGAACTTGCTGCTGCTTCTTCAGTTGGAAGATTGCGAGCCAGCATGGCTGCCATCTGTGCACGGGTTACGAATGCATCCGGACGGAAATCTGCACCAAAACCTTGGATATACGGTTGATGTGTACTTTGTGAAGCTTTCAGTCCATCCACTACAACGAGGGTGAACGTACTGAATTTTGTCACGGTAAACTCAATGCCTTCGCTGTTATCCGCGAGTTGTACCAGTTTGCCTTGAATCAATTCTTTGGTGCCGTCACTGTGTTCAATGTAAATCGCCAGGTTGTCCAATGCTTGCTGACGAGCAGCCGGATCAGTCGGCAGACTATCACGCAATGGCAACGTAAGTGTTACTTCGCGGCTCTGCATATTGGTTTCAATTTCAACTGGACGAGCCAGTACGCGTACATTCGCATTCGGAGCGACCTGTTGAATCAGCTGCTCTTTCTTCGCACGCTCTTCAACTTCTTTGCGCTCCGATTCTTTCTTCAGCGGAACCACACGGAAGTACAGGTCCTGATCGAATCCGGCGATGGAACTCGTCGGAACGGAAATTACTGCATTTTCAGTGGAAATTTCGAGTTTCAGCGAACCATCATTCAGTTCTTTCACGGCTGCCTTAGGCAGTTCAATCCGTGTCTCGGACACGGCATCTTTGGTGTCTGGAATCACGATGCGTGCGGTGTTCATGTTCAATTGCTTCGCTTTTTCCACGGATTCCTTCGCAATCGCTTCGGTCATTTTCACCAAATCTTTAATGGTGCCGTTGGTTTCCGTTGTACGGGTAATCGGTGTTTTGGTCAAGTTGGTACCGTTCGTCCCATTGACGTCAACCACGATCTGTTCCTGTTTCGTTGTTGGTGCAGGTGTAGACGTAGATCCTCCCCCCCCTGTGTTTCCACCAGGGTTAGGTGTTGGATTAATAATAACGATCTGATCAAAGAAACGATTAAAGGCTGTCTGCAATTCACTAATACTGCTGTATCCGTTAGCAGGCTTGTGATTCATCATCCATTGAGCAAGTTTTCCCATTTGAGTATCATCTTCTGCTAGATCCTTCATAGCGTTCAACTTAAGTAGGAATGGTTCGAAAGGCTCCATCATCTCAGTAGACTGCTGAAAGCTGTATAGCACCAGCATAGCTTTCTTCATCTCGCTAACGTCTAAAGCATCATTAATGGATGAATAATTCATAACTAACATTAATGAAGCACCATATACCTGTTCAATTGAAATATCCGTTCTCTGAAACAGCCGTTGTGCCGTAAAAGCCAGCAACTCTTTATCCACTTTAGATGAATTCAAATATTTTTGACCTAACTCTTTAAGCATTTCCATCCCTGGATACTGAAAGTAATCTGCTGATTCAACAAAAAGGGAATAGAACTCATTCAAACGCTCTTGGAAAAGAATCTTGTCTGTTTGTTTGATCGTCTGGATGCCTTTATATCCAATTTCTACAGCATATTGCACTTGTTTCTTAAGATCGTAGGCATAGTCACTCGGTAAAAAGGTCATTACCACATTAGCTATGGCCTTCTTCTCCTCAGGTTGGAGAATGTCAAAGCCTGCCGGAAGATTCAACCATTCTGGTTGAGTAATTGCTTCCAGAATAGCATCAGTATTCCTCGTAGCTCTAGCTTCATTGATTATCTTCAAAGGATCTGTTGGATTAAAGAACTGATCAAAAGTTCTTTGGATATTTCTGTAGTTTTCATAACCACCAACTGGACGCTTATCAATCATCCATTGGGCAAGTTTTCTATATGTCTCATAATCTATGCTATCCACTTTGTCCATGTTAAGCGGAAACTCTACCATATAGTTGATGGTACTAGGCAGATTGTTATACTGTGTTGATTCCTTCTGTACTAAACGAAGACGTACCAAAGCATTATACATCTTGGTTTGATTAGTCACATCATTGATTGCATTGTAAGTAGATAACGACGAAGACAGTTGATCTCTGTTCTGATATGAAGGAATTTCATCACGCATGGAGTAAAATTTCATACGGTATGCAAAAATTTGTTTATCTACAGCAGACAAATTTTCATACGTTTTCCCTATTTTATATAGCGATTGAATACTTGGGTCGAGGTTTATGCTAAAAACCTCAGGTAAATTCAAAAGTTTGGAAAAATAAGAATGTATATTCTCCTCAACATCAATAAGTGCAGGTTGATTAAACAGGTTTCGTGGTTCTACAGCCATATCGAGTATATATTGTACTTGTCCTTTACTCACATATCCTTTTGCCCCATTCATTAAAGTGACAAATACAGCTACAGATTCTTTCTCATCATTGCTCCAATCGCTGAAATCAAAAGGCAGCTCGAGTCCGAACGTCACATTTTGAATTTCGCTAAGGACACCTTCTACATCTTCATTACTTTTAGCTAGATTCAATAATTCAAGCGGGTCTGTTTCTTTGTTCTCTGTAAATATTAATATCTCATAGAGACTTGCAGCATTACTTCCGTTTGCTTTAACACGAACCCATACCGTTTTATTCCCTTTAAATTCAGGTGGGTTAGTGGTGCTGTAATCATACCAATTCTCGCCATTATCCTGAGTGTATTCCATAGTATCATCCGCACCAACAATGATATTGAAATCATCATCTACGTTTACTAACGGTGCGGGCGAATTAAAAAACAGATCAAAAGCTTCTTGGATATCTTCTATTTTAGTAAAGCCTCCTTGCGGCATCTTTTCAATCATCCAATTAACCAGTTCTGTCATTTGTTCCGAGTCTTCCTGAATTGGTTGTAATTTATCAAAATTTAATGGATACGCTACTGTAACAGATTCAGGGTTATCATCAATATACTCATCAATGATCCCTTTAAAGAATTGGTTAAAGCTTAACGTATTCAACATCAATTCCTGACTCTTTGCGTTATTCATTTCAGGATACTCGTTCAAACCGAATATTGCATTGAAAAATAAGTTATATAACTCATTCGATTCCTCACTATCATAAAAACCTATTAAGGTCATCTGGATAACATGGGAAAATAGTTGTCGGTCAACACTGCTCATTTTTTCGTACTTCATACCAGAAGTAAACATCATTTCGGTTTTCTCATTGATAAAGTAGTTTATGGACTGACTCAAAAGATTGTATACCTGATCCATTTGGATTTGGATAGCAAATAAGTCCGTATTACTGATTAGAATAATTCCTTGGTATGCTAAGTTAAAAGTATATTCTACTTGTTCCTCATCAGAATACGCTTCCCCTGCTGGCAAAGTAGCCACCAACTCTGCTATTGCTTCTTTCTGCTGTATAGACATTTCAAAGTAGCCGGATGGCAACGTCACAATGGGGTTCCCTTCCAGTACCTCTTGTATATCGCTAAGAGATCCTCCAATGATTGCAGCATTCAACTTCTCCAAAGATGTCATGGACTCCGCTTGAACAGGTACGACAGCGACAACTTGGATAAACATCAATAATACCAATGCAGCACTAACTAATTTCCTCGCATATGATTTCATTATTTCCTCCTTGAGCCTCCCAGCTCGAATCTTGATATTCACCATTCTAGTACTTTGGTCTGAACGAATTCTGAACAATTGGCTTAGAATCGAGGAAAAACATTAAAATTTCGCATTTTTTCGATTATTTTCGATAATATTCTACAAACACAACCTAATATTCATCTTTTTTTGCACTTTTCTGTAATACGCCCATTCAATTGAACTCAAGGTTCGTTAAACTACAAAGAGGGCCCCCTAAGGGACGGCCCTCTTTGTTACCTATCTTATTGATTGAGCGGCAGCTTCAATATCTGCATATGCCCAGTGCGTTGCTGGTACATCGCTGAACGTTGATGTAGCTGCACCAGTGAGTGGTGTACGGTTGAACAATACATTCAGCACTTTCACGGCTTCTGCACGCGTCAGCTTACTTTCTGGTTTGAAAGTACCATCGTTATATCCGACCATCAGGCCAGCCGATTGCACGTATGCAATCGCATCTGCTGCCCACAGGTCTGCGGGTACATCTGTGAAGGAAACTTCTGCACCGTTCACGACTGTAGTAGTAGATTGTTGCTGCATCCAACGATACGCAACGGTAGCCATCTGTGCACGGGTAATCGAACCTTCCGGTGCGAATTGAGTGTTGCTCATGCCGTTCATGATGCCAGCAGATTGAGCCTTTTGAATCTCACTTGTTGCCCAGTGTGTCGCAGATACATCCGTGTAGCTTACACTAGTAGTGGAACTTGCTGCTGCTTCTTCAGTTGGAAGATTGCGAGCCAGCATGGCTGCCATCTGTGCACGGGTTACGAATGCATCCGGACGGAAATCTGCACCAAAACCTTGGATATACGGTTGATGTGTACTTTGTGAAGCTTTCAGTCCATCCACTACAACGAGGGTGAACGTACTGAATTTTGTCACGGTAAACTCAATGCCTTCGCTGTTATCCGCGAGTTGTACCAGTTTGCCTTGAATCAATTCTTTGGTGCCGTCACTGTGTTCAATGTAAATCGCCAGGTTGTCCAATGCTTGCTGACGAGCAGCCGGATCAGTCGGCAGACTATCACGCAATGGCAACGTAAGTGTTACTTCGCGGCTCTGCATATTGGTTTCAATTTCAACTGGACGAGCCAGTACGCGTACATTCGCATTCGGAGCGACCTGTTGAATCAGCTGCTCTTTCTTCGCACGCTCTTCAACTTCTTTGCGCTCCGATTCTTTCTTCAGCGGAACCACACGGAAGTACAGGTCCTGATCGAATCCGGCGATGGAACTCGTCGGAACGGAAATTACTGCATTTTCAGTGGAAATTTCGAGTTTCAGCGAACCATCATTCAGTTCTTTCACGGCTGCTTTAGGCAGTTCAATCCGTGTCTCGGACACGGCATCTTTGGTGTCTGGAATCACGATGCGTGCGGTGTTCATGTTCAATTGCTTCGCTTTTTCCACGGATTCCTTCGCAATCGCTTCGGTCATTTTCACCAAATCTTTAATGGTGCCGTTGGTTTCCGTTGTACGGGTAATCGGTGTTTTGGTCAAGTTGGTACCGTTCGTCCCATTGACGTCAACCACGATCTGTTCCTGTTTCGTTGTTGGTGCAGGTGTAGATGTTACAGGTGCAGACGTAGAACCGCCCCCACTACTTCCACCTGGGTTAGGTGTTGAGCCATTATCAGTGTTGCTATCTCCGTTCTGTGTAAAGACAAACTTCACGGCGCGGCCTGGCAGTTCATCGCTGATTGCTTTGTAACGAACCCATACCGTTTTATTACCGCTAAGATCAAGTTTCTGAATATTAGCCAGATCCAACCAGTGCAACTTGTTGTCAAAGGAAATCTCCATCGTGTCGTCCAAGCCCGTTAGGGTGTTATTGATGTCATTCCCTTTCACATTAGGAGCTGTAAAGAAACGATCAAATACATACTGTAGATTCTCAACAGTCTCGTAGCTTTCTTGTTCAGTGAGTAACCATTCTGCCAATTCCTTTTGGTCTTCAGGACTCAGCTCTGCTCTTTTGGATAAATCAAGGGCACCTGTACGATCAAACTTGTATTTGTTGAAGAATGCTTCACCTGTAATGTAATCATTCATAGCTGAATCAAGCCATTGATCCATTCGATCAACCTTGGTAGCCTTGTCGATAGACTGGTATGGCGTAGTCAAAAGCCCTAACACAACCATAGGTTCCACTATAACCCCTTGGTAATTCCCTTCTAACCTCTCGTAGGCTATTGAATACAAATATCTGTAAGCAAACACACTTTTGTCTACTTCGTTCGTACGTTTCAAGTATTCTTGACCAATACTACGATATTCTTCGCTTTGTTGATCATTAAAGGATGCCGGCAAATTGGCCAACTTCTGCGCAAGTGCATCCAGCTTGTTTTTAAGAGTAACAAATTCCTTTTGCTCCCAAACCGATTGTGCGAGGACACCCAGTTCAATCATGTATTGAACCTGTTCTTTATTTTTGAACTCTTTACTTACATATTGAATCAGGAATCCTGCAATGAAATTTCTAACCTGCGGGGTTAAAGCGCCGTAGCCATCCGGCAGAGTAATACCCAGATCCGGGTTTTCCATCGCAACACGCATAGCATCTCTATCAAAGTTGCTTTTTGCAATATTTAAGGCAGTCAGTGGATCAGTTCCGTTGTCATCAGGGAAAAATTTATTAAAGGCAGTCTGAATTGCTTCGAAACTTGCATATCCACCAAGTGGTCTCTCACTAAGCATATGATCTGCCAGTTGTTCTTGCTCTTCAGAGTTGAGATTATCCAATTTGCTAACATCCAGCGGGAATTTTCCAAGTGGAATCTCCACGTCTTCATCGGAATTATATCTCTCAATATCTCCCTGAATTTCTAACATATTTATTAACTTTTTCAACATTTCTTCTGATGTTTCTACTTTGTTAATAAAAGGGGTTTCATCCAGTGCTGATTGCGTATAATTCAGTATCTCCGAGATATTGAGTTTTTTTGTGAGTTTACGCTCATATCTAAAAGCTGCCATACGTCTTTCAACTTCGGAGGAATTGAGATAATAGTGAATAAGTTCATAGTATTCATCATCTGCTTCTATATCATTGAATTGTTGCTGTATTCGTTCGGCTTGTTTATTAAAAAATGCATCAAGGACTTCTCTGGAGTCAGTTCCTCCAATTTTGTGAGGAAGCTCCAAGGCTTGCAAGGCTAACTGCACTACATATTGGACTTGTTCCTTACTCTTATACCTACTAGATGCTGGCGGACTTGATTCCTCCAACATATACTTTGCAATTTCAGATTGTTCTTCTTCAGATAATGATTCAAAATCCGGAGTAGCAATGAAATTTTTGTTACTAAGCAGCTCTATTACTTCTGGGATGAAATCGGTAATAGGATCCTGATCTTTTTTCTCTTTGATATCGTTAAATTGCTCCAACAAGGCTGAACTATTGGGTTCGAAAAAAGCATCAAACTCCTTCTGAACTTCGGATACCGTTTCATAACCGTTTTGCGGCTTATGATCAATCATCCACTGAGCCAGTTCGGATTTTTTGGTTGTATCGTTCTGGATGGTCGACATCTTCTCCATATTGACGGGAAAAATATACAATTGAAGGCTAGGGTTATTCCCAGCAAAACTCACACTTATAAAGTGATTCCAATACATTGCATTTAGTACAGCCTCCATGTCTGTAACATTGCTCGCTTTATTAATTGGGAGGTATTCGGACAGCGTTTTTATTAATGCATCAAGCTGACCCTGGTAATGGATTTTATCTGGGTTGGGCCCTATAACAGGTTCAAACATGATAATATTCGTAAAAATTTGCTTATCGGCGCCTTTCAACAAGCTGTATTTAGCACTCGCTTCAACCATTGGTTCGGCTTGATCAAAAGGAAGAAAACTAGTGGCTTCTCGATACGAAGTGTCGTATAGATGATCCAAAATTTGTTGGACATAATCCGGATTTTTTTCTCTGGGCAGGACTACTAATTCATGTAGTAGAAGGAAAACGTCCAGAATCTGATCAGAACTACTGTAATCCGTCCCGCTCGGTAGCAAGAGTATCATGCCTCGTGCGATTTCACTCTTTTGAATACTATCCAACTCGTTATATATACTGTCTACACCAATTATGCCGTCATCTTCCAATACACTCTGAAGATTTAAAACAATCTCTTCAATATCCTTATTTGAATTTTTTAATTCATTCATTTGCTCTACTGGAGTAACCGGGTCGGCACTTGCAACCCCACCCTCACTAACCACCTGTAATAACAAAACCGCAATTAAAAGGCAGCTTATCAGCTTTCTGTAATTCATGTACTTGATCCTCCCGATCTCATGTTTTTTACATATAAATTCAATCCATCTGATACGTAAGGCCTATTGTAGTGCACTGCAATAAACAGAATCTAAACAAAAAATGAGAATAAAAGGAAAAAGACCCACCCTGTAGTGCAAAAACAGGATAGATCTCAACTTTTTTCGCCATATTTCATCATTTTATTTTTAAAATAATGTTCTTTTGGACCTATATAACTCCGGATCTTATATCAAGATATACCCGCCATCCACAAACAACGTACTGCCGGTCATGAATGTTTTGGTCTTTAACTACGTAACTGTATGTGCAATCTCTTCATTTTAGCCTATTCGCTTGTGTAAGCCTTACCATTCCTCTATAATTTCATTCAGATGCACAATATGAACAATATGAACATCGGGCAGAATCATTAATTAGAGAAGAAGTACATTTTGCACGATGATATGGAAGGGGTGGAACTTCGTTGTTGCAGCTTTCGGAAAAACAGGCGCAGGATATTGTAGATAAAATGATGCAGGACATTCCATACAACATCAACATTATGAATGAGCACGGCATTATTATTGGAAGTGGTCAGAAGGAACGTGTGGGCACCGTTCATCAGGGTGCTGTCCGCGCGTTGACGACAGGAAGCATGATTGAGGTCTGGCGGGATGGCATACTTGAGAAAATGGGCACCAACGAACCGATTCTCATCAATCAGCAGCATGTCGGAGTCATTGGCATATCCGGTCATCCGGATGAAGTTCGGCCTTTCTGCAACATCGTGCGTACCACCGTATCTCTCCTGATCGAACAGCGTAATCAATTGGAAAGTATAGCCCATGAAGCTTCACGTAAAAAAGCCTTTATCGAACGACTGCTGAACCAATCCGGCTCCTACTCACAAAGGGTCAAAAAGGAAGCCCTGCAATACCGTATTGATCTGCAATTGCCCACCATTCTTCTATATATCCGTTTCCCCAGGAAATCCATGGCTGCTGACACTGAGATCAACCGAATATTGCACCAAGTTCCTTCATTCTCTGTTGAAGGTGATGGCGACACACAGATCATTCTGATCCAGAATGAAGCAGACGTTGATCCTACAATCCAAACTTTGAGACAGGTCACATCCGAAGCGTTCATCGCCGTCAGCCGAAAAGAAGCGAATATCGCCATCGGTTATGAACAGGCCCGGTCTGTGATGAACATCCTGCTGGCACTTCAACCAGATTCGCTAATCATTCGGTATGAGGAAGTGCCCTTTCTGGTACGATTCAGCGCAGCTGACTTAACGCCTCATGCCAACATCGTCAGCAAACTTGAGGACACAGCTGATCTGCTGGATACCCTGCGCAGTTTTATCCATCATAACGGCAGCATGACCACGACAGCAGACCATCTCAATATTCACCGCAATACCCTTCAATATCGGCTTAAACGCATACAGACCCTGACGGGCAAAGACCCCCGTAATTTGCTGGAACTCATTGAACTTACCCACGGACTACTCGCGTTCTACCAATAACGTCAGAACAGCTTCGAAAATAGCAAAAGACGAGACACAGATCACCTGATTTCAGGCATATCCGTATCCCGTCTTTTTTACATCGCATTCCAATACGATCACGTAACTCCCCGTACGATCCTGATCGTCACTGATCTAAGAGAGTAGACCCAGTTTCAGCACCCTGGCAATATTCTCGGTTGTACGCTCTACATTCTCCGGGCCTTCTCGCAATAGTCGCTCCAGATTTGCTGCCCCAGGCACAATACCAAATATGGCATCAATGCCTTCCGCGTACAGGGTGTCGATCCCTTCACCCACGAAGCCTGCAAGGGCAATCACGGGTTTACCCGCTTCCTTGGCTGCCCGAGCAACGCCATATGGCGTTTTACCAAATTTCGTTTGGAAGTCAATACCGCCCTCGCCCGTAAATACCACATCCGCAGCAGTCAATTTTTCACGCAACTCCGTATATTCAATGACAATTTCAATCCCTTTACGTAGCACTGCCTGTGTAAAAATCAAAAGTCCCGCACCCAATCCACCAGCCGCTCCGGCACCTGGTACATCACGGATATCTTTGCACAGTTGCTGTTTCACCACATCTGCATAATGGGACAAGTTCGCATCCAGCTGCTCAACCATCCCTGGGGTAGCCCCTTTTTGTGGCCCAAATACCCTCGATGCACCATGTTCCCCACAGAGTGGATTGGTCACATCACAGGCGACAATGAATTCCACTTCCTTCAAACGCTCATCCAGACCGGATACATCAATCTGAGCCAGTTGATCCAAAGCCCCACCACCCCGCGCAAGCGGTTGACCCTGTGCATCCAGAAACTTCGCACCAAGCGCTTCAGCCATACCAGTACCACCATCATTAGTGGCACTGCCACCAATGCCAATAATAATTTTACGGATACCCAGATCCAGACATGCCCGAATCAACTCTCCTGTTCCATAGGTTGTCGTCCGTAACGGATCTCGAGCTTCCTTGGTTACCAGATGTATGCCACTGGCCGATGCCATCTCAATGGCCGCCGTTGTTCCGTCACCCAGAATGCCATACTGGGCAGTCACGGTCTGACCTAAGGGTCCACTCACCTTTTGCTGGTGAAGGGAACCGCCAGAAGCATCCACAAGGGACTGGACCGTGCCTTCCCCACCATCCGCCATGGGGACATGAATATATCCTGCGGTCGGATATATTTTACGCAATCCTTTTTCCATCGCGATACATACTTCTTTCGCAGTCATGCTTTCTTTAAACGAATCTGGTGCCAGAACAAACGTCATGCCTCTATTTTCTACCGTATCTCTCATCTCTCTCACTCCATCCGTTAAATTCAAGAATTAAAGGATAAATCCGTACAATATCGTTGCAACGATCGCCATCGTGCCACCTACAATTGCTTCATATGGAATAACGCCCATCCGCTGACGAATTGTCATCTTCATGCTGTCAGCCGACACGTGGAAGTAATTGCCCTGTGGCAGGGAATCGATAACGGTAGCCCCGGTGTGCACCATAACAGCGGCCGCGAGTGGTGCTGTGCCCATGTTCAGGATGGCATCACCGAAGGAACCTGTTGCCAAGATAACCCCCGTCGATGTCGAAGCCGTTGCTGCCGCCATCAGAATGCCCGCGATTGGTGCGAGGAAGGTGCCGGATATTCTGGATGCTTCGATCAGACCAACGACCTGACCCGACAGATCTGAAGCAGAGATAAGTCCTGCGATTCCGCCTGCACCTACTAGAATGAGCACAGTTGCTGTCATCTTGTTTAATCCTGAGGTTGTATATTTCACGATGTTTCTGCCTTGCCCCATCGCCAGCATACCGATGATGCCTGCAATCGGCAGGATGTACATCGCATCCACTTTGAAAGTAGACAATACATCAATGCCCGTAATAGAGCCGATGGGATTGATCATTAACAAAATGATCGCTACCAACGGAGCAACAATGGCTTTGCTCAGTGGAGGATACTTCGATGTATCTATATCGCCCTGTTCGGCTTCCTGGTCAGAAACCATAACCCCCTTGTTCTTGAGCATTGAAGCTACAATTACAGTTACAATCAAGCCGCAGATGGCGGGAATTACGCCTGCCAGCATAACGTTGCTCAGATCAAGATCGAATCCTCGTGCTGCTGCAATGGTATTGGGGTTCGGAGAGATAATGTTGCCCGCCTTACCTCCACCCGATAAAGCCAGCAGTAGGGCCAATTTGGATATGCCCATTTTATTACCTACAGACAATGCAATTGGTGCCACGATCAGCACGGCTACGGGGATAAATACCCCAACCGCGGTAATGATCATCGTAGCCAGTGCCAAGGCGAGAATCGCTTTGCTTCCGCCAAATTTACGTACGATCGCCTGCGCTATCGTCTCCGCCGCTCCCGATTCCATCATGACACCTGCAAGTACCCCGGCGGCTAATACACGGAGTACCGTTCCCATAACACTTTGCGTGCCATTCACCAGTATATTTACGGTCTCATCCAGGTTCGCTCCGCCAATTAAAGCGCCTACAATTGCACCCAGAAATAAAGAATAGACCGGATTCAGTTTCCTCAAAATCAAAATGATGGCTATAGCCAGTCCTGCCAGCGCGCCAATCCAGCTAATTGTTAAAGGTTCCATTAGTAATTGCCCCCCATGCACTTGTTGAACACGCTTTCATTATAGTTGCTGGAGGCGAGAATAAATATTGATGAAAGGACGAAATTCATTGTGCATATGCATAATGAATTTCGTCCCTTCAAATGATATACTGCACTTGGACGGCCGCGAATCGAATCCTTCCTCTCACCCACGGGGTTGGGGCAAAAGCTGAGCTGAACCGGATCGCTAAAGAATCTGAGGCGTCTTATTGAGCGGTTTGAAGCGCCCACAGAAATCTAATGAACCTGAGACACGCTATACCTGAATAAATAACCGTTTGCAGCGTATTTATCAAGTGATTGCGGGAAATAACGTGTCTCGTGTTCCTTACATTTTCAAAAGAGGGCCGAGAGGCCAAATAAGACGTCCTGTGTTCCTTAGAAATCGGCTCTCACCACTATCTATATGAAATACACAAATAGCCTGTTGCCTCGTCATCTCGTGGCAGCAGGCTGGTTTATGGTTGAACTCCTTGGCAAGCATCGGCACACGCACCTATCCTATTCCTGCTCTGCATTCCCCAACGTATACTCACTCAATTTCCCTTCATAGACCATTTGCAATCGTTCACTCTGGCGAAAATCATCCGGTGTCACGAGCGCCGGCAACTTGTTCCATAACTTGATGCCTGAACGCTGTAGAATCTCGGCTACAAATTGGGAACAGAAGTAGGAGTTGCTGAACTCCACCGGCTCCTTGAGCGTAATGCCAATCACGCCGAGCAGATTGTACATATATTTCTGGCGACTGCGGATGAAGATGTGCAGCACACGTTTCATCTTTTCCACTTCACGATCCGTGACCTGAAGCTCATATATGACACATGTGGTATTGGGATACTTGCTGTATGTACCTGTCTGAATATCTTCCTTCACAAACCCGCCGTTCAGCGGATTACTCGGATGCTTGCGACCGAAGCTGTACAGTTCGGATAATTCCTTGTCAAATGCGATTGATGCGTGATTATATGGCGCTCGGGTATAGCTCTGAATAACCTTGGTAAACAACGTTCCTGTATTCGTAAGCAAAATATAGATGGAGCGTTCATCTGTCATAGCAAAATTTCCCCTTATCAAGTTGGCACTATTCCTTCATAATAACATAGGTGCCCTATAATGGAATCTTACTTTGAATAAGCAGGTGATCGGTACGTGAGCAGCTCACTCTTTACTCTAACGTTAATCTTCACAGCTTTACTTGTGATACATATCGTCTACAAAGTGATTGCGAAGCTTCAACCAAGCAAAGACTATTCAGGCATCGGCCAAAAAATCAAAACCTGGTGGGGCATGTTCGTGATCTTCTGCCTCGCTACCCTTTTCAACCCCATCGTGTCCCTGATCTCCCTCATGGTATTGGCATTCTTCTCACTCAAAGAATACTTCTCCATGATTCGCAGTACACGCAAAGCCGACCGCAGGCTGTTCCTATGGGCGTATCTGGCGATTCCGGTTCAGTTCTATTGGATCTACATTGGATGGTATGGCATGTTTATCGTGTTTATTCCACTATATGTGTTCCTGGTGCTTCCCTTGCCGCGCCTGATCAACAAAGGTACGGTCGGATTCCTGCGCAGTGTCAGCTCCACACAATGGGGATTGATGCTGATGGTCTTCGGGCTGAGCCACCTGGCCTATTTCCCGTTCGCCACACCGGAGTATGGGTCCAAGCTGGTACTGTTCCTGGTCGTGTTAACACAGCTTAACGATGTGGTGCATTATCTGGTCTCTCTCTATCTGGGCAAACGAAAAGTGGTACCCACCGCCAATCCGTTTGTCACCTGGGAGGGGTTCGCATGTGCGTTCATTGTAACGACAGCTACGTCTTATTTCATCCATCCCTACCTGACACCATTCGATTGGAAATTCTCGCTGTTCATCGGGGTGCTGATCAGTTTGGCCGGATTCTTCGGCAGTCTCACCGTGTCTGTACTGAAGCGCGATCTGTTAATCGGGGATGACAACAAGTTTGATTCGCTCAAAAAAAGCTACCTGAGCCGGGTCGACAGCCTGACCTACACCTCTCCGGTAATGTTCCACGTGGTCCGTTATTTCTTTGACTTTATGTAGCAACTATATAAAATGAACTAAAAAGTAATTTTTACACTTGCCACTTCGATGACAGAACAACCTTCAGATCGCTGTTATCCCCCGATTTTTTAATTCTTTTTATAAAGGTGAAAATCAGGGGATAAAGGCGAAGTTTATGCTTCCGAAGCAGCTTTCCTTTAGAAAGCTTTTAGCTCCGCTTCTTCTGGATATTTCTGTCCTCTACGTTCTTGTGTAAATCTTTAGTTCATTCTTTACAGATATAGCAACAGAAAGGTCTGTGACCTTGTATTCATACACTTCGAAAAAAGCAGCCGAATGGGCTGCTTTTCCTGTTCAACAAGCTCCAGACTGAGCCTGCATGATGTATGTGCTATTTCAACGTAATTTCCTTCTCGGCCATGATTTCGTTCCCCTCATCATTGGTGAAGACAAATGTGGCTTTGCCACGCTCGCCCTTCATCTCATCCGAGTAGATAAATCCGGAGAATTGTCCATTGCCGCTAAAGTAAAACCCCTCTTCGCCATTTCCACCATGTTCGATGGCTTCCTGTAGCGAATTCACAATGGTCACCGTGTTAGACGTCCATCGCATCTCCGTTAGTGTATAGCCCTTCGGAACTTGTTTAATACCAAAATCAAAGCTGTTGCCCTCGGTCGGTTTCTCCGACTGGTCAATGACGATATCAATCTGCTCAGACGGTTCAGTGGATTCCGATTGAGCCGCAGGCTTGCCCTCATCACCACTCGCACTTCCTTGATCACTGTTATTCTTCGCATCCGCATTTGGCACAGAGCTCTCTCCAGCTTCCTCTATGGGTTGCTTCGATTGTGGATAGGCGTGTTCCTGGACGGATTCGTTATTATTTTTGGCACCACAGGCACTAACGACTAGCGAAATACAGAGCACAGACATGCAAAGTACAGATTTCTTTATATTCATGGTCATCATCTCATTCTCCCTTCATTCATCTACAGCACATACATCTATATCAGTTGAATTAATCATTTACACGATAACGGAGAGGACAGAAACAACCTGAAAAAGCGAAGCTACAAGCTTTCTGCAAGAAAGCTACTTCGAAAGCATACACTTCGCCTACAAGCTTTCTGAAAGAAAGCTGCATCGGAAGCATACGCTATCCCCGGATTTTCCCCTTTGGAAAAGGGAATCGAAAAAATCTGGGGATAACAGCGATTGGAAGGTTATTCTGTCATCGTAGTGTCAGTGTAAATATTCTTTAGTTCAACTTATATAGCACACCACTTATTAATCACTACACCATATCGTCCCTCATGAAGCTCCATTATATGTAAATGATTCATAAATTCAGTATGTGACAGCATTTCAATGAATAAAAAAGAGCTTTGTTCATGACATCATGCACAGATAATTCTATCGATCAAACCCCGGCAAAACTAACACTTCTCCAATCCGGATGGCGTTATGCTCAAGTTTGTTCACTTTCTTAATGGCTTCTACATACACACGCGTGTCCATCTGCTGAGGTTTATGTGCCACAGAGATGCCCCACAGCGTATCGCCCGGAGATACAACGATCCGGTCCCCCGATAACACTTGCTCATCTCCGGCAAACACGGTGAATACAGCACTGCACCCTATGATTATAATTAGAGTTATGGTGGCGATCTTCAATAGCCGGGTTGGTGTCTTCACACGCTGCAAGAATTGCTCTTTAATATGCAAGGTGCGAGAATCAGACGTTTTGGTATAAACGGATTCATATATGCTTTTGTACGTAGAATATTTCATTCTAGTCGACCTCCAAAATTTCATTCCGTTAATCTTTAATTTCATGTTTACCTATGTGTTTTTCCTATAACAATGAACAAGATACAATTATGTTTTTCGACACCTAGGTATCTTTGCCTAAGTCGATTCACGATGATAGGTCTATACTACCAGTTCACTCTAAACAAATTCTGAACAACCAAATTTCATCGGGATATTCAATGCAATCTTTTCAATATTCATGCCTGATTTTCGGCGATGCATGCCGTAACGTTTTTCTATAATAGGTTATAGATAAAGATTCTAATGAAGTAAGGACGTGCCCCCATGATTTCTGCTGATCTGAAGGAACAATATTACGAGGCGCTTGTGGCCAAGGATTCGGAATACGAGGGTTTATTCTATGTAGGGGTCCGAACCACAGGTGTGTTCTGTCGTCCCACATGCCCTGCACGAAAACCAAAATTCGAAAACTGCGAATTCTATGAGACGGCTCAGCAGGCACTTCTGGCCTCTTATCGCCCTTGCCAGCGCTGCCGCCCGCTCTCTCATCCCAACCAAGTCTCCGATGTGGTTCGCCTATTAGTCGAAGCTGTGGAGAAAAATCCGGAGAAACGCTGGAAAGGACAGGACTTCAAGGCACTCTCCATCGATGAATCTACGGCTCGCCGACAGTTCAAGAAGCGGTTCGGCATGACCTTTGTCGAATATGCCCGCGCCCGACGCATGGGGCTTGCACTGAAGAATATTCGTTCTGGACGCACCGTGATTGATAGTCAATTATCTACCGGATACGAGTCAAGCAGCGGCTTCCGCGATGCCTTTTCACGCATCATGGGTGCTGCTCCCACTCAAGTGCATGAAGGGCAAGTTCTAAAAGCGTCCTGGATTGACACCCGCCTTGGTCCGATGATGGCTATTGCAGATGATGAGGCCCTATATTTACTGGAATTTGTGGATCGTAGAGGCCTGGAACGCGAAGTTGAGCGCCTGCGCAAACGGACCAAATCAGCTATCGTACCTGGTACTACGGCTCCCATACAGTCCATTGAGCGTGAACTAAACGAGTACTTTCAAGGAAAAAGGACAGCATTCGACACAACGTTGTTCTGTTTAGGAACACTATTTCAAAAACAGGTGTGGGAACAGCTAATGGCCATTCCGGCAGGTGAAACAAGGTCATATCAGGAAATTGCCAATGCACTCGGTAAACCGACTGCTTGCCGAGCCGTGGCACAGGCGAATGGGGCTAATCAGCTTGCGATAGTAATTCCATGTCATCGTGTAATCAATGCAAGTGGTGAACTAGGCGGATACGGAGGGGGATTAACTCGCAAGAACTGGCTTTTGACGCATGAGAAACAACAGGAACAGGGTAGCCACGAATAACGAAAATGAAGCAATAAAGTACGCATCAAATAATCAAAGGAATACATGATATAACAAAGGAGAGTCATCCTAATATGAGGATCTTAGAAGAGAAAGCAGCGTTGTTCCAACAATACCATGTGAAAGGCAAACCACTAGTTCTGGTCAATGTGTGGGATGCCGGAAGTGCACAAGCCATTCAATCCGCCGGAGCAACGGCCATTGCGACCGGAAGCTGGTCCGTTGCTGCGGCCCATGGTGAGCAAGATGGCGAAGCCATGCCATTCCATCTGGTACTTGCCAATCTAGCACGGATTACAGCGAGCGTGGATCTGCCTGTAACAATCGATATAGAGGGAGGGTATGGGAGGTTGGTGTCAGAAGTGAAGCAAAATGTCCTGCAAGTCATCGATCATGGTGCTGTAGGAATTAACATTGAGGATCAACTTCCCACCGGCTTGGGATTGTACACTGTGGAGGAGCAATGCCCGAGACTGTCCGCCGCCCGGGAAGCTGCCGAGCAAGCAGGCATACCTTTGTTCATTAACGCCCGCACAGATATTTTTCTGCAACATGCACCGGAACACCATAACCATTCCCTGCTGGAGGAAACACTCATGCGTTCGAACCGTTATGCAGATGCAGGGGCCAGCGGTCTGTTCGTACCCGGCTTACAGGATCACCAGTTGATTCAAGAATTGTGTGAGCGTTCACCGCTGCCAATTAACATCATGGTTACGTCTCCTGAGCCTTCACCCAAACAACTTGCCACATTGGGTGTAGCACGCGTAAGCTATGGGCCTTATCCTTACCTGCAAGCTATGGAACACCTGAAAGAACTGGGGCGAAGTATTTTGCTGAGTAGTTCCGAATCGTCATAAGCGATCACCTATGGTATAATCACCCCTACCCAACATTAACTAGGAGGCAATTATGCTTAACGCGGAACAAAAGCTTGAAGTGTTACAATCGTATCCCCAACTGCAACGCAAAGACGTTTCTCTCGGTCGTGTGAATTTCCACTACGAGGAAAGTGCGTATGATAAAAAAATTGTTGCTCTCCACATTCACCCTAACGGTAACGGTTATATCTATGCAGGTCTACTGCCTGACTATGAGACCGATGCTAAAGGATTCGTCAATATTCGCGATTACTCCGAAGCAGATCTGCGCACCTTGTTAGATGAAACGATCCAAGCGATGTCTCACAATCCCAATGCAGTTGAATTCAAAGAGCCAGAACAAATAAAAGCTGCTCCTGCATTGGCTCCAACTTCTACGGGTGGCGGAACATGGGTCGATGAAGATGGACATACGCTGACTTTAAAATATGAAGATGACATGTGGTATGTGTATTCCGGCGATAATCTGGATATGGCCTTTGAAACACGTAGCGAAGCTGGCGAGTATCTCCAAGACGAAGGATTCAAACCACAAGCTCAGGCTTAACACATACACATTCCTTGAATTGAACAGCGATTGATGAATAGTATAATCAGTAGTCAGCAAGCTAAGATGATACCAAAAACACGAGGCGTGTTCGCACTCGTGTCTTTGGTATTCGAGGAATTTTCGCATACTTTCATTAGCCCCGGTTGCTTCATATAACAATATGCTGTCAGTCTCTTTTGGATTTCATGGTAAGCGGCGCATTCTTCATCATCGGGTACGTAGAGAGAAGTAGCGCACCACCTATGAACCCAAGAACAGTAAACAATGTCATGCGATCAATCCCAGCAATCCACAACATAAACTCACCAAGATCACCCAATGTAATAATCAGCGTAATGACCAAGCCTACCCCAAAGAACATAATGAAGAAGTTACGCAACCCCAATCGCATCCAACATACCGTTGGGAAGACAGAGAATCCCAATACGAGAAAGCCACACATCAGATCGATCCATAGGTAGGCTAAGAAATGATATTCGTTTGAATACAACATGCCTGGTTGATAGAGGGTAACGTCAACCATACCACTTTCCTGAAGCAGGTGTATGAGGAAATACACCACATGTAAAATGGCCATGGTACCTGCAACCATCCATACCGAGTTCATATAGAAGGATTTCATGAATTGAATTCGTGTACTGCCCATACCAATCGCAACCGGGAACAGAGTAATGATTCCCCCGATCGCGAACGTGCATATCCCTCCGTACATGGGGCCAAACAACTGCGTGGTATACGAGACATCAAATATGAAACCAATGGCCAGATATACAACAGTGAGCATTAGAGCGATGGATGTAAATATGATCAAATACAAACGCATATCATCCTGAATTAAACGATTGGTGCCTTTTACTGCATTCACGGTTTAACCCCCTCTTGTTTACGGGTCCTGTTAACCAAATAATCCTGTAATGTCGCTTTCTCAATGGAAAGCCCCTGTGCATGAGCGATATCCTTCCACATTTTCGAGTAGGGCTCATCAATCATCACTTTCACAGTCGATCCCATCTGGGAAGATTCGATAACTTTAACATCTGCTGTCACCCGACTAACATCTTCTATTCTCCCTGTTAGAAGAACTCCTTTTTCGCGCATTTCTTCCATAGGCTGATTTAATATCACCTCTCCGGCTTGCAAAACGATAAGGGACTCACATAAAGGCTGAATCTCCTCAATATGATGGCTGGATATCAGGATCAGACGCGGGTCATCTTCGTAACTTTCCAGTAGCGCATTATAGAAAAATTTACGCTTCTCCGCATCGAGCCCATTGGTCGGTTCATCCAGAATAGTTATCTTTGCATGACTGGCAAGACCTAATATAATCTGAGTGGCCGTCTTCATGCCTTTCGAAAATTTATTGATCTTCTTCTTCGCTGGTAATTCGAACACATCGATTAACCGCTCCGCCAATTCCTGATTCCACTGTGGATGAAAATATTGCCCCATTTGAACCATATCACTAACCGTCCAGTTTTTCCCCAAGGGATGATTCTCCTGGATGTAACATAGATGCTCTTGAGCAGCCAGATTATTATAGGGATCTTGGCCCATGATCTGAACGGTTCCACTGTCCGGGCGGTTATGCCCTGCGAGTATACTCATCAGGGTTGTTTTGCCCGCCCCATTTCTTCCCCAGATTGCACTAATGATTGGCTCACTCTCATGCAGCGTAACCTGGTTCAGAACGGGTGTCTTCTGATAACTGTAGTTGACTTGCTCCATATGAATCATAACTCACTCTCCTTATCTTGCTTGCCGCGAATCAGATCAATAATCATGTCTTCATTCATGTGAATACGTCTGGCTTCTTCAAGTAAAGGCTTAATGTATTCTTCATAAAAATCCTGCTTTCGTTCAATGAGCAAGGCTTCTCTTGCTCCCTTCGCAACAAACATCCCAACACCTCGCTGTTTGTATATTATCCCCTTGTCCACGAGTTCCTGGAGTCCTTTGCGGGCTGTAGCGGGATTGATGTTGTAGAAGCGTGACAGCTCATTGGTTGAGGGAACTTGTTCTTCCACCTTCAATCTGCCCTCCACAATATCGTCCATAATCATCGTGGCAATCTGATGAAAAATAGGCTGGGATTCATCCAAAGTCGATTTCATGTGCCTCCAACTTTCATACGTATTCATTAGTTAGTTAGTCGGTTAGTTACTCATGTAACTAACTATAGTATACAAAAACGCAAATGTAAATAGGCGAACTTAATTCATCGTCTTTTCTACCTTGGTTCTATTATATTGATTAATTAGACCGTCCAGGACTACGGATTGCTGGATCACTTCAGGGTGAAGCAGACTGTCGTACTCCATATGCATGCGATATAACAACTGTCTGGCATCTTCGATCCGTGACATCAAATCCAGGCGATCCATAATACCCCTCCCTTTTGTCATATTTTAGTGTATTATGCCAATCAAAAGCGCATATGAGATAAGACATACTTATTCTTCCACTTGAATACACACAAAAAGAACGCTTCTGAAATAAATCAGAAGCGTCCGTTGGTTCAGGCTTATGTCCCTAAACCGTGATCATTCGTTCGGTAGATTGAAGGGTCTGGGCTTTCCACCGTCGGGGAAGGACCAGGAACAGGGATTACGATGCTCAACATGATACTACATGTAACTATCAGCAAAGCCAGCTTTCTCTTCATTGAGTTTCTGCACCTCACCAATCAAGATTTTGTATTGCTTTATAGCTGTGTCAGATGCGTAGTCCCTATATTGTTCAAACAATCCGACACCTCTAAGCATACCTCGTCCATCGCTAATTTCAATAGAAAATCTCAAGCTATGGAGAACGAAATCTAATCCCTCTGCAAACCTGTCTTTTTTAAGATAATATGTTCCTAATCCAGCTAAAAGACGAACGTATCGATCATCGGTAATTTGTTTACTCACTTTCCCAATCCGATTGCTCTGTTCCTGATAAGTGAAGTACGATTCATATTGCTCAAGTACATGGTCTATATTCATATCATAGCGGTTAGCTGCCGTTACAATATCACAAAGCGCTGGAAATATCTCATTTTCCTTATTCGAGATATATGCCAGATAAGCAGGTAATACCTCAAACTGTCCCGCCATTAATTGATATATATAACGATTACCCTCAGCCCATTCCTGAAATTGATGTATGACCACTTTTTCCTCAGGTTCAGGATTTTTTACCCAACTGTAATCAGTGTATAATGCAACATACTTCAATGCCATTTCATAGTTGTTCAGATGGAAATGAGCACTTCCAGATGCTAAATAAGCATACATAATATAAAAAACGATAGGTCGTTTAGTTTCTTCTTGTTTTCTTCGACCATTCATCTCATAATGAATGGTTGCTTTTATCTTCAGTTTTTCTGATAGCTCTTGAACTTTGCTCCATCTGTGGAGCGATGCAAACGCATTAATGAGTTCGTTAAGCGCATCCAACTGATAACGTTCATCCAACCGATCCACATAGTATTCAAACCGAGCTGCAATAATCAGATTCCGCTGCTGATCATTGGTTAACCCCAACCTGAACAGCCGATACTGACAGAGTGCAAGTCGCTCGGAATGCTGCATTTTCTCGCTTTCAGCGATGTTCTCATATAGAAGGATGGCCGGTTTGAATTTACCTGCTTGGTAGAATTCTTCAGCCACATCAAATAACAAAGGAATATAGGACAGATTATCCATCATCAGACGAATAACCTCTTCAATACAGTCCAGCTTGTCCAACTCGGCGCAGCGATGAAGGAACGGTCCCAACCTTCGCCAGTCCGGGGTTGCATGTACAAAACACTCATCTATGTATAACTCATAGAAGTAACCTTCTTCCAGTCTCATGGCGGAAGTAATGCGATCCAACTGCTGCATGGCAATAGGCCGATTTTTATTCAAAATATTGCTCAGCGTACCCGAATTAATCCCTGACGTTTCCGAAAAATGACTAATGGACATCTGTTCACGCTTCAAATAACTTTCTAAATGATCGCGTATCGTGGTTGTCGGCTCCAAACGAACACCACCCTCCAAAATAAAAAACATATACAGGATTATCGGTATGCAAAAGTAATTATATGTAATTAAAAAGTATCGGTCAATATAATAATTTCAACTAATTTGTATTAATTACATTTTAATCCTTTAATTAAAATACAGACCCCTATCCTTATTTTATATCGGAAACGTACTCGGCATCAAACCTGAAAATAGACAAAAAAACACGAGCCATCTATCGGCTCGTGCTCTCAACTGACTCATTAGTCAGTATGCTCACTATAACTTGCATTTAAGGCAGTATATTACCTGCCGCACGATAAATTTCATACCACTCTGGACGAGTGAGATGAACATCTCCTGCTTTTACACAATCTTGCAGACGTTCAATATTCATCGTGCCTGTCACAGGCTGCATCTGCGCAGGGTGACGAAGCAACCAAGCGATTGCAATCGTTGTATTGCTCACGTCATACTTCGCAGCAATCTCGTCGATCTTAGCATTCAATTCCGGGAACTTGTCGCTACCCAGGAATACGCCTTCGAAGAATCCGTACTGGAACGGGGACCACGGCTGAATGGTGATATCATGGAGACGACAATAATCAAGAATGCTGCCATCACGGTTAACCGCAGCATCGTTCTCCATGTTCACGTTGATTCCGCTGTCGATCATCGTTGTGTTGGTAATACTCATCTGCAACTGGTTGGCAACCAGTGGCTGTTTCACGTATTTTTTCAACAGTTCGATCTGGTTCGGATTCTGGTTGGACACCCCGAAGTGACGCACTTTACCTTCGCGCTCCAGTTGATCAAAGGCTTCAGCCACTTCTTCCGGCTCAACCAAAGCATCCGGACGGTGCAGCAGCAGAACGTCAAGGTATTCCGTTTTCAGACGCTGAAGAATACCATCCACCGAATTCAGAATATGCTCTTTGGAGAAATCAAACATTCCTTTGCGAATACCGCATTTGGATTGAAGAATCATATTTTCACGAACTTGTGGATTCATCTGTACTGCTTCGGCGAAGATCTCCTCACATGTTCCTGTACCATATATGTCAGCATGGTCAAAGAAATTCGCTCCAACTTCCATTGCAGAACGAACAAAATGTTCAGCTTCCTTACCGTCTAGTGAATTAATCCGCATGCAACCCACAGCGACTACAGGTACTTCAAGTGTGCTGCTGCCCAATTTAATGGTTCTCAAGATGTTTTCCCTCCATATTCGAATATTATCGTGTATCTTCTTTTGATTGTGACACACATCTGCAATCGGTTTCAATAGATTTATCCTACATTCATATGGAGAAATGATAGGTTCTTGATTCCTGCCTATACTTATGAAAAGAAGAAGTTATACTTCTTCCGGCACGATAACCTCAATATGCCTTGGTAGGACAGTGATATGAATAGGCAGGTCAGGACCTTCCTCACCGTCTACATTCGTGCGAATGGCTTCGTCTGAGCGAACATGAACTTCTTTGGCTGTAAAATAATCCACATCCTTATGCTCCTTCAGATTGCCAAAAAACAGGGAAGTACCTAGGGTCAGGCTGTTGAACACACTAATATTGCGAACAACAAAACAATGGATCAAACCATCGTCCACCTCAGCATCAGGTGACAACTTCTGGAATCCTCCAACCGAATTGGTCAGCGCCGCCAGAAAAAGAGGAGATTCTCCCTCCCAGATCTGACCGTCATATTCAATGGTCAGTTGATTGGCTGGTGTATTCACCAAGTCTTTCAAACCTTCCTTGAGATACGCGAATGAACCTAGCTTCGACTTCTCTTCCGAGGATACAGAGAATAGAGCTTCTGCCAAAGAACCTGCTGCTACCACGTTGGCAAACAGACGATCATTGATTTTCCCGATATCCACGATATGGGTCTGATCCGAACGTAACTGCCGAATGGCCTCCTCCGGGTCAAGCGAGATATTCAGCGCACGTGCAAAATCATTCACCGTACCTAAAGGTACGATGCCCAATCGGGGACGATGGTTCTGATCCATCATGCCATTAATCGTCTCATGCAGTGTTCCATCGCCTCCGATGGAAATGACCAGATCACAGCCATCCTTGCAGGCGTTCAGGCAATAGCCCACCGCATCACCTTCCCCGGCCGTCTCGTTAATAACTACCTCATACTGCTGCGACTCCAGAATTTCTCTGACTTGAGACACATACTGATCGGCCTCTTCCTTACCTGACGACGGATTGCTAATGATCATGGCTTGGCGCATACTCACATCTTCCCCTCCAAATTGGCATCTTTACTCCATCTTTACCCGTTTCAAGGGTGGGTTGAATAGGGCCAGCAAGGGATGCTTTATTTTTTTTGATAAACATGTCTCTGAAGAGTGCAGAGCAGGACTTGTTTCATATAGAATAGAAGTAAGAGAATACCCCTTATGAAATTTCGTGTTCCTTTTTCCTGTTGACGGGTTAATAACTATAGATGTGTTTTTAGCCGAGTCTGCATACATTAAATTGTTCAATCTACACGCAACACTCCGTAGGCATAACAACCTTCTGTTATGGTGGAAATGCGATACTTATCTAACTCAATCGTTCGGATTATTTTATAATTCTAAAAATCGGAGGAAATACATGCAATGAGAAGAGTGACTCTATTATTTCTAGTATTCATCCTAAGTCTCGGGGCATCGGGGCAAGCCATGGCTTACACAACTACAGACTCGGGTGAGGGAATCATTGAGGATCCCTTACTTGAAGACGGATTGAAGCTAATCCTGAATAAACCTCTCGATGTTCCACTGACTTCATCTGATCTGGAGCAACTTGAAGTGGTGGACCTGAGCAATGCAGGTATTCAGAGCCTGTCCGGTCTGGAATATGCGACCAACCTGACTCACCTCCGATTATATGGGAATGAGATTGAGGATCTCACACCCCTGGAGCACCTAACTCAGCTTCGCGAGATCGATGTTCGCAACAATTACATTACATCCATAGACGCACTTGCTGAATTGAAAGACTTGGGACGGCTGTATATCAGCAACAATTCCATTTCATCTATAGAGGTTGTACGTGGGTTCAACCGATTACATACGTTCCACGCCAGCGGTAACCAGATTGCCAGTCTTGCAGCCCTCTCGGATGCGGATGCACTGAAATGGCTTGAGATTTCAAACAATTCCATTAGTGATCTGACACCGCTCATGGGTAAGAAACGGCTCCAACAACTCAATGTTGCAAACAACCAGATTCAGACACTGGAACTACTGGCTGAATTGCCAAATACCCTGCGGAATCTGAATGTAGCAGGCAATCACATTACGGACCTGACACCACTGGAGCACCTGACACGGCTTCGGACACTTGATATCTCTGGTAACCAAGTACAACACCTCAAGGGGCTTGAGGGACTGACTGGTCTGAAGGAACTGAATGCAGAATTCAATCAGATCTATGATCTGGAACCTCTTCGGCAACTATCAAGTTTGGACGTATTAAAATTATCCAACAACCGGGTGTGGGACCTGACACCGATTGCAGGTTTTACGTTTACCCGTGACCAGTCTGCGACGAACGCCATTCAGGATATTTCAGCGTCCACCTTATTGTCCTCAGGTATTCAGACATCTGTCCCAGAGGTTGAGCCTGCGGGGCTTACCGTGCAGAACAATTATTTGGATGTCACAAGTGGCAGTCAGACAATGCAGATTCTGAACCGGATGAATGTGCGGGAGCAGAAACGGACGCCGCAAGGCGGCTTCCAGCGGCTGATGGAAGGGTCTACCACTGCCTATGTAGGAGATCGTGCTTATGCACTGGATGCTGCACCTTTTATCGATGAAGGGCGGACCTATGTGCCTCTGCGCTTTGTCTCGGAGCAATTAAACGCCAGTGTGAACTGGAACAGCGGTACGCGCGAAGCCGTGATCACACAGAATGACAAAACGATACGCTGGAGCGTGGGCAACAAGCAGGTTATCGTGGACGATACACTTGCAATCAATGATGCTCCTCTAATGATGAGAAATGGCAAAGCTTTTGTTCCTGTTCGCTTCATTTCAGAGCAATTCAATGCCTCTGTTGGTTACATCGGTAGCAGTAAAACGATTCTGATTTTTGAAAATAAACAGCTCGGTGATCGTGTACAGCCTTAAGTCGCATCTCACGTTCAATTTCAGCCATAAGAGAATATGAGAAACATAGCAAAGTCCCCGCCTTGAACGATCAGCGGGGATTTTTCATGTGTTATGACAATAGTGTTACGACATTGGATAGTGGTATATGGATAGAATCAATCATAAGTAAATGCACCGTACCAACTGTTTATACGAGCATGAACTTGTAACATTCTATCTCGGATTAGGGCAAATTTTACACGGTTTAGCATATCTTCTTTTGCCGCGATAATTGTTATACTGAACGTAATATAGATGACAGCTGGAGTCCACGCGAGGAGGAAAATTATATGACATTTACGTTCACTGGTTATTCAACAACCCAAGATAGTCCATGGAAAGAGTTATCTTTTGCGTCGACAAATGAAAGCGCTAACTTAAAACTCACGGGTGAGCAGCATCAGCTTGTGGAAGGATTCGGCGGATGTTTCAACGAGCTTGGTTATATGGCTCTGTCTCACTTGAGCGAGGAGCAGCGCCATGAGGTATTTCATTCCCTCTTCCATCCGGAGGGTGAGCACAAGTTTAACATCTGCCGCCTGCCCATCGGCGCAAGTGATTATGCGGAGCAGTGGTATAGCCACAACGAGGTGGACGGTGACGTGGCCATGGAACATTTTTCGATCGAACGTGATTTCAAATATCTGATTCCCTACATCAAAGAAGCTCTGAGTTATAACCCGAACCTGCAATTCTTCGCCTCCCCTTGGAGCCCGCCAACATGGATGAAGTCACCCAAAGCCTATAACTACGGCACACTTCGTTGGGAGAAAGATATTCTGGAGGCCTACGCCCTGTATTTCGTAAAATTCGTACAGGCTTATCGTGATGCAGGCATTACCATCCATCAGGTGCATGTGCAGAACGAAGTCATTGCAGATCAGAAATTCCCTTCTTGCATGTGGACAGGCGAGCAGCTTCGTGAGTTTATCGCCGATTATCTGGGGCCGGCTTTTGACAAACACGGTCTGGATACGGAGATCTGGCTGGGCACGATCAACGCCCCTGATCCATGGGAAGAATTGATCAAGAAAAAAACAAACGACTTCGACGAGTACGCCGGACTTGTCCTGAGTGATCCAAAGGCCTATTCCTATATCAAAGGTGTTGGGTATCAATGGGCTGGCAAAAATGCCATTCAACGTACCTCGGCAAGTTATCCGGAGCTACGTTATATGCAGACCGAGAACGAATGCGGCGATGGCAACAACTCTTGGAACTACGCCAAATACGTATATAACCTCTACCAGCATTACTTCAGCAACGGCGTGAACGCGTACATCTACTGGAACATGGTTCTGAAACCGAAAGGCCGCAGCACATGGGGCTGGGAGCAGAACTCCATGATGACCGTAGATCCGGACAATAAGGAGGTTACTCGAAACCCGGAGTATTATGTGATGAAACACTTCGCTCATCATGTGGTCCCTGGTGCTCGAAGAGTCGGCCTGTCTGGGGCCTGGAGCGGTAAATCTGTGGCTTTCCGCAACCCGGATAACAGTCTCGTCATTGTCATCAACAATCCATTCCAGGATCGTCGCGACTTGTATCTGGCATATGAAGGACACACCCTTCGTCTGGAGTTGGAAGCTGATTCCTTCAACAGCATGGTTATTCAACCGAAGTAACAAACCTCAGTTGAAACAAAGCATACTCACACCAATAGCGCCATATTCCCATGCTTAACATGTGGAACAGGCGCTATTTGGTGTTATATAATAACGAATTTCACAAGGGAAACTCAGACTCGTCAAAATGCACGCTTAAGGGTTGTTCGCCAGATAATTTCTCAACCATTGCAGCGCTGGACGTTCTGTACCGTTGCTATTAACCAGATGCGAACCGTTTACCCACGTTTGGTTCTGGTTGTAGCCCCACAGTGTTACGCCTTTAACAGCAGCATGCTTCCACAGTACAGGGAATTTCTGCTGATAGCGCTGCAACTGCGTATTATCATCGCCCGTCATATCCAGTTCGGATACATAGACCGGCAGACCTGTCGCAGCCAGCTTATTCAGTACTGTGTTCATCGTGCTCACAGAGACGTTGTCCATATTAAAGTAATGTGCTTGGATACCAATACCATCAACCAAACCTCTGTTTTTCAGAAGGTTGATAATCTGGATATATTGGTCCGCTTTAGCCGGATCACCGATAATTCCGTATTCATTGATCAACAATTTGGCGTTCGGGAAGGCTTGTCTAGCCTGCTGGAATGACCAGATAACCCAATCCCAGCCAGTGGCTCCATCTCCACCAATCGCGTTGCGATAAGAAGGCTTGGCATGAAGCGGCTCATTGACGACATCCACATATGCTGCCTTCGGATACCGCTGGCCTGCGGCGTTAATCCATTGTGTCACTTCAGCCTTCTGATCGGCGGCAGAGAGACTGTTAATCCAGTTTGGCTGCTGATTCCCCCATACGAGCGTATGGAATTTGAACGGAAAATTGTTGTTGACCGCATAGTTGTAGGCCATATCTGCCTGACCCCAGTTCATCACGTTGCGTGTACCTTCCACAGCATCCCACTTGGTGGAGTTCTCTGGAGTTACCTGGTTCCAATAAGGGCTAAAATTCGAAGGAACCTGGCTAGCGATAATATTGCCTAAAAATTTGCTACCTTTTGCCAAACCAGCGCTCACACTACCAACTGCAACCGAAGCAGCGAGAACGCCTACCAATGCTAGTGAACCAACCGTCTTGAACCACTTGGACTTGAACAATGAAATTCCTCCTTAATCATTATTTAGAATTATTAAGCGCTTACAAAAACCATTTTACTGGATAATTTTGGTCTTTAACACCTGCAAATTATACTATTTTCAAAAATCGTAAATTAATAGTTAGCTATATTTATAGATTTCTCTCTTAAATCCAACATAACGCTTACATTGGAGTTTACATTTACCACATGTTTATCTAGTATAAAATGACACATATCTTTACATACACTAGATAACAAGGGAGATTACAACATGCGCAAAATTTCAACAAAACGTTTCGCCGGATGGCCTTTATCGTTCCTTTTATGTGCCTCCATTTTGTTCGCCCCTTTTGCTTCTACTCCAGCGCAGGCTGCTGAGGCAGACAAGGAAACCAAGATCACGTTGCTGGGTACATCGGATATTCATGGCCGATTTATGCCGTGGGACTATGCTCTGGACGGTCCAAACCCAACCGGCAGCATGACGCAGCTCTATACCATTGTGAAAAAAGTGCGTGCCGAGAATCCCAATACGATTCTGCTGGATGCAGGGGACATGATTCAGGATAACTCCGCTGAGTTATTCAATGATCAACCTCAATCTCCCATGATGGTTGCGATGAATGAAATGAAATATGACGCATGGGTTATGGGTAACCATGAGTTTAACTTTGGACTGGACGTACTGGAGAAGATCTCTTCCCAATTCAATGGACAGCCTCTCGTAGGTAACATTTTCAAAGAAAACGGCGACCGCTACATGCCTGCCTATACGATTATTGAGAAAGACGGCATCAAAGTGGGTGTCATTGGAATGAACACACCGATGATTACCGAGTTCGAGAAAGGTACGGATCACCTGGACGGTATCATCGTCAAAGATCCTGTAGAAGAGACCAAGAAGGCCATTGCCGAGCTGAAAGGCAAAGTCGATGTCATGGTTGGACTTATGCATATGGGATTGGATAACGAGAACGGAAATCCGGGAACCGGAGTGACGGATATCGCCAACGCCAACCCGGAGCTGGCTGCTATTTTTGCCGGACACATGCATACCCTGATTGAATCCCAAACGGTTAACGGTGTATTGATCTCCGAACCGAATAAATATGGCTCACATATTTCGCGAATTGATCTGACATTTGCCAAAGACGGCGACAAAGTTGTGCTGAAAAGCAAAGAAGCTCAAGCACTCGCTGTAAAAGCAGCCGACGGAACATACGAAGTCTCCGATCCTGCGCTGGAAGAGACCTTGCACCCGTTCCACGAGTTCGCTCGTGCCGATGCCAACATTGAAGTGGCTGAACTGAAAGGCACGAACCTAGTGCCTGCCGATGAGATTAAGGGTATCCCTGCTGTGCAGATCCAGGAAACACCTTTGTCTGACTTCTTCACCGAAGTGATGTTGCATTACAGTGATGCCGATGTGGTCGCGCACCAGATTGATAACGACAAGGCCAAGCTGGATGTAGGCCCGATCAAGAAAAAGGATATTGCGTTCAACTACCAATATACCTTTGGTGAAGTAACCGTGTATGAAGTAACCGGACGGGATCTGATGAATTATATGGAGTGGTCTGCGGGATACTTCAACTCCACACGCCCGGGTGATGTGACTGTCAGCTTTGATCCGAATCGGCGTGCTTCCAAATACAGCACCGATGATTTCTTCGGCGGCGTAACGTATGAGATTGACCTGACCAAGCCATACGGCAGTCGGATTACGAATCTTAAGTACAGCAACGGTGTAGCCGTCAAAGAAGACGATACGTTGAAGCTGGGCATGAATGCCTACCGAATGGAAGCCCTGATTGCCAAAGGCGGCGCCATGGAAGGACGTAAGTTCAAGCAGCTCTGGTCCTCCAAGGATGCTTCTGCATTTGGTGAGATTCAAGGCACGATTCGCAACCTGTCCATAGCTTATTTGAAAGATGTCATGAAAGGTGTCTACGAACCGAAGATTCAGCACAACTGGAAAATCACCGGCGTAGACCTGACTGCACCAGAACGTGCAGATGTGGTGGAGTTAATTAACGATGGCATCATGTCTGTGCCAACAACGGAAGATGGCAAGTACACCAACATTGCCTCCATTAACATTTTGGATGCGGTGACGCAAGAAGAGATTGATGCACTATCCGCCAAAGCCGATGTGAATGCAGCGCAATTCGCAGGTGTGAAAACCAAGGGAGCGTTCTATCAACAGCTGAACAAAGCTCGCAAGGCAGCAGGTGGCGATGGAGATACGACCACACCTACACCTGAGAAACCGACAACACCAACCGTACCTAAACCAACACCGACTCCAGGCACGTCGAAACCTGGTAAACCTTCAACACCAAACACGGGTAAACCGGGTAGCATCACCAAAGGTAAACAAGCCAAGGTTACAGCGGCTTACCTGAACGTACGTGCTGGCGCTTCATCCAAAGCCAAAGTTATTGCTGCCGTACCGAAAGGCACCCTGCTTGAGGTACTTAGTACAGACAAATATGGCTGGGTCAAAGTGAAAATCGATGGACGTGTAGCATTCGTATACGGGAAATATGTGAGCATTTTGAAATAGCAATCGTTACGCACCACGCTTAACGAAAAAAGGGCGATTCTCCCATGGAAATCATGGTCGAGATCGCCCTTTGCTATGTTAACCAATGTTTATGCGTATTGCCTCTCCTCTACTGCTCTGTGGGAAAGAAGACATTTAGCCTGAGGGCAAGTTCTTAATTTTATCCATGAAAGAGTCCAGCTGTATGCCATTTGTTTTTTCCGTAAAATCACGTAATTCCTCCGACTCCCCCTCGTAGGCGGCAAGTACGTAGTCACCATCGACAATATAATACGTGCCGTAGCGGGTGAACGAATATCCATCCACCTGTTTCCCGGTCGTCCCCTTTTTGACTACAGCGATAATCTCCATACCTGGTTTAAGTTCAGGCTCCACACCTGCGAAGTCAGCGTTGTAAAATAAAAAAGTATCCTTCGGTACATCAGCTCCTGTTACTACTTCATGTACCTTCACTTCATAGGAAATGAATTTAGGTTGGTATGGTGTCATTCCATTAGCTTTATCCTTATCAGCCATCATTCTTTCAGGTGTGCCCGGTTCAGTACTCAGCTCCACACTAAAGCTCGGCAAAATTTTCATTACCTCTGCCACAACAACGCTATCCCCATATGTCATGACCTCTCTAAAGCTTACTTCTCTCATGGATATCGTCGCGGGGGTGTTCGTAGATAGTGGATATTCCTCACGTAGTTCCTTCATTCGCTCTTGGGAGAGCACGTTCTCCGCACGATCACTTGAATTGACAAACAGAGTTGTACATCCCATTAGACTAACCAGCAATGCAATACTTGTTAGCCAACATATCATTCGGAATCGTGCCATACATCCACCCCTTACCTGATATGGTTGATATATACCTTCAAGCTCAGCCCCTCTTCACATCCCAGTTTGCGAGCATGCCTCTCGCCATCTCCATGTCCGACTCCTTGCCTGTAATTAGTGCAAACTTGGCAACAATCGCAGGATAGGCTGCCCATTGCTCTCGAATATGCTCCAGCATCCGGGGCCATGTTCTTCCTCCTGCCTTCTCATAACGTTTCAACAGGTCACGCAGTCCTTCCTCCTGAAAGAGTGCATAGTAAATGAAGAAATCCTTACCCGGGTCAGCAATCTCCGCTTCCGTCCAGTCAATAATTCCAGTTACGCGTTGTTCCTTATCGACAATAATATGCGGCGGATGCAGATCACCATGGATGAACGCCGAGTGCTGCGGCCAATAGCTACTTACAGACAGCCATATCGTCCAACGTTCAACCAGTTCGGTTGGCACCGTAAAATTCTGCTTAACCTCTTCTATATTGGCTGCAAATTCCTTGCGAGCTTCCATAGGTGTTTTGATCCGTACTCCACCTTTCTTCGCCTCGTGTGGATCGATGTTATGCAGCGCGACGAGGTTCACAGCCAAGGAATCGAGAAACGTATCAGATAAACTTTCCTGGGGGAATTGCCAGACATAACCTCCCCCTGCAGGATCGACAACTGCAATCGGATCACCATCTAGTAAAGGATAAGCGATCAACTCTGGCGTACAGATCCGCCAATCGGGTACTTGTGCGGGTATACTGCCTCGGACTACATCCAGCACCCTGCGCTCATTCTCGGCTCGCTCCCATACGTCTTCACGTCGCGGCTGGCGCAGAACCCATCTGCGGTCTTCTTCATCCGTGGCGAATGCTACACGAAAATCCATACCCGACTCGTTAATCTCCAAGGACTCCTTATCCATAATTAGCCCGTTCTGTTCGGCTAAAGATATTAGTTCATTTTGAATTGCCAAATGTTCATTTGATTTCGATTTTGTCATATCAGGCACTCCCCTTTTCCTGGATAAACTAAAAAACACAGACATGTTCGCCTGTGCAGTTCATTTTGGATATTGGCATACCCGAATGCTCACAAAAAAATAGTAGTACATCAAAGAACCCCTTCACAGAGTGATTCTTTGATGACTAGCGGCATACGTGTACAATGGCAAACCAATCCCGATGAGCTGCACACAGGCAGAAAACAGCAAGCGAAATAAACATCTCGCCAAACTATCTCAATCGGGAAAAATTTAGCACACGTATCCCTCCGTTCAATAAGTTACCCACATGCTAACACATTCCATATCCCAGTTCCAGACCGAATGGAATATTTTTGGTTCTTTTTATTGATATACAGGAACTTGTGCGTCTCAGGTAACGTCCATAGTTTATAGATCTAATCAGAAAGGATGAGAGGTGAACAACTCGATGTCCATTGTACGAAGGTTGTCCTTATTGCCAGTTATCTTACTTCTGCTAACGCTCGGATGCGCAGAGAAATCCGAGGAACAGGGGGAAGATAAGCCACATGTGCGAGGAATGATTACGGATTTTGAGGAAGAAAGAGGTCAGGTACTCATCGAGAATAAAGAAGATGGAGGTGTTGAATCAGGACCGATTTGGATCTCGCTCAACACGGATGCTGAACTCATCATCGAAGGAGAGACTGTCACCGTCTCTTTGGATGAGACACTCGTTGGTCGAAGTGCAGACGTATGGATTGGTGGAATAATCGCTCAATCTTACCCTCCCCAAACCAAGGCTGTAAAAATGGTAATTCATTAACAAACAGCAAAATCCACCGATACATTTCGTTTCACGTGGAACGTTATGATACACCTACGAACAGCAACCCCTTTACTCCTCATATCGGAATGGATGAAAACAATTTAATCACTTGATGCATTTACTCCGTTAGCCTGCCTGCATATAGAGTATAATGAAAAGGTATACGATAAATGTACGGTGCAATAATTGTACAAAAACTAACGCAAAAGAGGTAAACGATGAGCGAGCAACAATTTAAAGATTATGGACTTGGTGAAGAGATCGTAAAAGCACTGGACAGTCTGGGCTATGAGACACCAACCGAGGTGCAAACTAAAGTTATACCGGTAGCACTGGAGAATCAGGATCTTGTGGTGAAATCACAGACGGGTAGCGGTAAAACAGCTGCCTACGGCATTCCGCTCTGCGAGCTGGTAGATTGGAATGAAAATAAGCCACAGGCTTTGATTCTTACGCCAACCCGGGAACTGGCTTTGCAGGTTAACGAAGATATTACAAATATCGGCCGCTTTAAGCGTATTAAAGCAACCGCACTATACGGACAGTCCCCTTTTCATATTCAAAAAGCCGAGTTAAAACAAAGAACACATGTCGCTGTAGGTACGCCAGGTCGGGTACTGGATCATATCGAACGCGGCACGCTGCCACTCGAACGGATTGCATACCTTGTCATTGACGAGGCCGATGAGATGTTAAATATGGGCTTCATTGAGACGGTACAAGCGATCATTCAGAAACTGCCGCAGGAGCGAGTAACGATGCTGTTCTCCGCTACGTTCCCTGAAGATGTAGCCAAGCTGTCACGCAAATACATGAACAAGCCAGTGGAAATCGAGATCAAAGCAAGTGGACTGACAACAGCCACGATTGAACATGCTGTGATTCACGTTCCAGAGGTGAACAAAACCGCGCTGCTTCAGGACTTGTTCATTGTGGAAAATCCGGATAGCTGCATCGTGTTCTGCCGTACGCAGGAGAATGTAGATAAACTGTTCCGCGTCATGGCTGACTTGGATTATCCAGCAGATCGTATCCATGGTGGCATGGAGCAGGATGAGCGGATCGAAGTCATGAATGCCTTCAGACGCGGACAATTCCGTTATCTGATCGCAACGGATGTAGCTGCACGCGGTATTGATATCACCAATATTACTCATGTCATCAACTACGATATTCCTTTGGAAAAAGAGGGATATGTTCACCGTACAGGCCGTACGGGACGCGCAGGCAAAACAGGTAAAGCCATTACGTTGATTACACCGAAAGATGGCCGACGTCTGGCCGAGATTGAATCCTATATCGGTTTCGAAATTCCTGTTGTGAAAGCTCCTTCCGAGGAAGCTGTGGATCGCCGCAGAGAAGATTTTGAGAAGCGATTGAAGATCGTGCCTGAACGTAAAAAGGACAAGCGCGAACAGTTGAACCAACAGATCATGAAGCTGAACTTCAACGGAGGCAAGAAAAAGAAACTTCGTGCCGTAGACTTTGTAGGTACCATCGCCAAGCTTGAAGGCGTTGCTGCAGACGATATCGGGATCATTACCATTCAAGACAATGTAACAGATGTGGAGATTCTGAATGGCAAAGGACCACTCGTACTGGAGCTTATGCAGAATACAACGATCAAAAAGATGCAGCTCAAGGTTCGTAAAGGTCATAAATAGCAGAATTACATCGGAAATTCGATTCAAGGGTAGCGGACCGTGCAGCTACCATACAAAGAGAACTACGCAAACGCAACAAAAAGATAGAAAATCATACCAAGCAACAGACCCACCTCATCCGGTTACAAAACAAGGGATAACAGGCCTTTAGCAGGTCGTTATCCCTTGTTTGCTCTTTTGTTGAGAATCATTGCCTCCTTATCCTGTCAGTTCATGTGATACATGATATGGATCAGCATTACGCGGAGTCCATCACACTGCAAGCAATGTTAGAGATGTGATCCCCCACTGGCATCGAGACATTGTCCGGTAACCCAGCGGCTGTCTGCTGACGCAAGAAATGCAGCTACATCTGCGACATCTTCAGGCTCTCCCCAGCGATTAAGAACAGACAAACCTGCTGCATATGCCTGTCCTTGCGGGTTCGTGAGTGTGGCTGCATTCATCTCGGTATTAATAATGCCTGGCTGGATCGCGTTGACCGTAATCTGGCGACTTCCCAGCTCTTTGGCCAGTAGCTTGGTGAGGGTATCCACCGCCCCCTTCGTCATGCTATAGGCGAACACGCCCGGGGAAGCCACTCGTGTAACAAAAGAAGAAATATTAATGATTCGCCCGCCATCCCGCAGACGCGGAACGGCCTGCTGGCTGACAAACAGGGGGGCTTTGACATTTATGTTCATCACTTCGTCGAAGGAAGCTTCTGTCGTCTCCTCCAGACCAAGAATCTGCCCGATGCCTGCATTATTTACCAGAATATCCAGACTGCCATCTCGTCCATGCTTCCGAACAGCATCATCGACCTGCGCAAATAATGCATGAATTCCATCCAGCGTGCGCAAATCCGCTCCAATGGCTTGCGCCTGTCCACCATGTTCTGTAATATGCCGCACAACCTGCTCCGCTTCGTCTTGTCGTGTCCCGAAGTGCACAAGCACATGTGCACCCTCCTGTGCCAGACGCATTGCAATACTGCGACCGATGCCTCTGCTTGCTCCTGTTACCAAGGCCATCTGCCCTTCAAGTCTTCTGCATATCTCGTTCATAACGTCATCCCCCTACTGAATAAGTAGCACCCGTCACGGGCACAAGACAGTTATATCACGAGACGACATACAAAATGTTGCTCTCCTATTCGGTAAGGACACTCCGTTCAGCGATAGCCATCATATCCGTATATCCTCCGAGCGTAGCCGAAGCTCCAGCAGGTTCGCTAGCTAGCCCTCCTTATGACACCAGGCAGTTTCATTTTCATTCTGCATTCGTGCCCTCGCTCTTGCTGCTCTTGCCCTCTGCCTGCTGCTGAGTTCATCTCTCATTGAAATGTTCACTTGCCAAAGATTGTAAATCAACTACAATATAAATGAAAACGCTTTTATATTTCTATTATCTGTGGAGGTGTATGTAATGGGTAACAGGAAAGCGGTCTGGTTACTGGTCTTTGCACTCACGTTCACCCTGTTTGGACTTCATCCTGAGCGAACAAACGCAGCAAGTGTCACGATCACCAACGGTACCGATTGGCTCGACACCGCAGGCAATCCCATCCATGCGAACAGCGGCAACATTCTACAGGTAGGTTCGATGTATTATCTGTACGGTGAACATGCGGTGGGCGGCAGATTCGACAGCGTGAACGTCTACACCTCCACCGATCTGAAGAATTGGACTTTCAGCAATGCCATCCTGACGAAAGATTCCGCAACCGAGCTAGCCTCCAGCAAGATCGAACGCCCCAAAGTCATCTATAATGCCTCCACCAACCAGTATGTGCTCTGGGCACACTATGAGAATGGCACAGACTACAACCTCGGGCGTGTAGCGGTGGCAACGAGCAATACCCCAAATGGCAAATTCACCTATGAGGGCAGCTTCCGCCCACTCAATTATGAATCCCGTGACATGACCGTCTTTGTTGATACAGATGGCACAGGTTATCTGGTTACTGCTTCACGCAAAAATGGCGGTGCCAATGATTCGATGGCTATTTTCAAAATGAATGCAAGTTACACCGGAATACAATCCTTCGAAGGCTGGCTGTTCGAGAATGCCTACCGCGAAGCGCCTGCCGTTGTGAAAAAAGGAAACCGTTACTACCTCTTCACCTCCCAAGCCGCTGGCTGGTATCCGAATCAGGGGGCATATGCTACAGCAACTTCCATGGCGGGCCCGTGGACTGCACTTACACCATATGGCAATCCATCTGCCTTCGGTTCGCAGATTCATGATATTGCCACGATTACAGGCAGCAGCACCACATCCTACATCTACATGGCAGACCGCTGGAACCCCATGAGTATTGGAGAGCACAAACATATCTGGCTACCGCTAACCTTGAATGATTCGAATGGAACAGCATCACTGGAGTGGTATACAACGTGGAATATCGACGCAGCGACAGGCATCGTAACCCCGCCTGCTCTCGTCAACCATGCACAAGGCAAAACAGCTACCGCCATCTCCACAGCCTCCGGCTCATCCGCATCCAACGTCAATGACGGGAACTACCAGACGTCTTGGGTAGCTTCCTCCAATAGCTGGCCTGCATGGTGGCAGGTGGACTTCGGCGCACCGAAGACGATCACGGAGATCGATACGTCCTGGTTTATGTATAAAGGTTCCGAGGGGTACTACAAATATAAAATCGAAATTAGCAACGATGGTATCAATTACTCCACATTGGATCGCACCAACAATCTGACCTATGGTTTCACCACGGACGCTGTGCATTTCACCGCACGTTATGTCCGAATTAATATGGTGAACGCCGTCTTGTGGAATAATCCAGGGAACTGGTACACCCCAACCCTGCACGAGGTCAAAATGTTGGGTCCAGCCACACCGGAAGCCACAGGGTACAGCCGCTTCAGTTCACACAACGTTCCGGATCGATACATCCGTCATGCCAACTACATCGCACGGATTGACGCTAATGTCTCTCCTGCGCTGGACTCCCAGTTCCGTGTCGTACCGGGTCTAGCGAGTTCCACGGGAATTTCACTGGAATCCATCAACTTCCCCGGCTACTTTCTGAAGCGCAACGCCAGCAACAAAATTGTACTTGAAGCCTACGCCGACACCGCTGCCTACAAGGGTGATGCCACGTTCTTGAGCAGCCCTGGTTGGGCTGACAGCACCAAAGTTTCCCTTCAATCATACAGTCAGCCAGGATATTACATCCGGCATTATGATTATGTACTGCAGTTGGATGCTGTCAATGCAACTAGCAGCGCAACAGTGAAGGGTGATGCCACGTTTGGGCGGACTAATTTCTAAGAAAATGAATTGGAGATGAAAATTTAGGCTTAGCCAGGTTTGGTGGGTTGCGCGAAGCAATGGGAGGCATAACGTGCCGGAGACACAAACGCTGCATGAATTACAATAAATTATAGAATATATGCAAAAAAGCCTACTCCGATGGGAGTAGGCTCTTCTGCCAGTCTGATCTATCAAAGTTATTTGAAATTAGGATCAAACTTCATCATGTTCATTTTACCTTGTTCCTTATAACTCACATAGATGTTATCGGTGCTGTCTATGGTGATGTCTAGCTGAAGAACATCACCAGTGGAGAACCCGGCAGATCCTACGGGTCTCCAGTCCATATTCTCATATTTCAACACAGTCACCCTGTTGCCGTTTGCTGCATCTCGATAAGCAACGTAAGGTGTTCCTTCGCTGTCAAAGGCCATATCCATGCTTACTTCTTGAGATGAACCCACCGAGAATCCGGGAGTGCTCACCTTTTCCCATGCTGTATCTTCTGATGGAGTGGAGTGCGGATATTTCCACATTTCAACACCATTGGAACTGCTCAGATAGATCATATAAGGTACGCCAGATGGATCAAGCGCAGATGCAGCATCCATATTCGGAGTTATTTGATATGGATATAATTTAGGATCTAATTGTTTCCATGACCCATCTGCCAGACTATATCCTATTGCCACAGGGGTACTAGATGACCTGAATGGAGCAAATAAATACATGCCGTTGTTTGGTAATGGTGCGAGGAAGGCTCTTAGACCTGCGAATGCCTGTATTCTCGCTTCTTGTATCCGTCCCCTATCGCTATAATACCTCCATGACATGAGCATTGACGGTTCCGCAGCATTACCGACCAAAGCACCTCTAAACATCAGAAAAGGATTATCATCCTTATCAAAGGTAATGAAGAAGCTATCTTGAACTGTATCTACTTTTCTGCTCGTCTTACCATCATTCCAACTGAAGTCTGAGACAGTAGATACTGCTCTCCACCACTTATGTTCATCATTATAATTCTTAAAGCTTACTTTACCTGAGCTATTCCTATAAGCAACATAAAGCTTGTCCTTACTGTCTATTCCAAGCGATATAGCTGAGCTCCCTAATCCTCCCGCTTTTTCAAGATCACTTTGATTACCCAAGGGCTGCCACGTGCCTCCCTTATATTGCATTACAAATACTTCGTAATTGTCCTTTATATAAGCCACGTAAGGAGTCCCTTGACTGTCGAAGATGACATTGGACTTACTATTCAATTCCAACAAGTCACCTACTTGCAGCCATGATGTCATGGTCCACTTCGCGTACAAGGTGATGTTTGACGTCACCGGCGTCCCGAAGTCGTAGACGATCTCCAGATCGGGATCGCTGTACCATCCTTCAAATCGATACCCTGCCCACTTCAGCGCAGCAGGTGCCACAGCTTTGTCACCAGTAACCACCGTCTGACTACCTACTGCTGCCCCACCGTTACTGTCAAAGTCCACCGTGCGGCTGTTGAATGTCCACTTCGCGTACAGCGCGAGGTTACCCGTCACCGATGTCGTGAAACTGTAGACTTCATTCAGTCCAGCGTCGCTGTACCAACCGTTGAACGTGTAACCATCCCTTGTCGGTACGGCAGGCTCCGTAGCATTACCGCCGGTTTGCATATTCTGGTCAGCCACCAGTGATCCGCCGTTACTGTTGAAGGTGACCGTGTAAATAGCCGTCCATTTCGCGTACAAGGTGAGGTTGTTCATCACAGGTGTCGTGAAGCTGTAAGATTCATTCAGACCAGCATCGCTATACCAGCCTTCAAATACATGCCCTGAACGTGTCGGCGCTTCAGGAATCGTTGCCGTTTCACCCTCACTTACAGACTGATTACTCACTGACGTTCCACTGTTACTGTTGAAGCTCACTGTGTAGCTATTCTTCGTCCACTTCGCGTACAGCATTACATTCGCCGTTACACCTTCCGTGAAACCATAAGACCTCGTCATTTCGCTGTCGCTGTACCAGCCGCTAAATACATAGCCTTCCAGTGTCGGAGCACCAGGAGCAGTAGCCACGGCACCTTCGTTCACAGTCTGTTCTGTGACTACCGATCCGCCATTACTCTCGAAAGTTACAGTATAAGTATTCGGTACATAAACCGTCCACTTCGCGTACAACGTGAGGTCTCCCGTTACCACCATAGTCGTAAAATCATAGGCGTTCGTTAGCTCGCTATCGCTGTACCAGCCGCTAAATACATAGCCTTCCAGCGTCGGAGCAGTAGGGACCACCACCTTGGCGCCTTCGTTCACTGTCTGGGCTGCGACTTCCGACCCTTCATTGCTCTCAAAGCTTATCGTGTAAGGGATCAGCCACTTCGCATACAGTGTGAGATCCGCCGTCACTGCTGCAGCGAAGTCGTAAGCATTCGTCAACGTGTTATCACTGTACCAACCGCCGAATACATAACCATCTTTCGTCGGTTCAGTCGGCGTACTAATCGTAGCGCCAAACCCTACAGTCTGAGCCGGCACTTCTTCGGACCCACCATTACTGTCGAAATTTACGGTGTAGTCGTTCATTGCCCACTGAGCGGTAAAATGGACATCTTCGGCAGGCATCGTGGTCGGCGGCGTTGGCGACCAACCCGTAAAGCTATATCCCTGCCATGTCGGAGTGCCCAGACGCAACAGCATCGTTGCTCCGAAAGGAACATTATCCGTTTTATTTGCTGCTCCAGAACCGTTATAATCCACCGTCATTTGGTATACATCACGCTTATAATATACCTTTAGCGTCGTTTTGCCGTTGCTCGTGATTAGATCCGTCAGTACCGAAATACTGTCGTCCCGCACGAAGCCATCATAGGATCTCGGCTTGACGTCCGTCATATTCGCCTCGGTACCCGTAACTCCACGATACGATTCCGTATCTGCAACCGTATAGGTGTCACTTCCGATATTTTGCAGCAAGTATACGACCTGATAAGGCGTACCCTCTCTCCCCGTCCACTTCGCTGTATACGTAGTATCCTCAATCGGCATCGCACTTGGAACTTCTGGCGACCAACCGGCAAACGTATATCCCTGCCTTGTCGGCACAGGTATACGAGTAGCGATGTTCTTGCCAACGGCTTCTGTTACCGAGATTTGGGGCGCGCCGGCATAACCTCCAACGAAAGTCATTTTACGATTCGCCGGAGAGTAATTCACTCTGACGACCGTTGTGCCGTCACCCTTGATCAATACGCCGCTTACCATACCTGTCGAATATCCTTGCTCCTTAAACCTGTCGGAGCTGATGCGAATCTCCGTGTCCGTTGTTCCGGTCAAATTCTCCGTATCCACAGGCGGAGCCAATGTTCTGCTGTTCGGGTCTAGCACATAATGCTCAACGGTATACGGCGTATTCTTGTTCGCAATCCAGTGCGCATACAGTTTCCGATCCTCCGCAGCCATTCGGCTCGGAATCGTGATCTTCGTGCCGCCGGAAGCGGCCGTATACCAGCCGTCAAATGTGTATCCTGGATATACTGGGGTGACTACGTTAATAGGCGCGTTATACGGAGCCGCCACAACCTGGGTCACTCCGCCGTTCTGAGGATCCAGCTGAAGGATGTAGTCACCTACTCTGGCAAGCCAGCTTAACTGAATCGTACGCTTGAGCGGATCGGACGTGAACGACCCCGGCGATCCCTTCCAGGTGATAACCAGATTGCCATCACTCACCTGAATGTTCTTGTCCACCACTTCAATCATCCCGTTTGCTGCGTCATACTTGAAGTTTGGATTGTCCACCTGAATATCGAAATTCGAGCGATCATACGCTTTTTCATCCGTATCGCCTGTCTTCAAATCAAAGGTATTCATCGTGACCCACAACTCCGGTACAGCGATGGATGACGCAGAACCCGCCATGTTCACCTTGAGCGACTTATCCTGAGGATAGGCGAAGTCGTAGACGTTCTGTTCTTCTCCAATTGTATACAGTGGCCACTCTTCATCGACCAGCTCCACGCCGCCAGAGAGTGCGCCATCTCCTAATTGAGCACCGAGTTCAACCTCCAAATAGATGCCAATCTCAACGAAGAGGGCGCCTAGAGACTTCGTACTCTCCACCCCGCTAATATTTTTCAATTGATAATAGAAGTAGCCCCACAGATTCACATACACACCAGGTTCTACAGCAAGCCCGATACTATTCAACTTGACGCTTCCAATCCCCGCTTTGACCTCCATATGAATACCAGCTCGTAAACCGATCGTCCCCATCACATAGAAGGTAAATTGGTAATCTCCGTCTCCCGGCAAGCTGACCGTATTGCTCGAACCACTGAAACTCAATACGCGCAAGCTAACCGAGTAACGCTTGGCCATCTTATAGTAGAAATCTGCCCCCACCGTCAGGTTCACCTGGGCGCTGACCACAAACTCCGCTTCAAATTTGACTTCCACAATACCTAAAGCCACGCGTACGCTCTTTTCAAAGAGCTCCTTCTTGATTAACGGAACCCATTCCGTGTCTTGCTCCAACATCTCTTGATACTTTTCCTTCAACGATTCCGCATCTACGGCAGTATCCTGCACACCCGCCATTACCGCTTTAATCTGTGTCGCAATGTCCTGGACCTTTCCCAACCTGCCAGCGTTCTTTTCGCCCACCCAGTCATTCAGTGCATCATTTAACTTATCGCGTTCAACGAGAGCTATCTCTGCCGTGATGTTCATTCCGGTATAGCTATAAGCATCCAGATTCGCCGTAATTACATAATCATCAATGCTGTACCAGTAAGGAATTCCCCACTTTTTCAGCCAATGCCCTTGCATATCCCCATTAATACCGAGATCCAGGCTCATCTCCTGGACGAAAGTACCCGTCATATGGATAACAAGTTCGCTGTCTTCATTGATATTGACAACAATATCGGCGCCCACTTGTAATGTAGCGCTTACGCCTGAGGTTCTGCCGTCAATATTTTTCAGCCTCGTGCCGAGTGAAGCAACAACGGTCAGGTTCTCCACACTTACCCGGCTCCCTTTACCGGACGCTAGGGAGGACTGAGCCTTGATCTCCTGAATTTCCTTCGTCTCCATGGCGATATCAGACAGATAATCCGCGGCTTCATTGACGAATCCGCTGTCTCTCGCTTGCTGCTCAATTTGCTCTTCAAGCTCCGCGATCTGCTCTACCGATAACAGATCATCGCCGTCAATCGCTTGCTGCTGATAGATGTTGAAGACATTCTCAATATCCCCAATCGTGGCATCAGTATATTCGATGACGTCCATCTCAGCTTCAGGCGTAATCGAAGTGATACGTCCATAACTGACAATTCGAGAACCATCTTCAGCAAAGTTGCCTTCATAAAAGCCGATAAAGTCACCCACATCCACCGTGGTTAACTCATCCAAGCCGAAAGGCTCATACAGGCTGTCGCTGTAGTTCATCTGGGTATGCTCAACTGTGATGGAATTGTTGTTCCGATCTCCATCTGTGTCCGCTTCCACACTCACCGGCAGAACATCCGGCTTGAGCAATACTTGTTTGATATCCGCATGATCGTAGGTATAAGTGCTTCCGTCTACCGCTGTAATCTGGACATAGGCCACATCGCCGTCGTCAGCGCCGGTGGTTTCTAACGTGCGTCGATCGGGACGAACCCCTTGATATATGGCGACAGTATTGCCGACTTGAATCACGGTGCTGCCGGAATACACGAACGTTCCACTGCTCGCATTCGCCTCGGCAAGCGCATTTTCGCTACCGCCCACCGTCGTGGCAACTACCGAAATCGCAGGGGAACCCACAGCTTCGCCATTCAATATCATATCCGTGACATCCGTAAATGGAAGGTAGATCATGTTAGGGTTCAGCGGAATGTCCAGAACCTCTTGCTTAGCAACACTAAAAACGTAAATACTCGTCGTCGCATCCTGACCTTGGAAGGACAGGTTATCGCTATTCAACTTCAGTTGATACGTATTGCCTTCAACGAATCTTCCGTCTTCAGCTGCGGACGCTACCGTGAAAGCCCCGTTCCCGCCAGTGACGGTAACTCCAGCAAAGTCGGGATTCGCCGTGTCTGAGAAGGTCATATTCGCTTGAACCTCGGATACTGTCAGGTTGCCTGATGCATCGTTTACTGCAATCGTGAAGTCCGGTGCCACATCCAATACCGAATAGCTTGGTGTGCTCTGTACGGCATTATCTATGCTATCTGTATACTTCGCATACAACTTCATATCCTCAGTTAGCGTACTACCCTCTGCAAAGATGAGCGAGAAATCACTATCTGTAAACCACCCTTGGAATATATATCCCTCTTTTGTTGGAGCCGGCAGGTTATTTAGCACCTGGCCTTTTCGCACCTTCTGCGCAGCAATCGCCGTGCCTCCGTTGCTCTCAAACGTGAGCGTATACGCAGTGGAACCCGTACCCGGGTTACCTCCGTTATCTCCAGGCGTTCCGCCACCGTTATTACCGCCCGGTGACGGCGTTGGCGTTGATGTCACTGGTGATGTCGGTGTTGGTGTCACCGTCGGCGTTGGTTCAGGTGTTGGCGTCACTGGCGTTGAATTCTGCTGTTTCCACGCCTCTACAACTACATTGTTGCGCATGAAAAGAACCGCAGCTTCCGAGCGAGTTGCTTGCGCACGCGGATGGAAGTTGCCCTTGGCGTCTCCGGTGAACACACCGGCTTGCCACAGCTTGACGACCGCGTCAGCCGCCCAAGGCGATACATTCGCGAGATCACCCGGCTCTGTCGTGACCAGATTCTCGGTCTGATATGGAATCTGTTCGCTTTCAAAATACCGCAACGTCATCGTTGCCATCTGCTCACGGGATACGGTGGCATTCGGCGAGTATTTATCTCCACCCGTACCGTCAGTAATCCCTTGCTTAACTGCCCATTCGACATACGGCGCATACCAACTGCCCACCTGTATATCAGCAAAGCTTGAAGTAGAATACGTCCCTGTATCTATCCCAGCCATCCGTCCGAGTGCCGTCACATACATGGCACGCGTCATTGTCCCTTTAGGTGAGAAGGTACTTGCAGCGGTCCCGCTAAGTATGCCCTTCTCCTGCACATGGACGACTGCATCGTAGAACCAATCCGTCGGACTCACATCCTGGAACCCGCTGGATGTGGTAACTTTGGTCTGATGCATCGGCAGTTCAGCCGCTGCTGCCGATTGCGCTTGTAATATGGGCACGGCAGACACGATTAAGCTGATCACCAGCATCCACATCAGGACCTGACGGCTCACCTTCCATCCCTGTCTTACTTTTTTCACGTTCATTCATCCCTTCTATGTATAGATCAAACTAAAAAAATACCGTCCAAAATCTGTTGCTAACCAAGCTAATCAATAAAGCCAGACTAATAGCGGAAACCATTGACCCAGATGGGGATCATTGGTTTCCTCCGAGTCAGTTCGCCCGGCACGTGGAGATCAAGCGGGGAAATAAACTTTACATACAGACATGGCATTGTCCTAGCTGCGGCGTTCAGCACGTTCGGAACATCAACGTCAGCTAAACATCCAACTGGAGAGATCTGACTGCTTCTGGCTACGATGCTACCAACTTCACAGAATGAAGTCGTTCACCGATCTTTCTTATCAGTCGCAGTCGAATTATGACCGACACAGGCAAATCATGTCGTTTTTTCTTCCGTATTTTATCATGCGAGATAGGGACACTTGTGAATTATAAAGAAAACTTTAATTAAGCAACTACTCGCAAACGAGAACATTATAGACATCAAAAAATAGCGGCTAGGGAAGGTAACTCCCACACCACTAATTTTCATAAATTCTTTTAGCTAGTCTGTAGACCATCCAGATGATCCGTATCTAAACGATCCATATACCAGAATCAAATATATCAACTGCTCTTCCCCCAGAGCAGTCTTTGAGAAAGCAAAAAAATACTTCTATGCTTCTTGGAATTTAATGAAATAAAATTCTTCTGCTGATTCTTCGCCACATTGTGGGCGATGTGCCGGAAGCGCTGCCCACTTTCAAACTCGGGATCAAGTGCAATCGGGATGCCTTTATGTACGGAACGTATAACTTCTACATCGCTATGAATCACGCCTATCACACCGATATTGAGAATATCGATGATATCCTCCATCTTTACCGTTGCCGAACGAGCTTCCTGCCTGTCGGCCATATTAATGATGAGCTGCGGAGGAGCCTGAAATATATTTTCTAACAATCCGATTACGCGATCAGCGTCCTGAAGCGACGTTCGATGAGGGGTAGTGACGACAATAGCCTCATCTGCAGCTAAAGCTGTATTCCAGAATCCATTTTCAATGCCTGCCGCCGAATCAATCAGCACATAATCATAATCTTGGGCTATTTGCTGCACGACCTCGCGAAAAACTTGCGGATCATCGTGATGCATCACGTCGTTACTACAGGAGATGAAGAACAAGGTGCTAATTCGCTTGTCTTTGACAATCACTTGATGTAAAGCACATCGACCGGTCAGAAAATCGGAAATATGATAGTTTACCCTATTGCTCAAACCAAGCGGAATATCCAGATTTCTCAATCCAAAATCAGCGTCGATCAGGCAAACCCTGTTCCCCGATAAGGCAAGGGCAGTCCCCAGATTAGCCGTCACCGTTGTCTTGCCAACTCCACCTTTCCCTGATGTGATACATATAACTCGTGCCATTGGAGCCACTTCCTTCTTCAAGTACTAATGCGAGACAGCATGACAACCATTTCTTCACATGTTATCGTTTGATCCGGCTTGAATGTACCGCCCTCGTAGCATTAATCAGTTGCCATTTGATGAAATATGTCGTTATATCGACCATAGTGATTTTATCATGATGGATTAACCTACTTGAGAAACCTAAAGAAAACTTTAAATCCGTTCGTATTGGATCGTTAAATTCTTCGGAGAGATGGCACATCATTTTGACGAAGATGGAAAAGCGCGGAACTTCTGTTGAGGGGTTTGATACCTTGAGTCAATTACGAAGCTAGAGGAATGAATAAAAAATGGGAAAATAGCGTCAAGTACTGTCCCAACGCGATTTTCCCATTTATAATAGATTACGCTGTATTCATGCTGGTGACACACTGGTAGCAACCAGCATATATCCACTCCCTCGAATCGTGATGATTCGTTCGGGATCAGCGGGGTCAGTCTCAATTTTTTTACGTAAATTACTGATATGTACAGCAACTGTCCTCGTATCTTCCAGACTTTCCATCCCCCAGATGAGTTGAAACAATGTGTCGACACTGACGACACGATCCACGTTTTGCGCCATATAGGACAACAGACTGAACTCTTTTTTGGATAAAAAGATAGGTTTACTCCCCATGTTGACGGACTGCGTGTAGAAATCCAGTGTCAAACCCGGTAACTCCAGCAGTTGTTCCCTTCTACCCGTTGATACTCTGCGAAGATGAGCCTTGATCTTGGCCATGAGAACTCCCGGACTAAACGGCTTGGTCACATAATCGTCGCCACCATAGGATAATGCGCTAATTTTCACTTCATCTTCTTCCTGGCTGCTCAGAAACATGATCGGCGCGCTGGTCAAGTTACGTGCATTTCTACACCAATCAATACCGTTTTCATTAGCAAGCAATACATCCAATACAATCAAATCGGGCTTGAACGTTGTAAGCAGCTCCATCGCTTCTGTCCCGCTATGACTGTATGTGGAGTTAAACCCTTCTCTGTCGCAATACACCTGAACAATCTCGCATATATGGGGATCATCATCGACGATCATAATTCTGTGATTTTGCATTCCATCATCCCTTTCCTTCGCTCCCGATACAAGGAAGCATCACATAGAATGTCGCCCCCATCTTACCGTCACTCTCCGCTCGAACCGTTCCTCCATGCGCAAGTACAATTTCCCTACAGATCGCTAGCCCTAGCCCACTGCCGTCTATTCCATTCCCCAAGCCCGGACGATCGTATCTGTAATTACGTTCAAAAATCTGCTCAAGCTGATCCGGAGGAATACCCATTCCAGAATCCTGTATGCTAATGTTCGCATGGCGAGTATGATTCACCTCGACCACAGCTAACGCAATACGTATCAGCCCTCCCCTAGAGGTGAACTTCATGGCATTCGACAAGAGATTAAATAAAGCCTGCTCTACTCTTTTGGCATCCATCTCGACAACTGGCAAGTCAGATCGTGGATCCTCTGCTTTTTCAATATCCAAAATGAAATCTAATCCTGCATCACGTACAACAAGCTCATATTGTTCAAATAGATCATGCAAGAAGGGAATAATCTGAACCGGCTCCATTCGGTACGAGACTTGTCCGGTCTCCAAATGCGACAAAAAGGACAACTCCTCGATCATGCGGTTAATCCTTATCGTGTTATCCCGGATATACTTCAAATATTGTTCATTGCGTTCCGGCTTGACTCTGTCCTGTATGGCTTCTACATACCCAAGCATGCTGGATAACGGCATACGCAGATCATGCGTAATATAGGCAAGAAGCTTCTTCCTTCCTTGCTCAGAGTGGAGCAACCGGTCATACGAAGTGCGGAGATTCTCATGGGCTGTAGATAAGGCCTGAGTTCGCTCCTGCACGGTCCGTTCCAGATTCATATTCATTTCGATCAGCTTGTCGTTAGCATACTGCAACTCACGTGAGATTCTCTCCTCATTGGATGCCGTCCTCGTAAATCTCGAAGAAAGCAGAATCATCTGTGCGATCGTAAATATCAATAAACCAAGCGGTGATGTATTTCCGATCAGCGACCATCCGTTGTAATATAAGAAATCGTTGACAACAGTGATCAAAGTAACCACCGACACCAACAGGAAGATCAACGCTCCCTCCATACGTCGCACAGCCATTCGAACCAGCCCGACCATCAGATACACCATATGTAGAACTACCATTACACCAATTACCAGCAAAAACGGAGTATAGATCAGCGCAGGGGTTACCACAACAAAGATACAAAATGCCCCCGTTGCGATCCGGGTGACAAAATGAAACCAGCGTGATACATAATTCGGAAAAATGCAATCAAAATACATCGTGATGATAAATCCACTGACACAAAGTGTCAGATACTCGATCTTGAACTGCAATTCCCAAGGGAATTGTGGCAGCCATTGTGTAAGGACAAGCTCACCGTTGAGTAAGGATCGGACACCGAGCAGTACAGCGAATAGGCCAAAATATAATGGCGCTCTGTCCTTGCGTCGCAGAATGAACAACAGCAGATTATACAAGCCAATCACCAGCAGACTTGACGTGATGAACATGTCGGCGGCAAGATTCAAATTGGTGTTGGTCGTTAGTACATCACTGCCGCCCAGCTCGATGTACTTGGTAATACCACCCCGATTATGTTGGAAGTTAGATACTTGCATCACCAACTCTAACGTATCGTTTTCAGGCTGAACAAATAACAGCTTCGTTGCCAGATGCGGGATCATACTGTTCTTGTCCTGACCAACCCTACCAACTTGTGCCAGGAGCTCGCCATTCACCCATAATTTATAAGCGTGAAAAATGCTGGGTAGCCGCAGAGCAAGACGCTCTTTTTGATCCTGCTTGCTTAATTGAATAATCAGTCGATAGGTTGCATAGCCTGTCCCACCCAGCTTCTCTCCCTCTAACCGGTAGCCTGACCAAGAGCTAGGGATATTGATCCAGTGGGTCTGGTGTCCCTCCCTTGGTGAACGAACCCGTATATCCTCAGGCGACAACAGCTCTTGCCAGTAGAAAGCCCACTCCCCTGTTAACTTTTGGGGATTCGTACGGAGCTGAACCTGTGTTAGATCCAGAACACCTTCTTCACTTTGGAAGTTGGATGAATCCGGTGTAGAGAGAACGACATAGCCGGCAACCAAGCCAACAACAATGGCAGCAACGATATAAAACCAGATTTTACTATAACCGACTCGAAGAATCCCCCTCATGATGAACCCAACCCCATTCTACAACAGCGCAATAAGTAAGCTGATTACCCAAATAATATCATCAATGCGGAAGAATGTACTCTGCAAATTTCTAGGAATAGCTTAGAGCAAACCTCAAGATCACGCCCCTTTGACAACCCTCGCTTAGCTGGCACGACACCACAAAAAAAGTATGCACTTTGTAGTGCATACTTCATGAACTATAGAGAACTATTAATGATGTCTGCGAATGCATCCCTATTGTACGTATCATCCTGTATGCGCCATTCTCCCTTATCCTGCAAAAAGGTGATATCGCCCGATAGCGGAATAGAATTGATCTCCTTTCCGTTCTCGTCTGTGAATTTCAGATCGAGCGTGTACTCCACCAGAATCCAGTCGCTCTTGCTGTCTTTGATCTTGGTTTCAATATTTTCAGGATGCAAGTTCGCTTGTTCGATGTGTGCAACCTGAAGAGGTAAGACAATATATCGATTAGCCATGTAAGCCTCATAATTTCTGGAGGTTAGGAATGGCTTCATAGTCTCTCCTTTGGCCAATAACCCTTCCATCTCTAACGTATCCTCATAGTCCTTGCCATCCACGGTGAGTTCTGTTGTCTTATACTCCAGCGACATTTCGAGCGCTTGTTGCTGCTCCTCCGCCGTCGCCTTCTGATCACTCATATCACTCGGTTGTTCCGTTGTTGGTGGAGTGACAGGTTCAGTGGTTTCTGCTGGTTCAGATGGTGTACACCCCATTAACATGGCGGCGGAAAGAAATAATGTACCCATCACATAAACGAACTTACGCATGGTTAACCCCTCCCTTTCTCGTCTGTATTACTCTCAATTATCCCTTTAATAGGATATAATGTCCAGTTATTGGACACATCCAAACAAACACATGCCCCTTTCGTAATAGATTATGTTATAGTCATCGAGAAGTGATTTGGAGGCGATAATGATGATGATGATTAAAATTACAAATGGACCAACTCTCGAAGGATAGCGCCTGCGGGTCCAATAACTGCGTGTTTCCTTCAACAATGAAGGTGTGAAAGCTATGTCAATTTATCAAATCGTACCCATGGTCTATGACTCCAAGGAACAGATTGATGCTATTATTTTGCTCGAACAACAATGTAAACAGCTCGATTCCGTGCATCTCAAGGCAGACCTTGATCATATTAGCAAAAAAGACGGAGACCACGCGCTCCTCTGTTATCGTGACGGTGATTTGGCAGGACTCCTCAGTTGGTATAATTCTGACAGCGTAACCGGGAATATTAATGCCATCGTACATCCGCATTATCGTCGCCAAGGTGTGTTCACCAGCCTACTGAAACAAGCCATCCTGGACATGAAACCACAGGGGATTAATCAACTCAGTTATCGCGTTCCTCAGGGCTTATCCTCGGGTGTTCTTACTGCCCAGTCCCATGGAGCCATTTATGATCGTGCGGAGTATTCGATGCAACTTGTGAATCAAGTCGTTGGGGTTGTGGAATCGCCTGAACTAACGTTGTCCGTGGCAGAAGCCAAGGATATGGAGTTTATGGTCACTTGCACATCCCAGGCTTTTGGAGATTCGGAGGACTGGACACGCAATTACTTTATGCAAACGAATGAACCCACCCGAGTTACCTATATTGCATGGCAGGATCAACAGCCTGTTGGACTGGTACGGGTCAACTCCATTAATGCAACAACTGCATTTATTCATAACTTCTGTATTTTACCCGCTTATCAGGGTCGAAAAATAGGACGCACTGCGCTTCATATTCTGGTGAATCTCCTAAGGAAACAACACTATACAGATATTCGCCTATCCGTTGTTACCGAGAACGAACGCGCTTTGAATCTGTACCGTAGTGTAGGTTTTGAGGTGAATTCAGAGTATCACTATTTCAGCGGTAATTTATAGGGGGAAGTATAGAGAGAGACATTTCCCGCAAAGGGAAACGTTCTCTCTCTCTCTCTCTCTTTTACGTGGTACAGATCCGTACATTTACTTTCAGAGATGATTGGAGAATTGGAAAATCAATTTATAGCCGTCGAACGTTTGCCCATACATTTCCCGATAGTGACCTTCGGTATAATTAGTCACTGTTTTCCGCCAGAAAGACTGGCCGATCTTATTGTTCTCCGATGGATTGGTGAACAACTCCCATCTTCCTCTAAACCTTCCGAAGATTGTCGACGCAGCGTGTTCAGCCACACCTCCCCCTCGAAACGGCTGCATCAGAAAGAAATCATGTACGAAGAAGTCTATTCCTTGTGAGCAATATGGCGGCGTGGCTACGAATGCAAACCCTGCTAGAACGTCATCCACAATCATCAGAAACGGATACAGACATTCCGGTTGCTCCCACCAGATGTTCTGTACATCATACTGATCCTGTAACTTTTTATAATCAGGACTTGGTTCGAAAATGCCGTGTTCATTCGGGGTATGCTCTCCACCTAGACCGTAATGACCGGATAGATCATGAAGATATAGCGGGTACATATTTTTAATCACATACGCCTCGTCCTTATTCGTTAATTTCACTTCTATATTCATATTCACCAACCCTGTCAGATAATTTGAAAACGTATTTCAAGAACTCCCTCTCGCATCCTTGCACCGTCATATGAATTGTACGCAATATCACCAGCCCCGAATATATAAAGAATCCTTCATAACCATTCTTTATTCTTCTTTACAGGAAAAAAGCCACATTCGATGGCTCGAACGTAGCTTCTATAGTTTCATCCCTTTTTGCAATATACAATTTTCTTGATGCTATCCACAGATAAACAATATTGATCTGCAAGCTGATCAATGGTCGCTCCTGCAGCAAAAAAATGGCGAATTTCAACGTTCCGTTCCTGAATAACCCTTCGGCCACCCGAATTCTCGCCCCACTTCTTATGGGCACCCTTGGGCCGCGGAATATAGATTAAGCCACCAGGGATATGACGCTGTATTTCTCTAAGCAATTCTTCCGGGAAGATGGTATCCGCATTAATATATTTCATGTTGCTCCACTCCTTAAAAGTTAAAATCTTTAAGGCAGCAGAGTCTTACGATGAACACATTGAATATGCACTACAATGGTATGGCGGAAATGAATTTCAGGCTCTATGCAAACAACCGCCGTTGTTCATCACATGGACTCTGCATAGAGCGGGTCGTGAAACTTCTTATGAATCGAATCATGGTAGCCCCCCATTCATATTCGTGCTGAAGAACTTCAACTATCTATACCATAATAAGGAATAATTATCTTAATGGCAAAATCTACACTTCAAATCGGTAATAAACCCCTGTTAATTCTTCTGAAACGCTCCATAGCTTGTTTGAAATGTCGGCATTATATAATTTTTCGATAACCTTGGCGGTCTTGGGATAGCCCTTAGTACCACCCATACCGCCAGGAGCAATATACTCTCCTCCCGTAATCGTTGGATCTGTTGCAGCGTACAAGGTAGGTAATGCACCCATGTGTGCAGGTTGACTAATGATTTTCAGAAGACTCCGCATGAATATATTCGTCTGTTTCCCCGAACCAAAAGAGAACAGATTGGTATTCGAAATTCCTGGATGAGCGGCGATACTCATAGAATCCATATGGGCGGAATTAAACTTATTCTGCAGTTCTCTTGCAAACATCAGATTGGCCAGCTTGCTTTGACTGTAGAACTTCATGGGAGCATATCCTTTGGAGCCATCCAAATTATTAAAATCAATTGCACCATTACCCGCTGCCAAACTACTTAGAGTAACCACTCTCGATTTTGGAGTAGAAATCAATCGGGGCAATAGCAGGCCTGTAAGCGCGAAATGCCCTAGATGATTGCTACCAAACTGCAACTCAAAGCCATCCTTCGTCAACTGGAATGGAGGATTCATAATGCCTGCATTATTGACGAGAATGGACAAGGAATCGTATTGTTCAAGAAACGCGGCTGCGAACTTACGGATACTGGCTAAATCACTAAGGTCAAGGGGCATAACGATGACCTCTCCAGCTACATGTACAGACGACTTTATCTGATTAGCTGCCTTTTCACCTTTTTCCAAATTACGAACAGCAAGGATAACTTTCGCACCTTTTTCAGCTAACGCTAATGCCGTTTCATACCCCAACCCACCGTTCGAACCTGTCACAATCACTACTTTATTGGATACAGTCGGGATGATGTCTTTAGTCCACACTGTGCTCATATCTCTACACACCTCTCTTATCTTTTCTTACTACCCAAATATCGAGCGTATATAGCTTTTATCCCCTGCCATACTGACTTATGCTCCGTTCGAGTAACTCTCTAACCTGTTGTTTCAATTCAGGGGGCGAGATCACTTTCACTTCCGGGCCATAGGAGAGTAACTTTCTCGCTGTAAAAGAAAACTCCTCGGGCGGAACCAATCCGCGCCACTCGTTGCCTTCAACCGACTTGAACAACACATCTGAAGCGGCCATCCTTGCTCCAAATTCCGTGAATTGCAGCACCGCTTCTACGCTTGCTCTGTCTTCTTTGGCATCTAGCCACGCCTTCAGGCTTGGAACAGATTCATCAACCGATTCCATTACAACCAACTGCTGCATGCGATCCACCCGATACAACAACACGCGATCCTTATTTCGTGCTGGCATGTACCAATACCCCTGCCCATAGTAGATGCCATAGGGAAAGACCCGGACTTTTTTATGACCATTGCGGGCATGATACATAAACTGGATTTCTCTCTTTTCCACCGCTGCACCCAATATCTCGGTTGTTAAAGGTTCGGCATGCTCACCGGGATGCTGGACAAAAGTGATATGCTCTCTCATCCGCATAATGAGGTCCTGTACATCCTGAGGCAAAGTGGAGAAATACTGTTCAGCCAGATGTTCACGCATGGAACCGTACGGAAAATCCGGGACTTGCTGTAGATACTCCAGCATCATAAATAGTCCTAATGCCTCCTGCTGTGTCAGTTGAAGAGGTGGCAAGATCCGATTGGGCAACACCCGATATCCCCCGTTAACACCAACTTCGGTGTACAAAGGAAAACCCAGTGCCTGCAATGCATCCAGATCTCGCTGGATCGTACGTACAGATACGTCAAATCGCTCTGCCAGTTCCCGGGCTGTAAACTTCTGTCTGGAATCCATCAGTCGCATGATGGCCAGTTTCCGATTATTCATAGATTCACCCCCCTAACTACGTCAACTTTTGTCATAGTTAAAGTGTAACATACATTGTAGAAGGGAGCGATTACTATGAACAATAACAAAACCATTTTGTACATTGCTATGAGTTTGGATGGATATATCGCAAGACCGGACGGTTCGGTAGATTGGTTATTTGATGTGGAGGGTGATGGTGGAGACAACGGGTATGCGGCGTTTTATCAAACGATCGGTAGCGTTGTTATGGGACGTTATACGTATGAAGAGGTGCTTACACTTTCTGAAGATTTTCTCTATGCGGATCGCCCAACGTATGTGCTTTCCCGCTCGGAACAACCTCCCGCTCCGCATGTACAGTTTACAACCGAGACGGTAGATACGCTCATTCCCCGATTAAAGCAGGATTCTGACGGAGACGTATGGATTGTGGGTGGCGGAATACTGGTTGAAGCTGTGTTAGCCCAAAAATTACTGGATGAGATTGAAGTCGCCATTATTCCCAAAGTTCTTGGTGATGGCATCCCTTTATTCCCGACAGGCACTGTGCCAAGTCAATTCAAAATGATCCGAACTCAGACGCTCGGACAGATCATCTCGATTCGTTATGAGGTACAGAACAGCGATGCAGTGGACACGCCCTCAAATGTCTAGATAAGAAGAAAAGAAAAAGACCATTCTTATGATGAAGGAACCCCATGAAGCGAGACACATCTAACCCTTGGGGTACAATTCATGAAAGAGTGGTCTTTTCATTCCCATGTTTCAAGCTATCCTAACATGCCTCGCACATATTCTGCTAATACCTCTGCCGTCCTACGATGAGATAACTCGCCTGGATGGGTGCGCGCGCCTACCGTCTCTTCGGTTGTATCGGGAAGCTGGATAATCGTAACCTTGCGATCTCCTGTCTTTTTCGTATACGCATTAACCGCACGGTAGATGGCAGGCATCATCGGGAAACCAAGCATGCCATAAGCCCATACGAGATGTGCCGCCGGATTGTTTTTCCGAAGCTTGAACAAGAACTGTTCTACCGCTTTCTCAAAAGCAGCCAGATCTTCTTCATGATACGTACCGTCTTCGTTTAGCCGCTGCTTGTACACCTTGCCGGTGTCAGGGTCTTTCCACTCAGGTGACTGAAACGCACCTCCATCATTGCTACCCAGGTTCACAACCACCACATCCGGCTGCCACGATCCAAAATCATGCGGATCTCCTGCGCCCAACGCTTCGTTACGTTCACCAGCAAGCAGGCCACAGACCTGATCGTAAACATCGGGGATGTTCCCCTTCGGATTGTTATCCCAACTTGTCAGCACACCCCAGCCACTTTGCGAGATGACCCGATATTCTGCATTCAATGCCTCTGCTGTCATATACGTATAGTTATGTATGGCACTAAACCACATCGGAATCCAATCTTCCTCCGCTTTAGCCCCAATCGCACCTTCGCCAGATGTAATGCTGTCACCGATAAATTCGATCTTGTATGGTTTTTCCTGCACAGGCAGGAACGCTCCATCGGATTTCACCGCATGAACCTGCAAGGAACACCCCGGATCACCACTCATCGCTTGAACATCCTTAACGATCCGAACATTCTTCACCACATTCACGTTCATGCCCCGGAATACACAGACCCAGTACCTTCCCGCCGTTAACATCTGTCTGCTCACCGGAACACCGTTGATTACAATGCTGATCCATGACTCATACATGTCATACTGCGACTCCACCTCAACCCATAGTTCGGAGCCCTGTACATTAAGTTCAACCGCACTTCCCGTCCAAAATAAAGTCAGCGGCGACAACTCACCAGTTGTTCTGCCATGTACCTTGAGATTTCCGATCTCAGGCAGAGCAGTTACCTTTACATTCTCATTAGATATCATCATGCAAACCTCCTACGTTTGACTTAGATTATAAGCAGGTTCTTGCTGTTATACCCTTCGAAATCTCCCACAATAGCAAGCTTAACATGATCGTTCACGTATTTCTGCACAATCTCGCAGTTCTATAATAAGCAAGAATTATAGACTGTAATTTCTATGATACAATGGGGTTATTTCCTAACCAAACTAACTCTCGTGACATGCGAAGAAAAGAGGAGTCCATGGACACAAAGTGGCTGGAATGGGCCAAACAGATTCAAGCTATCTCACAAACAGGTTTAACCTATGCCAAGGATGTTTATGATATTGAGCGTTATGAGGAATTTAAACGTATTAGTATTGATATCTTAAGCAACTATACCTCTGTTAGCAAAGAGAAAATCTCACTTACATTTGCTAGTGATTCAGGTTACGCGACCCCTAAAGTCGATATACGCGGTGTTGTTTTCAGGGAAGACAAAGTACTTTTGGTTCAAGAGAAAATAGATGGGGCCTGGGCATTACCCGGGGGATGGAGTGACATCGGCTTATCACCATCAGAAGTAGCTGTGAAAGAAATTAAGGAAGAAGCCGGTTTTGATGTTGTACCGATGCGGTTGTTAGCCGTATTGGACAAAAAATTCCATGGACACCCACCTGAGCCATATCACGTATATAAAATGTTTATCCGATGTGACATTATAGGAGGGCATGCGGAAACAGGGGTAGAAACCAGCGCAGTTGATTTTTTTTGCTATCGACGCTTTACCTGAATTATCATTGGAACGAAATACGCTGGAACAAATTAAAATCATGTTTGAATTTCTTGAACAACCTGATAAAGAAGTAATTCTGGATTAAAATAATAACCCCTTCAGCTTCCCGACCTTAGTCCATCAATTCCTGATGTCTATAGTACATGGTATGCCATAAGGGGTTATCACTTTGACTTTGATAGACTATAAAACCTTACCCAGAAACGCCTTGGTCCGCTCATGCTGGGTATTCTGAAAAAGCTCTACAGGCGTGCCTTCTTCTACAATATATCCGCCATCCATAAAGATCACTCGGTCCGCCACCTCACGGGCGAAGCCCATCTCATGCGTAACAACAATCATCGTAATCCCCTCGTGAGCGAGGTCTTTCATCACTTGCAGTACTTCTCCAACCATCTCCGGGTCCAGTGCAGACGTAGGTTCATCGAACAACATCACACTAGGGTTCATGGCGAGTGCACGTGCGATGGCCACACGCTGTTGTTGTCCACCAGACAACTGCTCGGGGTAAGCATCCCTCTTCTGAGATAGTCCGACCTTGCTGAGCAGTTCCATTGATTTTTTCTCATTCTCGGCCTTATTCAGTTTCTTGATATGCTTCGGCGCGAGCATGATATTCTCCAGCACGGTCAGATGCGGGAACAGGTTGAACTGCTGGAACACCATGCCCACATTGGTTCTCAGCTGATCGATATCCGTCTTGGGTGATGTCACCTCTACACCGCCGATGGTCACCTTCCCAGACGTCACACCCTCCAGCAGATTGAGACAGCGCAAGAACGTGCTTTTACCAGACCCGGAAGGTCCGATGACACATACGACTTCTTTTTCCTGAATCGTTGTGGAGATATCCTTCAATACCTCATTGGCACCAAACTGCTTTTTCAGATTCTCTACGGTAATCATCGGATTGCATACCTCCTCTCAATGAACCGGGAAGCCCGGGACAATAGCACAATGATGATCAGATAGAATATGCCCACCACACCCCAGATTTCGAAAGCCCGGAAGTTGGAGGAGATAATAATCTCCCCGCTCTGCGTTAATTCGGCGATACCGATCGCCGACAACAGCGATGTATCCTTAATCGTAATAATGAACTGGTTCACAAAGGTAGGAATCATGCGCCGGGTTGCTTGAGGCAACACGACCAGTCGCATCGTCTGAAAACGAGTTAAACCCAGGGATCGCGCTGCTTCATGCTGCCCATTGCTAATCGAATTGATCCCCGCTCGGAAAATCTCCGAGATGTACGCTCCGGCATTCAGACTAATCGCAATAATACCCGCGGTCATCGCCGGAATGCGCATATCCAGGAACACTGGCAGCCCGAAGTAGATGAAATATACTTGCACCAGAAGGGGTGTACCACGGATGATATCCACGTAAAGTGTAGCTACCAGCCGCAACAATCTATTCAAGGAAGTGCTCATCAGACCTGAGATCAATCCAATTACCATCGCAATGATGAGCGAGATCACGACCAGTTTCAACGTAACAACTGTACCCTCTAACAGAAGAGGTAGTGCGTCTATGATGACTTGCAAGGAGGAGTCCATCCGTACCACATTCCCTTCTATTTAGCCGCTGTTCCTAGGTACTTGCCAACAATCTCGTCGTACTTTCCGTTTTCCTGCAATTTCTTCAATCCGTCATTAATCTTCTTCTGCAACTCTGTGTCACCTTTGGCAACAGCAATGCCGTAGAAGTCACCGTTCAATCGATCTCCAACGATTTTGAGCTTGGCGTTCGGGTCAATGGCAATCTTATAGGAGATGACCGGGAAATCCTCCAGCGTAGCATCTGCGTTTTTGTTCGCGACCTCCTGATACATCGATGGGCTGTCATCAAAATATTTCACGGTTGCCCCATAGGTTTTTGCATATTCATCTGCAAGATTGGCACCTGAGGTTCCTTTTTTAATTGCAATCGTTTTTCCTTTTAAACCTTCAGGACTTTGGATGTCCGCGTTATCTTCATGTACGATTAAGGACAGACCGGCCTGATAATACGGGTCCGAGAAGTCCACCACTTTTTTACGTTCGTCGGTAATGCTAATGCCTGCAATGGCTCCGTCCAGTTGATTCGCCGTAATGGCTGGAATAATGCCTTTGAAGTCCATCGGTTTGATCTCTACCTCAAAGCCCTCTTCTTCCGCAATCGCGTTCATGAGGTCAATATCGATTCCTACATATTTGCCGTCCTTCTGGAACTCAAAAGGGGGATACGTTGCATCGGTACCAAATGTGTATTTCTCAACAGCTGAACCACTTGCCGACTGGGCACTATTCTCTTCACCCGATTTCGCTGCACCGCAGGCACTAAGTGTTAGAGCAAGAACGGACGCCATTACAATGGATGCTACCTTTTTCATAGAAAAACCCCTTTTCCGAATTAGATTGGGATCGACCGAATCGACCATTTGTATTTATGTACGTATTGTAATTTGCTCCCTACGCGAACTTACATGATCCTACATAAAATAATTACAACTTATGAAAATTAAATTAACATAGAGTGTTTTTTTGATAGTTAAACGCGAAAAAGTGCTAATAAAAGATCTTATTTCAGCATTTTATGTAAGGTTATATAACAATAATGAGCGTTAAAAATACAAAAACCGAACATCCGTGAAGTGTTACCTCCGGGATTTCGGCTTTTGGATATGAGATATCATATCTCAGTTATTCAGTTATTCATCTTTTCAATCGTCTCCATATAGAACACATGCAGGAACTTTTTGATATTCACCTTGCCTTTGTCGGCTGCCTGATCTTCTTCCATGGCTCTCATCTTCACTCGAACATCCTGAAAGTCAAAGTAGAGGGGCGCATAATGCTCAAACTTGTGGTTGCTATAGTCGGTGAGTCCAATCGAGGCCATGTTCGTTAACGCGGCAATTACCGTTCTGCGAATACGTTGTTCCATCGCCTTACTCTCTTTCTCCACATCTTTGGGCGTAGACTTGTACGTCTGGGCCACTGCTTCGTATGACTCCTTCAGCGGCGGCCACTCCCCGGCGCGCTTCTGATCAATTGCATATTCCATAAGGGCCACTATATCCTTGCTGCCACTTTCTCCGATGATCCCCAGATCCATCAGAATGCTCCTAGCCGCATCTCGCACCGAACGACCTTGGGCAGGGGCTGGCACCTCCACCAGATTTAATCGGGCCATTGACTGCTTGATCTCCAGGACGTAGCGTTCATACTTCCACTGTTCATTCACTTTGCTGAGCACATGCTCCACTTCTACCCGATTAATCGGTTTATGAATGAAGAATTCAATTCCGTTCTGGTAGGCAGCACCTACCATCTCCTTGTTCTCCACCTGAGAGATCATAATGAATTTGCCGGTATACCCGCTGTGCTTCAGTTTCGCAACCGTCTCAATTCCGTCCTGATCCGGCATCAGTAGATCAATCAGTACCACATCGGGTCGCAGATCCATAATCATCCGTGCCCCTTCTATGCCGCCCTCTGCCATGCCTGCAAGCTCGCCGATTCCACAGGATTCAATGATATCATGCAGCATGCTTCGGCTGACCACATCATCATCCACGATCATGATAGAAAGTGTCATCGACATCGCCCCCCTTGATTAGATTCATTTTGGGAATAGCTATAACAAATGTAGTCCCTTTCCCTTCCGGAAGGCCCGAGTCTACCTTAATGTATCCCTCCAATGACTGAACGATATCACGTACATGGGACAGGCCAATGCCTGTTGCGGCAATGCCGACTTCATTGAACTTCGTTGTATAGCCCGGTTCAAAGATCACATCCCGTTTGGCTTCAGGTACGCCTTTTCCAGTATCCATCACGACCAAATGCACGTCATCTCCCTGCTCATACACATGAATTCGGACCTTCCCATCGTACTCAATCGCCTCTACCGCATTGGCAATCAGGTTGTTCATGACCGTTAGAAGAGGAATGTAATACGGAGACTCACAATCATACTGTTGCTCGATGTCGATCTCCACCTGCTTATGCAGCATCTCACTATATTTTCGGTTTGCTTTGCTGGCAAAGTTCAGCACTTCGGACAAGCTCATGTTGACCGCTTTTTCGTTATCATATAATTTCAGCAGACCCGCAAGAATCCGTTGTGAATCCTTCTTCACTTCATGAATCTGCTGAGCAATGCCCAGTGTGCGCTGACTGTATTGGTTCATCTCCTGCTCTCGAAGATCTCGATATAGATCATAGCTGTCTGCCGTAATGCCTTCGATCGTATTCATTGCTTTTTTCAAGTAAAACACCTCGCCATATAGACCTGAGTTTACACTCAGCATCTGCTCCATCCGTTTCTCCTGCTCTGCATGCAAAAGCCGCATCTGTCTCACCGCAAAGCTGTTGTACAGCCCAATTATAAAATAACTTCGCAGACCGCCCACCACAAGCAGATACAACCATTCCTTCATATAAAAGATATTGGTCCCACTTAACATGCCGCGAAGTAGCAGCTCAACAAGGTTAGAGGAAAAGTCGATACAGGTAATCAGGCCGCCGAGCAGAAGAGGCTGCATTTCATGGAATCGATGCCTGAGCTTGCTAAGACCATAGGCAAAGACTACATAATACACGCCTGCCCCCAGATTGTCCCGCATGCTTTCCAGAATGGATACGGTCTGTACATGATTGATGAGATCTGCCGACTGAAACAGGAAACTTGCCATACCTGTCAGGATTCCTGTCTTCACATAAGACAAATGTGGCATAATCATCAGCAGAAATAAAAAGATGCTAACCCCCAGGCCGATTCGGAAGTAATCTTCCCGAAACGGATTTATCTTGAATTGCGCCCCTACTGCTGTGGCAAAGGCAATGGCCGTCATCTGCACATTCTCGTTTTTGACCCAATTGCGCATCGATCTCTTCACCCACTATAACAACGTTTAGCGCCCAATGCCGGATTCCGCGCTTCTAATGTTAAATATACTAACATATGAATGATGCATTAGAAATAATTAAAATTAGGGAATGAATAAGAGCGCAACACAAAAAGGCCGGAAGTTTTCACTTCTACGGCCTTTTCTTTATACTTCGTTCGGAATATCAAAGGATACCATCGTCCCCTCACCCGGCTCACTCACGATCGATAATCCCTGACCATACCGTTGCAACAATCTGCGGTTCGTATTCACAATGCCTATTCCGCCTTTTCCACCTGGCGTAGCATGTAGCAGCTCTGCAACCTTCTCCGGTTCCATGCCTTTGCCATTATCCTTCACCTCAATACGGGTATAACCCTCATGGCGAGTAATGGATAGGCATACTGTCCCACCCACATTTCGGCTTAATAACCCGTGTCTTACGGCATTTTCAATCAAGGGCTGAATCGACAGCGGCGGGAGAAGTAGAGGAAGATCCGGCTCTACGTTTAGTACCACGGACAATCGATCTTCAAATCGCGTTTTCTCAATAAAAAGATAAGCTTCTACGAGTTCCAGCTCGTATGATAATTTCACCAGTTCCCCTGTATTGAGATAGTTGAAGCTAATTCGTAAATAGGATGAAAAAGCCTCACCAAGCTTCCGCATATGCTCTGTATCAATATCACTTAGGACCATAAGTGAATTCAGCGTATTGAACAGGAAATGCGGCTGGATCTGAGCCTGCAAATAAGCAGCCTCCATGCGTAAGCGCTCCTGGATGGACTGATTTAACATGGTCAATGCACGTATCCGATATTTTAGCTCCAGCGCATCTACAGGCTTCGTGACATAATCATTGGCTCCCGATGCAAAACCGGTATATATATCTGGTGGCTGGCTTCGTGCAGTTAACAATAACACCGGAAGTTCTGACATGGAGAATTGTTCACGCACCTTCTGGGTTAATTCATATCCGGACATATGGGGCATCATCACATCCGTTATGAGCAGATCCCACTGGCGTGTGCCCAGCAGTTCCATCGCTTCCTGGCCCGACCGGGCCGTAGTTATGGTGTAGGGTTCATTCGACAGAATGCTGACCAGCACATCCAGATTAACCGGATCATCATCTACAGCCAGAATGGTGGCTTTCCCCTCTTTTAACAACGGAGCCATTTCTTCTGTCGCCATGACTTCTTCGTCCCCCATACCTGAGCGGGGTAACAGGAATCCGCTAGGTGCATCTTGCATCATCTCCGCGGCCTGTTCCCATATCGGAGGAAGCTGTGACTGAGTCTGATGGGTGGTTTCATTCGCGAGCGACAGATCGAAGCTGAATATCGAACCCTTTCCGAGTTCCGAGTGAACCGTTAGTGCCCCGCCGTGCAATTCAACGAGCTCTTTACATATGTTCAGTCCAAGCCCGATGCCTTGTCCATCGCTTATTCCATATGACCCTTGTTCATACGGAAGGAAAATGCGCATCCGCGTGTCCTCATCCATGCCAATGCCGGTATCCGTCACATGAATCAGAGCCTGTCCTTCACGAATTTCGGCACTCACGGATATCGTCCCTTCCTCAGTATGTTTAAGCGCGTTATGCAGCAGATTATACAAAATCTGAACGAGCCTTTCTTCATCAGCCATGACCGGCGGGAACGATTCCGGAATCTTCATATGAAGGTGGACCGGTTTGCGTTCCGCCATGAATTGAAGCATGGCGATAATACCTGGCACAACCGACTGTATGGAAAGAGGAGCCTGACGTAACACAATACGATGTTCCTTCAGCCGGACTACATCCAGTAGATCACCGAGGAGATGGGACATCCGCCGACCGATCGTAATCAGCAGTTCCATATCCTCCAGGCTCCGTCCATCCAACTTGTCCTTCTCTCGGGTGACTACATTGTGAGCGATGTTAATGATCCCGTGCAGCGGAGTCCTCAGTTCATGTGAGGTATTCGCCAAGAACTGATCTTTAATTTTGTCACCCTTCTGCAGTTCTGTATTCAGCTTGATGTTCTCCTTGGCATTTCTGAAGTATTTCTTGAACCAATAGGCGGAGAAGCCGGTAATGGCAAAGATGATGTCAATGGGATAATAGACTGTTGTCACATCTTTCGATGTCTCACTTGTACTCCACAACATATTGGATATGATGCCTCCGGCTGTCAATAGTAGGAAAACCATATCTCGATCAGCCTGTTTCCTAAAGAGCATGACACCTACAATGTACAGGAACCAGAGAGAAGAGACGAGAAAGAATAAGTCGATGAAAGCGTAATGAACCATGGCATAGACAACGTGAATGGGCACAGCCAAAATAACAGCAATATAAGCCAATGTCGTGACAATGCCTAATTGAAGGATCTTTGTTGGGATATGTACCACGGTCAATCTCTGGAACAACAGCAGAATACAGGCATTTTGCAGCAGCAGACCAATCAGACGAAGCTTGATCCCCCACGTATAGTTAATAGGGAGCCATAACATCAGAATGTTATCATGACCAGCCATAACCACGATGCCCACAGATAAGGTTAATATAGCTGCAACAAGTAAGGCTCGCTCCTGGGGGTTGAACACAAACAGAATACAGGCATACATACCATGAAGGAGTAGAACGAGAAAAATGGCCAGTTGAAAACCAATGGAATACCAACGTGCGTAATCAACCGCCGCCTGGGAACCGAAGCGAACGGGTTTGCCGATCCCTCCTATGTACGGGCTATCATAATTAGCTACACGAATGAGTAATTCAATCTCGGTGGTTCCGTCATGTTCATAGGTCGCCGTATACGAGTTACTTCTCGGTACATATGTATCTGCATCCTCCGATATCCTCCCCATTCCACCTGTGATATCCCCATTGAGTTCAATCTCGGATGAACTTCGAATGTTTTTGAACCAGAAGGCCACAGGTGTTTGGAGGGGATCCGTCAAAATGCGTAATCGGTATGTGGCATAGCCAATGGCACTCTCCAGATCCCGATTCTTCTCGACATTTTCCCAATTGCCCGGAACTTGAACTACACCTGCCGCAGCTCCTCCCCTACCTGAAATATCCTTACTGGTCAGTAATTCATTCGAATATAGTTCCCATTCTCCATTCAGATACATGATCGGCGTTCGCTCCAGATCAACACCTCGCAAGTCAAGTACACCATTCACAGCGTGATGCTCATCCAACGCAGGGAAGAACTGCGACCAGACCCAACGCATGCCAACCAATGCCACTAAAATAATCGACAGGATCAGAACATATTTGAAACGGCTTGCGGACTTTGGTTGTCGTAACCTCATTGGATACGCTGTCCTGACTTGATCAGTCCCAGCTTCCAGTCCCTGTACCATTCGCGGACCTCTTCACTAATCGGTATCTCCAAATCTTGCTCCATTCTGGTAGTTAAGAGACGATACTGCTCCTCCACACCGAGATCGTTGTGCATTTCATCATATAACTTCATTAGAATAAAATAACTTTCTTCTTCATCCGGAAGCATATGCTGGATGCGTCGTGTACTCTCAATCACTTTATCCGTCAGTCCATGCTGCTGGTAATACAGACTTAGTTGTCTCATATGATACAGCCACAGATAGCGTAATCTTTCCCGCTCAGGTTCAGCCCACATGTATTCATAATTACCAAGATAGGTACCCTTATATAGATGAAGCGCTTGCTCATAGGCATGAACGGTACTTGCGTCTACGGCCTTCCATTGCCTGATTTCCCGTTCCCACTGCTCACTATCCAACTGAGCCTCACCCAATTCAAGTCGATAACCTGCCTCCAGGTGTCCACTTTGAATCTTAATCATATCCATATTGCAAGTTTTCAGGGTTTGGCGGACATGATACATCGTAGTGTAGAGTTGGTGTGCCGTCTTCTCCTCTTCCATTCCCGGCCACAGAAGCTCCAGCAGAACACTGCGATGAATAACCTGGTTCCGATGGTGAAGCAGGTATGCAAACAGCTCCTGCGCCTTGCTTGTGCGCCATTTGGCAACCTGAATATCCTTGCCTGGAAGCTTAAACTGAATCTGATTAAAACAGCAAATCAAAGGTACGTTTGTATCCTTTGAACGCTGCTCGCGTTTTACACTCAGTTTCTCTCTTACACGACTCACCGTCTGCTTCAATCGATCTTTTTGGATAGGCTTCATGACATAGTCCAAGGCCTGAAGTTCGAAAGCATGTACCGCATATTGATCGTAACTGGTTACAAATATAATCTCTGTGCCGGATGATACCGCCTGAATCTGTCTACCCAGATCCATCCCATCCATCTCTGGCATATGGATATCCAGAAATACAACATCAGGTCTGTGCTCCACAATGCCTGCGATAGCCTCTGTTGGATTCATATATGTAGCAATAATTTCGATGTCGCTTACTTCTTTTTCTAGTGATTTTTGAAGGCCTATCAACGCTAGACGTTCGTCGTCAACCAATATCACTTTCACAGGAGCTTCCTCCTCGACCCTGAGGTCTTGAGATTTATTTTCATTATTATATCATAGGCATTTTAAGTATTATGGTTATCATTTCCCAATTTCAATTTCTAGCAATTTAATTGTATAATATTAAATAGAAGACAGGTTAACAATCCGGTCTGGAAGAAAGGAAGGTTTCATATGTCAGATGCGAATCAAAGCTTCGGGCAAGCCCTTGTTAAATCATTAGTGGGGGAACGCGGTCATATCCGCATCGCCCATGCTCTACCCGATATCGATGTCACACTTGCTGCTCGTACGCACGAGGCCATGCCTTATACGATCTATCAGTTGGTGAAACATATGCATTATTGGCAGCAATTCATGCTCGAACACTTGGAAGGACGCAAGCCACAGCCCCCTGCTAACGCGAGTGAGAGCTGGCCTGAGGAGAAAGGCCCTCAGGACGAAGCAACCTGGAAGGCAGATATTCAGGCATTCCTGGCTGGGGTTGATCAAGCGGTAACCATTGCAGAAACAGCACAATTAGATGAGCCACTACTTTATTTCCCGGGGGAAACCAAAGCAGGACTTCTGCGCAATATCGCCTCCCATAACTCGTACCATCTAGGGGAGATTGTTCTACTACGTCGCTTCTACGGTGCGTGGCCGCCTCCAGGTGGCGGATATCCGGCGTAAATCATATTTACATCATATCTAGTGAACGAATATACAGACACATCTAAGCTGTGAAAGGAGCGATTGTTCCTTTTACAGCTTCTTGTCGTTAGAGGCAAGTTACAAGTAACACCTATTGAACGTACAGGTTATAACGCTCGTATCCTGCTCCAGGCTCATATATTACTTCAAAGTACGTATATGACTTTGAGGTGCGTACTTCTCATCCTTCTTTTTCTGGCCCACAATATGAACAGAAGAAGAGAGGAGCATGTCCATTGCAAACCGAACCATCTGTTATCCGCTACACTGCCCTTGTTATCGGTGCTGGAGGCGTCATTGGAAGAAACCTTATTGATTATCTGATGACACTTCCCGAGTGGAATGTCATTGGTGTATCTCGCCGCGGAGGGGAAGATGCCCCCAGATTACGTTATATATCAGCTGATTTACTGAATGAAGCAGACACACAAGACAAACTAAGTCATTTAACGACCGTTACGCATATTTTCTACGCCGCGTATCAGGATCGCCCAACCTGGGCCGAATTGGTACAGCCCAACTTGGCCATGCTCGTTAATGTGGTGAATACGATTGAACCGATCGCTCCAAATCTCCAACATATTAGCCTAATGCAAGGTTATAAAGTATACGGTGCGCATCTGGGCCCATTCAAAACACCTGCCAAAGAAACGGATGCACATCATATGCCCCCCGAATTCAACGTCAATCAGCAGCAGTTTCTCGAGGAACGGCAACCCGGAAACAGCTGGACCTGGTCAGCCCTTCGCCCGTCTGTGGTGTGTGGATTTGCCCTGGGTAATCCAATGAATCTTGCCATGGTTATTGGCGTATATGCGGCTATCTCCAAGGAACTTGGCTTACCACTTCGATTCCCTGGAAAACCAGGAGCGTATCATTCGCTGCTTGAAATGACGGATGCCACATTGCTCGCTCATGCAACCGTATGGGCAGCAACCGATCCGCGATGTGCCAATCAGGCATTTAATATCACCAATGGCGATCTGTTTCGCTGGAATGAGCTTTGGCCCCGAATCGCTGCTTTTTTTGAAATGGAAACCGCACCTCCACTCCCCCTCTCACTTGCAACTGTGATGGCAGATAAAGAAGATCTATGGAAGTCCATGATTGAAAAGTATGGTTTGGTGAACACCCTTTATGATGATGTCTCTTCCTGGGCATTTGGTGACTTTGTCTTCTCGTGGGATTACGATTTCTTCGCAGATGGTTCCAAGGCTCGCCGCTTCGGATTTCATGATTTCATTGACACTGAGGCTATGTTTATGGATATTTTTAGAAATCTACGTGATCGCAATATCCTTCCGTAACGTAAATAAAATGCAAAATAAGCCGATTCCTGAATTCCAGAATCGGCTCATAGCAGTCCCTCAACGTTCCGTAGTCGTTGGTGGCTTAAACAGAATTTTTCCTCGATCACCATAAACATTCTCCACGTGTATATCGCCCCACCTACACATCAGATGAAGAATCTCTTTAAGAGTCCACCCATATGCTGTTAACTCATACTCCACTTTAGGCGGGACCTGGTGATGAGAAATTCGGACAATGACCCCCGCCTCCGTTAATTCACCAAGTTGCTGAGTCAATACTTTCTGGGTGATCGAAGGGATCAGTTTCATCAGTTCACCATTACGTTTCTTGCCAAAGGTAAGATGGAATAGAATAACGGGCTTCCACTTTCCCCCGATCACTTCAAGAAAAGCTTCAACTGCGGTGTTATATACTTTGAGCGGTTCCTCCATATCACCTTCGGTCTCCCTTCGAGTCTATTGCTTAATCTTCCCGATTCATCTTCTCAAAAATACGGACTAGTTGCGCTCGATCCTCTTCGTTTAATTTCTGGAATAAATTCTTACGCAGCTGCTGGCCCTCCAAGATTGCTCTTCCGAGGACTTCGGTCCCTTTATCCGTAATGTTCAAATAAATAATGCGACGGTCCGCTTCATCAACCATTCTAACGACTAGTTCCTTGGCTACCATCTTGTCCGATAAATAACTGAGTGTAGGCGGCGTGAATCCTAATTTTTTTGCAATATCCGAAGGTCGGCTTTTTCCATTCTGATGGAGATGACTGAGTACAAGCACATGAGAGACACCAAGGTCCTCATTAAATGCTTTGTTCCATTGTATAATCAACTTGTTGGTGAAATTATCCATATTGTGTATAAGCTCAAAAATGTTCTGTTCTTCCATTAGATCCTCCTTGAAAAATAAAACAACAGCCCTCATTTAACTTAAGGGCTGTCATCATTTTACACGCTATTGGGCTGAGTAGCCACCATCGATCACCAGTTCAGATCCTGTAATGTACGAAGAATCATCCGACGCCAGGAACAACGCGGCTTTGGCAATATCGATAGCCTGGCCCAGACGCTGCAAAGGCGTTGCCTGAATTAACCGTTCAAGCAGTTCTTTCGATGTGTTCAAGGATTGGGTCATTGGTGTTTCGATGATCCCAGGAAAAAGTGCATTCACCCGAATGCCTTGACGACCAAAGGTGGTCGCAGCGGCTTTGGATAATGCACGTACCGCGCCTTTGGATGCCGAGTAATGGTTAAAACCTTGTCCAATCATAGCCGTGTATGAGGAGATATTGACGATGGAACCTTTTTTCTGGGCTGCCATATAGGGAGTGACATGTTTCATGCCAGCGAATGGGCCGTAACCGTTAATGGAGAGCATTTTCTCCCAATCCTGTGCATTGATTTCCTCAAATGGCTTCTCTGAAGAAATGCCTGCATTGTTGACCAGAATGTCAATTTTCCCAAATCGTTCATTCACGACTTTCGCCAGTGCCTGCCAATCTTCATCCGAAGATACATTCAACTTCATTCCGTACACATTCTCTTTTTGGCTTACTCTCTCCAGTGCTTCCTCATTAATATCTGCTGCAATGACGATGGCGCCTTCCTGCGCAAAAAGATCTACCATGCCCTCTCCGATTCCCGAGGCACCGCCAGTAATAATAGCTACTTTATGATCTAATTTTCCCATGTGGATCACTCCTAACGTATTGTCATTCATGCTTACCATGATGTTTAAGCTCCTTACGTGAAGAAACCAAGCTATTTAGACTTATTATATTTAGATGTCTAACTATTGCATATCTAAATATTATCAGAGTCACTTCCTTTATGCAACGAGCATACCCATATATCCTTATTTTGGATTTGTATAACAGATCTCATTCATCTATTTTCATTCTTTGACATATGCATAGCTCGGCAACATGGCCGTGTACACCAATAACCGGACAGCAAAAAGACTGCTCCCTTCGCTAGGGTGCAGCCTTTTCAAAATTTCAACGATTTGTATAAAGAGGAACTCCAGCTCTTCCTTACAGTACACCTTGAAGGTTTGCAGGTTGATTTTCTTCATTCACCAGACCTTGAATAAAGGTCTCAAAATTGGGCGCAAGCCAAGTGATCTTGTAGTTTTCATTTTTATCCACATGAACAACCTCGGGCTCACCAGCATTGCCGGATTCACGATAATCCAGCATCACGATCTCCGAATCGGAAGGGCACTCACATAACACAACACCAATCTCGGGGTACCCTCCCTGCTCGATGATGTACCGGCTACCCGATTGACCACCTAACGAATGTGCTTTCTCACGTCCAATACCCAGTATTCCCTTGACCTCAACGCGAATTTTCTTGGCAGCCTCTGCTTGGCTAACAGGATAATACCGATAGTGGGGAACACCACCATTATGTAATTTCATCATGTTTATATAGGATGTTGGCAGCTTGAACACCAACTGCTCCTCCATTGACTCGATCTGTCCATCGGTAGGTGGGGCCAACACATATTGATCCACGGCTTCAGCACTGTCATTCCAAAAACCTGTTGGTTCCAGATGGCTATCCCTAACAGGTTCATATGAGATTTCAGTAACAGATGGGACGGTATCCACCGATTCATCTACGGATTCCTCTAAGAGTTCCTCTGAGGGCTCCTCCTCCATTTTACTTTTAATCCACTCTAGAAACTCCAGCGTATCTTCATCCTCAGGCTCCAATTCATCCGCTCTTTCGAACGCCTGCTGTGCATGCGCATACTGCTCCAGATAGTAATAAGCCAGTCCAATCCGATAATGCCAGAGTGGGTCACCTGTACCCTCTTCAGCAACCGTCAGGAATTGTTCAACCGCTTCGTCGTACCGTTCCAGGTTATTCAACGCTCGTCCCAGATGGTTAACCAGCTCATAATCCCTTTCTTCCACAGGAATCGCTTGAATTGAATCTACAATTTCCTGAAATTCATCTTCTTCATGCCACTCCTGCAATTGAACCAACAGATCGTCTCTCATTCCTTTGGCCTCCCCGTTCATTTACTCATGATTACGTATTGAAAATTATACCACTATCTAGATCACCTTCTCCAGCCAAGCCAGATCCTTGAGCCTGTCATGAATCAATATCTACTCATTCGCAATGCAAAATATAAAAAGGTAACCTGGACCCAGTTAAGAAAACCAGGCAGGCTACCTCCTTCATTTCTTCCACGATATTGCATTCTTAACTCAATTCAGTAACTCCACACAATCGTAGACCCATCCTGCACTTAACCAATTCCCTAGATCACTGGAACCACTGATCGGTGTAATGGTGATCGTATTGGAACCATTCACGAAGTAAGATGCTGGGACATTCCAGCTAAACGTTGTGTTGTTGTCACGGTAGGTACCAATCGTGAAGCTACGAGAATTGGGCTGTGAAGACGCGGCAGGGTTGGTTAATGCATGTCCATTAACCGTTACGCTAGGTCTGCCATTATTGTAGGCTGCGGTAATCCCGATATTGAGCATATGGGAAGATGCCGCTTGAGATGCATTCAAGTTAAACGTTATTGTGGTGGGTGAATTCTGACCACGGAATTGGATGGCCGGGAATCGATTGGTCGCGCTGCCCGTAGCATAGGTGACAGGCCCCCAGCTTGGATTACGACTATCGGACGGGTGACGGATCGGAATGGTCTATCCATTCAAGAACTCCCGTGGTGTACCATCCCAGTTACCGATTCGCCAGATGCTGGAGGCTTGACTCGGATCATTGTTGATCGTACGGGTATTCAGCGTCGTCGTTTGGCCTGCCGTGACATTAACCGTTTCTGTATATACCGCCAGTTCTCCCTTATAGGCTGTCATGGTGTATGTCCCTGGAATCATGCTATACTTGGCGGCTGCCCCACTTGAAGAGGTACCCACCCAATACTGAGCATTGCTATTGGCGAACCCAATCGTGTACGCGTACCCTGTATCCATCCCGGAGAGACCATTAAGCACCACGTTCCCCCGACTGGATACCCAGCCCTGCAGATTCAAACCAGACATCCAACTGAAATCAGGTACACTTGGCGTCCCCCCTGTGGTGAAGATCAGAGCGTATGGTCCGTGCAGACCCAGGCGCCAATTTTCCGTCTGTGCATGGCCCGAGTTCATATAATTATAGACTTCCGTCTCCGTTCCACTTTGGAACTGGATGTCACGGAAGAATGGGCCGCCAGAGCTTTTTTCCCGATTGCCGTAGGCCATAAATACACCAACGCCATTACCCGTCACTCCACGAACGGATAAGTCTTTGGCCTGATCATTACCATAATATTTAGAGGCAGACTGTCCATTGGCAAACCCGAACACATCCTGACTTTCAATCGCTCCAGTATTACCCCGGTTGTTAGAATTCGCCGGAACACCTGTCAACACACTACCATTACCGCGGAAAATGTACCGTAACTCTCCAATCGAAGGTTGAGCCGTGATATGCGTTGCCATGTATATGATGTTCTCGCCACCACGCGAAGCATAATAGTGAGTCAATGTGTTGGTGGAAACGGTAATTAACACCGTTGAACCCGAAGGTGACTTATTCCACGTTACATTTGCAGATGATCCCAACCCTGAGCCAATATGTGATCCCCTATTGCTGTTCAGCTCCGTGCCATTCATTTTGGCTGATATAATATCACCATTCGTTTTGTTCACTACATAGACTAATCCCGAACCGGTGTTCACTTCAATTCTGGAGCCGTTGTCTGTGACTTGGATGGTGGCTGCATGGCTTGTGGAGGCAGGGAAAACCAAAATCGTGGAAAACATGACGATGAGTAAAAACATACCTATTCCCTTTTTAACGAAACGTTGAGTCACGCAAATACTCCTCCTGTCAGATTAATTTGTGAAGCGCTTACAATATGATGTATAACAACTTAATTCCGTCTCATATCTATATGTCTGCATATGTGGGCATGTCCACAATCCATGGAATGTTATATCCGATTACGTATAGGTCACCACTTCATTTCAATTTATGCTCGCCCCCTTCTTAAAACACATTGCTGAATAAAAGAAATCTTACAATTTCAATAAAATAATACCATTATATTACATATAATCGCAATAAAAACGACGAATTGATCCGTTAGTAATTCTGAAAACGAAAAACGCAGCTTCAAAAGCTGCGTTCGCGGATACCCATCTAGAGAAGATATCCTCTCTTCCGAACAGGTATCCAAATCTCGCTTTTATATTGCTCAACAGTAACATCCTTGTGCTCATTCCATAACATTTCAGGACCCTCACTCAGCTCATAGTCCGATGAAGGAAACCACTCTGCGTAGATCCGGCCCCAGACCTCCTGAAGCGTGTCAGGGAAAGGACCCACGACCGTAAATACGGCCCACGTCGAAGCAGGAACCTCAAGCTGTGTCAGACCTTCAGGCGTTTCTTTGGTCGTAGCTGCGCCAATGTAATGATCCAGTTCTCCCTGTTCCGTCATACGCCCCTCACTAAAATGGGCCGAAGCACTAATTAAGCCCAGAGGCTGGACGTTCGATGCCCCCTTAATTGTATCAATTAAATCCGGTGTAAGCTGCTGGTACATCGCAGCGATCTCCGGATTCACCCCATTGAATACGATCGGCACCCTTTTACGAATACCCACGATTCGAAAAGCCTCTTTGTCTTCAATACGGTAGTTCATTTCGTTTCCTCCTTGAATGGTCAGTTGAAATGTCATCCGCGGGAAGGCTTTAAGAGATGGGCCATGGTTCCGCGCTTCGGAGGGCGTAGTGCCATGCAAGCTTTGAAATGCCCTAGTGAAAGAATCGGGCGATGTATACCCGTATTTCAGCGCAATATCAATAATTTTGCTGTCACTTTGACTTAACTCCATAGCCGCAAGTGTCAAGCGGCGACGCCGAATATATTCCGAGAGCGTTACACCACTTAGAAAAGAGAACATACGTGTAAAATGATACTCCGAGCAGCAGGCGATTCGGGAAATCTCTTTCATATTCAGGGCGTCCGTCAGATGTTCTTCCATGTAATTCAAGGCTTCATTTAACCGTCTCAACGTATCCATATCATCCCTCCCACACGTTAATTCAAGCTTATCAAAGTCATTCTCTCTGCATCCGACATTACCTGCACCTTTCTGTAGGCTCTGTGCACCCATACCAGAAAAAAAGAGCAGCATCAGCTACTCTTTTAATGTTGATACATACATATCGCGGTTTCAAGTCAAACAGGTCAGGCAAGATACTCCGCCATAATCTGCTCAATATCATACGGCGTCACGCCTTCATCGACCGCATAGATGGTATCGGCTTGATCCTTCGTGTCCACCAGTTCCCCTCTCGCTTTGGCGTGCAGCATGAACAAGTCATACAGATCGGGCTTGCGTAATGTGGTCAGCGCCTTACCCATCAGCACGATACCTTTCTGATTCCCCTCGACGTTATTGTAGTAATCGGGATATCTGGTCAGCGCCAGATCCGTCCAGATGATTGTTCGCTCAACTAGATCGAGAATAACAGGAATGGCAATCTGGGTGTCGGCAGTGATATCAATTTTGTTCTGGACGGTAGCTGGTTCATAGATTTCGCCTGAACCGGGCTTCTTGCGCATCATCCAGCCTGCAAAACATTCCGGCAAGTTACAGTACGGATGGCTGGTGAAGGAATGTAGTGTTGTCACCACATAACGTCCGCCATAATTCACGATGGAGGGGATATGCAGATCAATAAATTCACTTGCACCATAAGGTGCAGTCACAATATCCCCACTATGAGCCGCTTTGTATTTGACGGATCGCAGATTGGTATAGGAGATATGTTCAACGTAATTCCAATTCTCGTCATACATGACCGCCGACAAGTCAATATCCACACGCCCCGTAGGTGTGCCGTCCACCTCGCCCTCTTTCCACCAGCTGAAGAAACGTATCGTGTCACCTTCACCCATCGGGATGCGGCTTCCACGCACAATGGTTCGTAGAGCTTTGCTCGCGGATCGTTGTGAAAAAGGAACCAGATAATGCTGGAGACGTTCATCAATATACGTCTTTCCGAGTGCTGGGAAGTCAGCGAACCGTGTAATCAAGGCCTGCTCGCACAATTTCACGACTTCCTGACAGACCGCCTCGTCAAGTTCCGGCAGCTCATTCGGGATGCCAAAAACCTTTGCTACATTGCCTTTCGGAAAAAAGATCCGCACATCCGAGGCTTCATTCCGCTGTGCGAAATGCTGTCTCACCTGCAATAACACGGGTGTGGATACCTGTGCAGCCACTTCACCAAAGGCCAGCAGTACATACGCTTCATCTTCAGTTATCCGCAGCATGTGATCCAGTTTTCTCGCAAATTCACCTGGACGCTGCGACAACAGATCGATTAGACTCCATACATTTCGATATTGGAAGGCAAGCTCCACACTTCCGTTGAAGGTCGAATAAGGCTTATTATTACGCAAAATATCAAAGGCTTCATCGCATCGTGGATACCGAAGCTTATATTCCGAAGGATGCAGAATTTCGCCAAGGCGAATCCAGCGATCCTTATAACGCAGCATATCCTCCGTGATGGAGCCACATTGCTCCAATAATCCAAGCAAAAGGCGTCGCTCGCGCCGTTTGAACCTCCGGAAGGGAGACGCCGCAGCGAGACTGACATCACCATTCGACCAGGCAACAGCCAGACGCAGAACATCACTTGCCGTTTTAAAATATGGACCGATCCGGTCGATGTTCGCCTTTTCATGCTTCAGCAACGAGGAGACCACGAAGCCTACATTTTCTTTGAACGGAATCTCGGCGGGCAGAATCGCATCCACTTCACTTGGATCTGCATGCTCCAACACGGTATCGATATCTTTCTTGTCTGTTTCCGAGATGGAACCTTTCGCTTCAATGATCTGACGAATGAGTGTCTGGAAGGCTTGTTTGTTTCCCAAACCAATGACTTTCAAGTCCGTCTTCTCCAGCAAAGGCATTCTCTCCACAGATGGTTGATCCGGGTAGACCACAGTCAGATTGGTCAGATAATGAATAATCGCATTGAGATATAACTCCGCTTCATCCGCTTGCATCACCTGCATCGGGAATCCTGCATACATCGGTGTGTACTTCACATGTGCGCCGACCATTACTCTCAGATCAGCCACAAGTTGAATATATACGGTTTCAAATTGTTCCTTGGACAGCTGCCGCATCGCCTGCATTAACTTATCCGAGAAGGTGTATCCGAGCGTTTCAATATTCTTGAGGGCAGTCGCCAGGTGTGTCTTCGGCAACTGTTGCTTCCCTTCGTTGGGTTCAATGATGAGTTTGTTCGCTCTGCGCAAATAGATCGTATTGTTCATGATAAAAGAGTCCAGGAAAGCCACATCCCTATATAACATGAAAGGTTAGGGTTAGAAGGAAGGAATGTGATAGCCTGGACGCCTCCTCTCTGATAATGAAATCTTCAGGAGAGCTGCGACCCTATGATCTCCAATGATTGTAGAAGGAAGGATCGCAATAGCCTGAAGGCCAGCGATTCGAAGTTCGTCACCCGAATCTCTGGTGAACCCATCATCTCAGATTCCACGATATGCCAACAGGGTGAAAGTATTACGACACACCATTGAAATTCTTTTTTATATCCACCAAAAGATATATGTGGTTTATGATCTTTCCCAAATCCAGGGGGAGTGCTCAAAATTGTGTCGAATATAACAAAGAAGAACCCTAGAGAATGATGCAGAAACGAGGTTAGGACGATGGAACTTCAAAAATTATATTCTGATTATATACGGCTCAAATTCAATTGTGGAGTTAAGCCTGAGCCTTCGTGCACAGATTATATGGAGTATGGTTTGTATGAGGATAATAGTGCCGAACTGTTTATGGTATCCCACCCAGATGAGACATTTACAAACTGGATGTCGAGACTGCGTCCGAAAGATCCCTATTATGGATCAAGGCCAGACTGGAAGCCGACTCTCTCAGAACCATTTGAACAGCTCGATGTTTATGACGAAATGATTATGTATTATCTGTTATTTACCATCAACACCACGCTGTCGATCAACACGTATAACACCTACAGTGCCATGAATGAATTTATGAAAAGCTATAGCTTCTTCCAATTGTCTCAGCTAAGCGAAATTCCCCAATTCAGCGAGGAACAAAAGCATCTGTTACGTGACTTTTTCTTCTTTTTTTACCTCTATGCACACCCGGTTAATGAAGATACATTATATGCCTGCTCATTAAGCGAACAACACCTTGTACATACGAAGACCGACATTTCATTGGAGGATTATTTTTCAGCATACCATGATCACTACACCTTACTTCGAAATGAATACAGGGAACAAATCGTAATCACTGCTGAAGAGATCCAAGCCTGCAAACGTCTGACGCTGGAACTGCTATATACCATTGAAGGCCGATCTCCCAAGTTAAACATGCCTTCAGAGGAAGGTTTGGAACCAATCATCATGTTAATCAACAACGTGAGTCAGATGTTACAGTTGTATACAGAGGAACCGGAGGCATTATTCCAGATCATGCGGGATTTCCTTATTCAAGCTGAAGGTCACTCCAGTACATACGCTAACCACTGTTTCAAGACACTGCTTCAGAACTATGCTTCATATATCCTGTTTTTCCGATTTGATGAGGTTCAATTGCTGGTAGATGCTTTCAGGCATACCCCGGCTTGGTGCGAAATAATTGTTAGTAAACTGTTCAACGACTCCATCTTCCTTGAAAAGATCATGAGACTACAGCAGGTCAATCTTGACGCTTATCCAGACGTCACTATGTTCTTTAATGAAGAGGCACGAAAGATGATTTTGTAGCAACGATCTGGCCCTACAAAAAAATGCCTAAAAAAGCCTTTGCCGACCCCCAATGTCAGCAAAGGCTTTTCATTTTAAATTGTTTATTGATCAATCAAGTTGGTTACTTTCAACATTCTTGCAATCAATGCAGTGACCTCAGCACGGGTCATTGTGGTCTTCGGACTCAGAACTTCCGGTCCGTTCCCTTGGATGATTCCCGCTGCAATCAACTGGGCTACATCTTCTTTCGCCCAATTCGATACATCCGCTGCATCACTGTAACGTTCCAGTTCAGAGTTCATCTGATTCGGGCTGATTGCCGCATCCGGTTCAATCAGACGATAAGCACGAGCCACCATGGCAAATCCCTGCTCACGTGTGATTTCCTGATTACCGTAGAAGTTTCCATTATCGTAACCGCGAACGATACCGAATTCATTCGCAAGGGATACCGCATTGCGGAACCATGCCGAATTGTTAACGTCAGGGAATAGATTCTGTGGTGCATCCTGACGCATTAAGCCCAGTCCAAGTACTACAATCTCGGCAAACTCAGAACGAGTAACCTGACGGTTCGGGGAGAACGTGTTATCTCCGTTACCTTTCAGATCTAATCTCGCAGCGATGTTGTTCACATCAATTTTGCCCCAATGGGATCTGGCATCTTCAAAATCCTGCGGATTCCAGATAACTGAATAACTTCCGCTACTGCGCAAGTCATTAATGAGTGCATAGTAACGACTATCGATCTTGGTGACAACCGTTGGTACATGGAAGATGCTACCGTCCGGGTTGATGATTACGCCTGTTGTAATCCGGTTCGGATCGATCCCTTCCGGAAGTGCAATATACTTCGGTGCATAGCCGTTCAGCTGACCGGATCGAACCGTTTGTCCATCTTTTGAGAAGGTGAGATCCAGATCAACCGGTGTGACAAGTAGCTCGTATCCTTGGGATGCGGCTCTCGTTTCGGCGCTGTCAATCAACGTATCCGATGAACGTGCGATATCGATACGGACATCAATATCATTCAATGCTGCATTACCAAGCTGTCCAGATACACCATTCAAGTCCATTTTACCACCAGGTACCGGATAGATTGCCAGCGGATTGCTGATGTTTAGTTTGGAACCTTGATCTACTAATTGTTTCAGTGTTTCAAGGGTTAATCCATCCACCTTCATATCCCCATCATTCGGCGAATGAATGGCGAATTGCTGACCTGTGCCTTGTGACATAGCATCTTTCAGCTTGGCTGGATCAACTTGAACCATTGTTTCTTTGTTGTCAGATGGTTTGGATGTAGCAAATGGTTGATGACTGCCATCCCGGGTTGTTTCCAGATTATCCTTCACGGGTGCCGGAGTTGGCGTTGGTACTGGCGCAGGTGTAGGTGCTGGCGTACTTCCACTGTTGCCGCCCGTATTACCACCACCGCCATTATTGCCTCCACCATTGTTACCATTGTCACTGGATGCTCTGTTTACGTTGATTTTGTACTCCGTAACATGACCAAGTGAATCTGTGACTTTAACAACAATGGTATTTCCGCCAACTTGAAGCGGTAAATTCTCACTGGCACTACCACTTGTAACCTCGTTCCATTCTCCATCTCCAACCGCTATTTCAATCTTCGCAAGTGGATCAAGTGCCGTTGGCGTTAACTGGAATTGATATACGCTATTCGGCACAGAGATGGTGTACGTGTCTTTAGCCGGATCAAAAGCCGGTGACAAGCTTCCTGTGGATGGGATCAACGTTTGCAGCGTTGATGTGTCATTACCAATCACTTTGGTCAGACCCTCCTGGGCATCTACCAAATCCTGATACGCTTTTTCCACTTGTTCCGAAGTTGCATTCTCGTCATCGAACACGGATTGAGCAACTTCTAACGCCGTTTGCAGCGTTTGCCATGTTTCTGGCGTGTACTCCTCTGTGTCCAGTTCGCCTGTTTCGATCTTACCGTTAATCTCATCGATTTTGGCTTTCAACTTCGCCTTGTCAATAATAACAACATAACTTTTCCCATTTGATGCTTCTGAGTCTGCATATGCTGGATTGTTCGTCTTCGCTGTAACTGTCACCGTGTAGGCGCCAGCCTTCAACGGAGGTTCCAATTGCGACAGGTTCAGTACCGTTCCTGGCACCTCCACTGTACGCTTCGTACCATTTTCCATTTCGATCGTTACTTCATATTTATCTGCATGCTCAACGGTCTCCCATTTCAATTCATCATCGGTCAGTGTGACGTCTGGTGCTGTCAGAGAAGTCACAGCAGTTGCAATGGTAAAGTACGAATCCGGACCAAAATTCGAGGTATTAAGCGTTACTTGGCCGTTCTGAATTAAATGTAACGAGTTTGGATTACCAAATTGAGCATCATCGCTGATCACAAGATACTGAGGCAACGCTGAAATACCTTCGGTATCGTCTAACTGAAGAGTAATCTGTGATTCAGTCCAGTTTGCTTTCTGTACTTTGTAGATCCGCTCCATTCCAAGCAGTTTTACTTGATCCTTCGTCATCGGTGTTTTGAATTCAGTACTTGCTCCATTATCACCAAACGTAAAGAAAGAAGAGTCGTTTGAAAAACTATTTTGATTCGCAGAATTGGTATCCTCGATACTGTTGCCCAATGCCATCGTTAACATGGACCCCAATTCCTGCGCCTTGGCTTGTTTCTGCAGCAAGTTGCTCTGGTCATCTCGACCGATGCTTGTAACGCGATGGGTATAGGCTGCATTCACATTTGAATCCCAGATCGTAGCCATGTTTGAATCGACATATGAATTGGCTGTCGTCTGATCCAGCGTATAGCCGTATTTGATCGCCAGATATGTGCTCACTTTTTGGCGTTCCTCGTCCGTCAGCGCATGATCGTATACGATAATTTCTTCAATCGTGCCCTGCCAATGCTCAATGCCTGTAGCTGCTGGGATCAGTTTACCGACTACTGCTCCGCCAGAGTTCCCCGTATCCCATAGCTTAACATTATCTTTTCCCCAGTCATTTAATTGCTGTACCTGCTTCATTTTACTGTACAATCTGGCTTGGTTTATACCCGTATCCCCGCCTGTCCAAGTAACAAATTGCTCGTTCGGGAATGTCGTTCCCATAAATCCTTCGGCAGTATATAATGTCTGGTTCTTATCACTGTTAAATGTCGTCAAGCCGCCTCTTGTGTTATTCTGAAGCATTCCTATTCCAGTATAACCACTCGTTTGGGCTCCCCAGGAAATGATATAATTGATGCCTCCAGGTTTACTGGTTTTACTAACGGTAATAATTGATCTGGGAGTCTTCCCTTGTGGAAGCTTATTTACATCCAGATTCATAAAAGTTTTCATTCCGTCATATTCCAATACCGGATTAAAATTAATATTATGATTCTTGTCATCCCAATAAGTCGGTTGGTTATCGACCTCATCTTGTGTTGCGTTATTTACTTTACTGCCTTGATCTTCCCAAGTACTCACCTTCTGGCCGCTGGTAACTTCCATGCCCAGATCAGATCGAAGCCATAGTGAAGGAGAACCCACTCCACCTGGACCCGCTGTACTTCCACCATTCACCAGGGTAAGCCCTGTCCGTGCATTTGTTATTTCCTGAAGCGCGTTGTTGATTTGCTCTTGTGTTACATTCGGTTCACTTAGCACTTGTTCTGCTGTGTTCAGCGCATCATGAAGTGCAGTCCAACTGTCTGATGTATATTTTGATTCTTCCAGGTTCTCACCTGTAATTTCGTCATATTTGCCTTGTAGAACTGACTTGTCTACTACAGTAATATCCCTGCGTATTGGTTCAGCAGAGATCCCGTCATTCGTTGCTGTAACCTTCAATGTATATTCTCCAGGCGACAATGCAGAGGAAGGTGTGAACTCCCATGTTCCGTCTGGGTTGACTGTAGCTTCACCGACAACGTTCTTAGCTGGGTCCGATTTGTTTACCATTGTAATGGTTACCACGGCCCCAGATGTAACGGAACCTTTCAAGGTAGGTTTGGCACTCACCGTAGAAAGATCCGAAGGAGTATCCAGTTCCAGATTGACTGGCAATCGGTACGTCAAAATAACCTTATTCGCTTGATTATCATATGCAACCGCTGCGGTCGTATTGATATCTGATACGAAATAGGATTGATCCGCTGTTTGTGCAAGGTAACCTCCCCCACCAATCGCAATATCAACGACTGGATTCGTTACATCATCAGGCATAATATTAGCGTATACACCAACCTTCGCACCGGTCTGCAAAGGGTTAACCAATGTCAGATATGCACTGCCGGTGGCCGACGTGTTTTTCAAGTAAACGTTACGCTGTTCACCCTTGGTATTCAAGTTATCATATACATAGGCTGTTCCTCCGAAATCGAAACGGGCATCGGCGGCACTTCCCCGCATATACACAGCAACATTCCCAATCGTTTGTCCATCAGCATCTATTCCATTACCGGACAGAATATTACCCGTAATCTGCCCACCTGTCATAATAAACCTGGGCTTGCCAGATAACCCAATCCCAACTATGACACCATTACCATCTGCAGAAATTTCATTTTCAGTAATGATTCCGTCTTGAATCTCTACAACTCCCCCACTACCTGCACCAAGGAGAGAAGGAGGGTTATTTGCCAGCTTTCCCGTGATCCGGTTGTGGTGGATCCGTGTGCCATCCTGAATGACTACTGTTCCTCCAAGTGCTGCAATAACGCTTGCCGTACTTGAGCCTCCAGTTGTGACATAGTGATTCCGGACCTCAACATTTTTAAGCATCACCTTACCGCCCGTTACTTGCATCCCATAGATCGCTTGGTTGGTGGCAACATGATTACCGTCTATATCCACATTCTCAAATGTAATGTTTCCATTCGGGACCCGAATCAGATCTCTGTTCTTAAATTCCTCACCTCGAAGAATAGAGTATCTGTTACCTTCCTCAGATGTGATCGTAACTGTTTTTCCTGAAGCAGCAACAGTCCACACGTCATTCAGTGAAAGATTGCTTAATAAAACAATCTCCCCTGAGCCTGTAATTTCAGTTAGAGCTCTATTCATTGTTAAAAAGGGGGCTTCCTCTGTTCCCTCGTTTTCGTCATTGCCGATTGATGATACATAGAATATACTGTCCGCCGCCATGGCAATAGGCATTGGTGTGAACGCAGATGTGGTCACAATTACAAGTGACAATATCGACATTAGCATTACTTTAATTATTCTCAACGCTGTACTTCCTCCTTTTGTTCACTATCATTTTATAATTCGAATCAATTGCACTTAAAAATCGAACTCGTCCTGCTGAAATGTCCCCTTTTTTTGCTTAATGAACATGCCTCCCTTATTCGAAAATGTTCATCGCTCCTAAATGATCTGTGCTCCGTTGTGGAATCTCACCACATCGCACTTATTTTACACAAAGCCTCTTACCAAACTCTTACCAAACCTTTCTCTAACAAACACAACCAAAAAACAGCCCTGCACATGAAGCTGCAAGGCTGTTGATATTCAATTACATATTTGATTGTTTCCATTGCTGGTACCACAACTCCACTTCCAACCCAGGACGGAGGCCCGCCTCTTGTTCTAATGCAGTAACCAACTGATTGTATTGTGCGATCACGGGATCTTTATTGCCTAATTGATCATAAGTCTTCATTAACGCCAGTCCAACTTGTTCCAATGATGGCTCGAATTGCTGTACCCGATGATATAACGTGAGTGCTTCCGTGTGCTGTCCAAGCTCAATATAGTATTGTGCAAGCTGCATGGCGTGGTTACGCCAAAGTGCATGCAGCCGCTGACGCTCCAGCTCGGCCCATACGTAATCGTCCTCGCCATAATATTTGCCTTCATACTGATCTGAGGTCTGCCGATGTTCGACTACTGTGGAAGAAGATAATAAAGGCAATAGGTGCAGCCGATTCTCCCATTCTTCCGCGTCAATTCTGAATTCTCCCGTCTCCAGAAGATAACCAAACTGCTGATAGCGAATAAAAATTTTGTCTTCTCCCATGAATTCGTTCATCATGCTGCGTAAGCGATGGATGCCACTATGCAGATTGGATATGCCTCTCCGCTCATCCAACTCGGGCCACAATAGCTCAAGTAGCGTATCCCGTTTAATCGGTTTGTTTCGATGGTGGAGTAAATAGGCAAATAACTCTCTGATCTTGGTTGTTCTGAACTTCATAAGTTTGGGCGGCTCGTTCGGGTGCAGTTGGACCTGAAGCATTCCCAGACAGCGGATGACCATGGATGGCCCTTCTGCTGTATTCAGAGTTGCGGGCACCATTCGGCGTTGATACATCTTCATCGTTTTTTCCAAACGGTCACGCGTTACAGGCTTCATGATATAGTCCAGCACTTCAAGCCCGTAGGCCGTCAATGCATGTTCGTTATAAGCAGTTGTAAAAATAACCTCTGTTCCAGGGGAAACCTCATGAATCCGTTCGGTCGCCTCAATCCCGTTCATCCCCGGCATCTGTACGTCCATGAAGACGATTTCCGGCAGATGAATTCCGATCTGATCGATAGCTTCTTGTGCCGTCAGAAAAGAGCCGATCACTTCGCAATCCTCTCTCTCTTTCAACAGTTTGTTCAACCTGCTCAGAGCGAGATATTCATCATCTACCAAAATCACTCTCATATGCACAACTCCTCTGGCTCACTGATCATCCTTTAATCTATAATTTTACCATAAATCCTGATGTGGTACCGCTATCATTTGAATATAGAATCTATGTTCTGTATTCAAAAAAATGTTCTTCAATACCAAACGGCATGCAGGATTTTGAAGTAAACTGTCGAAAACTAAAGTCTGCCATGAAACTTATAACCTATAAAAAGATACCCCGATATGTATTGCTGTCGATTCTATTTCTCACTATTTTGCTTGGCTTTCGCTGGATATGGTCCGAGTCTTTCGCTATACCCGAACATCCTGAACCCACCAAAGGCATATTGGACCTTCGAGGCTGGGACATCGCCAACGCTTCACCCATATCCCTCGATGGAGAATGGGAATTTTACCCCCATGCGTTAATCTCTAATCGTGATATTAAAGTAGCAGACTACTCATCCGCACCCATACAAGTTCCCGGTGACTGGCGGAATGTGTTACCCCAATCCTCATCATCATTTGGATATGGAACATACCGTCTTCGCATACTTGTAGATCCATCCGTGAAGGAAGTCTCTCTCTGGGCTCAGAAAATCCAGACTTCATCCATTATCGAGATGAACGGGACCGTTGTTGCCGAATTTGGTCAACCCGCCACCCATGCCGAAGCCTACCGACCAGAAAGGACTGCATTTGCGACTTCCTATGCGCTTGACGGTTCTTCCGAAATCAATCTCCTGGTGCAGACAGCTAACTTTGATGACCCCTATAGCGGAGGGATCACGCGCTCTCTCTATTTTGGCTCTCCAGAAGCCATTGGAAGTGAACGGGGATTATCTATCGATCTGCAAAAGATTACATTTGCCATACTGGTCTTGCATAGCTTATACGCTTTTATTATGTTTCTGTTTATCCGCAAGGAACGAGCTCTGCTGACGTTCTCGATGCTAACACTAGTAGCTGCCCTAACGGTCACCTCTGACCATGACAATCTGTTATTGAGTTGGATTCCACTCAACTTCACTTGGATCGTTAAGGCCAAAGCATTCTCCTATCCATTGTTCGCATTCTTTCTTGTACAGATGGCTCGAAGTTTCTCCCATAGTCTACAAGGCCGTAAACTGTTTCGTATCTACGCCAGCGTGCTTGGTGTGTACTGTGTATTTTTGCTAATTGCACCGGTGACCTTGATCTACCATGTCCTTAAAATTGGACTATCTGATTTCCTGTATCTGTTTGCCATTGGCTGGTCTGTGTACCTGTTCTTCCGCATGGCAGCGGAGAAGCGAAGTGACGCAAGCTTTCTGCTCTTCGCGGCAACCAGCAGCTTATCCAGCGTATTGTGGGGAATCGTGAATTCGCGTAATGAAATTACCAACGTGTATTACCCCATTGATGTGATTGCAGCCATATTCGGCTTCTCTGCCTATTGGTTCCGAAAGTACTTCCGTAATTCAAGCGAAATCGAGAAGTTGTACGAACAGCTCAAAGAGGAGGATCGACAGAAAGATCAGTTCCTTGTGAATACAGCTCATGAACTGCGTACACCGCTGCATGGCATCATCAATATTGCGGAAAGCATCGCGGTCCGTGAACGGCGTAAATCAGGCGGACAGCAAGCAGAAGACATGAAGCTGTTGGTTACCATTGGCCGACGCATGTCCCAACTGGTTGATGATCTCCTTGACGTGATTCGCCTGAAGGAGAAGCGGATTACGCTTCAGAAGAAACCTTTGTCTCTTGCATCTGTCATTCCAGGCGTAATCGGCATGTTCCGATTCATGGCAGAGGGCAAGCCTGTCCATATGGAGGTGGACATTCCAGATACACTGCCATTTATCCAGGCCGATGAGAGAAGACTTGTTCAGGTGCTCTACAATTTGTTGCATAATGCACTCAAATTCACCGATCAAGGTACGATTACCGTATCTGTCCGGGAACATGGAGATAGCATTGTAATTCAAGTCCTGGATACAGGTGTGGGCATAAGTGAGGAGATACAACAGCGAATATTCGAGGCCTATGAACAGGGAACCCCGGAGGCTCGCTTAAGTGGAGGAATCGGCCTCGGTCTTAATATCAGCAGACAGCTCATCGAACTCCATGGGGGCCAGCTCACCGTGCAATCTGTACCTGGACAAGGTTCGAGCTTCCAAATCTCGCTTCCACGGGAAGATACCACATCGCAAACGGATCAGACTGAACAGCGATGGGAGGCTCACAGCTTTGACGAAATCGCGATTGCAGAGCCGCAGCAGCAGAACTTGTCCCATTCTCATGACAAGACTGTCGCCCGCATTCTTGCCGTTGATGATGATCCTGTAAACCTGCGAGTGCTAATCTCCATGCTGGCGAATGAACCCTATCATATTCAACCTGCGGCCTCGGCGCTTGAAGCACTTCAATTGCTGGATCAGGAGCCGTGGGACTTACTGATTGCCGATGTCATGATGCCTCATATGTCTGGTTATGAACTGACAGAGAACGTACGCAAACGTTATTCGGTATCAGAGCTACCCATCCTGTTGTTGACGGCTCGTAACGAACCAGCGGATGTTTACGCCGGATTCATGGCTGGTGCAACGGACTATGTTACCAAACCCGTGGATGCCGTTGAGTTAAGGCATCGCATCGGATCACTAATCGTGCTGAAACAATCCATCGATGAGCGACTGCGTATGGAAGCTGCCTACTTACAGGCACAGATTCAGCCCCATTTTCTTTTTAATACGCTCAATTCCATCATGGTGCTTAGTGAGATAGACACGGAGCGAATGCAGAGATTGGGTGATACGTTTATCGAATATCTTCAGACCAGCTTTCATTTTGTCAATTCGGAGAAAATGGTTGAGGTCACGCATGAGTTGGATCTCTCCCGCGCCTATCTTTACATTGAGAAAGAACGTTTCATGGATCGGCTGAATGTCATCTGGGATATTCCAGATGATCTTGATCTTTCGCTGCCGCCACTCACCATTCAACCGCTCATTGAAAATGCAGTACGACATGGCGTTCTAAGCAAAGTTGAGGGTGGGACCGTGCATATCCGGATTATCAACCAAACAGCGTCCACCCTCATTGAGATTGAGGATGATGGTGTGGGGATGCAGCCCGAGCAGATTGAACGGGCACTTGCGTGGCCTAAGAGAGGATCTGGGGGAACTGGAGGGATCGGATTAACCAATACACATCGCCGGTTGACTCAGATGTACGGACAGGGCTTAAGCATCGTCAGCTCACCAGGCCAAGGTACGAAAGTATCCTTTGTCATCCCTTTGGACCGCAGCACAGGAGTCTGAATGATAAGATAGTTCTGTAACGCTACAACAGGCATTCTGCACAGTCCGTATCCGTATGCTTCGTGTAATGTCTAAGGTGAACGCGATAGTGAAGGACATATTCATGTTCTGGTTCAACTCCAAATTCAGTCATATCAAATAAAACGAAAAAAGAGCTACGCACGGGCTTCATCCCGGTTTAGCTCTTCTTTCGCTTGATTATTATCTAACTCGATAAGCTAGATGTTATACATGCAGGGCTTGTTTTTCATCCGATAATCCCAGTGCCTTGGCAGTTGAAGAATGAACCTCTTTGAGAAGATCCAAATTCTCCACAAGGGAGATGCCATAGGATGGAATCATTTCCTTGATCTTCGGCTCCCATGCCTCCATATGCTGCGGGAAGCAACGCTGAAGAATCTCAAGCATGACCTGAACCGCAGTGGATGCACCCGGTGATGCACCCAGCAAAGCCGCGATTGTTCCATCAGCAGATGTGACTACTTCTGTACCGAATTGGAGCGTACCCTTGCCACCTTGAACGGTATCCTTGATGACCTGTACACGCTGCCCTGCCAGAACCATGTCCCAATCCTCACTCTTCGCACCCGGAACAAAGTCACGCAATTCTGCCATGCGTTGTTCTTTGGATAACATGAGTTGTTGAATGAGATATTTGGTCAAAGAGATTTCTTTGACACCTGCTGCGAGCATCGTAAGCAGATTGTGCATCTTAACCGACGTGATTAAATCGGCATTGGAGCCCGTCTTCAGGAACTTCGGCGAGAACCCGGCAAACGGTCCGAATAACAGCGACTTCTTATTGTCGATAAATCGGGTATCCAGATGCGGAACGGACATCGGCGGAGCCCCTACCGAAGCCTTGCCATATACCTTGGCGTGATGCTGTTCCACGACTTTTGGATTTTTGCACACCATAAAGATGCCACTGACCGGGAATCCGCCGATATGTTTACCTTCCGGAATGCCCGTCTTCTGGAGCAGATGCAGACTTCCGCCGCCTGCGCCAATAAATACGAATTTCGCCTTATGGCGTTCGACTGCACCGCTCTCCAGATTTTTCACAGTTAATTCCCATTGTCCATCATTGGTACGTTTCATATTCTTCACGCTATGTTGGTAGTGGATCGCCACGTTTTGTTCCTTCAGGTGTCCGATTAGCATACGCGTTAAAGCACCAAAGTTAACGTCCGTACCGGAGTCAATTTTGGTCGCCGCAACAGGCTCATTACTTGTACGATCTTTCATCATCAGCGGCATCCATTTCGCCAGCTCTTTCTTGTCATCCGAGAATTCCATGCCTGCGAACAGCGGGTGATTCGATAAGGAGTCATAACGTCTTTTTAGAAACTGGACGTTGCTCTCTCCGTGTACATAACTCAAATGAGGAATCGGCATAATGAAGTCCCGCGGATTACGAATCAGACGGCTATTGACGAGATAGGACCAAAATTGCTTTGAGATCTGAAATTGTTCATTCACTTTAATCGCTTTGCTAATATCTACGGTTCCGTCTGGTCGTTCAACGGTATAGTTAAGTTCGCACAATGCAGCATGCCCGGTTCCGGCATTATTCCATTCGTTGGAGCTTTCCTCTCCTGCAGTGGCTAGCTTTTCGAAAACCTTAATATTCCAGTCTGGTGCCAATTCTTTTAGCAAAGTTCCCAAAGTTGCACTCATAATTCCGGCACCAATCAAGATAACATCTGTACTCGTTTGTCCCTGGCTCATGTCTACCGTCCTTATATCCTATATTTGCCAAAAGGATGTAAGCGTTATCGATTTGGCATTTGCAGCAAGCCCATTCTTGAACGGGGTCGCACCTTCTCTGAATGATTATAACCTTGATCTAGTGTATCAATAATATAGAGCAATTTAAATATGCAATTTCAAGATATTTGCTATTCCATCAGTATACGCTAGTTTACATCGGAACGTTAGCCCGGTTATAGGCCTGAAAGATATATTTGTTCAAAACAAAGAAAGGAGCCCGGTTTTAGTGGGACTTGGCATATCAAATGTTGTATAGCCTTACTTAACTCGTGAAAAGGGATGCACCAAAAGCCGCTTACGAATCGCTTCGCATGGCGGCTTTATATTAAAGATTACCCCTTACCACCCCCGGCGTTTCCGGGAGTACTCAGAAAATCGAAATCAGTTCCTTTGTATACGGATGGCGTTCTTCAGCGAACAACGCATCTGCGCCAAAGCGGTCAACGATCTGGCCTTCCCGCATGACAATGATGCGCTGACTCATCCGATGTACCGCGGCCAAATCATGCGAGATGAACACGTATGACAGACCAAGCGATGTCCGCAGGTCGGTGAGCAACTGCAAAACGGCACCTTGAGAGATAACGTCCAGGCTGGCCGTCGGTTCATCCAGAACGACAACGTCCGGCTCAATGCCAATGGCACGTGCGATCGTGACCCGCTGACGCTGTCCACCACTTAGCTCGTGCGGATAACGTCCAGCTACATCGCGAGGAAGCTCGACCGCTTCAAGCAGCTTTTGCACGTAAGCCTCCTTCGATGTGTAGGTAAAGTGGGACAGTTCTGCGTCCCGTCCAAGCTGTTCGTAAGGATCGATTAGCGAGTCGGATATCTTGAGCTTTGGATTCAGTGCAGCCATTGGGTTCTGAAATACAATCTGAATCTTTCGCCGATGAGGTCGCAACCGTCGGCCGCTCAGCCGCGCGATATCCTGTCCGCCCAGTGTAATCGAGCCTGTATCTGCATCTTCGATCCGAAGCAGACAGCGGGCGAGCGTACTCTTGCCACACCCGCTCTCCCCAACCAGACCAAGACACTCGCCACGGTTCAGGGTGAAGGAAATATCATGCACAGCTGGTCGGTCTGCACCTGCATACGTTCGGCTGAGATGTTCCACCTGAAGCACGGGATGATTTAGGATGCTGGGAGAGGAAGCAGTCTTTGCAACGGCGTTATCTATAACGGTATCTGTATCCGCATGATCTGAATCTGTAGCATTTATGACTGCCTGATCTGTATCTATAGTATCTATGACCACATGGTCTGTAACTGCATGTTTTGCGCCTGTAGCAAGGTCATGGCTTCGCTCAACCGATTCTTCGGACTTCACAAGTTCATCGCGTTCTTCATTTGAAGTCGTCTTCATTCCGTCCCCACCTCCTTCAATCCCGACTTCAGTGAGCGGCTCAGAACGGGAGCTGCTTCGATTAACTGGCGTGTATATTCATGCTGAGGATGGTCAAGAATGCGATGCTTGCCGCCCGATTCGACGATCTGCCCTTCCTTCATAACAGCCAAGCGGCTGGCATAGCGGCGTACATGGCGCCAGTCGTGTGTAATAAATAAAATCGCACAGCCCGTCTCCGCTTGTTTGTGTGCCAGCAACTCCAACACGCGATGCCCGGACACGCTGTCCAGTGCTGTTGTCGCTTCGTCAGCGATTAACAGACGAGGGGAGAGCATCAGCGATGTGGCAATAGAAGCCCGCTGAAGCTGTCCACCGCTCAACTGGAACGGATAGCGGCGCAGCAATTCAGCACCAAGTCCAACCGATTCCAATGCTTCCTCCGCCCGCTTCTTACGGATGGCAGAAGACTTTTCCCCATGTACCTTCTGGTATTCATCAAAGTGCCCACCAATACTGCGAAATGGCGTAAACGCTCCCTGATAGTCTTGAAAAATATATGAGATGCGGCTTCCCCGCAGGGCTCGCATCTCCTTAGGCTTCCGTTCGAGCAGGTTGCTGCCCTCGAACATGACTCGCCCCGACGCATGCAGGTTGGGCGGCAGCAGACGACCAATGGCTTGCGAGAGCAAGCTTTTGCCGCTACCGCTCTGTCCAACGAGTGCCATGAATTCACCTTCGCGAACAGCCAGAGAGACTCGATCTACAATAGTCCGATCCCGGCTGGAGATGCTCAGTTCCTCAATGCAGAGAATCACGGCTGCACCTCCTTCTTCACATCAAAGCGGTCTCGCAGATAGTCGCCCAGCATATTGGCAAGCAGGACTACCGAGACAATAGCGAGCCCCGGATAGATCATCAGCTCCGGCCGAGACTGGAAGTAAGGCCGTGAGTCGTTCAGCATCGCTCCCCATTCAGGTGTTGGCGGTTGTGCGCCAAGGCCGATGTAGGACAATGATGAGATGAGCAGGATGATTTTGCCCAGATCAAGACTGGCTAGCACGAGTACATGGCCCGCGATATGTGGAAGCAGATGTTTTCTCATGATACGACCATCCGATAGTCCGTTGGTGCGGGCGATGCGAATGTAATCCTTTTGGGACTCCGATAAAACCGTACTCCGAACGAGACGTGCATAACTAACCCACTTCACGATCACAATCGCCAACACCAGATTGCCGATTCCAGCCCCTAGCAGACCACTAAGCACAATAGCAACAATGGTATCAGGAAAAGCAAGAAAAGCATCCGCAATCCGCATGAACAGCTTGTCGACCCAGCCACGTTTGTAACCCGCGATCAAGCCAAACGGAATACCGATCAGTAGTGCAGCACCGAGTGCCAGCAGGCTATAACCCAGCGTTTGGCCGCCGCCAAGCAACAGACGTGTCATAACATCACGTCCCAGATGGTCGGTGCCGAACGGATGGATAGCACTTGCCCCCTGCAATCGTCCACGCAGATCGGTTAACGTATGGTCATGTTTTAAGTATAAAAAGGCATATAAGGAGGCCCCGATGACCAGCAGTGCAAATAACAGACCGATGATCGCCTGCCAGCTATGTTTTTTAGATTTTGTCGTTGAAATGGGCAGGGGTATGGTTTTCATCGGTGGGCCTCCTTTTCCTTGAGTTTCATTTCAGGATTCAAATAACGATAAGACAGGTCAACCGCCGTATTCACGAGGAATACCACGACAGCCATGATCAGGATGTACCCATGAATCAGTGGATAATCACGCTGGCGGATAGCGTCAACGACGAGCTTGCCAATCCCCGGATAAGCGAACAACACTTCAATCACGACAACTCCGCCGATTAGACTACCAAGGCTTACACCAAATACCGTAATCACAGGCGGCAGACTGTGCCGAAACGCGTGTAGCATGAAGATCCGGCCTTCGGATAACCCTCTTGCCCGGGCGGATCGAACGAACTCCTGGCTAAGAGAATCCAACAAGCTGGAACGCAAAAGACGCACATAAACGCTGGAGATGGCAAGTCCCAGCGTCAGAGATGGCAGAATAAGTGAGGTGAATCCATCCCGGCCCATGGTCGGCAGATTGCCAAAGCGTACGCCGAACATGTCGATCAGGATCAGACCCAGCCAGAAGCTTGGCACCGCCGCACCCACAATGGAGAGCATGCGGCTGCCGCGGTCAATCCAACTTCCACGATGAAGCGCTGATAGCGAGCCGAGCGGGATCGCAATGACGAGCATGACCAACAGCGCGCCAATCGTCAGTTCAGCCGTGGCTGGCAGTGCACGCATAAGGGTCTGCATGACGGGCTGGCCAGTCGAATACGATACGCCGAAGTCGAGCCGAACGAAATCGAGCAACCAGTTGCCGAACTGGACAGGAAGCGAATCGTTGAAGCCCATTTCCTCGCGTACAGCTTCGACCTGCTCCTGACTAACGGACAGTTCGTCCACATTCAGGATCGTCAGTACGGGATCACCGGGAGCCAGACGAATGAACAGGAAACTCACAAACATAATGAACAACAGAAAGATAAATACCTGAAGGAACTTTCGAAGCAAAATGCGAAACATTACATCACATCCAGCTTATTGGTAATCATGTAATATTCACTGCGAGTGGTAACCCAGTTCTTGATCTTCTTGCCGTTGTAGGCAACAATTGTACCTGGATGCAGCACAAATGAATTCAGCACGTTATCATGCACGTAGTTGGCTGCCTTCTCGGCAAGCTCTGCGCGCTTCTCCGGTGCAACTGTGAGATTCAGTTCGTCGATGATCTTGGTTAGTTCCGGATCTTCCGATCCACTGAAGTTAAGAGCACCCTTCGGATGGTACGTTGCATTCAGGTAGTAACCGGCATCCCCACGAGGAGCGGTCAGATTGCTGTACGTTGCAATATCCCAGTCCCGATTGGACGCCATATAATCTTCCGGTGTGTCGATCTGGCGAATCTGGACGTCGATCCCGATCTTCTTCGCATCCGATTGGAACACTTGGGCAATCAATGGCAGATCGGCACGAGCCGAATACGTCAGCAACGTCAACTGCAACGGTTTGCCGTCCTTGATCATCACGCCGTTTTGCAGGGTGTACCCTGCTTCGTCAAGATATTTTACAGCCACATCAGCTCCGGATTCTGTTGTAGTATCAGTATAGGTTGGTGCGAATGGCAGCGATGGCAGGAACGGGCCGATGGCTCCTTCACCGTAACCAAGCAGGATCGTGTCCACGATACCCTGACGGTCAATCAGCGCATCCAGCGCACGACGAACATTGAGGTCCTTCATACTTTCCCGCTGCATGTTCATGGTCAGCTGATGCACGCGGAACGTCGATGTAGACTCCACCTTCATGCCGTCTATCGCTTTGAGCGATTCGAGACTCTCGACCTCTGGACGGTATACGATATCTACCTGCCCAGATTTGAGCGCTAGTGTGCGAGCGTTGGCATCTTCATTGAATGAGAACGTGATGGAATCAAGCGGGGATGCTCCGTCCCAATATTCATCATAGCGATTCAGTTCCAACTTGCTGCCTGGGGTAAAAGAAGTCAGTTTGAACGGGCCTGTACCAATCGGCTTGTTCACAATGTCCGGCTCACTCACGTCGATAATCGCCGTGTTGGGGTTCACCAGTTCCGAAGCGAACTCCGGGAACGGCTGCGTTGTGGTGATCTCCAGCTTATCGCCCTCGGCTTCAATCGTATCGATCTTCAGCGCGTTCTGGATGGCTACATTCTCTTCCAGTGCCCGCTCAAGCGATGCCTTAACGGATTCACCCGTCATTGGTTTGCCGTTCTGGAAGGTCACGTCATCTCGCAGGTCAATCGTCCAATGCTGCCCGTCTTCGCTCTCCCAGCTCTCGGCGAGCCATGGAGCAACCGTCAGATTCTCTTCATCGAGACGAACCAACGTTTCTGTAATGCCCGCGCGCAGCGGCACATAGCTGGAGTCCACATGTGGATCTAGCGAACTCGTGGAGAAGTTATATAGGAAGTGAACATTTTTATTATCGGTGGATGACTGCGCAGCGGGACTGGACTCAGATGATCCGCAGGCGCTCAACAGTCCAGCGCTCAAGGCCAAGGAGACCAGCGCTAGCAGTGGCGTCTTTTTATTCAAGGTAATGCCCCTCTCTCTTAATCGTAATCATTATGATCTGAACAATGAGTATTATCATATCGTAATGATTACGTTTTGACAAGAGTTATATTGGTGTTAGAACGAGAAAAAATCCGACTCTCGGATGAGAGCGGATTCTTCATGTTTTTTGTTACATATGAGGGCTATCAACTATAAATTTTGGTTGCCTATACTTCAATGTGGTATGAACTATTTGTACAGATTATCCTTCATAATCATCCTCTAGTGTTGGTATGAATGGGGAAAGAAACGGATCATCATTCTCTGTTACTTTACCTCGAATTAGTGTGTAGACCTTAAACTGATTGGAGGATTCCGCATCATCACTATCTCTTACATAAAGGACTCCATAAGAACCTTGAGCTATCTCACCTATCTTTTTCATTACTTCGGCGGGATCATACTTTGATAAAGGTTTGTGATTATCTAGGCCCGCTATCCATAGTTGAAAGTCACCATTAACTGCTCTCAAGTCCAAAACACCTGTAGGCCAATTTAGCTCCTTTACATATTCCCGCAGATGTTGAATAACTAAACCATATTTATACTCATCTTCTTCAAGCGACGCACACTCTCTAATAGTTGCCCAGCCATGATATTCGTACATTACCTTTCACAGCTCCTTTATCCGTAAACTATGTAGACAGTGCTTCAAAACTATTTATCTTCTGTTAGTCGCGTGGAATGGAGCATGATCGATTTTAACATTTTTCAGTAAAGTCGTTCTCTATGAAGTCAATCGCTTTACATCGTTTAACTTTTCCTGAAGTATTTGAATACTCGTACTCTGCAGTATGTCAGGATTCAATTCAGTAACAAAATCCAGAAACTGATGTGCACTTTTCATAATTTCTTCTGTAAAGGATGCCGAACTTACATTAACACCATTCCAATTTGAGTATCTAAATTCCTCATTTGGTTCAGTAATAAATAAGTCCAGAATAACTTCCCGATCAATATCTTCTACTAAACTAACTTGTAGTTCCACTCCCTGCCGTTTAAACTCCAGCCACAAATTAGCACTATCAGGAATTCGATAAGCAACATATTGATGTATTCTAATCTTCTGGACTATAGTCAGTAAGTCCACAAACCATCTAATAAGTCTTTCATTACCAAATGGGCAATCGTCAAAGAACATACCGTACTTACTTCCGTTAAAGTCCAATTCAATAATTCCCTCGATATCTTGTTTCGTTAGATCAAACTGCTTTGCAGACATTTGTTTGATTTCATCAAAGTTATCAATTGCTTTAAATGAAATAGTGAACATATTTGAACCCCCCTAATCTATTAAATCTCTAATTTTATATATATGTGTACCATAAACAGAATCAACATTATCATTTCTAATGAAAACTTTAATCTGTTCATCAAATACAGTAACAGTATGCAATCCATCCTTTATTCCCTGTTGTTTCAACTGATTAACGGCCTCGGTAGACGCATCAGTTATTTTACTATCAGACCACTCTTTATTAAAGAAAGACTTTCTACTTAGCATTTCATTGATTTGTTCATCGGACATTTTCTTTTGGAGATATGGAAGTTGTTGCTTCGTACTATTAACAGAATGCCTATTAATAACATGGTCAATCAGATTTTGGCTTAACTGAGATCTCTGCACTGTGGCTTTTGAAGTTCCCTCTAGTACATTTTTTTCTATACTCCCATTCTTAGCCTTAGCAGCCTCAATATGCTGCTTAATCTTCACCACAGCAGGATTAGAAGCAGGCAATCGAAACGGACCTTTGCCGCCCGGCATACTCCCACGAACCATCTGAATCCCCATGAAAATCTGACTGAACTTCAGAGACGCCACCATCATCTGAGCATACTTATCTGATACAGGCTCTCCCGTCGTAGGATGAATGCCCATCTCAAACGCCTTGATCTGTAACGCAAAAATATCTTCCCCAGGCGGTTCAACGTTCACAGCTTGCATACGATTAAAGTCCAGATGTCCCTGATCCCTCTCATAAGCCTGAAGGGCAGCCTGATCTGTAACACCTTTCTCGTTCACAGGCATCATTTTACCAAACATCGCGTTATAAGCCATCCGATAGCCCTTGTCACCCGAATTTGAATCACCTGATGATTTGGTCATCATAGCTGCGGCACCGACTGCTCCAAACGCACCACCCAGACTTACCTTCTGAGCATCTGCATCCTGGAAACGCGTGGCGATATCCTTCAATTCCTTGGATGTGTTCACCATACTCTCCAGCGCTTTATCCAGTATAGGTCGTGACTGCTCGAACTCATAGTAAAATCGCTCCTGCGTCGCGCCCATCCACATCATCTGAACGAACATGATCTGTCTCATCAGATCACTTCGTATACTCTCCAACTGTTGTCTGGCTTGATCCACCTGATTCGATACGTGATGTAGTTGTTCAGGGGTAACTTTGATTGTACTCATAATGTTTCTCCGCTCATTCAAAATAGGATTATCCAATGTTAGCAGAAGTGTAATATGTAAACTATCCGGCTAACATCCTGATTTCACCATGGTAAAAACACAAACTGTGCTCCTCATCGGTGCTATGGTCCTATATGCATATACCCACTTCAAGGCATATCCTACCAGTTTCAGTAAATACCTTTCCTACTTCATCCCCTCCAAGATCACCCGATACCGCCCAATCTGCTCCGCTGTCGCCTCTTCCCGCAATGATTCCAACAATGCCGTGCACCTTATAAAATACCGATCCATCCCAAGCTTATCCGCTAACCGAATCGCCTGCAAAATGAACTCCACAGCCTCCTGCGGTCTTCCCATCCACTGTTCATACAGAGCCCGCTGATAACAGTAATGGTACATATCATCGTTGTTTGAAGAATCCAATTCTTTGCCAATACCCTGTATCTGATCCTCAAACATATGTAAATCCCGATCAATCTGCCATCTATGCCGCACTGCTGCTTCCATAATCACTTTCAGACCCACCAACCATTCCTCCGGATGCTCAAGCAAAAAGTTCACAAACTCCTCCAGCAGTTGCACCTGCCCGGCTTCAATCTCAAGAGCATACCGATTCATCTGTGCCTTATGCCTGAACTCCTGCACCACCTGCATACCTACCTCATCCAGATCCTCCCTCCACCCTAGTTCTGCATATAGATCAATACATGCCCGCGCCTGATCTACCTGTCCCATCTTCTGGTGAGCCACACCCCGCATTAGGTGACTGAACCCGTAATAGTAAACCAAGGGCCGCTCGATGTGTATATGTGGTGCAGGCACTCCCTTTGACTGATACTCCTGCCGCTCTTCATGAATCGACTGAACACATTGATATAACATGTCCCCCCTCTCCATCACCTTGTTCCAATTTTCAAAAGCCACAGCCATGTCCAACATTTCAACAATAATGTCCGGTTTGAGTGATTTTAGGATAGAAGTTCGCAAAGAGAAGCCCTCCTTAATTATCCACTTTTTTATAATTGTATAGATAAATCAAAAAAAGATCAATCTAAATTGTACTTATAAGTACTTTTATTTAATGATTCCCTTTTCATTTATTAGTCTGTAAGGATTCCATAACCTCTTCTAACCTTAAGTGGAGGTGATCAAATGAGTTTACCAGAGGACGTAGGAAATCGAATACGTGAGTTAAGGAAGGCAAAAGGCTGGACTCAGGAACAACTAGCTGAAGCAGCAGGTCTTCATTACAGCTATATTGGTGGAGTTGAACGGGGAGATCGTAACATTTCTTTGGAGACTCTTGAGAAAATAATGAATGGATTGCAGGTCACTGCTGAAGAAATCTTTAAATTCAAAGAAGACTCTGAGTACAAAAGAGCCTTGGATGAACATATAACTTTAATAAGCGGCAAAAGTACAGATACAATCATATCATTGACCAAAATTAGCAAAGAAGTTTTAAATGCTATCGACAAATCACATAAAAATTCCGAATAAATATCTCTACATCAAAATCATACGCTAACACCAAAAAGAGTGGAGTACGTCCCACTCTTCTCTTATCTCTCTTTTCAAATAACTTCCCGCTCAAACTCCGCAAACTCCACTCTGTTCCGCCCATTCTGCTTCGCCTGATACAGTGCCTTATCCACCGCAGCGAATAGCTGAGTCAAATACCCCTCCGGATTATCCGGTACATGCTCCACTTCAAAGTCCTCAAAAGACAGAATTCCAATACTAATCGTAATAGACACCTGCGTAATCTCGTGATCCACCGTAATGTGGTTGGACTCTACAGCTAATCTCACACGCTCCGCGATTTGGTTCGCCAAGTCATGCTCCGTGTGTGGAAGGTAGATCATGAACTCTTCCCCGCCATAACGCGTCAGGATATCGGTGCTGCGAATGGATTGTTTGACCGCCTCTGCCGTGTGGACGAGCACTTCATCACCGATGACATGTCCAAAGCGATCATTGATCGCTTTGAAATAGTCGATATCGAGCAGCAGGAGTGAAAATGGTGTTTTGTATTGAATATTGGTAATGACCTCATGATTCAGGTGTTGCGTCAGATAACGACGGTTGTAACAGTTGGTTAAACTGTCCGTCAGCGCGAGTTCCTCCAGTTTGCGATTGGCCTCGGATAACTCCTGACGGATCAGGTCCAGCGCCTGATTACGCTCCTGAAGCGTCTCGTTCTGACGATTCATCTCTTTCACATAGAAACGCTCCTGCGAGACATCCTGGAACGTAAGAATATGACCGATCGGCACAAGCGCCGAATCCACAATCGGAGACGATTGCAGAATATAGTGCCGAATGTTGTTACCCCGCTCCACGATCACTTCAATATGAGAGAGGGTATTTTCTTTTTTCTTATAATGATTCACGAACTCCCGACAGCTGCCCACAACTTGAACAGACTCCAGAAATACCTCCATATCAAAAGAATCCCCCACATGCAGATCCATAAAGGATCGCGAGGCCTTGTTCGCTTCAACTATGACTTCATTCTCATCCAGTACCAGGATGCCATATGGAATCGTATTGATCACGTCCTCATGCGCGATGGAGACCAGATCGAACACATTGTATCTTTTGATCACATAGACGAAGAACAGGTCTGACAGAAAGATCCCCAGCGAAGTCATGCCAGGAATGATGGGCAACCAGCGGGCTAGAACCACATTCAGGATCGCATCAATCGTTGCAAACACAGCCAAGACCAAGATGCCCCATAGGGTGATCCGCACCTGTTTTTTGATCATGGCAGACGTCTGCGATGAATACACCGCCCGGAACAGAACGACGAGAGACGTCAAGAAATAGCTCACCAGAATAACCATCACTACCCAGAACCAAGGGCCGTAAGCCCGCTCGATGTACCCACCCTCCAATGGAATGACGAATTCGTTCCATGGGTTGGCGACCACACCTATAGCACCGATTACCGCAGGGACAAATAGCATAAAGGTTCCTTTTGCACTCAAACGTTCCGCGTAACCGGTAATAAAGATCGTCAGTAGAAGCCACCCGCTCCCAAGCAGAGAGACTGCAACGAAAGACAACGTAACATAGAACAACTGTAAGCCGGAATCATCCGTGAGCGTACTGGCAAATTGACAGAAAGGCCAGAGCATCATCAACCCGTGAAACAAAAAGTACACCTTATGTAAGTTCGTAATTCTAACCGTAGCAAACACATATACACCTACACCGAACAATAGGACGAATAAAAAGAGATCATACCATACTAATGGGTTCACGAATCTTCTCCTTCTTAGATGCTACAATGACAACGTGATTGCTCATAATTCTATGTGATACCTATATAAAACTTCAATAAACACCTATACAATACCGCTACGTCAAACATTGGTTAATTTAACCATATCTTATCACACCGCCATAAGGGTGAGTAGCCCATACACTGGAAGTCTGACCAACCTCTGATCGAAATCCTGATCTATTTTGCGTTTTTGTGAAGGAATCTGACTGTTCCACAAAAAAAAACCGCCCATATCCAAACGAGCGGCCAGCCAGCAATTGGTTTGATTCAAATGACCCATATCTTTCGCGGAGTTCATCTCTCCGGCAGTAGTACTTAACCTTCTGATCAGGAACATCTACTCTTCCCGTATCTTGGCTATGGCTTGTTCATGATCAAGTCAACGTTCGCCTTCAACGATCTGCTTCTCAGCGATCAACAGCTCCAATTGTTGCTTATAACGTGCCTCGTTTCTGAGATATGCTTCATGACTCATTCCGACCAGATCAGCTTCATATTTAGGGGAATAAAAGGGTTCATTGTCTGAGAATAAGTCTGGATTTTCCTTCAGCAACTCCGTAATTACCTCTGACGTCTTAACCGCATCGCACACTCTAACAACGGCATCCCCAAGTTGTCCTTTACGCATCGCGCCTTCGCGAACCAGCACATCGTCTACTTTCCAGAAATGCTCCGACCATGGCAACCCATTATGTCTGCGGGACGGTACTGAAATCTGGCTTCCATCCGGTAAAACCGTATAAAGCATCTCATGCTCGTCCGTCATTCTGCCAGGGATGTCCACCCACTCTTCGACCCCATGGATAAATGTATTCCGCTTCAAGTCAACGCCCACTAACAAGATTGTCGCTTTCCGATCCAGCAGTTTCCCCCATGCTGAACCTCTCGCACACGGTGTATCGAAGAGATGATCATCCTTCGTAAACACCTCTGCATCTCTTCCGAGTGCCGCTACCGAGTGCGTAGGATGCCACGAACGAACCACGCCCGGACGTTTACGGAAAAGCTCAGGCAGAATGCCTACGCAGCATACAGAATTTTCCACGTGGAACATTGGGTTATCCGCATTAATGGTAGACCACGTATGAGTGGGAAGCACCAACAATCCGTCTTCCATGTAATCGCTAACGGCATCCAACACCGTATCTGCTCCACCTTCAACCTCGCCCAAACTCTTCATTGAAGAGTGCATAAGCAATGTACCTTGGCGATCCAAACCAAGCTGCTCTAGTTGCTGCATCAAGCTTTCTTTTGTGTACATATCCTTTTCTTACCTCCTTCATTTCTTATCCTTTTCGATGGAAAAGTAAACCCATGCTCAGTTTTACATCATGCTTCTCAGCATAACAAACAAAGGGCCGAGGGTTAACCCCCGGCCACAGAGAAAGATTTGTATAAGTTCAGGCAGTAGCTGCCAATCCACTTTTACTTAATAATAACGTACTCCAGATTCACCAGCTTCGCATACGTCACGATCTGATCTGTCGTCAGGTTCAAGGATACGACCGTATGGTGACCGCCACCATTTTCGATCCATGCTCTAACGCCATCCTGGAAGTTCGGCTTCACGCTCCACAATACACGCGCTACCGGCAGATTAGGTGCTTCCACAGTAGGCTCGAACGCAGACACTTCATTGATCAACAGTTTGTAGTGGGTACCGAAGTCTGCCATGGATACCACTACACCTTCGCCTGCTTTGCCATCGAATACAAGACGCGCCGGATCTTCGCGATCGCCAATGCCCAGTGGGGACACGATGATTCTTGGTTTCGTGCTAGCCAGTGTCGGGTCTACTTCAAGCATGTGGGATTGCAGGATTGCTTCCTGTCCAGCAGCCATCTCGTAGGTGTAATCTTCCATGAAGCCCGTGTTCTCGTTATGGGCCATGATTTTCAGCAAACGATCCAGTGCAGCTGTTTTCCAGTCACCCTCACCGGCAAATCCGTACCCTTGCGCCATCAGGCGTTGCACAGCCAGACCTGGAAGTTGTTTCATGCCATGCAGATCTTCAAAGTTTGTCGTGAAGGCACTATACCCACCATCGTCCAGGAAACGTTTGATCGCAATCTCATAGCTTGCTTGCACACGTACACTGGCTTCCCAAGCTTCCTTGCTGTTCGTACCATAATCGAATTCGTAGAGGTCTTTATACTGAGCAATCAGATCATCGATTTCCTGCTCCGTTACGGCGTTCACGTATTGCACGAGGTCGCCAATGCCGAAGTAATCAACCGTCCATCCGAATTGGATCTGTGCTTCCACTTTATCGCCTTCGGTCACGCCAACGTTGCGCATGTTATCTCCGAAGCGAGCGACTTTGAGGTTGAAGCCTTCGTTAAAGGCAACCGCTACGTCCATCCAGTCTGCAACCTGTTGCTGCACTTCCGGGCGCTCCCAGTAGCCAACAACGATTTTATTTTGTTTTTTCAAACGAGCATTAATGAAGCCATATTCGCGGTCACCATGTGCCGCTTGGTTCAAGTTCATGAAATCCATATCGATGGTTGCCCACGGAATGCTTTCGTTGAATTGGGTTGCCAAGTGCAGCAAAGGTTTTTGCAGCAATTTTGTACCACGAATCCACATTTTCGCCGGGGAGAAGGTATGCATCCATGTGATGACACCTGCTACTTCGTCGCGATAGTTGACTTCTTTCATGATGCTCGTGATTTTATCTGCGGTTACCGCCAGATCCTGCAATACAAGCGGGTACGGCAGTACGCCGCTGGCATTAAGGGCATCCGTGATTTTCTGTGCGTTGGCCTTTACTTCGCCCAGTGCTTCTTCTCCGTACAAGTGCTGTGAACCGACCACAAACCAGAATTCTTTTGCTGCTGACATATAATCATCCTCATTTCATTTTTTTATAGTTGAACAATATGGGTTTACACTTTGCCACTCCGATTGCAGTACCATCTTCCGATCGCTGGTTATCCCCGGATTTCTTTGATCAATTTTAATAATGATGATATTCCGGTTATAAAGGCGAAGTATATCCTTCCGAAGTAGCTTTCTTGCAGAAAGCTTTTAGCTTCGCTTCTTCAGATTGGTTCTGCACTCTCCGTTATCGTGTAAAGTTTCATACAACTTCGTTGGCAGTAGTAGCACAAGACCTATTCGATTGGATTAGTGTCATCCGATCGATACATAATCAGATTACTTCTGTCCGTAATACGCGTCTTTGCCGTGTTTGCGTAGATAGTGTTTATCCAAAATGCCTTGTGGTAGTTCCTTCGCGAAGTTGTTCAACTGCCGCGCGTACAGATTCATTTTGCACACTTCCTCCAGTACAACGCTGTTCACCACCGCTGACTTGGCATCTTTCCCCCACGTAAACGGTGCGTGACCATGGAGCAACACTGCCGGGACCGCCATCACATCAATTCCACGTTGTTCGAACGTTTCAATAATGACACGTCCTGTCTCCGCTTCGTATCCGCGATCCACCTCGTCCTGGTTCAGGAAACGTGCGCAAGGCACCGCTCCATAGAACGTGTCCGCATGTGTGGTTCCCATTACAGGAACATCAAGTCCGGCTTGCGCCCAGATGGTCGCCCACGTGGAGTGTGTATGCACAATGCCACCAATCTCCGAGTAATGCTTATATAGTACGGCATGTGTTGCAGTGTCCGAGGAAGGTCTCATCTCACCCTCCACCACGTTACCGTCCAGATCAACCACAACCATGTCGCTTGCTTTCATCACATCGTAGCTAACGCCACTTGGTTTAATGACGAACAGACCGCTTTCCCGATCGATTGCGCTAACGTTACCCCAAGTGAATTTTACAAGTCCATGCTTGGGCAGTTCCAGATTCGCCTGGAATACCTCTTCTTTCAGTTGTTCTAACATGTTATTCCCTCCCGTTCTCTAATAGTTCGTGTTCAAAAAGTCGGTTTTCAGTACCGAGAAGATGGGATGAAGCTAGAAATGGAGTAGCGGAGCGTAGATTGAGCTACGTGAGCAACGGACATTTCGGCTGAATTCCATATTCGACGTTGATGATGCCACTAGGCATCCTTCGTAATCAAAAGCGGTCTTTTTGAACAACCTCTACCAGATGATCTACAGCTGATTGCTCAATCGCGAGCCCACTCCGGTAGCGTTCGATAAATGCTTCAAACCCTTTCACATCCGATGCATCTGGCGCCACTTCGACTCCCTCAACATCGTTGAAGACCTTCTGCTCCAGGAACACATCCAGGCTCTCCTCTTGATCCTTGTTAATCATGTACGAAGCCAGAAGTGCCATGCCCCATGCGCCGCCTTCACCAGCGGTAGACATTACCGAGACCGGTACGTTCATCGCAGCAGCTACAATCCGTTGTCCGACGACAGGGGTCTTGAACAGACCACCGTGAGCCAAAATACTATCAATGGCTACATTCTCTTCCTCTGTCAAAATGTCCATACCTAGCTTGAGTGCACCGAATGCACTGAACAGATGTGTCCGCATGAAGTTCGCCAGATTGAAGTTGCTTTCCGGCGAGCGGACGAATAATGGACGGCCTTTCTCAAGTCCCGTAATGTTCTCACCGGAGTAGTAACCGTAGCTGAGCAAGCCACCACCATCTGGGTCTGCCTCCAAGGCTTTGTTAAACAACACGCTGAACAACTTGCCGTTATCCACTTCGTATCCCATCGCTTGAGAAAACTCACGGAACAGTCCCACCCAGGCGTTGATATCACTGGAACAGTTGTTGGCATGTACCATCCCTACTGGACTGCCATCCGGCGTGGTGACCATATCGATCTCCGGATACACTTTGGATAGTTCCTTCTCCAGTACGATCATGGCAAATACCGAGGTGCCGACCGAGATGTTCCCCGTGCGTTTCTTCACGCTATTCGTTGCCACCATACCCGTTCCGGCATCGCCCTCTGGCGGGCAGAGCAGAATGCCTGCTTGCAGATCTTGCGAAGGGTCAAGCAACTTGGCTCCCGCTTCTGTCAATGCACCTGCATTCTCACCAGCGAGATATACCTTCGGAAGCAGGTCCTCGACCTTCCACGGATAACCTTTGCCTGCGATCCGTTCATCGAACTGTTGGATCATGGATGGGTGGTAATTATGTGTAGCCTCGTCAATTGGGAAAATGCCTGAAGCATCGCCGATGCCAATCGCCTTATTGCCTGTCAGCAACCAATGGATGTACCCAGCCAAAGTAGTCAGATGATCGATCTGAGGTACGTGTACCTCTTCGTTTAAGATGGCTTGGTACAAGTGGGCAATGCTCCAGCGTTCAGGAATATTGAATTGCAGAAGTTCCGTCAGCTCCCTAGCAGCTGCTCCCGTCGTTGCGTTACGCCAGGTGCGGAAAGGTACCAGCAGTTCGCCCGCGCTATCCAATGCCACATATCCGTGCATCATGGCCGAGAACCCGATCGAACCGACCGTTCGCAGCGTAATTCCATATTTCTGTTCCACATCTTGCTTCATCTCACGATAAGCCGTCTGCAGACCTGTGATGATATCTTCCTGGTTGTACGTCCAATATCCGTCTTTCAGAAGGTTCTCCCATTCATAACTGCCTGACGCGATGGTCTCAAAACGCTCGTCAATCAACACCGCCTTAATCCGCGTGGATCCAAATTCAATTCCGAGCGAAGTAGCGCCATTAGTAATGGCTTCTTTCAAGTCCAATTGACTCATAATCACGTGTATCCCCTCTCCGGTTGTGATTTCACATCCCTAAGGATGCATATATAAGGTGAAGCTTCTACTTATGCAGTAACTACTCATGAATTTTGTATAAGAGGTTGTTCAAAAATCTGTGTTTTCAAAGAATGCGCTTTCCTTTTCTGACAGCCTTAGTATATTTTTTGTACGTACATTTGTCAATAATATATAATAGTTATACTTACAAAGGACACATATTGTACTCTAACTGACCATTCAAAGGTCTTATACGGCTATAAAATGGTTATGCTGTAAGGTACACCTCTTTGCAAAAAGGCCGGATATGTACGGTTCATTTCGAAAAATATGCTGTTTTATATGCATTCAAACTGAATCATGCTAAAATATGTACGTACAACTATTTGAATAACAAGGTTGATATAGATGAGTAACGATGAAAGAAGTGGACTACGTGAAGCCAAAATACCAGGTCATCATTGATGATATAAAGAGTCATATCCTCTCGGGGGCATATAGCATAGGCGAACAGATTCCAACCGAGCTGGCATTACAGGAAAGCTACAATGTAAGTCGCCAGACGGTGCGGAAGGCCATTTTGGAGTTATCAAACGAAGGATTTTTACGAAGCGAAAAGGGTTCAGGAACTTACGTTAGTAATCAGTATCGATCACGATCAGGCGGCAATACGTCAAAGAAAACCATTGGCGTAATCACAACATACATCTCGGATTACATCTTTCCTTCCATTATCCGCGGTATTGAGAGTCGTCTGAATGAGGACAACTACTCGCTACTGCTCGCCAGCACCAATAATGATGTGTCACAGGAGAAAAAAGCACTCGAAATGATGCTCTCCTACGGTGTGGATGGCCTGATCGTCGAACCGACCAAAAGTAATCTGTATAATCCCAATATTGCATACTACCTGTCATTCAAGGAGCAGGATGTACCGTTTACGATGATTAATGCCTTTTATGAAGAGCTGGAGGTCCCTTTCTTCTGTCTAGATGACGTGCAATCCAGTTATCTCGCCACACGTGAATTGATCGCCAAAGGCCATACCCAGATCGGCATTATTGCGAAAATGGATGATTTGCAAGGTAAGTATAGGATGAAGGGGTATATCAAGGCACTTGGTGAAGCCAAGTTACGGTTCCATCCTGATCAAGTGCTTTCCTTTGATACCGCATCGAAACCGGAGTTATCCTCTAATGTGGCAGCGTATCTGGACGAAAACAGGGATTCGCTGACCGCAATCGTCTGTTACAACGATGAAGTAGGACTTGAAGTCGTGCACGCCTGTAGGCAACTAGGTATCTCGATCCCGGATGAGTTATCCATCATTGGACAGGACAATTCATATATCGCCAAGAACGCCAACATCCGGCTCACCACACTAACTCATCCGCAAGAGCAGATGGGCCGTGATGCTGCCGACTGGGTAATCAAGAATCTGCAAGGCAAAAAGGATCTGCCAACGAACACCTACTATCAGCCGGTGCTGGTTGAGGGGGAGACGGTGAAGGAGATCGAAGTGGAGTAATATTGGTGGGCAAACGGAAAAGCGAGAAAGTTGTTACCGAGCGTTCCTATCCAACATACCGAAAGAAGGCCGTCAGAATGATCTGTGGCCTTCTTTGTTTTTGTTCCATATAATGAGGGATTAACCTTTTCCGATATAAATAATTTAATCTGCTTTAGCCGAAACAGACACCACTTACTGCGCCTGATCCGCATCTTCGCTTACCAAACTTACAACGACGCCTTTCTTCTCCAGTTTCTCTACTACCTGCTCAGCACGATCATTTAACGGATTGTTCGCCAGATACACCTCTGTCAGATGTGGGATGGTTTCGAGCACTGCAATATCCTTAATGAGGTTATCTTCTACATATAGATACTCCAAGGTCGGATGATTTTTTAAAGGTGTCAGATCCTGAATTTTATTATCATTCATAATGACCCATTCCAACTTTAATTTCTGAAGAGGACTCAGATCAGTCACCTGATTACCACTGGCGAGTAGACTGGTCAGCTTACGCATATTTTTTAATGGAGCTAGACTTTTGATTTTGTTATCGTCCATAACCAGATTTTGCAGATTGGTCAGACCTGATAGTGGCGAGATATCTGTAATCTGATTGCCCTCAACCGCTAAGAACGTTAATTTCTTTAACTTGTTGAGAGGTTTGATATTTTTTATATTTTGGCCAGGCAAGAATAGATCTGTCATATTAACGGCATGTTCAAGACCTTGCAAATTAGAAATCTTGCTTTTCGTTTCCATAGCATATATGGATTTTAATTTCTTCAAATCGCCAGCCTTTATTTCCTTCTTAGCGGGCAGCTTCAAATCTGCTCGAATAACTTTGGCCAGGACCGGGTCCTTAATAAGCGACGACGCAGCCAATACACTCGTTGTTGGTAATAGAACTAACACCAAACATATCACGATCAAATTTCTGATGAATGAATTACGCATATAGAGTCTCCCTACATTTTATACTGGCAATACACCGTTATCTGGAATGAAATGAATGGATACTGCCTTTATCACGGGCAGGATTACAACACCTAGGATCTCAAGTACGTGTAAGAACGATCTGATCCCCGGAACGGGTTATTTTGTAAATACCCTCCTGCATGTCGATGCCATAGTGCTTTTTCAACAAATACTTGGCGTTGAGATCCGTCTCGACGACCACCAGATAATCGTAGCCGCTCAGAAGGTTGTCCATATTGTCCTCATAGAACAACACGATCCCGTCCACATGTGGAGCATACAAGAAATACTTTCCTACATATTGCATGTAATAGTTCGTGACCTGCTGGTTCCTGTCTGAGGCGTAGAAAAGATATCTATTCTCATCCTCCTGCCCGCCTGGGTACCACCGATCACCGGTAACCGCATGAACCTTGTAAGGGAGCGTTGTATCATAATTTTTGGCGATAGACAAGATACCATTGTATTCCGACAAAAGAATGGTGGCTGCAACCGCCATACAGCCGATAATGCCTTTTTGATAATGACCCTTCGTCTTGACCGTCTTAAAGGATTGATAATCAGGCACTTCACCGATCCGATAGTGGAATGAACGCTCCAGGTCGATCGCAGCGCACAACACCAGCCCACCGGCGAACAGCACCACGATACTCGATGCATAGCGCTCAAAGCCTGCCAGAACAATGGCCTCGTCGAGAGGCATGGAGAAGAGATATAACGCCAGAATACCTGCATAATACAGTAACACTACAACGTCCAATGCAATTAATGCTTTCCATAAGTTCCACTTCTTCTTGAGTACAACAACGGCAAATATCGAAGCACCGATCGCTACAATCTGGAAAAGTACAATGCCGAGCACAGGCCTGGACGTGATATCCATGCTTGATTTCAGGAAGAGCGTCAGAATCTCCCATTTCTGTTCTCCCGTCTTGCCCGCTTTGATCACCGCCGCTGTTCCCTCGAACTTGTTATCAATCCCTTGGAATACCGTCGCCATTCGCCAGCTCCAGCCGAAATACGGAAGTAATGAACCACCAAGGGTACCCAGCACAGTCAGTCCGACTTTCCAGTTCGAGCGCTGCCCATTTCTCAACCACGTATACACCAGGAAGATTAGGCCGATTGCGGCGAAAATAATCCCTGTGCTTTTGATAATGGTCAGCAATCCGGCAAGCGGAAGAACAACAATACATGCCTTTATGATCTCATTCCGATATTGGTATATCACCGCCAGGATCGCGAGCGCGTAAATCGGAAGCAAGAAATCCACGAGTAAATTGGTAATCCGAATCGTAAGGTTGAAAAAAGAAAGCGTAGATAACCCGAGTCCGAGAAACGCGTACAGGAGAAAGCGTTTCTTCTCCGAAACGATGCCGAACATGGCATAAAAACAGGAAAAGATCAGCAGACCCTGTGCCAAAAGCATCACGGACTGGGAATGCCCCATGAAGCGACAGACGTAATAAATAAATGACGAAGTCCCCAGCGGATAGTTTTTAAAATCAATCAGGCTAGAGTCTGGTGTCGGAAAGGCATTCGTACTCAGCATCTGCTTCACCACAATGGCCCAGTGCGAAAAGTTATCGTAGTGTGTCAATTCATTTTGGAACAGAATCAGCAAAAAGATGAACGTTCCGCCTAGAAAAGAAAACTGAAATAACGAGAACAATACATTCGGTTTGGTTTTGGTCCCTTGTCGGACAGCTCGAACCAGCGTACCTCTAACAAACACCAAGCCTAGTATCAACACAATGATACTTCCTATAAAGAGCTGACCTGCCAAGCCAGCGAAATATACGATGCAGGCAATCGAGGAAAACACAAATACAGGGATAAACTCCCACCGTAGTGCAAGTGTCTTCCGAACAAACTGCATATAACCAACAAAGGAGATTATCAATAAAACTCCCATCACAAAATGAAGCACAATGAGCATTGTATCTCTCCTAACCCTCTCTGGTGGAACGATCGGAATGTGGCTGAATCAAATCAGTCAGCAATTGGTCGATCAGGCCCTTTTCTACAATATCATCGATATTCTCCACCGAGAGAAGCACTTCGCGCTCACGGGCTGTCGTTTTTCCCGTATGTTGCAGAATGACTTCAATATTACTCTTCGTATAAAAAGTAACCACCGCTCCCGAAGCAATATCCCCATGGAAACCCGTCGCGGAAAAGAAGCGATAATTGAAGCTTCGCAGTGTACAGCTGGCACCATTGGTGAAATGAACTGGAAGCTGAAGGGAAAGCCGCGGCATTTTTCGCTGATCCGATCTGGGTTGAACAATTCGTTTTTTCACATTACGTAACATATCGTCATAAGCCGTATCCCACATGTTCATCTGCTCTGGCAACGAGTGTTTACGGTCATAGATGATCTGCATATATTGGCGGTTATCATGCTCATCGACTGGCTGAACCGTTGCCGAATAACGCCAGCCCTCGCCATCCTGTTTCACATAAACGATGACTGCATCAAGGTTGGCCTCATATCGCTCGGTTTTGACGACCAGAGAGATGACCTTCTGCTCAGCCAAATAAATGGGATAAGGGACATAGAAGGCAATCCCTTGTTCAGATACATCCACCGTTTTGGCTTGATACCGCAGATTGTTGGCTTGATCGTGGATCACGACATCTTCCTGCGCCCGAATCCGTTCTGTCTCCCGATACGCACGACGGCCAATCATGAAGAACAGGGCGTAACATAGCGCGATCATGTTATGAACCAGCCAGAAAATAATAATACTGCTGAAGAACAGCGCGATCCCATACTTGCCGTTGACATACCGAATCACGGCTGCAATGGAGAGCAACAGCAGGAAGATATGCGGAAGTGCATATAACAGAGAAGACATCCATTGTCGACCGTTCGCTCTGCTTTTGTTGGTAACCTTGAATTTTTTCTCGCGGATGCCCACCGTTTCCAGGAGAACAGGCCAGATCAGATAAGGCATAAATATCGTATCGATAACCTGGCTCCATCGCTGATTCCGAATATTGCTGGACAGATATCGCATGGATACACTATAGAAGAAGTAGGATGGGAGCCAGAAAATTAAGATTTGCCAGAAGGTAGTATTCACAATCTGGAAGTCAAATAACGCAAACAAAATAGGCGCCAAAATGAAAATCAAGCGGTTAAAGAAGGACCACCAGTATAAGAAACTACTCAAGTAGGTTACTCTCGTCCAAAAGGGAAGCTTCCCCGATATAGGTGCACGCGTATTCTGCAGGCTCTGAATGATACCCCTTGCCCAGCGAATCCGCTGCTTAATCATGCTCTTGACTGTGGTTGTCGTCTGCCCGGCAGCTTGTACCTCTTGAGTTGCATAGGTAATATAACCTTCCTGCTGCAAGCGGATGCTTGTCTCAAAGTCTTCGGTGATCGTATTAAGTGGAAAACCTCCGATGTCTTCCATGCCCTGCCGGGAAATGATCGTATTACTTCCTGTATAGGCTACCGCATTGGAGGCATTACGCAGGATGTTTACTTCTCTGGAGAAGAAGTCCTGTTCATTCGGGATGCCTTGCTCTGCATACAGGTTAAACTGGAACAGATCCGGATTGTAGAAGCTCTGCGGGGTCTGTACCAGACCAAGCTTGAATGTAGGGTCCATTTCATCCTCACGGCGAAGACGCCATTCCCCGTTCTCCTTAATAAAAGTGGAGAGCATAAAATAGGGGACCGTTTTCATCAAAAAGGTATGCTGTGGAATCATATCTGCATCAAACGTTGCAATGAGTGGAGAAGAGCTTTTGCTCAGTGCATTGTTCAGATTACCAGACTTGGCATCCTTGTTACCGGGGAACCCCAGATATCCCACACCAAATTGTCTGGCAAGTTCCTCTACCTCGGGTCTTGCTCCGTCATCACAGAGATAGATATGAACCTTCTGCTTGTCCGGATAATCCATGAACGTGCAGGCATTAACCGTTTTATACAACAAATCAACAGGCTCATTATGCGTAGCGATAAATACATCCACATCCGGATAATATTCCGGCGGCACGATTGGAAAGTCGAGCTGTGTACGTTCTTTTTGCATCTTCTGAAAGAATAATTCAAAAGTTGTCAGTACGGTTACCGTTTCAGCCACAATCAATAGCATACCGAAGATGACGTTCAGCACACCTTCACCCCATGGCAACGTAAAGAACGTACGCCATACCAAATAAATCGACATTAGAATCATCGTGATGATAAAAAAGATATTCTGCCTTTTTTCGTTTTGCACTACAACTGCTTCCTCCTTGCTGCAAATACCCATCTTCGCTGCAATTGGAAACTGAGCAGGAACAGCAAGGCATCACAGACGAATTTCGCCAATTTCTCATCTACGAAGAGAACGGTATGGAATAGATATACGCCGGTACTGGACAGCACGATCACCACTCCGCATAACGTCAGATAACGCAATAGACTTCCCTGGCTATTCTCCTTGCGGAATACAAAGTGTCTGTTCAGTGCATAGTTGACGACAATGGAAATAATTCTGGCAATCACGGTTGCGAGTAAAATTCTTAGATAATGTTGCTCACCCAACATAGGCCGCAACGCGTCGATCAAAAACCAGGCAATGCCCAAATCAACAACAGAACTAGCTACAGAGGAAGAGATAAAGCGGAAGAAATTCGAAAACAATACACCCATGACTCGGGCACTATCCTGAACTGCTTTAAAATGTGTTCCTGCATTGCCATTCTCATAAATGACTTGAATCGGCATGGTATGAATCGGAATGCCCGATTGAATACAAGAAATAAGCATCTGCAGTTCATATTCGAATCGAGTCCCGCGAACATCCTGCATAAATGCAAGTAGCCCTGGACCGAAGGCACGAAGGCCGGTCTGGGTATCTGATAACTTTTTTCCATATAACATAGCAAAGATAAAGGAGGTCATCCGATTGCCCAACAGAGACTTCGGCGGTATGTTCCCTTCACTGAAATTCCTGACTCCGAGAACCAGCGAGTCGGGATAAAGCTTGGCTTCCTGGGCAAGACGATATACATCCTCCGCTGCATGCTGTCCATCCGAATCGGCAGTAATGACACAAGAAGCCGTTCCATATTGCTGTGCAATATAACGGAAGCCTGTCTTGAGTGCAGCACCTTTTCCCTGATTCTCCGCATGTCTCAACAGCGCGCATCCGTTCTCTCCAAGCTCCTCGAAGATGGGCTGATATGTCTTACCAGATCCGTCGTCTACAATGACAATATTGATAAACCCGTAGTCTCTCAATTGACGGACATAGGATAGAAGTCTCTCATCTGGTTCCAGTGATGGAATAAGGATGATTGTTCCGTCCTTTTGTTCAGTTGTAATCATCCTAATTAAGCCTCAATTCGACATATTTTCTCAAAAATCTGGATTGAATATTGTGAGTATACCATCGTAAGGTTGGACAGTAAACGAACAAGTTTGCAATCTACTGGTAAAAAAGTTTTATACCTTTATGTATGCGAACATAGTCAAAAAATACTAGATCATAGCGTAGCTTACATGGTTGAGAAAAGTGATCCTGGTTTTACGTTGAATCTTCATGAAAGTTGTAAAGTATGTACTAACTTTCCGCTCCAATTTAGACGAATGACAGCTTATATGGATGATTTATATACATTAGAATAAGTATAGACCCTTAAAAAGGCAGTGATTTCGATGTTATTTCAACGAGACAAATGGCTGCAGTATCGCACACTCCACAGTGTGCCCTTACTTGCCGAGCGGTTACCCGAGACACAGCTTCTTGAGAAGCAATCGTTAACACATATGCTGCAACACTACCCAAGCTTGGTTCTGAAACCTTGCAATGGAAGCTATGGAAGGGATATCGTGTTCATTAAACGTCAGCGTTCTAATACCTATCGAATTCAGAATGAGAATCATACCATTACCCTGTTGAATACAGATCAGCTGCTCGAATGGCTCGACAAATCCTATAAAGATCGCACCTACATTGTCCAGCAACGCCTGCAATTGGCCCGAATTCGCAACAAACCGTTTGATCTTCGGATCATGGTTCAACGCAAAAGGGAAGCGCCCTCGAAGTGGAAAGTAACTGGCGCTTATGCCAAGGTCGCATCGCGAGGATATCTAGTCACGAATGTGACCAGCCGTACCTTGCCTGCGCTTAAGGCACTGCAACTTGCAGGTGTCGGAGGCCGGACTTTACTGGTCCAGGCAGAACGAACTGCACTCCTCGCTGCCAAACAATTGGCAGAACACAACCCTGATCTTAGACAAGTCGGCTTTGACATTGGAATCGATCAGAAAGCTCGGATTTGGATTATTGAAGGGAATTATCAACCCGACTTGCGCCCTTTTCGGCGCTTGAAAGATTCCTCCATGTATCGCCGCATATTATGGTATCAGAAGCATTGATTTGCCACTTCATGATAAGGAAACGACTCGCCCTTAGTAGACTGGGCGAGTCGTTGCTTTGGGTTGAATGGGAGCTACTGCTCAGATTACGTTCATATCCTGAATCTTATTTCCGGCAACCTCGTCTCGGTGTACTTACTACACGTGTAACCTGGAAACGGTTTGGTCCTACCTGTATGATGGCAAACTGGCTGTAAGACGTGCCCGAGGACGTATATGGTTCAGCTTCGATGTTGCCACTCGGTGTTCTAACCGTTGCCGTAATTCTTGTCACCAAGCACACCCCACGTGAAGAAGCCTGCCAAGTCTCATCACGCTGTACAACATAGTTGTCATCGCTGCAAAAGAGAGATGCATACTCTACTTTTCCTGAAGCATTAAATGATGTGGAATTGTATATTCGAACCAGGGGATAACTCCGTACTCTTCTATTTCCCATTCTCAAAACCTCCTTTAATTTGATAGTTTAGTAAATGCAATAGATTGAGATTTGGTCAGGGATAGAAGTGGACAAGGTTGAAAAAGTGTGTTTGTCCGATGGTTAAGAGGGGAATTTTCGCTTGACTATTTGCCATGAATCACAAGTCCATATTTATTAAAAATCCAGGATTGGCTCAATTCTTGCATTGCATCATGGCTTATACGCACAGAGGGCTTCTGTTCCTTCATCGCATCTGTGTCCTGTGCCGAGAAGCGAAGCGGCTTTGTTATTTTTTGGATAGAGTCTCTAATCTCATCGAAAAACGCATAGGTCAGCGGCATATGATCCCGGATATCCTCATATATATAGTATTTTCCTTTTTCGTCTTCCAAATTAACCTGAACGCCTTTCGGAAATGAAAGCATGATGTACGGCAGTTCATCCTCTGCCCATTGAGCGTGATATGGGAAAGAAACACCTTCATTTCTCACAAAAAATCCTGAACTTTCCTGATTGGACGCAACAGAAATGGAATATATAAAGAAGGGACGAACATCATTTCTCTGTTCTCCTGCCACATAATACTGATAGAACGTCTGATACGCCTCATACACCTGACTATAATCATGCTCTGTCCGGGCAGCATTGGTATGACGGAATTGCACCTGTCTCTGCTCGAAAATCTGTAATAGACCTTTCAACTCTTCAGGAGTGATGAAAAACTTCAGTTTATAGAATCCACCATTCTTTAATTTGTCCATTTCTTTTCGCTCACCGTCCTATATATGTATCTTATTTCCATTATAGTGATGCACAAATTAGCCGTACAGATTATTATCCGTACGGCTAATTTCGAGTTGTTCGGCTCTGCGAATTTGGAATTGTTAAGGTTTAACTACAGAGAGAAGAGACTCATTACCCTCAGAGATCACCGTCACATCTGGTGCAAACGTTGCATCACTGACATGTAGTGTTTCTCCGAGCTCCATCGTGCTAATGTCAAATTCAATCGACGTTGGCAAGTGTCTCGGCAATGCCTCCACTTCAATAGAAGCTAATTGAACTTGTACGACTCCGCCCTGTTTTGTGCCAATCGGTGTGCCGTTGAACTTGACAGGAATTTTAGTGCGCATGATCTCATGGGTCTGCACCTGTTGAAAATCCACATGAATCAAATCTCGTGTAACCGAGTCACGTTGGAGGTCTTCCAATAATACGGTCACTGAGTCTTTACCTTCAAACTGCAACTCAATAAAACCAGTTGCCCCTTGCTTCAACCATTTTTGAAAATCTATTGTTGGAATATGAACCATCTCATTCTCCGTATTTCTGCCAAAAACAATGCCTGGCAAACGCCCGGATTTACGTAGATCCCTAAGTCGGGAAGAATTTAATGGAATGCGGTTTTCCGCTTGAAAAGTAGTAGTCATGCTATGTTCGCTCCTCTTTAATAAATGATATTTTTACATTTTTCATACACATCCAACCATCCCCTGTTGGGGCTAAAGAAAGAAACATAGCATCACCACCTCCAAATACCATCCATTTGATTTTAAAATACATTTAATGTAAGCTCCCATGATATACATGAAGGCACTCTACTCGGAAGAGTAGAATGCCTTTGGGATGCCTCAACCCTATCATAGAAACACTTTTTTGTCGATCAACCTGAAGTATATGATAGAGTATCGTCTACCTCATCCAGACGCCATAGGGAAAAAGGAAAAGGGACTCTTCCTTTACCAGGAAGAACCCCTTCGATTATAAGGTTTAAATAAGTTCTACATTATGAAGCTTTAGCTGCAACTGTTTTCTCAATTAATGCTTTGGCATCATTAGTAGTAAGGCCTTGTTTTGGTTGAAGTGATTTTTGATCTGTTCCACCAAGAATACCTTTATTAATCAGTTTTACCATAGGTTTCATTGCATAGGTAGACACGGACTTACCATCTTCGAAACTAGCAATAATCGTGGCAGTCTCTTTATCGGTCGCTTGACCTTTTACCAATTTAGCAAGAATTGTAGCAGCTTCCTCGCGTGTGATATCTCGATCAGGATAGAAGTTTCCACCATAGCCCTGGATGAATCTAGCATGCGTAGCTTCAGCAATCGCATCTGCATAGGTCGCATCAGCCGCTACATCCTTGAATGCAGGTGCTGTAGTTACTTCATTTAATTTCAACATATCCACCAGCGCACTTACAAATTCAGCACGAGAAATGACTTCTGTAGTCGCAGGTGTTTCTGTTGGCTCAGTAGATGCAGCCACGTTAGTGATACGTCCTTCATTCTTAGCTTCAATGTTACCGCCTTTAAATGTTTTGACAATGTAATCGTAGAATACATCCAGATCGATCGGACCTGCCAAGGATGATTTGGCATCCATCAGCACTTTATAGTTGTCTCCGCCTGCAGCCATGAAGTTGTTAACGACAGCCGTATATGTTTTTGCAGGATCAATGGCTGTGCCGTCTTCCAGACTAAGGCCCGTAATGCGCTCTGCAACAGGCTTGTTGAAGTCTGCAGCATATTTCAAACCCGAGATTTGTAGTGTCTTGGTGTTTGGTGTACCGTCAGCATTGGTACCCCATTGCTGTTGCAACAAGGTTTTAACCTGTTCGCCAGTCAGCTCCAGTTTCACTAATGTATTACCGAATGGTTGAATTTTCGCAAGATCAGCAAAGGTTACATCACCTTTTGGCAAATCGGCACGAATCCCACCTGGATTCATAAATGCAAAGTCAGCAGCGCTTGCTTTATCCCCAAAGTCAGCATCACGCATCGCATCTGCAATCAGGTTGCCTAGAGGCGCTTCATTATTGTAGGCATCTGTACGCAAAACAGAACCATCTGTTGTACCCACTGGCTTCGTCAGTTCAGGATGCTTGTCCAATGATTTCTTGATAATTGCCAATGTTTCAGGGTCTTCTTTTACACCCTCTTGGAGAGTCGTAGTAACCGTAGCTGATTTTTCAGTTACATCTCCCGTCGCAGGATCAATCATCAGCTTGATATCTTCAAAAGCCGTACCATAAGAATACGCTTGAACGATTAGCTTTCCGTTCACTTCACCGTTAGCCAAAGCATGATTGTCACCTGCAACGATCACGTCAACAGGGGAATCTGCTGGTAAAGCTTTTGCCAGATCAGCTGCTTCTCCAGTCGTTACGCCTTCTTTGGTGGTTGCTGGATCATGTGCCAACACGATGATCGTTTCTACACCTTGATCTTGCAATTCTTTTGCATATTTATTAACGGCTTCAACTTCTTCTTCCGGACTTAAGAAACGCACACCAGCTGTACCCGATGGGGATACTTTGCCAGGTGTTGATTTGGTCACTAGTCCGATGAATCCAATTTTGACTCCGCCTACTTCTTTGATTACATAAGGCTTGATCAGTGTTTTTCCGGTAGCGGTTTCAATGACGTTTGCATTAACGTAATCAAATTTTGCACCAGCATGTGTCACCTTACCTTCTTTTGGATCCAGGCCACCAAAGATCTGTGCCTTCAAAGCAGCAACACCTTGGTCAAATTCATGATTCCCCAGAGACCCTACATCAAATCCCATCATATTCATCCATTCCATGGTAGGCTCGTCGCGATCCATAGATGAGACCGGAGCCGATGCACCAACAGAATCTCCATTATGGAAGAGTAGGGAGTTTTCATATTTGGCTTGAGCTTCTTTCAGGTAGGTTGCTAGAATTGGAGCCGATCCTGCCTTTTTATCACCAACGATCGATGTGGTATCTAACTGACCATGAAAATCATTGATTCCAATCAAGTGTACTTCTACATCATTGCCTGCGGCAGAGACTGAACCTGCTGCCCCCAGTAGTTGTGTGAGTAATAGTGCAGTAGTAGCGATACGAATTGTGCTTTTGCCCAGAACGTTTTTCCAAGACATGAATTACATAACCCCTCTCCAATTATCGATCCTGAGATATTTTACCATAGTTCAATTCAGAAAAGTCATAGAAAATATCAAATGGTTGTAAAAATATTTGGGAGAATGATAGAGAAGAGGTGTGTTTACTACTGGCTAAACATAAAGGCACCCCGCAGGGTGCCCTTATTACCTTCATATAACGGCTCATAAAATATAGAGATCGAGATATTGCTCGGTTAACTATAATTCTTTATGCTCTAACATGTTCATTAATAGAACAACGGCCTCTGCTCTAGTGGTTGGTGATTTAGGTATGAAATTATTGTTTCCCATTCCTTCGACAAGGCCAAGTTCCTTCAGCGCGGCCACAGAGGTTTTTGCCCACACAGGAATAGATTTATCATCTGAAAAAAATGTTGCAGCATTGCCTGTAGTGGGTACCTTAAGCGCATTCGCAACCATCATGGCCATCTCGACACGTGTGATATTGGCATTCGGCCGGAACGTGTCGTCGGGATAACCGCTAAGAATGCCCTCCTGCACTGCTTGCGAGACTGCCCATTTGGCCCAAGATCCGATTTCCGTTGTATCTGAGAATACCAGTTCTGCCCCAGCTTTTTGTGAATTCAACGCGTTCATCAGCATGACTGAGAACTCAGCACGTGTAACGTTCTTCCCCGGACTAAACGTTCCATCGGGATATCCGGTGATTATACCGCTGCTTAACGCTTGTTGAATTCTTGCTTCAGCCCAATGTCCCGAGATGTCGCTAAAGTCCAATCCCGTCGCCGGTTCAACTGGAGTATTCAAGATGGGCTTTCCACTAGTTTGATCAACAACAAGGACAGCATACTTCGTGAAGTGATTGACCTCGACTGTGATTTGATTCCCTTGAATAATACCTCCATCTACTTTCTCCCATGTCTTGTTCACTTCATTAAAATAAAAAACAGCTGCCGAATGATGACGCTCAAGACCTGTTGAATCAAATGTAAACGTCAGTTTTATCGGTATGAGGAAGTTCTCCGTAAAATTCTTCATAAGTTCAAATACCGGGCTGGCCAGAATTTCTTTATGTGTTAGCAAAGGTTCCGTATTGGAAACTTTATCAATGGATAAAGTCAGCTCACGAGATGATGCCCCTGCTGGAATTGAGATTTCAATCTCTTTGCCCAGGCTAACCAACCCTGACTTACCAATCGGAACGGTTATTTTACCTGTTGTTGATTTGACTATATTGTCTATCGGGGCGATTGGTAAAGAAGGACTGCTCGGACTTGTTGTTTGTGCTGGCTGTACAGTAAAAACAGAGTACGGATTCGACTCCGTTATTCCCTGTCCTGCGTTACCTGCACCATTGGACACTCCCGTATTTTGAAGGGTGATGACATTGACCGATTTGTTCACATTCGCATGCGGGGTTAACGTTGCTGTCCACGTCACTCCCCCATCGGTTGAACGGACAGTAGTCAGTGTACCGCTTGCAATCGTCAGATCTGTGTTATCAAAACCTGACACTGCCTCAGAGAATGTGATTGTTACCAAGGATGTTTTGCCAAGAGTCAGCGTTCCATCAGCTACAACAATCGTTGCCGTTGGTCGGGAGGTATAGACTGCGTAATTATTCGAAGTAGTCGTTCCTGTGCCTGCGTTGCCTGCCATATCGCTAATGCCCGAATTATCAAGCGTGATGACATTGGTTCCATCATCAATTCCTACAGTTGGTATCAATGTCGCAGTCCATGTAATCCCCTCATCAGATGTATGCACAGTACTCAGCGTACCATTTGCAACGGTCAGGTCCTCATTAGTAAATCCTGTAATTGCTTCCGAAAATGTAAAGGTGACCTCTGATGTCTTGTCGGCAGTCAGAATCATATCGGCGACGTTAATGGTTGCTGTCGGTCTGACCGTATCAATGGCGAAGGTATTGGAATCCGTTGTACCTGTACCTGATATGCCGCCCTGATTCACTACACCCGTATTATGGAGTGTAATCTTGTTCGTTCCCGCAGTGATGCCGGCGGTAGGAGTAAATTTTGCTGTATACGTAATATTGTCATTCGTAGCCAGATTGGTAATAGTTCCATTCGTCACCACAAGGTCGGCTAGCGTAAAACCGGTCACTGCTTCAGAGAAGGTGAAGGTCACATCAGACATCTTGCCAATATTCAACGTTGTCTCGGCTACGACAATCGTTGCCGTTGGCCGGGCGGTATAGATCTCATAATTATTCGAAGGCGTTGTCCCCGTACCCGTATTGCCCGCAATATCACGAATACCGGTATTATCAAGCGTGATAATGTTGGTCGCATCGGCGATACCAATATCTGGCGTTAATGTCGCGGTCCATGTTATACCTCCATCGGAGGAACTAAGGCCTCTCACCGTACCATTCTCTACTAATAGGTCGGCAACGTTAAAGCCGGTCACTGTTTCGGAAAATGCGATGGTGATCAGTGATGTCTTCCCAGCGGTTAGAGCCGTATCGGCTACAACAATGGTTGCTGTCGGTCTTAATGTATCAATAGTATAATTACTCGAAGTGGACGTGCCCACACCTACAATACCGTCTAGATTCATCACACCTTCGTTGTTCAGGGTTATGACGTTGGTCGCATCTGTAATATCTGGTTTAGGTGTGAGAGTTGCCGTCCACGTATAACCTCCATCCGAAGAGACCGGTGCAGTCAGTGTGCCGCTTTCCGGAACCGTTAAGTCTCCATTGTCCAACCCTTGTACCGGTTCTGAGAACGTAAAGAATACCTTTGCGGTGCTGCCAATTCCCAGCAGCGCATATTCCATCGAAATTGTTGATGTTGGAGCCGCAGCATACACCTTATCTGATGCTTTGAGACACAACAATCCTGCCATTAGGGATACCACCAGAACAATAATTCCAATCTTCTTCCTTAAATACATATGCTCCTCCTCTTAACGCTCTCTGGACTACTCAATAAAATCAATTCCCTCTTAAATACTTCAAATTTAATCTAATCAATTCGACACATACGTTCGAATTCCTATACCCACAAATAAAAATATATCATTTCCCAAGCAGATGTCTTCCTCTATTGAATAGATAGATTTTCATAGAAAATAATGTATTTTATCTTTTTAGTTGCTATAATGGAATAAAAAGTAATATATTTGAAGCAATCACCTACATAGTCAGCTGAATAACAAGTTTCCATTGAGCTCTCAACCCCTCCACTCCAGGCAACACATCCATTTACATATAGTGCATTCAAGCCACTAATTTTGTCTATTAAAGGAGGTGAACCGGAGAGCGCTGTATATCTGATTTCCCTTTAATTATTATTGGGGGATGTGTTGATTGCTCTTTCACCACTCCTAACCGAACACTGCGTCGCCATATGCATGATCTGTAAGAGTTTATGGTATTACGTATGAAGTCTCAACCATTCTAAGGAATATAGGAGTGTGTCCAATGAATCATTTATTTTTCCCCAAATCTTTTCGAGTTTTTTTGGCTTGCTTGTTGATTCTTGCATTTGCCGTACCAGCGACCGCTTCTGCCGGCTATCTTGGAGATAAGCTCACGATCGGCCAAAGTATGGCTAAGGGAGACTATCTCACTTCGCAGGATGGCAGATTTTCAGCCATTTGGCAGAATGACGGGAATTTTGTCATCTATCAGAATGGTTCTTCTCTTTGGAGTAGCGGTACCAGTAACAGTGGGGCTCTTTCGTTCAAGTTTGAACCACAATACGGAAAACCTGTCATGTATAAATATGGCATGAAATATCAAGATGTGTACCAATATGGTTATCGTTATGGTTTCAACCCGGCTACAGGTAAATACGAATATTACACTGGTTGGGGATGGGATAAAGTTTTGGTGATTGATACTTCTGTACAGGTAGCTGCTTGGTCTCCCAACACCACCTCATGGATTCCAGGTCATCATGGGGGCAGCTTACCATCTAACACAACAGGTGACACACTAGTCATGCAAAGTGATGGTAATCTAGTTCTCTATAACACAACTCTGACCAATGACTATTATCCAAATAGTTGGATTCCTGTCTGGGCTTCGAATACGGGCGGTCGCTAAAAGGTAAATGGATGGGCACGGAATAACTATAGTACAATGAGCCGCATACTTTGCGGCTCTTTTCTGGTATCTAACGTTTTCCGATCCACTCACCAACTTGTATGCACCTCACCGGATAGTAAAAAAATCTGAGGAATCTATTCGATTCCTCAGATTAGCTCAAGATAGCGTGCACATTCTATTAAGTTCAAGTATGTTCACGATGCAAGATTACCACAGATCTTCGGGGATGTACTTCAGCATCGTTTCGGAGCCATCTTCATTGATCTTAAACGTATGGGTTCTCGTTGCTTCCTCAACATGTCCAAATGACCATTTGTCCAAACGGTTGTCTGGATATGAAGGTTCCGCTCCAGTCAGAGGACCTCTATACAGCATTCCGTTAATCATCTTAACGGCTTCCTCTCGGGTAATCTGACTTCCAGGTTGGAAGGAAGCATCTTTATACCCTGATACGATACCGAAACGAAAAACTTCATCGATGGACTGCTCCGCCCAGTTCCCCTCAATATCTGTAAACGAACTGATTCTCAAGATATGGTCCATCTTCAGCTCTTTGGCAACACCAAGATAACGCGCAATGGCTGTTGCCAGCTCTGCTCTTGTAATGGGCTGATCCGGTCTGAATGTATGATCCGCATAGCCTTTAAATATTCCTTTATTTGCAACAGCTTCGATATAATCGGCACCCCAGTAATCTGTAGCAACATCACTGTACCGCTCGACGTGTCGAACCTCATCTTGCAAATGAAGCGTCCGGGCAAAAATAGCTGCAATCTCTGCACGAGTGATGAGCTTTTCCGGTTTCACCTTACCGTCTGGGTACCCCATAATATAACGGTCATGTTTGTGCTCATAACGATTAGAGTACAACATCACTTTAATCAAGGACGTATCGTCTTGTGTATTTATAAGCGTAAGCTTATGATCTGAGCCGACCTCTGCGGTAACAGAAGCATAGATCTCGCCTTCTGTCATTTCGTTAACCTTTAATTTAAACGTCAGTTGGCCACGCGTGTCTCCCGCCAGCTTACCAACATTCCATTTTATTTCTTGGCCGGTAACAACGCCGCCGTTGGCATCAACTACACTCATTCCCGCCGGGATCGTAGATTTAACATACAATCCATCAGCCTCAGTTAACGTTTTATTGGCGTAAATCACCGTAAAGGTTAGAATATCGTCTTCTCTGCCCTTCATTTTGTCCACAAGAATGGCTGTGGCAAAGTCGATTGGCTTGGTCGTTATGGTTGTCGGAGGCTCGGTCGTTGTGACTGGCGGCCTGACGGAATCAGTCGTTACAACTGGAGAACCCCCTCCGTTGGATGTCGGCAGTGGCGTCATGCTAAAGTCGTACAGCACAATCTCCGTACCTACATGAATTAGCGGCTGGTTCGTATCGACAACTCTGCTATCAAAGTCCTTATATCCTGCTTTGGTCGCGGTTAAGTAGTAATCTGTATGCGGAAATACCATGAACGCATACTGCCCAGTCGCATCGCTCGTCTGTGGGTTCGCGTTATCCGCTGGTGGGAAATTGACCACAGGTGGCAAGTTGACCACCGTTCCGTTGCTGTAATGAAGCGTAACGATTGCACCGGATATTGGACGACCGGTTACGGAATCGGTAATTGTACCGTATGGGTCAATGAGTACCTCACTAATACTGATTTGTCCGTCTGAACTGATTTCAATATCAGCATGGCCGACAACAATAGGTTGTGTTCCACCGCCCGGAAGCGGAATGTTATAGATGACATTAGCAGTGTAGCTGCCCTTAAGCACACTGTCGATATTGAATATTCCATCAGAGTCAACTTGGCCTGTATGAGCCCCATTGCCGTCATTGATTATAACCGTATAACCGCCGCCCACCGTTCCGTTGAGTGCCAGGGATCCACCCTGTGATGTTTCCACCAAGACAACACCAGAGACTGTTTTATTCCCCTCAAAGGATCGGCCATCCACACTGGAATTTACTGGAACACTCTGATTAAACGTGACGGATTTTTTCTGTCCGCCAATATCTACTTGCTTCGTAATGGATACATCGTACGTCACATTACCCTGCGGTACAGCCAGGGTGTATACTCCATCATCCGCTGTAACTGCAACAGCATGAAAATCAGCAATGCCGTCACCGTCAAAATCTTTGCTTACTTTGATTAAAGCCCCTTTTACAGGGTGACCTACCTGGTCTGTGACGACGCCCGTAATAACACCAGGGGTAATGGTAATATAGATGGTGTCACTCACATGGAGACCTCTAGGTTTATCGTCAACCGTTGCTGTCAGCGGTATGGACGCAGACCCCGTACCACCAAGAACTGCCGCGGTGAAGGTTGTAGTTGCGATGCCATCGGTATCCGTTAAGACACTTACTGTGTTGGAGTTTCCAACAAAATGACCATAAGTTGTATCTGGCACATCAAATACGACTTCAATCCCTGCCTGAGGACGACCTTCTTTATCAGTCACTACCGACTTAAAGATGGATGTAGATGTGCCGTTACCAAGTATCGACGATGGGTTGGCTGTCAACGTTATTTCGAACTCCACAAGCTCGAAGTCCTGAATAACAACCCCGTTCCCATTGCCGTTGACCGTAGATACGGAAACTTCTCTATGAGCGTGGCTATACTTGTCGCTAATCACTTCTAACATATATTTATTGATCACAACATCTTCAAAGGTGTACTTGCCATCTGAATCCGATGTGACCCGTCCCTTCTCTTTACCTGCAAGGTCACGTAGAATTACTGTTGCGCCTAAGATCGGATTCCCGGTTTCTTTATCCATGACCGTTCCGGCAATGCTCGGGTTGGTCATTGTGATTGTCACCGTGGCTATATTGGACTGACCTGTTCCGTCAGAGGCTTGATAGGTGAACGTTACACTGCCGGAAGCTTCTTCTTTTGCCTCGAACGTGAAGGAGCCGTCGGAACTGGCAGTCAGCGTACCTTTGCTTGCGTCGCTAATTGAACTGATATTCACTGCAATGAGGGTATCATTCCCTGCGCTAGTATCGTTGGATAAGATTCCGTTTTCTACCGGGACAGTCAACGTATTTCCTCTGACAACCTGATAGCTGTCATTCTTGGCAACAGGTACCGCTCTGAATTTTGCATAATAGTCTCCAGCTGCATGAACAGTAAAGGTATACGCCGCAGCTGTACTTACTGGACTGCCTGTACCTTCTTCATTGTCATACCAACCTGTGAATGAATAGCCTACAGCCGGATTAGCCGTAATTATAGCTGTTTCGCCTAATCCATAAGTATCATCACCCGAAGTCGTGCCGCCATCATTCCCAATGACATGCGTAGTGATTGGCATCGTAATTGTGATCGTCACCGTCGCTACACTCGAATGAACAGTTCCGTCAAAGGCTTGGTACGTAAACGTCACCTTACCGAATGTGTTCTCCTCCGCACTGAACGTGAACGATCCGTCTGGGTCCACATTCAGCGTGCCCATACTTGGATCGCTGATGGAGCTGATATTCATTACGGTGAGCGGATGATCCTCATCATCCTTATCATTCGAGAGCAAACCTGTCTCGACTGGAACGGTGAGTGTATCCCCACTCTTTATGCGATAATTATCATTTTCTGCCACAGGCTCATGTGTAGAAACGGGTAGCGTAATCGTGATTGTCACCGTAGCTTCATTCGAAAGGGCAATTCCATTATCAGCTTGGTAGGTGAACGTCACAGTACCAGACGCTTCGCTATCCGCCACGAACGTAAATGAGCCATCTGAATTCACATTAAGATCGCCTTTGCTCGGATCACTGATTGAGCCGATATTCACCGCCGTAAGTGGACGATTACCCGCATCTGTATCGTTCAGTAAGATACCCTCTGCCACCGGAACGGTGAGCGTATCTCCCCGCAAGACACTATAAGTGTCATTTTCAGCGAAAGGCAGTGTATCAAATTTAGCATAATAGTCTTCATCCGTCTGAACGGTAAACGTATAGGCTGAATCCATACTTACTGGAGTACCTGTGCCTGCTGTGTTGTCATACCATCCCACGAATATATAGCCTTGATCCGGGCTAGCTGTAAGTGTCGCTGAATCACCGATATTATAGGTGTTATCCCCTGCAGTCGTCCCACCAACAGTTCCGATGACATGTGTAGTGATTACTGCTGTTGTTACATCCGTTACATTGGTAGTTACTGTATTGGAACCCAGGTTCAATCCCGTTATTACAGCATTATCGCTGACTAATGTCTGCTGCGTGCTTGGTGCCGTTATAGTAAACGTGAGCACTTTGCTTCCGTTCGCGGGAACATCAATTCCCGTTTGAGTTTGACCGTCACTGGTGACGCTGAGTCCTGTTTTTGCCGTATTGGTATAGTTATAAATGGTGACTGTATAGTCCATAGAACCGTTCGTTTGAACTGTCGCTGGACCTGTCTTGTCAATTCCCATCAACAGATCAAGCCTGCCGTTGTTTCCAAGTTTCATTGTCGCCTTGCCCTGGTTCAGCGACTCCTCGGTTACGTACGATGCACCGATTCCATCTGTTTTGGAGATCGTCTGCTTATTCGTTAAAGCAAGATAATAAGGGCTGTCCGTAGGCGGGAAGAAATAAGCTGCTGTCTTGGCCCCATCGATAGCATTACCCGAGTTGAGATAGCGGGATATTTCCCCGACTTGATTTGGTGATACCTGAAAAGTCGGTTTTACTTTATAGCTGAGCTTAAAAGAACCTTCTGTTGGTGGACTATACTCCCCAGACTGTGGGTTGGTCCGGTTTTTGAACCGGTAAATATGCTTCTGCATATCTTCAGCGTCAATATACCAGGTCAGACTGCTCACGCCTGCTACCGTCTTGATGACAGCCCTGCTCCCGTAGCCAGCAAACTGGTAGGCTGTTCCTCCGGTTATGGTCGTAGTTGTATCCACCGCTGCAACAGCATCCCCGATTCTCAAGGTGGACAGATCCACGCTAAAGTCCTCGCTGATTTCGTCTGTGACCACGATGGCACTGGCTATATCAGCCGTCTCTGAGCCAAGATCGGTAGTCTCCGGTATATTCAGAAGTGGAAGTATGGTTGTAGTAGCTTCTACATCATTGGCCAATCCAGCAAAAGCTGAGCTGACGATGTCATAGGTCGGAGCAAATGTATAATAATTGCTGTAGACAAAGGAATCTGCGTAGTTAAAACCATTTGGCCCTTGGGCCGCATACGTTTTCAACCTTTCATACGTGTTCTTTGCCGTACCATAGTTATAATCACTATCTTCTTTATGATCGTTAACTCTTTTCGGGTCAAGACCCGCCCATGCGTAGACTGGCTGGCTACCACTATATGGTCCATTAATTGCCGTAGTGGAACCCAGTCCAACCGTATACACTTTGGCCTGAGTGGATTCTCCTCCATTATAGGCAGTGTACTGACTATCCAGGAGACCCTTCATATAAGCGCCGGTGAGTATAGTCAGCGCTGCGATCTCCGGATCGCCTGTATTGGCCAGACTGGTACCGGCAGCAGCTGGCACATATTTGGTACCATCAGTGCCACTCTGATTATAGTTTGTGATCGTTGTAGCTTCGGTTAATGCATTGTTATAATCCGTTTCAAATGATTTGCCTTTTGGCGAAGAATACCATGCCTTCTTGGCATGAATCGCCGCCCCGTCCGATAGAAGGAACAAATAAGGCTGGCGCTTAGGTCCTGCACCCTTGGTTCCCACATTTCTCATCGTCTTCGAAACGCCATACATGATGCCATCCTGTGTTGGTGTTCCTGCCCCCAGTGAAACCGCAGATGGTGTTCCAACGGCACCGCCATCCTTGGTTAGATTACCGTTCACCGTGATGGTTTGGTTCGTTGCATATTTCAAATAATCTTCCGCTCCATGTCCTGAACTAAAATCGTAATGTCCTAGTTCCATAAACGTACCAAGGTGGTTGGAGTTAGCCGATCCGCCAAACCAATACACGGCAACCCGGTTATTCGGATTCGCATCCATGACTGTGCGGATTGCATCATTGGCTGCCTTGGCCATCGCTTCAACACGATAGTATACACCGGGCCCACCTGCTGTTTCAGCTATTTCTCTGCCATTCAGATTACCCATAGACGAACTCATGTCCAAAATAAAGGTTACGTCCGCCGCAGGACCGTCAGCATTGCCGCTCCCTCCGACTCCTGGATTCGTCGAATTTGCCGTCATATATTCTTGCGCTAACGCAGACAAACTGACATTGAACCTGCCATCACCTTCTGCTATGACACTCTTGTCCGTCCAAATGCGCCCGTCTGATGCAGCTGTGCCAAAACTGCTAGGCGGCGTATCTGTCTTCGGGTCGGCAGTTAACTTGACCTGGTACTGACCATAGTTTGCCTCCGCCACAGTTGGCGCAATTGCCGCGTTGGCCACGGAGCCGACTAAAGGAGCAAGACCACTAACCCCAATTATTAGACACACCGTAAGCGCAATTGAAATACATTTTTTAATACCGTTGTTCATACTTATTTCCTCCGTACAAATTGAAATGTAAAATATACTGCATCCTAATACAGCAAAGTCCTTGTGCTTCTTCGTCTACAACCCGCACTGTTCAAAAACGATCTATTGCAACGTTTATTACCTTCTTCCCGTCTCCAGATTTATTGCGATTTTTAGTATAATCATTTACTCTAAACAAAAACTGAACAAGAACGTGATGACAGTTGTTTTTACCTGATGGAATTACAAAAATTGAAGTGGTAATAGTAGAATTGGAAGAATAGAGGATGTATGATTGCGAGAATTTATTCTTATATAGCATGAAGAGGAATTAATTAGTGAATTGAAAATATAAAACGCCATAGCTCTGCTTTCTTAAAATTTAAAATTGTACAACATGACGAAAACGCAAACGGGACAAAGCAGGATGAATCTCTGCTTTGTCCCGTTTGAACGTATCGGTGTTCATTCTTTTCACCGATGTATATTTTTAAGGGCTTTTGAGACAGCCCCGCGATTATATAAAATTTCAAGGAGGAAATGTAGAATTAGCTTAATGCTTTTACCAAAGATTCTCCAAATTCTTTAGCACCATCTGGACCATCACCAGTGATAATATCATCATGAGCAACAACATGTTTTTCAACATATGTTACTTTATTCGCTTTTAATTGATCTTTTTGTACATCTACTGGATAACAAGTAGCCTCTCTTCCGGTAAGTAAACCGGTTTTAGCTACAGTAACCGCACCTGCACAGATTCCTGTTACAAGAACTTTATCCGTGTACGCTTGTTTCAAGTAATCTTGTAATTCTTGATTCCCCCATAGATGATCGTTCGTGCCGGATCCACCAATAACGGATACAACATCATAATCAGAAGCAATAACGTCTGAGAAAATGACCTCAGCAGTTGCTTTACCTTCATAATCCCCTATGATTTCACCTGTTTTTGTACTTGCAATGGTCACATCAATTCCGTTGCTTTCCAATTCGGCTTTTGGTTGAAATAATTCGTCCTCATTGAAACGTTCTGGTGGTATAATAAAGAGTGCTTTTTTACTCATTTGTAGTTCCTCCTAGGTAGTGAAAAAGATTTGCCGGTAAGACGACTATTTCATTCTACTGCTTGTTTTCTTCACTGTGAAGAATGCACTTTTGTGTAAGAAGGTTACCTACAGGTTACAATTGATAGGAATAAGGGGGTACGAGCCTATGCCAGATACTTTTAGAGATGAAGTTAAAGAAAAGATCATAAATGGTGATTATAATTGTGAAAAAGAACTTACCTTATCCATTCTAAGTGGTAAATGGAAAATTGTTATTTTATGGCATTTAGGTGTAGAAGGACCCTATCGGTTTAGTGATCTGCAAAGGCTTTTTCCAAAAATATCTCATAAAATTTTAACGAATCAATTAAGAGAACTGATGGAAGATGGAATAGTTCATCGCGAGGTTTATCCAGAAGTTCCACCCAAAGTGGAATATTCCATGACTGAATTGGGAATGACTCTACTTCCTATCGTTGAAATGATGTATGAATGGGGAAAAAATCGGATAGCAGAAATCATAAAAGAAATAGATATTCCGGAATCAAACAATTAAGCCTCCACTCATCGTTCCTTCCTTTATATGATCTCCCTGGCGTTACTTTTCAAATCAATTCGTTTAATTGGCCTTCACCTCTGTATTCAACTAAAATTCATTTATGCTTAAGACCTTAAGGCTAGTGATCATTTCAATATAGTACTAATAAAGGGCATACTAATAAGGAAAGGATGTGGTTCATCATGACTACAATGAAGGCGGTAGGATTAACTCGTTACCTTCCAATTGACGATCCCCAAAGCCTGGTGGACATAGTTGTAGAAAAACCAAAAGCAACAGGTCGTGACATTTTGGTCAAAGTTGCGGCCATATCGGTCAATCCTGTAGATACAAAGGTACGAGCTCCTAAGGAAAGAGTGGAGGAAAACCCTAAAATTCTAGGTTGGGATGTAGCAGGGGTCGTGGAAGAGACAGGACCGGACTGTTCATTGTTTCGTCCCGGAGATGAAGTTTTTTATGCTGGCAGTATTGCACGACAAGGCGGAAACAGTGAATACCATCTGGTCGATGAACGAATCGTCGGGCGCAAACCTGTTTCCTTAAGTTTTGTGGAAGCCGCCGCTCTTCCCCTAACCTCCATTACAGCTTGGGAAGCATTATTCACCCGAATGTCTATTTCCCAAGATCCGGGCCTCAATAAAGGAAAGACTCTGCTGATCATTGGTGCAGCCGGGGGTGTAGGTTCCATTGCCACTCAGCTTGCAAAACAAGCGGGGCTTACTGTAGTCGGAACTGCTTCCCGATCGGAAACGGTTAACTGGGTTAAATCGATGGGCGCGGACTATACCATTAATCACCATGAACCGCTCCTTCCACAACTTCAAGCAATTGGATTTACAAACGTTCCGTATATTTTTTGCCTGAATGCGTTGGAAAAACACTGGGCCGGTATTAGCGAAGCTATCTCTCCGCAAGGCGTTGTAAGCGCAATTGATGATCCAACCTCTCCACTGGACCTCAAATTGCTTAAGCAAAAAAGCGTCACCTTCGTATGGGAGTTTATGTTTACTCGCGCTATTTACGAAACAGATGACATGATTGAGCAGCATTTATTGCTTAATCGTATTGCTGATGCTGTGGACCATCAAAAATTAAAGACAACACTGACCGAGGTTCTTGGACCCATCTCAGCAGAGAATCTCCGTCAAGCCCACAAATTTTTGGAGAGCAATAGGACGATCGGTAAAATTGTATTAGAAGGTTTTATTTGAAAACCTGTTTGCAGAGAGTATTAAAAAATGAGGTTTCTCAATAAATCTGTGATTCGATAATTGCAATTAGAGATAAATATTAAGGCCATCCTTTTGTGGGATGGCCCTTTCTTTTCTGGTTTTTGCTAAAGTAACGTACCCGAAGCGTCTGGCTTGCCTTAACTAATAAATATTGATCTCTGGACACAACCCCACGAAATAGGGATTTCATATAATAATGGAGTAGCAATATCAGAAAAAACACGAATGCATAATCCTCACTCTCCAATTCCATAATAGATCCATTCGTGCAGAATTCAAAGCATGTTATTACAGGAGGGCGATTATGAAGGCTGTAACATTCGGTGGAATGAAGAACATGCAAGTGTAGCAGGTCCCGGATCCAACGATTCAGAAAAACGACGGGATTATCGTCAGGGTCACCTCGACCGCCATATGCGGTTCCGATCTTCATATATACCAGGGGGCGATTCAAGCGCAACCCGGATACGTGGTTGGACATGAACCGATGGGCATTGTCGAAGAAGTGGGCCCCGAGGTGACAAAAGTCAAAAAAGGGGACCGGGTTGTGCTCCCGTTCAATATCTCGTGTGGGAGCTGTCATTACTGCCAGCATGAAATGGAGAGCCAATGCGACAACTCCAACCCCAATCCCCAAGTGGATACGGGAGCTTACTTTGGATTTACCGAACGTTACGGGAATTATTCGGGCGGACAAGCCGAATTGCTATACGTGCCGTACGGCAATTTTATGCCCTTCGTTATTCCGGAGTCATGCGAATTGGAGGATGAGAATCTCCTCTTCCTATCCGACGTACTGCCGACAGCCTATTGGAGCGTGGACAATGGCGGCGTGAAGAAGGGAGATACGGTGGTGGTACTCGGCTGTGGCCCTGTGGGCTTGATGGCACAAAAATTCGCCTGGATGAAAGGAGCTAAACGGGTCATTGCGGTCGACAATCTTCCGTACCGACTGAACCATGCCAAAAAAATGAATAATGTCGAAATCTTCAACTTTGAAGATTTCGAAGACATGGGGCTGCATATAAAAGAAATAACGAGCGGGGGTGCGGATGTCGTCATCGATTGCGTTGGAATGGACGGCAAGAAGACCCCCTTGGAGGAGGAAGAGCAGAAGGCCAAGCTGGTTGGCGGAACGCTCAGCCCGATCAACATCGCGATGAATGCGGTACGGAAATTCGGCACGATTCAGATTACGGGGGTATACGGTTCTAAATACAACCAGTTTATGTTCGGAAACATTTGGGAACGAAACGTAAAGTTGACCATGGGACAGGCGCCCGTGATTCATTACATGCCGATGCTGTATCAAAAAATTGTGGCAGGCGAGTTCGATCCCACGGAGATCATCACGCATAAAGTGCCGCTCGATCAGGCGCATAATGCGTATAACACTTTCTATAACCATGCCGATGAGTGCATTAAATTCATCCTGAAGCCTTAGATGATGGCATGAAAAGAGGGGCTGTTCCACGGGGCATTGTACCCTGATGGACAGCTCTCCATGTTAACTTGTACTCATAACGGGTATGTACCTTTCTTTATTGCTTGCCAAGAACGGGTCTTTGGAGACCGTTCTTTTTTTCTGATCTCTAGATATCGCTGGACAACAATAGCATGTTCGTTTTTTTTAATTTAAGAAGATCGTAAACTGCTTTATACGCCATCAAACCTGAAACGTAATGCGGTTTGAAATGCAAATTAACGGTTGTATAATTTTTCCGATTACAGAGCAAGATAACACGACATGATTTTGATTACTTTAAGGAAGGAGAAACAGACTATGGCGGAAGAATATGATCCTCAAATGAAAAATCATCACATGTCCACATGGCTTGATGAATTAAAAGAGAAATTAAACCATATGGATGATGCCGAAGTTGTTGAGCACAGCATGGGTCCCAGTGCTTCAGTCCATCTTTTGTACATAAATACGTTAATCAATCAAGAACGTTTAAACGAGGTGATTATTCAGCCACTTCATCGATCTGACGGCAATTCGCTTTCTTCCTGCTTAACCAACTCCAAACTTTCAGAAGTTATATCGATCGAAGATGCAGAGCAAAAAATAATGCAAGGATTCATTCTTCTATATGATTCAGTCAACAATCAATGGTTAAGTGTGCAACTGGAAAACCCTCTTGGTCGTGCAGTAGAACCTTCCGAAACGGAAACGGTTATATATGGAGCGAAAGACAGCTTCAGTGAACAAATCGATAAAAACATTACCATGTTGCGCAGGCGTTTACCTATAACGACATTAAAAACGGAAAGCTTCACTATCGGTTCATTAAGTAAAACGAAAGTCGTGTTAATGTACATAGACGGATTAACTAATCCAGAATTTGTTTCCCTCGCAAGAGATAAAATTAATAGTGTGGATTTTGATCAATTTTTAGACTCCTCTCAGCTTGCAGCTTTTATTGAAGATCACAATCATACGGTCTTTCCACAGTTTCTACAAACGGATCGGCCGGATGCCTGCGCCTACGCATTAGGTGAGGGAAAGTTGACAATATTGGTCTCCAATTCACCGTTTGCCCTAGTGTGTCCTATTACTTTATTTCATCTATTCCAATCACCAGAAGACTACTTTCTTCGTTGGCCGATAGCCAGTTTTTTACGTTTAATCCGGTATGGGAGTTTTATTGTTTCTTTGACGATGATTCCTTTTTATGTTGCGTTAACGACATTTCATTACCAAATGGTTCCACTTCCGATTCTTTTCGTATTATTGGAATCGAGAAGCAAATTGCCCTTTACTCCGTTTGTGGAAGGATTATTCATGATCGTAACGCTGGAAATCATCAAAGAAGCGAGCTTGCGAATGCCCACCAAAACCAGTCAAACGCTAGGGGTTATCGGTGGTATCGTCATTGGACAAGCGGCTGTCGAAGCAGGCTTTGCAAGTAAGGTGTTAATTGTATTGATGGGTATATCGGCTATTGCTTTCTTTTTAGTTCCCAATTATCAAATGACAAAATCCATGGTGCTGTTGCAAGTTGTTCTTCTTATCCTTGCATCGTTTCTTGGGTTGCCGGGAATCGTAATCGGGCTGATTGGGATTCTTGCACATCTCCATGGATTAACGTCATTAGGTCAACCTTTTTTAGCCCCGATTTCTCCTTTTCATGGGAAGGATTGGATCGATCTCTTTATCCGCGGCCCTTTAATTTGGATGAAAACACGTCCGAAATACCTAAAACCACTGCGGAAATCGCGGAAGGAGATGAAGAAGTGAGAAGTTTATTCTTATACAATCGAACTTCCCCTATTGGTGGAATTTATTTTCTTTTTTTGGTCAATCGCATGCAAATGCATTATTTTATTTTAATCATGCCCGTTTATTTGGTCCATTCGTATATGGTTTGGGGAATTGTCGTGATGGGACTGCTGTCCCAACTTAACTTGATGATGATGTCCAAATGGTTTAATTCCAGTTATGCAGCGAAGGGCTATCAAGGATTTTTGCAGCTTTTTGGCAAACGGGCAGTTCAGGTTTTCGCGATACTTGGTTTTTTGATCATATTGTTCAAAATTTCAATCATCACACTGGGATACGTTGAAATGCTCCATAGTTTTATATATCCATCGATGAATAAAAAATGGCTGATCCTAATGATTCTTTTGATCAGTTTATTTGTGGCTTCACATGGAATGGAAAAAACATTGCGTTTTGTCATCATCGCCTTTCTTTGCGGGGCTTGGATCGTAATCATGTTTATTCCTTTTTTCTTTCCGCCGATTGCAAATTACCGCGATTTGTATCCTCTTATCCCCACTGAATGGTCGGGACAATCATGGCAGGGTTTGCTGTTTATTTGGTCGGCCTTTTCCGGTCCAGTATATCTGGTCTTTATGGCTCCATGGTTAAGCTCCAATAAAAAAATATCGAAATATCTGGTGATTGGAAACATGCTGACGATCATAGAATTTTCATTATTGTTCATTGCTTCGGTATTGTTTTACGGTTCCAACTTCTTAAGCAAGATCAATTTTCCAATAGGATATATGGGAAGTTACATTCAAACGAGCGGTTTAGAACGAATCGATCACATCCTTATCTCCTTCCACATGTTTAATTATGTGTTTGACATTTCAATTCTTCTGTTGTGTTTATATGGAGCCGGAAGAGTCTTTATGAGAAAAATGAACAAAGGCGCGACTCGGATCGGATTTTTGTCGAGTTGGTTCATCATTTTGATAAGCATCATCTTAATGGATCAATGGTTATGGGAAACGATTCCGGGTCAAAAGATGTTACTGAACATTCAAATCTGGCTCGGCGCATTCATTTATTTACTTGTTCCTGCGATCCTTTTCACTGCAGTTAAACGAAAGGAGAGTATGTAGCTATGCTACCGTACAAGCACTATGGTTTATTAGCGAGTGTATGTCTTATGTGGATGGCGGGCTGTTCTTCTCCTTATGTCGAGAACAACTTAATAGAGGAGATCGCTCCGGTGGTGTTCTGGTCGATTGGCGAGGGAACAGAAGGAAAGTTGAAAATCAGCACTTTAGTTCCACCACTCATTCAAGAAAAAAAGCGTCTTCTCTCCAAGGAAGTTGATCTGTTAAAGCAGGGAGGCAGGGAATTTAATTTAATTTATTATCAGGAATTGAAGCAGGGGCAGCTACGAATGTTATTAATCAATGAGGAGCTGGCAAAAAAGGGAGGCATTGAAAAGATGATCAATACGATATTGGTTGATCCCGATATTTCAACGCGTGTCTACTTGTTGATTGTCAGAGGCGATTTTGATGAATACATAAAAAATCAATTGACGAAGCAAGAAAACCAAGATTATTTTCTTTATCGGATGTTAAAACATTACGAGAAACATAACCAAGGTGAAATGAGCATCGTCGATATTCATCAATTTATGAAGATGTTATACTCCCCTCTTAAGGATCCGATCCTGCCCGTTTTTCATTCCGATAAGAACAATTTCGATTACCTAGGAACAGCCTTATTCCAAAACGATAAAGAAGTCATGGTCATTCAAGACTTGGACGACAACATTTTTCAACTTCTGGATAATGATCATTTCCTAAAAGTCTTGGCCATTCCAAAGTTATCTATCAGTTTAGGACGTGTTCGATCCAATGTTCGCATGAAATTATCAGAGGACTATTCAACCTTGTCCTTGCATGTGGGATTGCAAGGAAGAATGGAGGAATATCAGGGAGAATTGGATATTCAAAGTGAGAAACAATTGGAACAGTTAATTCATGAAGTTAAGGTCTACCTTGAGGAACAAACGTCAGATTTAATAAAAAGAATGCAACGGTGGAAAGTGGATCCCTTAGAAGTCGGAACCCATTCGCTTAAGCCATTTTCTAAAGAAATAACGGAAGAGCAATGGTTGAAGTATTGGGAAAATATGAAAATTAATGTTGACTACGAAATCAAAGTACATCCTTTAATTAATGGATCGGTTCAAGTGAGGTAGCGGCCGATGCTACTAACCTTCTCCCCGTTACTTCGCAGTGTCTGGGAGGAAAGAAGCTTCCACTGCTACACGGAATCTTAACCGCTACAAAGACTGCATTCTTCTGGAATGCAGTCAACACCTCCTGGTGCTCTATTCGTCAAACACTGATTATAAGGATGAGGCGCTTAGAGTCTTATTTTTACGCAATAGGAGTACCATTAGGTATTGTTGCCTCCTCCACTAAAGTCTTTAACCGCTCACGAAAATATCTGTCACGCTTTCCAGACAGAACTTAATAAGTTCCGTGCGGTGTTGCATTTTACTGCGCTGGGCGGAACGGTTGCAGGAGTCGAATTCCTTGCTCAATGGATCCCTCCATCAGCTCTAAGAGCTGAGGCACCAGTTCCTGCATCCGGGGGGCGCTTAGGTGCCGATCGAGGGCATCCCGGTTTACCCAGCGCTCGTAGATGATGAATGTGCCCGGCTGACCTTCTACCTCGTGAGCCTCATAGTCAATGTTGCCCAGGTCGTTGCGTGACGGAGTGACAGCAGCAGCCATGAATGCCTTCATCTCGGCTTCTCTCCCTGCCTTGGCTCTCGCCTCCCAGAGTACAGTAACGTAACGGTTCTTTGTATCGTTCATGCTAATTCCTCCTAATGTATAAACACTTCGTATAGCTTTTTGTCCAAGAGGGTATGTGAAAATGCCCATTACTGCAGTTTCATCTGGCTGCGGAGCATCCGGTCGAGAAGTTTGTCTGGGAGAATACGGACCAGTCGAGTCAGCAGTGCCGAATCGGAACCGACCGTATAGCGGGTGCGGGGCTTTCTTTCGTGGATTGCGCGTGAAATCACTGCTGCCACTTTCTCAGGGCGAATACCGTCCTTTGCCCACGTTTCAGCCTGAGCCTTCACGGCGTCAAAGAGACGATCATGACGATGGTGCTGGTCCGGTGTCATCAACTTGGCCAGCCGGTCCGCTGTCGTAATCCCTTGTTCCGACAGGCCAGTGCTAACACCACCCGGAGTGATCATAATCACCTTGAGACCAAAAGAGGACATCTCCCTGCGAAGACTGTCATTGATCGCTTCCATAGCATACTTTGCAGCCGAATAAATTCCGAAACCAGGCATGGAGATCTTGCCTCCAACCGAACCAATATTGACCACGCGACCGCCGCTGTTCAGCAAGGCCGGGGTAAGTGCCTGAATAACCGCCACCTGTCCGATCACACTGACTTCAAACTGGCGACGAAATTCATCAAGCGGAACCATTTCAAGAGGTGCATTAACGGCGATGCCGGCATTGTTGACCACTGCCCGCAAAGGGCGACCAAGCGGATCTTGCTCCACCCGTTCAGCCAGCGCCTTTAGTGAGTCGATATTGGTAACATCGACGATCACCGGCTCGATATTTTTGCGTTTGATTTTGTCGGCGTCTTCCTGACGACGAACCCCCGCCAAAACGTGAAATCCTTCAGCGGCCAGCTGCTCCGCGGTAGCCCTACCGATGCCGCTGGACGTACCTGTGACCATGACCAGTTCTTGCGTTTTGAATGACATGATAACCCTCCTAGGTTTGATAAGATATGGATCATGGTATAGCGGTGCTATACAAAAATGTCTATAGCAGTGCTATATTTTTTTTGAAGTGTTGTCCTGCTGCCCGAACATCGTTTTGACGGGCTTGGCGTGATGCACTCGAAGCTCACGAAGTACTATGGCGGGAGGGGTTGAGATTTATCGTTGCGTTGAACTTATGGAAATGGGGGTGCGTTTAATGTCGCATTATCCAAACATAAAAAAGATCGCCATCCTCCTGGAAGTCCAGGTTGGATAAGCGATCTTTCTTTTACTTCTTCTAAATTAGGGCTTTGCCTGAAGTCCCCAGGCTCTGTCATCGAATCCCTCATTTTGAATCGGCGTCCGGCCTTTGGATCAATATGATCTGCATTACGCTTTCCCGAATGAGATCAACGACATCGGGTTGGGGTGGGGATGCCTTACGAATCTGGGCCGTCACATACAGCCAAGAGGCCGTATTGGCGGAAGCCCAGACCAGATCTGCCGCAGCCTGGGCTGAAACAGCCAGTTTGCCTTCAACGGCGACTCTCTGAACATTGTGCACTAGTGCTTGGTACGAGTGATCTGCCGCCTCAATATGGGCGCCCTCGAGCAACCTCCCCATCATCGCCGCATAAATCCGAGGACGGGTTGCCGCGAATCGCACATAGTCATCCCATCCTTGACGAAGAGCCATCTCTGGAATGGGGGACTCCACTGCGGCAATCTTGCTATCAAATAACTGTTTGAACGCTTCCACTATAGCTGCACTCAGGAGACCATCGGCATTGCCGAAATGGTGGTAGAGTGTAGGAGCCGTAACCTGAGCGATTGCAGTTACGGCTCGCGTCGTAAATTGGGCTCCGCCATCCTCCTCGAGTACCTTAAGAGCTGCTGCCAATATTTTGTCATATGTGTTCATATGTCCATTATAGCAGTGCTATACTCGTATGTCCATGACATAGGTTGTACACCTGTGACCAAAGTCTTCGGGTGTTATCTGGCTCAGTAAGATAAGTTTATGTTCATATTTTGAAAAATAAATGTGATAGACTACTAGAAGGAGAATTGCCGTTTTATACTAAAGAAACGCTACATAACTGAATGCAGGCAGGTCTTACGATAAACATAGTCAGAAAGGAAATCCCATGAATAGTTCCTTGAAGCAACTCATAAAATCACCCGCATTTCCCGGTGGAATCATAACCATTCTGATATTTTCTCTGGATCACTTTCAATTCGAACTTGTTGATAAATTTCTGCTTTTTGCGGCTTTAGTCATTGTGCCTCTTGTGATTTTACTTTTGAACCATGACGCAAAAAATAAACATCAACGAGTGATTTATGCTGCTATGAAATGGCTTCAATTTCCCGCTGCGCTTCTTACCCTAGCTTCGATAATGAGTAGTAAGATATGGGGGTTAGAAATTACGACAATCCCAGGGATTCTGTCCCTTGGGTGGCTACTGTTCACCCTGCTGCTTGGCATCTATGGCTTGACCACAATTGTGATCTCTAAAGGAAAAGCGGCGGAAGTAGCGATTGGCGCGGGGCTCGTTTATTTTTTTATCGGGGGCATTTGGTTTACCTTATCTCAATATCAATTGGACCTCTTCCAAGCTAATCCAGCAACGCACGCGTTAAGCTCGGTTCACTTTCATTTTTCATCTGCAATCGTTCCCATTTTTATTGGTGCACTGGGACGCATCATGACGAAGAAAAGCTGGTATCCCTGGGTCGTTGCCATTGATATCATCGGACCAGTCTTGATTGCTACGGGTATGATTTTCTCCAAGCCGATTGAATACATTGGTGTCGCTTTGTTCGCCTGCAATATTGTAGTTTACACCGCTTATCTCCTTGCTTACTTGAGGAAAAATACTTTGGATATTAAGGCAGCCTTCTTCTTAGGCCTTTCTTGCCTAGCCTTTTACACGGTTGTTGTCATTTCCATCTTCTATCCGTTACTGAAAAATATGTACTCCTTAACCATACTCGATTTTATTCCTATCTATGGATCTCTGCATGCGTTTGGTTTTGTCTTATGTGGACTAATTGGTTGGGTGTTTATGGTAGACTCCATTAAGGAAAAGACTAACCAATCGGCTTCATAGGAGTAGTTTAGTCAGGTTCGTGCTATAATAGTGATCACATAAATAACATTCATCATTCTGCCGAGATGGCGATGATTAAGGAGATTGAATTTTGACGAACAACCATGATATTGGAGCAGTGAATGAATTACCGGAGAACTTTGAAGAGCTCAAACGAGCGGCTAATCGGACTTCAAGCTGGAGAGACAGACTGAATGCGGTGAACGAATTGGGAAACTGGGATACAGCCCCTGCCATTAAGTTGCTTCAGCATGTTTTGAAAAATGATCAAGTGTTCCAGGTGCGTGAAGCCGCATATTCCAAGCTGAAACAGTTGGATGAAGATGTACAAATGCCTGCCAAAAACAAAGGTGAGCTGTTTAAAGGTACTAACAAAATTTTGCTGCGGATCAAAAAAAGCCTTCCTGAAGGTCACACATTTGAGGAATTCAAGGAAAAACTGCAAAAGACACGTCTGGATCTTTATGATACTTACGAGGGCGACAAAGATGCTGAGTTCGACGCCTGGCTCCATGGGATTTGGGAGACACTAGGTAGAAGATAGCCGCTGTTCACCGTATATTAGCTAAGTACGTACAAAGCCACTCCATCAAAATGGAGTGGTTTCTTTCTTTCTTCAGCGTCACCTCCATCAGATATGGGTTATTTTTTCTCTAAAAAATCACCACTGTCAAACTGACCTGACAAAAAAACGCCCCGTCTACTGATTCTTAAAATCAGTAAACAAAGCGCAAAGTTAGAGCCTTTTTGAACAACTTCTATACGATTTATTCTGGGATATACGGAAGATCCAGTGTCTTTGGAACGTTGATGACATGCTTTTCGGTATACGTGCGGATCCCCTCCGCGCCGTATTCACGTCCAATACCCGATTGCTTGAATCCACCGAAAGGGAACCGAACGTCGAGCCCCTGCACAGCGGCGGTATTAATCATGGTCGTTCCAGCTTCAAGTTGACGTGCGACGGAGATGGCATCATCTTCTGTGCCCCACACCGAACTCGTCAATCCATATATGCTCTCATTGTGCAGTTGAATAACCTGCTCTTCATCGTCAAATGGCAGAATCGGAACCGTAGGACCAAACTGTTCCTCCACGACAATCGGATCATGAACATCGCAATCCAAAACAAGCGTAGGCTGTAGGTAGTAACCTTGGTCAAAAAGCTTCTGATCTAAAATTTGGCCGAGAGGGATGATCTTAGCTCCGCGCTTTTGCGCATCTTCAACCAAACCAAGCACGACATTCTTCTGCTTCAGGTTATTCACCGGACCTACCGTCGTATTTGAATCAAAGGGATCGCCAATTCGAATCCAGCGATTTGCCGCTTCTATATATTTTTCCACAAACTCATCATAAATCGAACGGTGTACATACACACGTTTGGCGATCATACAGATCTGTCCTGTTGTCAAAAAATTAGAAATGACAATCCGGCGCATGGCTCGCTCATCATGAACATCAAAGCTTTCCAGGAAGATCGCCGCATCATTGCCACCAAGCTCAAGCGTCATATCCTTAATCGTTTCTGAAGCTGCTATGATAATATGCTTAGCAGTCGCGGTTCCACCAGTAAAGGCGATCTTCGTAACATGAGGATTCGTGGTCAGTTCAACGCCCACATCCGCATCACCATGAACAACATTGATTACACCAGCCGGGAACTCGCTGGCAATAATCTCTGCGACCTTCGCTGCCGCCAGCGGCGCATATGGACTCGGTTTAAGCACAATTGTGTTTCCCGCAAGTAAGGCAGGAGCGATCTTAATCGTAGACAAAGCAATGGGATAGTTCCATGGACTAATCGCTGCCACCACACCCATTGGATCATAGGAAAGAATTGTTTTACCATTCTCATGCTCTCGTATCTCTTCCTGTAGAGCCGATGTAACTTCATTACAAGCAAACTCCATCCACATTAACGAAACATAAATTTCACCGTGCGCATCATACAGGGGCTTGCCATGCTCTCTGGACAGCAAATGTACAATTTCATTCTCAGCAGCTCTAATCTTCTCGATCGCCTTGCGCATCATGATAATGCGTTCATCAATAGAGGTCTGCTTCCATGTTTTAAAAGCCCCTGCCGCCGCTTCAATCGCTTCAACGGCTTGTTCTTTTGTAGTGACAGGGAAATAACCTACAATCTCCGTTGGGTTGGCCGGATTCTCTTTTGCTAACTGCGAAAGGGATTTTACATTCTGACCATTAATGAACGCTTCAACGATAACTGTCTCTTGGTCTGCTTGGATCGTCATTTTAGATCCCCTCCGTTATTTAGATGGATTCATTCCACACTTCTTCTGCAATTTCCTTCACATAACGAAGTTTACGCCATTGTTGTTCTTCCGTTAGAATGTTGCCTTCTTCTGTAGATGAGAAACCACATTGTGGGCTCAAACATAGTTGCTCAAGGGGTACATAGGCTGCCGCCTCTGCAATCCGGGCTTTAATCTGTTCTTTATCCTCTAACTCGCCTGTTTTCGATGTGAGTAAACCAAGCACGATTTTCAAATCTTTTCGATTCACATATTGTAATGGCTCAAAACCACCTGAGCGCTCATCATCAAATTCTAAAAATAATCCATCTACGTTTAAGCCTCCAAAGATAACTTCAGAAGCGTACTCGTAACCACCCGTTGAGAAATAATTTGATTTATAGTTACCGCGACAAATATGCATCGTCACAACTAAATCTGCCGGTTTATGAGCCAAAGTCTCGTTAATCATTCGCTGCATCGTTTTCAACTCTTCCGCCGGTTCCAGACCTTTGGCACGCAGCTTATCGTGACCAGCTTCTGAGAATAGATCTGCCCAAGCGGTATCATCTAATTGCAGGTATCGACATCCCGCATCATAGAAGGCTTGAATGGCTTTTTGATACGCCGCAATCGTATCTTGAAGGAATTGCTCCCGGTCCGTATAGATATTGGCGCCATTCTCCAATCGATATAGAAGCATGTTGGGACTTGGAATGGTCTGTTTCGCGAGAGCGTCACCTGCATGCTTTTTCAAAAATTCAAAATCCTTAACAAAAGGATGACTCGAAAAATCTACTTTACCAACAACACGAATCCCACCCTTGCGAGTCTGCATGTTATGGAATTTTGGTCCGTCTATTTGCTCATACAACTCTACGCCATCCAAGCCACCCAGAAAATCGAAATGCCACCAGCTTCTACGGAATTCGCCATCCGTAACGGCCAATACGCCATTTTCCTTCTGCTTTTCAATGATTCGAATAATCTCTTGATCTTCCACAGCTCTTAATTCTTCATATGTGATGTTGCCTGATTTATATTGTTCACGTGCCTGACTTAAGCTTGCAGGACGTAGAAAGCTACCTACATGATCATTACGAAATGGTATCATAGTTATTTCTCCTTCTAACTTTTTGGTTCACTGAGTATAGCATGATTGGAAAGATAGTATGTTATATGAAAAAAACATGGCTGGTTATAGCTTTTAACAATAGCTAAAGCCTCAAAAGGCAAAAAAACACAACCTCATAGCGTAGTGATGTGGTTTATAAAAAAATCATTTTGGTCTAGCATCTGACTTCCTATCTCTCCCATTACATTTATTTTCTAGTATAATAACGGGATACAACAAACATTTTATAATAGAAGGAGAGTTGTTATGGAATATCATGTATCCAACCATGGGAATGATCAAGGAAAAGGAACAGCAGATCAACCCCTTCGTACCATATCACGCGCTGCGGCTCATGCCATGGCTGGTGATACCGTTATTGTTCATGCGGGAGTATACAGGGAATGGGTTAACCCGGCGAATGGAGGAACAGCGGAGCATCGAATCGTATATCGATCCGCGGGAGATGGGGAAGTCGTGATAACAGGAGCTGAGCGGATTACTAATTGGCAATCTGAAGGAGACCATGTTTGGAGCACAGAAGTGCTCAATTCCATCTTTTCCGTCCGTAATCCCTTTGAGATTGAGCTCAGTGGAGACTGGTTGTTTGACGGGCCTTTCCCAGTTCATCTCGGGGATGTCTATCTGGATGGAAAATCATTGTATGAGTGCAATAGTGTTGAAAGCGTTCACAATCCTGAAATTTGGCCTGAAGCAAAATATCCCAAGGATTCACTGATGAAATGGTATGCGGAAGTGGGGTCTACGACAACCAAAATCTGGGCCAACTTTGGCGGAAAAGATCCTCGTACGGAAAATGTAGAAATTAATGTACGTCCTTATTGCTTCTGGCCTGAACAACCGGGACTGAACTACATAACCGTAAGTGGTTTCACACTTCGCCAAGTTTCTCCTCAATGGGCACCACCTACAGACTACCAGGAAGGTTTGATTGGACCCCACTGGAGCAAGGGTTGGATTATTGAGAACAATATCATCAGTGAATCCAAGTGCGTTGGGATTAGCCTAGGTACCGAAATCGGCACAGGTCACAGCAGGTCTATAGAGAAGCGTAGTAAAGGCGGTACTCAACGGGAGCAGGAGGTTATTTTACGAGCATTACGCTCCGGCTGGCATAAAGATCGCGTCGGTAGTCACATCGTTCGAGGTAATGTGATTCATGATTGTGAACAGGCCGGTATTGTGGGCCATATGGGAGCAGCCTTCAGCCGCATTTACCAGAACCGTATTTATAATATTCACCACAAACGGCTCAGACATGGTGCCGAAGTCGCGGGAATTAAACTGCATGCTGCACTGGATACTCAGATGAATGAGAATATCATCTATAGCTGTTACCGTGCGCTTTGGCTGGACTGGCAGGCACAGGGCACTCGCATCAGCCGTAATGTATTTTTTGACAACATTTCCGAGGACCTCTTCGTTGAGGTGTGCCATGGTCCATATATGGTCGATCACAATCTATTTCTATCTCCGATGAATTTCAGAAATATGGCTCAGGGCGGGGCATTTGCTCATAATTTGTTTGCAGGTCGATTTGTGGTTCGTTCCGAAATTACACGTATCACGCCATATCATTTCCCTCACGAGACAGCCATGGCCGGATACTCCAATATCACTGGAGGCGATGACAGGTACTACAACAATATCTTCTTGGGTGATAACGATGGGAATAAAGAACCTGTTCCGATTACCTTCTTTGAGCATCTTCCCCTTAAACCAAGGGATGAAGTTGGAGAGGACGGAAAGACGGTTATGGACGGGGTTCCGGACAATTCCATATGTTATCTGCATGCTGTGGGACTTGGTGGCTACGATCAACATCCTGATGTGAAAGATAAGAGATGGTGGGAATACACCAAAGAGGAGCTTATGGAACTTGGCGATGCCGCGAAGGATTTCTTTATAGGCAATGCCGTTCTTCCGGTGGCTATGGGTGGCAATGTATTTCTTAACGATGCGGTTCCAAGCACTCATGAATCAGATGCGAAGATCTATGCTCAGAAAGGCATAAACGTTGAGATTGATCCTGCGTTAGGTAAGGTGCATATTCAGATTCATGAGCCCGAATTGCTTCGGGGAACCACTGCAATGTTAGTTACCACAGATCTGCTTGGAAAGACGTATCACGCCGATATGAAGTATGAGGAACCAGACAGCACTCCATATCATTTTGACTCCGACTTTTTCGGAACAAAGAGACCCGATGCAGATGTCACACCAGGTCCGTTCGAAATAACCGAAAAGGGTACTATTGAGTTTGAGATTTAGTTTATGATTGAGGGTCCAGTTATTTTAGATGATTGGATCAAAATATAAAAATAAAGCCACTCCTTATATGGAGTGGTTTCTTTGCTTATCATAGGACTACTCTAATATAGAATATTAGTTCATTTTAATTCCAAAATTGATTCGCCACTAATTATCGTACCGTTATTCTTACCTTCACAAATTTCTTTCATTGAGCCTGGTTTATCGAAGTCAAACACATGCATTGGCAGATTGTAGTCTCTTGCTAAAATGAAAGCTGATTGGTCCATTACCTTTAAGTTGTGTTTTAAAACGTCGTTGTAATGAAGCGAATGAAATTTCCTTGCATCTTTATCAAATTTAGGGTCTGCATTAAGGATACCATCAACACCTTGCTTAGCAACTAATAAAGCGTCACAATTAACCTCGATGGCTCTCTGTACTGAAGGATAATCTGTTGTAAAGTAAGGTTGACCGTTCCCCCCTGCAAAAATTACAATATAGCCTTTTTCTAGATGGTGGATTGCTCTTAGACGGATGTATGGTTCTGCAACTGAAGTAATAGGTATTGCCGTCATTACTCGTACTTCCTTTTTGGTCTTGGCTTTAAGAACCCCACGAAGCATTAAACTATTTACTACAGTCGCAAGCGTCCCAATATTATCAGCTTCTGCCCTTTCTATCCCCCAGCTTTCCGCCATATTACCTCTGAAAATGTTACCCCCACCTATAACTAACGATACTTCAACGCCTAAATTTACTACTGACATAATTTCGTCTGCGATATGGTCTAGCCTCTCAGGTTCAAACCCAAACTCGGTATTACCAGCTACTGCACCACCACTGAGTTTAATTAGAACTCTTTTGTACCTTGTCAACTTTTACACCTCCGCGCAAATAAAAAACACTAAAGCAATACATGCTCTAGTGTCTTAATGGAACGAGAATATGAAATTGTAACAGTCGACAGATTGAAAAACTTCACCGTAACAATACAAAAGCAAAAGAACTCTTCATGAGAAATAGCATAAAGAGTTCTTTCCATAGAATTGAACATACAAGAATTAAGCTTTGCATGATTAGCAGATAACACCTTACTTGCGTCAAATTTATACGAATGGATGTGGAATATACAGTTCTTCTAAACGCATAATTTCTTCAGAAGTCAATTTAACCGACAAGGCCAAAACCGCATCTTCCAGATGGCTGATTTTGGTCGAACCCATAATCGGCGCTGTGACCTCTTCCTTTTGTAGCAACCATGCAAGTGCAATTTGTGCGCGCGAAACTCCCCAGTTAGCTGCAATTTCTACAACTCTTTCCGCGACTTTGCGATCGGCCTCTTCCGTTTTATTAAACAATGCCTTTGCTACCTGGTCCTTCTCTGATCGTGCGGTCTGCTCATTCCAATCCCGAGTTAACCGGCCTGCAGCCAAAGGCAGGTAAGGAGTGACGCCAACTCCCTCGTCTCTGCAAAGGGGGAGCATTTCTCGTTCTTCTTCCCGATAGAGCAGGTTTAATCTATTCTCCATGGAAACGAACCGCGTCCAGCCGTTACGCTCTGCGACATGCTGAGCTTTCGCAAACTGCCATGCTAACATGGAGGATGCTCCGATGTATCTGACCTTGCCCGCCTTAACTAAATCGTGAAGAGCCTCCATAGTCTCCTCAATTGGCGTATTAGGATCCCACCGATGAATCTGGTACAAATCGACATAGTCTGTTCCGAGTCGTCTTAGACTGTTATCAATTTCGGTCATGATAGCTTTACGAGAAAGTCCCAAAGCATTCGGACCTTTGCGCATCGGAACAAATACCTTTGTTGCTATGACGACTTCGTCACGATGAGCAAAGTCCTTTAGAGCACGCCCGAGAATTTCTTCGCTTGTTCCGTCGGAATACATGTTGGCGGTACTAAAAAAGTTGATGCCCGATTCGAGTGCCTTCTTAATTATCGGTCTGCTTTGCTGCTCATCCAGAGACCATGGGGTATTGCCGCGTTCAGGTACTCCGAAACTCATGGTTCCAAGACTTAACTTTGAAACCTCTAACCCGCTGCGTCCAAGTTTTACATATTCCATTTGGTTGCACACTCCTTAAGGATATTGGGAAGGCATACACGCCTTCAGGTTGTATACACATAATTCGGTGAGCCCGTGCTACTCGAGACTACGTCACCACGAGAGTTGGCGTCTTTCGTTTGAGAATGTGCCCGTCGGACCGTCCTCGTTGAGGAGTGCAAGGCGCACGGGATGTCGCGCGGCTTGCTCGACGGTGCCCGTGCCCTCAAAGTTGTTGAGATCCGTCGCGGTGAAGCCTGGGCATACTGCATTGACCTTAATGCCTGTCGACTCGAGTTCAATGGCAAAGGCGAGCGTAATTGCATTGAGAGCCGTCTTGGAAGGGCTGTAAACGGCTCCGAACATCTCGCGTTGTGAATTAGTCGGATTCGCGTTCAACGTCAGTGAGCCCGAACCGCTTGATACGTTGACGATACCCGCTGGCGGCGCTTCACGAAGGAGCGGCAGCATCGCTTGCGTGACGGCGATGACGCCGAACATGTTCGTCTCGAACACGGCTCGCACCTCTTCTAGAGATGCAACGCTTGGGCGTCCCGACTTCCCAACCTCCTCAAGAGGCCTGCCCGTCGGACCATGGTGCGATATGCCCGCATTATTCACGAGCACATCGAGACGACCGAGTTCACTTCTGATGCGCTCTGCCGCGGCGGAGATAGAATCCTGATTTGTAACGTCGAGTTGGAGGGCATGGGCATCCGCTCCAACACTCTTCGCGGCTGTCTCCCCTTTCTCGAAATTGCGGGAGCCGATGAGCACCGTGAAGCCGCGAGCCGTGAGATCTTTGGCAATTTGAAGACCGATTCCTTTATTGGCTCCGGTGACCAAGGCCACGGGTTTATCCTGCATAAGAAACAACTCCTTTAGTGGGGATTTACTGTTCAATACAGGTTAATACATCAACTCGGTACTCGAGAGTTTTCTCATAGGTTGACATGTCAACCTATGTATAGGCTAACACCTTGTGGTTGACGTGTCAACTATGATATTATACTCGCATGGATATCAACAAAGTAAACGAAGATGAAATGCAAATATGGAATATGTGGAAAGGCTCCTTTAAACGAATCTTCGGTCGCGTTGTTAAGGAGCTTTCTGAACATACAGGACTATCAGAAGGGGACTTTGGAGTACTAGATCGGTTAATTCAATTCGGAGATGGCAAGCTTCGTCAACAGGAACTAGCCGACTCGATGAACTGGGATAAGAGCAGATTATCCCATCATTTGACGCGGATGGAAAAACGGGGCCTTGTTAAAAGGGGGCCATTAAACGCAGATCGTGGTGTCCAGGTCATCATTACTTCTGCCGGAAAAGCAGCTTTGGATGAGGCCCTGCCCATTGTCTCAATGGCAATACGCAAGTATTTTCTGGATCAATTAACCGATCAAGACATTGAATCGATTACGAAGCTTGCGGAAAGAACAAAAGGCGACCCTAGCCTCTAGTAAAGCCTCGTTAACTTGTTCGTTTCTCTGGGCACTGTTCATGCTGTATATTCAAAAACGACAAGGGACTGAACCGGTCTTTCCCTTTATCTGTACCTCCAAGAAATGCAGCAGCCCGTTTAATTCGGCTTTTCCGCCAGTCGTGGGTAGCTCACCCCCTTTTCACCCTATTTGTGGTATGGTTCCCCCCGATTTATCTTCACAGCGCGATAAATCTGCTCCACCAGCACCAGCCGCATAAGCTGATGCGGCAGGGTCATGCGCCCGAAGCTCAAGCGCTGCTTCGCGCGGCGCAATACCTCATCGGAGAGACCGTGGCTTCCTCCGATGACAAACACGACATGGCTCGTCCCATACGTACCGAGCTTGTCGATCTCCAATGCCAGCTCCTCGGAACTCCAGAGCTGGCCATCCAATGCGAGCGCGACAACATGCGCTTCGCTCTTCACATGCGCGAGGATGCGTTCGCCCTCGCGCTCTTTTACCGCCCGAACCTCAGCTTCGCTCAGGGTATCGGGCGCCTTTTCGTCTGCGACCTCGATCATCTGAAACTTGATGTACGGAGCGAGCCGCTTGGCATATTCCTGAATGCCCAGCGTCAGATATTTTTCCTTCAATTTGCCTACGCCAATAATCTGAATAAACATAAAATCCATTCCTCCTAAATTATCTTGCTTGCGCAATATTCTATAAGTAAGATGCATCATTGCATCGTTCGTTCCAACGGTATTATACCTATCCTACACATTTCTCCAAATTCTAACGAACTCCACACACCTTAATTAGCCTCATTTTAGCTCCTTTAAAATCTAACGAATCCAAAACACGCTATTTAGCACCAAACGAGCACTCCCCAACACTTTCAAGGCCATTTCATCAATATAACGTGTCTACGATTCGTTAGATTTCAACCAAGCGGTATTTGCCACGAATAAGGTCCGTCAGTTTCTTCAGAGTTACTCCGCCCAACCCAGCCACGCCACCGTCCCTACCGACATCGCTGTCACCCCATTTCTACTATCCCCATACCCAGACTCCCATTTCTATTACCTACACACCTTGCACGTTTGCTACAACCTGACTCTTCCCAACTCGAAACAGAATCTACTCACCATAATCCTTCTCCTACTCTCCCTACTCCACCGTCAGCCCCCACAACCCTCGCCCAACTCCAAGCTGCCTACCAACACCCCCACCAATTCCCGCACAAACACAAAAAGAGCGCTCATCACGCTCTCCTTGGCTTCTTGCTGTGATGTTCATACCGGATGGAAAGTCAGCCTGAAGCGCCACCTTAAGTCACGCCTCCAGCCGTCTAAGTCCTACAGTACGCTAAACGACGAGGAATTCCGCGTGCTGTTCGCACTCGGCGCACTTCGCAGGCGGGTCCCAATCGGCAAATTCCGTCTCCTTCAGATCAACGATATCTGGAGCGTCCTCATACTCATCGACAAACATGTCGATGGCAATGTCCACGTGTTCTTTGCATACAACGTACATCCGTTAAGCATCCTTTCTGTAACCAGCTATGTTCCCGATTCACAACCGCGTATCCCATTACAGGATAGCCACTTCTCAGTTCTATCACACCTGCCGCCGAAAAGAAACCCCTGCATGTCGAATGAACGCAAAAAACATCCCTCCTGCACAGCAGGATAAGGATGTTTTCTCTTCATATACACGATATTGTTAAGCTCTTATACATTCTTCCACAAGCCTATCAATAGACTTACGGCCAGGAGATATCGCCTTTAATTACTTTTGCGCCTGTCTCCAGGTCACCTGTATTCGTAAAGTCTGGGTATGCTTCTTCCATCGCAGCGATCAACGCTGCAGAATCCTTAGCTTTCTCTGCTTCCGCTTCAAACTTGGCGATATAATCGCGGGTAAAGTTCACGCTCGAAATATCACCCGCACTTGTACCTACATAGTGACCCGGAATAACATGCTCTGGATTCAAGGCCGTAATTTTATCCAGCAGCTCACGCCAGTTATCGCGGCTCTCAGGGGTTTGGTTATCGGCCATCCAGACATGTTGGTTCTCGTATACAGGAACCCCGCCCAGAACTGTTTTGATGGATGGAACCCACAGAACAGTATGTGATGGATCTGGTCCATCCAATCCAATAATCTGTACAGCCTCACCATCTACAGTGAATTGATCGCCATCAAATGCATCAGGCACAACTTGTGCAGTTGGAGCATTTTCCTTCAAGATCGGGTTCCAGTAATCATTTTTTACTTGAATCGTCGATTTGATTCCTTCAACCGTAGCCGGTGTAGCTACAATTTTCACATCAGGATATGCCTCACGAATCACGGACAGACCGAAATAATAGTCCGGATCTTGATGACTGATAAATACGGTTGTCAATTTTTTGCCTGTAGCTTGGATCAGTTTGACCACTTCTTCGGCATCATTCTTCTGGAACTGCGCATCCACGAGAGCCACTTCAGTTGGGCCTTCAATTAGGTTCGAGGATACTCCAAAGATGCTTTTACTTCCAGGGTTAAATGTTGTAACTTTAAGCTCTGCCGCTTCCGGAGTTTTTGTGTTTTCCGTTGCTGTATTCGTTGTTTCTGCGGCATTGGATGCCGTATTATCTGCTGTTCCGGCATTATTCGTTGCGCTCGCACCACAAGCACTCAAAACTAACATGAGACTCAGGAGCAAAATTGCTCCAGTTGTTGATTTTTTGTTAAACATCGTATAAATCTTCCTCTCTAATGTCTACGATCATATGCATATGTGCTAACAATCGGAATTTAACTGGGTTGTTATTTGGATTCAATTGCGCTTTGCACCAGGTAACTATCTACATACTGTTTGAACTTGATAATTTTTTGATCTTGAAGCTTCCAGATATGCACGAAGTCTGCTTCAAAATATTTTCCTGTTTTTCGATACGTTCCAGAATACACGCCCACTGCAATAATCGTATCGCCATCTTCATAGAACTCGCTGACTTCTGCCTTATAGCCATCCCATTCCGTGCCCAAACGGTAGAACACATTCTGAGAAATATCATCATATCCGATGTATGTTCCCGCATAAGGAAAACCTGCTGCTTCTGTCCACTCCGCTTGTTCCGCTAAATAGGTCTGATACTTCACACCGTTTTCCTTCGAATCACCTTGGTATGTGCTTTGAATGATCTCCAGATTACTCGGCATGGTTCACCCCGACAGCCTTAGCGGCAAGAATTAATCCAATCTCAAGCGTATCCAGTCCGGGGAACCGTGATTTCATATTGGCTATAATTTGATCTGTTGTTGGTGATACACTCAATACTTCATCATAAGCAATCAGGTAACGCCGTGTATTGGCGATCGCCCCCGGTGTATTCTCTGTATGGTAAGCCTGATGCCCTGCAATAACGATCTCAGGTTGCAATGCTTCCAACTCATCCAGTGTACGATGCCATGCCTGACGGGATTCAGCATTCGTTTCCAACGTCCACACAAACGTTTCGTTATATACAATGTCGCCAGTAATGGGAGCTTTAATGGATGGAATCCATACGTAACTGTTATTGGGTGTGTCTCCCTGCAGACGACCTTTGATTCTCAGTTCATGACCTTCCAGTTCAATGACATCCTGATTCAATGCTTCTGGAATTACCGGTTCGTCTGGGACGTTATTGCCAACCGTTGGTTTCCATTGATCGATTTTTTTGGCAAACGTATTTTTGATATCCTCAACCGTCTCTGGAAGAGCAACTACTTTGGCTTGCGGATAAGTCGACTTAATGACTTCAAGACCGAAATAATGATCTGGGTGGAAATGCGTGATATAGATGTGAGTTAGATTTTTACCCAGCTCCAGCAGTCTTGCAGTCAGGCGATGGGCATCACTAAGCAGGAATTGAGCATCGACCAGAACCGCATCATTCTCTCCGTAGATGATTGCTGAGTTAACGTTAAAGGCTTGAACAGAACCTGTGAAAGCTTCAATCGATAATTTAGACATGTGTATCGTCCCCTTTTAATAATGAATTTATGATCCAGCTAAAGTATTGGTCTCGCGCAAAATGCAAATTATACTTACTTCACGCTGCATGTACCATCCACGCATTGATCAGCTGATCCAGAACCCGTCTGGTTGTCATTCAAAATAGTCAATGGACGAGATTCCTTCCATGCTGCATCCAGTACTTCGAGAAATTTCTTGCTGGACTGTGCTCCCGAAAGAGCATATTTACGGTCAATGACGAAGAATGGAACACCTGTTGCGCCCACTCGTTGCGCTTCCGCTTCATCAGCACGAACTTCGCTGGCATAATCATCCCCCTTAAGGATTTGGCGGACCTCAGCTTCTTCCAAGCCAGCATCTACCGCCATCTCAATCAGTGTTTGATGATCACCCAAGCGCCGACCTTCTGTAAAATAACCCTGGAATAAATCTTGTAATATTATCTCTTTTCCTTGCTCTGAAGCATATTTTGCTAAGCGATGGGCATCGAACGTATTCGTGAGCTGAATGGAGTCAAACTGAAAATCAATTCCAGCCGCTCTTCCTTCTGATCCAATATTATCGTTCATGGCAATCGCCTGTTCGCGGCTCATTCCATACTTGCCAACCAACATGTCATGCACATCATGATCTGCACTTTGCGGAGCATGAGGGTCAAGTTCAAAACTTTTAAAAACAAGCTCTACGTCGTCTTTATTGGAAAATTGCTCTAAGGCCGTTTCGAATCTTTGTTTTCCAATAAAACAAAAAGGACATGCAAAGTCTGACCAAACCTCTACTTTCATATAAAAAAACTCCTTTTTGAATTCATGTTGTAACTATAATGATTACAACTCGATTATGTAACTATTATAGTTACAACTAATTTCCTTTGTCAAGCATCACGTTTAAAATGAATACAAAAAAACGAGCCCGCTAAGGCTCGCTTGATGTATTTAGGTAACTTTATGTCCCTTATCATTTTGTTTTGTCTATAATCTGCTCGTCAGCTCTGATGGTTACTTCAATCCCGATTGCGCCTTCGTCAACAGCTTGCCACTTTGAAAGGCAATAACTGCATTGGCACCATTGCCAGCAGTACCTTTATAGTTGTAGACCACCATATTCTCCGCTTCACTCAGCGCCTCACCTTCGCCACCAAGGATCTCGATAACCTCTTCCACAGACATGCCAACCTCAAGCTTCTCATACTGGGCAAACGTAATCAGCACCCCGTCCCCTTTCCCGGCCGATCCGTTGTTTCCGGATGCAGCAGGCGTTTGACCACTAGCCCCACCTACTGCAATCACATTTGTACTCAGCTCATTCAACTTGGTCTCAAGTGCTGCGATCTTTTGCTCCTGCTCAACGCTCTTGGCTCCCTGTTCCACCAATTTCTTCTCAAGCCCAGCAATTTTCTCTTGCAGAGCACTTGTATCCACCGATGCTCCTGTCGTAGCAACCTCAGATCCACAGGCAGACAACATCAACAGGGACAGCATCAAGCTTGTTCCCCCAAGTATCTTTTTCTTCAATCGTTCCATTAGAAATACCCCTTCCATTTTGAAATAAAAATAAGATCGACAAACAGATGTTATTTGCATCAGCGACCGTTTGAACATATAGACAACAGTTTACCACAGCCCAAGTCTGATGTATCTGCTACTTTGGCTCCGGGTCTAACTGATCATGAGTACATATTACAAATGGTTGATCTACTCATTTACTGTCGAACGAACACGTCCACTCATAATAACTAAAAAAGAGTGGTCAGTAGATCTGATCACTCTTCTAGCTTTCCCTATTTCAATCCGCCCAACAGTATAGGCTTCGTTGAACTTCCTTTACTCCGGTTTATCTGTCAGCTTCACCGATAATTTCTCCGCTTTGCCATCCCGGTAGAAGGTCACTTCAATCGTATCCCCAATCTTCTTCTGATCGTATAGATACTTCCGTAGATCTAGCGTGGAGGTAATTTTTTGCCCGTCAAATTCCGTAATGACATCATTCAGCTTCATGCCCGCATCAGATGCCGGACCCGATGCTTCCAGCACAACCACACCGCTGTCCACGTGAGATGGCAGCTTCAGATCCTTGCGCTGTTCGTCATCCAGGGGTGCATATGGGTTGCTCAGATCGACCGTGTATACGCCCAGGTATGGACGAGATACTTTGCCGTTCACCAGCAGAGAATCTACGGTTTTCATCACTTCGTTCATCGGAATCGCGAAGCCGAGACCTTCCACACCCGTATCCGAGATTTTCATCGTGTTGATGCCGACCACTTTACCGTTCAGATCGACGAGTGCACCGCCACTATTACCCTCATTAATAGCCGCATCCGTCTGGATCACGTTTTGCTCCCAGTCGTACACGCCGTCCTGATTAATCGATACAGGTAGAATACGATCTGTGTAACTGACAATACCGGAGGTCAGCGTACCGCCCAGACCGAGCGGGTTTCCAATCGCCAGCACCGTTTGACCGCGCTGAAGTTTGCTGGAATCACCGATCTCCGCCACTGCACCCAGCCCTTTATCTTCTGCGGATAATACAGCAATGTCGCTCACACGGTCCTTACCGACCAGCTTCGCTTTATGTGTCTCCCCGTCCACAGTCACGATCTCCAGGTCACTCGCACCTTCCACGACGTGGTGGTTGGTCATAATGTAGGCCTTGCCATCTTCCTTCTTGAAAATGACCCCTGATCCCAACGCAGAATCTTCCATCGACAGGCTGCTGCCCGTTTTATGGTTCACGATGCTCACAACAGAAGGGCGCACCTTCGCCGCTGCCTGAATAATCCGATCGTATGGATCAGCTGCCTGTGCTGTCTGAGCACCGCCTCCACCACCATTACCTGTAGCATTAGCCAGCGGTAACGATGCGGGCTGTGTGATGAAGCTAAACAGCATGACGGTCACGATGGAGCTGATCACCGAGCTGATCACAGCTACTTTCACTGTAGAGCTGATTCCCGTACGCGATCTGCGCGGATTACTCCAGCGGTCACGTCCACGTGCTCTGCCTCCAGGGCGAATGATCTGAAGTTTGCCTTTCTGTTCAGGTTCGGCGCGTCTTGATACTTTGGTTGAATAAAAATCGTCTCCAAACAATCCCATCGTGATCCTCTCCCCTTCGTTGTCACGCATCAAGACCCTGACTGCCGCCTAAGTTGTCGCATGAATCAACGATGATGGTGTCCTTACGTTCCCCCACTCCAGCCACAGCCGAGCTTTCGATCGCTGTTACTCACAAATTTTTTTATTCCATTTTCCTCGGTAAAATTTGTTCATAGCGTATGCTTCCGAAGCAGCTTTCTTTCAGAAAGCTTTCAGGCGATCGCTCTGTTTCTTCAGGTTTCTTCTGTCGTCTTCGTTACGTGAAGACTCCAACGGTTTCCCATGCTTTTTTGCATTTTATAAAATGGTCTTTCATATCGCCGCATCCCGGCTTCCAATCGAATAGAGATACAGCGTCTATGTACAACAGAACGGACACGCCATTCTGTCAGTGACTCTATCAATCATGCTCTCGCATTCTATGACATGCCATTTCACACGCAAAACAGCCAAAATCACAATGCTCCTCATATACTAAACACGCCAAATCCCAAAAAGTTGCATAATAACGAAAATTAACGCACATTTCTGCTATAACGCGTTTAACAATAAAGGTCCATAGTATCTATCACCACAAAATCCGGTTCGCTAAGCGCCGTTTTGGCCATTTTGAAGAACTTTTTTACCCCTGCATGGTCACAGGTTCAGCATACACGCCTTATCACTGAAATGTTAGCGGCAAAAAGAGGAATGTTTTCCATCAAGCCTGACTACAATAATAGTAAAAGACAATTCGAAGCTTCATAGAGGAGGAAGTATACATGGATCGCACGCGTACACTCACAGCCATGGACGAAGTTCATATGGCGGCCAAGCTGGCCGATCTCAAGGAAGAACACTATCGCAATACCCTTGCACTGAGTACCATCATCGAACTGCTTATTGATAAAGGCATCCTAACCCGCGAGGAAGTCGAGCGCAAAGCCGCCGAACTGGACAGCTTTATGGCTCACCCACCCTATCCCATGGCGTAGGCCGGTCGTAATACGTATCACAGAGTTTGAACTCATGATCCCGATAAAAGCATCCACGGCTCTCCATCGCGTCACGCACCGACATTTTCGCCAAGTCCATCATATTATGATCCCGGCTAAGATGTGCCAGATACGTGCGCTTGATGCGTCCGTTCATCAATTCACTAAGCGCTGCCCCTGCTGCTTCGTTCGACAAATGCCCAATGTCGCTCAAAATCCGGCGCTTGGTGTTCCACGGATAACGCCCCATACGCAGCAATTCGACATCATGATTCGCCTCCAGCACCAGCACGTCGGAATCAGAGATTGCATCGCGAACCTTGTCGCTCATGTATCCCAGATCGGTTGCAACAGACAGCTTCTCACTGCCGTCATCGAACGTATACCCTACTGGCTCAGCCGCATCATGCGAGATCCCGAAGGATTCCACGCGCAGTGACCCAAAATCATGCTTTTCACCCGTCTCAAAAATCCTCCGGTTTTCCTCTGGAATCGCCCCAACCGACTTTTCCAGCGCCGCCCACGTATTCAAATTCGCGTAGATTGGTAAATTATATTTCCGAGACATCGCGCCTAGTCCTTTAATGTGATCGGAATGTTCATGTGTAACCAGAATCCCGTCCAGTTCTGCCCCAGAAATCTCCCTTTCCTGAAACAGTGCATCCAATCGCTTCGCACTAAGACCCGCATCAATCATGAGAGAGGTCCCCCCATGCTGTATGACCGTGGCATTACCTGTCGAACCGCTGGATAACACGGTAAAATATATCCCCATAACGCATTACTCCCCTGGTTTGTCTGTCTTGGGACTGAATACATCCCCACTGATGCCCTGCACGTACAACACTTCGCCACTTTCCAGCACGAACCGCCATGCCGGCATCGCTACCTGTATATCTGAATTGAACAACTGGCCGTAATAGCCCAGCTGAATATCTTTGACAATCGCATCATTTGGCAAAAAGTTCTCGATCAGCGTTCCCAGCGCCTTCGACGCCGGAAGCACCTGCTGATCGCTCTCCTCGGCGGTCGTAATCCGCACCGGAGTCTGACGATAACCCTTTATTTTCTGGTCGCTGTAGAACAGCTCCAGACTCACATTGAAGAGCGGCCATTTGCCATCCACCAGTGGGTGAAGCACAAAAGCCCCATCCTCGGCCATCAGCTGATCCAGCCGGTATGTCCCGATCTGTGGAATCTCACGCTGTAATGCATCTTCCAGCTCACTCTGTGAGAAAATCAACTTGCTATCTACCGGCTGTTCCAGCTCCATATCAACACCAGCCTTGTCCTCTTCAATGAACTCATAGGACAACTTCGGCAACTTCGGCGTTTCATTCGGAATCGGAGCCAGCACCTGGATGCCCTTCTCTTCCATCGCCTGCTGTGTATTGTCTGCCAGTGAGGTGAAGTCCAGATTGGCTCCGGCCGTCTCCCGCGCATCCATCCAGATCTGGTATCCCAGCACCAGATTGAGCAGCAGAAAGGCATAGATCAACACATTTTTCGCCCGTCCCCAATCCATAACATCCACCCCCTAAACTAGCTGCTTGCAATACTTTCTCAAGTTGCCTACACACTCCACCGGAACTGGCCGTTTATAGCCTTTGAACTTAAAGCTATACGATAACGGAGAGGGCAGAAATAACCTGAAGAAGCGGAGCGTTCGCCTTTACCACCAGATTTCTCCCGTGTTAAAAGGGAATTCAAGAAATCTGGGGGTAACAGCGATCGAAAGGTTATTCTGCACGCGTAGTGATAAAGTACAGCTACTCTTTGGTTTAAAGACTATAACCCATCAAGATACGGTAGTCTCCTCCCCGTTTCCAAAGCGAATAACCCATACCGGAATCAGCCTTAGTCCATCCTCAGTTGTAGAAGGACGATACGCTGGATATACATCCACAACCTGGCGATTCTCACCTGCGACCTTTTTAATCAGAGCCTTCAGCTTGTCTCCGCCAGGCAATTTGACCGATTTCTTGGTCTCTGCACCTTCGTTCAGGTACTCCAGCGATCGTTCATAACTGGATACCGTCTCCTGCTGCATCTCCATGCTAATCGTGCCGAAGCGGAACTGCATGGAATCCATAATCGGATAACTGCCGTAATACTGCTGGAATTCAAGCCGTGTTTTGCTGTCCGTGGTCCCCAGCATCATGCGTGACCGGCCTTTCCAGCCCCCATGCTGATTCACAAAATCAACCGCAGACAACGCATCCTTCGCAGGATCAATCTGTCCTGCTGGCGGTGCCGCCGGATCGGTGTAACTGATCCAGCGCTGTTCCTGTTTCACCTGCAGACTACGTTTACTGTCCGTGTAAATCTCAGACCCGTCTTTTTCCCGGATGTTCCGAGTCATGCTTGGGTCGAAGAACAGACTGCGCTGCATCTGCTCAACCGTGAACTGACCTGTTGGCACATCCGCCTCAATCGTCTCCAAAAGTTCGGCCGGGATATAATAACCGCCATCCATTAAGGTATATGGCGTCCAGTTCGTACCGAAGTCAACATGCTGCTGCACGTCTTGTACGGTCAGGTCCGCCTGCGTTGCTTCATATACCACGTCTCCCTTGGCGCTGAAGAACAGCGCATGGGCCTTCGTTTCATTTTTAGCCGTATAGATCGAGATTCGGTTAATGGTCTCTCCTTGGAATAAGGAATCCGTCCCGAGCCGCATTACCCGCTGCAACAATGCTACGGGAATCCCTTCTTTGAACGATAGCTCAAATCCAGGGTTCTCCTTGCGAATCTGATCCCAGTTCACCGATTGCACGCTACGGCGCTGAAAATCATCGAACGTCCGCCCCTGCAACCTTGAATAGATCAACTGATAGAACGTATTGCCAGGGTAAAACACCGTATGTTTATCCTCACCCAGATGAATAATCATCTGATCAGGGAAGATCAATTCTTCAATATTGCGTTCCTGACCCATATTTTCCGTCTTCACATAGTTCGTCTCTGACGTCACAATGGAATCGCCGCCTCCGGGCAGACGGTAGATTAGAAAATAACTCTGAACCAGACTGGCTACAACAAGGGCAGCAAGCACCAAGGATTTAATCCGTTCCTTCACGGTGCTCACCCCCTTCCTCACGCATCGGCAGTGTGAACGTTACTGTCGTGCCTACGTCCACTTCAGACTCCAGAGAGATGCTGCCATCATGCGCCTTCACAATTTCCCGGGCAATGGACAGTCCTAATCCTGTGCCTCCCATACTGCGGGAACGAGCCTTGTCCACCCGGTAAAACCGCTCAAAAATGCGATCCAGATCGCGCTGTGGAATACCCATTCCGGTATCTGATACCGAGATGGCAAGGGCGTGTCCATCACTGCGTCTAGCCGCAATCGTAATGGTGCCGCCTTCCAACGTATATTTCAGCGCATTGGATACGACATTATCCAGCACCTGATCAATCTGGTCTCGATCCAGTGGAACAGCCGGAATATCATTCTCCACAGATAGTACAGGCTGAATATCCTTCTGATGCATTTGAAACGAGAAGCGATCCGTCACTTCCTCCAGCATTTCCAGAATGTCGGTTGGTTGTTTCCGCAGCAAAGCCTCTTTGGAATCCAGTCGCGACAGGTGTAGCAGATCCGTAACCAGTCGTATCATTCGCTCCGTCTCGTTCTGAATAACACCAACAAAACGACCGGCAAGCTGCGGGTCTTCCAGTGCACCATCATCCAGCGCTTCTGCGTAACTCTTGATCGTAGTTAGTGGTGTACGCAGTTCATGGGATACATTCGCCACGAATTCACGCCGGGATGCCTCAAGCTCTTCCTGTTCGGTAACATCCTGAAGTACGGCAATCGTTCCCGTAATCCCCCGTTCACGCCGATGAACCGGTGTGAACGTCATCCGAATGACCACAGGCTCTTCTTGTCCTGCGGGTGCAATTTGCAGCAGCGTAGAACCTGTGAACCCACTTGCGAGAGCTTCCGCATCCTCCGGATCAATGCCGAGTAATATGGCAAAATGTCTTCCTTCAATATCCGCAGGATGCATACCCAGTATGCTGCTGGCACGACGGTTTACGAGAATGACTTTCCCGTACTCATCCGTAGCTACCACACCATCACTCATATTGGTCAGAATGGAGGTCAACTTCTCCTTCTCCTCTTCATTCTGCGAGAGTGCATCCCGAAGCCTGCTGGTCATATAGTTAAAAGCCCGACTGAGCTGACCAATCTCATCCGTGCCGAATACAGGTGTCTGCTGATCAAAGTTACCTTCTGCGACCGCTGTCGCCCTCCGAGTCACTTCCTTAATCGGCTGCGTAATCGTATGGGACAGGATCACGCCAAGCACTGCCGTTAACACTAAGGCAATCAGGATACCGGAGATGAAGATTTTGTTGATTCCCTCCATCGTGGAATATAGCTCGTTCATGGATGCTGCGATATAGACAGCACCAATGATTTTGCCGCCAGACAGCACAGGCTTGGCGACGACTTTTTTGCGAACATTATCCTCGTCCACGATATATTCCTCATTATCCCGGATGCCTTGCAGCGCACGGCTGACGACGGTCTGGGTGTTTTTGCGCCCCACATAGTCTGAATGTGAACTTAGCGAGGTCGTCAGTACTTTTCCGCTAGCATCCAGCACCTGAATCTCGGCACCGTTAATGTTGAACAGGTTGTTCACCAGTACACGCAGATTTTCCGTTTTATCCTCGCCAGCCTCTGCTTCTCCACCCGCCATCGTCTCCCCCACGAGAACCGACAGCATCTCCGCACGGGCCTGCAAGTCTTCCGTAAAGTTGCTCGTTAGCGAGTTTTTCATCGCGCTCACAAAATAAACGCCGATCAATTGCATCGCAATCAAAATCAGCAGTACATAGATAATAATCAATTTCGCCTGAATCGTTCGGAAGAACGAGAATCGCGCGAATCGGCCCATTATATCCCCACGCTTTTGGCACTGCGCACGAGATAACCAAGCCCGCGGCGTGTCAGAATCGTTTCCGGTTTGCTCGGATTCTCCTCAATCTTCTCACGCAGACGACGGATCGTGACATCCACAGTACGTACATCGCCGAAATATTCATATCCCCATACCGCTTGCAGCAGATGTTCCCGAGTCATAACCTTGCCGGAGTGTTTCGCCATATAATAGAGAAGTTCATACTCACGATGGGTCAGATCAAGCGGTTCCCCGCCTTTGTAAGCCGTATACATGTCCATATCAAACGCCAGATCAAATAGCCGCATGACCTGCTTTTCCTCATCTTCCGGCGCTTCTGCCGTAATCGCAAGCTTTTGCCGTCTGCGCATCTGTGCCTTCACCCGTGCAAGCAACTCACGCGTACTGAACGGCTTCGTCACGTAATCATCCGCACCCAATTCCAACCCGAGTACCTTGTCGATCTCGCCATCCTTGGCGGTAAGCATAATGATCGGCATCTCCAGATGAGCGCGCACCTCACGACATACATCCATACCGTCCTTGCCCGGCAGCATCAGATCTAGCAGCATCAGATCCGGTTTTTCGGATAACGCCAGTTCAACCGCACGAATACCATCAAATGCACAGATGACCTCGTACCCCTCTTTTTCCAAATTAAACTTCAGAATGTCTGCGATGGGCTGTTCATCGTCCACCACCAAAATCTTCCCCTGCATCGGCTGAATTCACCCCTATATCCTGCTTAATCCGCATTAGCGTCTATATCTATCTTCTATGTTCAGCTTGTACCAAAGCCTCGTTGATTGTTGTATATACTCTATAGTTTAACATACCTGAAGCACCGTCACATCCCGATCAGAGGCTTGAAAGGTCTTTCATTTGAAAATTTTTTACAGCAGCAAAAAACAAGGCCGGCATCATTGCCAACCTTGCTCTCCTTAAGCTCTGTATTAGTTCAGATACGTTAACGGATTTTCTACCGTTCCATTCTTAATAATCTCAAAATGCAGATGTGTTCCGGTCGAACGACCCGTGTTGCCCATAACACCAATACTCTCGCCTTTTTCAACCACTTGTCCAACCTTAACGCCAATGCTGTTCAGATGTCCATACAGTGTTTCGTATCCGTTACGGTGGTTAATAATGATGACATTACCATAACCGCTTTTCTGTCCAGCAAAAGTAATTACACCCTCGTCAGACGCTTTCACATCGCGGTTACCTACCAGATCGACACCTTTGTGCTGGCGCCCCCACCGTTGTCCGAAGCTGCTGCTCATCGTTGCATTGGATACCGGCCAAGCAAATTCACCTGTGCCCTCGCCAACGACTTTGGTTCCGCTAAGGACCACTTCAGTTACAGCTGCTTTAATCACTTCCTGACCAAGCCACTCTTCCTGAACAACTTCACCATTTTCTTTGGTTATACGGTACTGCATGCTTTTCAATCCGCTTTGTCCTGGACGCACGACTTTTGTGGTACCTGCTTTCAACTCAGCACTTTTGCGTACTTCCACTTGCGGTTTAATCTCAATCTGCTCAACAACCTGCTCCACCGATTTAACGGTTATCGCCGGTTTCGGAACGGTCAAGGTCAGTTCGTCTCCAATTTGAAGCGATGTTTCCTTGATGCCTGGATTATGCTGGCGAATCTCACTTTGTGTAATTTCATACTTGGCAGCAATCGAAGAGATCGTATCTCCTTCATGAACCACATAAGTTACAGGCGCGTCTTTACCGACGGTTAATGCTTTAACCGCCTCGGACACATCCCATATTTTGTTTGGGTCAGCCTTCACCACATCCGTCGCTACATCTTCCTTGATGCCTACCGACTTCAGGGTTGTACTTGGTCCCTCGTTTTTCTTCGAGGAATTAGCCGATACCGACTTCGTCTTCAGCGAACTTCGCACAGTCGATGCCGATATGTATTTGCTCTGCACCTGTTCCAGGATTGCATCCGCTGTAGCCTGATCTTTCACAATACCAATGACTTCACCGTCTACCTTGAGCTCCACGCCTTTGGCGTAGGCTGTTAGCATGTCACCCAGTTTGTCCAGCGTCTCGTCACTGTTCACTTCAGGTTTGTATGCTCTTACCGTTTCGGTTGTGATACCATCCGTGTTCAGCACCATCTCTGCATCCGGATATTTATGTTGATATTCCTCGGTTTTGTCTGTAAATAGTTGTTGTAATTGTGCTTCATCTGCAATGGTACCAATCTCGCTACCTTTAACCATTACTTTATAATACGGCACGGTATTTGCAGTAACATATTGTTTGCCTGCGAACCCGAGCGATGCTGCGATGAATACACCACAAGCTGCTGTAATGATCCATTTGCGCGAGGCCAGAACGCGCTTCTTATTCACACTGAAGGTGGACATGCTCATGTTGTTTTTGTCTTCGGCCGTCCGGTGTTCCCCGGATTGTTCGTGTACCCGGTCTTTGCCCGGTTGGCGTATGCCTCTGAAACCTTTCATGATTCTCTCCTTTTCAGCACTTCTCAGTTCGCATTTCTGTCAAGACATCACCCATCGTGTCTGTCCCATGCTCGTTGATACTTGTATTGGGTGTCCACAAAATCAGGACTTTAGCTGCGCTCATAAAAGTGTCAAAATTTTAACCTTTTATCACACCCGTATACTTTAACACAGGTTTTACACTTATTTCAACTCTACACATCACACCGCAAAGCCACGCCACGCTTGGTTTTCCTGAATTATCCATAAGTTTTTATGACCGATCCATCACCCATTATGCCTCAACATCCGCTGTACTATGTACTTTTACTCGCAATTTAAGACTAGGTTCTAAGACCCAGTGAAATATGCTTTATTTTTCATAAAAATACAAATAAAATCCCTCACCAGATCAACTCTGATAAGGGATAAGGTAAACGGAATCATAAACCTTTCGATCATCTCCAATGGCCCATGAACAGACCTGTTTTAACTTCCAATTTATTCTGTTTGCAGGACTTCCATCAGGTTGTCGTACTCTTCACTGGTCAGGTACTTCGAGATCACCTGTTCAATCTCACGTAATTCCTGTTCGGTTAGGCCACCTTCCATGGCGCCTGAGATCTGCTGCATTTCTTTCTGTGGCAGCTTATTCATGAGCAAGCTGAAGATTTTTTCTTTCTCCTCTGCGGGCAGCTTGTCCTTCGCTCCTGTGATGTCATCCGGTGATACAACAATCGCATCATTTCCTGAGGAAGCACCACCGCTAGCCGCTCCGGTTCCGTTCCCCGAAGCTGAACCGCTTCCCTGGGCTGTTCCTGATTTACTACCCGTGCCTGTATCCGCCCCATTGTTATTTGCGCCTGAGTTTGAGCCTACGGTCGTATCTGTACCTTCACCTGCGCCCTCGCCTGAGCCATTCCCTTGAGACGCCTCGCTGCCTGTATCTACGCCAGATTGACTGCTCTCCGTACCATTTCCCATAACTGAAACAGCATCTTCCGGAACCCGCTCTTCGTCCGCTCCGGTCGGCTGATCTGTCGTCCCATTTCCCGATTTATTCCCCTCACTGGTTTTACCACCCAAGGCACCCTGGAACATGGCGGTTAATCCCATGGGTTGACCTTCCCACTGAATATTGAAACTTGCGAGTAGCGACTTCGCATATGACTGTACAATTAATCCGGTCGTAAGCAGGGTCAGTGAACTGACCAGCAACACGGTTAGCACGATTTTGACAAACCAGACAAGCAACTTCATTCCGTTCTCTCCCTCCGATTATCCCACCCGTTCTAGCATGCGCATGTCGGGATCTGTGACTCTACTGTTAACCAGTATTGACGGAAATCTCGGGATTATATCCGATAAACATACAAAAAACCTCCAGTCATCGCTATAGAAGCAACAACTGGAGGCTTTACTGCCGGAGTCGGCATAGTAATCTATTTGATTAATTCAATAAATAATCTCTCTATTTCTTCGATTACTCGTAGATTGGAAGAACTTGATTCGTTTGCTCACGGTTACGACCAACGGAGAAGATCGCAATTGGAATGCCCGTCAGTTCGGAAACACGTTTTACATAATTCTGTGTGTTCACTGGCAGGTCTTCAAGTTTCTTCGCTCCAGTGATATCTTCGCTCCAGCCTGGCATCTCTTCGTATACCGCTTCACATTCAGCCAGCATTTTGAGGCTTGCCGGATAGTGTGTGATAACCTCGCCGCGGAATTTGTATCCTGTGCAGATTTTTACGGTTTCCAGACCCGTCATTACGTCCAGAGAGTTCAGGGACAGACCTGTAATACCACTAACACGACGCGCATGGCGAACAACAACACTATCGAACCAACCCACACGACGTGGACGTCCAGTTACCGTACCATACTCATGTCCCGTCTCACGGATTTGGTCGCCGATCGCATCATGCAATTCCGTAGGGAATGGGCCATCTCCTACACGAGTTGTGTAGGCTTTGGCTACGCCAATAACTTGCTGAATACGAGCTGGGCCTACGCCAGACCCGATACATACGCCACCTGCGGACGGATTGGATGATGTAACAAATGGATAAGTTCCTTGGTCAAGGTCCAACATCACGCCTTGTGCGCCTTCGAACAATACTTTTTTATTCTCATCAATATATTCGTTCAGAACAACGGATGTATCACGTACATAAGGACGCAGAATTTCTGCGTATTCGAGGTAATCTCGCAGAATCTCTTCCACATCAACAGGCTGACCGCCATAGACTTGCTCAATGACGCGGTTTTTTTCTTTGACCAGGTGACGCAGTTTCAGTTCGAAATCTTCAGCATCCAGCAGGTCAACCATTCGAATACCAATACGAGCTGATTTGTCCATGTAACATGGGCCAATTCCTTTGCCAGTCGTACCAATTTTGTTCGGGCCTTTGCTCTCTTCTTCCAGTGCATCAAGTACCATGTGATATGGCAGGATGATATGTGCACGCTCACTGATGGACAGGTTCTTCGTTGTAAAATCATTGTCATGAATATAATTAATTTCTTCGATGAGTGCCTTCGGGTTGATAACCATTCCGTTACCAATAACACACGCTTTATCCGTGTAGAAAATCCCTGATGGAATCATCGTCAGTTTATATTTTTTGTTATCAATCAGAATTGTATGACCCGCGTTGTTACCACCTTGATAACGAGCCACCACATCAGCGCTCTCCGCCAAATAATCCGTGATTTTACCTTTCCCTTCGTCTCCCCATTGCGTTCCCACTACAACTACCGTTGACATAGTTAACATTCCTCCGTGGGTGCCTTGCGCACCTTTGTATTGGTCTGTCCGTCCTCTATCCCGGCAGGCATGTTACGCAATAAACCGACTGAGAAGCGTGCTAACGGACAGTAAAAATGTCCTTCCGTTACATTCAAGGGAAGGTTTGCGCTGCTTTAACGCAGCAGTATTAGTGTACCAGTACCTTTTTTCAAAGTCAAATCAAATGGCGAACAATTAGATATAGTACAACTGTAATGTTCGGGATTTGCCCATAATTTCGACACAAAAAACCGGAGACCTCAGTCCAATCTTGCTTGACTGCTATCACCGGTTCAAGGATATCTATTTTAGTGTGAATCTATATCTGGTATTTATAACACATGTTTGAGTTCAGTTGCTCTAATAGTTGATCTTCGGGACAGACGAGTTTGCTTCCTGATCGAAGCCGTCAGCACCTGCCCGTTACATCGCGAAGGCGTCATTGTGCGCCCTCTCGTAGTTGACGAATTTATTAAAGTTTTTCAGGAAGACCAGTTCTACTGTACCTACCGGACCGTTACGCTGTTTGGCGATAATGATCTCGATAATATTTTTCTTTTCGGTATCCTGATTATAATAGTCATCCCGGTAGAGGAACGCTACGATGTCGGCATCTTGCTCAATCGAACCCGATTCCCGCAAGTCACTCATCATCGGACGTTTATCCTGACGCTGCTCTACACCCCGGCTCAGCTGAGACAAGGCGATAACTGGAACTTCCAGTTCCCGGCCAATCTGCTTCAGTGTACGTGAGATCTCGGATACCTCTTGTTGACGGTTCTCCCCGGCTTTGCCGCGTCCACTAATCAATTGAAGATAGTCAATCAGGATCATACCCAGACCCTTCTCCTTCTTCAGACGACGGCATTTGGCACGAATATCGGCTACCGTGATACCAGGTGTATCATCGATATAGATATTAGCTTCGTTGAGAGCTGCGATACCCATCGTCAGCTTCTGCCAATCTTCATCCCCTTTGAATTCCCCTGTACGAAGAACTCCCGCGTCCAGGTTGGCTTCCGCACAGATCATACGTTGTACGAGCTGTGCAGCCGACATCTCGAGACTGAAGATGGCTACCGTTTCTTGCGCCCGGATGCCTACATTCTGAGCGATATTCAAGGCGAAAGCCGTCTTACCTACGGATGGACGTGCCGCTACAATGATCAAGTCACTGCGCTGGAAGCCGGCAGTCATCTTGTCCAAATCGATGAAGCCGGAAGGGATGCCAGTTGTCGTTCCCCGGTTCTGATGCAGCGTTTCGACTTTATCGAATACTTCCATCAATACGTCCTGAATGGCTATAAAACCACTACTGGAGCGACGATTGGAAATCTCCAGAATACGACGTTCAGCTTCTCCAAGCATGGCTGCAACATCTTCGCCGCCTGTATATCCTTCGCTTACGATCTGTGTTGCCGTACGAATCAGACGACGCAGCATCGATTTCTCTTCGATAATCTGAGCGTAATAGTCTACGTTCGCGGCTGTAGGTACACCATGTGCCAGCTTAGCCAGATAACTAACGCCGCCGATGTCCTCCAGCTCACCTTTATCCTTCAGAAGCGAAGTCAGTGTCACGAGGTCAATCGGTTGATTTCCCTCACCCAGCTGAATCATCGCTTCAAAGATTAATTGATGGGGTTTATCATAGAAATCCTCGGTTTGCACCCGTTCCATCGCTGTAATCAGGGCTTCACCCTGCAACAGGATTGCACCCAGCACGGCCTGTTCGGCTTCCAGGTTCTGCGGGGGAATCCGGTCGAATAACATTTCGCCGCCCATCTTACTCTTCCGTTACCTGTACCTTCAAGGTTGCCTTCACTTCAGGGTGAACCTTGACAGTTACTTGTGTTACGCCGAGTGTACGAATAGGCTCGTCCAGCTCAATTTTGCGTTTGTCTACTTTCAAACCCTTTTTAGACAAAGCTTCTGCGATCTGTTTGCTGGTAATGGCGCCGAACAGACGACCACCTTCGCCGGACTTGGCTTTCAGTTCAGTCACTTCTGCTTCCAGCTTCTTCGCGAGTGCTTCCGCTTCTGCTTTCTCTTCCTGTTTGAGTCGTTCCTCAGCTGCCTTCTGGTTGTCGAGTGTCTTCATATTGCCGTCCGTTGCCAGACGAGCAATTCCCCGTGGCAGTAGGAAGTTCTGTGCGTAGCCCTCAGATACTTCCTTCACTTGCCCTTTCTTGCCTTGACCCTTCATATCTTTTATAAAAATGACTTTCATTCGAACAGCCCCTCTTCCTTTTCGATTTCAGCCAGTACGTTCGTCAGCCGTTTTTCTGCCTCTCCAAGCGTTCCTTCGAGCTGAACGGCAGCATTCGTCAAATGTCCGCCACCGCCCAGTCGTTCCATGACAACTTGAACATTCATGCGTCCCAGCGATCTCGCGCTGATGCCAATCAGTCCATCCGGACGCTCACTAATTACAAATGAAGCGACCACGTCAGTCATGTTTAGCAATGTGTCCGCCACCTGGGCGATCATCATCTGTGAAATCTTGCTGCCAGGGTCCGTGACCGCCAGCGCAATGTTCCCGTATACCATTTTAGCATGCTTTATGATTTCTGCCTTAGCAATATATTCTGACAGATCTTCTTTCATCAACCGTTGGACCATAATGGTGTCCGCACCACTACGTCGCAGGAAACCTGCGGCCTCGAACGTTCTAGACCCGGTGTGCAATGCAAAATGCTTCGTATCCATCGTGATTCCGGCAAGCAGAGCCGTAGCTTCAAGTGGAGTAAATTGTACTTTGTCATGAATATATTGCAAAAGCTCCGTTACCAGTTCCGCAGCCGAAGAAGCGTAAGGCTCCAGATAGATCAACACAGCATCATTGATGAACTCCTCACCCCGACGATGGTGATCCACAACGACAACACGGGTTGCAGACTGCACCAGTTTCGGCTCCATGGTCATAGAGGCCTTGTGTGTATCCACCACAACCAGTAGCGTGTGCTCTGTCATCATCTGGGTTGCTTGTTCCGGTGATACAAATGCCTTGGACAACTTCTCGTCCTTGTTCACTTGCTCCATCATCCGTTCAATCGCTGGATTGATTCCATCCAGAACAATGCGTGCTTCCACATTGTACAGACTCGCCGCTTTCCATACCCCGATGGATGCACCGATTGCGTCCATATCCGGAATTTTGTGCCCCATGATGAGCACTCGATCGCTCTCCTGCATGAGGTCACGCAGCGCATGCGCAATAACTCGTGCTCTCACCCGTGTTCGTTTCTCCACGGCGTTGGACTTGCCCCCGTAGAAAGACAGACGTTGCCCCGATTTCACAGCCGCCTGGTCGCCGCCGCGTCCAAGTGCCATGTCCAGACTGGACTGTGCCAATTCTCCCATCTCGCTGATGCTATCCGAACCAAACGCGAGTCCGACACTGAGTGTCATGGGCACTTTGAGGTCAGCGGTCATCTCCCGAACTTCATCCAAAATGACAAATCGGCTCTGCTCCAGTTCTTGCAATGACTTATGATTCAGCATCAACAGATAACGATCAGAAGACAGCCGGCGCAGGTACACTTCATACTGTTTGGCCCATGATGTAATCTCACTGGTCACACGAGCAATCAGCGCGGTACGCTGCTGGTCGTCCATGCCTTGGGCAGCCTCGTCCAGATTATCGAGAACGAGAATACCCAAAGCAAGGCGTTCATTTTCATATTTATCACGAAGAATGGCTAGCTCCGTAATCTCGTATACATATACATACCGCTCCTGCGGGTTATGAATAACTCCATAATGCCGATCATCCAACTGGAATTCGTCATGGAATTCCCTGGATGCATGTTCCTTCGTCCCATCCTTCTTCTCTTTAGGCTGAGGAAGTTTGGGAAACAAATTAAGCAGCGGATTACCCACCATTGTCTTCTCCTGGAACATCTCCGCAACAAAGCGATTATGCCACTCTACCGTACGATCTTCGCTGTACAGCACAATTCCGAATGGAAGCATGCTGACCGCTTCCCCCTCCATCCGTTTGATCCGGATAGACAGGCCATTAATATAGTCGTTAAGCTCACGGCGGAACGCGAGCTCCGCCTTAATCATGACGATTCCCAGCGCCGAAGCCAGTATCAGACTAATCAAACCAAGCGTCCAGTTATAAATGGTAACGAACATAACGAGCAATAGCAGCAGTATGAACGCCCATACGGTATAGTAGCCGTGCCAGCGTTTCTTCAGAAATTTAGGCAAGACTCATCACCCTATCGTTTTGATTTCGATATTGCCTCACGAAGCGGGAACGCCAGATCGATAATTCCGATAATCCGAAGCGGACCAATGAAGAAGACCGCAGCCGCCAGGAAATAAGGTATAACCGGATTCCATTTCTTTGTATGTGAGAGAAAGAAGAAGAAGCCGATCGCTTGAATCATGAAGCCTAGATTGATTAATGGCGACAGGTTCATGGCAATCATAGTCCAATATGTTCCATCACTTTGTCTCGAGATCACTTCGATCAACAATGCGAGGAAATAATACCAGATCAATGCACGCGGCATACGCCACTCTCTCGCTGGTGGAAGCTTTGATACCACCACACCCATCACATTCAAAATCGGGCGCGCAATGGCGTGCGTAATAAAGGCCATTACCATCGATGTAACAACGAGAGCAAATGGGATCATAAGCTGCGTTTGCTTGGCGACATCCTCGGTCATCTCAGGAGTCCATGCAAACCCGTTAATCATCTGATTCGATGAATTCGTTAACGGTTCAATGGTCAATTTGACTACATCTTCAATATAACTGGACAGGTCGAATTGGAAAATGACACTGCCAACCAAGAGCAACAACAAGTATTCTGCCAACATCATGCCACTTCCCGCCATCAGTGCAAACAGCGCCGATTTGCGTGTTTTATACGCGTGACCCATAACGATCGCTGGCAGGGTAAAGATAAGCAATAGTAACAGATAGATGGGGTGGAATACGACCAAAATAACAGCTACAGGCACGAGATGCCATATAAAAGATTTTAAAGATAATGAAGCATACAAAATAACTCCCGGTATCATCATAAAAAATATGGCAAGTACCGATAAAGGAGTTAACAGCGAAAGTAGCAAGAGCAGATAAACTGCGCTCCAAACAGCTGATTTAAAGCTAAATTTCAACAAATTCACCTCTTACGCATATGATCTTCTAGTGCGGAAATATCCTGGTACCAGTCTTCAAGCTGGTGACCTTCCTGTTTATGCTTCCTCAACTTCTCAACTAGCAGAGCATCCAGATCCTTGAAAGGAATACCGAGCCTGCGGCCCAATATGTAACTACTCATAATCAAACTGGCAAGACTGTCCCCGATTCGAGTTGTACTGCCTTCCCATAACGCCTTGAATAATCGGGATACCTGATCAAGCACTTCGGTTTTCAGCCATTCAATCACTTTAGCACGTTTGGCTACATCCAGTTCTTTAGGCATATTGGCGAAAGTCACTCTCCCCCGAAAAAGCTTTATTCTCCATTATAGCATAAAAAGAGGGCCCGCAAAATTACCCCAAAAAGCGGAGAAGTTCTCCGAAACTGATGTCAGGTACTTATGCGGAGTCCTCCGTACATCCTATCGACCTATATATTTGTCAAAAGCTTCGAATGCGCCCTTGGTTCAGCACTTCTTAAGTTTAACATGATACTGGATGGCTGTGATTATCCCTCATGACACCATAATATTTAAATTCGGTACAGCTTTACTTAGCCTTGATTGATTCTTTGGCTACAATGCCCTCGCAGTACTCTATAATTTGACTCCGTCTGACAATACCAATGAATCGATCCATATCGTCGACCACAGGAACAAAGTTCTGAACTTTAGCCAGATTAATCAGGTCTTCCATGTTGGCGTCAATGGATACGGGTTTAATATCCAAGCGGAGTGGAACGTCTTTGAGTAAAAATTTTGAAGCGTTTTCAAATGAAATCTTTCCCTCGGCATTCTTCATATACCACAGTAAGTCGCCTTCGGTAACCGTACCAATATATTTGCCCTCTTTATTCAAAATGGGAACCGCCGTAAAACGATGATATTCCATCCGTTCCAACGTTTGCCGCAGCGTAGAATCCGACGTCACACACGTAACCTCTTGTTTGGGTAGCAAAAAGAATGCGATGTTCATACCCTTGTGTATCCTCCTTATGAATTTCTTCGTTCAACTTATCTCGCTCAACTTATATTATACGGATTAGAACGCAGGATGTTCCAAAAGGATCACAGTTCTCACTGCAAAGAAAAAAAACAGCAGCCCGCGAATAAACGTACTGCTGATTGTGGTCTACAACACATCATCGGTATGGAATTGGTTATTCAATCTTTTGCCGGTCAGGGATCATTACTTCGCCGGCTGGAGTCGATTGATCCATCCAGTTGTTAATCAGCTCTTTGGCATATTGGACATCTTTCTCGTCAGCCTGGCCATAATAGATACCATCCTTTTTCATCCCCTCACCAAGAATGGTGAAGCTCGAAATCTGAGGTTTCTCCTGAGTAAGCACCTGTTTAGCCAGATCAATAATAAACGAAGCTCGCATATCCGTCTGGAAGCTGTCTCCCATAATCTGAATCAATTCGGGAATTTTGGCGATTTGATTCAAATTGAGCATCTCATTCGCCATCGCGTTCAGGAAAATCTGCTGCCGTTTGGTACGATTAAAATCACTATCCTCACGGTATCTTACATAATACAATGCTTCCTGCCCGTCATAGATCGGCTTACCGCCTTCAATCGTGAATTGCACATGATCCGGGTTCTTGTTCACAATGTCCTCATCAATTGGCAGTTTTACACCACCAAGCGCATCAACTACTTTTTTGATCCCGTCAAAGTTGATCGTTGCATAGTAACCTACATCAGCATCAAGGAATTTCTCCACCGTATTGATGGACATATTCTCCCCACCAAAAGCATAGGCATGCGCCAGCTTATCATAATCATCTACGCCGTCTTTGTTTGCATCCCGTCCAACAATCTGCACATACGTATCACGTGGAATGGATACCAGAAGCACACGAGATTCCTTGGGGCGTACTACAGCATAGATAACGGTGTCTGAACGTCCGCGCGTCTTCTCATAGGCACGTTTATCCGAACCCAGCAGTAACACGGAGAAAGGTTCCTTACGGTATACTGTTGGATCAGGCGTATTGTTGCCTTCTTGTGGTACATAAGAGCGGGATAGCTGATCTTCTACCGAGCCGGCGAGAAACAGATCAAATGCCGCCACAGCCAGCTGTTGACGGAACAAGTAACCTCCGATTAACAAAACAACAAGTGAAACGAGCGTTATATATAGGCCTTTTCTTCTTTTCTTCTTCTTATCTTTAGTTCTGCTTTTCATCCATTGATTCCTTCTTCACTATGAAAATGATACTGCCTGGCTATATAAGTTTCAGCTAATATTTACACAAATAACGGAGAGGTCAGAGAAAACCTCAAGAAGCGTAGCGCTCGCCTTTATTACCGGATTTTAACCTTTGGAAAGGAAATCAAAAAATCTGGGGATAACAGCGATCGGAAGGTTACTCTGAACTCGCAGTGATGCAGTGTAACGATTCGTTGAACTTATATAATACCAATTAAACGTCTGAGATACCTTGTGACTCGGTGTTCTTCAAAGTTTTCTCTCTCTGGAATCAAGACACCGCTTACGCTCGTTCTATTGTAATCATTGAGGGAGGAGGAAAAGTTACAATCCGGTTAAATTGAAAAGAACAGTGACTCCTTTTTCGTTTCAAAAGGTACACTGTTCTCTTCATTTTCACACATGATTTTATCCGTTCGTCGATACACTTTCCACATGAGGATTCTTCTCTTTATGACGCAGACGTCCCGTTATAAGCGCAGCCACCAGCGTAAGCACACTGAATATAACCGCGGACCAGAAAAGTCCACTGTAACCCTCGCCTGTCGTTTGATGCAGTGCCTGAAGCAACACATCACGGATACCTTCATCAGGGATCTGGGACAGGCCCTGGGTCAGACTGGAGACATCACTACCTGATGCCCCGCCTGACGCATATTGTTGCAGCATTTCAGGCGGCACCTGAATTCCTTTATCAGCGAATCCTGCCTGAATGTTGGACCCCAGATTAGTGAAAGAACGTGCCAGGAATCCGGCGAAAATGGTAGGTGCAATAGCCATTGCCATCTGGCGGAATAACGAGCTTGTCGCTACCGCGATACCTTTGTTGTTCTCCCCCGCCTGTTCGGTGACAAGTACGTTAACTGGCGCACCAAGCATCATGCCGAAGCCGATCCCTACGAGAGTACTCGCAATGACAAATTGCCAGATATGCTCCACCCATAATGGGAACAGCAGAAATCCAATGGCAGATAATAACCCCGCAACCGATAACGTCCAGATGGGCCCTTTGCGGTCAACAAGGTAGCCACCTCCGCCCGCCCCAATACCGGATGCCAGCGCGAGTGGAGTAAACCAATACCCAGAAGCCGTATTGGATACGCCAAGATACTGTTCAACGAAACCGGGAATAAAGATCACCGAGGCCAGAATGGCTCCCGAGAAAAAGGCAATCAACAGCGTCCAACGAAAGGATGCAATGCCCAGAAGCTGTGTTGATACAACAGGTTCACGTTCAGATCCTTCCAGTCTTTTTTCCATGAAGTAAAAGAGCACCAGAATGATTACACCTGCCAAGAAAAAGCCGAAGAACATTGGTGATCCCAGGCTTTGAATCATGTTCACACCATCCAGATTGCTGAAGCTATACATTAGACTGAGTACACCCAGCGTCAGGACAGCAATACCGCTCCAGTCCACTGCTGCACGATTAAGCTCCTGCTCTTCATGAATAAATCGGATACCTGCAATGAATAGCAGGATGGCAATAGGTACGTTGATCAGGAATAACCAATGCCAGTTGCCCGTAATGTCCAGTATAAAAGCACCGATATTCGGCCCCAAAATGGCCGCAACACCATTCATACCCCCTAGCAGACCCAAGGCTGTACCTTGACGCTCCGCCGGGAACTTACTTAGCACGTAGGAGCTGGCAATGATAAATATCCCCCCACCGCCCAAAGCTTGAATGACACGAGCGATCAGGAAGAACGTAAATGATGTGCTTAGCGCAACCAGCAGGGACCCGATCCCAAACAGCGCCACTTCTATCAAAAACAGTTTCTTGCGACCATAACGGTCAGACAGTTTGCCTGCAATCGGAACACTCACCGCAAGCCCAAGTGTGTAGAGCGTAATCGTCCATGCTCCCCACGTTGGTGACACACCAAATGATGCATTTAAGGTGGTCAGTGAAGAGGTGATGATTCCGTTATCCAGTGCAGCCATAAATACCCCTATGGCAAATAGGACCAGCGGCCATTTCATTTGTTTTTGCATCACATGTTACCTCCCGATCAGATCTTGATTTAAGTATCGTACAGTGGGTCTGATACATATATATTAAACCGAATTGAATAATAATGACTCACTGGTCATTTTAAAACAAAAGAAATCCATATGTCAATTTAACAATATAGTTTATGGTTCATTTTTATCTGTGATCCGATAAAAAAGCTGCCCACAGGTTTGGTAAACCTGCGGGACAGCCCTCATGTTTAACGTATTATGGCTGCATCAGGTGACGATTCAGGAATTTCTCAATCGCACGGTACAGATCAAGCTGATTCTCCACATTTGCGAAGCCATGACCTTCATTGGTCTTTAACATATAGGGTACGTCGACTCCACGCTTGCGTAATGCTTCAACAATCTGGTCTGACTCGGCTTGTTTGACACGTGGATCATTAGCGCCCTGAACCACGAATAATGGAGCCTTCATCTGGTCGATGTGGAAGAGAGGTGAAATCGCTGTTAACAGCTCCTTGTCTTTCACGGGATCTCCTACACGTTCATAGAACATACTACGCTCAGACTCCCAATAAGGTGGAAGTGAGTCCAGAAGGGTGAAGATGTTGGAAGGTCCCACATAGCTGATGCCAGCAGCATAGACATCCGGTGTGAAAGCCAGTCCTGCCAGAGCGGCATATCCACCGTAAGAGCCTCCATATATGGCTACTCGTTTTGGATCAACCGTCCCCTCTTCAACCAGCCAATTCACACCGTCTGTGAGGTCGTTCTGCATCGCTTTGCCCCACTCTTTATTACCTGCATCCAGGAATTCTTTGCCGTATCCCGTGGAACCACGGAAATTGACCTGAAGAACAGCATAACCACGGCTTGCAAGGAATTGAGTCTCAGGATTGAAGCCCCATGAATCACGCGCCCAAGGACCACCATGTGGAACAACCACCAAAGGCAGGTTAGAAGTCTCAGCTCCTTGAGGCAATGTTAGATAACCATGAAGGGTCAGACCATCACGTGACTTATACGTAATAGGCTTCATATCTGCCATTTGACTCTCATCAATCCAAGGTGCAGCATCAGCCAGTTTATCGAGTTTGCCTGTTTTGGAATCATAGAAATAATACGTTCCCATTGCTTTGTCACTATACGCTACGAACAATACTTGGCCTTCCTTACTTATGCTACCGATACTTACTTCCTTGCCTGGCACTTTCGCTTTGATATCCTGCATTAATGTTTTGAACTCTTGATCAAAGAATTCATAGTTCACTTTATCTGTCTCATATACAGCAGCAAGAATAGTACCCTTTTCTTTGGAAGGTACGAAGTTGCTTACATCCACATCTTTATTTTCATAGATGGTTTTGGTTACCTTTTTGCTGCTTGGGCTGTACTCGACAATCGCCGTTTTGTCTCGCTCCAAGTTGGATATCGCATAGATATTTTTGTTATCATACGTGAACATGACTGGCGCAAAAGTCTCTCCAAGCTTCGTTGTCAGAAGCGGCTCAAATTCTTTGTCCTCCGATTCACGATACAGTAACGAAGACACATTGCCATCACTGGACACGGCAACACGAATTTTACCTTCGTGATCCGTCAGCCAGCCCGTAATATTACCCGGGTTCTCTGCAGCAAGTACAGCCTCCCCTGTCTTGATGTTAATCCGATACACATCGAAAATGCGCGGATCACGCTTGTTCATGCCTACCAAGATTTCATCCGGAATATTCTCAAGCGGATCTACCAGGATGGCTCTTGTGTTAGGATATGGCGTCAGATCCTTGCTGTTTGTACCATCGATATCCGTGACATATATATGGTAATTCTCATCGCCTGCCTTATCTTGTACATAGAGCAGCTTTTCATTGGTTGCCCAAGCAAATCCTGCAATATTACGTTCTGTTTCGCTCGTAATCCGTGCAGGCTTATCCTGGCCATTTGCAGTAACTACGATATTCATGCGGTTGTTCCACGGCTCCAGGTAAGCAAGATGCTTACCGTCCGGGGACATCTGGAACCCTGCCTGAGCAGGCTGTTTGAAGAAGTCTTCCAGAGGAGTAAGACCATCCAATTTCACATCGAGTCCAAGCGCCAGATATAGTGCATCAGCGAATTCCCCATGGGTCACTGACTGTTTGGCGTTAAATGCGCTACCTTCAATAATAAAATGCTGTTTCAATCGCGCAGCGTCATCCGCATGCACAGCTGGAATCTGATCGGCATCACTGTATACGACCTGGATTCCATTATCCTTCAGTTCAAATGCACGTGTGAACAACGATGCCATCTGTGCACGTGTAAGTGGAGCATCGGGGGCATAGCCTTTGGCTTTCCCTTGAATGAAACCGCCTTGCTTTAATGCGTAGATGGCAGGCGCTGCTTCATTCTCCGGCAAAACATCTGCAAAACCTGTAAGTGATGCAGGCGCATCCAGTTGAAGTACCCGTTGCAAAATGATTGCTGCCTCCGCGCGAGTGATTGGAGCCGTTAATTGGGCCATGCCATCTGTCGTACCATCTATGTATCCGAGTTGTTGCAGTGTTTGTGTTGCCTTGGAAGCAATTTCCTCCGAGACAGAGGCTGTAGGTTTAACGGCTTCGGCCGCTTGGACAGCCGGTTGAATCAGTGCGATGGACATAGCCATGGTAAGCGTGAGAGCGTATACCTTTTTACTAATTGCGTTCAAACAATCTCCCCCTTTAAAGTGAATTACATAATAATATGGAATTATACGTAAGTAATTTTACCATGATTAACCATAAGTTAACAGCGAGATGTCTCTCTGAGCAAGCCCATGTCCACTCTTTATTTTGAGCCCGAAAATCCATAGTTGAACAACTTTCGTGTCTCCACAAAACGCCCTTCACGGGTATCCGTCCCAAAAACAACTGAAATCAGTCTTTTGCCATCACGTTCAGCTGTCCCCACAAAGTGATATCCCGATTCTTCATCATATCCGGTTTTCAATCCGTCATTCCCATCATAAGCATAAGGCCCACCAATGGAGGACAACATCCAATTCGTGTTGCTCATGTACATCCCTTTTTGATGCATGGAGACTTGCATTTTACTGGAGATTCTTAAAATCTCGGGATGGTTATTCAGCAGATATCGCGCAAGTTTGCATGCATCTATAGCCGTCATTAAGGTTTGCCCTTGTATTTCCATCGGACGGTTAGGACCAAGCAGCTTTTCACTGAGGCCCGTTGAATTCGTGAATTGTGTATTTTCAGACAACCCGATCTGAGAAGCTTTCTGATTCATCTGCTGCACAAACTTCTGCTCTGAACCACTGATATGTTCAGCGAGAGCGACAGTTGCATCATTGGCTGAATAGACAGCCACGATCTCGAACAGCTCCTGAACGGTGAATTGCTCTCCCTGCTTCAGGGTCAGTTGACTGCCACCCACGGAACTGGCATACAGACTCACATTAACTAGATCGTCCCATCTTATATCTCCTTTAATCACGGCTTCCATCACAAGCAGTTCTGTCATCAACTTACTAACGCCTGCAGGAGCAATCTCTTCGGAGCCGTTAAAATCCATTAGGATCTGTTCGGAGTTCATATCCATTAATACCGCGGATTCAGCTTTAATTCCCGGTTTGCCTACCAGCATGTCCGGTTTTACACCCAAATATATAATGAGCAGCAGAGCCAGTAGCATACCTGCCCGTTTCCACCATTTTTTCATAAGATGATCACCTCTTACCTATATAGACGAAGTGAAGAGGCATTTTGTCTGCACTTTTTTGAAAAAAAGTTAAATTTTTTTTATTTTTTGGTTACAAAAAAAACATGAACCCCATACACCCATGCCAGAGTGTACAGAATCCATGTTTGTAAAGACACTTTAGTTCAATTTCCCAGGAGAATTCTTCATCATAATCTAGCAACCGACTTCTTAAAGGACCCCAATCCTTACAGTTACTACTGGAAGAAAGGATTACTCAGCTACAACTGCTTTTTCTGCATTCACTTGCAAGTCGCTCAGGTAAACACCTGTTCCATCGCCAATCGCGTAGTTCATTACACGTTTGTTAACTGGTGCTACAACTGCGCGATACAGTGTAGGGAATACAGGAACTTCATCTACCATGTATTGCTGCCATTGATTGTAGATCTCTTTACGCTTGTCTACATCGAATGCTTCAGCAGAGATACCTTGTGCCAGCAATTTGTCATTCTCTTCGCTGGAGAATCTGGAGAAGTTGTAGAGTGCATCACGGCCGTACAGGCCAGATGGATCTACGTCAATACCAACACCCCATGCGGCTTGATACACATCAATGTTCGGATCATCTTTACCTGTGTTACCTACACGGTCATAGAAGCTGTTGAATTCAACCATTTCCAGGTTTACTTTCAAACCAATAGCTGCCCATGATTGAACATAATAACGTGCCAATGGTTCAGCTGTGTCCCCACCAGTCATAGATACAAAGTTGATTTCGAGTGGTGTTCCATCCGGATTGGTACGGAATTCACCATCCAGTTTGTAACCAGCTTCATCAAGCAAAGCTTTCGCTGCTTCTGGATCATACGTTACACCTGGATTGCTGGCATCATGGAATTCTGGGTGAGACGGTGGAATCAGAGTTGTTGCATTCCAACGCAGGCCATTATAGAAACGTTTACCAACTTGATCGTTATCTACAGCCATCCACATTGCTTTACGCAAGTTTTTGTCGCCCATTTTTGCTTCAGCATTGCTTTTAACTTTTCCATTCTCTTCATCCCACGTTCCCAGTTTGAAACCGATGTACGTATAAGCACGATCGATTGCGCCCAGGAATTCTACGTTGGACAGGTTAGCATTGTCTTTATATTGATCTGTCGGGAAGGCATCCACGAGGTCTACCCCGCCAGATTTCAGTTCTTGAACAACCGTTGTCGGGTTGATAACTTTCAGAGTTACACTATCCAGTTTTGGAGCTCCACGCCAGTAGTCATCGTTTTTAACAAAAGTTACAGACTCACCTGGAGTGATAACATCCACTTTAAATGGACCAAAACCAATTGGTTTTTCACGTACTTCTTTGGAAGAAGACATTTTTGCTACATCCATATCTCCGAAGATATGTTTAGCGAGTGGGTACGTCCACACGCCACCTGTCAGCAGGGACGGAGTAGATTCTTTATACGTAATGCTGATTTGTTTGTCGCTCAGCACCTTAATACCAGAGATTGTTTTTGCTTTTCCAGCATGATACTCATCCATACCCACTACACTAGTGAAGTTGGAGTCGTAACGTGGACCATCATACGCTTTGTTACCGATAACTTCATAAGCAAACTGCAGATCTTCAGCCGTTACCGGCTTACCATCATGCCAGTTTACATTGTCGCGAATAGTCAGTGTGAACGTTTTACCATCTTCGGAAGTCTCATATGTTGCAGCACCATCATTGGTGTACACATAGTCTTTATCCCAAGTCAGCAAACCTTCATCGAACCATTGAAGAACCTGTGCATCAGGGTTACCGGAATAAAAGTTGAAATTCAGTGTACCTTCAAAAGCAGTATCCGATACAAGTCCGAATGTAATTGATCCACCTTCGATCGCAGTACCTTCATTCGTTTTGACATTGTTGAAGTCTTCAATGGAGTAAACGCCCTCTTCATTAGCAGGTTTTTCCTCCGTTTTTCCCTCTTCTGTGTTGTTGGTAGCAGGAGCTGGAGTAGCTGCTTCTTTTTCAGAGCACGCTGCGAGCACCAATACAAAGACCAACATCATCGTGAAAAATAGTCCCCGTGAAAATAATCCCTTTTTCATGAACCTTTCCTCCCTTTTTTTAACCTCTTCTTTGTCTTGCATCAGTCGCACGCTTTAGGGCTTGACCGACATTATTTATACTCAACATCAATACCAGGATCAGTACTGATGCGGGTAGCCATATCCACCATCTGGATTCCAGGGTTTGCGGATTACGTGCATAACTTACGAGTGTTCCAAGACTAGGCGTACTTTCGGGAAAACCAAACCCGAGGAAAGACAGCCCTGATTCGAGGCCAATGTTGGCAGCGAGATTCAATGTCATCGTTACGATGATAATGGAGCTCAGATTCGGAAGAACCTGTGAGAGCATAATCTTCAGATGAGAAGAGCCCAATGTTTTTGAAGCTTTTACATAGTCCAGCTCCCGTTCCTGTAATGCTTTAGAACGAATCAATCTGGCGATACCCATCCAGAGAAACGCCGTCATGATTAGAGAGAACGAGATGATATTGTATTTCGGTACTGCCGTAACAAACGCGATAACAATCATCAACATCGGAAGGATCATGAAGAAGTCAACAACACGCATAAACAGGTTGTCTATCATTCCACCGAAGTAACCGGATAAAAGGCCAATTAAGATACCTATGAAGCCAGTCATTAACGTTACGATAATTCCAATAGTCAGCGAGTTACGTGTACCAATGACCAGTTGGCCAAATACATCACGACCCCCATAGTCTGTTCCAAGCCAATATTGTGCAGAAGGTGGTTCATATAAGGCAAACAGATCCACGCGTACGATATCATCCTGATTCAGAATGAGAGACGTGCCATACACCAGCAACATGACCAAGCCCAAGAAAATGAGCGAGATTAGTGCCACCTTATCTCTGACAAGCTCCCTCCATAAAATACTCAAACTGGAGGGGCTTTTATCAACTTTTTGTGAAGTTACAACTACCTCGTTGGCCTTGCTCATCTTGTTTTCACCCCGAAATCTTCAAGTTCTTACTTGATCCGTATACGTGGATCTACAATTCCCAGAATTATGTCAGACAGCAATGCCCCGAGAATGGAAGCTACGCCATATAACAATACGAGTGCAGTCACAACGCTGAAGTCACGCAATGAGATGGAATTCAGGAACAACTGCCCCATACCTGGATAACTGAATATGCTTTCGATAAATACGGTACCACCGATAAGCCCCGTAATCTCATATCCGAAGAATGCGGCGATAGGTAGTAGCGAGTTTCTCAAAATATGTCTGTTATAGATCCTGGATTCTGAAGCCCCTTTGGCTCTCGCAGTAATAACGAATTCCTTATGCTTGATATCAATGATTTCACTACGCAAATATTGAACGGTAGATACCGTTGTAATCAGTGCCATGGATAATGCCGGCAATAATAGATGATAGAACTTACTCATTACGTAGCTGAATGTGCCTGGTGTAAGTCCTGGCGCAACGCTTCCTCCCGTCGGGAACCAGCCGAAATGGAATCCGAAGATCCATACCATCACCAGTGCGAAGATAAACAATGGAGCGGCGAAGCCCAAGTAGGTGTAACCAGTGATCAACCGATCAGACCAGGTATCGTTGTAACGACCACTGATGATACCCAGTGGAATAGCAATCAGGTAAGTCAGTACAAGTGTCGCCAGTGCGAGCCAGAACGTGTTTGCTACACGTTGACCGATCAGGTCCGTAACGGGCATTTTGAAACGGAAGGATTGTCCAAAATCACCTTGGATGGCGTTTTTGATCCAGTCCCAATATTGCACGTACCAAGGATTATTCAATCCCAGTCTCTCTCGCTGGGCTTCCAACGCTTTGGGATCAACGCTTGGATCAAGCAATCCGGTTAGCGCATCACCCGGCATGGCCTTGGCCATCAGAAAGACCAAAAGACTTAGTAAAAAGATCTGAGGGATCATTATGATAATTCTGCGTACTATCGTTTTCCACATATGGCCTTCAACCTTTCTGAGGTAGAGCTACTCGGTGAGTATCGGAAATGGATTGGAGCGAGTATGCAAGCCCTTCCTCATCAAAGAAATTTCGGTATGAATGTTCATACTCGGACTTGACCTGTTGACGGAAGGCTACCATTTCCTCTCGTTTGGTTGGGTCCATATCCGGAATGGCAGCAATCAGACGTTTGGTATAGATGTGTTGCGGATTCTCAAAAATATCATTCGTTGTACCTTGTTCCACATATCGACCTTTATACATAATTCCGATCTGATCACACATATGGCGGATGATGCCCAGATCGTGACTGATGAACAGATACGTCAGATTTAATTCTTTTTGAATCTCCTGCATAAAGTTAAGTACCTGAGCCTGTACTGATACATCCAGTGCAGAGACAGGTTCATCCGCGATAATCAGCTTCGGCTTCAGTGCAATAGCCCGTGCAATGCCGATCCGTTGCCGCTGCCCCCCTGAGAATTCATGCGGATACTTGTAGATGGACTCCGGACTCAGACCAACTTTTTCAAGTAATTCTCTTACTTGTCTTTTCTCCTCGGTCGCTGTCAGACGCTCATAGTTACGAAACGGTTCAGCGATGATATCGATAACCCGCTTCTTTGGATTCAATGATGAATATGGGTCTTGGAAAATCATTTGTACATCCCGCTGGAGCTGCCTGTTTTTACGTCGCTCCGTAGCCAGGTTTTTGCCGTTAAACAGAATTTTTCCGTCAGTGACATGGTTCAGCCCAATAATGGCTCTGCCTGTTGTCGTCTTGCCTGAACCTGATTCGCCAACCAGTCCATAGGTCTGTCCTTGTTCAATGGAGAAGCTCACATCATCAACGGCCTTTACACTGCCGATTTCCCGTTTAAGCAACCCCCCGCGAATCGGAAAGTGTATCTTGAGCCCTTCTACTTCGAGTAATGCCATTATGTTATTCCTCCTCCGCTTTGGTCAGGGAAATGAAAGTGCTGGTAACAGGTACACCGTACAAAGTGACCTGGTGCAATTTCATGCATCTGCGGGTTCTCTTCATGAGCCGATTCACTAATCCATGGAATTCTGGCTTTGAATCTGCACCCTTTGCGAGGAAGATTTTTGAGTGATGGTACGATGCCTTGGATAACATGTAATTTGGATCTTTCTTCAGACAGGGTGGGAATAGAATTCAACAATGAGCGGGTATATGGATGCTTCGCATCGTTCATCAATGTGAAGATATCTGCGATTTCAACAATTTCGCCTGCGTACATAACGGCAACGCGATCAGCCATCTCAGCCACAACACCCAAATCATGTGTAATCAGAATAATGCCTGCGTTAATTTCATTCTTCAGATCTCGGATTAGCTCCAGAATCTGTAGTTGAATGGTAACGTCAAGCGCCGTCGTTGGTTCATCGGCTATGAGTAGTTCTGGTTTGTTAGCAATCGCAATGGCGATGACAATTCTCTGTCTCATACCACCAGATAATTCGTGGGGATACTGCTTGTATATTTGTTCGGGACGTGGAATCCCTACCTGATTCAATAAGTGAATAACCTTCTCTCTCTTCTCTCTGGAAGACAGCTTAGACTGATGAAGTGTAAGGATCTCTTCAATCTGTTCACCAATAATCATTAGAGGGTTTAACGCAGACAATGGATCCTGAAAAATCATAGCCATTTCTTTACCGCGTAGCTTGTTCAACTTGTTTGGAGAGATGTTGGCAATATCTTGTCCTTTATAGAGAATCTGGCCTTCGATTTTTGCTTTGTTATGCAAGCCCATAAGAGAGAATGCAAAAGCACTTTTACCTGACCCGGATTCACCTACAATCGCCAACACTTCATTTTTCTTCACCTTAAGGTTAACGTGATCCACTGCTGCATAATAGTCATCTTCAATTCTGAATGATGTTGTTAGATTTCTGACTTCCAATAGCTCTGTATTCAAATCAATCACCCTAACCCCATAATTTCCGTAGATTGTATTCGTGTGTAGAGGAATGCATCTACTGTATATTTCCAAGTTCTTGAAGATAACGAACAATAGCTTATACAAAATACCAAATCATTAGGAGAAACTAGTTTAAGAGACTTATATTTAGACCATTGGTCAATTAATGTTGATAATTCCTAGTGGAATTATACAGCAAAATAATTAATGTAATCATACGTGTAATTTTAGCTAACGTCAATGCTTATTTTGAGATTTTTGGTATAAATGTTTTTTATACTACAGATTTGGATATTAGTAATATTATAAAGGCATATAGCAGGGATTTGGGGAGTTATTTTCATGTTTTTAGATGTGAGGTGCACATAGGCAAATGGTCAATTTAACATATACATAACATAGTAGTTACATCAGTTGCATGTGTATCTCTTAATTAGGGTAGAGTTTCTTAAATTAACGTGAGGTAAATGTTACATTTAGTAGTGTTGATTATATCTCGAACTATAGCTGAAATTTATTCAATTGGAGCTACCATGCTTATATTTGAAATAATATGTGCGATCAAAGTAAAAAATCTAGTTATTATAGTATAGTTTTATTTATTTGCTAATGTAAAGACCAAATTGTCATCTTTTATCATTTATTTTACAAAAGAAAGAAAAAAGCCCTGCAAAATGCAGAGCTTAGTTAATATTTATTCATTTCATTGTATATAAACAATTGTTTTAGGAAGTTTCAGGAGGCCTTTTACCACGTTTTAACTCATTGATACTCAAGCCAAAATCCATCTGTAAGTGAGGATAGTCCGGAAAGTTAGCCCAGTCTCCACCCCAAGTGAAACCTAACTCTTTGGCGAGATCTACAACTTCCATCCAGTCTGCCTTGCCATTCCCGTTATCATCTCGCTCCATATCCCACACCACATCACCCTCAGGCGTCCTCAGTGCAAAATCAATAGCTAATCCATAGTTATGATATGACTCACCGCCACGCGCATTCGTAACGATATTACCTGCACTTGAGCGTCCTTGGTTGAATAGTGCGTCTTGCTCCTCAGAACTTCGGTAGCCGTGGGTAATAACCATCTCTATTCCTCGTCTCGCTGCCTTCCGTACCAATAATTTCTCATTCTCTGCTACCACAGGATGAAGGCCTGTGATCGGTACAACCTCTTGAATCGTTGTCCCGGGCCACATGTTATCTATATCACCTTTTTGCTGTAACCATACATATATAATGGAAAGTAAAAGAGTTGCTAGAATCCAGGTTTTCAGACTTCTCTTTTTTCTCTGTTTGCCTCTACGCTTTGATGTATTCATATCCACTCCTGGTGATTATTCTGAAATATAGCTATTTCTGTGAACTGAGCCTTTTCAGTAGTTTAGACTCTATTATAATTCATTTGAGGCTTAAATGCTTCTATCACCAAATTTTTGGAATCTCAGATTAGCCAGAGTGAGCATGTTATTTTATTGTATAAATACAAAAAAAGCAGCCGGCTATAAGCCGACTGCTTCGTATGCAAGCTGAGTATATACTACTCAGTTGTGTATGGCAATAATGCGATTTGACGGGAGCGTTTGATTGCAATCGTCAGCATGCGTTGATATTTAGCGCTAGTACCTGTTACACGGCGTGGCAAAATTTTTCCACGTTCGCTGATAAATTTACGAAGCAAGTCCGTATCTTTATAATCGATGTGAGTAATTTTGTTAGCTGTGAAGAAGCACACTTTACGACGTTTATTACGGCCGCCACGACGTGCCGGTCTTTTATCGTTGTCTCCGCCTTCTCTTTGCTTGAAGCCCATGCTTTTCAGTCCTTTCCTATCATGTAACCCATATCTCCGAAGAGTATCAGCTCATGTTAAAATGGCAAATCATCATCCGATATATCAATCGGTTTTCCGTCATCAGAAAAAGGATCCTGATTGTTGCTACGCGAATTATTGTTATTGTTCGCGCGTCCGCCGCCTCCATAAGAAGGCTCTTCACGCATTGGTTGCCCACCGCCGCCACCGCTATTATCACGGTTAGCTGACTCCAAGAAACGAACATTATCAGCAATAACTTCGGTCACGTATACACGTTTTCCTTCGTTATTCTCGTAGTTCCGTACTTGAATGCGTCCTTCGACTGCAGCCAGGCGTCCTTTGCGCAAATAGTTTGCACAGGTCTCGGCAAGCTGTCTCCAGGTTACGACCGGAATGAAATCGGCTTCCCTTTCTCCTCCTTGGCTTGTAAACGGTCTGTCCACTGCCAAAGTAAATTGCGTAACTGCTACTCCTGCTGGAGTGTAACGCAACTCAGGATCCCGGGTTAACCGTCCGATCAGAATGACACGGTTCAACAATGTAATCCCCTCCTTCAGAGCGTATTGGTGCGTTAATCACGAGTTGTCTTAAGCAGACTTAACGTCGTTGGTAATGAGATAACGAATTACTTCGTCAGAAATCTTCATGAGACGCTCAAGTTCAGTTACAACTGCTGGTTCAGCAGTGAAATGTACCAGAACATAAAAACCATCACGGAATTTCTTGATCTCATACGCAAGACGGCGTTTACCCATAACGTCGTGAGCTGTAACTTCACCACCGCCGTTGGAGATGATGCCTTGGAATTTATCGACTGTAGCTTGAACAACTTCTTGCTCAATGTCAGGACGAATAATGTACATCACTTCATATTTGCGCATAATTTTCACCTCCTTATGGACTCTGGCCCTCAATCCAGGTTGAGAGCAAGGAACGAGCACAAACTCGAACTATATTAATATAACAAATACCGAGTCAAAGTGCAAGCAAACGTTCCCTGTACATATTGGCACATGATCAGCCCGGCTATGGAGCACACTACAAAAGCAACAAAGTAACATAATCTGCAGAGGAGGTTTTATCATGGGTGAAAAAACCGAGTTTGAACCAGGAGACAAAGCCCCAAACGATGGAGAGTACACGGAAGTTGGGGAAAAAAGCTTTGTCACGGAAATTCAGAATCCAAAGCGGGTTACACTGCAAAAAGGTGAAGCATTTCCCGAAACAAGCAATCAAAATCGTAAGTGGAAGAAGCTGACCAAAGCCCGCGTCCATTAATCGCAATACTTTTTTCACAATCCATGTATACAATACGGAATAAAGCACATAATACAATTAGGCGGTGCACGAGAGAGGTGTGGTTCCGTTGGACAACGAAGCCGATCATTCGCTGTTGGAGATTCATCACGTAATTTAAGAAGCAAGTGGTTATGTGTTGTAAGGCCCTTCGTCTGAAGCACGCGTATTGCTACGTGCAGTACACCAAGTTTCTGATTGTTACGACCGATTGTTTCCTAACAAACAAATGCACCGCCGGATAAAGAGCCCTTCGGGGCTCTTTATTTTTCGACTTTAATCATTGTTGATGTATCTGATATGGATACGTGTTCAATACATATTCGATAAAACGTTATACCAAAAAAAACTTCCCTAATGGGAAGTCTTATTAACGATCTTTTTTATAAAACTCAATGTGTATTGAGTAAATTGTAAATGAAGTGGCGGAAAGGGTGGGATTCGAACCCACGCACGCTGTGACACGCCTAACTGATTTCGAGTCAGCCCCCTTGGGCCTCTTGGGTACCTTTCCGCAGCAATATTGATTATAGCATGATCATTTACAGAACGCAACACTCATGCGGGGCCTGCATGTAAACGTTATTTTGAGCACCCTGCCCCTATTATTTTCAAGGTCATGATTCAGTGGACTCTTCGGCTGAGCGCAATACTTTCTTCATGTTTTTCTCGAATTTTGCTCTTGGAATCAATACGCTATGTTTGCAACCGACACACTTGATCCGAATATCCATACCCATACGAATGATCTCCATTTCATTACTGCCACAGGGATGCTGCTTCTTCATCTGCACGATATCCCCAAGCTGGAAACTTTTACGCTCCACCTGTGCCATCCCCCTCATCTTTATCCAAAGCTGCTGCTTGTTCCAATGCTGCTTGATGACTCATCTCACGATACTCCAGCGTTTTTTTCACATCGCCCTGAATCTGACGTTCCACAGAAGCACGAGAGTTAGGCATACATTCAGCTACAATTCGCACCACATACTCTGATGTGGACATCGACTGTATACCGAGCACATCCGGCACCTTCACAATATTTAGGTCACGCTCTTCGATTCCGACCAAAGATTTCTTCACTAGATGTACCGACTCATCGAGAGTTAAGTCCGCCTTCATCGGAATATCCACTACAGCCAGCGAATTCGACATGGAGTAGTTCGTTACACTTGCAATCGTCCCGTTCGGGATAATGTGAACCTCACCTTGCCAGCTGACCAGTTTGGTTGTTCTAAGTCCGATCACCTCAACCGTTCCCTTGTAGGTTCCCGTCTGTATAACATCCCCCACAGCGAACTGGTCCTCCAATATAATGAAGAAACCCGTAATCACATCCTTGACCAGACCCTGTGCACCGAAACCAATGGCAAGCCCCAGCACACCTGCACTCGCGAGTAGCGGTCCAACTTGGATATTGATCTCAGATAACAGTAGCAGAATCATAATAAAATTACATGTTATGGAGGTCGCATTTTTCAACAGTTCCCCTACAGTTACGAATCTGCGCGGATTTACGCGAATCTTGCCTTCCTGCTTGCGTTCCATGGAACGATCTATAATGCGATATACCACCCTAATGACAATACGGGTGATGATAAAAATAATGATGATCCGAATGGAGCTGAACATAATGTTAAGCCACATATCGGGATCTGCAATTCTGTTCCAGACTTTATCCGTCCAACGAAGGGCTTCACTCAAAGCACCAGTGGTGCCACTATTGTCCTCTTGAGCAAATTGAAATGGCAACATCCAGCATACCTCCTCTACATCGGTATGTTATCATAGCTGTCTTCTGTTTTGAAATAGAGGCCCCGGATCTCTACGAACTCGTTACGAATGATCTTTTGCACTCGCTCCAGATCCTCTTTTGGAAACTGGATACATAGCGCACACCCTGCTGTAATTTCTTTTGGCGTAGGGAACAAATCAATCTCTATCTCCGCAAACTCCAGCAGCATTTCAGCACGCAGGGCCTGCTGGGTTGAATCAAATGCAATCAGCATCCAATCATTAATCCATTCGTCCATGTCCGGCTCCTTTCGCCATATGTTTAACCTTGGAGAAAAAGCTTGTCCTCGTGAAGTATAAAACGCTCTACCTTTCCATATACTGTTACTACTATTCCAAGGGAAAGGATAGATCCTATGAATCCTACTTCGCGTTCCTTTTCATCACAAGACATGACCAGTTTAAAAATCCCCCATACCGATCCAGGCATTCACTCCGCCATTACCCATCGGTTGATGTTCCATCTCTATAAAGCCCATTCTCTGCAAAATGTAGTGATCGTCTGCATCGGCACTGATCGCTCAACAGGCGACTGCCTTGGTCCTCTGGTCGGATCAGCCCTTTCCAAGTGGGACAGCCCTTTATTCCATCTCTATGGTACCTTGGATGAACCCGTCCATGCGATGAACCTGCAGGATACACTTCACAATATACAAAAAACACACCATAACCCTTATGTGATTGGCATTGATGCCTGTCTAGGACAATCATCCAGTGTAGGATGCATTCAAGTCGTCAATGGCCCACTCAAACCAGGTGCGGGAGTAAATAAAGAATTACCGCCGGTCGGCGATATCCATCTGACAGGTATCGTTAACGTCGGCGGCTTTATGGAATACTTTGTTCTACAGAACACACGGCTCAGTCTCGTTATGCGCATGTCCGAGATTATATCCAGCAGTCTGTATTCGGCCATTCGGGAATGGCATACACGTTCTACTCTGCTTGCTGTGCCAGAGTAATAGCTTCCTTTTCCTCTGGGGACAGAGTATACGCGGACTCTCCCCCTTTAAGAGGTTTTGCATATACATAAGAACCGTCACGGTTATATATCCCCGTAAGGATCATGCCATCCTGGCTGTCGTTAATCATAGCCATGGAGAAGCTCAGATCACTGCCATGCTCTCCATAGGCATTGTATCTTTTCACGCCAACTTTACCTTGAATGCGGGTCAGCTTTTGCATGACAACTTGCAGCTGATTCGTTTGCAGTTTGTGTTCATCCTCAATGCTGTCCATCTGAATTTTCAGATTAATCAGCAATGACTCCAGGTCCTCTACTCCACTGCCAGCCATCATGGCTTCATATTTACGTTTAAACTTTCGTAACTTTGCTCCTTGAGCAATACTCACAATCAGCAAGATCACCGTAAGTAATGCCATTCCGCCAATAATCCATAACAGCTGTTCCAGAATCAGCTCGTTTAATTCAGCCATGTAAGTGCAACTACCCCTCTATATTTTTGATCAGATTAACGTCTGTCTGTAATATTATCATTTATTATAAATCAACCCGATATCCCTAAGCTTAATCACACAGCAGCACACTACCAAATGAGTTCAACATTTCAACTATAATCTAGTCTGCCCCCGTCAATTCCAACACTGCCTTAACGAGCGCATCCACATCTTCTCGAGTTGAATTGTATCCCACACTTGCCCTTACTGCTCCGGTAGCGGTTGTACCAGCAGATTCATGTGCAAGCGGTGTGCAATGAAAACCGGAGCGAACCGCAATCCCGTAATTCCGATCTAATCGGAAGGCGAGTTGTGCTGAATCATACCCATCCACAGTAAAAGATACCAATCCAGTACGTGGCTGTCCAATCTCTGGACCAAGCATGCGAATACCCTTAACCGATGACAAACCGTCCATCATATGTTGGGTCAGTTCCCACTCATGCTGGTAGATAAACGTTGGTGTCATTTCCAGTACGTGCTTCACGCCCGCATTCAACCCTGCGATCCCGACTGTATTGGGTGTCCCCGCTTCATACCGATCAGGACGCACCTTGGGCTGCTCCAGAGCTTCTGATTGACTTCCTGTGCCCCCATGAAGCAAAGGCTCTATATCGAGCTCAGGAGCAATGTATAAGCCTCCTGTACCCTGAGGACCAAGCAGTCCCTTATGCCCTGGAAAAGCCAACATATCAATGCCCAGTTGTTGTACATTCACAGGCATAACCCCAGCACTCTGCGCCGCATCTACCAATAAAATCGCCCGATGTTTACGACACAGAAGCGAAATTTCTCCAATAGGAAGAATACTGCCAAGCAGATTCGAACTATGTGTACATACCACCAATCTAGTATTAGAACGAAACATACGTTCCATTTGCATCAGATCAATGGCTCCTGAAGCATCAACAGGTACATAATCAATCTCCACATTTCGGAGTCTGCGCATGTACTCCAGTGGACGTCTAACTGAGTTATGTTCAGCCATGGTGGCAATCACATGATCGCCTTCCTGGAGCGAACCTTGAATAGCCAGATTCAAGGCTTCTGTCGTATTTGATCCGAAGGCAATATCATTCGCATTTTTGATTCCAAAAATATCAGATACGGATTTTCTCGCCTCGAACAGTACACGACTTGCTTGAACAGCCATTCGGTGGCTTCCTCTGCCCGGATTAGCCCCTGCAATCTCCATGGCATTCAGCATCGCATCACCGACAGCAGGTGGTTTGGGCCAAGATGTTGCTGCATGATCCAGATAGATAATTCCCTCCACCTCACAACCACCTTTGTCCCTAAAATTAATAATTCGCCTACACGTACTACGTATATGACCCTGTAAACAAAGAATGACATATCGTTTCTCCATGATACAGAGGCGATATGTCATGACATGAGTAAGCCCCGCATGTTGTTAATGAATCTTGGACCGACTGTTATTGTAACAATTCCAATAGCCGTTCCAGATCCTGTTGACTGTAGTAGTTGAGCTCAATTTTACCTTTATCTTTATTGTGCTTGATTTTCACTGTTGTTTTGAAACGTTCACGCAGAGATTCTTCCAACGTATCAATAAATGGATCTTTCTTTTTCAATTTTGACTTGGCTTTAGCCTCACCTGTTTTGGAACGATCCAGTTGTTGAACAGCTTCCTCCAACTCACGTACACTCCATTGCTGATCAATGGTTTGTTTGGCAAGCTGCTTCACTACAACCTCATCTTTAATACCTACGATGGCACGTGCATGTCCCATGGATAATGTTCCACGTGAAACATGGTCCTTCACTTCTTCCGGCAAGGATAACAAACGCAAGAAGTTAGCGATGTGAGAACGTGATTTACCTACTTTTACAGATAACTCTTCCTGAGTCAACGCGAATTGATCCATTAACCCCTGATAAGCAACTGCAACTTCCATCGCATTCAGATTCTCCCGTTGCAGGTTCTCGATCAATGCAATCTCCATTACCTGCTGGTCACTGAAGTTGCGGACTACGGCCGGTACAGTGGCATTACCACAATATTGTGATGCTCTGAACCGTCGCTCTCCAGCAATAATCTCATAACCTCTTAATACAGGACGAACTATAATAGGTTGTATGACACCATGCTGACGAATGGACTCAGCCAGTTCATGGATTGCGCCCTCATCAAATACTTTACGTGGTTGATAGGGGTTAGCCCGCAGTTGACTAATCGGGATTTCTACGACTTTATCATCGTCATTAATTGAAAGCGAAGGAATGAGGGCATCAAGACCTTTTCCAAGCCGCTTACTCATAAGAAATCACTTCCTTTGCGAGCTCTAGATACACTTCCGCCCCTCTGGAACGAGGATCATACGTAATAATGGATTGACCATGAGATGGCGCTTCACTAAGCCGTACGTTACGCGGAATAATCGTTTGATATACTTTTTGTTGAAAATACTTTTTCACTTCTTCAATAACCTGTATCCCCAGATTGGTCCGTGCATCAAACATCGTTAGCAATACCCCTTCAATCTGCAGGGATGTATTCAGATGTTTTTGTACCAAACGAACCGTATTAAGCAATTGACTTAATCCTTCAAGTGCATAGTACTCACACTGGATCGGAATGATCACCGAATCGGAAGCGGTTAACGAATTGATCGTTAACATGCCAAGGGATGGTGGACAATCGATCAGTATGTAATCATAGTTTTTTTTCACCATGGCGAGTGATTTTTTCAGGCGAACTTCCCGTGATATCGTGGACACCAATTCAATCTCGGCTCCGGCAAGCTGAATCGTTGCAGGTATGATATGAAGACCTTCAATCTGAGTCTCCACAATCGCTTCTTGAGGAGGGACCTCATTAATGATGACATCATATATACAATTAGCCACATCTGCTTTATTGATTCCAACTCCGCTGGTTGTATTCCCCTGAGGGTCAATATCGACAAGCAATACTCTTTTCCCGAGTGAAGCCAGTCCTGCACCCAAGTTAACAGATGTCGTCGTTTTCCCCACACCGCCCTTTTGATTTGCTACGGCCATAATCTTAGACAATTACTTCACCTCAAATAAAATAGGAGTCTTTTCTTGTAGGTTGTGAGATATTGTTAACAAAAAGCAGGTGGCTATCGTCCACACAAACAACAACTACCGTTCCATCACTATACCGACCTTTAAAATGTCAGACCTGTCTTGCTTTATAGACATAAAAAGCGGCCCATTGCCGCCATAAGCTTCAATTATTTACGTTTGGGAATATGGATAACGATCTCATAATGATCCTCATGGTCTGCTTCTTTTGTTTTGATATCCAGACCAGAGCCAGTTACCATATCAATGGATTGGCGAATCGTATTCAGTGCAAGTCTAACGTCCTTGGTAAAGGAAATACGTTTGGATTTTTTGATCTTGGAAGATTCCTTGTAGAAGGCAACACGTGCCTCTGTCTGTTTCACGTTTAATTCTTTCTCAATAATCTCACCGAGCAACTTCATCTGCAATTCTTCCGTATCGAGAGAAAGTAATGCTCTTGCATGACGTTCAGAAATTTTGCGTTCCATCAATGCAGCCTTAATGCCATCCGGTAGCTGTAACAACCGGATTTTGTTGGCAATGGTTGACTGGCTTTTGCCGAGTCGTTGCGCAAGACTTTCCTGTGTCAGCTGATGCAAGTCGATCAGCTTCTGATAAGCGACCGCTTCTTCAATTGAAGTCAATCCTTCACGCTGCAGGTTCTCAATCAGTGCAATGGATGCGGCCTGAGAATCGTTGAATTCACGCACAATAGCAGGAATCGTATCCAAGCCCAGTTTTCGAACTGCACGCCAGCGACGTTCCCCGGCAATAATCTCATATGATCCATTTCGCACGCGAACGACAATAGGCTGAATGACGCCATGTGTTTTGATCGTCTGCAACAACTCATCAATTTTATCATCATCAAAAATAGTACGGGGTTGATATGGGCTGCTCACAATTTCATTAACCGGAATCTGTTTGATCTCATCTCCGTTATTGCGCTCCGCCAAACCAAACAACTTCGAAAATTGTTCTTTCATTCCGCAGATTACCACCTAGTTTCGTAATAGCTCCCACAGTCTTTGCAGGTGCTTCTTATTCAATAAGCGACCCTTCAATTGCATCGTTCTTGGAATAAGTTTTGCCTTTCATAATGCTTTCTGTCATGCAACATCGGACGCATATCCATCTATCTATACATATAATCTATGATCACTGTGACCCAGGATCGGATACTTCTATTCTATCATCTTTTCTATCATAATCCTATGCTTACCTATTCTTTAAACTCTGCTAATTTTCCTGCTTTTTCTTTGTGAATATTGGAAATATGACCACTGGCACACATTCAATTAGCGAAAATGTTTATGAGCTAATTTACACGAAGTTTATCATGAGAGGTTCTTTTAGAAATATGTAAAATGCCTTGTCTGTGATGTTAACTAAACCTTTCCTTTTGAAAACAAAAAAAAGAAGATGTTTCACGTGAAACATCCTCTTAATACGTGTTTACAATCTATTTAGTTATGACTGATTACACAGCCATCACAATACTATACCAGTGGCGTCTTCATTGGAGTGCCTGGTTTGCGTGGATACTTATATGGTGTCTTATCAAATTTCTGAATCAGGATGATATGACGCTCTGATTCTTCAACCGGTAGCTGAAATGGATGAACGGCTTTAACCCGTCCTTTCAGCTGATTGAAGCTGAATTCCGCCTCTTTCATTTCCTCACGCGGGTCTCCGCCCTTCATTGCAGCGAATATTCCACTTTTACGAACAAAAGGAAGACAGAATTCATTCAGCACAGCCAGCTTGGCTACCGCACGCGCCGTAACGAGATCGTAGCTGTCACGATATCCTTCTTTACGTCCAATCTCTTCAGCACGTCCATGAACCAACTCCACGTCTGTCAGGCCAAGGATATCTACCACATGCTGTAGAAAGCCAATCCGTTTATTCAACGAATCAATGATCGTAAGCTTAATGTGCGGGAAACAGATTTTCAGTGGCAATCCAGGAAAACCTGCTCCAGAACCAATGTCAGCCAGCTTATTCACTTTGGTCATGTCAGTATAAAAAGCCAGTGATACTGAATCATAGAAATGCTTGGTATACACTTGCTCACGATCCGTGATTCCAGTCAGATTCATCTTTTCATTCCAGGATACCAATTCCTGATAATACAACTCGAATTGCTCCAACTGGAGTTCTCCCAGCTCTAATCCATGTTTCTTTAAGCGCCGCTGCAGTTGCTGTTGAATATCGTCCATTATTGTCCCCTTGCTGCGGTTACACGGTTATAATGCTCCAGGTAGACCAGCAGAATGGAGATGTCAGCAGGAGTAACTCCAGCAATACGAGAAGCCTGACCAATCGAGATTGGACGAATCATAGCGAGCTTCTGCTTGGCTTCCATAGCAAGACCATGAATCTCATCATATACGATGGTGTCCGGAATTTTCTTTTTCTCCATCTTTTGCAAACGTTCCACGTGGATCAATTGTTTCTCAATATAACCCGCATATTTAATTTGTATTTCGACTTGTTCTTTCATATCTGCTGTCAGTTCTACCTCAGATGGTGAGAGTTGTTCAATCAGTTCATACCCCAGTTCCGGGCGACGTAGCAAGGTAAGCAACGTACTGCCATCCTGAATAGGTGTAGATCCGTACTCTTCTAACTTCGCGTTCACTTCAACCGGGCGAGCTTTAGCCACTTTCAGACGTGCGACTTCCTGCTCGACTTTCGCCTTTTTATCCAGGAATTTCGCATAACGATCATCTGGGATCAGACCAATGTCATGTCCGATTTCCGTCAAGCGCATATCTGCATTATCATGACGAAGCAGCAGACGATATTCAGCACGCGAAGTCAACAGACGATACGGTTCATTCGTACCCTTCGTTACCAGATCATCAATCAGCACGCCAATATATCCTTGGGAGCGATCAAGCACAATCGGCTCTTTATCTTGTACTTTGCGTGCTGCATTAATGCCAGCCATAACGCCTTGTCCAGCCGCTTCTTCATAACCCGATGTACCATTAATCTGACCTGCTGTGAACAGACCTGGCAGACGTTTGGTTTCAAGTGATGGCCACAATTGTGTAGGTACCATCGCATCATATTCAATCGCATAACCGTTACGCATCATTTCCACTTTTTCCATACCTGGAATGGAGCGCAGAACCGCAAGTTGAACATCTTCCGGCAGACTTGTAGATAGTCCCTGCACATAATACTCGGATGTATTTTTGCCTTCCGGCTCGAGGAAAATCTGATGTTTAGGCTTGTCACTAAACCGAACAATTTTATCCTCAATGGATGGACAATAACGCGGTCCAGTCCCTTCAATTACCCCCGAAAACATCGGTGCGCGATGCAGATTATCATTAATAATCTGATGTGTTTCCACAGATGTATACGTCAACCAGCAAGGCAGCTGCTCATTATCGGAAGATTCTGTTTCATAGGAAAAGAACTTCGGCTCATCATCGCCAGGCTGAATTTCGGTTTTGCTAAAATCAATCGTATCCTTATGCACACGTGGTGGTGTACCTGTTTTGAAACGAACCAGATCAAAGCCCAGTTCACGCAGATGCTCTGACAATTTAAGAGATGGTTGTTGATTGTTCGGTCCACTCTCATACATCAGCTCACCCATGATCACTTTGCCGCGCAAGTATGTGCCTGTCGTCAGAACGACTGCTTTGGCCCGATACTCTGTTCCCGTCTGAGTCACGACGCCTACACATTTTCCGTCTTCAACGATCAGGCGATCAACCATACCTTGACGCATCGTCAGATTACGTTCATTCTCCATTGTTTCCTTCATTTTATGCTGATAGGAGAATTTATCTGCCTGAGCACGAAGCGCATGAACAGCAGGCCCTTTACCTGTGTTAAGCATCCGCATCTGAATAAAGGTTTTATCGATATTCCGTCCCATTTCTCCACCAAGAGCATCAATCTCACGCACGACATGTCCTTTCGCCGGTCCCCCAATGGATGGGTTACAAGGCATAAAGGCCACCATATCCAGATTAATCGTAATCATTAGTGTTTTGGACCCCATACGAGCTGCGGCCAGTGCGGATTCCACACCAGCATGCCCTGCACCAACGACGATTACATCATAACTGCCGCCATCAAAAGCCATTCCCGTTTACCCCCTTGTTATGAAAACAAAATACTTCTAACCGTTCATCGGAACTTGCATTCCTATCTATATGAAACCAACACGTAATGGCTACAACATCATTCCATCCTTTGACAACAGGCAGAAATTGTACCTTTCCATCATACACTACGATTCAAGTCAATCCGCAGTATATTTTTTTTACTTTCCTAGACAGAACTGGGAGAAAATCTGATCAATTAATGCATCATGTGCTGTATCTCCAACAATCTCGCCCAAATGCTCCCACGCCAAACGAACATCAATCTGAATCATATCAATCGGAACGAACTGATCTGCTGCTTCATAGGCATCCACCAGGGACTGCTTTGCTTTTTTGAGCAACGCTATATGACGCACATTGCTGACATAGGTCAGGTCTGCCGACTCCAGTTTACCACTGAAAAATAGTGTAGAGATGGCATCTTCCAGTCGATCTACACCCAGATCATCTTTCACTGACATCGGTACAAGCCGTTCTTCCGGAATGTAACGAAGCAGCACGTCACGTTCTACCTGTGGCGTTAAGTCCATTTTATTCATAATGATTATCGATTGTCTACCGCGGATTTGTTCCAATAATTCAATCTCATCCGGATGAAGTGGCTCCGCAGCATTCACGACCATTAAGATCAGATCGGCTTCACTTACCGCGGAACGTGAACGTTCTACCCCGATCTTCTCAACAACGTCCATCGTTTCCCGAATTCCTGCCGTATCAAGCAACTTCAGCGGGATATTATTAATCGTAATAAACTCCTCGATTACATCACGAGTTGTTCCTGGAATGTCCGTGACAATAGCTCGATTATCTTGCGCAAGTGTATTCATCAATGAGGATTTACCTACGTTAGGTCGTCCAACGATCGCCGTCGTGATCCCTTCTCGCAGGATCTTTCCTTGTTCTGCTGTAGTCAACAATTTATCAATTTCAGTCATAACCTGACTGGACTTTTCTTTAATAAAATCAGACGTTAACGATTCCACATCATGCTCTGGATAATCAATATTCACTTCAATATGAGCCAATGTTTCCACCAAAGTATAGCGTAGATCACGCAGTTTGGAGGACAGTTTACCTTCGACCTGTTTTAATGCAACCGAGAAAGCCCGGTCCGATTTGGAACGAATAAGATCCATGACACCTTCAGCCTGAGACAGGTCAATCCGCCCATTCAGGAAAGCACGCTTCGTGAACTCACCGGGTTCAGCCAGACGAATATCTAGCTGCAACAGCAGGTCCATGACCCGTTTTACCGACACCACGCCGCCATGCGCACTAATCTCCACGACATCTTCGGTTGTGAACGACCGAGGTGCTCGCATGACTGTAACCAGCACTTCCTCGATCTTCTCGCCGCTCGCCGGATCTATAATATGACCATAATGAACCGTATGGGATGCTGCCTGAGTTAAAGGGGTTTTGCTGCGGAAAATCTTTTCCGTCTCCGACACTGCTTCCGGGCCGCTGACCCGGATCACGGCGATACCCGCCTCTCCAACAGCCGTTGATATCGCTGTGATCGTATCACTGATCATGGTTATCTCTCCTTGCTCTATTTTAAAATTGCCGTCCCTCGGGGAACGCCATATCCATTTTCGAATCTATTAATGATATAACATATGACATGTCACTTATCGTATTAAGTTCTCTCTTTACTTGTTTCTACACACCTTACCAAATTGCTTCTGTACGAAAAAAGCAATGGCTTCTGCACCGGGCAGGAAGCCATTGCGTCTTCAATTTCGTGTTATTTCGTCGTAATAACCACACGCCGATTAGGCTCCTCACCCTTACTTAATGTCTTAATCTGCGGGTGGTTTTGCAGTTTAGCATGAATGACTTTTCGTTCGAGCGGAGGCATTGGCTCCAGTACAACTTCCTTGCCGGTACGGATGGCTTGTCCAGCCAACCGTTCAGCCAGATCCTCCAGCGTCTTCCGCCGACGTTGACGGAAATTCTCCGCGTCGAGCACAATTCGAACAAAGCTTTCCGAGTATCGGTTCGCTACAATGTTCGTTAGATACTGAAGCGCATCCAGCGTCTGTCCACGTCTGCCAATAATCATGCCCAGATCTTCTCCGGCAATATTGAAGATATGTCCATCCCGCTGTTTTTTGATATGCACTTCAACATCCAGTCCCATACCTGCTGCGACCTCTTTCAAGAAAGCAGCCGCTTCTTCATAGGGATTTTTAGCTGCGATATCCTCAAGTAATGCATCAACTTCAGGTTGGTATGCAGCTGGTTTGATCGGCTGTGGGACAACTTCTGGTACAGGCAACAATTTCACTTCTACTTTGGCCGCCCTCACCCCGAACAAACCCAGGAATCCTTTTGACGGCTGCTCTAACACTTGTATCTCGACCTTGTCCCGACTTACGCCAAGCTCAGTCAATCCTTGGTTTACAGCATCTTCAACGGTTTTTCCTGACGTAATGACTTTGGTCATTTCGATTTTTTGGCCCCTTTCGACCCTTTTCCAGAGACGGTCGCTTTGCCACCGTTTTTGCGTTTAGCTCCATTTTTCGAAGAGCTATTCTGCTTCACGTTGACCTCAGCCACGATTTTATCATTATTCCGGTAAAGGAAATAGTTTTGCACGATCGTGTAGATGTTACTGTAGAACCAGTACAGCGGAAGTGCTGACGGGAACTGATAGGACATCACGAAGATCAAGATAGGGTAAACCCACAGCATGAACTGCATTGGTCCCACTTGCTGTGCAGGGTTCATACGCATCATCATCCATGTTTGAATGAATGTAGTGATCGCAGCCAGCACTGGCAAAATAAACAGGTGATCGGGTTCTCCGAGCTGGAGCCACAAGAAATCATGGGTTCTCAGACTGGAGTTGCCATAAATTGAGTTATAAAGTGCGATGTAAATCGGCATCTGAATGATAAGCGGCAGACAACCGGCCATCGGATTAACTTTGTTCTCTTGAAACAACTTCATTGTTTCTTGCTGAACTTTCTCAGGTGTATCTTTATACTTCGCTTGAATCTCCTTCAGTTGCGGCTGAATTGCCTGCATGGCTTTGGAGCTACGGACCTGTTTCATTGTTAATGGTAAAATCAATGTCCGAACAATAAGCACCATTACGAGGACAGCCAGTCCATATTCACCGTTAAACCAGTTGGCGAATGTATCGAGCGCTAGTGAAAACCAATATACAACATTACTTTGCCAGAATGAGCCACTGTTCTTCAGATCTTCCGTAGTAACCCCGGCTCCTTGTGGAGTACATCCGGCGAGTACGGTGACCATTGCAATGACTGCAATGAGGAGAATCCACTTCCCCTTTGATGTCTTCAATCGCGACACTTCATAACCCCTCTCTTAACCATTCCATTCCACCGTAAATCATACCATAATTAGGAGGACAAATAAACCGAAGCTTACCGCTTACTTGACTTCAAAAGTGAGCCCTTGCGCATCGCATGGAGCAGGCTTTTTTCCATTTCCTTATAGGGCATGTCCAGCGCACCTTTTCTGACGATAAAAATCAGATCCATCTGCGTAACGATCTCATGTTCATGATGACGAACAATTTCCTTAATCATGCGTCTCATCCGGTTGCGTACGACAGCGTTTCCGATTTTCTTGCTGCAGGATACACCAACCCGGAATTGTTCCGTATCTTTACGGCGGCAGCCATACACCACGAATTGATGATTGGCAAACGATTTTCCATACCGGTATACGCGGCTAAAGTCCGCCCGGTTTCGTAGACGCAGTCTTTTATACACGGCACTTCTCCTTGCTGTTCTCCATCATTGTTATTGACGGAGGCCTCATTACTGATTTAGTATAGGCTTTCTTGAATGACGGTAAACCGTCTTGGCGACAACTTCATTTGGACGAATTGTTGATCGGCTAATTGAACCTCATAATCATTCATCCGGGATAATTGTTACTCGGCCAAATGAAACGAAACAACATTCATCCTTATATAAAGGTAAGTTTTCGTAAAATGGAAAACTCACTCCACATACATCGTGTGTGTTCAGTACTTTTTCGCAGACCTTTCAGACCTGATCTGTACCAGCATCCAGTCTGAATTGAGCTCATTAAGAAAAAAAAGACCACCTCGGTGGTCTTCAATGCATTAAGCACTCAGGTTTTTACGGCCTTTAAGGCGACGTGCGGCCAAAATTTTACGGCCGTTGCTCGTGCTCATTCTTTTCCGGAAACCATGAACTTTTTTACGTTTGCTAACGTTCGGTTTGAATGTAGGTCTCAATGTATTGCACCTCCTCACAAGGAAATACTTATGTGATGAATCACTTTCATCTTCACAGAAAACACCTTTATATATTTAACCATGTCCACCTGCAAAAGTCAACTGCAAGACGCACAGCTTCTCCCTCTTTTATATATCCTCTCCAGCTGACCCAAAGTAATGACCACAGTCCCTTCACTTGAATCTCATTACTAAGCCTCGAAGAGAGTCCTGAAAGTTATCCCCATACCCTGATCAGAACACCATATTTCATCATTTATAGTTATCCACACCCTCCAATGCCCACTATCTTCTTTATTCCATTCTGTTTGAAGTTATTCACATGTGGATAATGATTATAGGTTATTGATATTGCCGAATTCCAATCATGTTGTATCCGCTTCAATTATGGTTTACAAGCTTTTGAGAAAGGTGTAGGATAAAAATCACATCTTGTATACAAGTATATGGATGGAGCTGGTTACTTACCTGCCTTTAGTAGTCCTTTGAAAAAAACATTAGCCGTTAGCTTGCAGCTTGCAAACTATGGATTGAACTGAAATGTCCAGTCTGCAAAATAGTTATGTTATGATCAGTAATGAACTGATTATTATTAATAGGAGCGTTAGCCATATGCTATTTCCTTCTTCCTGGCTTCAAGGGGCTTCCCGTGGTGAAGCCATAGCCTGCGAATTAAGGCTGCGGATCATCAGTGGTACCCTTCGACCTGGAGAGATTTTGTCGGAAAATCGAATTGCGGCTGATTTTGACAGCAGTCGTTCACCTGTTCGTGAAGCGTTACGAACATTGTCCAATGAAGGCCTTATTCGGCTTGAACGGATGGGTGTCGTTGTCATTGGACTACGAATCAAGGATGTCGAAGAATTGTATGATGTCCGTTTCCTGATTGAAAGTTTTGTGCAGCAGCGACTCGCAGGTGATGTTCCAGCGTCATTAATCACCCAGTTGCGTAACGTAATCGACAAAATGCAACTTGCTGGACGACATCAGGACGCTGTCGAATTCGCCTATCAGGACCTCGTTTTCCACGAAACGATTATTGAAGCCGCCCAGCATTCCCGTATTTCACATCTATGGAAGAGTATTCGATATGTTGTGATGACCGTTATGCTGCTCACGACGCGCAGAGTATTCGTTCAAGGCGAGCAGAAAGTAAGCGCTGTAATTGAGAAACACCGGTTGCTCGTTGAAGCACTTGAATCCGGCGACAAAATACTCATTCAGGCTGGAGTCCGCACGTATTTTCAGGATTCCGGTAAAACCCTGCACGAAAGCTTTGATTCCTAAAAGGAGCAGGGCGTTTGCAATCATATCCGCTGTGAGTGATTGCGGCTTAACTTGTCGACAAGTATACAAAATGCGATTTTGTTTCACTTTGGGCATGATAAAACTAGATTTCTCGCCAATACCTTTTTTCAAGTACCGGCACGAATAAGATTGTTGACGTAAATTTCACTTGTAAGCGTTCTATATCAGAAATAAAGGAGCACATAACATCATGAGCACTCTTTTTGGACTTTCCCACAACGCAACATTATTGGTTTGGACGTTAATTGCGATCGTTTTTCTAATCGTCTTGATTTCCAAGTATAAATGGAATCCCTTCATCACCCTGCTGTTGTCCGCATTAATGCTCGGTTTGCTTACAGGTATGAAACCTGCCGATGTGATCTCTTCCATTACCGGGGGACTTGGCGGCACACTTGGAACCATTGCAATTGTTATTGCTCTTGGTACGATGCTTGGCAAGATGATGGCCGAATCTGGCGGTGCCGAACGTATTGCAACGACATTGGTCGATCGGTTCGGTGTGAAACGTGTGCACTGGGCCATGATGATCGTTGGATTTATCGTTGGTATTCCTGTTTTCTTCGAAGTCGGCGTAATTTTGATGATTCCGATCATCTTCACCGTTGCACGTAAAACCAATATGTCTCTACTTCAGATCGGTATTCCCATTTTGGCCGGTCTGTCGACTGTACACGGCTTGGTTCCCCCCCACCCCGCGCCAATGATAGCGATTGAAGCCTACAGCGCGGATCTGGGTAAAACCATTTTGTACTCCCTGATTGTTGGTATTCCTACAGCAATTATTGCAGGTCCTTTGTTTGGTAAATTTATAGGCAAAAGAATACACACCGAACCGCCAGCTGAACTGGCTGAACAATTCGCAAACAAAACAAACAGCAACATGCCTGGGTTTGGTATTACCCTGTTTACCATATTGCTGCCGGTTATTTTGATGCTGATTGGTTCCATAGCAAGCATCATTGACCCAAATGCCACGAGCGGCTTCACTGTTTTCAGTGAATTTATCGGGCATGAGATCATTGCTCTGCTCATTTCAGTTGTGTTTGCCCTCTTTTCACTTGGCTTTGCACGTGGATTCACCAAACATGATATCTCTCGCTTCACCAGTGAATGTCTGGCACCTACAGCGACCATCATTCTCATTATTGGTGGAGGCGGTGCCTTCAAACAGGTATTGATCAATAGTGGTGTAGGTAACGCCATTGCTGATGTCGCTACCCATGCCAACATCAACATCATCCTGTTTGCCTGGCTTGTCGCTGCGCTCATTCGTGTAGCTACCGGTTCAGCAACCGTAGCTATGACAACTGCGGCCGGCATTGTCGCGCCAGTGCTTGCACTCACACCAGGTGTCAATATTGAGCTGGTTGTACTCGCTACAGGTGCAGGGTCACTCATCTTGTCTCATGTGAATGATGCGGGATTCTGGATGATCAAAGAATTCTTTAATATGAGCGTTTCCCAGACATTGAAAACGTGGACCGTTATGGAAACACTATTATCCGTGGTTGGACTGATCTTTATTTTGCTTCTGAGTACAGTGGTATAAATGGGGTCTCTATAGTAGAAAGAAATTAAAATCTCATCGCTTTCTGGAGAAAGAAGGATTAAATACATGAACAACTATATGATTGGGATCGATATTGGTACAACCAGTACCAAATCCGTGTTATTTACCGAGCAAGGCTCCGTTATCAGCACGTCAACGCAGGAATACCCTTTGTATACCCCTGCACCCGATGTTGCCGAACAGGACCCTGAAGAGATTGTACAAGCGGCCCTTCGCTCTGTCCGTGGAGTCATGGAACAGAGCGGTGTAGTTGCCGAGCAGATTCTGTTTGTATCCTGCAGCTCAGCTATGCATAGTGTCATTGCTATGGGACAGGATAACACACCCTTAACCCGTTGCATCACCTGGGCGGATAATCGAAGTGCCGCATGGTCTGCCCAGCTGCAAGAGAATGGATTGGGACATCGAATCTACCTGCGCACAGGTACACCTATTCATCCGATGTCACCTCTAACCAAACTAATGTGGCTGCGCCACGATGAGCCTGAAATTTTTGAGCGTACAGCGAAATTTATTTCGATTAAAGAATATCTGTTCTTCCGTCTATTCGGGCAATATGTCGTCGACCATTCCATCGCTTCCTGCACAGGTTTGCTCAATCTGGAACAACTGGACTGGGATGCAGAGGCCCTTGAGGTAGCAGGCATTACACCAGACCATCTCTCGAAGCTCGTGCCAACAACATATATATTAGAAGGAATGAATCACGAATCGGCTGAAAAAATGGCTCTCTCCCCCTCCACACCTTTCGTTATTGGCGCAAGTGACGGGGTTTTATCCAATCTCGGCGTAAACGCCATTGAACCTGGTGTAGTTGCAGCAACTATCGGAACCAGCGGTGCCATTCGTACCGTCGTGGACCGTCCTGTTACCGACCCAAAAGGTCGAACGTTCTGTTACGCCCTTACAGAGAATCTTTGGGTTATTGGGGGGCCTGTGAATAACGGTGGCATGCTGTTTCGATGGGTGCGGGATGAATTCGCCGCGTCTGAAGTGGAGACAGCGAAGCGACTTGGCATCAATTCCTATGATGTGCTGACCAAAATTGCCGAACGTGTCCGGCCAGGATCGGAAGGACTTCTATTTCACCCCTACCTCTCGGGCGAACGTGCACCATTGTGGAATCCGGATGCCCGTGGTTCCTTTTTTGGCCTAACACTCCATCATCAGAAAGAGCATATGATCCGTGCTGTCCTGGAAGGGGTTATTTTCAACCTATACACAGTACTGCTCGCCATGGAAGAACAGATTGGGCAGCCTACCTCCATTCAAGCCACCGGTGGGTTTGCACGCTCACCTCTCTGGCGTCAGATGATGTCTGATATCTTCAATCAGGAAGTCGTTGTGCCCGAGAGTTTCGAAAGTTCCTGTCTGGGTGCTGTCGTGCTTGGTTTGTACGCTACAGGGCGGATCAAATCGCTTCATGCCGTCTCTTCCATGGTCGGTACAACACATCGACACACCCCTGTCAAAGAGAATGCTGCCATCTACCAAGAGCTGCTACCCATCTTTATTCGGATCTCTCGCAAACTGGAAGAGGAATACGCAGATATCGCTGAATTCCAGCGTAAGATGTCCATTACCCGTCTCTAAATCATCAATCCATACATTGTCTCTTCAAAAGAGGTTGTCCTCCAAAACCAATAATCGGTTTTAGAGGACAACCTCTTTTGTTATACACGTATAATTTATCCTTCCGAATCATATGATACATTCATACCATTCTACCTCTATGTTTAAGCACCCGCTTACCTCTTTATTGCGGATAATCCACATTCCAGATCCCAAAATGAAGTCCTTTTAGTCCATTATTCTTCTACATCGCCGATCACAGAATTACCATCTGTTTAGAAAATACACCCCTGATCCTGTTCAATTAAATCCATGAGTTTCCCCTCTCTTCGTCTCTACCCTGACATTGAACTCGTAGCTTTCACCATCGTTCCATTGCCATGAAAAAAGCGAGGTGGAGGGGTAACTCTTTTTCCGATCTCGATCATGCTCCATGTTCACCTCACGGTTATCCACAGACAGGTTATTCACAAACGAAGAATACTTTTACACACAATTTGGCATCATTTGACGGATAACCTGTGTATAAAACATTTTTGGTTTTTGGGTCTTTCTGTCGAAAATTAAACAGTTTATAAACAATATATTGTGTTGTGACTAAAAATTATACACAAGTTATTGAATTTGTGGATAAAATCACGCGATACGTTGAAATGCGGGGTTTCTTTTGCTATGATTGTATTACTTTTGGATGTGAATATGTGATCTGACCCATAATATTATCAACAGCCTGTGGATAAAGTTGTGAACAATTTTCCGTTGTTCATACTTTTTTTGTTTTTGACCTGCGGGGGTTTGGGGATAAATTCAACAATATATCTCGTATTTCGACACTGCATCATGGCTTAAGCCACACTTGGAACATGTAAAAGGAGTGACAGTCTGTGGACAGCCATACTTCTGATTTATGGCAGCAAATTTTATCAATCATACAAAACAAACTCAGCAAACCCAGTTTTGATACCTGGTTCAAAGCAACCAAGGCTACCAAACTGAATGACCGCTCCATCGTCATTTCCGCACCAACTACGTTTGCCGTCGAATGGCTGGAGAGCCGTTACACCAAATTGGTCGGATCGACGGTATACGAGCTGCTTGGCAAGCAAGTCGATGTGAAATTTGTCATTGAAGAGAACAAGCCTGCTGAACCGGACCCGCAACTGCCGGCACCAACGCCAACCGTTGTACAGGAAGAAGCGGTACTCAGCATGCTGAATCCGAAATATACGTTCGATACATTTGTCATCGGGCCAGGCAACCGTTTTGCCCATGCCGCATCGCTGGCGGTCGCTGAAGCGCCCGCCAAAGCTTACAACCCTCTTTTTCTGTATGGAGGAGTAGGTCTCGGTAAAACACACTTGATGCATGCGATCGGACATTACATTCTGGAGCATGATCCAGGCAGCAAAGTTGTTTATTTGTCGTCTGAGAAATTCACCAACGAATTCATTAACTCGATCCGTGACAACCGCGGGGAGAGCTTCCGTAACAAATACCGGAGCGTCGACATTTTGCTCATTGATGATATTCAGTTCTTGGCGGGAAAAGAATCAACACAAGAGGAATTTTTCCATACGTTTAATGCGCTGCATGAGGAACGGAAGCAGATCATCATCTCCAGCGACAGACCACCAAAGGAAATTCCGACACTGGAAGAACGACTTCGTTCTCGATTTGAATGGGGGTTAATTACGGATATCCAGCCTCCTGATTTGGAGACAAGGATTGCAATCTTGCGTAAAAAGGCACGTGCGGAAAACTTGGATATTCCAAATGAAGCGATGATGTACATCGCCAACCAGATTGACACCAATATCCGTGAACTGGAAGGCGCCCTGATTCGGGTCGTTGCTTATTCTTCACTGACTAATCAAGATGTAACCACTCATCTGGCAGCTGAAGCACTGAAGGATATTATTCCTTCCAGTCGCCCCAAAATGATCACTATTCATGACATCCAACAAAAGGTCGGCGAGTACTATAGCCTTAAGCTTGAAGATTTCAAAGCACGGAAACGGACCAAGGCAGTTGCTTTCCCAAGACAGATTGCCATGTATCTCTCTCGTGAACTGACAGATTTTTCTCTGCCCAAAATTGGGGAAGCATTCGGAGGACGAGATCATACCACTGTCATACATGCTCACGAAAAAATCTCCCAAGCGATTAAAAACGATCAGGATCTCTATAAAGTTATCAACAACTTAACCGAAAAAATCAAGAATCCAACCTGAACAAGTCCCAAGCCTATGCACAACGTATACACATGTGGATAGGCTTGGGTGTACGGGTTTATACCCACTTATCCACATATTCAGTGCCCCTATTACTATTATTACTAAAAAGATCTTAAAGATATCATCTCCAAAATAGCCATTTCGGAGCTTAGCCTTCGGCCTTTGAAAAACACCTTTTAACACCCCAACACCCAAAAAATCAGCTAGGAGTGAAACCATGAAAATCAGCATAATGAAAAACTACTTAAACGATTCCATACAGCAAGTATCCAAAGCGATCTCAAGTCGTACAACGATTCCGATTCTGAGCGGTATCAAATTCGACGTGAATCATCAAGGTGTAACGTTGACAGCAAGCGACACCGATATATCCATTCAATCCTTCATCCCGCTTGAAGATGGAGATAAAAGCGTAGTTCAGGTAGATCAACCGGGCAGTGTAGTTCTGCCAGCCAAGTTTTTCGTGGAGATCATCAAGAAGCTGCCATCCCAAGAAGTCCACATGGAAGTCAAAGAGAACTTCAACACCTTTATCTCCGCAGGTGCTACCGAGATTCAACTGGTAGGTCTTGATCCGGAAGAATTCCCGGTACTGCCAAGCATCGAGGAAAACCAAACGGTTTCCATTCCAGGCGATTTGCTGAAAAATATGATCAAACAAACCGTCTTCTCCATTTCCACACATGAGACAACTCCAATCCTGACGGGTGTACTCTGGAGTTTGGGTGACAACGAATTGAAATTTGTGGCAACGGACCGCCACCGTCTTGCTACTCGTTCAGCAATGCTGGATAATGCAGAAGGTATCCGCTTCAACAACGTGGTCATTTCTGGTAAAACGCTGAACGAGCTCAGCAAAATTGTTCCGGATCAAAATACGCTTGTGGATATCGTTGTTGCAGACAATCAGGTTCTGTTCAAAATCGACCGTGTATTGTTCTACTCCCGTATTCTGGACGGAACATATCCCGATACTTCTAGAATTATTCCAACGTCATACAAAACAGAACTTGTTTTAGATACAAAAAAATTAAGTGAATCCATTGACCGGGCTTATTTGCTGTCGCGTGAAGAGAAAACAAACATTGTGCGTATGCAAACGATGGATTCAGGATCTGTTGAAATTTCTTCAAGCTCTTCCGAGCTAGGTAAAGTAAGAGAAGAAATCGAACCTGCCGAATTTACAGGAGATCCGTTAAAAATCTCGTTCAACTCCAAATACATGCTGGATGTGCTGAAAGTCGTTGAAAGTGAGCAGCTGATGATCGCTTTTACAGGAGTCATGAGTCCTATCATCTTGAAACCGCTGGATGACAGTCACAGCCTTTACGTGATATTGCCATATCGGACGACCAACTAACGAAAGGAAGATCAGAGTGAACCAAGTTACGATTCGAACGGAATATATTAAGCTTGATCAATTTTTGAAACTGGCTGATTGCATCCCAACTGGGGGTATGGCCAAAGCTTTGCTTCAGGAAGGACTTGTACGTGTGAATAAAGAGCCTGAGGAACGCCGGGGACGTAAGTTATACCCTGGGGATATCGTTGAAGTGGACGGAGAAGGCACATTCGAAGTTGCCGCAGAATAAGAAGACCAGTTCGATCCTGCTGCCTCCTGACGGACGGGATAAAAGGGAGGTTACCGCGTGTTTGTGAACAGCATTGATCTGCAGAATTTCCGCAATTATGAACATCTGAGACTGGACTCTTTTGGTCCCGTAAACTTGTTGATCGGGCAGAATGCCCAGGGCAAGACCAATCTTGCAGAGGCAATTTTTGTACTTGCACTCACCAAGAGCCACCGTACATCCCGTGACAAGGAGCTGATTCGTTTCGGTGAGGAACGTGCCAGACTTGCAGCAGAGGTCGACAAAAAGTACGGATCGGTCAAACTTGAGTTATCTTTGTCGCAACAAGGCAAAAAAGCAAAGATTAACGGCCTGGAGCAGCGCAAGCTAAGTGATTTTGTCGGAGCACTCAATGTCGTGATGTTTGCTCCGGAGGATCTGGAGATTGTAAAAGGCACACCGGGGGTCCGCCGCCGGTTTCTTGACATGGAGATCGGACAGGTCGCACCAGGTTACCTGTATCACCTGCAGCAATACCAAAAAGTGCTCGTCCAACGAAACAATTTGCTTAAGCAGCTTTGGGGACAAGGGGCATCAGCCCAGACCATGCTTGAGGTATGGAACGAACAACTGGTTGAGCATGGTGTTAAGATCGTCAAAAAAAGGAAACAATTCATAAAGAAACTGCAAAAGTGGGCAGAAACGATTCATCAGGGGATCACCGGAGGCGGGGAAGTCTTGCGCCTAGCCTACCTTCCGTCCTTCAGCGAAGCCGCTGAGGAAGATGAAGCTGTCTTAATGGACCAATTTATGATAAAATTATCACAAATGAAAGAGCAGGAGATTCGCCGAGGCACAACCCTTAGTGGGCCGCATCGGGATGACCTGTCCTTTTTCATTAACGATCGGGAAGTACAAACATATGGCTCGCAGGGGCAGCAGCGCACAACGGCGTTGTCCCTTAAACTTGCGGAAATCGAACTGATTCACGAAGAAATCGGAGAATATCCGGTCCTGCTGCTGGATGATGTTCTGTCAGAGCTGGACCCTTTTCGCCAGACGCAGCTGATCGAAACGTTCCAGAGCAAGGTGCAAACCTTTATTACAGCTACGGGGATCGAGAGCCTGAACGTTGACAAGCTCAAAGATGCCAGTATTTATCACGTTCATGCCGGACAGGTTGAACGCTAAGGAGTGAGGGCTTATGTACATTCATCTGGGCGGTGAGAAGATCATCCGTTCTTCCGAATTGGTCGCTATTTTTGATATATCGATTGAAAAATCCTCAAAGATCTCCAAGCAATATGTCACGCATGCCGAGCAGGAAAAAACCGTGGAACACATCGGTGAGGAGGAAGCCAAGTCCATTGTGGTGACCAAAAACATTGTGTACTACTCGCCAATCTCCTCAGCCACGCTGAAGAAGAGGGCTCACATTTTTCCTGATCTCTAGTAGTTCATTGGCATAAAGGTGTGTATTTTGCTGCTTGTCTTTATGTGGACAACTGGCTGAAATGAAGGATGTTGCCTATTTCAGCAAACATTATTAGTTAACGCATATTTACGATATTGAATCTATAGAAGTAGGTGAAAGCATGTCTATGAATCAACCGTCATATGGTGCAGATGAAATTCAGGTTCTTGAAGGACTGGAAGCCGTACGGAAACGTCCGGGGATGTATATCGGTTCCACCAGTTCCAAAGGTCTGCATCATCTGGTCTGGGAAGTAGTGGACAACAGTATCGATGAAGCGCTCGCAGGTTACTGTGACCATATCGAGGTTACTATCCATGAAGACAACAGTGTCACTGTTGTCGATAACGGACGTGGGATTCCTGTCGGTGAACATGCCAAAATGAAACGTCCTGCGCTTGAGGTCGTTATGACCGTCCTCCATGCAGGAGGTAAATTTGGTGGCGGCGGGTACAAAGTATCCGGTGGTTTGCACGGTGTAGGTGTATCCGTAGTTAATGCACTATCCGAAAAAGTTGTTGTCACAGTTAAGGTTGACGGGCATGTCTATCAACAGGAGTACCGTCGTGGAGCTCCACAATATGACCTGAAAGTAATTGGAACAACGGAAGAAACGGGAACAACGGTTAGATTCCACCCAGACCCTGAAATTTTCACGGAAACGAGAGTTTATGATTATGACATCTTGCTTGCCCGTATTCGTGAGCTGGCATTCCTGAACAAGGGAATTGGTCTTACACTGACGGATGAGCGTACAGGTGCAACCAACTCGTTCCTGTACGAAGGCGGCATTATCGAATACGTCTCCTTCCTCAACCAGAAGCGAGAAGTACTGCATGAAACTCCAATCTACGTTGAAGGTTCCAGAGATAATATCCAGGTGGAAGTTGCCCTGCAATACAATGACAACTACACCGAGAATATCTATTCCTTCGCCAACAATATCAACACGCATGAGGGCGGAACCCATGAATCAGGTTTCAAGAGTGCCCTTACACGGATTATCAATGACTACGCCCGTAAAGCGGGGGTAATCAAGGACAGTACGGGTAACCTTTCTGGGGACGATGTGCGTGAAGGCTTGACCGCTATTATTTCGGTCAAGATTCCGGAACCGCAATTTGAAGGACAGACAAAGACCAAGCTGGGTAACAGCGAAGTTCGTGGAATTGTCGAATCCTTGTTTGCCGAGAAACTGCAGGAGTTCCTGGAAGAGAATCCTTCCGTATCCCGCCGTATTTTGGAAAAAGGACTGCAAGCAGCCCGTGCGCGTGAAGCAGCCCGTAAAGCCCGGGAGCTGACACGTCGTAAAGGTGCACTCGAAGTAAGCTCACTTCCGGGTAAATTGGCAGACTGTTCATCCAAGGATGCTTCAATCAGCGAATTGTACATCGTCGAAGGTGACTCTGCCGGCGGATCAGCGAAGCAAGGACGTGATCGTCATTTCCAAGCGATTTTGCCGCTGCGTGGTAAGATTCTGAACGTGGAAAAAGCTCGTCTCGACCGGATCTTGGGTAATGCGGAGATCAGGGCTATTATTACGGCGATGGGTACAGGTATTGGTGATGACTTCGATATTGCCAAAGCCCGATATCACAAAATCATTTTGATGACGGATGCCGATGTCGATGGTGCTCATATCCGAACACTGTTGCTGACATTCCTGTATCGGTACATGCGTAAAATCATTGAGGCAGGTTACGTATATATTGCACAACCGCCATTATTCAAGATTGAGCGTAACAAAGTGATTCGTTATGCCGGTTCCGAGCAAGAGCGCGATGAAATTATTGCCACGTTCGGAGAAAATGCGAAATTTAACGTTCAGCGTTACAAAGGTCTTGGCGAGATGAATGCCGGACAATTGTGGGAAACGACGATGGATCCGGAGAGCCGGACTATGATGCAAGTATCGATCAATGATGCCATACTTGCTGATGCGATGTTTGATACCCTGATGGGGGATAACGTTGAACCGCGTCGTGACTTTATCCAGGAAAATGCGAAATACGTGAAAAACCTCGACATTTAACGATATTCGAAGAGGCGCCTGTGAGGGCGCCTTTTTATATTATTTGAATCACGGAATAGGAGGCAGAGGACTTCCGTAACCCGTGGTTAGCGACGTACACGTTTTTTGGTAGACGAGGCCTGTGCTTTGGGGGATGGACGAGAAGCCTTACTCTTTTTGGCGGGCAAACGGCCGTACGCAATTGCATAGCGTTTGATCTTCCGGTATGCCCCCTTGTCCGGGAGTAAACCAAAAGCATAAATGCCCGGCAATGTGTTGACTTCAAGAATCCAGGGACGTCCTTCTTCGTCTAGTGCAATATCAATACCAATCTCTTTGAGCCTTGGAAATGATGTCTGCAATTGCACAGCGGTATGGATACCTAGACGGTATAGCTCATTGCGGAGTTTTTTGAATCTATCCTGTTGAAGATGGGGCAGTACGAGTTCTTCAAACGTGGCCAATTGTCCACCACCATGAATGTTCGTGATAATTTTGCCCGGTGCAGCAACACGTCCCAGAATACCTGTTGTTTCCCAGTTATGTTGCAGATTTTTTTGAGTCAACACACGCAAGTCAAAAGGCAAATCTCCATGCTTCATCAGCGAGATTCCCTGTTGAATGATATAATCCCGTTCCTGAATGCGATCATTCAGTGCTCGTTCGAGTTCATCCAGGGAATGAAAGGATCTCTCCTCTGTACCGTATTGGAGATGATATGTTGTTATGAGCTGGGTAGCTCTGGAGGTAACAGCACTTGCTTCGAGTTCATCCGTAGGTGGGTTCCGATCATTGGTTTCTTCAGGAACATCTGCTTCTGTGGCGTAATCGTCGGGATTAACAACTGGTTCGTATAAACGGGTTGTTTTCACTCGCATGACCCCATTACCGTAAGTACCACGGTCCGGTTTGATATAGTTGGACTCGAATAATTCAGTCATTCGTTCCAAAGTTTGACGGCTATATTTTCGGGTGACTGGGATATATTCATTCACCATGCGACTGCGTTGTAACACAGCTGTTTTGGCCCATTTGCTGGAGACGCGTTGGATACCCAAGATCCATCAGTCCTTTCATGTTTTGTTCATTTCCAAAGAGGGAAAGACACGGAGAAATCAAAGGACAAGAGACGATTTCAGTGGTATAATAGAGAAATATGGCGTTTTGTGCGATGAGCTGCACAATTTGCAGTTTGATCGTAGGACGGGAATGGCTTTAGCCTCGATGGGCACAGTACATATGCCGTATTTCTAGCATTGTATGTGCAATTGAGGAGGAAGGCAGGGCGTATCCCTAGAGACGCAGAAGTTCCCGGAAGAAAGGCTATTGCCCAGCGGACGTTTAATTGTGTAACTTTTGTGAAAGTAATATAATAAAGAGTAGCGTTCTTGCGCGGTTTTAGCCTTGTTAGGCTTTTCACATATAATCAATTTTCTTGCATGACGGAATGGAACGTTTGTTGAAGGACAAGAAGGAGGTCCAGCATGGCGGAAGAAATGAACTCTCAGATTACAGATCGGGATATAGGCGTGGAGATGCGTGAATCGTTTATGGATTATGCGATGAGCATCATTGTTAGCCGTGCCTTACCTGACGTACGTGATGGATTGAAGCCGGTTCACCGGCGTATTCTGTACGCAATGTCAGAGCTCGGCATGACCCCCGATAAACCACATAAAAAATCAGCCAGAATCGTCGGCGAAGTTATCGGTAAGTATCACCCACACGGTGACTCTGCTGTATACGAGACGATGGTACGGATGGCACAGGATTTCTCCCTGCGCTATATGCATGTAGATGGACATGGTAACTTTGGATCAGTCGATGGCGACATGGCAGCAGCGATGCGTTATACGGAAGCTCGCTTGTCCAAGATTGCTATGGAAATGCTTAGAGATATCAACAAGGATACGATTGATTTCCAGGCGAACTATGACGGTGAAGAACATGAACCAATCGTTTTGCCTGCTCGTTTTCCTAACTTGCTTGTCAATGGGGTTGGCGGGATCGCGGTAGGTATGGCCACCAATATTCCTCCTCATAATCTGGGTGAGGTCATTGATGGTGTACAGGCCATGATTCAAAATCCGGACATTACATCCATGGAACTCATGGATTACATTCAAGGACCAGACTTCCCTACATCCGGTTACATTTTGGGCCGCTCAGGCATTCGCCAGGCGTATCAGACCGGACGTGGCTCAGTAACGATGCGGGCCAAAACCAACATCGAAGAGAATAACAACAAAGCGCGAATTATCGTTACAGAGCTGCCTTATCAGGTGAACAAGGCGAGACTCGTTGAGAAAATCGCCGAGTTGGTACGTGATAAAAAGATTGATGGCATTACCGACCTTCGTGATGAGTCTGACCGTAATGGTATGCGAATTGTAATTGAGCTTCGTAGAGACGTGAATCCGGGTGTTGTTCTGAACAACCTATACAAACACACATCGATGCAATCCACTTTCGGAATTAACATGCTTGCGATTGTGAATAAAGAACCTAAAATCCTGAACCTGCGTGAAGTGTTGTATCACTACCTGCAGCATCAGATTGAGGTTATTCGCAGACGTACGCAGTTTGAACTGAAGAAGGCTGAAGCTCGTGCACATATTCTAGAAGGCTTGCGTATAGCGTTGGATCATATCGACGAGATTATTACATTGATTCGTTCTTCCAGTAATGCAGATGCAGCCAGAGAAGGTTTAATTGAGCGTTTTTCACTCAGTCATGATCAGGCTCAAGCGATTCTCGATATGCGTTTGCAACGCCTCACAGGTCTGGAACGCGAACGTATTGAGAATGAATACAACGAACTGATGGTCAAAATCAGAGAGTATCGCGAAATTCTGGCCAATGAACATTTGGTGCTTGAAATTATCAGCACAGAGCTGCAAGAGATTCGCGACCGCTTTAGTGATGATCGTCGTACAGAGATCACTGTAGGTGAAGAGAGTATTCTGGATGAGGACCTGATTCCACGCGAAGAGGTTATCATTACGATTACCCATACAGGCTACGTGAAACGTCTGCCGGTATCCACATACCGCAGCCAGAAACGTGGTGGACGTGGGGTTGTGGGTATGGATACGAAAGATACTGACTTTGTTGAGCATCTGTTCGTAACCAACTCTCACAACTACCTCATGTTCTTCACCGACAAAGGTAAGGTGTATCGTCTCAAAGCTTACGAGATTCCAGAGCTTGGACGTACCGCACGGGGAACACCGATTATCAACCTGATCCAGATTGAGCAGGGTGAATCGGTTAATGCCGTGATTCCGGTTCAAGAATTTGAAAGTGACAGATTCTTGTTCTTTGCTACCCGTCAAGGGGTCGTGAAGAAAACGCCACTTGAGGATTACACCAATATCCGCAAAGGCGGCTTGATCGGTATTTCCTTGCGTGATGATGACATTCTAATTGATGTTAAGCTGACCGATGGACAGCAAGAGATCATTATGGGTACAGCTCACGGAATGTCTATTCGATTCTCCGAAAGTAATGTACGTTCCATGGGACGTAGTGCAACCGGGGTTAAAGGGATCACATTGGATGAACAGGATGCCGTTATCGGCATGGATGTAGTCGATAAAGATCTCGATGTTCTGATCGTTACAGCCAAAGGATACGGTAAACGTACACCTGTGAGTGACTATCGAATGCAGACTCGTGGCGGTAAAGGTATTAAGACGATTAATGTCACAGAGAAGAACGGCGCAGTAGTCAGCCTCAAGATGGTTAAAACCGAAGAGGATCTGATGATTATTACGTCTAGCGGTACGTTGATCCGGATGAGTATGGAAGGCATATCCACGATGGGTCGATACACGCAGGGTGTGAAGCTGATTCATATTCGTGACGAAGATTCAGTAGCTACAGTCAGCCGGATTGACAAAAATGAAGAAGAACCAGACGATGAGTCACTTGAAGGCATGGAAGGCGGGGAAACCCAAGCTCCGGCAGTAAGCCTGGAAGAAGGAACCCTGTCTGACGCGGATGCAGATGCTGAAGTTGAGGACGACGATTCCGGTTCGGAAGCATAAACCTAGAATGTTATACAAACCGATCTCTTGGAGATTGGAAAAAGATTGAGAGGGCTCCCACTGGGAGCCCTTTTGTTGTATAAAGGGATCTCTTCTTCTATTCTTTCGAATCTAGGATGTACAGCCTCATTTCTGAGTAATATAATGGGAAATATCATGAAAAACCGGGACTATGGTCTTGTTTGTTTTTAACATAGAAGAACGATGAGTGAGGGGAATATACATGGGACTTATCACCCTGTCAGAAGTCAAACCAGGACTCAAACTTGGGAGTGATGTGCAAACGCTTCGTGGCAACGTTTTGCTTCAGAAGGGCAAAGTCATTTTACCCAAGGATATGGAAGTGCTCAAAGCCTTTATGATTCACCAGGTGGATATTGAGCAAGAGAGAATGGGATCAAGTAATACAGGAACCAAGGGTGCATCTGCGTCCGCAGGAAGTACAGCAAACGAGAAGAATGGTGAACGGACAGCGAAGACAGGGAATGTCAGCACAGCCCCTGTAACAACGTCTCTACAGGATGAGTATGAAAAGATGGTAGGACTGACCAAAACTGCGTTCTTGTCCTCTCTGGCGGCTGAATTGCCTGTATATGAGCTGCGTACACAGTTAGAGGCTGTGTTTGCACATCTCAAACAATATAATGTGCTTACCTTCAGTCCACGAGTAATGCAAGAACATGACTATGTGTATCACCATGCTGTACTGAGTGCAATCACATCCTATCAACTGGCCCAGTGGATAGATCTTCCCTCCAAGGATTGGATGCAAGTTGCGTTTGCAGGCTTGTTCCATGATATTGGTAATAACAAAGTAGATCCGCAAATTCTCCATAAGCCTTCTACGTTAACCGTTACAGAGCAGAATGAGATCCGGCAGCACACCAAATATGGTTACCAGATTCTTAAACAGGCAAAGGCTATTAATGAGGGCGCCAGACTTGCTGCTTTGCAGCATCATGAAAAAGTTGACGGATCAGGTTATCCGTTGCAGCTTAGTGGGACGCAGATTCATATTTACGCTAAAATCGTAGCTATCGCTGATATTTTCCACGCCATGACGCTGGAGAAGATTTACCGTAAGGCACAATCACCGTATCTAGTTCTAGAACAAATCCAGAGCGAGGCATTTGGAAAATTGGATCCTGCAATTGTACGTGTATTTGTTCAACGATCAACCCAGATCCATAACGGCATCCGAGTAAAACTCAGCAATAACCAGATTGGAGAGATCGTATTCTCTGATCGAGATCATCCTACACGGCCTATGGTGTCAGTAGAAGGAACGATCATTAACTTAATGCAGCAAAGGCAGCTTCACATCCAAGAGGTTATCGGTTAACTATAGATATTAGGGCAACTTGAGGAGAGGGTCTTTCTTTTATAGAGAGGCCTTTTCGTTTGAGATATATATTAAATGTAGATATACAGGAAAAGATTATTAGGAGGATGTATAATTTAATCAAAAAAAGACTTGCAATCAAAATCTGTACATGGTATATTCTAATTCCGGCCAAGAAAACACGGTTTACACGGTGCGGCAAGCAAATCAAATAAGCTTCGAAAGAAACTTAAAAAAAGAGCTTGCAAAGTTGGTTCGGATGTGGTAAGATATAAAAGTTGCTGAAGAGAACGACATTCGGTAACGAAAGAAGTTTGATCTTTGAAAACTGAACAACGAGTGAGTAAACATTCTGCTTGCAGAATGAACGCGAAAGTTTGAGACAAGCCTTGGCTTGGATCGACTGGAGCACAATTGAGATTTTAATCTCGTCAGATTCAAAATGAGCTTATCGCTCTTTTCAATACTTTATTGGAGAGTTTGATCCTGGCTCAGGACGAACGCTGGCGGCATGCCTAATACATGCAAGTCGAGCGGAGTTGATAGAAAGCTTGCTTTCTTGATGCTTAGCGGCGGACGGGTGAGTAACACGTAGGCAACCTGCCCTCAAGTTTGGGACAACTACCGGAAACGGTAGCTAATACCGAATAGTTGTTTCCTTCGCCTGAAGGAAACTGGAAAGACGGAGCAATCTGTCACTTGGGGATGGGCCTGCGGCGCATTAGCTAGTTGGTGGGGTAACGGCTCACCAAGGCGACGATGCGTAGCCGACCTGAGAGGGTGATCGGCCACACTGGGACTGAGACACGGCCCAGACTCCTACGGGAGGCAGCAGTAGGGAATCTTCCGCAATGGGCGAAAGCCTGACGGAGCAATGCCGCGTGAGTGATGAAGGTTTTCGGATCGTAAAGCTCTGTTGCCAGGGAAGAACGCTTGGGAGAGTAACTGCTCTCAAGGTGACGGTACCTGAGAAGAAAGCCCCGGCTAACTACGTGCCAGCAGCCGCGGTAATACGTAGGGGGCAAGCGTTGTCCGGAATTATTGGGCGTAAAGCGCGCGCAGGCGGTCATTTAAGTCTGGTGTTTAATCCCGGGGCTCAACCCCGGATCGCACTGGAAACTGGGTGACTTGAGTGCAGAAGAGGAGAGTGGAATTCCACGTGTAGCGGTGAAATGCGTAGATATGTGGAGGAACACCAGTGGCGAAGGCGACTCTCTGGGCTGTAACTGACGCTGAGGCGCGAAAGCGTGGGGAGCAAACAGGATTAGATACCCTGGTAGTCCACGCCGTAAACGATGAGTGCTAGGTGTTAGGGGTTTCGATACCCTTGGTGCCGAAGTTAACACATTAAGCACTCCGCCTGGGGAGTACGGTCGCAAGACTGAAACTCAAAGGAATTGACGGGGACCCGCACAAGCAGTGGAGTATGTGGTTTAATTCGAAGCAACGCGAAGAACCTTACCAGGTCTTGACATCCCTCTGATCGGTACAGAGATGTATCTTTCCTTCGGGACAGAGGAGACAGGTGGTGCATGGTTGTCGTCAGCTCGTGTCGTGAGATGTTGGGTTAAGTCCCGCAACGAGCGCAACCCTTGATCTTAGTTGCCAGCATTTCGGATGGGCACTCTAAGGTGACTGCCGGTGACAAACCGGAGGAAGGTGGGGATGACGTCAAATCATCATGCCCCTTATGACCTGGGCTACACACGTACTACAATGGCCGGTACAACGGGCTGTGAAGCCGCGAGGTGGAACGAATCCTAAAAAGCCGGTCTCAGTTCGGATTGCAGGCTGCAACTCGCCTGCATGAAGTCGGAATTGCTAGTAATCGCGGATCAGCATGCCGCGGTGAATACGTTCCCGGGTCTTGTACACACCGCCCGTCACACCACGAGAGTTTATAACACCCGAAGTCGGTGGGGTAACCGCAAGGAGCCAGCCGCCGAAGGTGGGATAGATGATTGGGGTGAAGTCGTAACAAGGTAGCCGTATCGGAAGGTGCGGCTGGATCACCTCCTTTCTATGGAGAATCGTTTCCCGCGTGGAAACATTCAAATACGCAGCTTAGCTGCAAACTACTCACTCGTTGCTCAGTTTTGAGAGCTCAAACTCTCAAACAGCTTGCTTTTGCATGGAGCTTGTTCTTTGAAAACTAGATATCGAAACGAAAGTAAATGCGAATTAGAACATTCCTTTTTAGCTGAACTTGTGTATAACAAGTTTCAATAAAAACGGTAGATTGCACGTACGATGGTATCGAATGGGAGCGACTTTTGGCTTTGCGCAAGCAAAACAAGGGAAGCGAGCAGTCGAAACCGGAGCACGAGGTTAAGCTACTAAGAGCACACGGAGGATGCCTAGGCGCTAGGAGCCGATGAAGGACGTGGCGAACAACGAAACTGCCTCGGGGAGCTGTAAGCAAGCTTTGATCCGGGGGTGTCCGAATGGGGAAACCCAGCTTGGGTAATTTCCAGTTACTCATAACTGAATACATAGGTTATGTAGAGGCATACCAGGGGAACTGAAACATCTAAGTACCCTGAGGAAGAGAAAACAATAGTGATTCCGTCAGTAGCGGCGAGCGAACGCGGAGAAGCCCAAACCAAGGAGCTTGCTCTTTGGGGTTGTGGGACGTCTCACATGGAGTTACAAAGGAACCGGTTAAGCGAAGAGGTCTGGAAAGGCCCGCCAAAGAAGGTAAAAGCCCTGTAATTGAAAGTCTGTTCCCTCCGAGACGGATCCCGAGTAGTGCGGGGCACGTGAAACCCCGTATGAATCCGGCAGGACCATCTGCCAAGGCTAAATACTTCCTAGCGACCGATAGTGAAGCAGTACCGTGAGGGAAAGGTGAAAAGCACCCCGGAAGGGGAGTGAAATAGAACCTGAAACCGTGTGCTTACAAAAAGTCAGAGCCCGTTTTAGGGGTGATGGCGTGCCTTTTGTAGAATGAACCGGCGAGTTACGTTCCCGTGCAAGGTTAAGGTGAAGAGCCGGAGCCGCAGCGAAAGCGAGTCTGAATAGGGCGATGTAGTACGTGGACGTAGACCCGAAACCGGGTGATCTACCCCTGTCCAGGGTGAAGGTGCGGTAACACGCACTGGAGGCCCGAACCCACGCACGTTGAAAAGTGCGGGGATGAGGTGGGGGTAGCGGAGAAATTCCAATCGAACTCGGAGATAGCTGGTTCTCCCCGAAATAGCTTTAGGGCTAGCCTCGGAAAACAGAGTCGTGGAGGTAGAGCACTGATTGGGTGCGGGGCCCGCAAGGGTTACCAAGCTCAGTCAAACTCCGAATGCCATAGACTTACTTCCGGGAGTCAGACAGTGAGTGCTAAGATCCATTGTCAAAAGGGAAACAGCCCAGACCATCAGCTAAGGTCCCCAAGTGTGTGTTAAGTGGGAAAGGATGTGGAGTTGCACAGACAACCAGGATGTTGGCTTAGAAGCAGCCACCATTGAAAGAGTGCGTAATAGCTCACTGGTCGAGTGACTCTGCGCCGAAAATGTAACGGGGCTAAACACACCACCGAAGCTATGGCTTGATGCTTTGCATCAGGGGTAGGGGAGCGTTGTATAAGGGTTGAAGGTGTACCGTAAGGAGCGCTGGACATTATACAAGTGAGAATGCCGGTATGAGTAACGAAAAGATCAGTGAGAATCTGATCCGCCGAAAGCCTAAGGGTTCCTGAGGAAGGCTCGTCCGCTCAGGGTAAGTCGGGACCTAAGGCGAGGCCGAAAGGCGTAGTCGAAGGACAACAGGTCGAAATTCCTGTACCACCGTAAGCCGTTATGAGCAATGGGGGGACGCAGTAGGGTAGTGACGCGGACTGATGGATGTCCGTCTAAGCAGTAAGGCTGATGTGTAGGCAAATCCGCACATCGTAAGGCTGAGCTGTGATGGGGAGCGAAAATTGTAGTAGCGAAGGTCATGATCTCACACTGCCAAGAAAAGCCTCTAGCCAGGTGAAGGTGCCCGTACCGCAAACCGACACAGGTAGGCGAGAAGAGTATTCTAAGGCGCGCGGAAGAACTCTCGTTAAGGAACTCGGCAAAATGACCCCGTAACTTCGGGAGAAGGGGTGCCCCGGTAGTGTGAATAGCACGAGGGGGCCGCAGTGAAAAGGCCCAAGCGACTGTTTAGCAAAAACACAGGTCTGTGCGAAGCCGTAAGGCGAAGTATACGGGCTGACGCCTGCCCGGTGCTGGAAGGTTAAGGGGAGTGGTTAGGAGCAATCCGAAGCTGTGAACCGAAGCCCCAGTAAACGGCGGCCGTAACTATAACGGTCCTAAGGTAGCGAAATTCCTTGTCAGGTAAATTCTGACCCGCACGAATGGCGTAACGACTTGGGCGCTGTCTCAACGAGAGATCCGGTGAAATTTTAATACCTGTGAAGATGCAGGTTACCCGCGACAAGACGGAAAGACCCCATGGAGCTTTACTGCAGCTTGATATTGAATTTGGGTACGATCTGTACAGGATAGGTGGGAGCCTGAGAGACATGAGCGCCAGCTTGTGTGGAGGCAACGTTGGGATACCACCCTGATCGTATCTAGGTTCTAACCTGGTACCGTAATCCGGTGCGGGGACAGTGTCAGGTGGGCAGTTTGACTGGGGCGGTCGCCTCCTAAAGAGTAACGGAGGCGCCCAAAGGTTCCCTCAGAATGGTTGGAAATCATTCGAAGAGTGCAAAGGCATAAGGGAGCTTGACTGCGAGACCTACAAGTCGAGCAGGGACGAAAGTCGGGCTTAGTGATCCGGTGGTACCGCATGGAAGGGCCATCGCTCAACGGATAAAAGCTACCCTGGGGATAACAGGCTTATCTCCCCCAAGAGTCCACATCGACGGGGAGGTTTGGCACCTCGATGTCGGCTCATCGCATCCTGGGGCTGAAGTAGGTCCCAAGGGTTGGGCTGTTCGCCCATTAAAGCGGTACGCGAGCTGGGTTCAGAACGTCGTGAGACAGTTCGGTCCCTATCTGTCGTGGGCGTAGGAAATTTGAGAGGAGCTGTCCTTAGTACGAGAGGACCGGGATGGACGTACCGCTGGTGTACCAGTTGTTCCGCCAGGAGCACCGCTGGGTAGCTATGTACGGACGGGATAAACGCTGAAAGCATCTAAGCGTGAAGCCCCCCTCAAGATGAGATTTCCCAGTATGTAAGACCCCTTGAAGACGACGAGGTAGATAGGCTGGGGGTGGAAGTGCAGCAATGCATGGAGCTGACCAGTACTAATCGGTCGAGGGCTTATCCAAATATGCAAGTGATAATTCGCATGTTTTGTTTCGAATCTAGTTTTCAGAGAACGATCTCTGAAATGTAAGCTATGCGTTTGGTGGCGATGGCGGAGGGGTTCCACACGTACCCATCCCGAACACGACCGTTAAGCCCTCTAGCGCCGATGGTACTTGGACCGCAGGGTCCTGGGAGAGTAGGACGCCGCCAAGCAAAGAACCACTGCCGATGTTATTCGGTGGTGGTTTTTATTTGTTTATAAGGATTAGAGATGATGAGCGGAAGCTCTAACATGATCGTCAAATGAAGGTAACATTTTTGTTACGGATAACAGCGGCAAAACCAGTATAATAGGACTATGTTAAATATGCTAAAAGTACCTGACCACAGAGCTGGAATGTGCAGCTGTGAAAAGGAGGGTGTGTGTGTTAAGTTGGCGGAGACTTGGACTACAATCAATTCTGTTGCTTTGTTTGACCGTTGTTCTGGCAGGATGCGGTGAAGCTTCAGGATCTGTATGGACTTCATATGAAGGTGCGGTGAACGAGAAGAGTTTCCCGGTGCCTAAAGTAGCGAATAAATCTGACCAGTCCGAGAACAATTCGGATATGGACTATGTTCGATATACGCTGTCTGGTATTAGTGAGAGCACTAGCTTGCCTGAGGTATATCTAGACGAGATTAAAAGCTGGGGTTGGACAGAGAGGCAAGCCAAGGGTACATCCAATGAATCCAGTACCTTGCGAGTATTTGCAAAGGAAGGACATACTGTGCATTTAGCAGTACATGATGGATCCTTTACACTAATGGTTCCTAGAAATGATGCTACTCAAACGACAGTTAAATCATTGGCTGAAGACGATTGAGCTGCTGCGTGTAAGATTGGATATGAAATTAACGTTGTGATGTTCCTTATATAGTAAAGCTCCCGTGTACATGATAGGGGGCTTTTTGTTATTTTACGAAGTAGGCTGCAATCGTGATCGGATTACCTAGTGTGAAATGCAAGAGAAGCCATAAAGGTAAAGAGGATTAGGAGTAGATATTGTGGTACAGAAAGGCGAGTATATGCGCTTGATCTATTATAGGGTGTGCTGAGCTTTTAAAGGTAGAGGACGAGAGATGTAGTTATATAAAGGTATGGGGTAGATTGAATGGTTAATGGAAGGCTAGGCTAGAAGGGAGATAGAGGATCGCTCATAGGAGTAAAGTATACGAGATATTTGGAGTTAAAGGATATGGAACAGCAGATGAAAAAGTGGAGAAGAATGGAGTCTGTCATGGGGATAACTAATTTAGCCATACCCAGACTGTGGATAAGGGACAGGAAGGGAACAAAACATAAAGGTTATCCACTGTGGATAACCTTTGTTTGATCATGTGAGGCTGAGCCAGCTGGACGATACGAGCTCTTTTTTAACAAATATCCGAGGGGCTCAGGCCATTATGTATTACAGGTGAATGAGATACTGCACTATTGGATGAACGAAGGGTATTATTGCAGATAATATGAGACATCTTGTTCATTTAATTTGATGAGTCCATCTTTGCGCTCGCGGGAGAGTACCATGACAACATATAAGCGAGGACCCAGCAACCACAAATGCCAGAAGATCAGCGAGAGGGTGAAGGACAATGGGGACCATATCAAACATACTGTAATGATACATAGTCCAATCCAGCTCATGTTAAGGTGTACCCGTACAAACATACGGAAGCTGAAATGCTGATCAGGGATATAACCTAACCAAGGCATACGCAGATTCCAGCGCCACCGTTTGGCGTAAGAGGTACGTACCAAAAGTAATATTGTTCTGGCAATGACATAATGAATCCAAATGGTGATTGGGCCTGCCAGTACAAAAAAGAAGAGGCCAGTCCAAGAGAATGCAAGTAGATTGAATAAAAGCATGATGACCGGCAAACAAAGATAACTATAGATGACACTGCGGGCGATAGCCTTTTTTTTCAGAAGCCGGTATTGATAAAATGTTGCTTTATTCTCCGGTTCGGCGATCATACGTTTATATATCCTCCTTCAAATTCACGTTTGTGTGGGATAGGTATTTGTTTTCTTATACGTGTAAAAGGGAATGCATTATGTATGTATATATGAACCTTGTCTATCACGCCATGACGATTGTACAAGATATTGAGATTCGAATGAGCTTATCTCAGTATACTCTCGAATGCATGGACTGTCAGGCTTTGATATCGTTATCATGTATTATATATCGGCTGAGATTCCAAGTTTTTTTAAGTAATTTGAATATAAGTTTTGAGTCAGACTAAGGGATACGTGATTTTGAGGGAAACGCGATGGATGCAGGATAACAGTGTAGACATGAGAAGATGAATGCTCTTGATCAGAAGATGAATGTATTTTTCGGTACAGACACCCCGGAGGGGGTGGGCGAATATATATATTTTATAGAAAGAAAGCACTATGAAAATGTATAAAATAATAGAAACTGTGCAATACTGATAGTAAACGTAAAACAAGGTGGGATGGTTCATGGAAGAACATGCCGAACACACATGTATTATCTGCGAGCAAAGAAAAAGAGAAGGCATTTTTATTGTATCTGAATTCATATGTGACACTTGTGAAGCAGAAATGGTTCATACCGATGCGCAGGATGCCAAGTACAATTATTTTATTCATCAAATGAAGCAAATTTGGGTACAAAAAAACGCATAATGCATATTGCTAATAGAAGTAGAAGCGAAACATCACGCTGTAAAGATGCTGATGTGTATAGAGGCCCATTGGGCCTTTTTCTGTTTTTAGGAGAGAGAGTCTTGTCTGACATTTAAGGAAGGCGTATGCTGATATAATGATATCGAAAATTTGCAGCAGCGCGTGTGGAGATGGGGAAGAATGGCGTTCCTTGGATTAAGAAGCATGTGGGAGCGCACCGGGCGCACATTATATATGTACAGGATGGTTATTTCATGAATCATAAAATTAAATCAAGTAGAGCCCCTTTATATGAAGCGTTGCTTGCGTATCGTGATTCGAAGCAGCGTTCTTTTCATGTGCCTGGGCATAAGAATGGACAAGCTTACCGACATTTGCTGAAACCAGCAGAAGCAGGACAATCTCCCGTTAAGGATATTGTTAATGAGGAACTCCGGCATAACGGAGATATTCAGAGCGAAGCGGGAAGAAATGTAAATAGAAGGATAGAGCAACTTAGTTTAGTGGAGAACGATGGGGATGCCATAGGGAATGGGGAACGACTCAGCGATGAAGCGACTCATTCGCAGACAGGATTAGTACCGGATCGTTCATTCCTGGAGATGATGGAGATGGATGTTACAGAGATTACGGGCACCGACGATTTGCATCATGCGGAAGGTGTGATCCAGGAAGCACAGGAGCTTGCGGCAGATTGTTTTGGTGCAGAGGAGAGTTTCTTCCTTGTGGGGGGAAGTACGGCTGGTAATCTGTCCTTACTTCTTACTGTGTGTGATGAGCCGAACAGTATTGTGCTGGTTCAGCGGAATGTACATAAATCCGTTATTCACGGGTTAATGCTAGCCGACGCAAGAGCTGTATTTCTGGAGCCGTGGGTCGATCCAGCGTCTGGACTTGCGGTCATGCCGTCGGTTGAGACGGTTCAGGCTGCTGTCCAGTCCTATCCTGAGGCAAAGGGCGTACTTGTCACTTTGCCCAATTACTACGGCATGGGCGCTGATCTGACGCCCATTGCCGAGGTATGCCACGTTGCTGGCATGCCATTGCTCGTAGATGAAGCGCATGGCGCGCATTATGGGCAGCATCCGGAGCTGCCTGTTTCTGCACTGTCATGCGGAGCAGACGGTGTCGTGCAGTCGACGCATAAGATGCTGTCGGCCTTCACCATGGGTGCGATGCTGCACATCCAGGGACCACGGTTAAACCGGTCCCTGTTAAGGCAGCGCCTGTCCATGGTGCAAAGCTCAAGCCCATCATACCCGGTGATGGCTTCGCTTGATCTGGCGCGCCGGCTCCTGCACGTGCAGGGCGCGGACACATTCACGGCGGGGCTCGCCGCCGTGAACGCCTTTAAGCGCGGCCTCGCGGAGCTGCCGCGCTTCCAGTTGCTGCAGCCTGCACAGCCGCTGCAGCCAGAACCGCCAGCCGGAACAGCGAAGCCGGCTGGTATGTCCGTGTCCGCTGCGCAGCAGACACGGGAGGGCCTGCCCGCGGCGGCGATGCCATCTGCCGCGGGGTATACCGCGCAGGACCCATTCAAGGCCGTCATCTATGACGGCGCAGGGGTGCTGAGCGGTTATGGGCTACAGCAGCAGCTGGAAGCATGCGGCTGTGTGCCCGAGATGAGCGACGAACGGTACGTCGTCTTGCTCTTCAGCCTGGGCTCAACGGTGCAAGATGCTAAGCACCTGTTGCAGGCTTTACACCATATCAGCTCTGCCAATGGGCATGAGCAGGTCCAATCTAATGCAGAGACATCACATCAGCTCGTGAAAGATTCTGCGCATTATATTTCCACGTGGAACAATTTACAAGAAAACACTGGTTATTCCGAACCGATCTCCTTCACAATGCAACCAATTGTGGAGGCGGATACGATCTATGTCCCGATAGAAGAAAGTGCAGGCTGTCGATCTGCCGAGATGGTTACTCCATACCCTCCAGGGATTCCGCTTGTCTATCCAGGTGAACGTCTAAGTCCAACGATGGTGGATCGTATACAACTCCTGCGTAATGAAGGAGCGAAGTTTCACGGGGTATCAGATGCATCACTACAGGTATTAAAGGTCATGAAGGATTGATAAATACACATATGAAGTCTGAATTACATTTACCAACGGTAGTCTGTATGACCAATACGGTTAGTGATACCGGACCCTACACATGTGAGGGTCTCTTGGTCATTAATCTAGTTGCTATCTTCCAACTCAGGCATGCAATATGTTGAAGGATGTTAGGGTCCAACATTTTGAAGTCAAGGATTGCTGATCCTCGCGAATTGTCCAGGCGATATTCTAAGGAACCGGAGACTTGTTATTAACCCAAATCACCTAATAAACACGCTGTAAACGACTGGTTATTCCAATATAGCGTCTTTCAGATTCCTTAGATTGCTGCGGTGCGGGCGCTTCAAATCGCTGAATAAGTCGTCACAGGGTCGTTAGCGCTCCCGCTCCGTGCTCTGCTCCAGACACGTTCAGTTACGTTCCGCCTTTCAGCAGGTACGGAGACACGTTCTAGTTCAGCTTATACAGATAGACATAAGAAAGAAGGGAACACTTTGGGTATTCCGCTAAAAAAATATACAGGAATAGTCCTGCAAGTTTTGTTAATGTACGGTTTTTACTGGATTGGCAACCTCATTCAAACTCTATTACATCTGCCGTTAACAGGAAGTATTGTGGGTATGCTGGTTTTGTTCATTGCCATCCAACTGGGATGGGTCAAAATGAGCTGGGGAGAAGAAGGGTCAACGTGGCTTCAATCCCATTTGCAATTATTGTTCATTCCACCTACTGTGGGCATCATTAATCATTTTGATTTTTTTAGAGCTAACACATTATTATTAGTCCTTGGTTTGATCGTTAGCACATTAATCACATGTCTGATATCTGCCAAATTAAGTGAGTGGCTCATGATATGGAGATCGTCTCATACAGGTAAAAAGGAGGCGATCACTTGTCAGCATTCATCCTCGGAATTGGAATGATCGCGCTAACTATCGCTGTATATATTCCAGCCACTCGTCTATATAAAAGGCTGAAATGGCCGATACTTATGCCTGTACTCACAACGACTGCCATCCTGATCCTGATCTTGGTGATTTCCGGTATCAAGCTGGAAACGTATATGCTAGGTGGCAAATGGATACAGGAACTCTTGGGCCCAGCAGTTGTATCTCTCGCGTTTCCCTTGTCCAGACATCTGCATGTGCTGAAGCAAAATATCATTCCAATTGTGGGCGGAACGATCGGAGGCAGTATTACAGGGGTGTCCACAGGTGCTTTAATCGCCATTCTTCTGGGGTATCCTCAAGAGATGGTCATTGCTTTATTGCCAAAATCCGTGACGACTCCTGTTGCTATTCAACTTGCTAATCAGGTTGGAGGGAATGCCTCATTCACATCGCTGTTTGTGATGATTGCAGGATTCTCAGGGATATTACTGGGACCGATGCTCCTGAAATGGGCCAAAGTCCGCAGTAAACATGCCTACGGAATTGGATTGGGTTCAGCATCTCATGCCCTTGGCATGGCAAGGTCTGTTGAATATGGAGAGAATGCTGTAGCCCTCAGTTCAGTATCCATGATTGTAAGTGCCATTGCCGGATCAATGATGCTTCCATTATGGGTATGGATCATCTACGGTTGACGCTTTACTTTGTTGTTCATGTTGGAGTAACTGCTGACCTATAGTATTATAGAAAGAAACAAGCTTGTATGATCTTGGTGTTATTAATACGTAACGATATAGCTGTAGCTATACACCTCTGGGCGGGGGATATCATATCCTGTAGCAAGAGGGTCAAAGCATTTTCAATTACAGCAGCAATAGATGCAATTATCGACATAGAAAGCAGGGAAGCATATGCAGGGCAGAGGTAAATTCATTACGCTGGAAGGGGGAGAGGGTTCCGGTAAAACAACGATGATTGGTAGAATAGGTTCTTATTTTGAAGAACGGGGTATACCTTACGTAGTTACGCGAGAGCCTGGCGGAATTGAAATTGCGGAGAAAATACGTTCAATAATCCTGGACCCTCTTCATACGGCAATGGATGCTCGAACCGAAGCGCTATTGTATGCAGCTGCACGCAGCCAGCATCTGGCGGAGAAGGTAGAGCCTGCGCTGAAAGCTGGAAAAGCAGTCATCTGTGATCGATTTGTCGATAGCAGTCTGGTCTATCAAGGATATGCCCGGGGACTCGGGATAGAGAATGTATGGGCTATTAATCGCTTTGCGATCGGTGATCTTATGCCGGATGTGACCTTATATCTGGACATCGAGCCTGAATTGGGGCTTGCACGGATCGACGCTCATGATGGCCGCGAGGTGAACCGTCTGGATCTGGAGAATCTGGAGTTTCACCATAAAGTGCGAGAGGGTTATTTCCTATTAAAAGAGCAGTTCCCGGAACGAATCAGAGTTATTGATGCTTCCATGAAGCAGGAGGATGTCTTGGCAGCGATGATTTTGTCGCTGGAGACAGGGGTTTTGAAGGATTTTGACGAGTAATTGTCTAATATATAGACAGGGCATTTAATAAAGGTGCTTATTCTGAAGGAGGTTATGCAGGATGAAACTGATTGTTGCGATTATACAGGATAAAGACAGCAACCGATTATCCAGCGCATTGGTCAAAGCAAACTTTCGGGCAACGAAGTTGGCCAGTACGGGTGGATTTTTGAAGGCAGGCAACACGACGTTTATGATCGGTGTCGATGATGGTCAAGTCGAGTCCGTAATGAACGTCATTCGCAGCAGCTGTAAGGTTCGTGAACAGCTCGTGACTCCGGTCACACCGATGAGTGGAACAACCGACTCTTACCTGCCGCTACCTGTTGAAGTTCAAGTAGGTGGAGCTACTGTATTTGTTCTCCCGGTAGATCGCTTCGAACACTTCTAAACTTTTTGCATGAATCATCCCATGAGGGTCTTTCATGATCAATAGCATGTTGGAAACGATGGATGCAAGCAGATCTAAAAGAAGTTCGTGTGTGCCACCTATGGAACCGCCTTTCTTGACCAGAAGAATTGGCACACTCTTTCCGAATGAACATTTTCTAGCTGGGGAATGCTCATTCGGAAAGAGGTTGACTACAAACAACAAGTCCTTAATGGTGATGTATATCTACCATTTATATAGAGTGTGATCAGCATATATAGAAGCCTCATCCTCACGCACAGGCGCAACGCGCACTGTGCTGATGGGCGATTAGCTAACTTTGATAGAAAGCGGGCGTATCCATGAAAATCAATCCTGGATTCAGACCGATTCAGAGCGGGATCAGTTCTACTGATTCAGGCTCCAAACCGGTTCAATCCAAAAATTTCTCTGATATGATGAACCACCAGGGGGAACGGGCCTCACAAGCTGAACTGAATCGCCGGTTTAGTGAAATCCAGCTTCAAGGTGATCGCCTGGCACGTTCCATGACGATTCGTGAACTGAAGGCGTATAAGCAACTTGTTAAAAGGTTCCTGGAAGAGACCGTTCGTCGCGGTGTATCCATGAAAGAGACAAGGGGTTGGGATCGTCGTGGCAGAGGCAAGCGTTATAAGCTGATTGATGAAATTGACTCCGCTCTGTTATCCATGGCAGATGAATTGCTGGATACAGAAGAAGGAAAAATCTCTCTATTGCAACAAGTAGGCGAAATTCGGGGGATGCTTATTAATTTAAGCTTCTGAGGAGGAAGTATGTCCTTTCAACAGATTATGGGTCAACAAGCGGCCAAGCAAATGTTACAAAGCAGTTTGAGACGTCAGGCAATAAGCCACGCGTATTTATTTAGCGGTCCAGCGGGAAGCGGGCAACGGAAGACGGCAATTACCTTTGCCAAGGCAATATTCTGTACAGAGCTGGAAGATGACGCGTGCGGACAATGTCTTGAATGTCGTAAGGTGGAACATGGTAATCACCCGGATCTAACCATGCTTGCACCTGATGGAAACAATATTAAAATAGATCAAATTCGGGATCTGCAGCGTATCTTTTCATACCGATCAGAGGCAGGTCATCCCAAAGTATATATTATAGAACAAGCCGAGAAAATGACGGTGCAGGCAGCAAACAGTCTGTTGAAATTTCTGGAGGAACCGCAGGTACCGGCAGTTGGCATCCTGATTACAGATAATGGACAGGCCATGTTGCCTACGATTCGTTCACGCTCCCAATTGGTGCCGTTCAGTGCACTGAATCCGGAAGAGATGCTGCAATCACTAATTGAGGAAGGGCACCCTGCCAATCTGGCTCGCTCTGCCGTCCATTTAGCGTCAGGATTGGAAGCATGTAGAGAAATTCTCCAGCAGAATTGGTTTGCAGAAATTAGAAACGTAATGTTACAATTAGGGAAGGAGTCCCTGGGTAGAGGAAGTACATCATTGATCTCTGCACAGCAGAAGCTTTTTAAAACCGGACTCTCTGAACACCTGGACATGTTACTCAGTTTGTTCCATCTATGGTTTAGGGACATGCTGTATGTTCAGTACGGTAGGCATGAACATATCGTTTTTATAGATCAGTTAGACATGCTATCTCAGTTGGCACATACCCGCAGCACAGAACAGTGGGTTTCCTATATGGATCTGGCCGCAGCATGCAGAAAAAAATTGCGTTTTAACGTCAATGGCCAGCTTTGTCTGGAGCAATTTTTGATCGGTTTGGCATAAGACTGGGAGAGGGATAAGTTAGTTCCAATCATATGCAAACGGTTATAACTTCGGCCGGTTCCCTAAGAAGACGGGGCTTCAGACGAAGTGGGGTTGGCTTACAAGGGGGTTAATTTTTTGTACAGTGTAGTGGGTGTCCGTTTCAAAAAAGCGGGCAAAATTTATTACTTCGATCCCCTGGACCTTCCCATTGAGAAAGAAAACTGCGTTATCGTGGAGACAGCGCGGGGGGTAGAGTACGGTAAGGTTGTCGTTGGTAAGAAGGAAGTGGGCGAGTCCGATGTGGTGTTGCCGCTGAAGAAAGTCATCCGCGTTGCGGGCGAGACCGATGCCCGTGTGGTTGATGAAAATAAGCGTGCAGCGAAGGAAGCATTCGGTACTTGTTTAAATAAAATCAAAGACCATGGCCTCAAAATGAAGCTGGTCGATGTGGAATTTACGTTTGATCGCAATAAAATCATATTTTATTTTACAGCTGAAGGAAGAGTCGATTTCCGGGAGCTGGTCAAGGATCTGGCAAGCATATTCCGGACACGAATCGAGCTGAGACAGATTGGTGTACGTGATGAAGCGAAGATGCTTGGCGGTATCGGACCTTGCGGCCGTGTATTGTGTTGTTCTTCCTGGCTGGGAGACTTTGAGCCGGTATCAATCAAGATGGCTAAAGATCAGAGCCTGTCACTGAATCCGACGAAAATTTCAGGGTTGTGCGGAAGACTCATGTGCTGTCTGAAATTTGAGCATGATAACTATGAAAGTGTGAGAGAAGAACTGCCAGCTGTAGGCAAATTGGTCGTCACCTCATTGGGTGAAGGAAAAGTTGTCGGAATTAATGCCGGTAGCCGCACAGTCCATGTTCAACTGTTCGACATCAGTAAAGTCAAAGAACTTCCGCTGGATGACGTCGTTATCAAGTAAACCATAAAGGTTGCTTCGGGGTGGAAACTTGGAAAAGAAAAATCTGTTTACGCACATTCATGAAATGGAAACCCAACTGGGTCAGTTGCACGGTGATTTAGGAGAGTTAAAAATGATTGTGAAGGAGCTGCTTGAGGATAATCAGCGGCTTACCATCGAGAATGAGCAATTACGCAAATTGCTCAAACGTGAGGCTCCGGCAGATCTGCCAATCTCCTCAGCACTCGCTCCCGTAGCAAGACCAGCAGGTCCGGCTACAGGTGAAGACGTTGTGGGTGAAGGGTATGATAACCTGGCTCGGTTGTATCACGAAGGCTTCCATATCTGCAATGTCTATTATGGACATCTGCGGACGGAAGGCGATTGTCTGTTCTGCCTGTCTTTTTTGAATAAATGAAGTGACCGTAGGGATCCCCTACGGTTTTTTTTCAAGGTTACAAACCTAAACTTAACAAGCATGAGATATAGAGTACCGGAGGATGAGCGTACCATATGAAAGCAAATGAAGTCGTGTTGCATGAGTCAGAGCGGATTGATGATCTGCTCTCTCATGATTTAAGAATCATTCAAAGTGATGAAGTGTTCAGTTTTTCGATGGATGCGGTATTGTTAGCCCGATTTGCTTCCGTACCTAAACGCGGTCGTGTACTTGATTTGTGTACAGGTAACGGGGTAGTTCCCATTTTGCTTACAACGCGTACACAGGCTAGTCTGGAGGGAATCGAAATTCAGCCTCGTTTGGCGGATATGGCTCGTCGCAGCGTTCAATTAAATGCACTGGACGAATCGATTATGATTCGTGAAGGTGATTTGCGAGAATTGGTGAAAGAAACGGGACATGCTGTATATGATGCAATAACGGTAAACCCCCCTTATATGCCCCTGAATGGCAGTGACCTCAAAATGAACACACATCAGGCAATGGCACGTCATGAGATCGGGTGTACCTTGGAAGAAGTGATCCAGGCTTGCAGTCGACTTGTACGTAATGGCGGCAAAGTATCGATGGTTCATCGTCCACAGCGACTTGCAGAGATTATCTCGCTCATGCGTGAGTATAAGCTGGAGCCGAAACGAATTCGGATGGTACATCCCCGTGCTCATCTGGAAGCCAACATGGTATTAATTGAAGGCATGAAAGATGGTAAACCGGAAGTAAGGATGCTTCCTCCACTCATTGTCTACAATGAAGAGGGGAAATACTGCGAAGAGATTATGGATATTTACTATGGCCAGCAACATGCTGAGCGTACTACGAAAGGAGGACTATAGATGACTTTGCATATTCAGAAAAGCTATGCGGAGCAGCTTGAAGGATCAGGCAAGCTGTATCTGGTTGGAACACCCATTGGTAATCTGGAGGATATGACCTTCCGAGCCATCAAGACATTGCAGAGTTGTGACATCATTGCAGCAGAAGACACACGACAGACCCGGAAGCTACTCACTCATTTTGAAATTACACCTTCGATGCTGTTTAGTTATCATGAGCATAACAAGGGGGCAAGTGGACCTGAACTGATACGCTATATAATAGAAGGAAAAAATTTGGCACTCGTCAGTGATGCTGGTCTGCCAGCCATTTCAGACCCGGGATCCGACCTTGTACAGCTTGCACTGGAAGCCGGAATAACGGTCATTCCCATCCCTGGACCCAATGCTGCATTGTCTGCTCTGATCGTGTCCGGATTACCGACGGAGCGTTTTACATTCGGCGGTTTTTTGCCGCGGGAGAAAAAGGACATGCGAAAAGTGCTGGAGGCTTTTGACGAATCCAACGGGACTTTGTTATTTTATGAATCACCTCACCGTATTCGGAAAACATTAGTCCACCTCGAAGAAATTCTGGGTGATCGCTCCATTGTCCTGGCTCGTGAACTAACCAAGCGTCATGAGGAATTCGCAAGGGGTACTGTGAAGGAATGCATAGACTGGCTTGAAGAGCATCCACCTCTTGGCGAGTACTGTTTGCTGGTGGAAGGTATTAAGGAAGAGGAGCGTAAGGCTGAGCGCGAAGCATGGTGGCAGCTGATGTCACTGGCGGATCATGTCAGCCATTATGAGGGTGAAGGATATAACCGCAAAGATGCGATGAAAAAAACGGCAACGGATCGTGGTCTGACGAAGCGGGATGTATATAATGCGTTAATCGAGTAGCCAATCTAACTCAATATCTTCTGTTATGGGGAACATAACCTGAAAAGGACCTTATATTCAACATTCATGTAGTTTTTGGGTAATAGAACCCATAACAGGGCAAAAAAATACCTTCCGCGGTGGGGTTCACACCGGGAAGGCTATTAAGGAATATTAAAAAGGTTAGAAATAACAATTTAGATAAGTCCAGTATACCTGGTTTTTCTTATTTTGTCACAGGTGCAGGGATTTCGGAAATACATTCGTTACAAACAATTTTACCTTTGAAGTAAGTAACGTTCTCTGCATTACCACAGAAGATACAAGCAGGCTCATATTTTTTCAACATGATGCGCTCGCCGTCAACATAGATTTCCAGAGCATCTTTTTCACCAATACCGAGCGTACGGCGCAATTCGATTGGAATAACTACCCGTCCCAGTTCGTCCACTTTTCTTACAATACCTGTTGATTTCATCATTATAATCAGTGCTCCTCTCAGCTAACTATCATTGTCATTATTCGACATTATTTTATGTTTTATGATACTCATCATACCAACGATTCCCAAAACAGTCAACCTTAAAATTAGCTTAAAATTAAGGCTGTTTTTCACAAGGTTACTGGTGGTAAGGGATTGGCAGCCTTTTTTCGCATTTAAACAACAATGCCAAGTTTGTCGATTTGGAAAACGACAAAACTACGTTATTCGACAAAGTTCGTCATAACGTGTCGAATCTTAGGTGAATCGTGGAGCTCAAAGCGTTAATATAAAAGAAATTAAAGGAGTGAATCGACATGGAACAACGACTAACGGAAGAGAAAGTATTCAAAGATCCGGTACATAATTATATCCACGTGCAAGATCCGGTTATATGGCAGTTAATTAACACCCCGGAATTTCAGCGTTTACGCCGGATTCGCCAACTCGGTACTTCTTACCTTACTTTTCACGGAGCAGAACATAGCCGGTTCTCACATTCACTAGGTGTTTATGAAATTACACGCAAGATCATTTCTCAATTTGAAAGAAGTCATTATTCAGATTGGCCGAAGGAAGAAAAGATTGTAGCTCTGTGTGCAGCTCTGCTTCATGATCTCGGGCATGGTCCATTCTCTCACTCCATCGAGGAAGCTTTTGACATGAATCACGAAGATTGGACTTGTCGCATTATTACAGGTGATACCGAAGTAGGGGCGATCTTAAGACGGTATGCTCCTGATTTTCCTGAGAAAGTGGCATCTGTCATTCAAAAAACGTACGAAAAGCCGATTGTGGTGAACTTGGTGACCAGCCCGCTTGATGCAGACCGAATGGACTATTTGCTTAGGGATGCTTATTTTACAGGTGTAAATTACGGCACGATTGACCTTGATCGCATCCTTCGGATGCTGCGTCCCTATCATGGACGAATTGTAGTCAAGGAGTCAGGCATGCATGCTGTGGAGGATTACCTCATGTCTAGGTATCAGATGTATTGGCAGATTTACTTCCATCCGGTAACTCGTAGTTCTGAAATTCTATTGCGGCAAATATTCAAGCGAGCAAAAACACTCATACAGCATGATTTTCAATTTCGCTTCATGATTGATCCACTCCCTCAATTATTTGCAGGAGAATTATCCGTAGATGAATATTTGCAGTTGGATGAAGCATTAATTCAGACGGCATTTACACAGTGGCGAAAGGAGGACGATACTGTTCTGAGTGAGTTATGCGAACGTTTTATGGATCGCAAGTTATATAAGTATGTAGAGCTTGAACAGGTCGACTTGACAATAATAGAAGAGATTCGGGAAGCTTTTGTACAGGCAGGCCTTGATCCCGAATATGATCTTGAAATTGATTTTCCTTCCGATAATCCGTATGATGTTTTTCGTCCGGATGAATCCACGGATAAGCAGATTCTTCTTCTGGATCGACAGGACAATTTACGTGAGTTGTCAGAAGTATCTGACATTGTCCGTTCCATCAGCGGGCTTCACCGGGGGAAACATCATTTGTATTACCCGCAAAACAAGGTGGATGCGATTATTCATGAATTACCGTCACATATACGCCCCTATTTCTTGTAATCGTGTGGGTATAATCCAATGAAGAATTTAGATATCAAAAGACTTTCAAAAAGAGCTATTTTTCATGATACAGTAATCTGCTTTAATGGGGAGTATATGTAGATCGACATAATTTTGTAAATGCAAGTAGGCAAAGTTAGCACAATCAGCAATATGTAGATCAGAATATCCTTATATCTTCTATATATTGTAGTTGTGAAGAAACAAACGTAATGATGTAATATACAGATTGCCCAAAATGTTTTATGTATGAGTCATTGAAAAATTTGAATTTCACCAATTAAATTTTCAAAAGAAGATAGTCGTTATTTCGACATGAAGGGAGATACAGACATGATGCTGTTCGACACACATACACATCTGGATGCACCACAATTCGACGAGGACCGCGAGGACATGATTCAGCGTGCTGTGGATGCAGGAGTTGGTCGCATGATCAACATTGGCTTTAACCGGGAGACAATTCCAACGACAATGAAACTCGCTGAAACGTATGACTTTATATATGCAGCTGTAGGTTGGCATCCCGTAGATGCGATCACAATGCAGGAAGGGGATTTGGAGTGGATTGCATCTTTATGCAAGCATGAAAAAGTGGTGGCAATCGGTGAGATTGGATTGGATTATCACTGGGATACTTCACCGAAGGAAATACAGCATCGCGTATTACGACAACAAATTGCCTTAGCGCGTGAAGTGAACATGCCGATTGTCATCCATAATCGGGATGCACATGAGGATATCATAAGAATTTTGCGTGAAGAGAAGGCGAGTGAAGTTGGTGGTGTGATGCATTCGTTCTCGGGCAGCTGGGAAACAGCAAAAAGTTGTCTCGATATGGGTTTCCATCTCTCCTTCGGAGGACCGATTACATTCAAAAACGCAAAGCAACCCAAAGAGGTGCTGGCGAAGGTTCCGATGGACCGATTTTTCATTGAAACCGATGCTCCGTATTTGACACCTCACCCTTATCGCGGGAAACGAAATGAGACAGCGCATGTACGTCTGGTTGCAGAGGCAGCTGCGGAAATTAAAGGCATTTCGGTGGAGGAAATTGCTGCAATAACCACCAAAAATGCCATGGAACGATTTGGAATTCGTTAAAAAAACGAGCAAATGAGGTGAAAAAGGCAGGTAAGCGGAGTTAATTTGCCCTTTGATCCAAATAAATCAAGAATATTACAATATTTTAACCAAATATTCAGAAAAACGTACTTGATCAACGCTTTACAACATGCATCAAAACAGGATATCATCTTTTCAGTGAATTGTTGTGCGGAAAATTGGACAGATGTTCGGGGGATGAACAAAGGGACACTTTCCGATGAAACAACATTACTTTCATGAATCAGTCTCGCTGAGTCTCCGTTAACGGAGAGCGGGGGAACCAATAGGGCTTAAACATCGGTGTATTTGGCCGATGCGCAACGTTCGCTGACCCAAAAGCAGCGAAGGGAACTGCGAAGCCGTATTTGATTTCTTCTTTGGGTCTCGGGGTGAATTCAAGGGCGTCCGCCATGAGCGGGTGACCCAAGATAGGGCGGCTCTCTTTCGCCCGAACCCGACAGCTAACCTCGCAAGCGGAAAAAGAGAGGCAACCTCGTGCATGAATTTCCGATATTCAAAATCATTCGGAAGCCACGAAAGAGTTCCTCTTACACTCTTTCTTTGGCTTTTTTGTTTTTGAATAAAAGAAATGTTGTCATCATACGGTAGGTATTCAGGAGGATGACATCATGTTGCGAAGATTGATTCATGGTGCAGAACCGATCAGTTGGTCCGATCTGTGTTCTGTAGAAAATTTGGTATAGTCACGTCAAAGACATCATGCGTTACTTTAGACGGCGAGGCTATGAAGGAGGACGGAGAAGTGGGCACATTCCAACCAGAAGAGACCCATGAGTCACGATCATCCAGTAAGTCTTTCGCGTTGCGGTGGAAGCATGAGAACATGCGTCAAATGGCATTGATCGCGATTTTCTCAATTGCGCTTACAATCATGATCTTGTTAGTCGTTTACGGTCAGGCCGGGAAACAAATTTCACTGGTTATTGATGGCAAAGCTCAGGTGGTAGAGACTCGTACAGGAATGCTTCAGGAAATGCTGGAGGAGCAGTCGATCACAGTCAGCCCTCACGACAAGGTATCCATGTCCATGAACGGGGCGATTACAGATGGAGACCGAATCGTTATTGAGCGGGCCGTTCCAGTTAACATTACGGCAGACGGAGACACCAAGACTCTGTATACAACGGATTCATCCGTAGAAGATGCAATTCAAAAATCAGGTATTCAAGTTGAAAGTAATGATAAGGTGTATCCGGCGCTTGGAACTGCGATCAAAGCAGATATGAAGATCCGTGTAGTGCGCGTAACAAAGCGTACAGTGGATGTAGAACAATCAATCGCTTACAAAGTAATTAAAACGGCTGACCCTAGCTTGTACAAAGGGGATAACCGTGTCGTTGTGAACGGCAAAGAAGGCACACTTGTACAGCACATCGAAAAGGTATTTCAGGATGGAGAATTGGTCTCCAAAAAAATGGTCGGCAAATCTGTCGCGAATAATCGTGTAGATAAAGTGATTGCTGTCGGCACCAAAGCAAAACCTGTTGTGAAAAAACCAGAGATTCAGACCGTATCAGCTCAAACTTCAACAACGAAGAAGGCTACAGCAACGAACTCGAAGAAAACATCTGCCTCGGGCAGCAAAGTGATTACCGTATCCGGGACTTCTTTTAAATACTCCAAAGTACTTAAGAATGTATCCATGACTGCCTACTCTTCCGAAGAGCCTGGCATTGGAACCAAAACAGCTTCCGGTACTCGTGTAACGGAAGGGCGCACCATTGCGGTTGATCCCAAAGTCATTCCAATTGGCTGGTGGGTATATATCGAAGGTCTGGGATTCCGTCGTGCGGAAGATACAGGCGGTGCCATTAAAGGCAACAAAATTGACGTATATTATGACAGTGTGAAGCATGCCCTGAATTTTGGACGCAAGAAAGGCAAGACGGTCTACGTGATCGGTCCGGTGAAGCCGGAAGCGAACTAAAATCGTTTTACTTTGAAATGGGAATGCTATAAAATAGTTGCATGAATGATTCATGCGGAATATGCAGCGGAGGGGTCTGAATTCAGTCTCCCCCGCCGTTTGGCAGAGAAGAGGATATTCCTCTTCTTTTTGCGTTAGAAAGGAAGAAATGGAACATGATAAAAGAAGTCATTGTGGTGGAAGGCCGTGATGATACGGTAGCCATCCGTCGGGCCGTGGAAGCCGATACCATAGAAACAGGTGGATCAGCCATTAACCAACGCATTCTGAAGCGGATTGCGCTTGCTCAGGAGAGACGGGGAGTCATTGTACTGACAGATCCGGATCATGCCGGCGAACGCATTCGTAAAATCATTGCGAATAAGGTGCCTGGCTGCAAACATGCTTTCATTCCGGAAGCCGATGCCACACGCAAAGGGGATATTGGGGTGGAGAATGCCTCACCGGAGGCGATCCGTCATGCTCTTGCACGCGTACATACTTCATACGAAGGCGCTCCTAGCCTGATCGATTGGGAGGACCTGATCGCGGCAGGACTTATTGTGCATCCGCAGGCTGCTGCACGTCGCATGGAGATGGGCAATCTGCTGGGTATCGGATATTGTAACGGTAAGCAGTTCCACAAACGTCTCGGTGTATTTCAGATTACACGGGAAGAGTTCTCTACAGCATTAGCGCAAATTGAACGTGAAGGATTGTGAGCATATGAAGGATATGGAAGAGACGATAGAAATTGCAACGCCCAAGCGAACCAAAGAAATTATTCAAAGACACGGATTCTCATTTAAGAAAAGTCTAGGTCAGAACTTTTTGATCGATCAAAATATACTGAACAAAATTGTTAATGCAGCCGATTTGGACGAGTCCAAGGGCGCTTTAGAGATCGGACCGGGTATTGGAGCCCTTACGGAACGATTGGCCCGGGTAGCGGGTCCTGTCACAGCCGTAGAGATTGATCAGCGCTTGATTCCCATTCTGGGAGAAGTGATGCAGCCTTATCCGAATGTACGTGTGCATCATGGTGATGTGCTGAAGCTTGATCTGGCTGAACTGTTCCAAAGCGATTTTGCATCGGTGGACAAAGTCAGTGTTGTGGCTAACCTGCCTTATTATGTAACGACTCCAATTATGATGAAACTGTTGGAAGAGAAGCTGCCAGTGGACAGCATTGTTGTCATGATCCAAAAAGAAGTGGCTGAACGCATGGCTGCTGCACCGGGATCGAAAGACTACGGCAGTCTGAGCATCGCAGTTCAGTACTACAGTATTCCTGAGCTTGTGTGTATTGTGCCACCGACGGTCTTCATTCCCCAACCTAATGTGGAATCAGCTGTCATTAAGCTGAAGGTGCGTGAGCAACCACCAGTTGAGATTCCCGATGAAGCACACTACTTCGAAGTGGTACAGGCTTCTTTTGCCCAACGGAGAAAAACAATCTCGAACAACCTGAAGGCTCGTTTCTTCACAAAGGAGAACCGGGAACAGGCAGACATTCTGCTGGAGCAGGCAGGTATCCAACCATCCCGACGCGGAGAGACGTTAAGTCTGCAGGAGTATGCTACACTCAGCACCGTAATGTGGGAAGCAGGGGTACGCGCAGCATTATAAAATTCGAATGAACCAAACCGGGTCTCTGCCCATACGATGGGGTAGAGGTGATTACGTTGATGAATATCGGAGACTTGGTCGTTCGGAAGTCATACGGCGGCGATGTGACTTTTCGGGTGGAAGGCCTTCAGTTGGATGCTGCGGTCATTAAAGGGACTGAGTTCCGGCTGCTTGCCGATTCCCCAGTGGACGATTTGATACAGGTTCCTTACGAACCGCAAAGCGCCAAGACCAGACAGGCGCATATTAAAGCACATCAGACCCTTTCCCGCCTGCAACAGATTCGTATGGAACAGGCTGAGCGGAATCGTGAAGGTCTGGTACAGGACTGGTCTGCTCAACAGGAGCCGGCTTATTTTGAAATGCCGGGAAAGGTGCTTCATCTGGATGGTGATCCGAACTATTTGAAAAAAAGTATGGATCTCTATGAGCAACTTCGTGTTCCCGCAGAGGGACAATACGTTCATGAATCGGCAATGGCAGATACCTTATACCGTTTATTACCCAAAGTACGTCCAGATATCGTGGTCATTACGGGTCATGACGGGGTGTTAAAGACACGTCAGCCCTATGACTTATATAGTCTTGGTAGTTATAAGAACTCGCAAAATTTTGTAGCGGCCATTCAGGTGGCCAGACAATATGAACGCCATCTGGATGCACTCACTATTGTGGCAGGGGCCTGTCAGTCCCATTTTGAGGCACTGCTGCGCGCTGGAGCGAACTTTGCCAGTTCTCCAGGCAGAATCCTCATTCATGCACTTGACCCGGTCTACGTGGCAGCCAAGGCTTCCTTCACATCGGTACGGGAAACGGTCAACATGAATGACGTGCTGCACAATACGATCAGTGGTAGCCAAGGTGTGGGTGGTGTCGAGACACGGGGGAGCTACCGGGTAGGCCTGCCGGGGCTGAATGATTTATCTACGCTAAAAGTGAACCCATCGGCAGTCTGATGTAGGCCATTTAAAGTCCCAATTTGGGGCTTTTTTTGTTTGCAAAAAAATTCATTGACAACAACTTTTTGATGCTGATATAATAATTAGTTTTGATTTGACAATGACTGTAAAATCCGGTATAATGGACAAGAAAAGAGGTGGTCGTCGACAATGGCTAAAAACACGCTGTTGGATATCAAACGCAATCTCGATGCACATATTGGTCAGAAGATTATGCTGCGGGCTAATGGTGGCCGCCGTAAGACCATTGAGCGTACGGGTGTATTGGAAGAAACGTACCCTTCTGTTTTTATTGTTAAGCTTGATGAAGAGCAAGAAACCTTCAAGCGAGTATCTTATAGTTATGCGGATATACTTACGGAATCGGTGGAAGTCATGGTTTTTGACCCGGGCAGCCAGACGCATAGCTCCTATATGGAGACGTAAGTATCGTTGTACAGGCGATTCGCCCTTTGGGTGGATCGCTTTTTTATGTCTACAAAATCACCCATTTATCTTCTATGGTAACCCATACATACGCAGGAATGAGTGAGGGGTGGTCGCGGCATACTATATGGACAGGTGAAGGGCAGTTCCTTAAGCAATGGAGGAAACTTCAATTGGCCTGATGCAAGATGTCCAAAACGTGAACGAACTCATTACATTATGATGGATACTTTGGAGGAGGATGGTTCATGAGTCGCAGAAGAAGAAGTGTCATGTCCGAGGATCTGAAGAATGAGCTCGCGAAAGACCTGGGCTTCTATGATACGGTCCAACAGGAAGGTTGGGGTGGAATCAAAGCCAAGGATGCAGGAAACATGGTGAAAAGAGCCATTCAACTTGCTGAGCAGGCTGCCCGCAAATCTTAATCCGGTTCAAGCAGATTGAAAAGTGGGGAAATCCGTCAGGGACAACCCCGCTTTTTCCCCTTAGATGCGGAATAGAAATGACTTGACAGCCCCATTTTGATATAATATGTTAAGTTGTCTTAGGGAAAAGGTGAGGACGGGTGAACGCCTTGAAAATTTACGAAAAAGCGCCTGCTAAAATTAATTTGATGCTGGACGTTTTACATAAAAGAAGCGATGGATTCCATGAAGTTGAAATGATCATGACCATGGTCGATCTAGCTGATCGGCTGGAAATGTCGGAGCTGCCGCGAGATACCATTTTCATCTCCAGTCAGGCGGGTTATATCCCGCTGGACGAGAAGAATCTGGCTTTCCAGGCAGCCAGACTGATTAAGGAGCGCTATAACGTACGTACGGGCGTCCATATTCATCTGGATAAAAAGATTCCAGTTGCAGCCGGCCTTGCCGGAGGCAGCAGTGATGCAGCAGCAGCTCTGCGTGGATTGAACCGTCTGTGGAGATTGAATATACCGGATCACGAACTGCAGGAGCTTGGAGCTGAACTCGGTTCGGATGTTCCATTCTGTATCACAGGAGGGACTGCACTCGCTACAGGCCGTGGTGAGAAGTTGACTCCCATTCCTAATCCGCCGCAATGTTGGGTAATTCTGGCCAAGCCTCCAATCAATGTGTCTACAGCCGATGTATACGGACGGTTCCGCAGTGACAAGATTGTTCGTCATCCGAGTGCGGCTAAAATGGAACAGGCGATTCGCAACCAATCCTTTACGGAAGTCTGTGACCAGATGGGCAATGTGCTTGAAGATGTAACGTTGAAGCTGTATCCGGAAGTTCAGCATCTGAAGGATGCCATGATTCGGTTGGGCGCAGACGGTGTGTTGATGTCCGGTAGTGGTCCAACGGTATTTGGACTGGTCTCCAAAGAATCCAAGGTTGCCCGGATATACAATGGCCTGCGTGGTTTCTGTAAAGAAGTGTACGCTGTACGTATGTTGACATGAAATTCGCTTTTATAATGTACAAACACGTATAAAGGTGGTATATTTTTAAATAATTATTCGGATTTAGATGTTTCCGTGATCGTGAGGATGGATCTCTGTGAAGAAGTTAAAACGAAGCGCAAGGCTGGTTGAAATGACGCAATACTTATTGTCCAGACCGCATACGGTTATTCCGCTCACCACATTTGCCGAACGTTATGGTGCCGCAAAGTCTTCAATTAGTGAAGATTTGGCGATTATCAAGGAAGTGTTCGAAGAAGGTGGCTCAGGAGAACTGCATACACTGGCTGGAGCAGCCGGGGGAGTAAGGTGGATTCCGAAGGTATCCCGAGAACTGGCACTTGCATTTGCGGAACGGCTCTCGACCCAGCTCGCGCAACCTGATCGGATCTTGCCTGGAGAATACCTGTACATGTCCGACTTGCTTGGTCAGCCCGCATTGATGAATGAAGCCGGCAAGATCTTTGCAACGGCCTTTGGCAATATGAATATTGATGTGGTTATGACGGTAGAAACCAAAGGAATTCCACTGGCTTATGCGACCGGAGCCCAGCTCAACCTGCCTGTCGTGCTCGTACGCAGGGACCATCAGGCTACAGAAGGATCGGCCGTAAGTATCAATTATGTATCCGGGTCCCATAAAAGTCTGCATACCATGTCCCTGTCTCGTAGGGCGATGCGTGAGCATTCCAGAGTACTTATTGTGGATGACTTCATGAAGGCTGGGGGTACGGTGCAAGGAATGATCGATCTTTTGGCCGAGTTTAATGCTACAGTTGCCGGGGTAGGGGTACTGGTGGAATCTGGTTCTGTAGATTCAGAAGAACGGCTGTTAACCGATTACGTATCTCTCGCGAAGCTGACAGCGGTTGATGCCAAGAGCAGACAGATTTCCGTCAAGCCTGGCAACTATTTTGACCTGTAGAAAGATGACGAATGTTATGTCGTTAAAGGGTCTTTTCCATCGACCTGGCACTAACGTTGTCGAATTGTGTATTAAATAAAAAAATTCCTGAAATTAGGAAATTTTTATGGTTATAAAAAGAAGGAGTTCGTATATGCCGTGTGGAATTATACACCAAGTTCTGATGGAAAAAGGTGGTGAACACACACATGCAAATTACGGATGTCAGACTCCGCCGTGTTAACTCGGAGGGGAGAATGAAGGCTATCGCATCCATTACCATCGATAACGAATTCGTCGTTCATGACATTCGTGTCATTGATGGTAACAACGGAATGTTTGTTGCTATGCCGAGCAAGCGTACTCCTGATGGAGAGTTCCGTGATATCGCCCACCCGATCTCTTCCGGTACGCGTGAGAAGATTCAGGCAGCAGTTCTGACTGAATACGATCGTGCTGCAACTGAGGAAGAAGTCATTGAAGAAGGTGCCTGAGAACATTATTGGGGTTCGAAGGAAAAGAGAGCCATGTCTTATGGCTCTCTTTTCTTTTTGATCGGAATAAGATATATTCAGTATTGAGTTTATTAGCAGAGAACAAAAAGCGCATCGTGCGCTTGGTGGCAGGGCGGCATCTTAGGAATCATTGGGATTCGGTTAAGCTCGCAGGTACACGGCGTATACATATAGGTCACATTTCGTTGGTGTCCGCGTTGTTACGTGTGATTACAGAGACAGCAGGCGATGAACAAGACCGGCTTGAAGTCGGCTGAACGATACTCATTGGATATAGATAAGCAATGCATTTCAATGGGTTTTTCAGAACAGGAGGTCGTTAACTTTGAAACGAATGGCAATCGTTCTTGCCGCAGGGCAAGGCAAACGAATGAAGTCAAAATTGTACAAAGTACTGCATCCCGTATGCGGTAAACCTATGGTTGGACATGTGCTGGATGCAGCACTCAGCGCAGGCGTTGAACGCAGTGTGGTAGTTGTCGGCCATGGTGCCGAAGCGGTGCAGTCATTTTTAGGTTCCAAGGCGGAGTATGCACTCCAGGCGGAACAACTGGGCACAGGACATGCAGTACAGCAAGTTAAATCCTTGCTTGGCGGCGAAGCAGGATCCACAATTGTGGTCTGTGGGGATACACCGCTCGTGACTCGTGAGACATTGGAAGGTCTGATGAATCACAATGAGAGTCGCGGGGCGGCAGCTACAGTACTTACGGCTCAGTTGGACAATCCCAAAGGCTACGGCCGAGTAATACGTGGAGAAGATGGTTCCGTACAGCGGATCGTAGAACAAAAGGATTGCAACGAACAGGAAGATGCTGTGAATGAGATTAACACAGGCACATACTGCTTCGATAATGCAAAATTGTTCGCTGCGCTGGATAAAGTAACGAACCAGAATGCTCAGGGAGAATATTATCTCACAGACGTAATCGGCATTTTGCGTAATGATGGAGATGTGGTTGAGGCTTACATGTCGGATGACATCGCGGAATCCATCGGGGTTAACGATCGATTGGCACTTTCGCAAGCAGAAGCCTTCATGCGTGAACGTCTCGCTGTACGTCATATGTTGAACGGTGTTACAATCATTGATCCGTCATCGACATATATCGGAGCGGATGTTACGATTGGAGCAGATACAGTATTGTATCCGGGGACAATTCTCAAAGGCACAACTTCGATCGGCGAAGCATGTCATATTGGTCCTCAGGCAGATGTGGAAGACAGCGTTATTCAGGACGGAGTTACAATCAAACATTCGGTGTTATCCAATGCCGAAGTGGGTTCTGATGCAACGGTTGGTCCATTTGCTAATTTGCGTCCAGGAACTAAACTGGGTCGCAACGTAAAAATTGGTGACTTTGTTGAAGTGAAAAATGCTACAATTGACGAAGGTTCCAAAGTATCTCATCTCAGCTATATTGGGGATGCCAAAGTAGGGAAAAACGTAAATGTTGGATGCGGGGCAATAACTGTCAATTATGATGGTTATAATAAGGCTGTAACGACGATTGAAGATGATGCTTTCGTAGGTAGCAACGTCAATCTGATTGCACCAATTACGGTAGGAAAAGGCGCTTATGTCGTTGCTGGCTCTACCGTTACCCATTCCGTTCCCGAGAATGATCTGGCCATTGCTCGTCCACGTCAGGAGAATAAACCTGGTTATGCGGAGAAGATTCGCGGACGTGCCAAAGCCAAGAAACAAAATGCCAAACCCCAATAAGGGGTTTTGATAACAAGATTGCCTCCCGAAGATCCGGGAGGTGCCGACATGTCGCAGACGCTTTTAGATTCCAATGAACCAGCACGGAGGGTTTTTATTTTATGACTTATTTTGATTCGAAATTAAAAATATTTACTTGCAATTCTAACCCCAAGCTTGCCCATCAAATTGCTGATTATATCGGGATCCCTATGGGGGAATCCCACACGACCAGCTTTAGTGATGGCGAGATTCAAGTGAAACTCTCCGAGAGTGTTCGGGGCTGTCACGTTTACATCGTGCAGTCCACTTGCTTGCCGGTTAATGATAACCTGATGGAAATGCTCGTGATGATTGATGCACTCAAACGGGCATCTGCCAAGACGATTAACGTTGTTATACCTTACTACGGCTATGCAAGACAGGATCGCAAGGCACGTTCGCGTGACCCAATTACAGCGAAACTGGTTGCTAACCTGATTGAAAAAGCGGGTGCAACGCGTGTCATCGCGATGGACTTGCATGCAATGCAGATTCAGGGATTCTTCGACATTCCGGTTGACCATTTGCTCGGCGTGCCGATTCTGGCTCAATATTTCCGGTCGAAACAGATCGAAAATCCGGTTGTTGTGTCGCCTGACCACGGTGGCGTAGTGCGTGCACGTAAACTGGCTGATTTCCTGAATGCACCCCTGGCGATTATCGATAAACGTCGTCCTGAGCCAAATGTGAGCGAAGTGATGAACATTATTGGTAATATCGAGGGCAAAACAGCCATTCTGATCGATGACATTATTGACACGGCGGGAACGATTGTACTGGGAGCGAATGCTCTGATGGAAGGCGGCGTAAAAGAAGTATACGCGTGCTGTACTCACCCGGTATTGTCCGGACCTGCGATGGAACGTTTGGAGAATGCACCATTGAAGGAAGTCATCGTAACGGATACCATTCCAATTACGCATGCTAATCCGACAAGCAAACTCAAAGTGTTGTCTGTAGCGCCTTTGCTCGGAGAAGCCATTATCCGGGTTCATGAGGAATTGTCAATCAGCAAGCTGTTTGAAATTGAATAAGGACGTCTGCATAAAGTAGTAGAGGGGTTACGTTTTCCGGTTCAATGGAAAATGTAACCCCTGTCGGCGTGCCGTTTTATTAAAAGTGAAAATAGACCCTGGTCAATCCATATAAGTTGAACTACTCATTTACAACGCAAGATGTTTCTGCACACGCAATGATCCAGTGTAAAATGGTTCGTTCATCTTAATATGGTTAATACCCGGGGCGGGAGATAAATCGGAAACGCCGCCGATGAAAAAGTGTATCGGCAATTTCGACAAATTGATTATCAAAACGGGTGATGAGTCCAATCTCAATATGGGTGTCGCGGTCGTATACCTGTACAGGTACGTGATATTCGAGATGATAGATAAAATCGCTATGTTGAGTCAGTTGTCCGTTGTCTTCGCGCAAAACCCGCTCACCTTCCTGGGTTGATAAAATATTAACTGTGAATACTACAGTAAATCGTAACTTTACTTTCCTGATATTATATGAAATATAACATTCGAAGTCTATGCCTCACCTCAGGCTAATCCGAAGGAGGGAACAAGATGAAGTGGATTGTCGGACTTGGAAATCCAGGCTCGAACTATGCCAAAACCCGTCATAATATCGGTTTTATGGCACTCGACCGGTTGGCTGATCGTCATAGTATCTCCATTACACAGAGTAAATGTAAGGCGCTGATTGGAGAAGGCCATATTGGCGGTGTGAAAACCGTGCTGATTAAACCAATGACTTATATGAACCTATCTGGTGAATCAGTTCGGGCGTATATGGATTTTTATAAAGTTAGTCTTGAAGATCTGATTGTTGTATACGACGACATGGATACTGAGATTGGCAAAGTCAGATTGCGTTATCAAGGCAGTGCTGGCGGGCATAATGGGATCAAGTCCATCATTCAGCATACCGGTACACAGCAGTTTAACCGGGTACGCATGGGAATATCCCGTCCTGAACCAGGACATGCCATTGTCGATTATGTACTGTCGACATTCATGAAGAAAGAAAAGGAAGCCCTTGATCAGACCATCGAGCAAACATGTGATGCTCTGGAGCATAGCTTGACTCATACGTTTGAACAAACAATGGCGAAGTTTAACGGATAATGTTGTAATACAACCTGGTAAAATGATCAAAAAGACGGGTTCGATTCAGCCATACTGGACATACTGGACGTATAAACCATGTTCAGGAGGCATAAACATGTCAGTGAATTACGTATGTAGGCATTGCCGTACCTTTATCGGACGAATCGATTCTGCCCGGATAACGGAAGCAGAGCTCGGCTTTCATTTCTTGACCCCCGACGAGCGGAGGGATATAATAGCGTATAATTCCGGTGGTGACATTACCGTTCGGATTACATGTGATTACTGTAAGGAAGCCCTGGAGCACAATCCAGAGCTTAGCCTGCTCGCGAGTCCGCTTCAGTAGACATCGCCCGTACAGGATTGAATGACAGTTGAGGGCGGTTGCGTAATAACGCTCCACCTTTTATAGCCTTGGCAGCCTGCTGAGGCTTCTTTTCAGTTGGCATGAAACACACTGCTATCTCCACACCAGGTCCCGCCACATCAACAGATGTGGCAATGTTGCGAGTAATCCTTTATGATGAAACAGGACAAAAAGGAATTTGTATCCATTTTATTAGTGATACTACGCGTATGCGTGAGATAATCAAGTAAGTTATAAGAGAGGTGCCCCTTTTGTTACAAGCACTTATACAGGCTTTTTCCAAAGATCCGGACTTCGGGTCCATTACAGCCGGAATCAAGTCCGGCATGAAGGAACAATTGGTTTCGGGTCTATCCGGCTCAGCGCGTCAGATTATGCTGGCAGCTCTGCATCAGGAAATGAACCGACCATTGCTCGTAGTAACACACAATATGTTTTCAGCTCAAAAAATTGCAGAAGATTTACAGGAAGCGCTTTCACATGATCAGGTGTTAATCTATCCTGCCAACGAACTTGTCGCTGCTGAAGCTGCTGTTTCCAGCCCGGAAACATTGGGTCAGCGTATTGATGTGTTGGTCCGCTGCGCCCAGGGATTCAGGGGCGTTGTTGTTATTCCTTTTTCCGGGGTAAGACGTTATGTTCCGCTTCCGGAAGTGATGGCCAATGCTCGAATTTTAATTAAACAAGGCAACACACTCCAACTGGACTCCTTCCTGCTGGAGATGGTAAAGCTCGGATATGAGCGTGTGGAGCGCGTGGAATCTCGTGGTGAGATGAGTGTACGCGGAGGTATTATCGATTTCTATCCGGTTACTTCATCGATTGCATATCGAGTGGAGTTATTTGATGACGAAATCGATTCCATTCGGACATTTGATCCAGCCGATCAGCGTTCGATTGAACGAATTGAAGAGATTACGGTTTTGCCATGCAAGGAGTTAATTGCAGATCGTGAACGGATGGAACAGGCTGCCGATGCGGCTGCTCTTTTGCTGGAGCAACAGCTGGAGAAAATGACGGACCGGCAGGCGAAGCTGCGCCTTCGTGAAGAAATTCACCGGGAGATCGAGCTTTTGCGGGAGCACGTGTATTTCTCCGAAATGTATAAATATATTTCTCCGCTCTATCCGGAGAACAAAACGATTTACGATTATATGCCAGAAGATACCCTGCTGGTCCTTGATGAGCCTGCCAGACTATCAGAGACATCAAAACAGCTGGACCGTGATGAATCGGAGTGGAACCTGCATTTGATGCAAAACGGAAAAACACTTCCGGATCTTCCATTATCCGCAGACGGTGATGAACTCTTGTATGAGCGTCCATTCCAGACGCTGTTTATGTCGATCTTTTTGCGCCAAGTTCCACACACCCAGCCACAGAACATTCTGAACTTCATCAGTCGTGGCATGCAGGATTTCCATGGACAGATGAACGTACTGAAGGCAGAGATGGAGCGCTGGCATAAGGCCGGAGTTCAAGTGCTCATGCTGGCGAACGGTGAGGAACGACTCGACCGAATGCGCCGGGTATTGATGGACTATGATATTCCAGAGCCAGAGATGATGATCGGTAACTTGCAAACGGGATTTGAAATGCCGTCCATTCATTTGGCTGTCGTGACCGAGGGCGAGATGTTCTCGCAAAAACAGCGTAAAGTACGCAAACCGATTCGGAATGTAGACAACGCGGAACGAATCAAATCCTACAGCGAGTTAAAAGTGGGCGATTATGTCGTTCACCAGAACCACGGGATTGGTAAATACCTTGGGATCGGCACCCTCGAGGTTGGCGGTATTCATAAGGACTACATGCATATTCTCTATGCCGGTGGAGACAAACTGTCTGTACCTATTGAGCAGATCGATCTGATTCAGAAATATGTGGGTTCCGAAGAAAAAGAACCGAAAATATACAAGCTGGGCGGCAATGAGTGGACACGGGTTAAAAATAAAGTCCGCACATCCGTACAGGATATTGCTGATGATCTGATCAAGCTGTATGCAGAGCGTCAGACCTCCAAAGGATTTGGATTCGACAAGGATTCTGCAGAGCAGCAGGAGTTTGAGGACATGTTCCCTTACGATGAGACACGTGATCAGGTGCGTGCGATCGAAGAAATCAAGAAGGACATGGAACAAAACCGTCCAATGGACCGTTTATTGTGTGGGGATGTGGGTTACGGAAAAACCGAGGTGGCTATTCGGGCTGCATTCAAAGCAGCTATTGAAGGCAAACAGGTGGCTGTACTCGTTCCGACAACGATTCTGGCACAGCAGCATTTTGAGACGTTCCGTGAGCGGTTCTCCGGTTATCCGTTCAACATTCATGTGCTTAGCCGGTTCCGCTCCCGTAAAGAGCAGAATGAAACTGCCAAAGGTATCAAAGCAGGCACAGTAGATATTGTCATCGGAACGCATCGATTGCTGTCGCAGGATCTGGTGTTCAAGGATCTGGGACTGCTCATTGTTGATGAAGAACAGCGCTTCGGAGTAACCCATAAGGAGAAACTGAAGAAGCTGAAAACCAATGTGGACGTGCTGACGCTAACGGCAACCCCGATTCCGCGTACGCTTCACATGTCCATGCTGGGTGTGCGTGATCTGTCCGTTATTGAGACTCCGCCAGAGAATCGTTTCCCGGTACAGACCTATGTGGTTGAACACAGCCAGGCGCTTGTTCGTGAAGCCATTGAACGTGAGCTTGCTCGTGGCGGGCAAGTGTATTACCTCTACAACCGTGTTCAGGGAATTCAGGAGATGGCTGCCGAAATTTCTGAACTTGTGCCTGAAGCCAAGGTTGGTGTGGGACATGGTCAGATGTCGGAAACAGAGCTGGAGAAAACGATTCTGGACTTCCTGGATGGTGAATATGACGTGCTTGTGAGCACAAGTATCATCGAGACCGGGGTAGATATTCCAAACGTAAATACACTAATCGTACATGATGCGGATAAAATGGGGCTCTCCCAGCTGTATCAGCTGCGCGGACGTGTGGGTCGTTCCAACCGTATTGCGTATGCCTATTTTACGTACCAACGGGATAAAGTGCTTACAGAAGTTGCTGAGAAGCGTCTGCAATCCATCAAAGAATTTACCGAACTGGGTTCAGGTTTCAAAATTGCCATGCGTGACTTGTCGATCCGTGGTGCAGGAAATCTGCTAGGCGCAGAGCAACATGGATTCATCGCTTCCGTCGGCTTCGATCTGTATTCTCAGATGCTTGCAGAGGAGATCAACAAACGCAAAGTTACGATGCTTGGCGAAGAGCCGGTACCTTCCGACCAGTGGAACACAACGCTGGATCTCAGTATTGATGCCTACTTGCCGTCCGATTATATTTATGACAGTATTCAGAAGATTGAGATATACAAAAAAGTGGCGGTCATTGCATCCTTCGACGATGCGATGGAGTTGGAAGACGAATTGGTTGACCGGTTCGGTGATCTTCCGGAAGCCGTCATTAACTTGCTGGCTGTTGCGCGGATGAAAGTATACGGCAAAATTTACGGTATTGAGTCCATTTCCCAACGTGGTGAGGACATTACCGTGAAGTTTTATGAAGGGCGTGAACATGCCTTTGAACTCTCGAAAATCGCGCACATTGGAAATCAGTTCGAAAGACGTGTACAATTTGAACAAGGACCCCATATGCTGATTCACGCTAAAGGCAAGGGGCTTGGGGATAAGCAACTGATGGAGCTGGTAGAGAAAATTCTGGAGTCCATGAAGACGGCTTTTAAATCAAAGGGGGAACTAAAAGATGTTACCAAAGTATAAAAAAGTAGGAAAAGTACTGTCTGTGAGCATGGTCGCAGTACTATCCTTATCACTGCTTGCTGCATGTGGCAAGAAGGAAGAAGCAAAAACACCTGAATCGACGGATACGAGTGCTGTAGTCGCTACGTATGATGGTGGTACCATTACAGCCAATGAATTCGACATGGAGCAACGTGTCATGAAATTCCTCTATCCGGAGTATGCACAAATGATGGATATGGACGATTTCAAAGAGTATTTGGTGAAACAGGAAGTTGCTTATGAATATCTGAGTGGCAAAGCAAGTGAGGAAGCCAAAACAGCAGGTTCCAAAGCGGCAACCGAGCAATTCGATAAAATGAAAGCTTCTGTACAGGCAGATCAATGGACTGAGATGCTGAAAGCTCAGAACCTGACAGACGATAACATTAAAAACTACATGACTCGCATCATGACAGTTATTAAAGACAAAGAAACAGGCGTTACGGAAGATGCAGTTAAGGCTGAGTTTGAGAAAAACAAAGATCAGTTCACAACAGCTTCTGTTCGCCACGTGTTGATTAACTTCACAGATCCAAAAACGCAAAAAGAGCGTAAAAAAGAAGATGCATTGAAAATTGCAAAAGAAGTAAAAACGAAATTGGATGGCGGAGCTGATTTTGCTAAAATTGCAAAAGAATATTCCGAAGATCCAGGTTCTGCTGAAAAAGGTGGATTGTACGAAGAAACACCTGTAGGCAGCTGGGTAGAGGCATTCAAGGAAGCTGCAAAAACATTGCCACTGAACAAAATCAGTGATCCGGTTGAAACGGAGTATGGTTACCACATCATGAAAGTGGAAGCTCGTACGGAAGCGGACTTCACCAAATTGACAGCTGAGCAAAAAGAAAGTCTGAAGAGCCAATTGGCAGCTGCTGAGATTGATACGTTCATGCAAAATGAATTGGACAAAATCGTAAAAGAAGTTAAATTGCCAAAAACAGAAAAAGCCGAAGAAGGCACGACTGAAGGTACAACTGAGGGTACAACGGGTACAGGAACTGAAGGAGAGAAAACAACCGAACCAAAAACGGATGACTCCAAAGGTACAGATACCAAGACGGACCAAGGTACGACCGGAACAGACAAAGATGCAACTACAGATGAAGGTACAAGCAGTAAGTAATGCTGTGTTAGCACACGTTCAGGGTTAATTCTGCCCGAATATGTCTTGTACTACGTAAATATGGACAACCATACAGAGAAGCAAGGGGAGGACTTAGGACCTCCTTCTTGCTTCTTCTTGTATATATTCAGGCTGTATGGGTACATGGTCGTCTTCTTCGAAAGTTACACAACTATATTCTCCGAAGCATGTATAAGGAAATGGGAACAGATGAATACTATGGTCAAGATATCACACTAAACGTTCTGGGACTTTCCTCTACCCATTAAGGAACAGTAGTTGAAAAATCTTCTCGAGAAAGTGGGGCAACATGTGAAATGAAAGCTACTGGTATTGTCCGCCGTATAGATGACCTTGGTCGTGTGGTCATTCCAAAAGAAATTCGCCGTACGTTACGTATTCGTGAAGGTGATCCATTGGAAATTTTCGTGGATCGTGATGGAGAAGTTATCCTTAAAAAATATTCGCCAATTGGCGAACTTGGTGATTTTGCCAAAGAATATGCAGAATCCCTGTATGAGAGTACGGGTCATGTAACGATGATTTCCGACCGGGATACGATCATCACGGTGGCAGGTGGTTCCAAAAAAGAGTATTTGGACAAGCAGGTAGGTCAACTGTTAGAGGGCTGTATGGAAAACAGAAAGACCATTTTGGAAACAAACAACGGTTCCTATGAGCTTAGCAAAGATCATGACGAGACGTTATCATCATTTGTTATTGCGCCGATTATTTCAGGTGGTGACCCCATCGGAACGGTTATCCTGTTCAATAAGGATGAATCGGTGAAGATGTCTCAGATGGAAGTGAAGATGTCCGAGACAGCTGCTGGTTTCCTTGGCAAGCAAATGGAACAATAGATAGCGAATCAACTCCTGGTGCCCTGACATGGGCATGCGGGAGTTTTTGCATTTTAAGGGGAAGGCATTGATTAAGACAAGTGTCATGATGCAGAGTTAGTCTGTATGCCCTCAGGCAGGTATAATAACAAGGTATGCTTAAAAGGATTATGCAGGAGGGACTTATGAAACAGCCGTCTACAGGCTCAAGGCTGCTACAGGGTGCATTTGTTCTTGGGCTTGCCGCCATTATCTCCAAAATCATTGGTGCTTTTCAAAAGATTCCGTTGCAGAATCTGGGGGGAGACGGTGTTTTTGGCATTTACAATACGGTGTATCCGTTATATATGCTCATTGTTACGCTTGCTGCTGCCGGGCTGCCTCTGGCCGTATCCAAATTCGTAGCAGAGCAGAATGCACTGGGGAGACCGGACGAGAGCAGGAGGATTATCCGGATATCTTCCGTGCTGCTCGGGGGAATAGGACTTGTTATGGCGCTCTTGATGTATGCAGGTGCGCCGCTAATCGCTGACATGATTGGCAATCGACATGTGGTTCCTTCGATTCGTGCAGCTTCATGGGCGTTGTTGTTCGTTCCGGTGATGACGGGACTGCGTGGATATTTCCAGGGGTTACAGCAGATGGTCCCAACAGCGGTATCGCAAGTGGTGGAGCAGACGATACGTGTCACCGTCATGATTGTTCTGCTTGTATGGTTGATGAGACGAGACGCTTCGCTTGAGACGATTGCCGCTGGAGCCATGATGGGCTCCGTTGCTGGCGGAATGGTCGGGCTGTTAACGATGTTAGGGTACATGGTCCGTCATCGGCGGAAACGTAGGGAAGAGGGAACCGGACCATTGGATTTGGGAAGAAGCAGTAACGGAAGAGAGGTTGGATCAGATTCTCATGAGCATCAGGAGAATAGATCGGTTACACCACAGATGGAAACGGTGAGTTCCATTAACCCCGCTCTGGCAGACCAATCTCGATCCAATGCTGAATGGATCAGGATGCTGCTCATGTACGCCATTCCGGTCTGTCTCGGGTCGCTTGCCGTACCACTGATGAATCTGGTGGACACCTTCACCGTGCCACGGCTTCTGCGGGGAGAAGGATTGGATGAACTCCAATCGATGGTTTCCTTCGGCATTTACAACCGCGGATTGCCGCTGGTTCAACTGGTGACGATGCTGGCTACGTCACTGTCTGTGCTGTTTATTCCGGCGATGGCGGAAGCCCGGTTAAAGGGCGGGCCAGAAGCCGTCCGGCAGCAAGCAGGCCTCGCGCTGCGCTGGTTCTGGTTGATCGGCCTGGCGGCATCCGCGGGTCTCGCGGTGCTGGCGGAGCCGATTAACCGCATGCTGTACGGAGATGCCGCAGGCACCGAAGCACTGCGGTACATGGCGCTGACGGCTGCGGGCAGCACCGTCAGCATTATTGCGGCGGCGCTGCTGCAAGGCCTCGGCGCCGTGCGCGCACCCGCGTTCAGCATGCTGGCCGCCGCAGGCGTCAAGGCGCTGCTGAACGTTATGCTTGTGCCGGCGCTGGGCATCAGCGGCGCGGCTCTTGCAGGCGCAGTCGCCTACATGCTGGCGGCTGGCCTGAATGTGGCGCTACTGGCGCGACTTGTCGCCCTGCGCCCTGCCCCTGGCGCCGTCCTGGCGAAGCCGGCGCTGGTGATCGCCGCCATGAGTCTGGCGGCGGTAGGCATGGCCTTGGCCGCCGAAGCGGTACTCGGCGGCATGGGTATCGCGGCTTACCGCAGGCTGGCCGCAATGGGCGTGAGCCTGCTGGGCATTGCCGCAGGCTCGGCCGTGTTCTTGCTGGCGGCGGCTCGGACAGGGCTACTGACCGCAGCGGAGCTGGCGGCTGTGCCCAAGCTGGGGCCTCGCCTGGCCAAGCTGCTGCGCAGACTGCGTGTGCTGCGCTAGCTTCATGCTCACGGTGCTTCTGCATTCAGCACAGCCAATATGCAATTATAGGATATAGAATGATTCTGGTATAATACGTGTAATTAGTCCTGATCAGGCACGCTGAATGAGTGAGCCTGGGCAGGATAGTCCGGATGGAGGTTTACGTAATGAGTGCAGCTTTAACCGTAGTGGGTCTTGGATCAGGAGATGCAGACCAACTGACCGTAGGTATTATCAAAAAAATGAAACATGCAGCTACGCTGTATGTACGTACCCTGGATCATCCTGTATTGAATGATCTGAAGCAAGAGGGGCTGGAGATGACCTCGTTTGATGCGATCTATGAGGCGAAGTCCTCCTTCCCCGAGGTGTATGATGAGATCGCGAACCAATTGATCGAGGCTGCTCGCAAGGGTGAGGCTGGAACGGAGATTGTGTATGCCGTACCCGGTCATCCCATGGTGGCAGAAGCCAGTGTGCGACTGCTCAAAGAACGCTGTCCGCAAATGGGCATTTCACTACGTGTAATGGGTGGAGAAAGCTTTCTGGACGAAGCCTTTATACGGCTTGGATTTGATCCTATTGAAGGCTTTCAACTCCTGGATGCCAGCAGCTTGAATACAGAACTGGTACAACCACAGCTACATACGTTGATCGGACAAGTCTATGATGTGTTCACTGCTTCGGACGTGAAGCTGTGCCTGATGGAAGTTTACCCGGATGACTATCCCGTATTTGTCGGTCATGCACTGGGTGTACAGGGCCAGGAGATCATTCACAAAATTCCGCTACACGAACTGGACCGGATCGAAGGGTACGGCAATCTGTCACTGATCTATGTACCGAAGAACACCGATGATGCCCTGCGTCGCCGATCCTTCGCACGTTTGCATGAGATCGTGAATATTCTTCGCAGCCCGGGTGGCTGTCCATGGGATCAGGAGCAGACGCATCAGTCCATTCGCAAAAACCTGATTGAAGAGACCTATGAAGTCATTGAGACAATCGATGAGGATGACCCTGATCATATGAAAGAAGAGCTGGGTGACCTGCTGCTGCAGATTTTATTGCATTCCCAGATGGAAGAAGAAGTGGGCGCATTTAATGTCTATGATGTCATCGAAGGGTTGAATGATAAGCTAATCTTCCGTCATCCCCATGTTTTTGGAGAACATCAGGCAGAAGATGCGAATGAAGCTCTTCAGAACTGGGAACAGATGAAAGCAGAGGAGAAGAAGCGCAAAGGTCAGGACCAGCAGAAGGTTTCCGTGCTGGATGGTATACCGCGTGACTTGCCTGCACTGATGAAGGGATACAAGCTACAGAAGAAAGCAGCCAAAGTTGGCTTTGACTGGGATGATGTTGACGGTGTGTTTGCCAAGATCGAGGAAGAACTCGCAGAGTTGAAAGAAGCGGTGCAACAAGGCCAGTCTGCGGAAGAACGGAAGCTCGAACTGGGTGATTTATTATTCGCAGCCGCGAACGTTGCAAGATTCATCGATACGGACCCGGAAGAGGCACTTGCTGCGACGAACCGCAAATTCATTGGGCGTTTCCAATATATTGAGGAGCGTCTTCATGAACAGGGAAGAACACCAGCAGATAGCAATGTGGAAGAGATGGAGCAATTCTGGCAGGAAGCGAAGAAGGCAGGATTATAACGGGTTCAATTTTCTGGAAAATACCTATTAGCCTTATTCCATCATGCTATGCAGTATGTTATGATAATACGAACATGTGTTCAACTGTAATGACTGGATTGATGTTTAGTCATGGATAGTTTCGGGTACTGGTCTTAGACTGTTCCCTGCCGACCATCGACAAAAAAGCTAAAAAAGTCGCGGACCAAGGCAGGATTTCAGATGCCAAGCCAGAATACATGTGTAGTGACCTAACGCGAATCAGCGGCAATCAATGTATTGTCAGGGATTCGCAGATACTTTTTTTTCAATTTGGGAGGCTTTTAAAAATGAACAAAACAGATCTGATTAACAACATTTCAACCAAAAGTGGTTTGACTAAAAAAGACGTTGAGTCCGTATTGAACGGCTTTTTGGGAGAAATTACAGATGCACTTGCCAGCGGAGACAAAGTACAATTGATCGGCTTTGGCACTTTTGAGACCCGCAAACGTTCCGGTCGTACCGGACGTAACCCACAAACAGGGAATGAAATCGTGATTCCTGAGTCCACTGTTCCTGCATTCAAAGCAGGCAACAAACTTAAAGAAGCCGTAAAATAATGCGTCTTGATAAATTCCTGAAGGTCTCCCGGCTAATCAAACGCCGCACTGTGGCCAAGGACGTCTCTGAACAGGGACGTGTTCTGGTGAACGGACGTGAAGCAAAGCCCAGCGCCAATGTCAAAGTGGGCGATGAGCTGACGGTTCAGTTCGGTCAGAAACTGGTCACCGTGAAGGTGGAACGAATTGCCGAGAGTACCAAGAAGGATGAGGCGAGCAGCCTCTACACCTTGGTGAAGGAAGAGCCGATCGCCAAGGATAACGGGATGAACTGGTAACAGTACATCTGGTATGAATATGCATTCAATGCAAGTTGAATCGAAACGTCCTCCTGTCACAGGGAAGGGCGTTTTTGTTTTTACTGGAAGACGGGTTATTTGTTCAACAACGCTGGTTCTATTCCGACCTCCACATCCATAAGCTAGGTGTAAGAAGGAGGGGTACATGCCATGGTTGAGCACGGTAAGGCCAAACAGCATCATCTGAGCATGCAGAATCGGAAACTGCTGGATCTGACGGGTGTCTCCAACGTGGAGAGCTTCGACAGTGAGGAATTTTTGCTGCAGACTGAACTTGGGCATCTGACCATCCGAGGGCACAATTTACATATCAAAAACCTGAGCCTGGAGGAAGGTCTCTTATCCATTGAAGGCACAGTTAGCTCTCTGCAATATCTGGACCCCGGTTCCCAGAACAAGAATAGTAAAGGCCTGTTCGGCAAGATGTTCCGATGAGTCCGGATACTCAATGGATCACATTGATGTGGATGCTTACTTCGGGGGTCGTGATGGGAATGGCCTACGACAGTTACCGGGTACTGTCCGGACAGCTGCGGTTTCCGAGATGGAGTATTCACACGCTCGATCTGTTGTATTGGGTTGCTTCCGCGCTGTTCGTTTTTCGGATGCTATACGCCGGAAACCACGGACAGTTGCGGTTTTATGTCTTTTTGGGGCTGATTATAGGGGTTTGTTTCTATTTTTGGCTTTTAAGTGTTACAACCCAGCGTTTTGTGGTAATGTTAATTAAACTCGCAAGAACGCTGATTCATTGGTGTGGACATATCCTTAACATCCTGATCGTTATGCCGGCTAAAGGAATTTATAAGTTAATTCGCGTATTATTCGGTTTTGTAATTGCGATACTATTATTCCTGGGCAGGCTGGTACTGCAATGTTTGGTACCTTTCGGCAAGTTGTTCCGCTGGATGTTTAGGCCGCTCCTGAAATATTGGGTAACGCCACGCTTCATGATCCGTGTGGGTACAAGAATTGCAGCGATATGGAAACGCTGGTTTTAAGGAGGTCCGTAATGGGTAAAACACCTGTGGGCAGATCAAAGGCTCCAACTAACCAAGGAAAATCTGCCGGTGCAAAAAGGCGCCTCATGCTTTGGATGACGTTTATGATTGTATTTGTAATATGGGCAGGATATACATTCCTTGTGCAGAATGCACAAATTTCGGACAAGAGTTCTCAGCTGGCTACTCAGCAAGCTTCAAAGGCAGATACATTGAAGAAGCTGGAACAGTTGAAGTACGAAGTCAGCCGGTTGAATGACCCTGAATACATAGGACAGCTGGCACGGAAAAAAGGATATTATCTTCCTGAGGAAACGCCAATCCAGGTTGAAGAGTCAGGGAACTGATGGAATTCGGTCCATTACCGAGCTAGGTTTGTTATCCGTGTGTCTGAAGCCGTTAAACCGGAAAAAATAGGCTCTCTGATGGGGTAGTGTTCAGTTGACCTTGGTTTACGGCATAAGGTATAATTACATTAGCGCAGCATTGATTTTGGCATTCAAAAAATCGGGTTGTATATTTTTAAGGGAGGATCATTTTATTCTATGGCAATTGAAGTGGGCACCAAGTTAGAGGGCAAGGTGACAGGAATCACGCATTTTGGAGCATTTGTGGATCTGTCAGGAGGTGTCACGGGTCTCGTTCACATCTCGGAAATCGCCGACAATTACGTCAAAGATGTCAACGACCACCTGAAGCTGAATGACCTCGTTACAGTGAAGGTTATCAACGTTGACAAGGATGGCAAGATCGGACTTTCCATTAAGCAAGCTGTTGACAAACCGGTTGAGCAACAAACACAATCCAGACCCCCGAGAGCTCCTAGACCGGAACGCAGTGGAGGAGATCGCGAACGATTCAGCGGCGGAGGTCCAAGTGGTGGCCAAGGTCGTGGTGGCGGCGGCGGTGGATTTAACCGTGGTGACCGCGGAGGCCGTTCTTTCAAGCCCGCAGCAGGCAAACCTTCATTTGAGGATAAAATGTCACGCTTCCTGAAAGATAGTGAAGAGCGGATCTCTTCGCTTAAGAAGAACACAGAAGGCAAACGTGGAGGCCGCGGAGCCAAGCGTGTGTAATCTGTCACAACCTGATCTAAACATATAAGTAAAACCGTTAGCCCTTGGGCTAACGGTTTTTTTGCATTTCTTTCACAGATGACTTTCACAGATAAGAGCGGAATAGCTTTTTTTGTAAAGTGAATCTCCATATCCCCAGTTTTTCTGCACGACAAAATGGAACCATAAGAACATTTGTCGTCTACCATTTTTTACCGACAGGTTTCCGTGGCATTCCACAGCTATCCTGCTCAAATGATGGCGAGACCAAAGCATCGCCAGTTCAAAATCAGACATTGCCTTTGTCGGAATGAAGTAAGGGAAGGACAGAAACCACAATAAGGCCGGGGTTTTGCTCCACCGCGCCAGGTTCGTTTCTTTTGTCGTAAACTTTTTGGACCCTACCCACCTATTCTGACAAACTACGTCTTCTATTCTATCTATAATCAGAACCATCGAGAACGAAACACGAAAATTCAAATTAATCGAATGGGGTGCCTTGAGGATGATGGAAAAGTGGAATGTCATTCAATTTCCGGGAATGAAAGCAGGTAAAGGTGGTACGGAAGCTCGGGAGGAGTTGTCTGTACGTCTGAAACATTGGCTTGGCTCCCGCAAGGCTGTCCAAATGGTGGCTTCCCGCAAATGGGTACTGCTGCTTACGTTTATGGGATTTCTACTCGGAAAGGCGATGATCCTGAATGAGTTATCTCCCTTTGCCATTGCGTACTTCGCCGTAATTACTTTCATGCGCAGGGATTACATCATTCCGGTAGGCGCCGCTCTACTCGCAGGTAGTCTCTTTGCACCGTTTCCCGTACCACTCATTGTTGCATCAGAGATCGCCATCTTTTATCTGCTCTTCCGCGGTCTGGAGTCATATGATCGTGCTGAATTATCTTATGCGCCGACGATGGTGTTTACCACTACATTTATGGTCAAATTATTCGCGGTTGTGATCGGGCCATCCTTCAGCTGGTACGCTATGCTGATGCTCACGATGGATTCGGTACTAAGCTTTGTGCTTACCCTTGTTTTCATACAAGCCATACCGATCTTCACCTACCGCAAAAAAAAGTTCAGCCTAAAGAACGAAGAGATCCTCTGCCTGATTATATTGCTCGCTTCCGTTATGACGGGAGCCGTGGGGTGGACCATTCAATCCTTATCCGTCGAGCATATGCTCTCCCGTTATCTCATATTAATCTTTGCGCTGGTGGGCGGAGCCCCCCTCGGAGCCTCAGTTGGGGTCATTACCGGCTTGATTCTGAGTCTGGCTGACATGTCAGCGGTGTATCAGATGAGCCTGCTTGCTTTTGCCGGGATGCTGGCAGGGATGCTTCGAGAGGGTAAACGTGCGGGGGTTGCACTGGGCATGCTGCTGGGTTCGTCCATTCTATCCATCTACTTGGGTGGGCCAGGTGATGTGATGAATTCATTATGGGAGACATGTGCGGCTATCGTTCTGTTTATGTTGACACCTAAGAGCTTGATGACGGCGATATCGAAATATGTACCAGGTACGCAGGACCATACCAAATCCCAGCATGAGTATGCCAAGCGGATTAGGGATATCACAGCAGAACGGGTCACTCGCTTCTCGCAGGTATTCCGTCAATTGTCACGCAGCTTTGATCAGATGTCCGGTGCGGGCGAGCCAGTACAGAAAGAAGGTGGAATGGATCATTTCATGAATGCGGTTGCCGAGGGCACATGTGCAAGCTGCTTCAAGCGTACGCAATGTTGGGATGCCAAGTTTATTCAGACCTATAAATACATGACCGATGTGATGAGTACCATTGAAGGGAACCCGGAGATTTCAGGTAAGCAAATTCCAGTCGAATGGAACAGGGTGTGTTCCAAGCCGGAAGAGGTACTTGAAGTCATGCGTGCCCAATACGGGCTGCATCAGCATAACATGCAGTGGAAACGCCAGATTATTGATAGCCGGCAGCTAGTTGCAGAGCAATTGTCCGGTGTATCTCAGGTCATGGAGGACCTGGCCAAAGAAATTCAGCGGGAAAGTGAGGAGATGGTGCAACAGGAGGAACAGATTCGGGATGCACTGGAGTCACTGGGCCTGTCCATTCACTCGATTGAGATCATCAATCTGGAAGCGGGCAATGTGGAAATTGAGATAGTACATGCATATACACGGGGATTCGACGAGTGCCGGAAAATGATCGCTCCGCTGATCTCGGATGTACTGGACGAACATATCGCCGTCTTGCATGAGACGATGACCGACCCTCGTCAGGGACTGGCGACTGTTACGTTTGGTTCAGCCAAAACGTTCGAGGTAACCACCGGTGTTGCTGCTGCTGCCAAAGGGGGAGATGTGATGTCAGGCGACAGCTTTAGCACGGTTGAGTTAGGAAACGGTACATTCGCGGTTGCGCTCAGTGATGGAATGGGCAATGGGGAACGGGCTCGCATGGAGAGCAGCGCGGCGCTGAACATACTGGAGCAGTTGCTACAGTCAGGCATGGACGAGAAACTGGCGATCAAATCCGTGAACTCCGTTCTGATGCTGCGCTCCCCTGAAGAGATGTATGCCACAGTCGATATGGCGCTGATTGATGAATATACGGCAGAGACAACGTTTATGAAAATCGGTTCAACGCCAAGCTTTATCAAACGTGGACAGGAGGTTATTCAAGTTTCAGCCAGCAATTTGCCAATCGGTATTATTAAAGATATTGAAGTGGATTTGGTGACGGTACAGCTACAACCAGGTGATATCCTCATTATGATGACGGATGGCATCTATGATGCACCGGGGTATGCTGTGAACAAAGAGCTATGGATGAAACGACTCATTCAAGAGATTGATACAGACGATCCACAAGATTTGGCCGATTGCCTGCTTGAAAGTGTCATAAGATATCAGCAGCATGAAATTCTGGATGATATGACCGTCGTTGTTGGAAAAGTAGAGCATTTCCGTCCTGAATGGGCCACACTGCGTGTGCCCGGCATTAATCGGATGGAGCGACCACGAACCGTCAGCTAATTGCATATTCTTCTGTTTGAAGTCTCTTCAATCTGGCAATGCTAGTCATAGAGTTGGAGAGTAACGAATAACGGAGGGATATCGGATGAAGCAAATCTTATTGATCACCGACGGTTGTTCCAATGTAGGACCAAGTCCGGTGCTGGCAGCGGCCGAAGCACAGGAAGAGGGCATTACGGTTAATGTAGTTGGCGTGATTGATTATGGAACCATTGGTGAGTTGGGCAGTCGGGAGATTGAGGATATTGCCAGAGCCGGAGGTGGAATCAGCCAAATCGTAGGTACACGGCAGCTTGCCCATACCATGCAGATGATGACAAGGAAAACGGTGGTTCAGACTATTCAGCAGGCGGTTAATAGAGAGTTAACACAAATTTTGGGGGAGAAGGAGCCCAAAACGGTAACCGATCTGGAGCCTGCACAACGTGCCCGGGTCGTGGAAGTGATGGATGACATGGCTGAAACTACAGCCTTACAGGTGATATTGCTAATAGACGTCAGTGCCAGCATGAAGCCCAAACTGGCAGCGGTTGAAGAGGGCATTCGCGATTTAATGTTGAGTTTGCAGGCGCGTGTAGGTCAGAGCAAGCTTTCCGTATTTCATTTCCCGGGACGACACAGTGGAGAAGATGCGGTAATGGATATTGACTGGACAACGGATCCAGGCCGTGTTCGGTCCCTGTTTGGAAGGTTGCAGATGAAGGGCGCAACACCGACAGGTCCTGCAATTCAGAAGGTGATTGATTTTTACCGTTATGGTACACTGGAGGAACAGCAGGAAATAGAAGGGAACTATCGCATTGAAAGAGAAGGGATGCTCGGTGACAACGTTGTCTGACGCCTCTTTCCCGCCAGGAACAGTGGTTACAGGGAAATGGAATCGCAGTCGTTACACGATTCGGAAGCTACTGGGCAAAGGAGCCAATGGCATCGTTTTTCTTGTCCAACGGGGTGAAAATGGCAAACACTACGCGCTAAAAATGGGATTTGATCCGGTAGATCTACAATCGGAAGTCAATGTGCTCAAATCTTTTCAACTACAGCGTAATCATGAAGCCCTTCGGCAGAGCGGCATTCCTTCCTATCTTAAAGATGTGGATGATTATGCCGTTCGTGGCCGGGATATTCCCTTTTATGTGATGCGTTACGTTAGAGGTGAGGCTCTTCATCACTTCATTCGGCGTCAGGGGACAGACTGGACACTTCTGGTGGGACTTAGGCTCTTGCAGAAGCTGGCACAATTGCATCAGGCAGGATGGGTGTTTGGTGATCTCAAACCTCAGAATGTGCTGGTATCCGATTATGGGCAGGTAGAACTGATCGACTACGGCGGAGTTACGTCTATTGGTCGAAGCGTCAAGCAGTTCACCGAATGGTATGATCGGGGCTTCTGGAATGCAGGCAGCCGTACAGCCGATGGTACCTATGATGTGTTTGCATTTGCATTATTGTTGATTCATGTACTTGAAGCAGACGCGCTCAAGGCACTGGCAGCAGAAGGATTACCACAACTGCGAAGTGTGAATCAGCTCGTAGCGCTGGTGGAGCGCAGTGAACGACTGGGTCCTTTTCGCAATTGGACGATTCAGGCACTACGAGGTCAGTTTCGTGATGCAGGTCATGCGGCACAAGCGTGGAAGGAAATGATGGCTCGTCCCACGCCTCTACGCCGTCGTTCCAAAAGTACAACACCGCGCTGGCTTAAGAACGCATTCGCTGTATCTGTGATATTACTTATTGGAGTGCTCATCTATGCACTGCGTTTCTGATCTGTGAGAGTGCATATACATAACGCAAGGAATGAGGAACAGGTATGGAGGCTTTACGCTGGAACATGCTGGTGAAGAACGTGCTGGATGCAGCGGAAGAGCATCAGTTATGGGTTCCCGGGGATCGGATTGTCGTCGCAGTATCGGGCGGGCCGGACTCGGTGGCTTTTTTGCATATCATGCACGAGATCAGCAAGCGGCATGTCCCGCTTGAATTGATCTGTGCGCATGTGCATCATGGTTTCCGTCCCGAATCGGATGATGAAGCCGACAAAATGATGGAACTGGCACAGCAGCTTGGCATTGCATTTGAATGGACCAAGGCCGATGTTCCTTCATATATGGAGCTGACGGGTCAAGGACCACAGGAGGCTGCTCGCAACAAGCGGTATGCTTTTCTACATGAAGTAGCTACCAAGTATAATGCCGCAAGCATCGCTTTGGCACATCATGCGGATGATCAGGCGGAGACAGTCATGCTTCATTTGCTTCGTGGAACCGGCTTGTCGGGACTCTCGGGAATGAAGTTTAAAAGGCGAGAAAAAAATGTGGAACTTATTCGTCCATGCCTTCGTATAAACAAGACAGACCTTGTAGAAGCTTGTAATACCCAGGGTTTTATGTATTTTAATGATGAAAGCAACACCCTGCGTAAATATCGGCGTAATGCCATTCGCTTGGATGTGCTTCCTTTTTTGGGGCAGTATAATGGACAACTCACGCCGTCATTGAATCGGCTTGCCGAAATTGTGGGTGATGAAGACGATTTCATGGAGCAGAGTGCATATGACACATACAGGTGTCTAGTGCAGGTGAACGGCGGAAGGCAAACCTTTGAGGTGCCTTCCTTCTTGAAGTTACATGTCGCTTTACAACGAAGGTTGATTAAACTAATATTGAATTATCTGCCTTTGGACAGTGATTTTGTCGACTTTACCCGTATAGAAACCATTCGACACAAGGTCATGGAGACCCATGTGACGACCTGGAGCCTGGATATAGGACAGACACTCGCCTGCACTCGGGAGTATAATCTGATTTCTTTCGGCATACGGACGGACGTACAGGATCAATCTTACGAGTATCGTCTTGCGCAATGGAGTGGAACTTATGAGCTTTCACTCACCCCAATTAATCGATATATTCGGTTGATGACGGTGAGTCCCGAGGACTATCATGTACCGGAATCGGCGGATCAAGCCGCGTTTGATGCGGATCAACTGCTTATGCCGCTGGTTGTGCGTTCACGGTTACCTGGAGATACCATGAAAGTAATGGGATTAAACGGAAGCAAAAAGGTGAAAAATATTTTCATCGATGAGAAAATCCCCCCATCTGTCCGTCCACGTATTCCTGTGGTATGTGATGGAGCAGGTCATATCATCTGGTTACCGGGTGTTCGACGGTCCAATGTGGCTCCTGTCAGGGAGGGCACTTCCGCAATCCTGTACATGACTGTAGGCGATTCAGCGATTCAGGGGTAGTGGTTATGGTTCAGGTAAGGCTTTCATAGTATAACTTAGGAGGTTCGCACAGTTGCAGAACGACATTCAAGAAGTATTGATCAGTGAAGAAGAAATTCAGAGTAAAGTCAAGGAATTAGGTGCAACACTAAGTGCCGAATATGCAAACCGCAATCCTTTGGTCATTTGTGTGCTCAAGGGTGCGTTTATATTTATGGCTGATTTGGTTAAAAACATAACGGTACCTGTTGAAATGGATTTTATGGCGGTATCCAGTTACGGCGCTTCCACCAAGTCATCAGGTGTTGTCAAAATCATTAAGGATCTGGATGTGTCCGTTGAAGGACGGGAAGTTTTGATTGTCGAAGATATTATCGACAGCGGACTTACACTCAGCTATCTGATTGAACTGTTAGAAAACCGCGGTGCCGAATCGGTGCGTGTGGTTACGCTGTTCGACAAGCCTTCAGGCCGTAAAGTTGAGTTGGAAGCTCATTACACAGGCTTTGACATTCCTGACGCGTTCATCGTTGGTTACGGTTTGGATTTTGCGGAGAAGTACCGGAACCTGCCCTATATTGGGATTTTGAAGCCGGAAGTCTATAGTAGCTAATATCCTGCCCGACCCAAGCCTTGAGCTGTTCTTGGCTTCTGTTGAGAAGCCATGTCGGGCTATGTTAAAATAATTAAAGTGTCTCGAGAGGAGGTAGGGGATGAATCGGTTCATCCGGAATTCTGGTTTTTATTTGATTCTTTTTTTAGTTGTGGTGGGGATAGTCCAGTTCGTCAGCAATGGCGGCGAAGCCACCGATAATCCTAGATATGATCAGTTGCGTGCAGCGATCAAAGCCAACAATGTCTCTGAATTGACGGTTCAATTCAACGGTCAAACGTATCTCGTGACCGGTCAATACAAGAAGGCACCAGATGGCGCCAAATCAGAAAATTTCTCAACGTATATTCCTCCTACGGATGAGGCAATTAGTGAGCTTGTAGCTGCAAGTGAAACTAACAATTTCCAATATCATCAGGAGCCAATGAAAGGTGACAGCATCTGGTTGACGTTGCTGACTTCCTTTATCCCTTTGATCATTATGTTCCTGCTGTTCTTCTTCCTGTTTAATCAGGCTCAAGGCGGCGGCGGTAAAGTAATGAACTTTGGTAAAAGCCGTGCTCGTCTCTATAACGAAGAGAAGAAGCGGGTTACATTTGAAGATGTTGCGGGTGCTGACGAAGAGAAACAGGAGCTTGTTGAGGTTGTAGACTTCCTCAAGGACCCTCGTAAATTCGCAGCAGTAGGTGCACGGATTCCTAAGGGCGTATTGCTCGTAGGTCCTCCAGGTACAGGTAAAACGTTGCTCGCTCGTGCGGTAGCCGGTGAAGCGGGTGTACCATTCTTCAGTATTTCAGGTTCCGACTTCGTGGAAATGTTTGTCGGTGTCGGTGCATCACGTGTACGTGATTTGTTTGAAAATGCAAAGAAAAATGCGCCATGTATCATCTTTATCGATGAGATTGATGCTGTAGGACGTCAGCGTGGTGCTGGTCTTGGTGGTGGTCACGATGAGCGTGAGCAAACACTTAACCAGTTGCTCGTTGAAATGGACGGTTTCGGAGCTAACGAAGGTATTATCATCGTAGCTGCAACGAACCGTGCAGATATTTTGGACCCTGCCTTGCTGCGTCCAGGACGTTTTGACCGTCAAATTACGGTTGACCGCCCTGATGTAAAAGGCCGTGAAGCTGTCCTGAAAGTACATTCCCGTAATAAACCACTGACTAAAGACGTGAAGATGGATATTATCGCGAAACGTACAACAGGTTTCTCTGGTGCAGATTTGGAGAATCTCTTGAACGAAGCGGCATTGCTAGCAGCACGTCGTAATCGTAAAGATATTTCCATGAAAGAAGTTGACGAAGCGATTGACCGTGTCATCGTTGGTACGGAGAAGAAAAGCCGTGTCATCAGTGATCGTGAGAAACGAATCGTTGCTTATCACGAAGCAGGCCATACCATTGTAGGATACTTCCTGGAACATGCTGATATGGTACATAAAGTGACCATTATCCCGCGCGGACGTGCGGGTGGATATGTAATCATGTTGCCAAAAGAAGACCGTATGCTGGTTACCAAGCAGGAACTGTTGGATAAAGTAACCGGACTTCTCGGAGGTCGTGTAGCTGAAGAATTGTTCATCGGAGAGATTGGTACTGGTGCATACAGTGACTTCCAGCAAGCGACAGGTATTGTTCGCAGCATGGTTATGGAATACGGAATGAGTGAGAAATTGGGACCTATGCAATTCGGAAGTTCACAAGGACAGGTATTCCTTGGTCGGGATATCGGTCATGAACAGAATTACTCGGATTCCATTGCGTATGAGATTGATCAGGAAATGCAACGCTTTATCAATGAATGTTATGAGAAATGTAAGGACTTGCTTGTTAAACATTCAAAAGAGATGCATCTGATCGCTCAAACTTTGCTTGAGGTAGAGACTTTGGAAATGGATCAGATCAAGCAATTGATCGAAACAGGTTCCTTAACTCCAAAAGCAGAGAACGACAATGATGGTGAAGGCACACCAACTGAAGGCGGAGAGCCAATCATCGACAACATCGGTGATGTGCGTGTCCGTATTCAAGGTAAAGATGAAACGCCTGAGTCACCAGCAGGAGATATTCCAAACGAGTCTCCGAATCTGGAAAAAGGTAATAACAATAACCCGGATGATGGCGGAACGAAGCCAACGTCTTAATGAATAATACATCTGGCTATGCCAGCAGGTGAAATCAGGAGAGCCCTTGGGCTCTCTTTTTTTGTCCATTATTTTAAAAGAGGATAGATACAGATAAACGGGAGTTAGATGGCGAACCAGTTAGCAAACAGGTGGTTAAGGTGCTGTACCGGGCCTTTTTCATTTATTGACAGAGTCGTGAACGTTGTGTAGATTAGTTGTTAAACCGCTTGTGATTCGTTTCTCAAGCGACATTAACGACTTAGGATGGCCCTACGAAACAGCGTATGACGCTGTCCCGATAAAGGAGAGGATCACAGGTGGAAGCTCTGGCTTTAGAGCGCAAGGCTGAGATGAACCGCGAGCTGCGTGAGCGGCTGATGGAATTGAAGAAGGAACGGAATGCCATTATTCTTGCCCATTATTATCAACGTGACGAGGTACAGGAGGTTGCTGACTTCCGTGGAGATTCGTTTTTGTTAGCCCAGAAGGCAGCACAAACCGATGCCGATGTAATTGTTTTCTGTGGTGTTCATTTTATGGGTGAAAGCGCTAAAATTCTGGCGCCGAACAAAACAGTTATTATTCCGGATGAACGTGCGGGCTGCCCGATGGCAGATATGGTGAACGTGGATGGACTACGCAAATTGAAAGCACAACACCCTAACGCCAAGGTGGTTACTTATATCAATTCCTCGGCTGAGATTAAGGCTGAGACTGACATCTGTTGTACTTCAGCGAATGCAGTTCGGGTTATTCAATCGGTGGATTCCGACGAGATTATCTGGGTACCTGATAAAAACCTGGGACATTACGTGCAGCAGCATACAGACAAAAAAATGATTATCTGGGAAGGTTACTGCAACACGCATGATATGCTCACAGTCAAGGATGTGGTGGAGATGAGAGCCAAACATCCAAATGCAGAGTTTGTTGTTCATCCAGAGTGTCGCCCTGAGGTTGTGGAAATGGGTGATTTCGTGGGCAGCACGACAGCTATTCTGGAGTATTGCAAAAATTCATCAGCGAAGGAATTTATCGTAGGTACCGAAGATGGCACAGGATATCAGCTTCGTCTGGATAGTCCGGATAAACAGTTCCACTTTGCTACCAAGTTCCTCGTATGTCCCAATATGAAGGTGAACAACTTGAAGAAACTGGTGAAATGCCTGGAAACGATGAAGCCGCAGATCTACGTGCCACCGGCTGTTGCCGACAAAGCCAGAGAATCACTAGAGCGCATGTTGTTGGTAAAATAGGATGCGCTACTCTTGCTCCAAGACAGGTGAATAACATGATACCGCAATATTTAGTTGATTTTGATCTGTCTGCGCTACCCATTGTAGAGACGGATGTACTGGTTATAGGCTCAGGGATTGCTGGCTTGTTTACTGCTATTAAGGCCAGTGAACAACAACGTGTATTAATGATCACGAAGAAGTCATTACTTGAAAGTAACACCAGATATGCGCAGGGAGGAATCGCTGCGGTTATTGCTGAGGATGATTCACCTGCTTACCACTTGCAGGACACACTTGTTGCAGGAGCGGGCTTATGCCGCTCCGAGGCGGTAGAGGTATTGGTAAATGAGGGTCCGGACGGAGTGAAGGAATTGATTCGTCTGGGTACTTTGTTTGATCTGGAGAACGGCGAGTTGGCATTGACGCAGGAAGGTGCGCATAGCCACCGCCGTATTTTGCATGCCAACGGGGATGCCACGGGATATGAGATTGTACGTGCACTTGCTGTCGAAGTGAATGAGCATCCCGGGATTGAAGTATGGGATGAGCATTTTGTTGTTGACCTGATTACAGAGCGAGGGGAATGCATTGGCGCACTGGTTCAAAAGGATGACGGATCGCAAGTGTTCGTGAAAGCACAGGCAACCGTTCTTTGCTCTGGCGGGGCAGGGCAACTATACCGATACACAACGAACCCGGATGTAGCTACTGCCGATGGTGTAGCAATGGCCTACCGGGCTGGGGCTATCGTGCGTGACATGGAATTTATCCAATTCCACCCCACCTCTCTTTGTTACCCGGGGGCCCCGCGTTTCCTTGTGTCAGAAGCCGTACGCGGTGAAGGAGCATATTTGCGCAATGTGAAGGGCGAACGCTTCATGGATCGTTATCATGTCCAGCTTGAACTGGCCCCACGCGATATCGTGGCACGAGCGATTGTTAGTGAGATGGAGTCCACCAACAGTACGTTCGTGTATTTGGACATTACGCATGAACAGCCAGAGATGATCAAGCACCGGTTTCCTACCATATATGAGACATGTATGCGTTATGGATTGGACATGACAACCGACTGGATTCCCGTCGCACCTGCTGCCCATTACATGATGGGTGGCGTGAAAACGGATTTAAGTGGAGAGAGCAGTATCTCCCGATTATTTGCTTGTGGAGAGGTATCTTCTACAGGAGTGCATGGAGCTAACCGACTGGCAAGCAACTCCTTATCAGAAGCGATTGTATTTGGCCGGAGAATTGTTGAGCGTATTCAATCTCTTCCTCCGCTTGGTTCATTACAAGGAAGAGTGGGTGCGCCTTCATCTGCGGGCATGAATAGCAAGATCAACAAGATCATGGAAGAGCAAAAGCCGGTATCCGAAAGACGCTTACGATTACAGAAAATGATGGTTCGTCAGGTAGGCTTGCGCCGAAAAGGTGAGGACCTGCGGAAGGCCATGGAGAAGCTGCAACAGGAATTGCAGTTTTTTGATCAGACACTTACTCATAAGGAAGAGTTGGAGTATGCCAATCTTCTGACCTGTGCCTGGTTAGTTACCGGTGGCGCATTACACCGCGAGGAGAGTCGGGGGGCTCACTATCGTGAGGATTTCCCGGTACGTGATGATATGGTGTGGCAGAAGCATAGTCTGCAGCAGCGAGAACAAGCGATTGTGGAGGAATTGATGTCATGATACTGAACGGATATAATGAAGGGCTTATCGAATCAATCAAAAACTGGCTTCGTGAAGATGTCGGTGCAGGTGACGTTACAACGAGTGTGACGATCCCAGCAGGCAACCAATCCAAGGCTATTATACACGCCAAAGACAATGGTATTATTGCAGGCATGACTGTGGCTGAACTTGTATTTCAGATCGTTGATCCTGATCTTGTTTTTACACCGAAGGTAACAGACGGAGACAAGGTTACCCACGGCACAATTTTAGCCGAGGTAGAGGGAAGTACACACTCGCTACTTACGGGGGAACGACTGGCACTCAACTTGCTGCAACGTATGTCCGGGATTGCTACGCGTACGCGTGCTTACGTTGATCTGCTGGATGGACTTGAGACCAGACTTGTGGATACACGTAAGACAACGCCGGGTCACCGATTACTTGAGAAATACGCAGTGCGCGTGGGTGGCGGAGCGAATCATCGATTCGGACTGTACGATGCCGTTATGATTAAGGATAACCACATCAAGGGTGCAGGCGGAATCACTGAGGCGGTACAGCGTGCGCGAACCGTTATTCCACACACGATGACGATTGAAGTGGAGACTGAAAATCTGGAGCAGGTGAGAGAAGCCTTGCAAGCCGGGGCAGATATCATTATGCTGGATAACATGCATCCAGAACGGATGCGTGAAGCGGTTGAGCTTATTCGTGAACAGGCTCCTCATGTGAAGGTTGAAGCATCCGGTAACGTATCCCTCCAGACCATTCGTGGTATTGCTGAGAGTGGTGTGGATGTAATCTCGGTTGGCAGGTTAACCTATTCTTTTGAGAGCCTGGATATCAGCCTGGATTTAAATGAAAAGAAAGAGGGGTGAACCTCTTTGATTCTAGTTGTAGACGTGGGGAACAGCAATATGGTGCTCGGCGTATATCAAGGCCGGGAATTACTGCACCACTTTCGTCTGAGTACATCCCGTCAGTCAACAGTGGATGAATACGGCGTATTGATTTATAATTTATTTCATATGTCGGGTATCAGGGCAAGTGACATCGAAGGTGTCATCATCTCATCTGTGGTTCCGCCACTGGTGAATGTCATCGAAGCGATGTGTGAGAAATATGTAGGCAAAAAAGCTTTACTCGTCGGGCCCGGCATCAAAACCGGCTTGAACTTGCGATATGAGAACCCTCGTGAAGTGGGTGCAGATCGTATTGTTAATGCAGTAGCGGCCGTTGAGAAATATGGCGGCCCTCTCGTCGTGGTCGATTTCGGGACCGCAACGACCTTTGACTGTATTGACGAGAAAGGTCACTACCTGGGTGGAGCTATTGTACCTGGCATTCAGATCGCCACGGAAGCCCTCTATGAGCGGGCATCCAAGCTGCCTCGTATAGAGCTGGAGAAACCTAAAAAGGTCATTGGCCGTAATACTATTCATGCCATGCAAGCAGGTATTATATTTGGCTATGCAGGGCAGGTAGACGGTATTGTAGAACGCATTCGCGAAGAGATGGGTGCGAAACCCAGAGTTATCGCGACAGGTGGTCTCGCTACACTTATCGCAGAAGAAACCCGTAGTATAGAGGAAGTTGATCCGCTGCTTACGCTTGAAGGGCTGCGTATTATATATGAGCGGAACCGGGAAAGGTGAGCATAGAGACGGCATACAGCGGGCTGAGATTACAGCTTAAGTGTTGTGCCGTTTTTTCTGTGTTACGACTATTATGGCGATACGCCAAAGGAGGCTGAATGACTTGGAAAACAACAACAAGCATGACCGGTTAATTCGTGGTACAGCAATGAATGGAAAGGTAAGAGCCTTTGCTATCCAGACTACGGAACTGGTTGAGGAACTACGCAGAAGACATGATACGTTTCCCACGGCTACAGCTGCCATGGGGCGTACGGTTACAACTGCAGCCATTATGGGTGCAATGCTCAAAGGTGAAGAGAAGTTAACGGTACAAGTCAACGGCGATGGTCCAATTGGACAGATTGTAGCCGATGCCAATGCCAAAGGCGAAGTACGAGGATATGTTTCTAATCCACATGTACATCTGCCAAGCAACAGTGTGGGGAAACTGGACGTTGCCGGTGCGGTTGGAACGGAAGGTTTCATTAACATAACGAAAGACCTGGGATTGAAAGAGCCATATCGTGGCAGTGTACCTATTATTTCAGGAGAACTGGGTGAAGACTTCACGTACTATTTTGCTCAATCGGAGCAAACACCTTCTGCTGTAGGCGTTGGCGTGCTCGTTGATACGGATAATTCCGTTATTGTCGCAGGCGGATTCATTATGCAGCTGTTGCCGGGATTGACAGATCAAGAGATCACGGCGATCGAAAATGCTATTAGTGCATTGCCGCCAGTGACGACTTTACTGGAGCAGGGGCTTGAATTGGAAGAGTTGCTTCGCCGATTGTTGCCAGATGTACAAGTAATGGAAGGGTTGGATATTCATTTTAGCTGTGAGTGTTCACGTGAGCGGGTAGAGAAGACGCTAATCAGCCTGGGCCAAACGGAGATGGAACAATTAATTGAAGAAGAGGGCCAAGCTGAAGTAGTTTGCCAATTCTGTAATGAAGCTTATGACTTTAATAAAGAACAACTTGAGACCATCCTAGAGCAAGCCAAGAACTGATCTATGCGGGGACGGGATGCGGAATGACAAGACAGGAAAAAGGGTTGTGGACGGCTGTCATTGTCTTGACGCTGGGCATGCTGGTCATGGGTACGGTGATGGCTATGCATGGTCTCAGACAGGGCAAAGACGAGGCAGATGCATCCCATGATGCCAATACGGAAGAAGGAAGCACCGTAGCGACGATCAACGGAGAAGTTATCACGGATAAAGAGTGGACCGATGCGCTGAAAAGACGTTACGGCAGTGAGTTATTACTCCAGATGTTAAACCGTAAAGCGGTATATGCCGAAGCAATTGAACGCAAGCTGATCGTCACTCCCCAAGAGATTGCAAGGGAGCTCGCGGCCGCGATGGATGGGTACGATTCGGAGAAAGCGTATTATGACGAAATGAAGTCTCAATTGGGCCTGTCGAAACAGGAGCTTGAATTGGAAGCCGGCTACAGGCTGCTGTTGGAGAAAATCGCAACGATCGGCATACAGATCAAGGATGCAGATATTGAGCATTACTGGACTGAACACCGTGAGGACTACGTTTCCCCCGAGAAATATGACTTGTCCATTATCGTAGTGAAGGAAGAAGAGGAAGCCGATTCCTTACTGGATGCGTTGGAGAAGGGGGAAGACTTTGAAGAAGCTGCCCGCAGGCAATCGACAGACAGCTTCTCTCGTGATGCTGGTGGCAGGCTGGGCTGGATTGAGCGGAATGATCCATTCCAGTCCGAAGAAATTCTCCAACTCGCTGCCGGACTGGATATAGGTAATATTGGTGGTCCAGTTCAAGTGGAAGAGGGCTATGCGATTATCAGACTCAATGATAAAGAAGAACAACAGGTGCAATCGGCCGAAGAGGTCCGTGAGGAGATTCGAATGCAGCTGGCTCTGAGTCAGGCGGATCCCTTGCCACAGGTCGAACAAATGCTGCGTAACAAGTATGAAGCCGTAATCCTGTCCGAGATTCCTGCCTCCTGAAATTTTATGGGAATATGGTCTCGCTCTGCAGCATCTTGATAAAAATACTCTGTCTGCGGTCTTAGGGCCGAAGGCAGAGTATTTTTTTGAGTACTCATATTGACAATAAGGGTTAACGTTGATAAGATGAAAATAATAAATACCTACTCGTTTACTCGGATATAAAAGCTTTACTTTTGAACAAAGAAACTTACGGAAACCTTCACCCTGTCTTGAAATATTAGCAGTAAGGGATGGGAGCAGCAGGATTTCCGCAGTTCTTCTATAACATCCCAGAGGCTATCGGCCGCACAAGTATAGTTAACAGGACTCAAGTTTTATTCATCCACTAAGGAGGGCATTCATATGGCTAAAGTAGTTAATAACGTAACAGAACTCATCGGAGGTACTCCGCTTGTTCGTCTGAACCGTATCGTACCTGAAGGCAGTGCTGAAGTATTCGTGAAGCTGGAGTATCAGAATCCAGGTTCAAGCGTGAAAGATCGTATCGCAATTAGCATTGTGGAAGAAGCGGAAAAAGAAGGCAAGTTGAAACCAGGTGATACCATTATCGAAGCAACAAGTGGTAACACGGGAATTGGACTCGCGATGGTGGCTGCAGCCAAAGGCTACAAGTCCGTTATTGTAATGCCTGAGACCATGAGCTTGGAGCGTCGCAACTTGCTTCGTGCGTACGGTGCTGAGCTTGTGCTTACACCTGGAGCTGAAGGTATGAACGGTGCTGTTAAAAAAGCCGAAGAACTGCTGAAAGAAAACCCATCCTATTTCATGGCTGAGCAATTTAAAAATAAAGCCAACGTGAAGATTCACCGTGAAACGACTGGCCCTGAAATTGTTGATGCAATCCAGTCTGTGGGCGGTACGTTGGATGCGTTCATTGCCGGAATTGGTACAGGCGGAACAATTACAGGTACAGGCGAAGTGCTGAAAGAAGCTTTCCCTGGTATTAAAATTGTTGCAGTTGAGCCAGCAGCTTCGCCAATTCTCGCAGGCGGCAAACCAGGACCTCATAAGATCCAAGGAATTGGTGCCAACTTTATTCCTGAGATCCTCGACCAAGAAATTTATGATGAGATCATCCACATTGAGAATGATGATGCATTCGAGACGGCTCGTCAGGTAGCGAAGGAAGAGGGCATCCTGTCCGGTATTTCTTCCGGTGCAGCGATCCGTGCAGGTCTCCAGGTTGCCAAACAGCTGGGTGCAGGCAAACGTGTTGTTGTAATCGTGCCAAGTAACGGTGAACGTTACCTCAGCACACCGCTTTACAACTTCGAAGGCTAAACCTACAAATGACAAAACCAATCCTCCTTGCCCGCTGACGGGTATGGAGGATTTTTGGTGTAATGCTTTTAAAAGGAGCGGCGCTTTAGTATACTATCAGACAATAGAACTAGCGACAGATGGAGGGCGGCAAACCGCAATGACACACCTGATGACAACATACGCCGACTGGATGGAGTGGGCTGAGCAAGGCTGGACCATGATGCCCTATATCACCAAGTCGGATGAGGGGCCGTATCATGGCGGTTTACCGTTATCTTGGGAAGCAGCCTGGGAACAGGCGTCACCCTACGCAATGGTGTTGGAGAATGGCAAAGGCGGAAGATATACATTTCTGGGACTAGACCCCGTTTCCGTTATTTCCGGGAAGGGTCAGGAAGCGGTTATTCGTGATGTACCGGAAGGAACCACCTCGATGGACAGCGGCAAGCCGCTTGATGTATTGAAGAGATGGACAGCCCCTTATCGTGCGCCTAAGGTTACTGGGGCTCCAGACTTTGGGGGTGGATACGCAGGTTATCTCAGCTATGATGTAGCGAGATCGTTGGAGAAGCTTCCAGCCTTGGCTGAAGATAACCCGGCTCTGCCGGATTATTGGTGGATGCGTTTTGAAGAAATATGGGCGTATGACCATCAGCAACAGGCACTTTTCTGCATGGTTCATCTGGCTGTAGAGCCTAATCCGAACGAAACCGATGTGCGTGGTCTATATGCAGTAGCCGAAGCGCGGGCGATAGCGATGCAGCAACGATGGCTTCATATAATGGGGGTTGCACAGGCCGAGGAACAAATGCAGGCACTGGAACACCGCAACAAGCAGGTCAATCGTACACCGCAGCCTGAAGATACGAACGGGGAATCCGAAGGGTGGGCAACCTCCTTCCCGCAGGAGGAATTTGAACAGGCAGTACGCACAGTACAGGAATATATCAGACAGGGCGATGTGTTTCAGGTGAATCTGTCCTTGAGACAGGAAAAACGGCTTCATTCGAGCGCTGAGCATATTTATGAATGGTTACGCCTCGTGAATCCATCACCGTATATGGGTATGCTTCGTAGTCCAGACTTTCAACTGGTAAGCGGATCTCCAGAGCTGCTGGTCAAAGTGGAGAATGGCAAAGTCAGTGCACGTCCCATCGCAGGGACCCGAAGAAGGGGTCGTGATGAGGCAGAGGATAAGGCGATGGCGGATGAACTGCTGAGTAGTGAGAAGGAACGGGCGGAGCATATTATGCTCGTCGATCTGGAACGTAATGATATCGGACGGATTGCAGCCTACGGTTCGGTTCATGTGCCTGAATTGATGACCATCGAGAAGTATTCCCATGTCATGCATCTCGTTTCCCAGGTGGAAGGCAGACTGGCAGAAGGGTTATCCGTATTTGATGTGATTGCTGCGACATTCCCGGGTGGAACGATTACCGGAGCGCCCAAAGTCCGCACCATGGAGATTATCGAGGAGCTTGAGCCTGTGCGTCGTGGACCTTATACGGGTTCCATCGGGTGGATGGATTACAGTGGAAATATGGAATTGAACATCGTCATTCGTACACTTGCCATTAAGGATGGTATTGGTTATGTACAGGCCGGTGCAGGCATTGTCATTGATTCCGATCCATATCGGGAATACAAGGAATGTCGCAACAAGGCAAGAGCGATGATGAGAGCTGTGAATTACAGCGAAGAGGCAGAAGCAAGCAGAGTTATGGAACAGGAACAAGTAGAGCGAGCCGAAGCCATTAAAAAATAAAACGAAGCAACCGTCACTTGATTGACGGAAGATGAGGAGGAGCAGGCATATGATACTGGTTATCGATAATTACGATTCCTTCACGTACAACCTGGTTCAATATCTGGGTGAACTGGGTGAGACGGTGGAAGTTCGCCGCAACGACGAGATTGATTTGGCAGGCATAGAGACACTGGCACCTGATCATATTCTGATCTCTCCGGGTCCTTGTACACCGAATGAAGCAGGTATTAGCCTGGCAGTCATTGAGCATTTCAAGGGAAGCATTCCGATCTTTGGTGTATGTTTGGGGCATCAGTCCATTGGACAAGCGTTTGGGGGCAATGTCATTCGTGCAGAGCGCATGATGCACGGCAAAACATCCGAGATGCACCATAATGGAACATCCGTATTTGCCGGATTGCCATCCCCGTTTACAGCTACCCGTTATCACTCCCTCATTGTAGAGCGCAGCAGTCTGCCGGACTGCCTGGAGATTACAGCGGAGACAGCTGAAGGTGAAATTATGGGTTTGCGTCACAAAGAATATGCGATTGAAGGGGTTCAATTCCACCCGGAATCCATTATTACAGACCATGGGCATCAGATGCTTCGCAACTTCCTGTCCCAACAGGTGAAGGTATAATATGCAATATGCCGCGATAAACGGAGAGTTGGTCAATATGGCGGCAGCCGTGGTTCCTGTAACGGATCACGGCTTTTTGTACGGACTTGGATTGTTCGAGACGTTTCGGACCTATCGAGGCATCCCTTTTCTGCTGGAACGGCATTTGGAGCGGATGGCTTCGGGGTGTGAAGAACTGGGCATTCCTTTTACAACGACCGCGGCAGAGGTGACAGATTGGATTCAACGTTTGATGCAGGCGAACGGACTTCAGGATGCATACGTCCGATACACGGTATCCGCAGGTGAAGCGCCGCTAGGTTTACCTTCTGGTGATTATTCGAATCCAAATCATATTTTACTGGCAAAAGCATTACCTGAGCCCACTCCCTCTTTATATGAAAGTGGCAAAATGCTTCAAAGGTTGTCTACACCACGCAACACGCCCGAAGGTGAAGTCCGATTCAAGTCACTGCATTATATGAACAGCATTCTGGCGAAACGGGAGTTGAATGCGTATGGGCAGGATGCACAGGGTGCAGAAGGTCTACAATTAACCCGTGACGGGCATGTCGCTGAGGGTATTGTCAGCAATGTATTTTGGATACGGGAAAATGTGCTCTACACGCCAGCGCTCTCAACCGGCATTCTGCCTGGCATCACGAGAGCCGTGGTGCTTGAGATCGCCACGAAGAAAGGCATTCCTTGCATAGAAACGTTAGCTGCTTGGAAAGATCTTCTGCAAGCAGATGAAATATTTCTAACAGGCTCAGTTGCCGAACTGGTTCCGGTTACGACTCTGCGGGATCAGGACGGAGTCGTAACGATAATCAGCAACGGACATATAGGCCCGGTTACAACAGTCCTTCTGGGTATGTACCGGCAGAAAGCGGGGTATACTTCATGACACTTACACCTGTCATCTATGAACGGAACTATGCATGGGGGCCAGCTGAGTTGAAGCTGGGTGCAAGAACACAGATCATGGGTATTCTCAACGTCACACCTGACTCATTCTCGGATGGTGGTCGGTATACCAACGTGGAGCGGGCGGTTGCTCATGCCATGCAGATGATGGAGGACGGGGCGGACCTTATTGATATCGGCGGGGAGTCCACACGGCCAGGTTCAAATGTAGTGGGCGCCGATGAAGAGCTGAGCCGGATCATTCCGGTTATCGAAGCATTGCATCAGCAAGCCCCGCACATTCCAATATCGGTAGACACGTATAAGGCCGATGTTGCGCGTCAAGCTATTCTAGCCGGTGCCCATATCATTAATGATGTGTGGGGGGCCAAGGCAGATCCAGATATGGCACGCACGGCAGCAGCACTGGAGTGTCCCGTTATTCTGATGCATAATCGACAGGAACGAAACTATACCGATTATTTGAGTGATGTCGTCAGCGATTTGCAGGAGAGCATACAGATTGCGCTGGGATCCGGTGTAAAAGCAGATCAGATTATCCTGGACCCGGGCATTGGTTTTGTGAAGGATCTCGCAGAAAATCTGAAGCTCATGTCATCGCTCGGTTTACTCAATGAAATGGGTTATCCGGTTCTGCTAGCCACCTCACGCAAAAGATTCATCCAGAACACCCTGGATGTTGGTGCCGATGATGCGCTGGAAGGAACGGCTGCGACCGTTGCCTTCGGCATCGCCCAAGGCTGCCAGATGGTTCGGGTTCATGATGTGAAGTCGATTCGGCGGACGGCAGATATGTGTGATGCCATGTTATACGCTTCTCCAGGTATACGGAGGAAATAATTCTGGCGGGTCAGAGTGACCCGTCCAGTGGAAGCGCAGCGTTTTTATAAGGCGGAGCTAAGGAATAACTTCAAATAGATTAGAATTTCAATATATATAGAGGGCAGGCGGATCGTATGGATAGAATGGTTATGCATCGCATGGAGTATTACGGATATCACGGTGTATTTGCCGAGGAGCGGAAGCTAGGGGCACGTTACTATATTGATCTGGAGATTGACATGGACCTGAGTGAGGCTGGACGTAATGATGATCTGACCAAAACGATCAATTATGCGGAGATCCATGAGCTGGTCAAACAGATTGTAGAGAATAAATCATTCCAGTTAATTGAAGCTTTGGGCGAACATATTGCATCTTCTTTACTAGACACTTATACTATTATCAATGCATTGACAGTCAAGGTGACGAAGCCACATCCGCCATTCGATATTCATTTTGAGGGCGTAACGGTAGAGCTTCGCCGCACAAGAAAGTGAGAACCGATCATGATTGCACATTCGACCTCTGAATCTTCAGAGGCTTATATTGCTTTAGGGGCCAATTTGGGTGACCGGGAAGAGACGTTGCTTGAGGCGTTGTCTTTGCTCGATGAACACCCTCATATATTCGTTCTGCGTTGTTCTTCGCTATATGAGACGGAACCTGTAGGATATGTAGATCAGCCTGCGTTTCTGAATATGGCAGTCGCCGTACAGGTGATGCTGACACCGGAGCAGTTACTTACGGAATTACTGGATATCGAGAACCGGCTTGGTCGTGTTCGTGATATTCGCTGGGGACCGCGCACCGTTGATCTGGATCTGCTCTGGATGCAGGGTGAGACGCGAGATACCGAATTGCTCCAATTGCCTCATCCCCGTATGGGCGAAAGGGCTTTTGTACTGGTGCCACTGTCGGATATCGTACCGGAGGACGAGGTTTCAGGTTTGTATACCTTTGTACACGCATCGTTGTCTGTACTGGATGGAAAGGATGGAATACAGCTTTGGAAAACATGCAATTGGCCAATCGAATCCGGGCATTCCGGAAGCTGAAAGGTTTAACACAACATGAACTTGCTGCCGAGACCGGCATCTCGCTGGCCATTCTGGGAACCATTGAGCGGGGGAACCGTAAGGTATCACAGCAAGAACTGGATCGAATTGCTGGTGTGCTGGCAATCAGTATCGAGGAGTTGCAGGGTAACTAGGACCGTTTCGGTTTTGTCATGCTATAACAATAGAGATATCGATCGAACCATAATCGTTGATTTATATAGAATTGTAAAAGGAGTGAAACGACTACCGTGCTTAACATTGGTGGCATTGAAATGAAAAATCAGGTCGTACTTGCGCCGATGGCTGGTGTATGTAATCCGGCTTTTCGATTAATCGCAAAAGAATTCGGAACAGGCCTCGTATGTGCGGAGATGGTGAGTGGCAAAGCCATTGTCCATGGCAACCAGCGTACACGGGAGATGTTGTTTGTAGATGAGCGTGAGAAACCGCTGAGCCTTCAGATTTTTGGAGGAGATCGTGATTCCCTCATAGAAGCAGCCAAGATTGTGGACAAGGAAACGAATGCAGACATCATCGACATTAACATGGGATGCCCTGTGCCTAAGGTAACAAAATGTGATGCAGGTGCACGTTGGTTGCTTGATCCGAACAAGATCTATGAGATGGTATCCGCTGTAGTAGATGCGGTTGAGAAGCCGGTAACGGTCAAGATGCGTATTGGCTGGGATAACGAGCATATCTTCGCGGTTGAGAATGCGCTCGCGGTGGAACGTGCAGGCGGACAGGCGGTAAGTGTACACGGCCGAACACGAGAGCAACTCTATACAGGCACTGCTGACTGGTCACACATCAAAGATGTCAAAGAGGCTGTCTCTATTCCGGTGATCGGCAACGGTGATGTCCATACACCAGAGGACGCACGCCGTATGCTGGATGAAACGGGCTGTGACGGGGTTATGATTGGTCGTGCCGCGCTGGGAAACCCATGGATGCTGTATCGTACCATTCAATACTTAAGCACGGGGGAATTGCTTCCTGACCCGAATGGCGAAGAGAAGATCCGTGTTGCCATCCTGCATATGGATCGCCTGATTGCATTGAAGAATGAGACAGTTGCCGTACGCGAGATGCGTAAACATCTGGCTTGGTATCTGAAAGGCTTGAAAGGATCTGCCCGTATCAAGGATGTTATTATGGAAGGCACCAAGCGGGATGAGATGGTACAGATTCTGGAGAACTTTGTGAGTCAGCTGAAAAGTGAAGGTAATTTGGAGTCAGAACCGGTAATTGCCGGAAGTGCATCGTAATTAAGTCTGTAAAACGTTTACAGCTACAGATGACGTAACATTGACTTTTCGAGATCGTTCCCCTATACTTTCACAGTATAAATTCGCCATGTGCGTTAATTAAAGGCTAGTCATCAGGAGGAATATTCTATTTCTCTGGAGAACTTCATATAGTTTTGAAGATGTATGCGGGCGGAGCTATGTAATTACCACTGATTCCGTTGCCGTACAATCAAATTATTCCCATGACAGGAGAATCGGTTGAGATGAGCGACAAGGAAGTTATCCTTACACCAGAGGGACTTAAGAAGCTGGAAGAAGAACTGGAAACATTGAAATCAGTGAAGCGCCGCGAAGTGGCTGAACGGATTAAGGTAGCCATCGGGTATGGAGATATCAGTGAGAACTCTGAATACGAAGATGCCAAGAACGAACAGGCTTTCATTGAAGGTCGTATTATTACTTTGGAGAAAATGCTTCGGAACGCACGCATTATTAACAGTGATGAGATTGACACCGATGTCGTGAGTGTAGGTGCAACAGTTACTGTGGAAGATTTGGAATTCGGCGACATCACAGAATATACAATTGTAGGTTCTGCTGAATCAAACCCGCTTCAGAACAAGATTTCCAACGAAAGCCCTGTCGGTAAAGCGATCTTGGGCAAGAAAAATGGTACAGTTGTTGATGTAAGTGTGCCTGCTGGCGTAATTCAATATAAAATTGTAGATATTAAAAAGCTATAGTAACGAAGCAGTTGGGCATGGTAAACAAAAGCTTCCTTAGGGAAGCTTTTTCAACATTTGAGGAAGAGTGTCCTCACGCGATGCCTGCAATGTAAATAAGGAGATGAATATAGATCATGACGGATGAAGTCTTGAATCAGGAAACCGAACTTAGCGAGCTTTTACAAATTCGCCGTGACAAATTGGACGAGCTCCGCAAATTGGGAATCGATCCTTTTGGCCAAAAATACGTACGTAACGAAGAAGCCGGCTCCATTCTGAAAAAGTATGAAGAACTGACCAAGGAAGAGCTGGAAGAGAAGCACATCGAAGTCAGTATTGCCGGACGGATTATGGCGAAGCGGGGAATGGGTAAAGCAAGCTTTGCACATATTCAGGACCTGAGCGGCAGAATCCAGATCTATGTTCGTCAGGATACCGTGCCTGAGGACAAGTATGCGGCATTCAGCCTGCTGGACCTTGGCGATATCGTTGGGGTAACTGGCGTAATCTTTAAGACCAAAACAGGTGAAACTTCTGTCAAAGTTAAAGACCTTGAAGTGCTGTCCAAATCGCTCTATCCGCTTCCGGACAAATTCCATGGTCTCACTGACGTGGAGCTTCGTTATCGCCAGCGTTATGTTGACTTGATTATGAGCCCGGACGTACAACAGACCTTTATCGCACGTTCCAAAATCATTCAATCAATGCGTCGTTACCTGGATTCCCTTGGATATCTGGAAGTGGAAACACCTACGTTGCATACCATCGCAGGAGGAGCTGCAGCACGTCCGTTCATCACACATCACAATGCGCTGGATATGGAATTGTACATGCGGATTGCGATTGAGCTTCACCTGAAACGTCTGATTGTTGGCGGACTGGAGAAGGTGTATGAGATCGGCCGTGTATATCGGAATGAAGGTATGTCCACACGTCACAATCCGGAATTTACAATGATTGAATTGTATGAGGCATATGCCGACTACAAGGATATTATGCAATTGACGGAGAACCTGGTAGCTCATATTGCACAGGAAGTGCTGGGTACGCAAGTGATCCAGTATGGAGACCATGAAGTAGATCTTACGCCGCAGTGGCGTCGTGTTACGATGGTGGATGCAGTTAAGGAAGTTGTGGGCGTAGACTTCTCCGTGCATATGACGGATGAGGAAGCACATAACTTGGCGAAGGAACATAAGGTTCCGGTTGAAAAACATATGACATTCGGTCATATTCTGAACGCGTTCTTTGAAGAGTTTGTGGAAGAGACGTTGATTCAACCGACATTCATCACGGGACATCCTCTTGAAATCTCACCACTGGCGAAGAAAAACGATGTAGACCCGCGCTTCACGGATCGCTTCGAATTGTTCATCGTTGGACGCGAGCATGCCAATGCCTTCACAGAGCTGAATGATCCAATTGATCAACGTCAACGCTTTGAAGCACAGATGCTAGAGAAAGAACATGGGAACGACGAAGCTCATGAGATGGATGATGACTTCATCCGTGCGCTTGAATATGGTATGCCACCGACAGGCGGATTGGGAATCGGGGTTGATCGCCTGATCATGCTGCTGACCAACTCCCCTTCGATTCGTGACGTACTGCTCTTCCCGCACATGCGTCCTCGTACGCAAGATTAAATAAGGAACGTTCCGTACGTTCATAATAGAAGAGGAACCTGCCGTTCAGTATGATACTGAGGCAAGTTCCTCTTTAGGTTTACATAGGCGCTTAAAATAATGTTCATCAGAACGTTCTGTTCAAAGCACAACAACAATATGGTGGAACTGCGTCGTGGATTCAAGTTAGACTAACTTGTTCGTATTTTGTTAAAAGAGGTGCCCTTCATGAAGTTCAGGCTTCACTTTGCCAAATTTTTATCTCCCCCGTTAATCCTGGTCGGTGGTTTTTTGCTTATCATTGCGATTGGAACAGTGCTTCTCATGTTGCCAATCTCTAACCAAAGTGGTGAGCATTTGGCGTTTATTGACGCGCTCTTTACATCAACCTCTGCCGCATGTGTGACAGGACTTGTCGTCGTAGATGTAGGGACGACCTTTAATCTGTTTGGTCAGCTTGTCATTATGGTATTAATGCAGCTTGGTGGACTCGGCTTCATGACCATAGCTACCCTTTTTGCACTTGTCTTGGGCAGACGAATCTCACTCAAGGACAGGCTACTGCTCAAAGAAGCCATTAATGCAGACAGTATGGAAGGGATTGTACGCATTATCCGCAAGGTGTTGATCTTCTCTTTTACCATTGAAGGGGTGGCTGCTGTCATACTGGCGATGCGCTGGGCAACAGAGATGCCATTGGTTCAGGCTATATACTATGGAATATTTCATTCCGTTTCATTGTTTAATAATGGGGGATTTGATCTGTTAGGCAACAGCTTTCAATATTACACTGGAGACTGGATATTCAACCTGATTGCATCCGTGCTCGTTATCTCTGGTGGACTAGGTTTTGTGGTATTAAATGATCTGTTTGAGTATCGCAAACGCCGTCGTCTATCCCTACAGTCGAAACTGGTGCTATCTGTGTCGGGAGCGCTGATTGGTATAGGAGCAATTGTGTTGTTTGTTTTCGAATTTACCAATGGACATACACTGGCTTCACTCACCTGGAGCGAGAAGATCTATGCATCCTTCTTCCAATCGGTCTCTACACGTTCGTCGGGAACAAGTACAATCGATATCACGGAGATGAGGCAGGCTACCCAATTTTTCTTCATTCTGCTGATGTTTATCGGGGCTTCCCCGGGATCGACCGGGGGCGGGATCAAGACGACTACATTCCTGATTATGATTGGTGCAGTGTATGCCATGATTCGGGGAGACAAGGATATTGTGTTTTTCCGCCAGCGTGTGCCGAAGGAATTACTGATGAGGGCACTGACCATTATTATGGTTTCACTGATCATATTCATGATCGTGGTGATGCTTCTGCTTACGACAGAGGATGCGCCATTCCTTTCACTGATGTTTGAAGCTGCATCGGCTATTGGTACCGTGGGTCTTTCTGTGGGAGTGACGGATGAGTTGACCAATTGGGGAAAAATCATTATTACCGTTACCATGTTTGTAGGTCGTATTGGGCCATTAACCATCGCGTATGCTCTTCGTCCGCGCAAAGAGAAGAAACTGTATCGTCATCCGGAGGGCCGGATCATTATCGGATAAAAAGAAAAACCGCCAGACATTCAGAACTAACTCCTGTTATCGTAACAGGGCTTGGTCATAACGAATGTGCTGCGGTTTTTTTTGGTTTAACGGCATAAGGAGGCAAGATGCAAACCAAGGATATCATCCATGAGTTTGGCATTCATCTGATCGGGTCTAAGCACCGTATGGATACCCAAGCCATCCACGAGTGCATACAATCTCTCGATCTCAAGTTTAATATCAAGATCTGGTCTCGTGAGATCATGTTCGATCAGGTGAGTGATAACATAGCCTACAGCCTGTCTGAGTGCATCATACACTGTATCGGCAAGTTCTTTGAGCGTAGCATCGGTTTTGGATCTGGCTGTAAAAGCGTACCACACCTCCATTTCGGCCAGTTTTTCATCTGTGTTTGGTAATAACTCGAGTAATAAACATTTCATATTATCCATGGGAGATCCGGTGAAGGACATGTGTTGGATTCGATTGGATACCCGCTCGGATACCAGATTCATGGCATATAGTAATAGTTCTGACTGTGTAGAAAAGTAGTGACGCATTGAACCGACCGAAATTCCTGCTTCTTCAGCGATATTCCGAACAGAGGCTTGTTCCATGCCATCTCTTCGTATAATACGCCAAGCTGCCTCGGCCACGAGCATACGCTGTTTATCATGATCAACAATTTTAGGCATAGGAACATTATATCATTGTTGATTATTATGATACAAATGTGCTAAATTATATTTAATACAAACGTATTATAAAAAAAGGGGGCTAATAGATGATTGGTTATTTCATTATAGGATGTGAGATTGCCTTTTGGGTGTTTGTGTTTGCGGGTCTAAGTGTCAGGTATCTTCTTGGCATGAAAAGGTTAGGCATTGGTTTGTTGATGGCAACACCAATAGTGGATCTGTTGTTGCTGGTGGCCACTGTGATAGATCTTCAGCGTGGAGCTACAGCGAGCATGATCCATGGTATTGCTGCGGTGTATATCGGAGTAAGTATCGCCTATGGTCATCAGATGATCGCTTGGGCGGATCGATATTTCCTGTATTGGTTCAAAGGCGGAGAGAATCCTCGTAGCAACAAGTTATATGGAAGGGAGCATGCACGTCATGAGCGTAATGGATGGTTTAGACATCTTTTGGCTTGGGCAATAGGTAGTGCATTTCTATTCGCCATGATATGGTGGATTGGGGATCCTGAACGTACAGCCGTCTTCTATAATCTGATTAAAATGTGGGGAATCATAATCGGAATCGATTTTATAATAAGCTTTAGCTATAGTTTATGGCCAAGAAAAGTTCCTGCTAGGGATGTTAAACAATAAAATCAAGTGGGACGCGTATAAGAATCTGCTACATTGGGAGGACACTCTATATTCGTTTAGGACGTATCATTTCGGTAACTATAAAAGTTGAAAAAAAGACTTGCAATAAAAATCTGTACATGGTATATTCTAATTCCGGCCAAGAAAACACGATTTACACAGTGCGGCAAGCAAATCAAATAAGCTTCGAAAGAAACTTAAAAAAGAGCTTGCAAAGTTGGTTCGGATGTGATAAGATATAAAAGTTGCTGAAGAGAACGACATTCGGTAACAAAACAAGTTTGATCTTTGAAAACTGAACAACGAGTGAGTAAACATTCTGCTTGCAGAATGAACGCGAAAGTTTGAAACAAGCCTCGGCTTGGATCGACTGGAGCACAATTGAGATTTTTAATCTCGTCAGATTCAAAATGAGCTTATCGCTCTTTTCAATACTTTATTGGAGAGTTTGATCCTGGCTCAGGACGAACGCTGGCGGCATGCCTAATACATGCAAGTCGAGCGGACTTGATGAGAAGCTTGCTTCTCTGATGGTTAGCGGCGGACGGGTGAGTAACACGTAGGCAACCTGCCCTCAAGTTTGGGACAACTACCGGAAACGGTAGCTAATACCGAATAGTTGTTTCCTTCGCCTGAAGGAAACTGGAAAGACGGAGCAATCTGTCACTTGGGGATGGGCCTGCGGCGCATTAGCTAGTTGGTGGGGTAACGGCTCACCAAGGCGACGATGCGTAGCCGACCTGAGAGGGTGATCGGCCACACTGGGACTGAGACACGGCCCAGACTCCTACGGGAGGCAGCAGTAGGGAATCTTCCGCAATGGGCGAAAGCCTGACGGAGCAATGCCGCGTGAGTGATGAAGGTTTTCGGATCGTAAAGCTCTGTTGCCAGGGAAGAACGCTTGGGAGAGTAACTGCTCTCAAGGTGACGGTACCTGAGAAGAAAGCCCCGGCTAACTACGTGCCAGCAGCCGCGGTAATACGTAGGGGGCAAGCGTTGTCCGGAATTATTGGGCGTAAAGCGCGCGCAGGCGGTCATTTAAGTCTGGTGTTTAATCCCGGGGCTCAACCCCGGATCGCACTGGAAACTGGGTGACTTGAGTGCAGAAGAGGAGAGTGGAATTCCACGTGTAGCGGTGAAATGCGTAGATATGTGGAGGAACACCAGTGGCGAAGGCGACTCTCTGGGCTGTAACTGACGCTGAGGCGCGAAAGCGTGGGGAGCAAACAGGATTAGATACCCTGGTAGTCCACGCCGTAAACGATGAGTGCTAGGTGTTAGGGGTTTCGATACCCTTGGTGCCGAAGTTAACACATTAAGCACTCCGCCTGGGGAGTACGGTCGCAAGACTGAAACTCAAAGGAATTGACGGGGACCCGCACAAGCAGTGGAGTATGTGGTTTAATTCGAAGCAACGCGAAGAACCTTACCAGGTCTTGACATCAGCATGACCGGGCTAGAGATAGTCCTTTCCTTCGGGACATGCTAGACAGGTGGTGCATGGTTGTCGTCAGCTCGTGTCGTGAGATGTTGGGTTAAGTCCCGCAACGAGCGCAACCCTTGATCTTAGTTGCCAGCACTTCGGGTGGGCACTCTAAGGTGACTGCCGGTGACAAACCGGAGGAAGGTGGGGATGACGTCAAATCATCATGCCCCTTATGACCTGGGCTACACACGTACTACAATGGCCGGTACAACGGGCTGTGAAGCCGCGAGGTGGAACGAATCCTAAAAAGCCGGTCTCAGTTCGGATTGCAGGCTGCAACTCGCCTGCATGAAGTCGGAATTGCTAGTAATCGCGGATCAGCATGCCGCGGTGAATACGTTCCCGGGTCTTGTACACACCGCCCGTCACACCACGAGAGTTTATAACACCCGAAGTCGGTGGGGTAACCGCAAGGAGCCAGCCGCCGAAGGTGGGATAGATGATTGGGGTGAAGTCGTAACAAGGTAGCCGTATCGGAAGGTGCGGCTGGATCACCTCCTTTCTATGGAGAATCGTTTCCCGCGTGGAAACATTCAAATACGCAGCTTAGCTGCAAACTACTCACTCGTTGCTCAGTTTTGAGAGCTCAAACTCTCAAACAGCTTGCTTTTGCATGGAGCTTGTTCTTTGAAAACTAGATATCGAAACGAAAGTAAATGCGAATTAGAACATTCCTTTTTAGCTGAACTTGTGTATAACAAGTTTCAATAAAAACGGTAGATTGCACGTACGATGGTATCGAATGGGAGCGACTTTTGGCTTTGCGCAAGCAAAACAAGGGAAGCGAGCAGTCGAAACCGGAGCACGAGGTTAAGCTACTAAGAGCACACGGAGGATGCCTAGGCGCTAGGAGCCGATGAAGGACGTGGCGAACAACGAAACTGCCTCGGGGAGCTGTAAGCAAGCTTTGATCCGGGGGTGTCCGAATGGGGAAACCCAAGCTGGGGTAATTTCCAGTTACTCATAACTGAATACATAGGTTATGTAGAGGCATACCAGGGGAACTGAAACATCTAAGTACCCTGAGGAAGAGAAAACAATAGTGATTCCGTCAGTAGCGGCGAGCGAACGCGGAGAAGCCCAAACCAGAGAGCTTGCTCTTTGGGGTTGTGGGACGTCTCACATGGAGTTACAAAGGAGTCAGTTAAACGAAGAGGTCTGGAAAGGCCCGCCAAAGAAGGTAAAAGCCCTGTAATTGAAAGTTGACTCTCTCCGAGACGGATCCCGAGTAGTGCGGGGCACGTGAAACCCCGTATGAATCCGGCAGGACCATCTGCCAAGGCTAAATACTTCCTAGCGACCGATAGTGAAGCAGTACCGTGAGGGAAAGGTGAAAAGCACCCCGGAAGGGGAGTGAAATAGAACCTGAAACCGTGTGCTTACAAAAAGTCAGAGCCCGTTTTAGGGGTGATGGCGTGCCTTTTGTAGAATGAACCGGCGAGTTACGTTCCCGTGCAAGGTTAAGGTGAAGAGCCGGAGCCGCAGCGAAAGCGAGTCTGAATAGGGCGACATAGTACGTGGACGTAGACCCGAAACCGGGTGATCTACCCCTGTCCAGGGTGAAGGTGCGGTAACACGCACTGGAGGCCCGAACCCACGCACGTTGAAAAGTGCGGGGATGAGGTGGGGGTAGCGGAGAAATTCCAATCGAACTCGGAGATAGCTGGTTCTCCCCGAAATAGCTTTAGGGCTAGCCTCGGAAAACAGAGTCGTGGAGGTAGAGCACTGATTGGGTGCGGGGCCCGCAAGGGTTACCAAGCTCAGTCAAACTCCGAATGCCATAGACTTACTTCCGGGAGTCAGACAGTGAGTGCTAAGATCCATTGTCAAAAGGGAAACAGCCCAGACCATCAGCTAAGGTCCCCAAGTGTGTGTTAAGTGGGAAAGGATGTGGAGTTGCACAGACAACCAGGATGTTGGCTTAGAAGCAGCCACCATTGAAAGAGTGCGTAATAGCTCACTGGTCGAGTGACTCTGCGCCGAAAATGTAACGGGGCTAAACACACCACCGAAGCTATGGCTTGATGCTTTGCATCAGGGGTAGGGGAGCGTTGTATAAGGGTTGAAGGTGTACCGTAAGGAGCGCTGGACATTATACAAGTGAGAATGCCGGTATGAGTAACGAAAAGATCAGTGAGAATCTGATCCGCCGAAAGCCTAAGGGTTCCTGAGGAAGGCTCGTCCGCTCAGGGTAAGTCGGGACCTAAGGCGAGGCCGAAAGGCGTAGTCGAAGGACAACAGGTCGAAATTCCTGTACCACCGTAAGCCGTTATGAGCAATGGGGGGACGCAGTAGGGTAGTGACGCGGACTGATGGATGTCCGTCTAAGCAGTGAGGCTGATGTGTAGGCAAATCCGCACATCGTAAGGCTGAGCTGTGATGGGGAGCGAAAATTGTAGTAGCGAAGGTCATGATCTCACACTGCCAAGAAAAGCCTCTAGCCAGGTGAAGGTGCCCGTACCGCAAACCGACACAGGTAGGCGAGAAGAGTATTCTAAGGCGCGCGGAAGAACTCTCGTTAAGGAACTCGGCAAAATGACCCCGTAACTTCGGGAGAAGGGGTGCCCCGGTAGTGTGAATAGCACGAGGGGGCCGCAGTGAAAAGGCCCAAGCGACTGTTTAGCAAAAACACAGGTCTGTGCGAAGCCGTAAGGCGAAGTATACGGGCTGACGCCTGCCCGGTGCTGGAAGGTTAAGGGGAGTGGTTAGGAGTAATCCGAAGCTGTGAACCGAAGCCCCAGTAAACGGCGGCCGTAACTATAACGGTCCTAAGGTAGCGAAATTCCTTGTCAGGTAAATTCTGACCCGCACGAATGGCGTAACGACTTGGGCGCTGTCTCAACGAGAGATCCGGTGAAATTTTAATACCTGTGAAGATGCAGGTTACCCGCGACAAGACGGAAAGACCCCATGGAGCTTTACTGCAGCTTGATATTGAATTTGGGTACGATCTGTACAGGATAGGTGGGAGCCTTTGAAACGTGAGCGCCAGCTTGCGTGGAGGCAACGTTGGGATACCACCCTGATCGTATCTAGGTTCTAACCTGGTACCGTAATCCGGTGCGGGGACAGTGTCAGGTGGGCAGTTTGACTGGGGCGGTCGCCTCCTAAAGAGTAACGGAGGCGCCCAAAGGTTCCCTCAGAATGGTTGGAAATCATTCGAAGAGTGCAAAGGCATAAGGGAGCTTGACTGCGAGACCTACAAGTCGAGCAGGGACGAAAGTCGGGCTTAGTGATCCGGTGGTACCGCATGGAAGGGCCATCGCTCAACGGATAAAAGCTACCCTGGGGATAACAGGCTTATCTCCCCCAAGAGTCCACATCGACGGGGAGGTTTGGCACCTCGATGTCGGCTCATCGCATCCTGGGGCTGAAGTAGGTCCCAAGGGTTGGGCTGTTCGCCCATTAAAGCGGTACGCGAGCTGGGTTCAGAACGTCGTGAGACAGTTCGGTCCCTATCTGTCGTGGGCGTAGGAAATTTGAGAGGAGCTGTCCTTAGTACGAGAGGACCGGGATGGACGTACCGCTGGTGTACCAGTTGTTCCGCCAGGAGCACCGCTGGGTAGCTATGTACGGACGGGATAAACGCTGAAAGCATCTAAGCGTGAAGCCCCCCTCAAGATGAGATTTCCCAGTATGTAAGACCCCTTGAAGACGACGAGGTAGATAGGCTGGGGGTGGAAGTGCAGCAATGCATGGAGCTGACCAGTACTAATCGGTCGAGGGCTTATCCAAATATGCAAGTGATAGTTCGCATGTTTCGTTTCGAATCTAGTTTTCAGAGAACAACCACTCTGAAATGTAAGCTACGCGTTTGGTGGCGATGGCGGAGGGGTTCCACACGTACCCATCCCGAACACGACCGTTAAGCCCTCTAGCGCCGATGGTACTTGGACCGCAGGGTCCTGGGAGAGTAGGACGCCGCCAAGCAAAGAACCACTGCCGATGTTATTCGGTGGTGGTTTTTATTTATATACAAATGAGTACTTGAGGTATAAAAAAAGCCTGAAAACGGAAACTTTGTATCCTAAATGGCTTAATAGAAATAAACGTCGTTTGATTTGTGCAGACATTTATAGGTTATATTTTTTTAAGTTGTCCGCACGACAAAAACAGTTGTATTCATCAGGCAATACACCTAATATAACCAAGTACTTTTCCTTGACAGTCTAAATATCGCTTTGCTAAGATGGCAATAATAAATTTTTCAGAAAACGTATTTTCGGCGTAAAATACAGCCTGGAATCTTCGGGTTTTGGACCGTAAAGCTGAGCAACCATAAGGAGGAACACTTGCGTGTGGGAAGATAAATTTGGTAAGGAAGGCCTCACCTTTGATGATGTATTGCTAGTGCCACGGAAATCCGAGACACTGCCTAAGGAAGTAGATGTATCTATTCGTTTAAGCGACACTGTGAAGTTAAATATTCCTTTGATTAGTGCAGGAATGGATACGGTCACTGAAGCGACTTTGGCTATTGCCATTGCACGTGAAGGCGGTATCGGTATCATTCATAAAAATATGTCTGTTGAACAACAGGCTGAAGAAGTAGATCGGGTTAAACGTTCAGAGAGTGGTGTAATTACGAATCCATTCTCACTCACAGCAGATCATCTGGTATCTGATGCTGAAGAAGTTATGGCGAAATATCGGATCTCCGGCGTACCCATTATTGAAGGAGATCAGAAGCTGGTTGGTATTTTGACCAACCGTGATTTGCGTTTTATCCATGATTACGGCATCAAAATCAGCGAAGTTATGACTCGTGAGAATCTGGTTACCGCTCCTGTAGGTACTACATTGCAAGAAGCTGAAGGTATCCTTCAGAAACATAAGATTGAGAAACTTCCATTAGTTGATGAGACGAACACGTTGAAAGGTCTTATCACTATTAAAGATATTGAGAAAGCCATTCAATTCCCTCATGCAGCCAAAGATGCTCAAGGTCGTCTGTTGGTTGGTGCAGCGATTGGTATCTCCAAGGACACCTTTGAACGTGCGGATGCTTTGGTACAAGCTGGTGTTGATTTGATTACGGTAGACTCGGCTCACGGACACCACATTAATATCATTGAAGCAGTACGTCAGCTTCGCGAACGCTTCCCTACCCTGACCATCGTTGCAGGTAACGTGGCTACTGGTGAAGCTACTCGTGACCTGATTGAAGCAGGGGCTTCGGTAGTTAAAGTGGGTATTGGTCCAGGGTCGATTTGTACAACACGTGTAATTGCTGGTATTGGTGTACCTCAAGTAACGGCAGTGTACGATTGTGCAACAGTGGCACGTGAATATGGAGTTCCGATTATTGCGGACGGCGGAATTAAATATTCTGGTGAAATTACGAAGGCACTGGCTGCAGGTGCACACGCGGTTATGTTGGGAAGTTTGTTTGCCGGTACAGCGGAAAGCCCGGGGGAAACTGAAATTTTCCAAGGACGTAGCTACAAAGTTTATCGCGGTATGGGTTCAATGGCTGCGATGAAACAAGGTAGTAAAGATCGTTATTTCCAAGATGATGACAAGAAACTGGTTCCAGAAGGAATTGAGGGTCGCGTCGCTTACAAAGGTCCATTATCTGATACGATTCACCAACTGATTGGTGGTCTGCGTTCCGGTATGGGTTACTGCGGTACAAGCAACCTGGAGCAGCTTCGGAACGATACTGGTTTTATTCGTATTACAGGTGCAGGCCTGCGTGAAAGCCATCCACATGATGTACAGATTACAAAAGAAGCACCTAACTACTCGTTGTAATCGGAAGAGAGTTAATCATTTCCAGGACAGGCTCGGTGATTTTCACCGGGTCTGTCTTTTTTTGCAGATACCCCTGTGATAGAATAGAACAAGCGGTGACGATCCATGGATGGATTAAGGCGTTGCGGCGGCTATTTGACGTGAATCTATGAATATGGTTTCGAAAAGCAAATGCAGTGCAAAAAAAGGCTGCCAGCCAAACAGAAGCGCGGACGTCCTTTTACATAAGCATTCGCAAAATGCGGACTAAGTGACAATCGATAACGAACTTTAGGAGCAATAATATTGCTCGTTCGATACAGCGCATATAGCACACATCTCACACATCAAACATGCAGGTTAGGGAACAAGAAAATCGCAGCATAAGCTGCACTGAAGCAATTAACAATGCTTTGGATCGAAGGGAGTATTCATCATTGAAAGCCAAACACATGAATAAGAAGAAACGCCAAATGCTCAAAAAGAGCGTAGCCTCGGTAATGCTAATTAACATGCTTTGCATGTCTGCAGTAATGCCAGTCATGGCTGCTGCGAACGACTCCGGGCAGGTCCTGACTGCTGCAGCAACAACAACGAAGACGGAGAAAGCTGTACAGGTACCTGGGGTAGACTCATTGGGGCTTGAGGTTAGGTCAGCCGTTCTCATGGAGGCATCAACGGGTCAGATTTTGCTCAATGTCGATGCGGATAAAGCCATGCCACCTGCCAGTATGACCAAAATGATGACAGAGTACATTGTCGCTGAACAAGTTAAACAAGGTAAACTCGGCTGGGACGATATTGTAACTGTTAAAAAGAATGCTGCACAAAGTGTCGGATCACGTATTTTCCTTGCTGAAGGGGACCAACACACAGTTAAGGATCTCTATATTGCTATGGCTGTTGGGTCTGCTAATGATGCTACGGTCGCTTTGGCTGAACATGTTGCAGGTTCGGAAGAAGCTTTCGTGAAAATGATGAATGATGAAGCGAAGCGTATGGGCATGAAGGATACGTTCTTCATCAACTCTTCCGGTCTCGATCGAGCAGATATGCCTGCCGATTTCCGCCCAGCTGAAGACAAGGAAACAGTCATGTCCGCACTGGATGCTGCAATTCTATGCAGATATATCATCATGGATCACCCAGACTACAAAGATTTTACAACCATTCAATCCTATAAGTTCCGTCCCAATGATAAAGCCCCAATTATCAATTATAACTGGATGCTGGAAGCGAATAAAAATATAACCAATTTCAAAAGCTATGCCTATGAAGGTCTGGATGGAATGAAAACAGGCCATACCACGAACGCAGGTAATAACTTTACAGGTACAGCGGAACGTAACGGTATGCGTCTAATTAGTGTTGTTATGGGCACAGATTCGGAATCCGCACGTTTCAGAGAAACTAAAAAGGTATTGGACTTTGGATTTAACAACTTTGAAGTGAAGCAGGCTGTCGCAGGCAAAACCAAAGTGACGGGCTGGGAAGCTGTACCTTTGAAAAAAGGTAAAGAAACAACTGTTCCTGTCGTAACAGATAATGCGGTAAGTTTCGTTGTACCCAAAGGTACTCAGAACCTGGATGTGACGTTCAAAGCCAACGTAACTGAGGCTGACAAGCTGGTAGCACCAATCAAGGCAGGTACGAAGGTTGGTACAGTAACGTATACGTACAAAGCAGATGGAATTGAGCCTCAGGAAAAAACAGTGAACTTGATCACAGCGGAAGAGGCTGATAAAGGCGGATGGTTCCGTTTGTTCTTCCGAGCTGTTAAAGATTTCTTCGTCGATCTCTTTGACGGGATCAAAAACCTGTTCTAGTTTATAGGATACTTCTTGTAAAAGAGTATGATCGTGAATTGGATGATATGTGGTTATATCATTGCCAAAATACAAGTTATTCGACCGGATGGATTGTATATTTACAATTTTTCCGGTAAAATATCAAGTTAGAATTCACGTATAATGAGGCGGAAAATTCCAAGGTTTTTTTACCTGGTGGAGTGGGTTAACTGCTCTATATAAGGTAATGAACGACACATACATTACGGGCCGAAGTGTCCAAGTATCTTGGAGCACCGATGAAGGGCATAGAGATATCCAAACTTGCACCTTCCGAGCGTATGCAAGATCGCGGCTGGTATGAGAAGGGGAATGTGCAAATGAAGATCGGCGTATTAGCGCTTCAAGGGGCTGTCACAGAGCATATACGGAGTATTGAACGCGCTGGAGCAGAAGGTGTTGCTATCAAACAGGTTCAGCAATTGCATGATCTGGATGGTCTTATCCTTCCTGGCGGGGAAAGTACAACGATTGGCAAACTGATGCGTAAATATGGGTTTATGGATGCCATTCGAGCGTTTGCTGCTGAGGGCAAACCGGTATTTGGTACCTGTGCTGGCTTAATCGTTATGGCTAAGCACATCACGGGACAGGAAGAGGCCCATTTGGAGTTAATGGATATGACTGTATCCCGAAATGCATTTGGACGGCAGAGAGAAAGTTTTGAAACAGATTTGCCGGTCAAAGGCATCGAGGAAACGGTGAGAGCTGTGTTTATCCGGGCTCCCTTGATTGAGCGTGTTGGAGAGCAGGTAGAGGTACTCTCTACTTACAATGATGAGATTGTTACAGCTCGTCAGGGACATTTGCTGGCTTGCTCGTATCATCCGGAGTTAACGGATGACTATCGTCTGCATGCTTATTTTGTAGACATGGCCAAGTCCTACAAACACGCGGTAGACCCTAAATAGTGTATGATGTACAACCTATGATCTCCCGGTCATCGGATCACTTCCCCAGCAGCCTTGTAAGGCCGCTGATTGGCAGTTGCATCTGAACGGATGCCTGATGTTGCCTGTATCTGCTTCATAGCGGGAATCGCAGCGGAGGGTCGCACCGGGAGCATAGGTTGTTTTTGTGGTTACAGATTCCGATAAGTATATAGTAAGGTATACACAGTAGATTTTTGAGAATCGATTTAACATAAGGCTTCACTTCGTGGGGTTATTTAGGAGGGGTATATCGTGCTTGATGTGAAAATATTGCGGAATGAGTATGCACGTGTAGAGGAAGCATTGACTAAACGTGGCAAATCGTTGGATCTTATCGCTGGATTTACCGAGATGGATACCAAACGTCGGGAATTGCTTCAAGAGAGTGAGACGCTCAAGAGCCGTCGGAATACGGTCTCTGCGGAAGTTGCTAGACTGAAGAAGAATCGTGAAAATGCAGATGATCTGATTGTGGAGATGCGCGAAGTCTCTGATCGAATCAAAGCCATGGACGAAGAAGTTCGGGAACTGGAAGTGAAGATCAATGATCTCACCATGGCGATCCCGAACATTCCTAACGAAAGTGTACCTGTTGGAGCTTCTGAAGACGACAATGTTGAGATTCGTCGTTGGGAAGAGCCAAAATCATTTACTTTTGCGCCAAAAGCACACTGGGAAATTGCTCAAAATCTCGATATCCTTGATTTTGAAGCAGCTGCCAAAGTAACAGGATCTCGGTTTACCTTTTATAAAGGATTGGGTGCCCGTCTGGAACGTGCATTAATCAACTTCATGATGGATCTGCACAGCGATCAACATGGATATGAAGAGATTCTGCCTCCATACATCGTTAATCGGGATAGCTTGTTTGGAACAGGTCAACTGCCTAAGTTTGAAGAAGATCTGTTCAAGTTGAAAGATACCGAATATTATCTGATCCCTACTGCTGAAGTTCCGGTAACGAACTATCATCGCGAAGAGATTCTGAATGTAGATCAATTGCCGAAGCACTTTGTGGCATACAGCTCATGTTTCCGTTCTGAAGCCGGTTCGGCAGGACGGGATACACGCGGATTGATTCGTCAGCATCAGTTTAACAAAGTAGAGCTGCTCAAGCTCTCTACGCCGGAGACTTCGTATGAAGAGTTGGAGCAAATGACTCAAAATGCGGAGCGTGTGCTTCAATTATTGGGATTGCCGTATCGCGTTCTGACACTGTGTACCGCAGATATGGGCTTCACTTCAGCTAAAACGTATGATATTGAAGTATGGTTACCTGAGAGCAACACCTATCGTGAGATTTCCTCCTGCTCCAACTGTGAGGACTTCCAGGCACGCCGTGCCAATATCCGTTTCCGTAGAGAGCCAAAAGCCAAACCGGAATTTGTGCATACATTGAACGGGTCAGGATTGGCTGTTGGACGGACGGTTGCCGCTATCCTGGAGAACTATCAACAGGAAGATGGTACGGTTGTTATTCCTGAAGCATTGCGTCCCTATATGGGCGGCACAAGTGTGATTGCACGTCGCTCTTAAGCGACAGTTAACCATCCTTATCAAGAGCAATACAACTTCAATCCGTCATTTTGAATGACGGGTTGGAGTGTTTTGTATTAAAAGGGCATTTGTCTGATATGAATCATAAATTTTAATATAAAAAAGGTTGCATTATATTGTCGAGATATGGTATGATACTTTTCGTGGCAAGTTTATAAAAGTTAATTCCCTGGAGAGGTACCGAAGCGGTCATAACGGGGCGGTCTTGAAAACCGTTAGGGGGCAACTCCACGTGGGTTCGAATCCCACCCTCTCCGCCATACTACACTTATAACAAGGATTCGAGCGATATCGCTCGGGTCCTTTTTTGCGTTATGCGATTGTTTAACGGAGTGATGGTACGGGGTGGTGACCCCTGTATACGTCGCTCAGTACAAAATTATATTTTGAGTACGTCTGATATGTATAAAAACATCTTCATCGCCGCACTTTATAGGAGTGGAGGTGGTAAGATGAATCGCGAGTTAAACATCGATCAGACAGAGCTTGTAGGGGCTTGGCAAGAGCGTTTGCCTCAAGTCTTGAATGTGGGTGATCAGGCTCAAGTAATGGCGGATGAGGCCGATCAGCAGGCCATTCGGATACACATTGCGACAGCAGGTCATGAGATGTATTCTTTTGATTTCAAATGTGAGTATGTGGATTCCCGTGAAGTCAGTGTCCAACTGATTGATGTGGAACGGGATGGACGAACGACAGATGAGCGTACAGAGCCAATTCAGGAACTGGCCCACGATTATACAAGGCACATTCACGAATGTGCTCAGTCGTTACAATCCCAGACGCGACAATAGTTTGAAACCTCAAGGAGTGAACACATTTGACTAAAGCCAAAGCGGGAGTAGACAAAAACCTGCAAAATGTAGTTGATGATCTGGAGCAGCCAGCCGTAAACAGTCACCATGCCCAGCAAATTCAGCAAGATATCAATGATCGCCGTCATCAGGATGCACTAAATCATGATAAAACGGAAGATAGGGACCCATCCCATTCCTAACATTGATGAGGGGGTAACATTATGAGCAAACCGAAAACAATTCCTGTACCGGAAGCGCAAGCTGACGAACAGCATCATCATTCATCCAAACGTTCTTCCATGCAGGAGCCATTATCCGGTTCCAAAAAAGTAAAAAATCAAAATCATGTGGATCATTTGAATCCCCAAGGTTAATAGAAGAAACAGATTCACGCAAAAGTCTCTTGTTACCTAACAGGGGGCTTTTGCGTATTCATACATATACAAAGACAGGCACATGGTTATTTCCAAACCTCACGTAGGTCTTTGTAGCCATTTTAAAGAGGAAAGATCACATTTTTCCCAAATTAGGTTTCAGTATCTGGTGATATGGTATATCATTGATATTGAATTACTTTTTTTGGGGTTATCACGAGAGGAGAGAAACAAATGACTAAACGTATGGGGGCGCTTCTTCTTACGTTGCTGTTGACCGTATCCATGGCCTTGACAGCATGTAGCAGCAAGCAGGAACCAAAAGAGGCATTGAAGACGGCTGCGGCCAATGCTTCCAAATTAACTTCGTATGAAATGAGTTCCAACTTCACTATTAATGAATTGAGCTATAAACCTGGGGATGCATCTCAAACGGATCCGAGCATGACTCAGTTTATGAGCATGTTGAAGGATGCTCAGTTGAATGTAACAGGTGTATACCAAAGTGAGCCAATGCAGACAGAGATGACTCTTGGCATTGAACTTAAAGGCGATATGGGTATGACCTTTACCATTCCAATGGTAATGACGGCTGAGAAGCTCTATGTGAAAGTGCCGAATATTCCGTTCTTCCCGATTCCGGAGAACGTTGTTGGCAAATTCCTGGAACTTGATCTGAAAGAACTGGCTGAGCAAGAGGGTACGGAGTGGAACCCGGATGCTATGGACGCAGCTAAAACTCAAAAGCTGAGCAACGAAGTCATGGACGCAGTCCTGAGCGAATACGATCAAGCTAAATTCTTCAAAAACCTGGACACCAAAGATGCACAACTTCCTGAAGGTGTAGATGCGAAGCAAGTTGTACAATTCTCGGTGAATAATGACAATGTTAAAGAAGCCGTTACTGTACTGGTAACAAAAGCTATGCCTAAAGTGTTGGATATTCTGTCCAAAGAGGAATATCGTGAAATGCTGCAAATGGATCAGGCTGATATCGACAAAGCTAAAGAAGATTTGAAAATCACTGAAGCAGATCAGGCTGAAATGGCTAAAGACTTGGATAAATTGAAAGATGTTCTGACAATTAACCAATTCAACATCGATTTCGCATTGGACAAAAACGACTTCCCTGTATATCAGAAGATGGTCGCTGATGTGTTGATCAAGCCAGAAGATACGAAAGACGAAGTGAAACTGGCATTTACCGGTTCCAATACGTACACCAAGATTAACGAAAAAGCAGCATTCAAAATCAACATCCCTACGGGCGATGACGTAATTACTATGCAAGAGTTCGAAGAACTAATGAGCGCTTCATACGGATACTAATCTGCTGAGTTCAAACCGTCTGTGATTCAAGTGAAGGATCATCTCCTTCCGCTTGGATACAGGCGGTTTTTTATGTTACATAGCGTTAAGAGGGGATATCCTCCGAATGATTGATCTTGTATTTTTGAATGGTGGCTAAGGTTACATACCAATAAAACCGCACTCTCTCCTACATAAATAGGGTAGCGCGGTTTTAAAGATTGAATGTGCATCATGTTGAATTGGGGATGCAGACAGCTATGTGGTGGAGCTTCTAAATTAGTTAATCCGCAAGTTCATCCAAGTCTTCAGCAAGTACAGCATAGATCTGATGATCCTGATATTTGCCGTTGATCTTGAGGTATTTGCGAGCCGTACCTTCAAACTGGAACCCGTTCTTCTCCAACACGCGCTGCGAACCTTTGTTGGTAGGCAATACCGCAGCCTGGACCCGATTTAACTTCAGCGCACGGAAGCCATAGGCTACGGCCAGTTTAACCGCTGCTGTCATTCGTCCGCCGCCCTGATAATCCGGATGGATAAAGTAACCCATATCAGCATAATTGGCAACGCCTAATACGACATTGTTAAGACTTACTTGTCCAATCAACAGGCTGTCTTTAATGGTGTAGATCCCAAATTGGTAACCTGTACCTTCTTCTGCAGCATTGACCCGATCCTCAATTCGTCGAGTCTGAGCATCCAATGTATAGAAATCATCTTCTCGCAAGGGTTCTACGGACTGGTATGGGATTCGTGTAATTTGAATCAGGTCCAGATAGGATTGTGTATCTTGGGGTGTGAGCAACCGAAGGCTTATGCCATTGGCTGTGTCATATAGGGTTAGCGCCATTACAGCACACTTCCTTTCCAATTGGGATGTTTGTAGTCGGTGATTATTTTAACTTTTGACGCAGACTTCTGAAAAATTGAGTTAGCATCGTGGAGCATTCGGGCTGAAGAATATCCGGGATCACTTCGGTTCGATGGTTAAATCGAGGCTCCTGTAGCAGGTTCATCAGTGTACCTGCACAGCCTGCCTTGGGATCAGCCGTACCAAAGATTACGCGGGGAACCCTGGATTGTACAATGGCGCCTGCACACATGGGACAAGGTTCCAGTGTGACGTACAGAGAACAATCCAACAAGCGCCAAGCTCCGATGGTCTCGCTTGCCTGACGAATAGCCACCATCTCTGCATGGGCGGTAGAATCCAGTGTCGTTTCTCGCAGATTGTACCCTCGACCAACAATTTGGTTATTTTGTACAATTACAGCTCCAATCGGCACTTCCCCAAGGGCCTCGGCTTTGTATGCCTCAGCAATGGCCTCCCGCATCCAATGCTCATGTTGAGCTTCCTCGGATAATTGTGAAAGGTCGGGCTGGAGAGAATGGTCATCCATTACAATATAACTCCTTCCAAAAAGCATTTATTCAGCGAACAGGCATTCGGGTTGTTAACATGTTGTGTATAGAAATGTGGATAACCGTATAGTTGCTCACATAGTTATAAACAAACTATCCACAAGCCTGTGGGTATGTGGACAAATACAGTGATTAATTTCATTGTAGAGTTCAAAAATACAAAAAACAACGAATTTCGAGCTTTTCCGTCATTCGGTAACTTTTGGTCACAGGTCAATTATCCTTTTCAAAAAGACATACAAGCGTTATGATGGAGATAGGTTTTGCCATATATCGCCAGAGGGTACAAGCCGAGAGGTGAACAAAAAAACTTGTCTATTAAAACGAAATTATCCATGATTATGTCCTGCTCAGTGCTCGTTATTTTAGTGTTGAATATCGCACTGAGTTATTATACTACAGAAGAGAATCTGAGGCAGGACAGTGAAACCAAGATGGTACTCACTGCAAAGCAGATTGCAATTGCTGTCGAACAGAATCAATACAGTTCAGATTATGTAAAAAGGCAGATTGGAAACAATCTGTGGCTTGCTGCTGTCATGGCAGCGGAAGAGTTGGACCCGGATATTAATAATATCACAAATGAAGAACTTGTTCGCTTGAGTCAAAAGGTCGGCGTTTCGCATATTTCATTGATGGAACAGACGGATGATGATATTGTGGTTAGCCGTTCATCAGATCCAAGAGAGATCGGGCTGTCCACCAAATCCATGACCTATTGGTATCAGGCGTTTAAACAATTATTTGAAAAACAACAGGTAACGATTCCTCAAGGGCAGAAGCTGGAGCATTTCTGGTCCGATGGTTTCGAGTATTCGACATCCAGTCCCTCGGATATTGATATCTGGGGTTACTACCATGATGGAAAGAGAAACTACATAATCAATCCCTTCTATAATAATACGGAAGTTGATGACTATGTGAAAATCTCTAGTCCGGATGAGATTTTGAATAAAATCCGTGAGGTCAATCCCTCCATTCTGGAGATTACAGGCATCAATCCATTGACTTTTGGCAGCCCGAACATGGGTGATGACGGAAGAGATTCGAATTTTAGCAAGTTGAATAACAGACCTATTCGGTTTGGCACGTATCAGTATGGATCTACCGATGAAGATCATCGTGCTGTTGTGCGCGCCATTCGGACAGGACAGAATGTATCTTTTGTCAGTGAAACGCACGAACAGAAGGTGCTGAAGAGTTTTATCCCTATTTTCACACCTAATCAGTCTTCATATGTCATCAGTATTGTCATGGACTATAAGCAAATATCCTCCATGGTGTCTGAGCAACTGGTGAGCCATGCCTCAATATCGTTGGTGTTGCTGGAGATCGTGATCTTTGGTAGCTATCTGCTCGCAGGTTATATTACGCGTCCGATCCAATCCATACTGGGCAAAGTGAATGATGTAGCGGATGGACACTTTGACTTCCGTCTGAAAGTACGGAGGAAGGATGAACTCGGCCAACTGGCCAATCGGATTAATGCCATGATTCGTAATCTGGGCCATTATACGAGTCGTCTGAAACAGATGTATGAAGAAAATCGCGCGGTAAAAGAGCATCTGGAGTCCATTATCAATCAGACAGCCGATGCCATTCATATTACGGATCTTGAAGGGAAAGTGCTGCGGGTTAACCGGGCATTTGAACAATTATATGGCTTTCGAAGTCGCGAGGTGGAAGGTCGTAATCTGAAAATCATCCCGCCAGAGGCAGAGGAAGAAATGAAACGTCAGCATGCCCAACTCGTTGAGGGAATGTCTATTACGTCCAATGAAACCACCTGGATGAAGAAAGATGGGACTCGTGTAGAAGTCAGTGTCAGTACGGCTCCAGTACGAGACGAAGCTGGGGAGATTACCGCACTCATTAGTGTCTCCAGAGACATTACAAGCCGTAATCGGATGGAAGAGCTGCTCAGACGCTCTGAGAAGCTAACAACCGTGGGCCAGCTTGCGGCAGGTGTCGCGCATGAAATACGTAATCCACTCACCACGTTGCGCGGATTCCTACAGTTACAGCAAGAGAGCAACAAGCTGAATCATCGTCATCTGGATCTGATGTTATCGGAGCTGGATCGCATCAACCTGATTGTTGGTGAATTCCTGATTTTGGCCAAACCGCAGGCAGTTCATTTTCAGAATCGGGATATTCGTTTTATTCTCGGCGATGTCATCTCGTTACTGGATAGTCAGGCGCACCTGCATGGTGTAGAATTTGTACTGCGTGCCTCATCCGATTCGGCTATGGTACACTGTGAAGAGAACCAGTTGAAGCAGGTATTCATCAATTTGCTGAAAAACGGTATGGAGGCCATGCCAAATGGAGGAAACATCCACATTAAGCTCAAGCATGACGAGCAGTCGAAGCGCGTCAGAATTGAGATCAGGGATGAAGGCATTGGTATCCCGGAAGAGATGATGCCCAAGCTTGGGGAGCCTTTCTTTACGAATAAGGAGTCCGGGACAGGGCTTGGTCTGATGGTCAGTCAGCGAATTATTCAATCACATAAGGGCATGATGGATATTAAAAGCGTCATGAACAAGGGAACAACGGTTATTATTGAACTGCCTGCATCCGAGCAACAACCGGAGGTTATCGAGGCAGATCAGGTAACGGATGAACCAATTACAGATGAAGAGAAATAGATGAGGTGAGATTACCTTTTGCGTATTAATAAATTTATTAGTGAAACAGGTTATTGCTCGCGGCGTGAAGCCGACAAGTTGGTGGATCGTGGGCTGGTAACCATTAATGGAGTTAAGGCTGAGCTGGGCAGTCAGGCAGAAGAAGGCGACGATGTACGAATTAATGGCAAACCGATCAATGAAAAGAGAAAACATGTATATATTGCGCTGAATAAACCGATTGGAATCACAAGTACTACTGAGCAGCATATTCAGGGGAACATTGTTGATTTTGTCGGACACGATGAACGTATCTTTCCAATTGGACGTCTGGATAAAGACTCGGAAGGTTTGATTCTGATGACCAATGACGGAGATATCGTTAACCGGATTCTTAGAGCAGAAGGACGCCATGAGAAAGAGTATATCGTCACTGTTGATCGAACGGTCACGCCGAGTTTCCTTAGAGGCATGAGCACCGGAGTTAAGATTTTGGGTGAAATGACACTGCCTTGTACCGTGACCCGGATGACGGATCGGGTATTCCGTATTATCCTGACCGAAGGAAAGAACCGTCAGATTCGGCGGATGTGTAGTGCCTTTGGCTACGAGGTTCGTAAGCTGAAGCGGATTCGGATCATGAACATCCATCTTGGAGAAATGGCAACTGGTTCTTGGAGAGAACTCACCGCTGCTGAAAAAGCGGAGCTGGGCGGTCTGCTCGACTATTCACTGGAATAGTCGATTCGACTTTCTTTGACCCAATAGGTGAAATGGTTATTGAAGAAAATATAAAAGCAAAAGACCGCTCCCTATCGTTAGATGGAGAACGGTCTTTTTGGTCATTGGCGGCCTAGTGGCTTTTAATTTCCTCCGCCAACGGCTTTTACATTGGTATTGTTACTTTGATACTTCCGAATGATAGAAACCTCTACACGGCGATTCTGTGCCCGTCCGGCATTGGTGTCATTACTGGCAACCGGGTGATACTCTCCATAACCACTTGGTGTGAATTTGGAAGGGTCCAATTGTGTGTTCAGCAACAGGATTTTCAGGAAGTTAAGCGCACGGTCTGCACTCAGATCCCAGTTATCCTTATATTGGTTGTTCGAAATGGGAATATTATCGGTATGACCGGATACAACCACTTCGTATTCAGGAAATTCTTGCAGCATGCTTGAAATGGCTTTGGCCAGGGATCGTGATTCAGGCTTCACATCTGCTCTGCCTGAGGAGAACAGGGCGTTATCACTGATGGTGATTTTCAATTCAGACTGATTCAGCTTGGTGTTCAGCTGGTCCGAAAGGCCGTTCTTCGAGATATACTGGTCAAGCCGTTTCTTGAGCTTCTCCAGATCTTCCTGCTCTTTTTGAGCCATTTGTGCATCCGTAATCTGAGCTGGTGTTTTTTTGGTGATTTCTGTAGGTTCCTGTTTGTTCTTACCCAAGTCAACACCTGGCGTATCCGGATTCATGGACGTATGATCCAGAATACCAGAGCCTCCATTCAATGCACTACTTAGTGCGGAAGCCATCTGCTCGAACTTGGCCGCATCGAGTGAACTCATGGAGAACAACGTGATAAACAGGGCAAGCAACAAGGTCATCAAGTCAGAATAGGGAAGCAACCAGCTCTCGTCTATATGTTCTTCATGTGGTTCGTGCTTTTTAGCCTTTTTCACCTGATGATCCCTCCTTCTCTTCCAGTTGTTTGCGTTCGGAAGGTGTCAGGAATACGGATAACTTTTGATTGATGGCAATGGTGGATACACCAGATTGTATGGATAACAACCCTTCAACCATCATCAGCTTGATCTCCATTTCTTGCTTGGACATCCGCTTCAGTTTGTTAGACATCGGGTGCCATAACACGTAACCACTAAATATACCAAGGAGTGTTGCGATAAATGCTGCCGCAATCGCATGGGAGAGTTTCTCCATGTCACTGAGATCGGCAAGTGCTGCGATGAGGCCTACAACGGCCCCGAGAACCCCGAGCGTTGGCGCGTACATCCCCGCCTGGGCGAAGATCAAGGCACCGCCGCGGTGGCGCTCCTCTGTAGCATGAATATCTTCCATCAGTACATCACTTACAAATTCCTGATCGTTGCCGTCGATAATCATACGCATACCGCCACGAAGGAACTGATCGTCAATCTCTTCTACTTTTGATTCCAGTGCAAGCAAACCTTCACGACGGGTAGTGGAAGCCCAATCCATAAACGTGCCGATCAGAGACACTCGATCAATAAGTACTTGATTTTTGAAAATAATCGCGAAAAGCTTAGGAATTTTCTTAACTTCTGACATAGGAAATGCAATAAAAATGGTTCCTGCCGTACCAACAAAGATAATAACGTAGGCTGCCGGATTGTTAACCAGGTTGATTAAGGGCGCACCCTTCAGGAACATACCGAGTACAAGGGAGACCAGCCCAAAAACTAGTCCAATAATCGTTGAAATGTTCATCATACACCTCATCCATGAGATAAAATTGAATCCTTTCAAGCGGCTGTATTCGGGCTTCCGGACGAATTTTTGGCCGCAATCCGTTCAATGTTAGGCATTCCTTGCGGTTGCTAAAACAGTTCAAACGGTCATATATAGTATTTATCGACCAGAAGGCCTTTTTTTTTAAGGGCTATTTTCAGGTATAATAAGATCAAATCCGCTCCTTAGGGGCCGAATAGGAGTGAAAAGCCAATGGGCGTAAAGCATGGACGGGATTATGAAGGAATTTTGACAGATCTGACAACGGCAATTGGACGCATACCGGATCGGTATGTTTTCTTTGAAATGGACGCGGAAGAGTGGGAGAGACTCGCTGCACCTGAGCAACTTGAAGTGGATGAGGCGTTGGCGGAAGATTTGTTCTATGCACTGGGCGAAGAGTCTGTGATTCCGGTTGGAAGTGGCGTGGTCATCCATGATAAGGAACAGCACCGCATTCATATTCTGATCGGGGAAGAAGAGTTAACATTTGTACCTTTAATCTAGTGTATATACATGCATTTTAAGGTGTATGAATGGAACTGGAATTTTCCACAAAGCCTTATGGTTAGTGGTTCTACGCCATATAAGTTGATTGGATTTTGAAGCTTGTCCGTGGTAAGATGTTACTCGTGAAATGGGCTGATCGCATGGCGATGAGCCTGGCCTTTGAGGTTGCTGACGATAGCACCGAAGGTGTTGGTGGTTATACGGACGCACGTCTGTAATGTACCATCCTATGGGGAGGAAGATAACGCATGGTTTTTTCGCAAGAGGAAGTCGAAGCTCATCTGGGAAGGCTGGAAGGCTGGGAACTGGAAGAGGGACGGTGGATTGTACGCAAATTTGTGTTCTCCAACTACATGAAAGGGATTGCATTTGTGGATGAGGTCGCTGCGATCTCGGAAGCGTTCAATCATCATCCTTTTATTACGATTGACTATACAACGGTTACGCTGCGTCTCACGTCATGGGATGCGGGCGGTATTACATCTGTAGATATTAAGGAAGCAGGGCAGTACAACGAAGCTTATGACAAAATGAGGTCGGAATAACGAAGTTGGTTATTATCGCGCGGCCGGAAGTGAGTGAACCCATACATGTCAGACTATAATCAGGAACAACCTCTTATTGCTGTCGTAGGCAGTCTCAATATGGATCTCGTGGTGAAGACAGATACGATTCCGGAAGAGGGAGAGACAGTGAGCGGTGAGGAACTCCACTATCTCGCTGGCGGCAAAGGTGCAAATCAAGCTGTCGCTGCTGCGCGTCTGGGTGGACAGACCACAATGATTGGTGCGGTGGGATCGGATAGTTTTGGCGAACGTCTGCTGCACAGTCTGACGGAAAGTGGTGCAGATGTCTCGCAGGTTCGCAGATTGGAAGACACGGTTACAGGGACAGCTTCCATCTGGCTCTCTCGGGGAGACAACCGGATTATCGTTATTCCTGGTGCGAATGGGCAAGTAGTGCCTGAGATGCTGGAAGAAGCGGATACGGTAAAAAGCCTGACTGCAGCCGCAGCGGTGCTGCTACAGCTGGAGATCCCGCTGCCAGCGGTTACCCGCGCCGCCCAACTGGCGGCTGAAGGCAGCGCACTGGTGGTGCTCAACCCGGCTCCCGCGGTGCCGGGTCTGCCCCAGGAGCTCCTGCGGTGCGTGGACGTTGTCACGCCGAACCGCAGTGAGCTTGCCGTGCTGACCGGCCGGGATCATCTCCGGCCGGAAGACCTGGATGCGGCGGTCGCAGAGCTCGCCGCATCCCTCGGGGCCGCTGTCGTCACGACGCTCGGCCCCGAGGGGGCTGTGTACGCGGCGGCGCCTGGTGGCCGCGTACAGGCAGGGCGTGCCGGCGCATGCCGTGCGCCCGGCTACGCCGTAAGCGCCGTCGATACGACCGGCGCTGGCGATTGCTTCAACGGCGCGTTGGCGGTAGCCCTCGCGCGCGGTGAGACGTTGGACGCGGCCGTAGGCTTTGCCATGGGTGCGGCCGCGTTATCCGTGACGAAGCTCGGCGCCCAGTCCGGGATGCCGTCCGCACGTGAAGTGGAGGCCTTTCTGGCCGAGCATGCGGCAGATGCCTAATCAATAGCATAACAAAGAGGCTCTTATTCTCCCAAAAGGGGATTAAGGGCCTCTTTGTTATGTGTGTGCAGAGATTACTTCTTCTCTGACAGCCACATGGCGATATTAGCAATCTCTTCATCCTGCAGTTTGCCCTTGAAGGAAGGCATACCGCCACCTTTACCTTTGACAATCGTAGTGTAGATCTTCTCCAGATCATCCTGGCTGCCGATGTTTGCTAGAGCAGGTCCTACGCCACCCTGAAGCTGATCCCCGTGACAGGAGATACAATTGGCTTTGACCAGTGCTTCAGCCTGTCCGGCATCCAATGTGACTTCCGGCATGGTAGGCTTGGCTTCTTCAGCCACTTCTTCTTTCCCTGGAAGCGTAAACATTAAAACAATAGCTAAAGCGCATGCTGCAAAAAATACTCCGCTCATGATCCATTTGTGCATCCCTTATGTCCCCTCCAGAATGAAAGATCATCTAACCTGAAACTATCCATATCATTATAACGGAACCTGTACTGACATCATAGCATTTTGTGGGAAATTTTTGAACTAATCACATAACAAGGCGCAAATTTGGTTGTTTTGCAATGGATTTTAATCACGAGGCCCTTCATAAACCATACAGTGAAAGGGCTTCAAGCCGCTTGGGGTCTGTCGTTCGTATGTATCCTGGGTGACAAATCCACTCTTTAGATAGACTTGAATGGCACGAGCATTCCAAGTGAGCACTTCCAGATCGAGCTCATTCATCGGATTTCGGCGAATGGCTTCCTGTACAATGGCCGTGACAAAAGCTGTCCCTTGCCCCTGACCACACAGCTCTGGATGCATGCCGAGGCCAATCCGGGTTACCCCTTGAAGTGGGAAGTATTGAGCAAATCCACATATACGATCGTTCTGATCCAGGACAATCGCATATTGCTCCTGCCGCAGCTGTGCATCTCCGAATTCCACTTCCAGCGCTTTCATCTGCTCCCAGGGGAGCCAGCTGTAGATATTGTAAGGCGGATCATACTGCCAACTGCAGATGAGCTCCGCATGTTCTTCTCGCATGGGTACAACGTGAAACGTTACGGGGGCTTCCTTCATACACCTGCATGCTCCTTTCCTTGAAACAGAACTCTCTGTCCACTCTACAAAAGAGATATTCATTTAGCAAGTCTCTCTTACCAGAAAAAAATATGAAACAAAAGTTCCGGTAATTCCGTTTATATTATAACAGGATGGGTAAAAACATCATAAGGGCACGGACGAACGAGCACAAAATGAGCCTGTTGATGTTGCAGGATAGCCCCGAGCGTAACTTGCAATATGAATCAGGATGGAAGCACAAAAAAACCGCCGGATACATTCCTGCGGAGAATGTACCGGGCGGTTCTGTTATGCTTCTTGCTTCGTTACAGTATGGTTCATGGTTACAGTATCATGTTGCTCAGCTTGTCCCTAGTCAAGGGCCAGTGATTCATACGCGTCCGTGCTCATAATCCGTTTAGCGCCAACATAACGATTGGCCCAATAGCTTTCACTCAATGCACTGATCGTAACACCTTTGGAAGAAGAAGAGTGTGCGAACTTTCCATCCCCTACAAAGATTCCTACATGGGATACGCCTTTACCTGTAGTATTAAAGAATACCAGATCGCCAGCTCTCATTTCCATGCGGGATACGGAATCGCCCATGTCGAATTGGGAACTGGATTGGCGTGCCAAATCAATACCCAATTTGTCGAATACATACCGTGTAAATCCGGAGCAGTCAAAGCCGTTAAGCGTTGTTCCCCCACTTTTGTATGTAGTTCCCATTGCTGAATCAATTACTTTATCCATTTTTGAATCTGCGAATGCGCTACCTGCACCAAGCGATAATGCGAATGTGATGCTAAGTACAGCTGCGGTTAATTTCTTCTTGAACAAGAGATATTCCCCTTCCAACGCCTGCGAGGTTAGCTTAAGGATTCGGTTGAAGGTCCCCTATGATCCCTCTGTAGCAAGATCAATTCACCCATAACTGGTTCCCCCGCTTCCCAGGTGCCAGGAATTTGGCTATGCTAGTTATGCACCTGCGAAATCAAGAAATGACGATTTAATTTTAAGTAGTTACAAATATGAATGTAAAGATTACAAAGTTGTTACTAAAAACTCACTGCGATTATTGTAACAGAGGAGTACGTCTTTGGCAACGTTTAGCAACAAAATTAGCAAAAAAAACCTCGACCTTTGACGGGGAAAGGTTGAGGTTTGCCTATTTATAAGTACATAGCAGGCCATGAGTTTAACATGTGATGGTAACAATTTTTAAACTAAATGCTCTCACCTTTGGATACTTTGGACTGCCACAATCGGAAATGGCTGCATATTTTCCACAGACTCAATAGACATCTGGCAAGTGGATACGTCTGCTGTAGTATAAGTCCGGTAAGTCCCGTTAATAACCATGAGGCTGAAGTGAATGCCCCAAAGACGAGTAAGTGGACTCCGCCCAGCAGGAGAGCAATGCCGATAACGGCGATGAGATGACGCAGTGCAATCCAGAGTGCTTTGAGGGTGCCGTGAGCCCCGCCTTCTCCTTCTGGTGCCGACACACCGAACTGCATGTAGAGCATGACATGGTGGATGACCCATCCATATACAATCCAGGCAGCAACATAAGGTATACCAGGCAAAAGTAATTGAAGGGAATGAAATCCGTCCATGAGGATCGAGTAGAGCTTCGGTATGAGCCAGTAGGCGGGCAGAAGTATCAATAATGTACGTATGGTGTGCAGCAGCAGCATCGGTTTCCACAGTTTTTTGATTCCACGGACGAATGGGATGCGCTCTTCTGTAGAATTAAAGTGCTGAAGTGAGTAGAGCAGTCCTGCCTGAATAAGGGGGCTGATCAACATGCGAACCAGCAGCATGCCCCCCAGAATCCATAGATAACGATGAACCTCCGGATGGGTAGATAGGTTAAGTTGGCTTTCCATTTTGAACAAAAGTGTACTCAGTTCCCCGGCATCAGAATCTGGATAGCGCAGGAGGAGTGGGATGACTGCCGATTGTACCATTCGATAGAAGAAATATCCCCAAATGAGTTGATAAAGAAATAAGAGTGCCGCAATGAACATATGCTGACGGACGAGAAACCAGCCTTCACGTATTTTCGCTTTCACCGTATCCACCTCACCATGACAGACCTCCGAATATGGCTTCTATTAGTTTGGTTACACTCATGCTCCAGCGGGACTTCGTCTGCTCATCCAGTCCGGATTTTAGGAAATTGTTCATATGGCGGTTCTCCAGCACGATCGTGTACAGGGGATCGGTCATGGCCCAGGCTACGGGGGATGTGTGCGTTAATTTATAGGTAATTCGATCTTCTATGCCATCCCATTGCTTGGTGAGGGTATGTCCGTCTTCAAAAGCAATGCGAACAGGAACGGCGTTGTAATCACTGCCTTTTTTGACGATCGTCACGGATGACTCGTACCATGTTTGACCGTCTTTCTGTACAGGCGTAACACGAATCTTCTCTACAGCAAAGTCAGCCATTCCATTACCGTAGACGTATTGGTCAAAATAATCAGACCAGGACGTGCGGGTCACTTGTTCCACAACGTTCTGAAAATCTGCCGAAGTGGGATGTTTGAAGCGGTACTTCTTCACATAGGTAGAGAGAATGCGTTCCATCTTTTTTGTGCCGACTTGATGTTCAATACCAAGCAATACAAGCTTGCCACGTGTGTAGACATTGGCTGCATACTCATTCTGTGAATCGAACTTCCAGGATTCTTGTGTTAAGGATGAAGGAGACGTAATCAGGCCCGATTGTACCGGCAGATTCGGAATCAATCCGTATTCCTGCTCCATCAATTTGTCTTCTGCATAAGAGGTGAACCCCTCATCCAGCCAGGCTTCCTCGAATTCGTTGCTGGCAACCATGCCGTAGAAGTACTGGTGTCCGATCTCGTGGACTACGGTACGTTCCAGGTCATAACCTGGAGTAGTGTCATCGGCTCCAAAGGCCGTTACTAGCGTAGGGTATTCCATACCTCCAGCACCGTTCCCCGCTTTGGGTGGAACAACGATGGATAAGGTAGCATAAGGATACGGGCCAAACCATTTGCTATAATTGGATAGAGCGGCCTTCGCGGCGTAGAAATAACGTTCCTTCAGATCCTGATGAGCAGGATCCAAATATAATTTGATTCGTACACCAGGCACATTGGGTGCAGAGAAGGGTTCCTCGGCGTAGACAAAATCCGGTGAAGCTGCCCAGGCGAAATCATGCACATCATCGGCATAGAATTGATAGACTTTTTCTCCGTTCTTCACCACGGCTTGTTGTGTCGGAAATCCGGTAGCGGCAACTTTGTATGTTTCAGGCACCCGAATACGCACACTATATATACCGAAGTCGGCGTAAAACTCTGAATTGCCATGGTATTGGTGCAGATTCCAACCTTCCGTTGTCCGTCCGCGCCTGCCCACAGGTTCATAGGCACTTAATTTGGGAAACCATTGACCTGCCATGACAAAATCATCAGCAGTTCCCATCCGGGCAAAAATCTTTGGCAGATTCACTTGGAAGCGGGTGTGGAGTGTAATGCTTTCTCCGCCTTTGACGGGTTTGGGTAAGCGTACTTTAATGAGGGTGGTGTCCTTGATATTTCCGTCATCTGGTTGCACATACTGCATCCGGTGCAGCAGAGAGAGCCCGTCCTCCGTTTTCATTTCGGTAATATTCATGGAGCCATAACCGTTGGTAGGCATGACATCACCCCGAAGCTTTCCGCCGGATTCCTTCATAAAGGTGGTGTCAGCAGAAGAGAAGGCGTTGGGATACATATGAAAGTAAAGCTCGTTGACGGTTTTTTTACCTGGATGTGTCCAAGTAATCGTCTGAGTCCCTTCCAGTACGTTCCCTTCGACCAGTTTTACATCCATGTGATATTCCACAACACGGTTGCTGTACACTTCGGCAGTAGGGGTCTGTACACTTTCTGGAGGTGCTGGGGTTGGGGACTTTGCCTTAGGCTTGCCCGATTCCGGGGCAAGTGTTGGCAATTCGGAATGAGTTGAGTGAGTATAACCCAGAGTGATCCATATCCCTCCGGCCAGCACACACAGGGCCAGGGATGCGGTGAGCCAGCTCTTGGCGCGTCGTGGAATCATCGATAAATACCTCCCGTTGACAAGCATCTACAGCATGTATATGTTTGCAATGGGCCGATTATTAGTTAAAATATTTGTATCAACCCTTGGAGGCTATAAACATGGACCAAAACGAGCAAAACGGCAAAAAGCAGATTGCCTTGAATATCGTTAGTGCAAAGAGCAAGCATAAAGGCTTCGGTGCAGGCTCCATTGATCTGAATAACCTATCTCCGGTCATTATTGACAATGGTGAAGCCAAAATTGATATTGGTGCGATGCATGCGAAGAGTAAAGTGGAGCGCAATATCAAGTTCTCGACGAATCGTGAGGATGTACCCAACGGTCGCCAAGTATGGCTGGTGTGGGTAGCTGTGGATCGCACGGAAGAGGGACAGCTGTATGGTGGAGCAACAGCATGTGAGATGTGGATCGATACAGAAGCGAGACGCGGATGGAAACTGCTGGCGGAACATGTGAATCGCATGGATTATGCCATGAAGCGCCGTTTCATGCTGGATGAACTGGGGCCGGAAGATCGGGCTGCACTCAAGAAGCTGTTGATCTCACACAACGAAGAATGGTGGAATGCTTCTCCGGATGAATTGAAAGAAGCACTCGCTTAAGGCAAATCATTCAACACCGTATAAAATCAAAAAAAGCAAAAGGACCCTTGACCGTAAAGTTCGGTTTGGGGTCTTTTGCTTGTGTATGATCTGTATTCATCGAACTGAATAATTATGAGTTTTCATCCGAAGTTAATTTCCAAATGCCCAATATAACGAGAAGTTACGAGTGACGCAACTAAGTCATCGTGCATTTGCGTCATTCTACCCACCAACGTTTGAAATCTCCCCACCAGGAATGTTTCTCTTCCTGTATGCCTTGTTGATTCTGTACCTCACGGGTCTTCTCATCTTCTCCAGGATCCGAATCATCCGTCGTACCGTGGCAGACCTCTGTGGGTTCAGTGCCATCAATAAAAACTTCCAGTCGTTTCTCTTCGCAACCGTTGCCTGCCAGCTTACCGGATTCCGGGTCGATATAGACACTTACGACGTGATCAGGAACAGTGAAAATTTTGGGTGGTACGCTCGCAAGCGCCTGCTCTGTGAATTGGGCAAAGATTGGTGCCGCGCGGCGGCCGTCCGAAGTCGATATGGCTTTGCCTTGGTCATATCCAACCCATACGGCGGTAGAAAGTTCTGGTGTGAATCCAACGAGCCAGGCATCCGTGTTGGTTGTGCCTGTCTTTCCGGCTACCGGACGTTTAATTGTGGCAGATACCCGGTTACCGGTTCCTCCATTTTCGAATACACTTTCCATTAATCGAGTTAGTACATAAGCTGCCGCAGGTTCCACAACGGTCTCAGCCTTGGTTTGAGGCGATTCATAGAGTACACGTCCTGCTGCATCCGTCACTTGCAGAATGGCGACAGGCGGCGTCCGTTGTCCGCCAGCAGCAATGACGGAAAAGGCCGACGCCATCTCCAGCGGGCTGACAGGTGACGTTCCCAGTGCGAGAGAAGGTACGGCGCTCAGGTTGCTCGTAATACCGAGGTTTTTTGCCATACTCACAACCTGCTCAGGACCGATCTGCATAATGGTGTTCACCGCATAGATATTGTCTGAAGCGGCGATCGCTTGTCTAAGGTCAATCTCACCCAGATACTTGTCTCCGAAGTTGCCGGGTTTATAGGTCTTACGGTCATTGTCGTAGTGAAATAGGGTAGGTTCACTATTAAATATGGATGCACTGGTGAGTTGCTTGGACTCCAGGGCAGCCAGATACATAATAGGTTTAAACGCCGAACCTGGCTGGCGCGTTGTCGCCAGTACATGGTTAATCTGATTGGTGCGGTAATTCTTGCCGCCCACCATGGCTTTAATGTAGCCTGTCCGAGGGTCGATGGACACCAGAGCTGTCTCCAGCTCACTTTTGGCATCCATACCCTTCGCTATCGCGTCTTCCGCTGCTTTTTGTACACGCAGATCCAGTGTGGTGTAGATGTTCAATCCCCCATGATCCAGCATCGCTTCACTGATTCCCAGTTCTTTGATGGCCAGATTCCGGATATAGTCGCGGAAATACGGGGCACTTTCCACCGTTTTACGTTCGCTTTCCGGTTTGAATGCTAGCATTTGCTCATAAGCTTTATCCGCCTCAGCTTGGGTGATCTTGCCGATATCAGCCATGGCATTCAGCACAATCTTCTGCCGGTCTTTGGCGTTTTTCATATGGTTATAGGGTGAATAGTAGGTTGGTCCTTTTGGGATTCCTGCCAGCATAGCGCTCTCTGCGAGATCCAGCTGTTTGGCGGATTTGCCAAAATACATTCGCGAAGCTGCTTCGATTCCGTATGCACCATGCCCATAATAGATTTCATTCAGATACATCTGTAGGATTTCATCCTTGCTGTATTTCATCTCCAATTGCGCCGTGTACATGGCTTCTTTTGCTTTGCGAGTCCATGTTTTCTCATGAGATAAATATAGATTGCGCGCCAGTTGCTGGGTCAATGTACTCGCGCCTTGCGACATCTGCATATGTTCGAGGTTAACGAGCACGGCCCGTCCCATTCCCTGAACGTCAAAACCGTAGTGATTATAGAACTTGCGATCCTCTACAGCCAGAGTGGCGTTGACGAGATTCGGAGCGATATCCTCCAGTTGAACCGGAACAGAGTCTTTGCCACCGGCGGAGAAGGTAGCGATCACTTCCCCTTGACTGTCCAGCAATCGGGAATTCCGATCAGAGTCTGCGAGGGGCAGGCTGGTTGCGTATAGGTAGACCAATCCTGCAGCGGTAGCAAGCATGGCGAGCACGGCGAGCAGAGACAGGTTTTTAATGAATTTACGTACACGGAACCCGCGTTTGCGGGTCTTTTGATTTGGCTTGGTCATGGAACGGGCTCCTCTCTTTTCTTCCAGTATGGGACTTCATTGGCAGGGATATTCAATCAGGTACATAAGCAGACAAAATGTAGCGTTTTCGCCGGAAAAACCGTTTTGCAGTATAAACGTCAATCGCGTATAATGCAAAAGGGTAATGAAAAGGTAAGATTCGGCACAAGATACTAAAGCGCGTAAGGACGAACAGACGAATGGTCATTGATTCATTGATTAGTCAGACGCTCTGCACGCTCTGGTCAATTTAATCTATATAATGAAGTGAACCGCGGACTTTTCCCGCAGGCCAGCAATCATAACGTGATATGGCGCCGAACGCTGGACGTGCTTGGGCGAACCGATTATAGTGCATCGCACTTGATCGGGTATGGCTGATCATTAACTTTACGGAAAGAAGGTAGAGATTATGGAATTGTGGTTTACGGAGAAACAGACCCCGGTATTCGGGATCACCGCGAAGATTAAGCAGACCTATGTCACAGAGAAAACCGATTTTCAAGATTTGGCCATGGTAGAAACCGAGGAATTCGGTAACATGTTGCTTCTTGATGGCATGGTGATGACGACCGTAAAAGACGAATTCGTATATCACGAAATGGCGGCACATCCTGCGCTGAACACTCACCCGAATCCGAAAAAAGTTCTGGTTGTCGGTGGCGGCGATGGCGGGGTCATTCGTGAAGTGATCAAGCATGCTGCTGTAGAAAAAGCAGTTCTCGTCGAGATCGACGGAAAAGTCATTGAATACTCCAAAAAATATTTGCCTGAAATCGCCGGCAAGTTGGACGAGCCTAATGTTGAAGTGCTTGTCAACGACGGCTACATGCATATTATTGAACATAAAAATGAATACGATGTGATCATCGTAGACTCTACAGAGCCTGTAGGTCCGGCTGCTCCATTGTTTGAGCGCGGTTTCTACCAAGGTATCTATGAAGCGTTAAAAGAAGACGGAATCTTCGTTGCCCAAACGGACAACCCGTGGTTTAAGGCGGATCTGATCCAGAAGGTGAACAAAGACGTCAAAGAAATCTTCCCGATCGTACATGTGTACGGCTGTAATATTCCAACCTATCCAAGTGGTTTGTGGACATTCACGATGGGTAGCAAGAAACATGACCCGCTCAAAGTGGATGAGACCCAACTCCCGGAGATGGATACCAAGTATTACTCTCCGCGTCTGCATAAAGCAGCATTTGTACTTCCTAAATTCGTGGAAGATTTAACGAAATAAAGGGGAAATCATTAATGAAACTGGATCAAGCTTATTCAGGAAACGTATTTATTTGCAGCTCTGAGGATTATGAGAACTCGAAAGCAGTTATCTATGGTATGCCCATGGATTATACTGTCAGCTTCCGTCCGGGTTCCCGTTTTGGCCCATCTCATATCCGTCAAGCATCGGTTGGACTCGAAGAGTACAGCCCATATCTCGACAAAAGTATCGTAGACATGACGTACTTTGACGCTGGAGACTTGCTACTGCCTTTCGGTAACGCGGGACGCAGCCTTGATGTAATTCATGAATACATCGGCAGTCTGCTTGCTGATGACAAGTTCCCAGTTGGTCTCGGTGGCGAGCATCTGGTTACTTGGCCAGTCATCCAACAAATGTACAAGAAATACCCGGATCTTATCCTGATTCATATTGATGCACACGCAGACCTTCGTGAAAATTATGAAGGCGAGCCATTGTCTCACTCCACGCCAGTGCGTAAAGCAGCTGAGTTGATGGGTGGCCAAAACATCTATCAGTTCGGTATCCGTTCTGGTTCCCGTGAGGAGTTCCAGTATGGTCGCGAGAACATCAACTTCTACCCATTTGAAGTGGCAGCTCCGATGAAGGAAGCTCTTCCGAAGATGGGCAACCGTCCAGTATATGTGACCATCGACATCGATGTGCTTGATCCGTCAGCAGCTCCAGGAACAGGTACAGCAGAAGCGGGCGGCATTACGTCCAAAGAACTGCTGGAAGCCATCCATATGATCGCCGGATCTGATGTAAATGTAGTTGGTTGTGACCTGGTTGAAGTAGCACCAATCTATGATCCCACACAACAGACACAGATTGTAGCTGCGAAGCTGATCCGCGAAATGCTGCTTGGATTCGTGAAATAACACAGAATAATTGATAAAGATAACGCTCTCTGTCTGCGCTGTTTCAAATTAGCGCAGGGAGGGCGTTTTTTTGTTCACGTTTATCCCTGTGTCCTCAACTATTCTAGCCTAAGGAACGGAATTGATTGTTAGACCAAAAGTATTCTGGCAAACCAAATGACGAAGTTAAATTAAGTTAAGTTAACTTAACTTAATTTAACTTTTGGAAAGAGCTATGCTATACTGACTACATAAGTTATTCAGTAGTATATTAATTGATATATTACATTCGTGAAGTATATGGTGATCGGGTTCGACCATATACTAAAAAAGAGTCTTCACCGCGCCAACGGCAAAGACTCTTAGGACCCGAAAGGCTGTGGATTGCCACGGCGCGCATGAACTAAATAATGCTATTCAAGCGAAACCCACCGTCAGGCTTCCGACCTTATGAGGTGGGTTTTCGCTTGCTACGAAACTTTTTGCGTAACCAACGGTAAAGCTTTCGTCCACTCAGTACAATACTGAGGATCGCCGCAATCCATCGGATCACATCAAGCAACGCCACAAGTTTGACCATCGACGTCACCCCCTCTCGGGAAGCTGCGCCGTGATCTGGAAAACATCCACCGTTATTCAAGAGTCCATAAAATCAATTATAGCACGTATGTTCCTATGTCTCTACCATTTATTGCTTGTATCAGTACAGGCTCGCACATGCAGATATCTTGCCTTGGCATGAATCTATCACCACACTTATGTATAATATGGAAGTAGAGGAAGGTGAATATGTATGCGTGTGATTCGATCTCAATTGAGTATGTATCCCAAATGGTTTCCTGTAGTTTTTATAGTTTTTTTCATCAATTTTGTATTAGCAGTGACGGTATTTCTTAACTTCACGTTGATGTTGGCTAGCCTCGCGATGCTTTTTGCTGCATATAGTATTCGGGAATATAAATACAACAAAATATACTTTAGTTTATGCCTGTTCTTAAGTGTCAGTTTTGTTATCCTTGGTATAAGAACATTTCCCATGTAACTTAGAGTGCACTACGTTTAGTAATCAACCACCTCTGCCTACATGATCCAATCATGGGTAAAGGTGGTTTTTTTCTTGCGAAATTGTCATCGAAGTACACCAGATTGTTACGTTATCATCACCCGATTTGGGTAAAACCGTAGAAGGAGGTGTTACGATGACAACTAAGAGTACAGTGACATGGAAACGGATTGGTGCACTCGCATTATCGTTAACGCTGGCTTGGGGGATGGGACCGATACATACGCTATCAGGCGCTAACGCTGCATCCTCGCAGGCATGTGGAAAGGGAGATCATGGACTCTCTGCTATACTGAAAAAAGGTAGTGGTGTGGAAGAGCAACGATTGCAATTTACAGACATTGATTTTCTTAATGATACGACTGGACGAGCTGGGGGTGAAGGCTTCCTGATCGGAACCTCAAATGCAGGATGTACGTGGCAGTCCATATATACCGGACAGTGGCAATTTACACAGCTTGATTTTCCGAATAATGTGAATGGATATGCGTTGGCACAAGTGAAAAATTCACCTGCAACCTATCTGATTCGTACCCATGATGGGGGATCGCACTGGACACGACTCGATACGCCTGGCATTCAATTCAAGCGAATCGATTTTCGCAATAAAGATGTAGGATATGGTTACACCTATAATAGTGCATATCAGACGAAGGATGGCGGGGTAACCTGGAGCAAAATAAATACGCCTGCCAACACACGTGCAGCTGCTTTTGCGACAGAGAAGCAAGGGTATGTTGTCGTTGTTGTACCTGGATCGGGATATCATCTGAAGCAAACGAGTGATGGCGGCAAGAACTGGACAACCTCTCTTCGAGTTGTCTCAGACACATGGAGTGGAGCGGATCTGTATGCACACGGTCAGCAAGTGTGGGCCCTTCTGTATGGTGATGCAGGCATGTCCCAACAATCGTACTCCCTCTATGCGAGCGGCAATCAAGGTAAGAACTGGACCCAAGTATTTGCGCAATCCACAGCAGGAGGAGGTCCTGCGCCAGGTACAAACAGTACGGGGAAAGGAACCGGACCTGCCAATCCAGGTGGTCATCCAGGTAACATGGCGTTGATTGGTAATCAGACAGCTTATCTGTCTGCAGGTTCACCAGCAGCTGGTAAAGTGGGTATTGGACGTTCTTATGATACAGGTTCCACGTGGAAAAACGTTGACTTGAAAGATCCGGGGTACAGTTCCCGTATCTCTTTCCCATCGGCCAAGACGGGTTGGCTCGTCGTAACAAGTGATAACTCCCCTGCGATCTATCAGACTACTGATGGCGGAACAACGTGGACACAAAAAATGTTGTTGCCTTCAGAGCAGGATTAAATAGCCTGTTAATCTGAAATAACAACAGAGCAAATCCAAATTAGAAATGAATGATAATCAATCTGGTATGTCTCTGCATGGATATCTATAATGAATAAGCCTCTTCCTGGCTAATGATGTGGGAAGGGGCTTGTTTGTGTAGAAATAAAAACGGTTGAAACCTGCTTTAAAACAAGTTATTGTAAGCGATAACAATACATTATATGGAGGTTGAAATCATGGTTGATGTTATTCTAAAGGCAGATTCAGACCAAGGATTAATAAATCGCAATATATATGGTCACTTTTCCGAACACTTGGGACGTTGTATTTATGAGGGGCTGTGGGTAGGAGAAGATTCACCTATTCCGAATACGGATGGAATTCGAAATGATGTATTGACGGCCTTGCAGAAGCTTAATGTTCCAGTCCTTCGTTGGCCGGGCGGTTGTTTTGCCGATGAATATCACTGGAAAGACGGTGTGGGTCCGAAGAGTGAGCGTGCTCGTATGATCAATACGCACTGGGGTGGTGTGGAAGAGAACAATCACTTTGGTACGCATGAATTCTTGAGATTATGTGAGTTGCTCGGCACCGAGCCATATATCAGTGGCAACCTGGGTAGCGGAACCGTGCAGGAAATGCAGGAATGGGTGGAATACATTACGTTTGATGGCGAGTCCCCTATGGCGAACTGGCGGAAACAGAATGGCCGGGAAGAACCGTGGAAGCTGAAGTATTTTGGCGTGGGAAATGAGAACTGGGGATGCGGCGGGAATATGCGTCCTGAATATTATGCGGATGAATATCGTCGGTATGCTACATATGTACGTAATTATTCCGGGAACGAGATTTATAAAATCGCTTGTGGCCCGAACGATAGTAACTATGAATGGATGGAAGTGTTGATGCGGGAAGCTGCCCGTTTCATGGATGGCATCAGTCTTCATTATTATACAATTCCGACAGGTGTGTGGGAAGACAAAGGGAACGCTACCGGTTTTGGAGAGGCTGAATGGTTTACCACGTTAAAGAAAACGCTGTTTATGGATGAATTGCTTGTGAAGCACTCCGAAATTATGGATAAATATGATCCAGATGGCCGGGTGGGTATCATTGTAGACGAGTGGGGAACGTGGTATAACGTCGAGCCAGGAACCAATCCGGGCTTCCTCTACCAGCAAAATACGATGCGGGATGCAGTTCTTGCAGCGGTGAACCTTAACATTTTCAATCAGCATAATAAACGGGTACAGATGGCCAATTTGGCTCAGATCGTGAACGTGCTTCAATCGCTTGTGCTCACGGAAGGGGACAAAATGCTCCTGACACCTACGTATCATGTATTTGATATGTATCAGGTTCATATGGATGCGCAGCGACTGGATTTGAATTATGATAGCCCTGGGTATACCTTCGGAGAAGACACCATTCCTCAGCTCAGCTTATCAGCGTCCCGCAACAAGGATGGGGTCATTCATGTGACAGCTTGTAATCTGAGCCACATCGATGAGTTGGAAGTCGTCTGTCAGCTGGACGCAGCTCAAGCGGCTAAAGTATCCGGGCAGATTCTGCACCATACTGATTTTGGCGCATTCAATACCTTTGAACAGCCGAATCATGTTCAGCCTGTGGCGTGGGAGGGACTCACACTGGAGAATAACACCTTGCGTTTTATTCTTCCTCCAGCATCGGTTGGGGTCATCGCTGTAGAGGGATAATGATGAAAAGGCAGGAACCTTGCAAGGGTTGCAATGATCAGTATGATGTGAAGATTAGCGATGCCAAAATGGCCAGACTTGTTGAGATTGCTTCACGCTCGCGTCCGACGGTACAGGATGAGGAATACGAGCGGCGGCTATCCATCTGCTCTGCCTGTCCGGGATTGCAATATGGCACGACTTGTCGGCACTGTGGCTGTCTTGTACAGGTGCGAGCGAAGCTGAGCGAGTCGACATGTCCTTTTCCTTATGAATCACAATGGGCCTGATCGGATGAATGAATATTACTATAATGAAGCAAAAGGGAGCTGCACTTTACAGGTGTAGCTCTTCTTTTTTGGCTTGATGAGGAAAAAACTCTGAATTTGGATTTGAATTGAGCGAGGGAACTGGATATAGTTATACAGTAGAGTGTAGGATAGCGAGCTATCCGGGAATATGAGCGCGTATAGCGACACAACAATACGGGAAGGGCTGTTCTCACCGGCCGTGCCTGATTTTGCGTCGCCTCGAATATAATGGAGGTTAACATTCATGTCGAACATGCGACCGGTACACATCCGGCTGCACAGCCGTTATGAAGGTGAAGATGTGCTGCAGGAAATGCAGGGTGAAGCCGTGTTGAAAGGGTCTGTTCTTTATGTTCGTTATGAAGAACCGGAGGTTGGACCCGAGGGAGGCACAACTCGTACCACATTGAAGCTGGGTGGACAATCCATCAAGATTATACGTCATGGTGAAGTGGAATCGGAGCAGACTTTTGAATTGAATCGGAAGCTTCCTGGTTTCTACCGATCACCATACATGTCGTTTGCCCTGTCCACGCATACACAGAAGCTGGAACTTTCCATTCAGGGATTGAGCGCACGCGCAGCGTGGAGCTACGACTTTTACCGCTTTGATGAAGAATCCGGACATTTCGCGATTAGTTTGCATATACAGGAGGAACCAATTTCATGACACGTAATCCACTAGATACGATTAACGAACGGGTAAGCACGGCCATCGGCAACGCCATTGTGGCGGCCGGAATTGTTACACAGGAAGAATTGCCAGCCATTACATTGGAAGTACCGCGTGAGAAGACACACGGGGACCTGGCTACCAATGCTGCCATGCAGCTGACCAAGATTGCCAAGCGCAATCCGCGCCAGATTGCTGAAGAGATCATTGCCAATCTGAATCTGGCTGAAGCAGGAATCGAGAAGGCTGAGATTGCCGGTCCAGGATTCATTAACTTTAAGTTGGACAAGAGTTACCTTTATCCAGTACTTGCGCTTGTGCAGGAGCAGGGCAAAGACTACGGAAGAATTAGCATCGGAGAAGGGCGCAAAGTCGAGATGGAGTTCGTCAGTGCCAACCCGACAGGCAGTCTGCATCTGGGTCATGCCCGTGGAGCGGCTGTAGGTGATGCTCTATGTAACATCCTTGACTACGCTGGATATGAAGTAACCCGTGAATACTACATTAATGATGCAGGTAATCAGGTGTTTAATCTGGCTCGTTCCATTGAAGCTCGTTATCTGCAAGAGCTGGGTCAGGATGCTGAGATGCCTGAAGATGGTTATCACGGTGAAGATATTAAAGGATTTGCCAAGCAACTCGTTGCTGAAAAGGGTGATGAATTGCTGTCCATGCACCCGGGTGACCGTGCAGCTTATTTCCGTGACTTTGGACTGGAGAAGGAACTGGACAAGATCAAACGTGACTTGAATCGCTTCCGTGTTAACTTTGACATCTGGTTCAGCGAGACCTCCCTGTATGACAACGGAGAAGTTCTGCGAGTGCTTGATGAATTGCGTGACCGCAATGAGATCTATGAGCAAGATGGAGCAACTTGGCTGAAAACGATGCAATACGGTGACGACAAAGAACGTGTGTTAATCAAGAACGATGGCACGTATACTTACCTGACGCCAGATATTGCTTATCACCGAGACAAATATGCGCGTGGATACGACACGATGATCAACATCTGGGGTGCGGATCACCATGGTTATATCCCCCGGATGAAAGCTGCGATGCAAGCACTGGGCAATGACCCTGAGAAACTGGTCGTTTTGATTGCACAGATGGTGAGCTTGTTCCAGAACGGCGAGAAAGTGAAAATGTCCAAACGTACAGGTAAAGCTGTAACGATGGAAGATCTGATGGATGAAGTGGGTATTGATGCCATCCGTTATTTCTTCACGATGCGCAGCATGGACTCCCACCTGGACTTTGACATGGACCTTGCAATTTCGACATCCAATGAAAATCCGGTATTTTATGTACAATATGCGCATGCACGTGTATGTAGCGTATACCGTCAGGCTGAAGAACAAGGTATTGAACTGCTGCCACTGGCACAGATCGACCTGTCCAAGCTGACAACAGAGCACGAGTATGACCTTCTTCGCAAAATGGGAGAACTGCCTGAAGAAATCTCGGCAGCTGCAACAGGATATGCGCCTCATCGTATCATCCGTTATGTATACGAGCTGGCCTCCCTGTTCCACAGCTACTACCGTGCAGAACGTGTCATTACGGAAGATGCGCAGCAAACTCAGGCACGTCTTGCACTGATCGGTGCTGTGCGTACCGTTATTGCAACGGCGCTTCGTCTGGTAGGCGTAAGCGCACCAGATAAAATGTAAATTCCAGGCTTGCGGCCTGCCGCCGCTCCGCCTCAAGCAAAAAGTCTCCATGTCCGCGTTGTGTCTTCAACGTGGTACATGGAGACTTTTTTTGTTTTGTACCCAGAGCTGAAGAAAACGAATTTCCCTATCTAAGATACGCTAGCCTCCCCAGACATCACAGCGGGTGCCACTTGAGGATTCAGCCGCAAGCAAGATCTCTTCGCACATTCAAGTCGGGGGTGGGTTACTGTGATTCGCCAAACATCAATCAAACGAGTTCTGCTAATGGTTAGCATAGCCTACTCACTCTTCGCCCTCCTGCATTAGCTTCAGGGCGTCAATCTCACCGCCACGTATTTTGGTTTTCGCTGTGGTAGTCTTGCGGGCTCGCAGTGGGATCGTAGCACGTTTGACGAGGGTCTTGATTTCACTGGGGGATAATCCCGGATGCTTAGCAAGCAGCAAGGCGATAGCACCGCTCACATGCGAGGTTGCCATGGAAGTGCCGCTCATCTCGTGATGCTTGCCTTGCACCCATGAGGAGACAATTTTATCACCAGGTGCATAGACATCCACATATGCGCCACGATTGCTGAAGGAAGCAATACGTCTGTTTTTGTCAGTTGCTCCGACGGATATGGTCTGCGGATAACGTGCTGGATAATCAATGCTGCGTCGTTTGCCATCGTTTCCTGACGAAGCAACAATGACAATTCCGGCATGGTACGCACGATTGACAACATCAAGCAGTGCCTTGCTGCGTGTTTTCATGCCAAAGCTCATGTTGATGATATCGACCCTGTTACGCACACACCAATCGATGCCAAGCACAATGTCGGATACATAAGCCGATCCGTTGTGGTCGAATGCCTTCACGGGATAGATCAGGGACCGTGGAGCTACACCAATCATGCCTGCGGTGCTGTTGGCTGCGGCGATGGTCCCCGCAATGTGGGTGCCGTGTCCATTATCATCATGAGGAAGCAGGCTGCGGTTTAACAGATTGATTCCGCGTGCCAGGGAATATCGAAGATCAGGATGGTGATAATCAGCACCTGTATCAATTACACCGATTTTGATCCGGTGCCCGGTAGATACAGACCATACTTTGGGTGCCCGAATCTGCTTCACTCCCCAGGGTATGCCTTGGGCATTGCTCGGTTTGCTGTGGAGTGCGGTGGCGTGAAGGGAGATGGGGATGTCTTCTTCAATCGTAATCTCATCCCCATAGCGGTATAAATCCTCCGGGCGTTGTACTGTAGCGATAATGGAACGAGCTAGTCGCGAGGAGCGGACGGCCCCAAGGTTGGTAAATTCATTCCGCATTCGGGATAATTCCACGAGGCAGGCCTCGTACTGCTGCGGTTTGGCAAATCGGATCAAATATCGCCCTCCCTGTTCTGGTTCAGGGCGTCTCATTCCGTCAATTAATTGATGCAATAAACCAGTATAGTCCATAATGGGCAGCCCCCTTCGGGATGAACATGCTGAGGTATTCTATGAATGCGCTCATCCCGCCGCATGGGGAACTTGCCCTTTTTTTATAAAAACACATTCACTTCGTGTCAAAACGGGCGCAGGGACATATGATGGATGGAGAGCTAGAGGGCTCTTGCGGGGAACCTGGTGAGGAGAAATCCTTCAAGGGTATACAGTCAAAAGGCGGAGGGGACTCCGTCTTTTTTATTATGGAGTTGTCTCTTTTGCAATGAAGGACACGTATGAGTTTAATGTCGTATCGCGTTGAATATATTGGACAGATTGGAGCTGCTCTCCGTATTTGCGTCACATCCGTACATAAAAACTTGCTTTTTAACGCTAAATAGGTTTTACTTAGGTTTGTTAATGGATATGTTATACGTAACAGTCCAGTTCGTAGGGGTTAAAAAGTGAATTTTGTGTGAGAGGAAGTGTCTGCAGTGAGTACCTCGCTCAATTTGAAAATTGATAAAGAAAAGGTAAAAGAGATCCCTTTGGTGGACCTTGCCTTTATGGTGCTGAAAGCGGCTAATACGCCGTATTACTATCGTGACTTGATGAATGAGGTAGCGAAGCAGCGCGGAATGACTGATGAAGAAATCAACGAGTTTATCGCCCAGCTATATACCGAGATTAATATCGATGGCCGTTTTGCTTGTGTCGGTACAAGTCTGTGGGGCTTGAAGCGCTGGTATCCGGTAGCTGGAACAGAAGATTCCATGACGGGTGCGAAGCGTCCGCGTATCATCAACGATGAAGATGATGATCTGGAAGATGAAGACTTCGGTGAAGAAGAAGATAGCTATAACAGCGATGAAGACTTCGACAGCACGGATAAAGACGAAGATGAAGACGAAGAAGATGAAGACGAAGATGACATCTTTGATGAAGAAGACAGCGAAGAAGAAGTGCTGGTCGAAGATGACGATCTGGAAGATGAAGACCTCGAAGAAGACGAAGAAGAGTCTGAAAACGAGGATGAATTTGACGACGATTCTGATAATCGGTAGTCATTTTTGACGTCTATAATTTACCCGTTTCCCCGGAATAGTCAGCCTTGACAGCAGACGGGGTAACGGGTAAACTATTGCATGGGCTTATGAATGAGCGACAATATATTTATGTTTTTTATAGAAGGTGCCCCGTCCTGCGGGAGTACTTTTTTTTGTATTTTTAGAGGCATAATTTTGCAAAATAATTTCCTTTCCGTATGCTCCCGGCCAACATTTCGTGGCCCGTTTTTGTATATCAAAAACACCAAATGAAATGAAGGCTACCGGAATATTTGCACCATTTTTTGCTGTAAAACAACGTGTATTTAAACCGTCTTCGCAGAAAGAGCAGTTCGCAGATGCAGGGAATTTCTGCCATTGCTCTTTTTAACGATGATTACCTGGGAAACAGGTTACGATAATACCATATATCGCCTGAATTTCTGTACTTATATTAGGAGGGTAATAACAGTGACAAAGTATATTTTCGTGACGGGCGGAGTTGTGTCCTCCCTGGGCAAAGGGATTACAGCTGCTTCGCTGGGCAGATTGCTGAAAAACAGAGGGCTTAAAGTAACGATCCAGAAATTTGATCCGTATATCAACATCGACCCGGGGACAATGAGCCCTTATCAGCACGGCGAGGTTTTTGTAACGGATGATGGCGCGGAAACGGATCTGGACCTTGGCCACTATGAACGTTTTATTGATATCAATCTCTCCAAAAACAGCAACGTCACGACTGGTAAAGTATACTCTTCCGTCATCAGCAAAGAGCGACGCGGGGAATATCTGGGCGGAACGGTACAAGTTATTCCACACATTACGAACGAGATCAAAGAGCGTGTATTCCGCGCTGGACGTGAAGCTGGTTCAGATGTGGTTATTACGGAAATTGGCGGAACAGTGGGCGACATTGAGAGTTTGCCTTTCTTGGAAGCCATTCGTCAGATCAAGAGTGATGTAGGTCGCGACAATGTGATGTACATTCACGTAACACTTATTCCTTATATCAAAGCAGCGGGTGAAGTGAAAACAAAACCAACACAGCATAGTGTTAAGGAACTGCGCAGTATCGGTATTCAACCGAATGTGATTGTCTGCCGTACGGAGTATGAATTGTCTGACGACATGAAAGCCAAGATCGCTCTCTTCTGCGACATTGATGAGAATGCCGTGGTTGAATGTCGCGATGCAGACACCTTGTATCAAGTGCCTTTGAACCTGCGTGAAGAAGGCTTGGATGAGATTGTGGTAAATCACCTGAAACTGACTACTCCTGCACCGGATATGAGCGAGTGGGAAGGGCTGGTTGACCGGATCAACAAGTTGGAGCATACGGTTGAGATCGCTATTGTTGGTAAGTATGTAGCGTTGCACGATGCATACCTGAGTGTTGTTGAGTCGTTGTCTCATGCTGGATTCGCATCGAATGCGGATGTGAAAATTCGCTGGGTTCCTTCTGAAGATATTACGGATGAGAATGTAGGCGACCTGTTACATGGTATTGGCGGTATCCTTGTTCCTGGCGGATTCGGAGATCGTGGTATTGAAGGTAAAGTATCGGCAATCCGTTATGCTCGTGAGAAACAAATTCCGTTCTTCGGTATTTGCCTGGGTATGCAGGTTTCCGTTATTGAATATGCACGTTCCATTGTTGGTTTGAATGGTGCGAACAGCTCCGAGATTAATCCGGCTACCGAATTCCCTGTAATCGATCTGTTGCCTGAGCAAAAAGATATCGAAAATCTGGGTGGTACGATGCGTCTGGGTCTGTATCCTTGTAAGCTTCAAGAAGGTTCTTTGGCGATGGCTTGTTATGATGACGAGCTGGTGTATGAGAGACACCGTCACCGGTATGAGTTCAACAACGAATACCGTGAAGCGATCGAAAAAGCAGGACTGGTTATCTCGGGTACGTCCCCGGATGGACGTCTGGTTGAGATCGTGGAACTTCCAGGACACCCATGGTTCCTGGCGGTACAATTCCATCCGGAATTCACTTCCCGTCCGAATCGTCCGCAACCATTGTTCCGTGAATTCGTGAAAGCTTCATTGGAGAATGCAAAGAAATAATCATGTTTTAGCGTTGACGTAATAGATATTGGAGGATGTTCATGGCAACCGCAGAGGTTGCCGTGAACATCCCTTTTTTTTGCGTAAAAAGCAGGCTGAAATGCTTTTTGTCATTTTGTGAAAGTAGCAGGATTTTAATGGAAGAGGTAGAATACTTATCATGACGACTATGGGATAGTTATCCAGATTCGAAGACGTATATGCTTTCCTAATTCTAGGGGGTTACAGAGTGGAAGATAAAAAAGTTTTGATTGTTGATGACCAGAACGGAATCCGAATCCTATTAATGGAAGTGTTCAGCAGTGAAGGGTATAACACCTTTCAAGCACCCAACGGCAAGGTTGCTCTGGAGATTGTAAATAATGACAAGCCTGACCTGGTATTGCTCGATATGAAGATTCCCGGGATGGACGGTCTGGAAATCCTGAAGCATATTAAAGAAATTGATCCGGGGATCAAAGTGATCATGATGACCGCTTATGGTGAACTGGACATGATTAAGGAAGCCACGGATCTCGGAGCGCTCATGCACTTCACGAAACCGTTTGATATCGACGAGATGCGAGTGGCTGTGAATATGCAGCTTCGCAATGGTACTGTCAATAAATGCAGTTGAATCCTGTTGATACAGGATTTTTTTGTATGCGGACAATATAGATGGTACTTGGTGGGGAGAATGGGGTATTTCACCGCTTTATCCGGGGAATATTGGAAATGGGTAAGTTATAAAGCGGTGTCTATGAAAACTGTGCTGCAAAGCACAGCATTTTTGCAAATGCTTGTTTAGTATTTGACATGGGATGTGGTATAATAAGGCCGTATGTGATTTCGGCTAAAAACCATAGACACAACCCAAACCCCTAGGAGGATTGAAACCATGCCATTAGTATCTATGACAGACATGTTGAACAAAGCACTTGAAGGAAAATATGCAGTTGGTCAATACAACATCAATAACCTTGAGTGGACTCAAGCGATTCTTGGTGCAGCTGAAGAAGAAAAATCCCCAGTAATCCTGGGTGTATCCGAAGGCGCAGCACGTCACATGGGCGGCTTCTACACTGTAGTTAAAATGGTAGAAGGACTCATTCACGACATGAAAATCTCCGTACCAGTTGCGATCCACTTGGACCACGGTTCAAGCTTCGACAAGTGTAAAGAAGCGATCGATGCTGGATTTACATCCGTTATGATCGACGGTTCCCACCACTCTATCGATGAAAATATCGAAATGACTAAAAAAGTTGTTGAATATGCACACGCTAAAGGCGTTTCTGTAGAAGCTGAAGTAGGTACTGTAGGCGGACAAGAAGACGACGTTATCGGCGGAATCATGTACGCTGACCTGAACGAGTGTATCCGTATCGTTAAAGAAACAGGTATCGACACATTGGCACCGGCTCTTGGTTCCGTACACGGTCCTTACCATGGCGAGCCTAACCTGGGCTTCAAAGAGATGGAAGAAGTTCGTGACGCGGTACAAGTTCCACTCGTATTGCACGGTGGTACAGGTATTCCTAAACACGACATCGACAAAGCCATTTCCCTGGGTACATCCAAAATTAACGTAAACACAGAGAACCAAATTGCTTTCTCGAAAGTGGTTCGTGAAGTGCTTGCAGCTAAACCAGATGCTTACGATCCACGTACATTCATCGTACCAGGCCGTGATGCAATCAAAGAAACCGTTAAAGGTAAAATCCGCGAGTTTGGTTCCAACAACAAAGCGTAATTTATCTTTGCCAGTTCCATACTGTGAAATGGAAGAACACCGCCTAGCCGGTGTCTTTCCATTTTCACACCTTATTTCTACATCGGAAGCCAACAGCACGTATTGCCGTTCATCGGCTGCAAAACACGTAGGGGGACATTAAGCTTTATGGAAAAATTGATGATTAGTGGCGGACGTCCGTTACAGGGAACTGTAACTATAAGCGGCGCCAAGAACAGCGCCATTGCGCTTATTCCTGCAGCATTGCTTGCCGAGTCAGAAGTCGTGTTGGACAACCTGCCGCTTTTGAGTGATGTGGCGGTTTATGCAGAAATTTTGGAGGAACTCGGAGCACGTGTAACTTGGGAAGGCAGTCAGATGAAAATTGACCCTTCTGAGATCAAATCCATTCCTATGCCGAATGGTCCCGTGAAGAAGCTTCGCGCTTCGTATTATATGATGGGTGCATTACTGGGACGTTTCAAAGAAGCAACGATAGGTTTACCAGGGGGCTGTAATTTTGAGCCTCGTCCAATTGATCAACATATCAAAGGTTTTGAAGCGCTTGGCGCAACCGTAACGAACGAACATGGCTCCATTCATTTGCATGCCAAAGAGCTTCGCGGCGCAAAAATTTATCTTGATGTAAGCAGTGTGGGCGCAACCATTAATATTATGCTGGCGGCTACTCGTGCCAAAGGCTCTACAATTATCGAAAACGCGGCTAAAGAGCCTGAGATTATAGATGTAGCAACACTTCTGAATTCCATGGGTGCCAGCATCAAGGGTGCAGGTACCGAAACGATCCGTATTGAAGGGGTCTCGGAGCTGAAAGGCTGCCGTCATTCCATCATTCCGGACCGTATACAAGCGGGAACGTATATGATCGCTGCAGCGGCGACGCGTGGAGATGTTCTGATTGACAATGTGATTCCCAAACATCTGGAAGCTTTAACGGCAAAGCTGTTGGAGATGGGTGTTGGCATTGAGGAATTGGATGAAAGTATACGTGTTATTGGCAAACCGAACTATAATCATGTTGACGTGAAGGCGCTGGTGTATCCTGGTTTTCCGACGGATCTTCAGTCACCAATGACCAGTGTATTAACACAGGCAACCGGTGTAAGTGTCCTGAGCGACTTTGTATACAGCAATCGGTTCAAGCATGTGCCTGAGTTGGTACGGATGGGCGCAAAGATTCGAGTAGAAGGACGGTCAGCGATTATTGAAGGCAGTGCATTAAACGCGGCCAAAGTAAAAGCATCCGATCTTCGCGCTGGTGCAGCGCTGGTGATTGCAGGTCTCACCGTCAGTGAAGGTGTGACTGAAGTAACTGGGGTTGAATATATTGACCGTGGTTATGATCATCTGGTGACTAATCTTCGTTTGCTCGGTGCAGATGTATGGCGGGAAACGGATTAATTAATAGGAAGCATGATGCATGATTCAGTCCTACACATGTTTATTTTAACTGAACTGCATATCTTTTCGGTGATTAGGTAAACCTGTTTTAATAGAGTTCTCAGTCTCTCCGGCATAAGACGAAATGTTACTGTTTCCTTTACCGGAGGGTCTTTTTTTGAATTAAACTTCATATGGCTGTAAGAACATCATTTCTCATCCCCAACCCCCGGTTTTGTTTGAACTGCGCTCCATAGCCGGTCTATCCGGATTGATCGCCTCAATGCATCGTTCACTCAATAGCGGATCATGCCGAATGTTGGCCATCCCACCCGGAAACTTACACTCAAAGACAAGTATTTGCATTATAACGGTTACATTCCGTACAATGGACAGAAGAGATTGTGGCAGATGCTGCGCTCTATAGCCGGAACATCTAGCGAAACTATCCATTTCACACGGACTTATTAATTGAATAGGTGGTTATTATATGGATCTACAAATTTCCGATTTGGAAGAAATGAAACTAACGGACCTCTACAAACTGGCCAAAAAATATCAGATACCTTACTATGGTACGTTAAAAAAGAAAGAATTAATCTTTGCTATACTGCGCGCACAAGCCGAACAGAGCGGTCTGATGTTCATGCAAGGCGTACTCGAGATTTTACCTGAAGGATACGGATTTCTTCGGCCGATTAACTACTTGCCAAGTACGGAAGACATCTACATCTCAGCTTCTCAGATTCGCAAGTTTGACCTAAGAACAGGTGACCTCGTATCAGGTAAATGTAGAACGCCTAAGGAAAACGAGAGATACTTCGGTTTGTTACAAGTCAACGCTGTAAATGGTGAGAATCCATCGGCGGCTGCAGAGCGACTTCACTTCCCGGCACTAACCCCACTGTATCCGCAGAAAAAGCTGGTTCTCGAAACATCCCCCAACCATTTGTCCACACGAATTATGGATGTGCTCGCCCCGGTAGGATTGGGACAGCGCGGATTGATCGTAGCACCTCCCAAAGCGGGTAAAACGCTTCTCCTCAAAGAAATTGCCAACAGCATCTCAACTAACAATCCTGAAATTGAACTGTTTGTCCTGTTGATTGATGAACGTCCAGAGGAAGTAACGGATATGTCGCGTTCGGTAAAAGGGGAAGTTGTGGCTTCGACATTTGATGAACTGCCTGAGAATCATATTAAAGTGGCGGAATTGGTACTTGAGCGTGCGCTTCGTCTCGTCGAGGCCAAAAAGGATGTTGTTATCCTGCTGGATAGCATTACGCGTCTTGCCCGTGCATATAACCTGGTTATTCCACCATCCGGTCGTACACTTAGTGGTGGTATTGATCCGGCTGCATTTCATCGTCCGAAACGTTTCTTCGGTTCTGCCCGGAATGTGGAAGAAGGCGGAAGCTTGACCATCCTGGCAACTGCATTGATTGATACCGGATCGCGTATGGATGACGTCATTTATGAAGAATTTAAGGGTACAGGTAATATGGAGCTTCATCTGGACCGTCGTCTGGCAGAGCGCCGCATATTCCCGGCAATCGACATTCGTCGTTCAGGCACACGTCGTGAAGAAGTATTGCTTAGCAAGGAAGAGTTGGATACAATCTGGGCGATTCGTAAAAACATGAATGATTCCCATGACTTTGTCGAAGGATTCCTGAAGAAACTTCGTAACAGCAAGACAAATGCAGAGTTTTTGGCGGCATTTGATTCGGCTGGTAATAGCCCGACAAGCAATTCCGGGACAACAACTACCCGTCGCTCATCTAGACAGACAGCTACGTCAGGTACATCGACGTAAGTGTCGTTCGACTAATCATTTTCTTTTTGCAGCACTGCTGTGAATGTTACAATATACCCGTCGTTAGGTTTAACCCATTAGATGTGAGGAGAACATCATGTATTTAGTATACGCAGATGAAAAAGGTAATGTATTTGATCATCCTTCCCTGTACGGGCTTGCCCGCAGTGGAGATATGATCGTGGAGATTATGGAAGACGAACTTATCCCTTTGCCAGAGGGTGCGACGTTGGTTGGACTCCCGAGCACCCGGCCCATTGGTATGGATCCGGACACTGGTGAGATGCTGCCAATGCCAACGGACACACAGGCTGTAGGTGCTTTGCTTCCGCAAGGATTTACTCGTTTGTGTCTCCCTGGATATGTGAAGACGGATAAGGAGTATAAGTTGCCGTTGTTTGGTTATTCCGCAGTAGTCTGGAAAGATGGCGGTTTTTATGTCACCGCTTCGAAGTCGGATAGTCCTGACAAGTGGAATCCGCTCAACTGTGACCGTGACGATGTGCGTTCTGGCGTTAAACGATTGACAGAGCAATACCCCGAGAACCGTCTCTACACCCATCTATCCAACTGTGCGCTTGGATATGAATGTCTGACTTCATCGAACACGTTCCTGAATCGTTGGGAAGGTGGAGTGCCAGTATCCTATTCTTGCAATGCAGGTTGTTTCGGGTGTATCTCCGAGCAACCGGATGATAGCGGCTTTGTTTCCCCGCAGACACGTATGAACTTCCGACCACGTGTGGATGAGATTGTGGAGGTTATGCTGGAACACCTGAAGACGCCAGAGTCCATCATTAGCTTTGGACAAGGTTGTGAAGGGGAGCCTTCCACGCAGGCCAAGTTGATTATTGAAGCGATTCGCGAAGTGCGTTCTGTAACGGACATGGGGTATATCAACATTAATACCAATGCCGGTCTGAACGATCATATTAGAGGTATTGTGGATGCTGGATTGGATCTGATGCGCGTAAGTACAATCAGCGCACTGGATGACCATTATAACGCCTACTATAAACCACGTGGTTATACCTTAGCCAATGTTGAAAAGTCGATGAAATATGCGGCGCAGCAGGGTGTATACACCTCGATTAACTATTTGATCTTCCCGGGTGTAACGGATCGTGAAGAAGAGATTGAGGCGATGATTGAGTTTGCGAGAAGAACCGATCTACGCTTGATTCAGATGCGTAACCTCAATATTGATCCGGAGAGTTATCTGGAATTAATCCCTCCTGCTCAAGGAGATATCTTGGGCATGAAGCAGATGATTGAGATCTTTGAAGACGAGTTGCCTGATGTTGTGATCGGATCGTATACCCATGTTCCACCAGCTGGAATGGCACGTCCCAAACGGTTGATTACCTCTTAACAATAATGGATTGCAACAGGCACAAGGCCGTGTTATAATCTCAGAGTTGTGCCATTTACTCTGGGTCCGCTTGAGGCTCAGGGCGGAAAGAGGTGAAAGGTAATGAAAGAAGCAATTCATCCTAAATACACGATTGGTCAAGTATCTTGCGCTTGCGGGAATACTTTTGAGACAGGTTCGGTTAAAGACGGACTTCGTGTAGAGATTTGCTCCGCGTGCCACCCGTTCTTCACAGGTAAACAGAAGTTTATCGATGCTGGCGGCCGTGTTGATCGTTTCAAGAAGAAATACGGAATCTAATAGGACAATTCTTGGAGTTGTCTGCTAATTGCATCCAACACACCCCTGCTGATCTGGCAGGGGTTTTTATATGTTATATGTAAGCATAGTTGCTTCTGCTTTCCTTTCCTCTAGTTGCAATTTGGATGACCTTACGTTATACTATTTCTTACCGTGCTAGATGGGGAGGTAGCGGTGCCCTGTAACTCGCAATCCGCTATAGCGAGGTTGAATTCCTGCTAGAGGTTTTGCCGATGTGAGGTTTGGTCCCTAAACGTGGTGTTGACGGTTGGGTCCTCCGCAATGAGTACTCATGAACCTGGTCAGGTCCGGAAGGAAGCAGCCATAAGTGAGATCACTCTTGTGCCGGAGGGTTGCCTAGCCCGAGCTATTGTTCAGGGGTGCCACTTGGATCGCAAATATCGATAGCAGGTGCACGGCTTACCATTTAAATGTAGAGACCTTTGCAGTTGTATGTATGCAGGGGTCTTTTTGATATGTCTTAAAAAACCACGCATGAATGAGTCAGATAAAGTTTGGATTCACCCTGGAATATAGTATAATGGGGGAACGACAAAGGACTCGAATGCGAAGTGGAAGGAAGGTAACGCATCATGGAGCATATCGCGTTATACCGGGCTTGGCGTCCCCAGTCGTTTCAAGATATGGTGGGGCAACAGCATATTATTCAGACCTTGCAGAACGCGATTCGTGAACAGCGGACTTCCCATGCCTACTTATTTAGCGGGCCCAGAGGAACGGGGAAGACAAGTGCCGCCAAGATTTTGGCCAAAGCTGTGAACTGCGAACGTGGGCCTGCGCCTGAACCTTGTAACGAGTGTGAAGCTTGCCGCAGGATTACGACTGGCGCTGTGATGGATGTGCAGGAGATTGATGCTGCATCCAATCGGGGCGTTGAAGAAATCCGTGATCTTCGGGAAAAGGTTAAATATGCGCCAACCGAAGTCCGGCAGAAAGTCTATATTATTGATGAAGTGCACATGCTGACGACGGAGGCATTCAATGCTTTGCTCAAAACATTGGAAGAGCCACCGCCACATGTGATGTTTATTTTGGCAACAACAGAACCACACCGCCTTCCGGCAACAATTATATCGCGCTGTCAGCGATTTGATTTTCGTCGGGTTTCCCTGGAAGAGCAGACAGCAAGACTTACCTTGATCTGTGAACAGGAAGGTATGGAAGCGGACCAGGATGCGCTCCAATACATTGCCCGTTTATCAGACGGTGGAATGAGGGATGCACTCAGTGTGCTGGATCAGATCTCTTCATTTACAGATGGGCGAGTAACGTACCAGCAGGTCATGGACATGACGGGTGGAATTGCTTCAGAACAATTTGCCAAACTGGCTGCTTCGCTACTCAAGGGTGATGTTGGTCATATTCTGCAGATGATTGAAGGTTTCATGCATGAAGGAAAGAGCGCAGACAAGTGCATGGAGAATTTGCTGTATTATTTCCGCGATTTGCTTATGATTAAGATGGTACCTGATGCAGATAAACTGACGGACCGGGTACTTAATCCGGAATCTTTCCGTGATATGGCAGAGTCATTTACCAGGGAACAACTGTTCCACATGATTGATACTCTTAATCGGTACCAGAGTGAAATGAAGTATGCAGTACAACCACAGACATTATTTGAAGTTGCATTGCTTAAACTGTGTAGTATTCCAGCTCAAGGCGAGGTTTCTGTTCAGGTGGGAGCTTCAGCTCATGCAGCACCTGCTGATGGGGGAGAGATCAATCGCTTGAAGCAGCAGCTTGCTGAGTTGGAGAAGAAGTTGGATCGTGCACTAAAGAGTGGGTTGTCTGGTGGAGAAGTTGCATCGAGCGCTCCGTCGCGTCCGGCAACAAGAGCTCCTGTATCGAGAGGGAACTCGCCTGCGAAGCTTCCTGCACAGTTGGATCAGTATGTTGCGCGCAAGGGAGCCCCTGAGTTCGCAGAGATCAGCAAAAAATGGAGTCAGATCCTGCAAAGGGTGAAGGAAGAGAGGGTTACCGTTCACGCCTGGTTCGTGGATGGTGAGCCGGTATCATTGCTTGAGGACAATGTGTTGGTTGCTTTTAAAAACAACATTCACCGTGAAACAACGGAGAAGCAGGCTAACCGTGAAGTCATTGAGCGGGTGTTGTCCGAGCAGCTTGGGCGTCCTGCGCGATTGGTGACGATGATGCTCAAAGATTGGACCGGAGCAACGGAGGGAGCTTCTGAAACGCCAAAGGAGGACTTTAAGCTTGAACCCGAGCATGAAGACGGTGGTTCAAGCAGTAAACAGCCTTGGATAGATGAAGCCATTCAACTCTTTGGTGAGGACCTTGTAGTGATCAAAGAATAATGCGCATAGCGCGATAACCATAACAAAGGAGATGAACAATTATGAACAACATGAACCAAATGATGAAACAAGTGAAGAAAATGCAGGAGCAAATGCTGAAAGCACAAGAGGAATTGGCGGACAAAACAGTCCAAGGTACATCCGGTGGCGGTGTAGTGACGGCTGAAGTTAACGGACACAAGAAATTGCTTGCTATCACGATCAAACCTGAAGCGGTAGATCCGGAAGATGTTGAAATGTTGCAGGATCTCGTTATGACAGCTGTTAATGATGCAATGGCCAAAGCTGATGAAATTGCCAACAAGGATATGGGCAAGTTCACTGGCGGCATGAATATTCCGGGATTATTTTAATTAAAAATTGATCCTGTCAAAGGAGACACAATCGATTGTATTATCCCGAACCAATAGCCAAGCTGATTGATGCCTTCACTCGATTGCCGGGTGTTGGCCCCAAGACGGCAGCTCGTTTAGCTTTTCATGTGCTTAACATGAAGGAAGATGACGTTATTGATTTTGCCAAAGCACTCGTAAGTGTGAAGCGTAATCTTCATTACTGTTCTGTGTGTTGTAATATTACCGATACCGACCCGTGTCGCATCTGTCAGGATAAGTCCAGGGATGTCTCTGTAATCTGTGTAGTTCAGGATTCGAAAGATCTGGTGGCCATGGAGCGCACCAAGGAATTCGATGGATACTATCATGTGTTACAGGGTGCGATCTCACCTATGGAGGGAATTGGACCAGATGATATTCGTTTGAAGGAACTCCTGATTCGATTAAGTGATGAACGTATTAAAGAGATCATCTTGGCGACAAACCCCAATATTGAGGGTGAGGCTACGGCGATGTACATCTCCCGTTTAGTACGTCCGTTTGAGATCAGTGTGACCCGGATTGCGCATGGATTGCCTGTAGGTGGCGATCTTGAATATGCGGATGAAGTGACCCTTTCCAAGGCGTTAGAAGGGCGCAGAGAGATGCGTTAGTGTTTTCAGGTTGAATTAAACAATGAACTTCCTTGGAAACTTCGGAAGCTAAATAAGTTTCGATGAGCAAAGAGAGCCCTAGGGCTCTCTTTTTTTGTGGAGAAAATAAATGCTCAAGTTCTAAGTTTGTCCTTTCCTTGATAAGTATGAGAATATGCTGTGCTGATCAGGAGGAGGAGAGTTTATGTTTTTGTGGCGAAATACACGGAACTCAATAGAGAAACAGAACAGAATGTTGAAGGAGCTTGAGGAGGATCAGATCTATGCAGATGTACAGACGGCTAAGCAGGAGTGGGAACGGGCTATGAGACAGTTTGAAGATGCGCAGGGGCAGGATGAGATTGATTATGCCATCTATGTATTGGAGGCAGCTGAGCGAAAGTACCAGATTCATTTGAGAAGAGCAAAGCGAGCCAGAGCTAATGATGATGTTGCATCACAGCGAGGATTGAGTATATAGAGCTGAGATTACATTAAACATGGAGGTGTACCATATGAAGAGTATTATACTGGGGAGCGTACTAGTTGTATCTTTACTGGGACTTATTGTGGTTTTATTCAGAAAGCGGATAGGGTTGTCGGTATTTACGTCATTTGGAATCCATCTGGTGCTTGCTGCAGTAGGGATATACATCGTGAATTATTCCGGCTGGATTATAGGAACCTACATCCCGTTGAACCCTGCAACGATAGGGACAGTGACTGTTTTGGGATTGCCAGGTGTGGGCCTATTATTAGGGTTGAAATTTTCTTTGTTTGGATAGTTGACTCCCAGGATATTTATATGGTACATTATATCTCGTTGCTTTGCTTGCTTGGTTACATGCTTTCGATGAAATGAAGAAGTTCATTACGAGCTTCGAAAAAGAATTTCAAAAAAACACTTGACCAAAACGAACGAAGTATGATATATTATAAAAGTCGCCGCTGAGAGAAAATGGTGACAAAAAAACAAGTTTGATCTTTGAAAACTGAACAACGAGTGAGTAAACATTCTGCTTGCAGAATGAACGCGAAAGTTTGAGACAAGCCTTGGCTTGGATCGACTGGAGCACAAATGAGATGTTTAATCTCGTCAGATTCAAAATGAGCTTATCGCTCTTTTCAATACTTTATTGGAGAGTTTGATCCTGGCTCAGGACGAACGCTGGCGGCATGCCTAATACATGCAAGTCGAGCGGAGTTGATAAGAAGCTTGCTTCTTTGAGACTTAGCGGCGGACGGGTGAGTAACACGTAGGCAACCTGCCCTCAAGTTTGGGACAACTACCGGAAACGGTAGCTAATACCGAATAGTTGTTTCCTTCGCCTGAAGGAAACTGGAAAGACGGAGCAATCTGTCACTTGGGGATGGGCCTGCGGCGCATTAGCTAGTTGGTGGGGTAACGGCTCACCAAGGCGACGATGCGTAGCCGACCTGAGAGGGTGATCGGCCACACTGGGACTGAGACACGGCCCAGACTCCTACGGGAGGCAGCAGTAGGGAATCTTCCGCAATGGGCGAAAGCCTGACGGAGCAATGCCGCGTGAGTGATGAAGGTTTTCGGATCGTAAAGCTCTGTTGCCAGGGAAGAACGCTTGGGAGAGTAACTGCTCTCAAGGTGACGGTACCTGAGAAGAAAGCCCCGGCTAACTACGTGCCAGCAGCCGCGGTAATACGTAGGGGGCAAGCGTTGTCCGGAATTATTGGGCGTAAAGCGCGCGCAGGCGGTCATTTAAGTCTGGTGTTTAATCCCGGGGCTCAACCCCGGATCGCACTGGAAACTGGGTGACTTGAGTGCAGAAGAGGAGAGTGGAATTCCACGTGTAGCGGTGAAATGCGTAGATATGTGGAGGAACACCAGTGGCGAAGGCGACTCTCTGGGCTGTAACTGACGCTGAGGCGCGAAAGCGTGGGGAGCAAACAGGATTAGATACCCTGGTAGTCCACGCCGTAAACGATGAGTGCTAGGTGTTAGGGGTTTCGATACCCTTGGTGCCGAAGTTAACACATTAAGCACTCCGCCTGGGGAGTACGGTCGCAAGACTGAAACTCAAAGGAATTGACGGGGACCCGCACAAGCAGTGGAGTATGTGGTTTAATTCGAAGCAACGCGAAGAACCTTACCAGGTCTTGACATCAGCATGACCGGGCTAGAGATAGTCCTTTCCTTCGGGACATGCTAGACAGGTGGTGCATGGTTGTCGTCAGCTCGTGTCGTGAGATGTTGGGTTAAGTCCCGCAACGAGCGCAACCCTTGATCTTAGTTGCCAGCATTACGGATGGGCACTCTAAGGTGACTGCCGGTGACAAACCGGAGGAAGGTGGGGATGACGTCAAATCATCATGCCCCTTATGACCTGGGCTACACACGTACTACAATGGCCGGTACAACGGGCTGTGAAGCCGCGAGGTGGAACGAATCCTAAAAAGCCGGTCTCAGTTCGGATTGCAGGCTGCAACTCGCCTGCATGAAGTCGGAATTGCTAGTAATCGCGGATCAGCATGCCGCGGTGAATACGTTCCCGGGTCTTGTACACACCGCCCGTCACACCACGAGAGTTTATAACACCCGAAGTCGGTGGGGTAACCGCAAGGAGCCAGCCGCCGAAGGTGGGATAGATGATTGGGGTGAAGTCGTAACAAGGTAGCCGTATCGGAAGGTGCGGCTGGATCACCTCCTTTCTATGGAGAATCGTTTCCCGTAGCGGAAACATTCAAATACAAAATCTAGCCAGGTCGGCTAGTTACTCACTCGTTGCTCAGTTTTGAGAGCTCAAACTCTCAAACGTTTGGTGGCGATAGCGAAGGGGTTCCACACGTTCCCATCCCGAACACGACCGTTAAGCCCTTCAGCGTCAATGGTACTTGGACCGCAGGGTCCTGGGAGAGTAGAACGCCGCCAAGCGTAACCCATTCTGGGTTCAAAAAAAGTATATATAATGTGGGCCCTTAGCTCAGTTGGTTAGAGCGCACCTCTGATAAGGGTGAGGCCGGTGGTTCGAGTCCACCAGGGCCCACCATCTATACCTTTAAACTTTATATGGGGCCATAGCTCAGCTGGGAGAGCGCCTGCCTTGCAAGCAGGAGGTCAGCGGTTCGATCCCGCTTGGCTCCACCAAAAATGTTTTACAAGTTTGTTCTTTGAAAACTAGATATCGAAACGAAACAAACGCGAATTAGAACATTCCTTTTTAGCTGAACTTGTGCATAACAAGTTTCAATAAAAACGGTAGTTAATTGCTGTTGCGATGGTATCGAGTGGGAGCGACTTTTGGCTTTGGACGCAGTCCAAAACAAGGGGAGTGAGCAATCGAAACCGGAGCAATTTGGTTAAGCTACTAAGAGCACACGGAGGATGCCTAGGCGCTAGGAGCCGATGAAGGACGTGGCGAACAACGAAACTGCCTCGGGGAGCTGTAAGCAAGCTTTGATCCGGGGGTGTCCGAATGGGGAAACCCGAGCTGGGGTAATTTCCAGTTACTCATAACTGAATACATAGGTTATGTAGAGGCATACCAGGGGAACTGAAACATCTAAGTACCCTGAGGAAGAGAAAACAATAGTGATTCCGTCAGTAGCGGCGAGCGAACGCGGAGAAGCCCAAACCAGAGAGCTTGCTCTTTGGGGTTGTGGGACGTCTCACATGGAGTTACAAAGGAGTCAGTTAAACGAAGAGGTCTGGAAAGGCCCGCCAAAGAAGGTAAAAGCCCTGTAATTGAAAGTTGATTCTCTCCGAGACGGATCCCGAGTAGTGCGGGGCACGTGAAACCCCGTATGAATCTGGCAGGACCATCTGCCAAGGCTAAATACTTCCTAGCGACCGATAGTGAAGCAGTACCGTGAGGGAAAGGTGAAAAGCACCCCGGAAGGGGAGTGAAATAGAACCTGAAACCGTGTGCTTACAAAAAGTCAGAGCCCGTTTTAGGGGTGATGGCGTGCCTTTTGTAGAATGAACCGGCGAGTTACGTTCCCGTGCAAGGTTAAGGTGAAGAGCCGGAGCCGCAGCGAAAGCGAGTCTGAATAGGGCGAGTTAGTACGTGGACGTAGACCCGAAACCGGGTGATCTACCCCTGTCCAGGGTGAAGGTGCGGTAACACGCACTGGAGGCCCGAACCCACGCACGTTGAAAAGTGCGGGGATGAGGTGGGGGTAGCGGAGAAATTCCAATCGAACTCGGAGATAGCTGGTTCTCCCCGAAATAGCTTTAGGGCTAGCCTCGGAAAACAGAGTCGTGGAGGTAGAGCACTGATTGGGTGCGGGGCCCGCAAGGGTTACCAAGCTCAGTCAAACTCCGAATGCCATAGACTTACTTCCGGGAGTCAGACAGTGAGTGCTAAGATCCATTGTCAAAAGGGAAACAGCCCAGACCATCAGCTAAGGTCCCCAAGTGTGTGTTAAGTGGGAAAGGATGTGGAGTTGCACAGACAACCAGGATGTTGGCTTAGAAGCAGCCACCATTGAAAGAGTGCGTAATAGCTCACTGGTCGAGTGACTCTGCGCCGAAAATGTAACGGGGCTAAACACACCACCGAAGCTATGGCTTGATGCTTGCATCAGGGGTAGGGGAGCGTTGTATAAGGGTTGAAGGTGTACCGTAAGGAGCGCTGGACATTATACAAGTGAGAATGCCGGTATGAGTAACGAAAAGATCAGTGAGAATCTGATCCGCCGAAAGCCTAAGGGTTCCTGAGGAAGGCTCGTCCGCTCAGGGTAAGTCGGGACCTAAGGCGAGGCCGAAAGGCGTAGTCGAAGGACAACAGGTCGAAATTCCTGTACCACCGTAAGCCGTTATGAGCAATGGGGGGACGCAGTAGGGTAGTGACGCGGACTGATGGATGTCCGTCTAAGCAGTGAGGCTGATGTGTAGGCAAATCCGCACATCATTAAGGCTGAGCTGTGATGGGGAGCGAAAATTGTAGTAGCGAAGGTCATGATCTCACACTGCCAAGAAAAGCCTCTAGCCAGGTGAAGGTGCCCGTACCGCAAACCGACACAGGTAGGCGAGAAGAGTATTCTAAGGCGCGCGGAAGAACTCTCGTTAAGGAACTCGGCAAAATGACCCCGTAACTTCGGGAGAAGGGGTGCCCCGGTAGTGTGAATAGCACGAGGGGGCCGCAGTGAAAAGGCCCAAGCGACTGTTTAGCAAAAACACAGGTCTGTGCGAAGCCGTAAGGCGAAGTATACGGGCTGACGCCTGCCCGGTGCTGGAAGGTTAAGGGGAGTGGTTAGGAGCAATCCGAAGCTGTGAACCGAAGCCCCAGTAAACGGCGGCCGTAACTATAACGGTCCTAAGGTAGCGAAATTCCTTGTCAGGTAAATTCTGACCCGCACGAATGGCGTAACGACTTGGGCGCTGTCTCAACGAGAGATCCGGTGAAATTTTAATACCTGTGAAGATGCAGGTTACCCGCGACAAGACGGAAAGACCCCATGGAGCTTTACTGCAGCTTGATATTGAATTTGGGTACGATCTGTACAGGATAGGTGGGAGCCTTTGAAGTGTGAGCGCCAGCTTGCGTGGAGGCAACGTTGGGATACCACCCTGATCGTATCTAGGTTCTAACCTGGTACCGTAATCCGGTGCGGGGACAGTGTCAGGTGGGCAGTTTGACTGGGGCGGTCGCCTCCTAAAGAGTAACGGAGGCGCCCAAAGGTTCCCTCAGAATGGTTGGAAATCATTCGAAGAGTGCAAAGGCATAAGGGAGCTTGACTGCGAGACCTACAAGTCGAGCAGGGACGAAAGTCGGGCTTAGTGATCCGGTGGTACCGCATGGAAGGGCCATCGCTCAACGGATAAAAGCTACCCTGGGGATAACAGGCTTATCTCCCCCAAGAGTCCACATCGACGGGGAGGTTTGGCACCTCGATGTCGGCTCATCGCATCCTGGGGCTGAAGTAGGTCCCAAGGGTTGGGCTGTTCGCCCATTAAAGCGGTACGCGAGCTGGGTTCAGAACGTCGTGAGACAGTTCGGTCCCTATCTGTCGTGGGCGTAGGAAATTTGAGAGGAGCTGTCCTTAGTACGAGAGGACCGGGATGGACGTACCGCTGGTGTACCAGTTGTTCCGCCAGGAGCACCGCTGGGTAGCTATGTACGGACGGGATAAACGCTGAAAGCATCTAAGCGTGAAGCCCCCCTCAAGATGAGATTTCCCAGTATGTAAGACCCCTTGAAGACGACGAGGTAGATAGGCTGGGGGTGGAAGTGCAGCAATGCATGGAGCTGACCAGTACTAATCGGTCGAGGGCTTATCCAAATATGCAAGTTGTGGTTCGCATGTTTCGTTTCGAATCTAGTTTTCAGGGAGCAATCCTTGAATGATGTTGAACATTGTTATTTGGAGAGATACCCAAGTGGCTATAAGGGGACCCTCTGCTAAGGGGTTAGACTGCGTAAGCGGTGCGAGGGTTCGAATCCCTCTCTCTCCGCCATCTTTACCTTAAGATGGAAAAGCAATCAAGACACAACTAATATGGCGGTGTAGCTCAGCTGGCTAGAGCGTACGGTTCATACCCGTAAGGTCGGGGGTTCGATCCCCTCCGCCGCTACCATATTACCCAGGAGGCTTAGCTCAGCTGGGAGAGCATCTGCCTTACAAGCAGAGGGTCGGGGGTTCGATCCCCTCAGCCTCCACCATATACGCCGGTGTAGCTCAACTGGTAGAGCAACTGACTTGTAATCAGTAGGTTGGGGGTTCAAGTCCTCTCGCCGGCACCATTAATGCCTGGAACCGTGGTGTAGTTGGCCTAACATGCCTGCCTGTCACGCAGGAGATCGCGGGTTCGAATCCCGTCGGTTCCGCCATTAATCCTAAAAATTAAATATGGCTCGGTAGCTCAGTCGGTAGAGCAGAGGACTGAAAATCCTCGTGTCGGCGGTTCGATTCCGTCCCGAGCCACCTTTAATCCCTGGAGGATTAGCGAAGTGGCCAAACGCATCAGACTGTAAATCTGCTCCCGTACGGGTTCGGTGGTTCGAATCCATCATCCTCCACCAGTTTTATGAGTCATTAGCTCAGTTGGTAGAGCACCTGACTTTTAATCAGGGTGTCGAAGGTTCGAGCCCTTCATGACTCATCTTTAAAAAAGAGTGATTAATCATTAATTTGATTAGTCGCTCTTTTTTGTTATGTAATTTTAACGGATTATGGATATTTATTAATGCTGTGCAAGATATGATAAACTAATAGAAAACATGCAGAGTGGTGACGTTCATTATATGAAGTTCATACCTGATCTAAAACAGCAAATTGAAGTCATTATAGGCACAACTTTGGACGAATATGAAATTACAATAGAGGAATGGACGCAATCCGTTACGAATCTGGTGGGTCTTCATGAAAATTCAGAGACCTATGGTGATAAAGGTGAAAGTCTGGAGCTATCTGAACAAAATACATCTCCAAGCTCATCCGATGTGATCAGTCTGAATACGGGAGAACGCATATTTTTTAAGGTTCGGATGAATGAGAAAGAAGAGACCGTGGTATGTTGGGGATGCGCTGCAAGATCCATCACTGTGGAGAGACGGAGATTTATTGAGCTTTTGATCCGTTCCAACACAGAATTACCCGATGAGACACAGCCTGTTGTATATGAGAATGATAGGGAGCAGTATTTGACTGAATTGGGTCTCTGGCTTAGAGAGCAGATCGAAGAACCATCCAAGCAGGAATCTCAAACGGTTCCTGATCACTTTGTGGTGCCTGCTGGATTGAATGCTGAGAAGATTCTGTTCTTGCTGCAAGGGGATACACCGGATGCACATCGTCTACGATCCAAGGAACTCAACAAGCTGCTTGAGAGTTATTTTGGCGAGGAGATTGTATTGATTCCTTTGGGGGAGCAAGAGTGGGTTTTCATGGGTGATAAAGAAATCGTTACAGAAGAAGCCGAGGAAGATACACCGGATGCCCAAAAGGATTCACTGAACGCTTTTTGTCTGGGGTTACATGAACTGGTAGCCAGTGAATGGGCTGGGGTGTTCCATCTGTCTGCATCTCTGCCGTGCATACCCGCAGAACAATTAGTATCAGTTACAGCGCTTCTTAAAGAAAGTGTGCAATTGGGGAGAGCATTCCATGTTACGCAGCATATTCATCTCCCATGGGATCTTCATCTGGAACGGTTGGTAGCGAGCATTCCAGATGAACAACGGATACGATTTATACAGGAAACAGGCAAGGACACGTTAATCTTAAATGATAGTGAGACTCTTGCTACGTTAGAAACCTTTTTTAGCCTGGACTGTAATGTGAGCGAGACAGCCAAACGGCTTTTTATTCATCGTAATACGTTGGTTTATCGTCTGGACAAGATCAAACAGGAGATTGGATACGATGTAAGGCACTTCGAAAGTGCTGTTCTAGTGCAGTTTTTACTGCTTATGTACAAAGTGACGAAAAAGCATTGATATTTTTGTGCAGTTTGCGAATAGTCAAACCTCATACAGATAGGGTAATATAAAAATACAAATTGTATTCGATTACAAAATGATCTCTGAGGAGGCAACAATCATGGCTGGAGTACGTTTAGAGCATATTTTCAAAAAATACCCGGGTTCTGATAAAGCAACTGTAGTTGACATTAACCTGGACATTAAAGATAAAGAATTTCTGGTATTGGTAGGTCCGTCCGGTTGTGGTAAATCAACAACACTGCGTATGATCGCAGGCCTTGAGGAAATTTCTGAAGGTAAACTCTATATCGGTGACCGTGTCGTTAATGATGTTGCACCTAAAGACCGCGATATCGCGATGGTATTCCAATCCTATGCCTTGTATCCGCATATGAGCGTATATCAAAACATGGCGTTTGGTTTGAAATTGCGTAAGGTTAAAAAAGACGAGATCGACAAACGTGTACGTGAAGCAGCTAAAATCCTGGATATCGAGCATTTGCTTGAGCGTAAACCTAAGGCATTGTCCGGTGGTCAACGTCAGCGTGTCGCTCTAGGACGTGCGATTGTCCGTGATCCACAAGTCTTCTTGATGGATGAGCCTCTCTCCAACTTGGATGCTAAGCTCCGTGGTCAGATGCGTGCGGAAATCACTAAACTGGCTAAACGTTTGGAAACAACAGTTATCTACGTAACGCATGACCAGATCGAAGCAATGACGATGGGTGACCGGATCGTAGTTATGAAGGATGGTATCATCCAACAAGCAGCTTCTCCGGAAGAGTTGTATAACCTGCCGGCTAACCTGTTCGTAGCTGGTTTCATCGGTTCCCCGACAATGAACTTTATCTCGGGTAAACTGGCTGAGCAAGGTGCTAACCTGCACTTCGTAGCTCCAGGCGTGGACGTTGAAATCCCGCAAGGTAAAGCACAAGTGTTGAAATCTAGAGGATACATTGGCAAAGAAGTCATTCTGGGTGTTCGTCCAGAAGACATTCACGAAGAGCCCGTATTCCTGGAAGCATCCCCGAACTCTGTATTCTCTACTCACGTAGATGTAACAGAGAACCTGGGTCACGAAATGCTCCTCTACTTGAGCGGTGTAGGTAACGATACTACAATCGCACGTGTAGACGGACGTTCTAACACTCGTGATGGTTCCACAGTTAAAATGGCCATCGACATGAACAAAGTTCATATCTTTGACAAAGAGACTGAAGTGAACGTACTTCTTCAAGACTAATATTACTGGGATTCATCGGTGACGATGGATTCTGACAGTTAACGCACTTATACATTGTAATGAGAGCCCCTTCCGTTATTGCTGGAAGGGGCTTTTTTTAAAAAATTAATGAATTCTATAATATTCAGCGGAGCAAGGATTAACAATTACCTGTATAAACGACCGCTAAACCATCCATGTAGTATCCCTAATGGGTGCTTGATCAGAAGGTTTTTTCTTACTAATGGTTGTCGGAGGCTACGATTGCATTCATCCCGGAATTCATTTAAGATTATTTGAAGGTCTGTCTTCATATATCTGAGAGAACCGACTGTTGGAAGGGTATGCATTCTGTACCCCATGTTGTGAATGCGCTAATAATGGAAAGAACTGATACACGATCTGAATTACATAGAGGTACAGCGAATGCTGAAAGGAAGAGACAAATGGCGAAAAAAGTGAAAGTATCCGAATTGGTACAGCAGTTTCAGTTGGAGGTTGTTTCTGGATCTCACGGATTGAAAAGAGTCATTACGGTAGATGATCTGAACCGTCCTGGTCTGGAAATGGCCGGTTATTTTGAATACCATCCTCAAGAACGGGTACAGCTACTTGGAAGAACGGAGTTAGCTTTCTTTGCAATGTTACCCGAGCAAGAGCGGCGTGATCGTATGCAACGTCTTTGTACAGAAGAGACGCCTTGTATCGTTGTAACGCGCGGACTTGAAGTCCCGCAAGAGCTGATTGATATCAGTGAAGAACGGGATCTGGCTGTATTACGCAGTAATATGGCAACAACAATTCTGTCCAGCCGGATTACCGGATTTTTGGAAGGCAAATTAGCACCTACTGCCACGATTCATGGTGTACTGTGTGATGTATACGGGGTTGGTATGTTGATTACAGGTAGTAGCGGTATTGGTAAGAGTGAAACAGCACTTGAACTGGTTAAACGTGGACACCGACTGATTGCCGATGATGCGGTAGAGATCCGCCAAACGTCAGATTTTCAGCTTCACGGTACTGCACCTGAATTGATCCGCCACTTGCTCGAAATTCGAGGTGTCGGTATTATCAACGTCATGACATTATTCGGAGCCGGTGCCGTTCGGAATAACAAACGGATTACCCTGGTTGTACGTCTGGAAGCATGGCAGCAGGATAAACAATACGATCGTCTGGGTCTGGACGAAGAGACTACACGTATCATTGATACCGATGTGCCTCTCGTTACGATTCCTGTTCGTCCGGGACGGAACTTGGCGGTTATTATTGAAGTAGCCGGAATGAACTATCGTCTGAAACAGATGGGTCTTAATGCTGCACTGCAATTCACGAACAAGCTGACAGCAACCATCTCGGAAGATATGGAAGACATGGATTAAGAAACATTTTATACAAGGACATGAAGATAAATGGTTGACGTGTACTGCTTCTCTGGAGGCGCAGGGCATGCCAACCATTCGTCATGCGTGTGATTGATCGAATAAATAGGAGTGTGAATGAATGGATACATTATTACTGTTGAACCCGATTGCGTTCTCTATTGGAGCGTTAAAGGTTCACTGGTACGGGCTTATTCTTGGTGCCGCGGCACTTATAGGACTGCTGCTCGTGATCCGGGAGGGCAAACGCTACAATATCCCACAGGAAGTGTTCATGGACATGGTTCTGCTGGGTGTGCCTTCTGCCATCATTGGTGCCCGCATCTACTATGTCGCATTTAAGTGGGAAGATTACAAGGATAATTTCTGGGATGTCTTTAAAATATGGAATGGCGGTATCGCCATCTATGGTGCCCTTATTGGTGCAATCATCTGTGCAGTTATTTTCTTCCGTCGTAAAGGCTATAACTTCTGGCGTATGGCCGATATCTGTGCGCCTGGACTGATTGTTGGACAGATGATCGGACGTTGGGGGAACTTTGTGAATCAGGAAGCCTATGGCGGTCCTGTGGAAGAATCATTTTTGAGAGACAAGCTTCATCTGCCGGACTTTATTGTGAATCAAATGAACGTAGAAGGTGTATTCCATCATCCTGCGTTTTTGTATGAATCAGTATGGAGTCTCGCTGGTCTAATCTTGCTGCTGATTCTGCGTCGTCAGAAATTCCTGCGTTCAGGTGAACTGTTCATGTCCTATTTCATCTGGTACTCTATCGGTCGTTTCTTCATTGAAGCTTTGCGTACGGACAGTCTGGGCTTCCAGGCTCCGCAATGGGTTGCTTCATTAGTTAACGGGCTGTGGTCTCCAATGACTGTGATGGGCTTCGAACAAGGATATCTTGATCCTGCTTATGGCAACGTAAGAATCTCGCAACTGCTCGCTATTGGTATCATTATTGTTGCTGTTGTATTCATAGTGGTGAGAAGAGTGACAGGTAAAGCCGATGTTCGTTACAGTGATCCGATTGTATCGTCCAAAGTTACCTCTGATGATATGGAACATACAGGAACAGTTGTTGGCAAAGAGAGCAAGGTAACACCTCCAGCCAAAGATGACCCGAAGCAAGTTGATGATAAAAAGGAGTAATGCAACATGATTGACACGGTATTGTTCGATCTGGACGGAACCATTATTGATACCAATGAGCTGATTATCAGCTCATTCCAGCATGTCATGGGGGGATGGGAGCATTCAGCTCCATGGACACGAGAACAGATCATTCCGCATATGGGTGGCACACTGGAGCAGCAAATGCGTACCTTTTCTGGACAAGAGGAAGTCTCTGAGTACGTGAAAGGTTATCGTGCCTATAATGATATCCATCATGAAGCGATGGTTAGACCTTTTCCACATGTCATTGAGGTAGTAGAGGCGTTGCATCAGGCTGGCATTGTGATGGGTGTGGTCACAACTAAAATTCGTCCATCTACATTAAAGGTGCTGGAACGTTTTGACCTACTGAAATATATGAAGACGATTGTGACCGTGACTGATGTGACGAATCCGAAGCCACATGCTGAGCCTGTGTTGAAAGCAATGACGGAACTGGGTGCAGATCCTGCTAAAACGTTGATGGTTGGTGATAGTCCGGTGGATATCCAATCGGCTCAAAATGCGGGTGCACTCTCGGCGGGGGTTGCATGGTCTCTTAAAGGAGAAACAATCCTGAACGGATATGGCCCCGATCACATGTTGCACGACATGAGAGACTTGTTAGAACTCATCCGTATTGAAACGGGTCGTTCATGAGAAAAGTAACCCGCTATCCAGTAGAGGATCAGAATGCACTTTGGCATATCTACAAGACAGTGAGTCCGTGGAAGGGCGTTCGTAATTTTATCTGGATCCAGTTGTCACGCTACTGTCCGATTCTATCGGTGAAGAACTGGATTTATCGCCGAATGCTGGGGATGAAGGTGGGAAAACATACGGCCTTTGGCCTGATGGTGATGGTGGACGTGTTTTTTCCGGAGAAAATAACGGTCGGCGAAAACTCGGTCATCGGTTACAACACAACGATTCTCGCTCATGAGTATCTCATTAAGGAGTACAGGCTCGGTGAGGTGATTATCGGGGAAAATGTACTGATTGGTGCCAATACAACGATTCTGCCTGGGGTAACCATAGGGGATGGAGCGGTTGTAGCTGCTGGAGCTGTCGTACATAAGGATGTTGCACCAGGAGCTTTTGTTGGAGGTAATCCACTACGTGACTTATCCCGTGCGGCAGCTTCTACGGAAGAGACTGTCTTTAACACGGATAATTCTTCTCAGGGTAGTGTGCATTAAGTCCACAACGTAATGAAAGAAGATGGGTTGAAGTAAAAAGCTGCTTATGGCAGCTTTTTTCGTATATAAATACCGATGGGTGAGGGTAACGGTGCGAATATAAAACGAGATGCCGATCCAAGGGCAATCAAGCTTCGGTATTGTTGACGGTAGTGCGGATTTCATGTTATCATATCCCATATCCTTTAGTTTGTTAGCACTTTACCATGTGAAAGTATTGTTGGGGAAATTAAACGTGATAAAGGTTGAACTAAACCAATAGTTAAAAGCTTGTGCAGCAATACGTTGATTCAGGGTTACAAGATAGAATGGGGATTTACACTACATAAATCCTGTTGAAATAGAATGAGCACCACTCTTAAATTACTGACTCGGGGTGAATAATACCAATGTCCAAACCAAAAGGATTTGAAAAACCGACCGGATTTCGCGACTATACACCACATGTTGTATCCAAGCTGCGTACGATTGAGCGGAATGTACTAGAATGTATGGAACGCTGGGGTTACCGTCAGATCATCACACCAACGATTGAATATTACGACACGGTAGGTGTAGCCAGCTCTACATCGGATCGCAAATTGTTTAAATTATTGAACAGCCGGGGAACCACCCTGGTGCTCCGATCGGATCTAACGGCTCCGATTGCACGTGTCGTTTCGTCCATGCTCAAAGATGAGCAATTGCCACTGCGTCTGTCCTATCATGCGAACGTATTTCGTTCGATTGAAGAGGAAGCTGGACGCGAGGCGGAGTTCTTCCAGACAGGGGTGGAGCTGGTTGGAGATGACTCACCTGAGGCGGATGCAGAAGTTGTTGCGCTTGCGATTGCCTCTTTGCAGGCAGCGGGCGTATCTTCTTTTAAAATAGCGATGGGTCATATGGGATTCCTGAACGGATTACTGGAGGAAGTGATTCCAGGCCAGACAACGGAGCAGGAGCAATTGAAGGAAGGGCTGCTCGGACGTGATTATGTCGGCTATCGCCAGTCCATCGAAGCATTGAACCTGGAACCCAAGTTGAAAGAACAGCTTGAAGCGATTCTGCGTCTGCGCGGTGGCAAGGAAGTCTGCACACATGCGGTAGAGCTAAGTTCAAGCGCTGAAGCAGCACAGTCGATTGCGCATCTGTGTGCAGTATTCGAAGTGTTGGAAGCGTACGGTGTATCCGAACATGTACTGATTGATCTGACGATGATCGGGGATTTCTCCTATTATACGGGCATGACGTTTGAAGGATATGCAGCAGAACTGGGATCTCCGGTATGCAGCGGCGGGCGGTATGACAATCTGTTACAACAATTCGGGCGTTCGTTGCCAGCTACAGGGTTTGCACTGAAAACCAACCGGATTATTGATGGCGTTCACGGTATTACCATTGAAGAGAAGAAACCGATACTTATCCAATATAGCCCGAAACGTCGGGCCGAGGCACTGACAGAAGCGGCAAGATTACGCAGTCTGGGACAAAATGTAGTGACACTCCTTCTTCCTGAAGACGGGGCTGGAGCAAGTGCTGTATCTACTGGAGCAACAATCGTTCAGGCTGAGCAGGTTATTACTTACGGATCTGAAGAAGGAGGAGGACGCTGAGATGTCGGATATTCTGAAGGTGGCCATGCCGAAGGGCCGAATCTATAAAAAAGCCTCCAAATTGTTCCGTGAAGCGGGGCTGGATATTCCAGAAGACGTGGATGATACACGCAGATTGGTCATTGAAGTACCGGAAGCGGGAATGGAATTCATCATGGCGAAGCCAGTAGATGTTCCAACGTACGTGGAGTACGGTGTTGCTGATATCGGAATTGTTGGTAAAGACGTGCTGCTGGAGGAAAATCGGGATGTGTACGAACTATTGAATCTGGGAATCGCCCAGTGCCGTATGTCTGTAATTGGACTTCCCGACTGGAAGCCAGGTATTCAGCAACGTGTTGCAACGAAGTACCCGAGGATCGCTTCACAGTATTTCCGGGAGCAGGGGCAGCAGGTTGAGGTGATCAAGCTGAATGGTTCCATTGAGCTTGCGCCCTTAATTGGTCTGGCAGACCGGATCGTCGATCTGGTGGAGACTGGTCAGACGCTGCGCGAGAACGGATTGGTGGAGATGACAGGTATTCTGGACATCACCAGCCGTCTTATCGCCAACCGGGTAAGTTATCGAATGAAAAACGCACGAATCCAGGCTTTGTGTGATGCACTTCAGCAGGTTATTCCGGCATCGAATGAGATATCGGCGGGAAGCCTTCGGGGATAAATTACCGATAAGCAAGGACTGCAAGGCAGCAAGGAACGGGAAATATACAAACGGAATAACCAAAGAATGAAACGATAGAAGTAAGGAACGAGGAAAACGAGAAACAAATCGGCCATATAAGGTAGGTATTACAGGGGATGAGGAGGTTGTACGTATGAAAATTGTACCTGCACGTGAGTTTGATCTGAAGCGTGAAGTGGAGTATGGCACGCCAGAGCAAAATGAAACGGTACGGCGTATTGTCAGCGACATTCGCCGTGAGGGTGATGCGGCACTGCTGCGTTACACGGAGCAGCTGGACCGCACGAAGCTGACGGCCGCGGAATTGCGCGTGCCGCAGGAAGAGCTGCAGGCGGCTTATGCAGCCGTGGAGCCATCCTTTGTGACGGCGATTCGGCAAGCCGCCGCCAACATTCGTGCGTTTCACGAGAAGCAGAAACGCAACTCGTGGATGGATTGGCAGCCGGACGGCAGCCTGCTGGGCCAGGTCATCCGACCGCTGAAGCGGGTCGGGGTCTATGTACCTGGCGGTAAAGCAGCGTATCCATCGTCTGTGCTGATGAATGTGATTCCGGCACAGGTGGCAGGCGTGCCGGAGATTGTTCTCGTGACGCCGCCGTCTACCAACGGTGGTGAAGGCATTAACCCGTACATTCTCGTGGCTGCTGCGGAAGCAGGCGTGAGCGAGATGTACCGGGTTGGCGGCGCTCAAGCCATCGCCGCCCTGGCTTACGGCACGGAGAGCATTGCCCCGGTCGACAAGATCTGTGGACCGGGCAATATTTACGTGGCGCTCGCGAAGCGCGAGGTGTACGGTGCGGTCGATATCGATAGTATCGCCGGGCCGAGTGAGATTGTGGTACTCGCCGATGATACGGCGAATCCGGTGTATGTCGCCGCCGACCTGTTGTCGCAGGCGGAACATGACGAGATGGCATCGGCCATTCTCGTCACGAATTCGGCCGCGCTGGCGGAAGCCGTGCAGGGCGAAGTGCAGCGGCAACTTGAAGTGCTGCCGCGGCGTGATATCGCTGCTGCTTCGGTAGAGCAGTATGGCGCAATTATTGTGGTCGATTCCATCGATGAGGGAATCGATGTGGTGAACCGGCTCGCACCGGAGCATCTGGAGATTATGGTGCAGGAGCCGATGGCTTACGCTGGCCGGATTGAGAATGCCGGTGCGATCTTCCTCGGCCCGTACAGCTCGGAGCCGGTAGGGGATTATTTTGCCGGACCGAATCATATTATTCCGACCAATGGAACGGCGCGATTCAGTTCGCCAGTGGACGTGGACGATTTTATCAAGAAATCCAGTCTGATCTATTATAGTAAAGAAGCGCTGCTGCAGAACGGAGCGGCTATTATAGAGTTGGCCCGCCATGAGGGTCTTGAAGGTCATGCCCGTGCAATCGCTGTACGGTTAGAACAGGAAGGAAAGGCGGAATCGGACAATGGATAATCAAAATAACGGTGTGGAACTTGAAAACAAAGGTGCAGTGCGCCAAGCAGAGGTTGACCGCAAAACGAACGAGACCAATATTCAATTGGCCTTTAATGTAGATGGAACAGGACAATCCACGATTGAAACGGATGTACCTTTCCTGAACCATATGCTGGATCTGTTCACGAAGCACGGACAATTCGACCTGAACGTACAGGCCCGTGGAGATATTGACATTGACGATCATCACACGGTTGAAGACATCGGCATCTGTCTGGGACAGACGTTGCGAGAAGCATTGGGTGACAAACGCGGGATTAAGCGCTACGCCAGTGTTTTTGTACCGATGGATGAGGCACTCGCTCAGGTTATTATTGATGTGAGCAACCGACCTCACTTTGAATACCGTGCAGAATATCCTTCCCAACAGGTAGGCAGTTTCTCCACGGAGCTGGTACATGAATTCCTGTGGAAATTGGCGCTGGAAGCTCGGATTACGTTGCATGTCATTGTGCACTATGGTCAGAACACCCACCACATGATTGAAGCGATCTTTAAGGCATTGGGACGTGCACTGGATGAAGCAACGTTGATTGATCCACGTGTAACGGGTGTGCCTTCCACGAAGGGAGTGCTGTAGACGATGGCGATTGCAATTGTCGATTACGGTATGGGTAACCTGCACAGCGTCGGCAAAGCGGTCGAACGTCTTGGCTACGAGGCGCTGGTCACGGGTGACCGGGAAGAGATTCTTGGCGCAGATGGTGTGATTCTGCCAGGCGTAGGTGCTTTTGGTGATGCGATGGTTCATTTGCGGGAGAGTGGACTGGATACGGTTGTGAAAGAAGCCGCTGCAGGTTCCAAGCCGCTGCTCGGTATCTGTCTGGGGATGCAGTTGTTGTTCAGCTCAAGTGAGGAGCATGGCGAACATGAGGGACTGGATATATTGCCAGGTAAAGTGGTGCGTTTTGCACCCGGAGAACTGAAGGTTCCTCATATGGGATGGAACCGTCTGGAATTCCTGCATGCGGAAAACCCGCTGTTTGCGGGACTTGAGGCAGGACACGTCTATTTTGTGCATTCCTATCATGCACTTACTGACAACAGGGATGATCTGCTGGCGGTAACGGATTACGGACATCCGGTGACAGCCATTGTAGGCAGAGGATCCAACTTCGGCATGCAATTCCACCCGGAGAAAAGCGGAGAGCTTGGCATGAAGCTGCTCGGCAACTTTTTGGCTCTGACAGGAGCGCCTGTACAACGGTAAAACAATCATCTCTTCTTAACTATAGAAAGCGTACAAATCTAATTCATATTCAGGAGGCCTTGTATGTCATCTTTTATCCTATATCCGGCGATTGATATCCGGGACGGCAAATGTGTAAGACTGGTGCAGGGAGATTATAATCAGGAGACCGTGTACAACGATGACCCGGTTCAAGTGGCTCTATCCTGGGAGAAGCAAGGCGGTACATATGTGCATCTGGTGGATCTGGATGGTGCCAAAGCAGGTCATCCTGTTAACGATGAGCTGATCGGTCGCATTGCCTCGGCTGTGAACGTACCTGTTCAGGTGGGCGGTGGACTTCGTACAGTAGCGGATGTAGAGCGATTGCTGGGTCTGGGTGTTAGCCGGCTGATCATTGGAACAGCGGCCATTGAGGATCGTGCTTTTACAGAGGAAGTACTGGGACGTTACGGCGACAAAGTGGCAATTGGCATCGACGCTCGTAATGGTTACGTGGCAACCCGTGGATGGCTTGAAACATCGGAAGTACAGGCAGAGGTACTCGCGAAGGAATTGGCGGCGTATGGGGCAGAAACGTTTATCTTTACGGATATTTCCCGTGATGGTATGATGCAGGGTCCTAATGTGGAAGCGATTGTGTCTCTAGCCAAGGCAAGCGGACGGACCGTTATTGCTTCCGGTGGTGTGAGTGTAATGGATGATCTGCTTCGTCTGAGCCGTCACGCCGATGATGGTGTTGGTGGAGCGATCGTGGGTAAAGCACTGTATACGGGAAGCATCGATCTGTCTGAAGCGGTACGTGCAGTAAATAAGTAAGGGATACTCGGATAGAGAGGAAGAGGTAGCATGCTGGCAAAAAGAATCATCCCCTGTCTGGACGTGAAGGACGGCCGGGTCGTCAAAGGCGTCAACTTCGTCAATCTCCGCGATGCGGGTGATCCGGTAGAGCTGGCGGCGCTATATGACCGCGAAGGCGCGGACGAATTGGTATTTCTCGATATCTCGGCTTCGGTAGAAGGTCGCGAAACGATGGAAGAAGTCGTGCGGCAGACGGCTGGCGAGATTGCTATTCCCTTTACGGTAGGTGGAGGCATCTCCAAGGTGGAGGACATGAAGCGGATTCTCCGGGCAGGAGCGGACAAAATTGCAGTGAATACAGCCGCGGTACTTAATCCGCAGTTGATTGCCGATGGTGCACGTCGCTTTGGCTCGCAGTGTATCGTGGTAGCGATCGATGCCAAGTATAACGAAGCTTGGGGCGAGTGGGAGGTCTATACACATGGTGGACGTAAACCCTCCGGCATCAAGGCGTTGGAATGGGTTAAACAGGCTGAGAGCTTGGGCGCGGGAGAGATTCTGCTAACCAGTATGGACGCGGACGGAACAAAAGACGGTTTCGATCTGAAGCTGACGGCAGCGGTATCCGAATCTGTGCGTATACCAGTCATCGCATCGGGCGGTGCGGGCAAGGAATCTCATTTCTATGATGTATTCACCACGGGCAAAGCGGATGCAGGTCTGGCCGCAACGATTTTCCATTACAAAGAAATCGCCGTACCGGCGTTAAAACAACATTTGAGAGAACAAGGGGTGGAGATCCGTGACTAAAGTGAGCGATGAAATCAAGGAACAGTTGTCCTTGGAACAGGTTGTGGAACACATTCGTTGGAGTGATGGTTTGGTTCCTGCCATTGTGCAGGATGTGGATACTCGAGAAGTTTTAATGATGGCTTATATGAATCGCGAATCACTGAAGTTGTCGCTTGAATCCGGTGAAACCTGGTTCTGGTCACGCTCGCGTCAAGAGCTGTGGCATAAAGGGGCAACATCTGGCAACGTGCAGACCATTACTTCCCTGAAATATGATTGTGATGGTGATACTTTGTTGGTTGAGGTCAAACCGAACGGTCCTGCCTGCCATACAGGTGCGGTAACATGTTTCCATAATGAGATCATTGGTTTGCCAGAGAAATCGACAGACAAGGCTCCGGATAAAGCCGGTGAGGCATCTGCTTCTGCGAATTCGGATTCCGAAAGTCGCTTTGAGGTATTGGCTGAACTGGAATCCGTTATTGCAGAGCGTGAACGTGAACGCCCTGAGGGTGCATATACAACCTATTTGTTTGATAAAGGTGTAGATAAAATATTGAAAAAAATCGGTGAAGAAGCGTCCGAGACGATTATCGCCGCCAAAAATAAAGATAATGACGAGCTTCGCCTGGAAGTCAGTGACCTGATGTATCACCTGCTCGTCCTGTTACAAGAGCGCAAGCTGCCACTGGACGACATTATGTCAGAGCTGAGCCGCCGTCATGAACGGCCTCGCCGCGATTAGGAGGCGAGTTTCGTGCGTATAGACTACCATACACACCATGAGCGGTGTGGACATGCCGTTGGCAAACTGGAAGAGTATGTACAGCGTGGTGTGGAGATTGGACTATCCCAGATTGGATTGTCCGATCACATGCCATTGCTGCATGTCGATCCAGCTCAATATTATCCGGAAATGGCGATGCCTATGGATGAACTGCCGCGTTATGTAGAGGAGTGTTTCTCCCTGAAAGAACGTTACCGTGGGCAGATTGACGTACGTGTTGGTCTGGAAGGTGACTATATTGAAGGCTGGGAAACAGAGATTCGTGCAATCATTGAGCGTTATCCTTGGGACTATGTGATTGGCTCCGTTCATTTCCTCGGGGAATGGGACATTACGGATTTTCGCCAGACCCATCACTGGGAGGGCAAAGACATCCTTGAAGTATATCGTCAGTACTATGATGCCGTGAGTAAAGCAGCTGCGACGGGTCTGTACGACATTATGGGCCATACGGATGTCATTAAACGGTTCGGCTATGTTCCTTCAGAGGAGCAGACGGCGGAACGTATCTCACTAGAGAATGCAGCGCTGCAGGCTATTGCAACAAGTGGCTGCGCCATGGAACTGAATGCTTCCGGGTTATCGAAGCCTTGCACCGAGATGTTCCCTAGTCGTAGAATGCTGACGGAGGCTATTCGATTGGGCATTCCTTTAACGATGGGTTCTGATGCGCATGATCCACTGAAGCTGGGGGATTATTTGCCTGAAGCTGAAGCACTTTTACATGAGTTGGGCTGTACGGAAGTCGCTGTTTTTGAAGGCCGTCATCGCTCGTTCATTCCTTTAAATGTAGAAGCCAGTGGAGTATAATGAGGGTAGGAAATAACCTTTTAAAGGTAGTTCAAAAAAGTCCGCTTTTGATTACGAATGATGCCTAAAGGCATCATTAGCATCGAATATGGAATTCAGCCGAAATAGGTAGATGCTCACGAAGTATGTTTCCTCTGGAAACATTGTGGTTGCTCACGTAGTTTTCTCCTACGCTCCGCTACTCCATTTCTAGCTTTATCCCATCTTCTCGGTACTGAAAACCGGTCTTTTTGAACACTCACTTTTAGATAAGGGATTATATAGGGGCTTCAACCCTCGGGAGGGCATTATGCAGCATTCGTTACGTATTTTTTCCGGTTCATCGAACCCTAAGCTGGCAGAACAGGTATGTGACAAGCTGGGTGTACAACTGGGCAAGATCAAGCTGTCCAGGTTCAAGAGCGGAGAAATATACGTTCATTATGAAGAAACGATCCGTAATTGTGATGTGTTTCTGGTACAGTCGTTGTCTCATCCGATCAATGAGCTGTTTGTCGAGCTGTTGGTGATGATTGATGCCGCAAAGAGGGCTTCAGCACGCACTGTGAACATCATTGTTCCGTATTATGGTTATGCGCGTCAAGAGCGCAAATCTGCTCCACGGGAGCCGATCTCGGCCAAGATGGTAGCCGATGTATTAACTACGGCTGGCGCCAATCGCGTGGTAACGATCGACCTGCACGCAGCGGCCATTCAGGGATTCTTCAACATTCCAGTTGATCACATGACATCGCTGGATCTGATTAGTGATTATCTGTTGAGCAAAGGTATTGAGAACCCTGTCGTTGTCTCCCCTGATGCGGGACGAGCATCAATGGCAGAGAAGCTGGCCAATCGTCTGGATTCCCCGTTTGCCATTATGATCAAGAAACGTCCAAGCCATAATGAATCCGTGATTACCCATGTCATTGGTGATGTAGAAGGACGGACACCGATTATTATTGAGGATCTGATCGACACCGGAACAACCATTCTGAATGTGGTGGAAGGGTTGAAGGAACGCGGGTCCAAAAACGTATATGTATGTGCAACTCACGGATTGTTCTCCGATGGAGCAGTAAGTAAGTTGAATCACCCGTCAATTGAAGAGGTGGTAGTTACGGATTCGATCGCACTGCCAGATGACCACCCCGAATGCTTCAAAGTATTACCTGTTGCGCCAATGCTGGCTCGCGCCGTACGCATTATTGTGGATGGTGGCTCCATGGCCACATTGTTTAAGGATTCTGGCATTTAGTGCATCGAGGATATAACGGTGTGCTGCCGGATGAAGTGTTCCGTGTCTGAGTTGTTGTCTGCTCAGCACGGTTTTTTTGTTTTGGCTCTTGGAATTCAATTCTTGCATTGCTGCTCCGAGGCATGTGCTATAATAACATAAAATCAGTTATGATAGCGTTATCATTATAGTATTCAGCCCTCAAGGTGAGATGGATGCTGAACAGTAGAACCACGGCTGAGAACATTGGCATCGTGGAGTGAGGAGTGGGGTCTATTGTCTCGTAATTGGTACTACCGGTTACTGTTCTCTTATTTCCCAATTTTTTTTCTTACGGTGACCATACTCATTTTCATCGCGTTTGTTTTCATCAATGACATCTCTAAAGAGGAAACAAAAAAAGCAGACCGGATCTCCTCCAGTTATATGATAGACACGGTGGATCGTACAATCAGGGGGATTGAACTATCCATTTTGGAAACGGTACAGAGTCAGCAGGCATACAGACTCTATTTTAGTAACAGAAACCAGAACAGCTCGGACACAGTGTATGCAATTGCACAGAGTTTACGGGAGCTAACGAATTCGTCCTCATGGATTCAATCCATCTATCTATATGACAAGCGAAATAAACATGTTCTGACCGTAAGTGGCTCCAGAGAAGCGGAAGGTTTCTCGGATAAGGCATGGATTGACCAGATGGGTACCGGTTCTATCGGTTCAGGGTGGCAACCTGTCCGGGAATTCGATACGGACTCTTCTCAACGTACCCCGATTCGCGTATTAACCGTGAACAAGGACATGCCTTTGCCTTTTGGCTCTCAGGGCACATTGGTCATTAATATCAAGATGAGCAGTATTGAACAGAGCGTAGATAGTATGGTTAATGGTCAGCTCTCATTCCTGACGATTACTGATCGGGAAGGTAAGGTTGTGTATAATGCACACTCGGACCAAGAGGGCTCGATAGATGGTCAGGAACTCAACAGGCTATCATTAGAAAGACTGGGATGGACCATATCCAGTGGAATCAAGGCCGGTAACTTATTTGGCTGGGTATCTGTCGTGTCTTATGTGTGGGTAATCATTGCGATTGTGACGGTTATCTGTGCAATTGTGTATATCGTGTATATTACTCGTCGTAACTATAAACCCATTCAGATCATCATGAACCGAATTGAGTCTCATCAGATTCGAGCGTTTGAACACTCGGGGGCTCGTACGGATGAGATGAAGATGATTGACGGTGTACTTGAGAATCTGATTAATCACATGATGGATTATGACAAGAAAAGCAGGGAAAATATACTCATGCAGCGCAGTAAGTTGTTCAATGCCCTATTGCACGGTGAACACATCGAAAATGCAGAAGAGCAATTAACAGAGCTCTCTCCACTGAATGACGTGCATGAATCGTCACGCTTTATCGTTGTTGTTGGAGAGATTAATCGTTATGAGAAGGGGTTCCAGGAGAGGTATACGAGAGGTGAACAAAATACGCTGAAGTTTGCCTTGATGAATGTTTTGCAAGAGCTGTCACGTAATACCGGAGTACAATGCTGGACGGAATGGATTAGTGTAGATCAAATTGCAATCCTTTTTGTGTTCAAAGAACAGAGTAATAACAACTTGGACATGTCTGGTCAGATTCGGGTTGTAGCTGAGGAATGCAAATCTTGGGTGGAACAAAATCTACGCATTTCCTTAAGCTTTGGCATTGGACCTATTGCTCAGGGAATCGGTGCAATACGAAGTTCTTATGCGGCAGCAGAAGCGGTAATGCAACGTAAACTTTTGATGAACGGAGATGTCGGCCAAGCCGACTGCGGTGAACCACAGCATCCTTTGCTGGATACCTATACTTATCTGCAGATGATTGCGGACTTTGTTAAGCGGTTCCGGATGTCGAGTGGACAGTGGCGGGAACAGTTGGAGGAGATCTTTACCGCATTTGAACAGAACAAATTGCCGGATGACGAGATTCGTTCTCTGATTCAAGCCATGTTACAGATGCTCAGCCGAGAGGTGGCTATGATGTCGGAAGGGCTTCAGGAAGAGCTGTCTGAAGAAAACATCAACAGATGGTTAAGCGCTGTGGAAGAGGCAGAGACGCTTACGGATGTGAAAAGTCTTTTGTTCGATGGTCTGACGGACTTGTTCCGAACGTATGTAGCGGTAACGGAAACCAAGAGTTACAAAGCCATGGTCAACGAAATGAAAAATTATATTGAAGAACAGTTTGCGAATCCTGATCTTTCCTTGAAACATCTGAGCGACCGATTCCAGATTACGGGCAAACATGCGAGTTATTTGTTCAAGACAGAATTCAACATGAAGTTTGTTGATTTTGTTACAGAGCTTCGCATGAAGGAGACGGAGCATCTTCTGCTCAATACCGATTACTCTTTGCAGGATATTGCCCTGAAGGTTGGGTATGCGAATGGAATTACATTAGGACGTGTATTTAAACGGGTAACGGGTATCACACCAGGAGATTATCGTCGTTTGAAACGAGAACATCGAGAACCCGAAGAGTAACGCAATGATGATCTTATTCTGAGATCTATAGATCAGGATAGCACAGGGTGAATTTCATGCAGTCACTTTCCACCAGGAGAGCAGGCTTGCAGAGGTTCGCCCTGTTTTCGTTGAACAGCTCTCTGCTGGGAGAAATTGATGCAACTGTTTTCGCAAGATAACAAGCTAATATTCCTGATTTTCCCCGTTTACGAATATAGGCAGTGTGTGAAAATGGTTTATCCGAATGGGGACAGGCAGTTCTGAGTCGTAAGGTGTTGAGAGCCATCAAAGCCTAGAGCAGCATAGCTTTGGGAAAATAATCAGTCTGCGAAAATAGGCGTAGCATATAAACCATAATCCGTTTGTAAGCGCTTCCGAAACTGGTTTATTGCTAGAGTCCGCGAAGATGTGGAATACTCGGAGCAAGCCTTAAACATTCACGCAAAGTAAAAGGGGATGACAAAATGATTGGAAAAGCAACCAAGGGGAGTAAGAAGAAATGGATGGGTCTGGCACTTACAATGGTAATGGGAGTGTCCTTACTTGCGGGGTGCTCGTCTGCATCAGACAAAGAATCAGCAGAAGGCGGGGCAACAACGAATGGTGAGCGTGTTACTTTGAAAGTGGAGGTTTTCGATCGTGGTAACAGTCCTTCTCCACATACGATCACTAACAACTATTTAACTAAATTTGTTCAAGAGAAATTCGGCGATCCGAATAACATTGATGTGCAATTCGTACCTGTTCAACGTTCAGAAGAAACAACTAAGCTCAACGTGTTAATGGCCAGCCCCAGCGACGTTCCAGATATTGTGTTTGTATACGACTCCAGTGTGTTCTACCGTTATGCTCAGCAAGGTGGTCTAACTGAAGTGGGTGAACTTCTTAATGAACATGCGCCTAACTTAAAAGAATATCTCGGCGAAGACCTATTGAAATTTGGTCAGCTTGAAGGTCAGCAATTCGCTATTCCGGGTAAACGTGCCATTACTTCCCGCTACAATTCTTATATCCGTCAGGATTGGCTCGACAAGGTTGGAATGAAGGCTCCAACGACAACAGATGAGCTTTATGAAACGCTGAAAGCGTTTAAAGAGAAAGATCCGGGTAATCTGGGCAGCAAAAACATCCCAATGGGTATGGCACTTGCCCCAGCCCAGTACGAAACATTGATTTACTCATTTATTAAACCCGTACAAGATGGACTTACGTACAGTCAGCGTTACGAGCTACCATTGCATGATGGGTTCAAAGATGCGATGCAGTTCCTTAACAAACTTTACAATGAAGGTCTGATCAGCAAAGACTTCAGTCTTGATGAAGAAAAAACGCAATTGGTCAAAGATTTCCAGAACGGTAATATCGGCTACATGTCTGAGGACGTAGGTCAAATTCTGTATGCAGATGGTATGCTTGATAATTTGTCCAAAAATGTACCGGATAGCAAAGTTGTAGCAGTTGACGCTTACACCAACCCGAATGTGGACAATAAACACATCAAATCACGCTATGGTAGCAACGGTATGTACATCATGATTCCAAAAAGCAGCAAACGTTCGGTTGAAGCAGTGAAATACCTGGACTGGATGGCTTCTGGAACGAACTTGCTAGAGATAAACACAGGTGTCGAAGGTGAAAATTTCGATATGGTTGATGGTGTTCCAGTTGTTAAAGATGATGCACCACAGGATGTCAAAGATCGTGTCTACAACGGTGGTGACATGGCCATTATTGCTAACGGTAAAGTTGTGGGAGATCAGGCAGCCAATGAAGCCGCATGGATTGCAGGCTTCCCAGAACGTAACCAAGAGCTGATGAGACAGTCCATTGATATTGCTAATACGGATACGATCGGCCCGGTTATCTTCAGCAAACCAATCGAAGCAGAATCTAAATATGGTACAGCGCTAAATGATAAGTTGAAGGTGCTTATTGTGAAAACTGCGATGGCTAAACCGGCAGACTTCGAAGCGGTATATGAAAAAGAAATGAATGATTTCATGTCACTGGGTGGCACAGAACTGAAGAAAGAGCTTGAAGCAGCACTTCAGTAAGCACTATTAAATAAACAGATTCATCTTGTAATTACTAAATAAATATGTAATTCACTGCATAACTTTGGAAGGAACGTGTGCCGCCAGTATGGGCGGCACAGCCGTTTCTTGTTGATAGGAGGAAACCGATTTGACCATCACATACTTGAAAAGGTATTGGCAATTATACGCGCTCATCTCACTGCCCCTGATCTACTTCTTGATCTTTCGTTACGGCCCAATGTACGGGGTTCAGATCGCTTTTAAGGATTTCAACTTGTTTCAGGGCATTAACGGGAGTGAGTGGATCGGTTTCGATGCTTTCCGTGAAGTATTTGGAATGCGGGACTTCTACACCACATTACGAAATACCTTCATGTTAAATTTCCTCGACTTGCTTGTTTCGTTCCCTGCTCCAATTTTATTGGCCATCATGCTCTATGAAGTTCGTTTTAAATGGTTTAAAAAACTATCGCAAACGATTCTATACATCCCTCACTTTATCTCCTGGGTTATCATTGGGGGAATTGTATACCAATTGTTCGGCAATCAATCCGGTATGGTTAACGGTGTATTGGAGAGTTTGGGCTTAAATTCAATACCATTTTTGACAGAAAAAAATCCATGGCTTGTGACATATCTGTTCACAGGTGTCTGGCAGAGTGCAGGATGGGGTACCATTCTATATTTGGCGGCATTAACTGGCGTGAACAAGGAATTGTTTGAGGCTGCAGAGATTGACGGAGCTTCAAGACTGAAGAGAATCTGGCATATTACGTTGCCAAGTATTAAACCAACCATTGTGACCTTGCTCATTCTTAATCTCGGACATATGGTCAGCATCGGTTTTGATCGGCCTTATATCATTGGTAATACGGCCGTGCGAGAATATTCCGATGTACTCAGTACCTTTGTATACAGAGTTGGTCTTGAATCAGGACAATACACGCTGGCAACTGTCGTTGGACTGTTCCAGGCAGTGGTAGGGCTCATATTCGTGCTAGGATCTAATTATATTTCAAAGAAAGCAACGGGTGAAGGTATTTTGTAGGTTGTAGATAAACGGAAGAGACGCCAATCGGCTTGTATGTATAGACCATCAGTAAAGGAGCTGTGCGCATATGAGTGAACGCACCTCAAATCGGATTTTTGATATCGTTAATATCTCCTTTATCAGTTTGTTTGTTATATTCTGTCTAGCTCCATTTTTGCATACCATTGCGATATCTCTAAGTTCTAACCGGGCTATTACTTCGGGAGAAGTGACCATTTTTCCTAAAGAATTTAACTGGAATGCGTATGTTCAAGTATTCTCTGATCAATCCATGCTATATTCACTGGGTTTTACGACTATTCTGACAGTGGTAACCACAGTGTTGTGCATGTTATTCACACTTGCTGCTGCATATCCGTTAACCAAGAAAAAATTGAAAGGGCGCAAGCTCTTCATGTATGTCATCATCATTACGATGTTCTTCAGTGGCGGGATGATTCCCGAGTATTTGCTCATTCGTGATCTCAATATGCTTAATTCAGTGTGGGCACTGATTCTGCCTGGACTGGTCAGTCCTTTTAACCTGATTATCCTGATCTCATTCTTCAGAGGTATTCCAGAAAGTCTGGAAGAATCAGCAGAAATTGACGGTAGCTCACATGTACACACGCTATTCAAAATCATACTCCCATTATCCATGCCTGTACTGGCCACATTAGCTCTATTCTATGCGGTTGGCCGCTGGAATGGATTCCAGGATTCCCTGTTGTATATTAATGATCCCAAGTTGTATCCGTTACAACTGAAGCTCTTCCAAATGGTTCAAAACAACATGGTGAGTGAGCTTACATTAATGGAAGGTGCTAACCGCACACCACTGACTCCGGAAAGTCTCAAGGCAGCTACAGTTGTATTTGCAACGGTACCTATCCTGCTTGTTTATCCGTGGCTGCAAAAGTATTTTGTCAGCGGTGCGATGCTTGGTGCGGTAAAAGGTTGAGTTAAGGCTGGTGTAAAAAGTTTAGCCAGAGGGAGGAGAAGGAAACCAGATGCAGCACATAGATAAGGGAATATATTCGTTCTCCACATGCTGGAATATCCGAAAACATGATGTCGGGGAAAATATGATTCGGGAGATTGCAGATCTCGGCTTTCGCCGGGTGGAGCTAAATTATAATGTAACGAAAGAGATGCTCACGACGATTGAGCCCATGATTGAGCGTGGAGAGATCGGAATTTCTAGTGTCCATAATACCTTTCCACATGACCCTGATCCCGATTATGGTACGGATTCCATCCTGCTCGGCTTCGAAGATGAAGTGAAACGCAAGCGGGCGATCGAATTGCTGGTAGAGTCGGCTGAATATGCCCAGCGTTATGGGGGAGAAGCTGTTGTTGTACACCCCGGAGAGGTACCTTTCCCTGAGGATATCAGCAAAGATCTTGGAAAGATCTATAACGAGGAAGGCCCGGATTCACCGAAGTATCGCAGCAAATGGGCGGAATTGATGGAGCGGCGGGAAGCCCTCAGTTCAGGGTATGTGGAGAAAATTATCGCCAGTCTGGATGAAGTATGTAATCGGGCGGCAGCTAAGGGTCTGGATGTTCGTTTTGGCATCGAGACGAGATCCAGACCACAACAGATTCCTACCCTTGCCGAAGCCAAGACCATTATTACGGCCCTCAAAGGGGCCCCGGTTGGCATCTGGTACGATACAGGTCATGCCATCATGATGGATCGAATGGGCCTATATGACAGTGTGGGAGAAATGCAGGGGCTGATGGATGATATCGTAGGGGTGCATATTCATGAGACTCTCGGTCTCTCTGATCACTGGTGCCCGTATGTACACAGTAAGGATATGAATTTCTATGATGCCTATCTGCCGATGATCCGTCGTGCACAAGTGAAGGTGTATGAGTTGAAGTCTGCCTGTACGGCAGAAGAGATTCACGAGAGTCATGACTTGCTTATGAAGAAGCTTGGGGTGACAGAGTAAGCGTGGTAATGTGGGAAACAGTTGGCGTGTTCACAGCGTGTGTTCAACGACTTTTTCCTCAGTGACAAAGACCCGTAAATATGAAGTAAAACAAGCACGTATTTTCTAGCGACTTTAATCGGTATATGGTATATACTGACGAGAAAAAATGAACTCACCTACGGGCGGTGTGAGTATGCTTCCGTTCTGAATTGAAGGCGCTGAAGCAACATACTCCGCACATCGGGAGAATGCATTGGTATGGAGGGACTGCACATGTATAAACAGCTGGTGGAGAGTAATGACAGAGCGGTAGAAAGAGGCATATCCCGGCAGATGCTTGATCCTGAAAGCCGTTATTATGGAGGCACCATCGATCCCTATACAGGTGTTGCCTGGGTCAACCACACAACGGGCACGCCCACGGATATGTGTTACTGGGGGGCTGCGATCTCCAATCCGGACTCCATCTATTATCGGGATGAGGCGTTGTTAGATCGACTGCTGATAGCTACGGAATATGTACTCCGCTTCCAGCATGAAGATGGTTCAATATCTCCGGGTTGGACTAATTACCACTCCCCTCCAGACACTGCATTTGTCGTTGTGGGATATTCACAGTTGTATCAGCTACTTCAGCAACAGGAATGGGAGCCATTGCAACCTGTACTGACCAACATGAGGCTGTTTCTGGAACGCACGATTCCAACGATGCTTACAGGTGGTTGTCATACGCCGAATCATCGCTGGGTGCTATGCGCGGCGCTCGGTTTCCTGCATCAAATCTTTGGTCTGGAGGAAGCTGTGCAGCGCGCAGAGCAGTGGCTGGCAGAAGGCATGGATATTACACCCGATGGGGAGTGGACCGAACGAAGCAACGGAATATACAGCGCAGTTAGCGACATCATGTTAATTCATGCCGCGCGCCTGCTCAATCGTCCTGAACTGCTAGAACCGGTGAGGCTTAATCTCCGCATGATGGTGTACCTGGTGCATCCTACAGGTGAGATTGTTACAGATTATTCAGGGCGACAGGATCTGGGCAGTGTTCATGATCTGTCACCCTATTACTTACCGTATGCCATTCTGGCGCGGCTGGATGGTGATCCACTCTTTGCGGGGATGGCAGCCTGGGCGGGAGATACATTGACTGATCCGGGAGTGTGCTCGGTGAATACACTCATTCGGTTAATGCTTGAGCCTGAGCTTCAGCATCCGGATGAGGAACGTGATGCATTACCGAAGCAATACGAAGTTATGCTGAATGAACATTTTGTACGGGGAGACTATCTGGGACAGATGGATTCAGCAGGGCATCACGGACGGATCTCTCACAGTCGGATGCATAAGGATTTTGGTGCTCCGGTAACCCGAATTCGGGATGGTGCTACTAGCGTGACACTGATGACAGAAGTTCCTTCTTTCTTCGCGCTTCGTCATGGTGAGGTGCGTCTGCTGGCTGTGCAACTGGCTTCATACTTTAATCCGGGTTATGTCCCTATGCAGCACATGACCAGATTATCCGCAGGGTACCGTTTGACTGGTGAGCAGAAGAAAGGCTACTATGGTCCAGTTCCTGCGAATCTGTTACCAGAATCTGCTGCATCAGATATAAGTCCATGGTATTTGCTACCTCATCAGAATCGTCAGCTTACTCATGAGCAGACATTCCGTGTAGGCGCAGAAGTGCAACCAACTGAAAATGGATGGACCATGCATCTATCCGGGCAAGAACCGGAGGACATTATGATGCAGTTGTCCTTTGTATTCGGAAGCGAAGGTGAGTTGACCTGTGAGGACGCGATTGAAACAAGTGAGGGTCACTATTTGTGGAAAGGCGGTACGTTACGCTATACCTGCGGAGAAGATTGGTTAGAGATTACAGGGGGCGAACTTGGGCATCTGGCGGCAACGGTTCGTGAGGCAAAACTGCCGGACAAGTGCAAGGTTGTGCTGGTCAATTTCATGACACCGTTTGATAAAACCATTCATATTTCACTCTCGCCTTCGATGGCGTGAGTATGGAGTTATAACTTTAGAAGACCGAGCCTGCGGGCTTGGTCTTTTTTTTTACGAATGATTACGGCGAACCGTTCGTTACATGCCCAATGATGTGCTCAATCCATGGAACTTCATGAATTTTGATATTTCAGGATGCGTCTCATACTGTAAACTTGAACTATCATTGCAGTTGCTCCAACGCAGTGTCGATGGATTTGGTGAACAGAGGATTATCTTTGGTATTGCTCCAGTAGACGATAAGGGCATTTCCTTTCTCATATAGAAAGGGGAATGTTGTGAAATGGGCATTTTCCATGTGCTTATTGAATTCTTTGGTCCCGTTAATGCGATTCTTCTCTGAATTGAAAATATAGAAATGTAAAAATTCAGGGCTATAAGGCTCTTCTTCCACTGGTACTTCAACGGAGTACACCTCAGGCACAACATCATTTAATTTCAAAGGATACCCGGTTATACCAAAGGACACTAAATTCAAGTTTTGAGTCTCAAGCGCTGTTACTACTTCGTCAAGTGTAAAATGATTATCATCATTTTTTATCTCTTCCGAACATCCATTCAAAGCAAACAAGCAGATTAAGATGAATATAAGTGGTCTAATTTTCGAGATCATCAATATAACATCTCCTAAAAAAATAATGATGTACCTTTATTTTTATAATTACACACGACATTCCGTGACCGACGGGATTGGACTAATGCAATACTGCAAAGAGATCTTGTGGTAAGTGAGTGATGGAGTCTCTAGGCAAAAAAGGTATCCTTTTAATAAACAACGCTCCAAGGTGATAAGTTTCCTGCAAAATGGAATATCACTTTTCTTTTGCATTTTTTTCATAAACGACATGAAACTACATATTGAGAAGTGGGCCTTAAGATGTGGTATACTGGAGAGTATGAATGAAATGCAAAGAGGAGGTGCCTTGGAAGATGAAGGGCAAGCTAGTGCGGGCTGAGGGACACCTTGCCAATATTATACCGATTCACTTGGATGCTTCTTTCTTTTTTGAAAGAGCTGTCCGCTCGCTGGACCGTAATCATGTTGACAAGGCATTAAAATATTTTCGCAAAGCTGTTGAATACGAACCGGAAAATCCGGTAAATCATTGTAATATGGCGGGTATATTATCGGAGAAGGGGGATTACGAAGCCTCCAATGCCATTCTGGCTAACGTGCTGGAAGTGGTAGATCCGTCGATGACGGAATGTTATTTCTATATGGCGAACAATTATGCAAATATGGATCGGTTTGAGGAAGCCGAGCAAGCACTTGTTACCTATCTGGAGGAGGACACCCAGGGTCAGTTCATGACGGAGGCCGAAGAGATGATGGAGCTTCTGTACTATGAGCTGGATCGTCCGACCAAACTGAATCGAATCAAATCACGCAAAGGTGTAGTGGAGCACGACCAGGCACGGGAACTGTTGGAAGAAGGGAAATTTGCACAGGCTGCTGAATTGCTCGAAGGCATGTCTTCTGATTATCCTGATTACTTGGCTGCCCGTAACAATCTGGCACTCGCCTACTATTATATGGGTCTGTTTTCCAAAGCAAAAGAGACCATTGCCGAAGTGCTTGAACAGGAACCAGGTAATCTGCATGCACTCTGTAATCTGGCCATTTTCCATCAAAACGAGAACCGGGCCGATCAAGTGCTGCTTCTGATCAAAAAATTGCGGGTCATCGTGCCATTCCAGCACGAACAAGTCTACAAACTCGCGACAACGATGGGAATTCTGGGCCAACACGATACGGCTTATGTTCACTTCCGGCGTTTGCTCAAGGACGAAGAGACAGCTGCTGATCCGGCACTTGCTCATTATGCAGCAGTGGCGGCTTATAATACAGAACGTTATGATGCTGCTGAGCGTCTATGGCATCATGTGTCCAAGCTTGATCCGGGTTCCGAAGTATCCCGTTATTATCTGTCAGGTCTTGAAGCTGTAAAACAAGGCGAGCAAGAACCAGAGAAGCTAAGTTATCACTATCATCTGCCTTTCGACGAGCAGTTCAGACAGTGGGAGAACTATGGTAACGGTATACCTGAAGAAATGAAGAATGATCCACTGATTCGTTCATCGTTCTTCTGGGCATTGCGGCATGGTGATCGGGCAACGAAGTTGCAGGTTATTCATGCGCTCGGAATGATCGGTGATTATGAGGTGCAGCAGGCTCTGCAATCCTTCATTGAAGAGCCGGGAGAAGAACAGGATCTGCTTGAGGCAGCACAAGCTGTACTGAACGGATTGAAATCGGCTGAACATGAGGATGGGAATACACAGGTGGTTCGTCCCTTTTCTCCTGTTGCCTTGAAGTCCATTGGGAAGGTTCAAGCCACATCAGAACCATCGGACACTAGCTCGACCTCTCATTGGCAGGCTGTTGTTGATCGTGCATTACAGATGTCTGAAGCAAAGGCTGAGTTGCAGCAAGAGATGGAACGGCTCTGGACGGATTATGTATCCCGTGTACATCCAGAGGTTCCGGGCACGAAACAAATTGAGGGTTGGGCTGCTGGACTTGAATATTTGGCAGCGAAGAATCATAGTCGTCCCGTTACCTATCAAAGCATTGCTGAGCGGTATGGGATATCGGCATCAACGGTTAGCAAGTATGCTAAACAGATTCATGCGGTGTGTAACAGCAATCCACCACTTGTATAGAAAGTTGGCCCTCACTCGTTTTCAGAAAGACATCATGAGGTGAAGGATACAACAACCGGGAAAACGGGTAAACTTAACGAATGGGCCTTGTAAATGCCTGTAGGATATCATCTTGGCAAGTTCATCGCTAGTACAACACATTCTCACCTTAATTAAGGAGGCTGTATCTATATGTCTAAATACAGAACGATTGTGATCGGAACGGGACCTGCGGGTCTGACAGCAGCGATATATCTGGCTCGTGCTAATCTGAAACCACTGGTTATCGAAGGTCTTCAGCCGGGTGGTCAATTGACGACGACAACGGAAGTTGAGAATTTCCCCGGTTTCCCGCAAGGTATCATGGGTCCGGAACTGATGGACAACATGCGTAAGCAAGCTGAGCGTTTTGGAGCCGAATTCAAAAATGGTTGGGTGGAAGAAGTTGATTTCAGCAAACCGCCCTTTAAGGTCAAAGTTGGAGGAATCGGTGAACTGGAAGCTGAATCGATCATTATCTCCACAGGTGCTTCCGCTCGTTATCTCGGTATTCCGGGTGAGCAGGAAAATGTGGGACGTGGTGTAAGTACATGCGCGACATGTGACGGCTTCTTCTTCCGGGGCAAAAAAATCGTGGTTGTGGGCGGTGGTGACTCCGCCATGGAGGAAGCAAGCTTCCTGACTCGTTTTGCAACAGACGTCACATTGGTTCACCGTCGGGATGAGTTGCGTGCATCCAAGATTATGCAGGATCGGGCTCGCAGCAATGAGAAGGTAAAGTGGGCGCTGAACCGTACTCCACTCGAAGTCGTACCGGAAGCTATGGGTGTCAAAGGACTGAAGGTGCGCAACAACGAGACGGGGCAGGAAGAGTTGCTCGAAGCAGATGGCGTATTCGTTGCCATTGGTCACACGCCAAATACCGGATTTCTGGGTAATGCGATCACACTGGACGAACATGGCTATGTTGTGGTTAAACCAGGAACGACGGAGACCAATATACCGGGTGTATTTGCCTGTGGTGATGTTCAGGATACGAAGTATCGCCAAGCTATTACGGCTGCAGGATCCGGATGTATGGCCGCGATGGATTGTGAGAAGTTCCTTGAAGGAAGCATTATCCATGATTGGAGCGAAACGTTGGATAAATAAGCATGACATGCGTGAGGTTGGGCATATGCTAGGAATAAGAGACAACGGGAAGTCTCATGTAATGAGAGAAGCCGGAAGGCTTCTCTTTTTTTGAAACTACAGTGGGCATGAGTTCGTATACATATGGGGCATATTAGCTGTGAGGTGAAGATTTTGGGGGAAATGATAAAAGATTGGCTACAGAATGCGACAGTGAGACGATTTTTGATCCTGCTCTTGTTCTGTTTGGTTTTGTTCAGTATGGGGAGTATGCTGCACATGATTCTGCTGTTGTTCCTGGTGACGTATGTCATGAACAGATTACAGCATTTCATTACAGGTGGTTTGAATCGGTTGTTTCCGATCAATTATAAAGTTGTGGTCATTCTGCTCTATATGATTGTTATCGCAGTAATTGTGCTCGGTATCTCCAGATATTCACCACGGATCGTGGATCAGGTCGTTCAGTTAACGAACGAGATTATGAAATTTTTGGATAGTGCAGATGGAGATAATTTTGCTTCCAAGATTGCGGGTTACCTTCAGTCCTTCGATATCAAAAATTACACCAATGATGCATTGAAATATATTTTCGCTTTGAGCAAATGGTTGGAGTTTATTCTGCTCGTTATCATTCTGAGTCTGTTCTTCTTGTTGCAGAAGCAGGAGATATCCAAGTTCACGTCCAAGTTCAAAACAAGTAAAATTGGATGGTTCTATAATGAAGTAGCTTATCTGGGAGACAAGTTCGTATCTTCTTTTGGTAAAGTCATTGAGGCACAGCTTCTGATTGCGGTGTTCAATACAGTGCTGACCATTCTGGGCTTATGGATTCTGGGTTTCCCATATCTGTTCGCGCTGACCATTCTGGTGTTCCTGCTCAGTCTGGTGCCCGTTGCGGGGGTTATCATCTCGCTGGTACCGCTCTGTCTGATTGGGTATCAGATGGGTGGACTGAAATTAAGCATTATTGTGATCATCATGATTATTGTAATTCATGCTTTGGAGACGTACTTCCTGAATCCAAAATTGATGGCGCACAAGACCAAATTGCCAATGTTCTACACCTTTATCGTACTGATTCTGTCGCAACACTTCCTGGGAATCTGGGGACTGATCATTGGTATTCCGATCTTTGTCTTCCTGCTTGATATTCTGGATGTGAACAAGATGGAGAAGACAGAAGAGCCGGTACGTGTGGAGTCGAAGTTGTGACGTATAGCTGAAGAACGGCTGAGTGCAATCCAATTGAAAAACATTGATTTTATAAAAGTAAGGCGCCTTCCATCTGTATCTGTGGAAGGCGCTTTTGTGTTGGCTGTGACGTCATTCAATGGTCCTCTGCGTGAGAATGACTGGTGGTTAGTGGAGTGAAATGGGACACCACGTTGAGGGGACGATGATCATCTTTTATGAATGGAACGAGGGGAGATGCAATATCATGAGTTGAGGCTTCCTCTGCTATCGAGGAAGGAACAAAGCGTGCGTTCATAAATGAAGGTGATGAGATTGTATACGTATTCATAAATGCTATGTGATGTGGTTCACAACCCTGTCAAAGCAAGATGTATCCGAGGTCTTATCGTCTTGACCCAGGCGTATCCTTCAATTATAGTTGGTACGTAGGACTTAAACTATTTTAGATAGATAAAGGTGGCTTGCAGCATGTCTGAGAAAATCTACGTTGGGGTCGATCTCGGCGGAACAGCAATCAAGGTCGGTATATGCGATGAACAGGGTCAGCTAATGCATACGTATGAAGGACCGACTGAAGTGGATAAGGGCGTAGACACAGTCATCGCCAACATCGAGAAGTATGTCCGACATATCGTAGCCGAATCACCATACAGTTGGGAACAGCTTGAGGGTGTGGGTGCTGGAGTGGCCGGTTTCACGAATGTACGCGAGGGAATTATCGTTCATGCCCCTAACATCGGATTTCGGAATGTGGCCATTCGTTCGATTCTGGAAGAACGTCTGGGCAAGCCAATCAAAATAGATAACGATGCAAACGTGGCAGCACTGGGTGAAGTATGGGCAGGAGCCGGTAAAGGCGTAGACAATTGTGTATGTTATACACTCGGTACAGGCGTCGGCGGAGGCTTGATCTTGAATGGTAACATCTATCAAGGCTTCTCGGGTATGGCGGGAGAGCTGGGTCATATCAGTGTAGTACCTGATCTGGAGGCCATCAAGTGCGGCTGTGGTAAAATGGGATGTGTAGAAACGGTATCGTCTGCAACGGGTATTATCCGTATGGCGAAGGATGCCGTAGAACGTGGTGATCATACGTCACTAGCACTCGTCGACAAGATTGCAGCCAAGGAAGTATTCGATGCTGCTAAGGCAGGCGATGAAGTAGCACAGCGTATTGTAAACCGTGCAGCATTCTACTTGGGCAAGTCCATGGCGACTGTAGCGGCTGTCATTAACCCGGAGATGTTCATCATTGGTGGTGGCGTATCCAAAGCAGGCAATTTCTTGTTCGATGAAATACGTACCGTATTTGCTAAGCTGACACCGGAACCGTTGCAAGATGGGGTTCAGATTCTGGAAGCTACACTTGGGAATAATGCAGGTATTGTGGGTGCGGCAGGTCTTCTCTTGCGTTCCTAGTAACCTCGTAACAATATATGAAGACAGCAATATGATAAGGAGGGGACATTTATGCTTGAAGGTGAAGGCTCACCAGGCACAGGCGCCACGCTCATTATCATTACGGGCATGTCCGGGGCAGGTAAAACCATTGCAGTACAAAGCCTGGAGGATCTGGGTTTCTTCTGTGTGGATAATCTGCCACCGGTATTGATTCCAAAATTTGCGGAACTAATTGAACAGTCAAACGGCAAGATTGGTAAGGTTGCATTGGTTATCGATCTGCGCGGGCGTGAATTCTTTACGGCTCTGTCCGAGTCTTTGAACTATATTAAAGATCATTTTACCATTCATTGCGAAATTTTATTCCTGGATGCTACAGATTCTGTGCTTGTTCAGCGTTATAAAGAAAGCAGGCGCAGACATCCTCTGGCTCCTGAGGGCATGCCGCTGGACGGCATCCGACTGGAACGCAAGATGTTGGAGGAACTCAAAAACTCCGCTACCCAGGTACTGAATACAAGTACAATGAAGCCTGCCCAACTGAAAGAACGCATCATATCCCGCTTTTCTCATCTGGAAAGCCAAATGCTGTCAGTGAATATAACGTCGTTCGGATTCAAATATGGCATTCCGATTGATGCTGATCTGGTATTTGATGTACGTTTTTTACCGAATCCGCATTATATTGATCATTTACGACCGAATACGGGACAGAATAGTGATGTGTACGAATATGTTATGAAGTGGCCAGAGACACAGGCGTTTCTGACCAAGCTGCTGGATATGCTGCATTTCCTGATTCCGCAATACCGGAAGGAAGGCAAAAGCCAGGTTATTATTGGAATCGGCTGTACCGGAGGCAAGCATCGTTCGGTAGCGATATCGGAATATTTGGGCAAGATGTTGGGAAGCAGCGAGACAGAAGCTGTCACCGTAAGCCATCGCGACGCTGACCGGGACCGTCATTGAAGAGGGTGAAGGGATGAAAGAGGCCGGACCACGAAGAGAACGTCCGAGAATAGTTGTAATGGGCGGCGGAACCGGATTATCCGTGATGTTACGCGGTTTGAAAGAGAAGCCGCTGGATATCACGGCCATCGTCACGGTTGCAGATGACGGTGGAAGTTCAGGCATCCTGCGCAATGAGCTACAGATGCCGCCTCCGGGCGACATTCGCAACGTGCTTACGGCACTGGCTGATGTAGAACCATTGCTTTCAGATATGTTGAAGTACCGTTTCAATACAGGCGCGGGGCTTGCAGGCCACAGCTTGGGAAATTTGATTTTGGCTGCAATGACGGATATTTCGGGCGACTTTGTGACCGCAGTGCGGGAGCTTAGCCGCGTGTTTGCCGTTCGAGGTGAGGTATTGCCAGCAGCCGGGCAGGCCGTTGTGTTGCATGCCGAGATGGAAGATGGCACAATTATTACAGGTGAGTCCAAAATCCCTGAGGCAGGCGGACGCATCAAACGTGTTTTCCTTGAACCGGATCACGTGGAGCCGTTGCCAGAGGCAGTAGAGGCTATTCGTCAAGCTGACGCCATTCTGATCGGGCCAGGCAGCCTATATACAAGCATTCTTCCCAATCTGCTTGTGCCTAAGCTTGCAGAAGCTGTGGTAGAGGCTGATGCGGTGAAGATGTTTATCTGTAATGTTATGACACAGCCGGGCGAAACGGATAACTATACGGTAAGTGACCACCTTAAGGCGGTACACGAGCATATAGGTCATCAGCTCTTCGACTACGTTATCGTAAATAATGGTGATATTCCGCTGCAAGTGCAGAATAAGTATGCGGAAAAAGGAGCAAAACCGGTTGTACTGGATATGAATGTACTCGAAAGTGCCGGCTATCAGGTGGTTGCAGATACCCTTGTTCTGTTCAAGACTTATCTGCGTCATGATGCCGACAAGTTAAGTCATCACATCTACCAGCTGGTACAAAATTGGATGTTACGGAAGAGGTGAAGTCCCATGTCGTTTGCAGCACAGACCAAAAAAGAGTTAACCATGATCGAGAGCGAACCGTGCTGCGAAAAGGCGGAACTTTCAGCCCTCATCCGTATGCTTGGTGCAGTGCAGTTATCGAATAAAAAAGTGATCTTGGATATTTCGACGGAGAATGCCGCCATTGCAAGACGGGCATACTCTCTGCTTAAAAAGCATTTTCAAGTGCATACGGAATTACTGGTCCGCAAAAAAATGCGGCTGAAAAAGAACAATGTATATATTGTTCGTATTCCAACTATGGTACAGGAGATTCTCAAGAGTCTTCATATTGTATCGGAAGGTTTTCTGTTTACACCAGGGATTAATACGGAGTTGTTTCAGCAGAACTGTTGTAAACGGGCCTATCTTCGCGGTGCATTTCTGGCCGGTGGATCGGTTAATAATCCGGAAGGCTCCTCGTACCATCTGGAGATTGCGTCCATGTATGAGGAGCACTGTCAGGCACTCGTTGATCTCGCCAATGAATTTCATCTGAATGCCCGGTGTATAGAACGGAAAAAAGGATTCATCCTATACATTAAGGAAGGCGAGAAAATCATTGAGCTGCTCAGCATCATTGGTGCTCATCAGGCCTTGTTCAAGTTTGAAGATGTACGGATTATGCGAGACATGCGTAACTCCGTTAACCGGATTGTCAATTGTGAAACTGCCAACCTGAATAAAACCATTGGAGCGGCTGTAAGACAAATCGATAATATCCGTTTGTTGCAAAAAGAAGTTGGTCTGGAGTCACTGCCTGAGAAACTTCGCGAGGTGGCGGAGGTTCGACTGGCTCATCCAGATATCAATTTGAAGGAAGTGGGCGAACTCCTTAAAGGTACAGTTAGCAAGTCTGGAGTAAACCATCGGCTTCGTAAAATTGATGAGCTGGCTGAGAAAGTGCGCACAGAACGTTATGGTTAAGACGTCGCAGGGTAAGTAACAAGGTCGGCTGTTTCTACTGAACTGAAACGGTCGGGAAGGTCAACCGTTAAGGATCTGGGAGAACTCACTTAGGTCATTGGATGCGCTCTGCAAAAGATGAAATAGGGCAAGATAATGTCCTACAAAAGACCCTGAGTTTTTTCTTCTAGTGTCCTGCACGGGTTAATGGTATAATGTTGTATAAATATAATTGTGTATTTAATGTCCAGATTTCATAATAGGGGGTAAGTTTCCATGACAAAGCACCCGGTAGTTGTCCGTTTGAAAACGGGTCTCCATGCCAGACCTGCGGCACTGTTCGTTCAAGAAGCGAATAAGTACTCGTCTGAAGTGTTCGTCGAGAAGGACGACAAAAAAGTTAATGCAAAAAGTATTATGGGGATCATGAGCCTTGCGATTAGCACAGGTACGGAAATCCAGATTAGTGCAGAAGGCGCGGATGCCGAACAGGCTGTAAACGCTTTAGTTAGTCTGGTAAGCAAGGAAGAGCTCGAAAACCAATAAGATATGATCAATCCAATGAAGAAGTCCCGAAAGGGGCTTTTTTGCGTTATTGAGGTATTTGCTATCGTCAAGTGCAACATTATGGAATTTGTCCCGTCTGTTAAGGTATCAAATCGATTAAAGTTTGAGATGTTAACACATAAGGAGGCTATCGTGATGGGTAAACAATGGATGAAACCGTTTGGTGCAGTGCTGGTGGCAAGTACGTTGCTTGTAGGAGGAACCGCTTGGGTTGCGCCAGGGAGCTATGCTTATGCTGCAGAGGTTCAAGGCGTACAACAGAATGTGATTAATGTCGTGGGTAAAGGTGAGATTCAGGTGAAGCCTGATATTGCTTATCTGTCCATTGGTGTGAACAGTACTGCAGAGACAGCTGCATCTGCTCAAAAAGCGAATGCTGCCAAAGTTCAAAAAGTATCCAACTTGCTGAAGAATACGTGGAAGATCAGTGCAGACGACATTCAAACCAGTCAGTTCTCTGTACAACCCAACTATACGTATAGCGAAAAAGACGGACAACAAATTAAAGGATACACAGCCCATCATACACTGACAGTCACGTATCGTCAGATGGACAAGATCGGCGAACTGCTTGATGCTGCTTCAGGGGCAGGTGCCAACAATATTGAGAACGTGCGCTTTACTGTAGAAAATCCGGAAACTTATGAGTCCCAAGTGATTGAGAAAGCTGTTGCCAATGCAGATGTAAAAGCTGGCGCCATCGCAAAAGCAGTTAAACGTCAACTGGGTGCTGTTCTTTCCGTAAGCCAAGGCGATGCGAATGTACCTGTGTTCTATGCAAGTGAGTCATTGATGTCCAAAGCAGCAGATACAGCAGGTGGCACTGAGATTGAAACAGGCCAGGTTAAAGTAAGCACAATCCTGAATATCACGTATGAAATGAAATAAATAAGATCGAACTAATGATTGTAAACTCAAGTAACCTTTATAAGTGTCATTTAAAGGGTACAACGAAATGATGACAAAGACTTTGTCCTGAGGACAGAGTCTTTTTTTGTTGGAAAAGCAAACTTTGATGAAGTTTGATAGAAGTGTACCTTTCTCAAGCAACGTGAAATGCTGTTTATTGGTATCTTTTTTGTATAGTTGTTCGTGACAAAAAGGTCATATCCCCTTATATTTTGCGTCTGATATTCATCAACATTGTAACTCGAGCTGTAAACCTTTCCGAAATTGGGTTAATTATAATAGAGAGGTGAGCGTATGAGATATGCGATCAGGTCAGGATTACATACGCAATGATACCTAATTGTGAATTCAGAGAGGAGTTTTATATATGACATCATGGAAAAAATGGACAAGTGCGTTGCTTGCAGCAGGAATTATTGTAGGTAGTGGTTCGGTATGGCAGGAGAGTTCGGTACAGGCGGCTTCTGTATCCTCGAAAGTGACAACCCCAGCTGAGGTAACGCTGAAATCGGGTGGGAAAACACTGACTCAAAAAGGACTTCTTCAAGGTGGATCGACTTGGGTCTCGCTGACAGCAGTCAAAGATGTAGCGGGTGGAACGTTGAAATATGATGCTAAAACGAAGTCATATACGGTAACAGCAGCCAACAATGCGATGACCGTTAGCCTGATGGATGGACAACCAAACGTCTATATTAACGGGTATTACCCTCAGGTGGAAGCAAAATTGATTCAGGGTCGATTATATATTCCATTCTCGGCAATGCGAGATTATCTGGGTGTACAGGGAAATTGGGATGGCAAAACCAAAACGTTGACACTCAGCAAAGTGAAGCAAAATAATGTGCAGGTAAAATCGACAAAAGTAAACGTGACTGTGAAAAATGCGGAGGTGGATGTACAATATCCGCAGGTGAGTGGACTTGCCAGCAAAGAAGCTGAAACGGCAATCAACAAAGTGCTCAAAGATGAAGTGGATACGGCTGTTGCTGCTTTCAAAAAACAAACCACTGAATTCGGCGGGGCAACCGCAAAACGTCCATATGCATTTGAAACTTCGTATGTCGTGACCTACAATGAGAACGGCGTGCTAGGTTTGATCACTCAACGTTATGAGGACTATGCAGGAGCACACGGCATGACAACCCGCACGGGACACACCTTTGCACTGGACACAGGCAAGGAGCTTACGTTAGATGATGTGCTGCAAAATAACAAAACCATGCGCGAGACGTTGGGTAAAAAAGTGGGCGAGCAACTGAAAGCCCGCGGTGGATACCTGGAAGGTTACAAAGGGTTAAATAAAGACCAGGATTTCTATGTGACACCAACAGGTGCAGTTGTGTTCTTCCAGTTGTATGAATATACAGCTTACGCGGAAGGTTTCCCTGAAATGAAGTTCACTTACAAGGAAATTCTGCCTAAGGCTACGGAACCGTTTAGCAACGTAACATCAGACAAGTAAGTTCGCGTAGGGTAACTTTTAAGCAAGAGCACTTATCACATTCTTCTCATGAAAAATAATAACAAGAATCCCCCGTCAAAGCAGGATGACGGGGGATTCTTGTTTATCCAGGCAACGCACTCCACTAACGGGTGTGATATTTGCCTGTTTAGTTGAAAATAGCACAGGGCGGGCTCACCTTTATATCGGTGAAGCCCGCCCTGTGATGTTACCGCTAGTCTCCAGGCAGCATATTAGATGCCTTGGGAACCCACGTTTTCAATAACTTTATCAATGATACCGTAATCGGCAGCTTCAGCAGCACTCATGAAGTAGTCACGATCTGTATCTTTCTCGATCCGCTCGAGTGGTTGACCTGAACGCTCAGAGATGATGCGGTTCAAGGTATCACGCATTTTCAGGATGCGGCGAGCACGAATTTCGATGTCCGAAGCTTGACCTTGAGCACCACCAAGCGGTTGGTGAATCATGATTTCACTGTTAGGCAACGCAAAACGTTTCCCTTTCGCACCAGCATTCAGCAAGAATGCACCCATGGAAGCCGCCATACCTACACAGATGGTAGATACATCCGGTTTGATGAATTGCATTGTATCGTAAATGGCCATACCGGCTGTAATCGATCCGCCTGGGCTGTTGATGTATAAGTGAATGTCTTTCTCCGGATCTTCCGCAGCCAGGAACAACATCTGTGCCATAATGGCATTAGCCACTACATCATTAACATCGCTACCAAGGAAAATAATACGATCCTTCAGCAATCTGGAGTAGATGTCATAGGCGCGCTCACCCCGGTTGCTCTGTTCAACGACCATTGGAATAAAACTCACGTGAAAAACCTCCTTGGAATGTAAATGTTATTGGTGCTTATACTTAAACTGTTACCGTATTACCCACATAATAAACAATTCCAAACAAAAAGTCAAAGAAAGTCAAACTAACTTGCAAAAAAAAGAAACCTTTCCGGTTTCATTGGTTAAAAGGGTTATGAGCTGTTAAATAAAAGTGGCGCGCCCGCCAAGAATCGAACTTGGATCTCAGGCTTCGGAGGCCTACGTCATATCCATTGGACCACGGGCGCACATTATGTGACAGCAATAATGATTATAGCTCATGAAATATTTAATTGCAAGCAATTCGTGATGTGTATTGGTTTGGATTAACCTAAAAATGATCATGATGAAGAAGAGTGGATAAAGAGTGCATTTAAGTAAATGCTATTAGAGGTTTTGGACATGCCGGATGAAATGTGATTCTGAGCGATATGTAGATGGGATTCATTTGTTTCTTCTATATATGGTATGCGTGAGCTAGTCCTTGATCATGGAAGTCTAGGATTGTGAAAATAGGCGCGTACAAACGCTGAATGTGTGTCGAAATAACACCTTGAAACACTTGCATGTCACGTCAGTTTTAGGTAGAATAGACGTGGGACTTAAAAAGTTAACCCGGGACGTTTTAGGGCCACGAAAGAGAGCTTGGAACGAGAACTTGCGGGAGTGGAAAGCATGCGAACGATTTTAGAAGTACAAAAGCAGCTTCTGCCTGATCTCATGGATGTCTTGAAAAAGAGGTATACGATTCTGCAACAGATCATGTTATCGGATGTGATCGGACGGAGAACGTTAGCTAATTCCATGCAGATGACCGAGCGGGTTCTGAGGGCTGAGACCGATCTGTTAAAGGCTCAGGGACTTATTGAAATTGACAGTGCAGGAATGAAGATCAGCGAGGCAGGGTATGATTTGCTGCAGCAGTTAGAGCCCGTAGCCAAAGAGTTGTTCGGATTATCCGAGCTGGAAGAGCGCATCAAGCAAGCCTACGGTCTGCAAAAGGTAGTTGTGGTTCCTGGCGATTCGGACGTATCTCCATTTGCCAAAAGGGAACTGGGCAGAGCCGGAGCGAAGGCTCTCGGCAATATCATGAGTGACAACGACGTTGTCGCCGTTACTGGCGGATCAACAACGGCCGAAGTCGCAGAGCAACTGACTCCGCCAACATCGCTCAAAGGTGTCTGGTTCGTACCGGCACGCGGTGGACTGGGAGAAAGCCTTGAAATTCAGGCAAATACGATTGCATCTACGATGGCAAAACGGGTAGGGGCGCAATATAAACTCCTGCATGTACCGGATTTGCTTAGTGATCATGCCTATGAATCATTAATCCAGGACCCCAGTGTTCAGGAGATTCTGCAGCTGATTCGAAAATCGCGGATTGTTATTCATGGAATTGGTGATGCCGTGGAGATGGCGACAAGACGTAAACTTGCGACGGAGATCATAGATGAACTTCAGGAGCAGGGAGCCGTATCTGAATCTTTCGGTTATTACTTTAACGATCAGGGTAAGGTGGTACATACCATGCTTACACTGGGGATGCGACTACAGGATATTGAACGAACCGATGTTGTGATTGGAATCGCAGGTGGCAAAAGCAAAGCTGCTGCTATACATTCCGTGTTACGATTTGGTCAGGAAGATATTCTGATTATTGATGAGGCAGCTGCCGAAGTCATCGTTGCTGAAATGGAATAAAGTTTTACTCTGCAACACAACTATTGTTGTCTTGACGGACTTCACCGTCTGTCTTGAATATATAAGTTTCATAAAAAATTAATCAAAACTTGGGAGGAACTTACTCATGATTAAAGTAGGTATTAACGGTTTTGGACGTATTGGACGCTTGGCATTCCGCCGTATTCAAAATGTAGAGGGCATTGAAGTAGTAGCAATCAACGACTTGACTGACGCTAAAATGCTGGCTCATTTGCTCAAATATGATACAACTCAAGGTCGCTTCGATGGCGATGTTGAAGTACACGATGGCTTCTTCAAAGTGAACGGCAAAGAAGTTAAAGTATTGGCTAACCGTAACCCGGAAGAACTTCCTTGGGGCGACCTGGGCGTAGATATCGTTCTGGAATGTACTGGTTTCTTCACAACGAAAGAAGCAGCTGAGAAACACTTGAAAGGTGGAGCTAAGAAAGTTGTTATCTCCGCACCAGCTACTGGCGACATGAAAACCATCGTTTACAACGTAAACCATGAAATCCTCGACGGTACTGAAACTGTAATCTCCGGCGCATCTTGCACAACGAACTGCCTGGCACCTATGGCAAAAACACTGCAAGACAAATTCGGAATCGTTCAAGGTTTGATGACTACAATTCACGCTTACACTGGCGACCAAAACACATTGGATGCTCCACACCCTAAAGGTGACTTCCGTCGTGCTCGCGCAGCAGCTGAAAACATCATCCCTAACACAACTGGTGCTGCTAAAGCAATCGGTCTGGTAATTCCAGAACTGCAAGGCAAATTGGATGGTGCAGCTCAACGTGTACCAGTAGCTACTGGTTCCCTGACTGAGCTCGTAACTGTTCTGGGTAAAAAAGTTACTGCTGAAGAAGTTAACGCAGTAATGAAAGAAGCTTCCGACCCACAAACTTTCGGATACACTGAAGACGAAATCGTATCTTCCGACATCCAAGGTATCACTTTCGGTTCCCTGTTTGATGCAACTCAAACTAAAGTTCTGACTGTTGGCGACCAACAATTGGTTAAAACTGTAGCTTGGTATGACAATGAAATGTCCTACACTGCACAATTGGTTCGCACTTTGGAGCACTTTGCAAAAATGATTAAGTAATATCTGCAATAACATAGAGCGGAAACAGATGCTATATTGTTTCCGCTCTTTATATATCAATATTTTGCAAATTTCTCAAAAACACCAGGATTGACAAGGGATTTCAGCCCTTGATCGGTCCACCAAATACATGGGTGCGGAGGAAATACAGATGAACAAAAAAAGTGTACGCGATATCGAATTGACAGGAAAACGGGCTTTTGTCCGTGTAGATTTCAATGTGCCGCTCGAAGATGGTAAAATTACAGATGACAAACGTATTCGTGCAACGCTTCCTACAATCAACTTCTTGATTGAAAAAGGCGCTAAAGTCATTTTGGCAAGCCATATGGGTCGTCCTAACGGCGAAGTGGTTGAATCCTTGCGTTTGACTCCAGCAGCTGAGCGTTTGTCTGAATTGTTGGGTAAAACAGTTGTTAAAACTGACGATTCTGTTGGTGACGCTGTTAAAGCTCAAATTGCTGAACTGAACAATGGCGACGTATTGTTGCTTGAAAACGTTCGTTTCCACGCAGGCGAAGAGAAAAATGATCCGGAACTGGCAAAACAATTTGCTGAACTGGCTGACGTTTTCGTTAACGATGCGTTTGGCGCGGCTCACAGAGCACACGCTTCGACTGAAGGAATTGCTCACTTGCTTCCAGCGGTGTCCGGTTTGTTGATGGAAAAAGAACTTGAAGTGTTGGGTAAAGCCATTTCCAACCCTGAGCGTCCTTTCACAGCCATCATTGGCGGATCCAAAGTTAAAGACAAAATCGATGTAATCGACAACCTGCTGAACATTGCAGACAACGTGATCATCGGTGGCGGTCTGACTTACACGTTCCTCAAAGCACAAGGACATGAAATTGGACAGTCCTTGCTGGATGACTCCAAACTTGATGTTGCGCTCGGTTTCATCGAAAAAGCGAAAAAATTGGGCAAAAACTTCTACCTGCCGGTAGATATCGTAGTGTCTGACGATTTCAGCGCAAAAGCAAACACACAAATCGTTGATATCGATGGTATCCCAGCAGATTGGGAAGGAATCGACATCGGTCCTAAAACACGTGAGATCTATGCTGACGTAATCAAAAACTCCAAATTGGTTGTATGGAACGGACCAATGGGCGTATTTGAAATCGAGCCATTCTCCCACGGTACTCGTGCAGTAGCAGAAGCTTGCGCTGAGACAGAAGCTTACACTGTAATTGGTGGCGGTGACTCCGCAGCAGCAGCTGAGAAATTCAAATTGGCTGACAAGATGAACCACATCTCTACAGGTGGCGGTGCATCGCTCGAGTTCATGGAAGGTAAAGTACTTCCAGGCGTAGTGGCACTGAACGACAAGTAAGTTTTAGTAGTCTATAGCATGAAGGAGTTGAAACCCATGAGAACACCGATTATCGCAGGTAACTGGAAAATGTTCAAAACGGTTTCCGAATCCAATGACTTCATTCAGGAAGTTAAAGGAAAAGCGGAAGTTGAAGGCGTGGAAACTGTAATCTGCGCACCGTTTACGAATCTGCCATCCCTGGTAGAAGCCGTTAAAGGCACAAACATCAAAATTGGTGCACAAAATCTTCATTTTGAAGACAATGGTGCATTCACAGGTGAAATCAGCGGTGTAATGCTGAAAGACCTGGGTGTGGATTATGTCATCGTTGGTCACTCGGAGCGCCGTCAATATTTTGCGGAAACCGATGAGACTGTCAATAAAAAGTTACATGCAGCATTCCGTCACGGATTGACTCCAATCTTCTGCCTTGGTGAAACGCTTGAAGAGCGTGAAGCGAACCAAACAAAAGACGTATGCAAAGTGCAAACAGAAGCTGCTTTGGCAGGTCTGTCTGCAGAGCAAGCGGCACAGGTTGTTATCGCTTATGAGCCAATCTGGGCGATTGGTACAGGCAAATCCTCCACTTCCCAAGATGCGAATGAAGTTATTGCTTACATCCGTACATTGGTGAAGGATCTGTACAACGAGACGGTTGCGAGTGCAGTTCGTATTCAATACGGCGGCAGTGTTAAACCGGAGAACGTAACAGAATACCTCGGACAAAGCGACATCGACGGCGCGCTTGTTGGCGGTGCCAGCTTGCAGCCGGCTTCGTTCATCGCGCTTGTTGAGGGGGCGAAGTAAGATGACAGCTCCAAAACCTGTAGCACTGATCATCATGGACGGCTTTGGTCTGCGTAACACGGTGGAAGGCAACGCGGTAGCGCAAGCCAAGAAACCGAACTACGACCGTTTTATGAGCCAATTCCCACATACAACACTCACTGCTTGCGGTGAAGCTGTAGGTTTGCCAGAAGGGCAAATGGGAAATTCCGAGGTAGGTCACCTGAACATCGGTGCCGGCCGGATCGTATACCAGGATTTGACCCGTATCTCCAAATCCATTCGTGACGGCGAGTTCTACGACAATGAAACACTTGTCAAAGCGGTGCGCGAAGCGAAACAAAACGGTAAAAAGCTTCATCTCTACGGCTTGTTGTCCGATGGCGGCGTACATAGTCACATCGACCACCTGTTCGCTATGCTGGATCTGGCCAAAAAAGAAGAAATGAACGATGTATATATTCATGCCTTCATGGATGGCCGTGATGTTATGCCAGACAGTGGTAAAGACTTCATGCAGAAGCTGATCGCCAAGATTGAAGAAGTTGGTGTGGGACAAATCGCTACGGTACAAGGTCGCTATTACGCGATGGATCGTGACAAACGTTGGGAACGGGTGGAGAAATCATACCGCGCCATCGTTTATGGAGATGGACCGAAATACACTGACCCACTCAAAGCGGTTGAAGAATCGTATGAGAAATCCGTATTTGATGAATTCGTTGAACCAACGGTTATCGTCAAAGCGGATGGTGAGCCGGTAGGTTTGGTAGAAAGCGGCGATTCCGTTATCTTCCTTAACTTCCGTCCTGACCGTGCAATCCAGTTGTCGCAAGTATTCACGAACCAGGACTTCCGCGGTTTCGATCGTGGTCCGAAGTTCCCAGTGGGCTTGCACTTTGTATGTTTGACTTTGTTCAGTGAGACGGTTGAAGGTTATGTGGCTTACTCGCCGAAGAACCTCGACAACACCCTGGGTGAAGTTCTGGTACAGAACAATAAAAAACAACTGCGTATTGCAGAAACCGAGAAATACCCGCACGTTACCTTCTTCTTCAGCGGCGGTCGTGATGTGGAGCTTCCGGGCGAAACTCGTGTACTGATCAACTCACCAAAAGTTGCGACATATGATCTGCAACCAGAGATGAGCGCGTATGAAGTAGCTGACGCATGTGTTCGCGAGATCGAAGCAGACAAACATGACGCCATCATTCTGAACTTCGCTAACCCTGACATGGTTGGACACTCCGGCATGCTGGAGCCTACCATCAAAGCGGTAGAAGTAACAGATGAGTGCATGGGCCGTGTTGTGGATGCAGTACTTGCCAAAGGCGGCGTTGTACTGATCACTGCGGATCATGGTAACGCGGATATGGTGTTCGATGAGCAAGGACGTCCGTTCACAGCTCATACAACGAACCCGGTTCCATTTATCGTTACAGATGCTAACGTTACCTTGCGTGAAGGCGGAATCCTGGCAGATATCGCGCCAACGATCCTTGACCTGATGCAGTTGCCTAAACCGGAAGAAATGACAGGTACATCTGTTATTGCTACTCGTAAATAAGTTACACAGCCAACATATATGAAATTGGGAAGTTTGGCGTTTACCTCTGAACGGAGGCAGCAGAAATGGTCTGAAGAAGCGAAGCGTTCGCCTTTATCACAGGATTCCAACTTATGAGAATAAGTTCAAAGGAATCCGGGGATAACAGCGATCGGAAGACGATTCTGCTGACGAAGTGGATAAGGGGAAACACAAGGAGTCCTAATTTTCAATAAATTCAAATTTAAAGGAGATTATCACAAATGACTATTATTTCTGACGTGTACGCTCGCGAAGTCCTCGACTCCCGCGGTAACCCTACAGTAGAAGTTGAAGTATACCTGGAGTCCGGCGCAATCGGACGCGCAATCGTTCCATCCGGTGCATCCACTGGTGCCCACGAAGCAGTTGAGCTTCGCGATGGCGACAAATCCCGTTACCTCGGTAAAGGCGTTCTGCAAGCTGTTAAAAACGTAAACGAAACAATCGCTCCAGAAGTTATCGGTATGGATGCATTGGATCAATTGGGTATCGACAAATTGATGATCACTTTGGATGGTACGCCAAACAAAGGTAAACTGGGTGCTAACGCAATCCTGGCTGTATCCATGGCAGTAGCTCGCGCAGCTGCTGACGCTCTGGACCTGCCATTGTACGTTTACCTGGGCGGATTCAACGCTAAAGCATTGCCAGTTCCAATGATGAACATCATCAACGGTGGTGAGCATGCAGACAACAACATTGACGTTCAAGAGTTCATGGTTCTTCCAGTTGGAGCACCAAGCTTCAAAGAAGCTCTTCGCGTAGGTGCGGAAATCTTCCACAACCTGAAATCCGTATTGAGCTCCAAAGGCTTGAACACAGCTGTAGGTGACGAAGGTGGTTTCGCACCGAACCTTGGTTCGAACGAAGAAGCAATCACTACAATCATCGAAGCGATTGAAAAAGCGGGTTACAAACCAGGTGTTGACGTATTCCTGGGTATGGACGTAGCTTCCACTGAGTTCTACAAAGATGGTAAGTACACTCTTGCTGGCGAAGGTAAATCTTACACTTCCGCTGAGTATGTTGACCTCTTGGCTTCATGGGTTGAGAAATACCCAATCATCACAATCGAAGACGGTATGTCTGAAGATGACTGGGATGGTTGGAAATTGCTCACTGAGAAATTGGGAGACAAAGTACAACTCGTTGGTGACGACTTGTTCGTAACGAACACTGAGCGTCTTGGCAGAGGTATCGAAGAAGGTATCGGTAACTCCATCCTGATCAAAGTTAACCAAATCGGTACATTGACTGAAACATTCGATGCAATCGAAATGGCTAAACGTGCAGGATACACAGCTGTAATCTCCCACCGTTCCGGTGAGTCCGAAGACAGCACAATCGCTGATATCGCTGTTGCAACAAACGCTGGTCAAATCAAAACGGGTGCTCCTTCCCGTACAGACCGTATCGCGAAGTACAACCAATTGCTCCGCATTGAGGATCAACTGGGTGAACTGGCTCAATACAATGGTCTTAAAGGATTCTACAACCTTAAAAAATAAGCTGGATATCCAGCTTTTACGGGCAAGCCGGGTAACCGGCTTGTCTTTTTTATTGATGTGGATTAATCGTATAATGTATGGAGTATGTAGATGGTCAAATTTAGGGTATTGTATGAACTACACTACTTGTATCACAACAATAGCTATGTTACAATTAAAGTAACTGTTTTTATGGTGAGATGTTATGCCCACATGGGTAGGAGGTGGAAAGAATGGATATTGCTTTGAAATTGCTGCTCGTTGTCTTCTCGATCGGTCTAATCACTGTAGTATTGCTGCAGCACGGGAAAAGCGCTGGTTTGGCGGGTGCCATCTCCGGTGGTGCGGAACATCTTTTCGGTAAAACGAAAGCGCGCGGATTGGATCTCTTCCTGCAACGTGCAACGGTGGTACTTGGTGCAGGATTTATGATTTTGTCTATTATTGTTACGGTGTTTTCCAAGTAAAATTGGAACTGCTGGGCAATGAATAGCTTAAGCTAATGGCTTAATTGATGAACCTTCGTTTCGTGGAGAAACGGGGGTTTTTTAATAAATTTTTACGCGTCCAAACTTTACCAACAATAATCTAATCTATAGACTCCATGATTTCGGTCTTCTTCTCACTTCTGTTCGGTTTTCCTTCCTTAACATGCAACACAACCCCTATCATGTATGGATATGTCCCTCGCTTATTCGTTACGCGCGAACGCACTCCCTATAATGAATGTCATGTGTACAGAAAATTTTCGGATGTAGTCCTTTTCCAGAAGCGTACAGCATGGGTATCGCATAAAATGTCTGTAGAGATACGTGAAAGCGTGATTTTAGAGGAGCGCCCGGCAACTGTGGTTTTTTTACGAGGTACGGATGGGCTGGATTGAATTCGTGTATACTAGGGTATGAGATAGTATGGGTGCGCGACTATACTCTTCCCGACAGTGATTGCATGAAAATGGTAAGAATTCCGATACATAAACAGATGAGATCCGATTACACTTTTATGTTTCCCGAGGTGAATATATTAATGATAACAGAACAACAATTGCTCGACTTCATGCGGGAGACCGCTTATAAACCGATGACTTATCAGGAGTTGGAACAGCACTTCGAGATCGAAGACGCAGCTGATTTCAAAGCCTTTTTGATTATGCTGAATACGCTGGAGGAATCCGGAAAAGTTCTGCTGACCCGCAACAATCGTTATGGCATGCCAGAGCGCATGGATTTGGTTCGCGGACGTCTACAGGCTCATGCCAAAGGATTTGCTTTCCTTATTCCTGAAGATCGAGAGCACCCGGATGTGTACATTCACGCCAATGACATGAAGAGTGCGATGAATGGTGACACGGTATTGGTTAAAGTCACGTCCCAAGGCCCTTCTGGCGGTCGCCTGGAGGGTGAGATCGTCCGTATTGTTACTCGTGCGGTGACACAAGTTGTAGGGGTGTTCCAAAGCCATGAGGTGTACGGCTTCGTAATTCCGGATGACAAACGGATTAATCGAGATATTTTCATTCCGCGTACCAACTTTGCAGGGGCGGTTGATGGACAGAAGGTCGTCGCAAAGATCGTCAGCTATCCAGAAGGCCGTGCGGCAGCCGAGGGTGAAGTGATCGAGATTCTCGGTCATAAGGATGAGCCGGGTATTGATATTTTGTCCGTCATTCGCAAGCATCAGCTGCCAGAAGCTTTCCCGGATGAAGTGGTCGAAGAAGCGGAAAAAGCACCAGACTCTATTACTGATGAAGAAATCGTTCAACAAGGTCGTCGTGATCTGCGCGGACTGAACATTGTCACGATTGATGGCGAAGATGCCAAGGATCTGGATGATGCTGTTAACGTAGAGAAGTTGCCTAACGGTAACTATCGTCTGGGTGTTCATATTGCCGACGTTGGCTATTATGTACAGGAGAATTCCAAGCTCGATCAGGAAGCCTACAACCGCGGATGCAGTGTATATCTGGTGGACCGGGTTATTCCGATGTTGCCTCAGCGCCTATCCAACGGAATCTGTAGTTTGAACCCGCAGGTAGATCGCTTGACCCTGTCTTGTGAGATGGAATTCAACGATCAGATGAAAGTTGTGAAACATGACATTTTCACAAGTGTAATCAAAACCAAAGAGCGGATGACGTATTCCAACGTCCGTAAAATCCTTGAAGGTGAAGAGCCGGAATTGCTTGAGCGTTATAAGGATCTGGTGGATGATTTTCATCTGATGAAAGAGATCGCTTTGAAACTGCGGGCTATGCGTATGCGTCGTGGAGCGGTTGACTTTGATTTTGAAGAATCCAAAATTATTGTGGATGCAGAATGCAAACCGATCGATATCGTGAAACGGGAGCGTTCGATTGCAGAGCAAATCATTGAAGAGTTCATGCTTGCAGCCAATGAGACAGTAGCAGAGCACTTCCACTGGTTGAAGGTGCCGTTTATCTATCGTGTGCATGAAGATCCAGATCAGGAAAAACTGCAAAATTTTCTCGCCTTTGCGGCGAATTTCGGACACCAGGTCAAAGGACGTGGCAATGCAATTCATCCACGGGCCCTTCAATCGTTGCTTGAGGATATCAAGGAAACCAAAGAACAAACCGTGATCAGTACGATGATGCTTCGTTCCATGAAACAGGCGAAGTATGATTCTGAAATGTCAGGTCACTTTGGCCTCGCGGCAGAATTCTATAGTCACTTCACGTCTCCAATTCGTCGTTATCCCGATCTCGTCATTCACCGGGTGATTCGCGAAGTCATTGAAAATAATGGGGCTTTGCCGGAGAACCGTCAGGAATATCTGGCAGCACGTATGGCCGATATTGCCCAGCAGTCTTCGGAACGTGAACGTGTGGCGGTAGAAGCTGAGCGGGATACGGAGAAAATGAAAAAAGCCGAGTACATGCTCGATAAAGTAGGCGAAGAGTTCGAAGGCATGATCAGCAGTGTGACCAGCTTCGGTATGTTCATTGAACTGGAGAACACGGTTGAAGGTCTGATTCGTCTGAGCGCGCTTACGGACGACTATTACCATTTTGACGATCAGCATATGGCTCTAATTGGTGAACGGACTTCAAAAGTCTTCCGTATCGGGGATGAAGTGAAGATTCGTGTGGCACGTGTCAGCATGGAAGAGTATACGATTGATTTTGAAATGGTGGATATGAAACCTCGCGCTGAACGTCCTGGCGGCTTCGGTGGTGGACGTGGCGGTAAAGGTGGACGTCCTAGTAGCGGCGGCGGACGCGGCGGTGCCAAGGGTGGACCAGGTGGATTCAGCGGTTCGCGTGGCGGCAAAGGTAGCTCAGCCAGTGCTGGAGGCAACCGTGGTGGCAGATCACCGGAAGAGAGCAGCAAAGGTGGACGTGGCGGTCGCGGCGGAGCAGCGAGTGCAGGTGCGGGAGCAGGCTCATCTGGTGGATACGGAGGTAAAGGCGGCGGCAAACCGAAAGGTGAGCGTCGTGCTGGTGATGCTGGCGGATCTACGGGCCGGGGCAAAGGCGCGGTGAGCTTTGGTTTTGGCTCAGGTAAAGGCGGTTATAGCTCTACATCGGGTGGATCGGATAGTAGTTCAACTGGTGGACAAGGAAGTGGCCAAAGCAGCGGCAGCGGTCGCGGTGAAGGAAGCTTTAAGTCCGGCAAGGGCGGCGGTAAAGGTGGCAAGGGCGGAAGTGGACGTAAAAACACTTCGCCGAGCGGCGTATTTATCGGAGAAAACGCAACTCCTGGGGGTGCTCAGGAAGGCGGAGCACCACGTCGCAAGCGGAAGAAGAGCAAAGGCGCAGCTGGTAACGGCACGGCAGCTTTTGTGCGGAAAAAGAAAAAATAAAACTAACGTAACTTGGAGAGAAGAATTACGATTCGTTCCTCCAAGTTAAGCGTTGGAGAAATAGTCACTTTCTGCGGTGTGTTGTTTCGCACTGTTTGGAAGTGGTGTAATGAGGAGGGGCGGCAGAGGTCGCCTCTTTCTTGATTTTAACAGCCGTACTTGCTACAATTAAGGTCTGGCACGTGGTACCTTGGTGCAACAATGGGTGCGCTGCTACAGAGCATGGTACCGGCTTATTTTACGGAGAAGGAGTGAGGACATGGGCAAGAATGATGGACAGAGTAAAGTGCTCGCACAGAATAAAAAGGCTTCCCATGACTACTTCATTGAAGATACGTATGAAGCGGGCATGGTGCTTACCGGAACGGAGATCAAATCTCTTCGTAACGGCCGTGCGAATATTGGTGATGCATTTGCCACGATTCGGAACGGTGAGATTCATATTCATAATATGCATATTAGTCCTTTTGAACAAGGGAACCGAAATAATCCACTTGATCCGACACGTACGCGTAAGTTGTTAATGCATAAAGTGCAGATTCACAAGCTGCTCGGGCTGTCGAAACAGGATGGGTACAGTATTGTGCCACTGAAAATCTATATCCGTAATGGTTATGCGAAGCTGTTGCTCGGACTGGGTAAAGGTAAGAAGCAGTTTGATAAGCGTGAGACTGCAGCCAAGCGGGATGCACAACGTGATATTCAACGCGCAATGCGCGAGAAGCAGAAGGTTGCACGTTAAGTGGAGCGCTGGGTGTGAAAGTTTTACTTTAGGTGCATAAGTTAGGTTTTCGTGATGGAGTTAGGAAGGTTGATGTTCGAGTTAAGGAGTCTCAAGGTTGTCCTGCAATGGGCAAGGTTGAGGCTTTTTTATTTGTACTAGCGAAAGTAATTAGATGAGGTTGTTGAAGTGTGCTGTGAACTGAATTTTTGTGATATGTGTAGAAGAAGTAAGTAGGAGCATGGAATATGGCGTAGTGATGAATCAAAATTACTCGCTCTTGCGTAGTTTGCCTGATTCGTGGGTAAAATACTTAGGTGCCGATGTTTGTGATCCGATCTGGGTAAACTTTACTTCCGAATGGTGACGCGGTATAATATGTAGACGATTGAGCCTGTTGTATTGGATAACTTTGTACACTTGCTCAGCCTGTTGGAACGTTTTCCAACAATCTATACTATATCGGCTTGCTGCTCTATGTTATGATTACTCATGTAGCAGACAGGAATGCCGAGTTTGAAAGAAGCATCTTTTTACCTTGGAGGAAAAAGATGTGCAGCACCTTTGCTCCGTATTCACGGATTAATCCTGGAGCCCTTCTTATATGAGGGGGCGTTTATGGATTCGACGGGGATAGTTCGAGCATGGGTAGCGGGTAGTGGGGACGCGTCCGCTTCATCAACGCTAAAGCCTATTAAACGGCAAACAACAAACAAACTACGCTTTCGCAGCCTAAGAAACTGTGTGCGTGCTTCTAACCTGCATCGCCCATGTGACAGGATTAGGGGCTAACAAGTAGTGGGATACGCTGTCACATCTCCGCCTGGGGTGTGCTGAAGAAGACAATCAGGCTGACCCAACGTATAGCCGGTTACGGGGCGATACTCGGGTGACATCAAAACTGTGACTACACCCGTAGAAGCTTATGTGTCGTTATCTTCGGACAGGGGTTCGACTCCCCTCGCCTCCATTAGAGTCAAGAAACCATCAACCAGTAATCTGGTTGGTGGTTTTTTAGTTTATGATATAATAAACAGAAATTTAGATTGGGGGACTCAAGATGTTCGAAAATCGAGAACAGCTCCAAGGAATTCTAAAGAAGGCAAATCAACATGCACGGAAACAAGCTAAAGAATCAGGTGCCTCTATTTATTATATAAAGAATAACAAACGCGTTCGTGAAGATGCTGAAGGTAATAAATTCGAAATTATTTTTGATTCTACTAGGAAACGGCAGGAGTTTGATATATCATGAGTGAAACCAAACCAGTCATGACTGTGTTTGCCGGAACCAATGGCCGTTATCTTCGGGTCAAAGGTTCGATACCCCCCAACTCCATTAAAGTTAGCAAATCCACCAACCATTGTTCTGGTTGGTGGTTTTTTAGTTTATGATATAATAACCTAAATTATATAAATAGAGGAAATTGAGGTATATGTAGGTCGGGAGTAACTCCCGGAAAGTATATCAGGTACATTTAGGCTCTGAAACGTATATAGGTATCTATAGCCTGCTTTAGCTAGATCAAATTATGATAATAGAAAATACATGCGGATCATCCATTGTTATGGGGATTTTAATAGCTTGTGGATCCCACTTGTGTGGAGACTATGCTGACTTGGTACGCGAATTTAGATCTAAGAGAGTAGAGTGGATACATCCAAACGGAGACTACTCCCCGCAGAACTTTGGAAGAGGTCCGACTCTCAGGGGCTTTTATATGAAAAACTAATTTTTAACATTAAATATCATATTTTTTGATGCTAACAGAGTAAAGGAGTAGTTATTTTGGATCCATACTTATATTTGTTTTTTCATGTTCTATCACATGCTCTTCTAGGGGCGGTAATTGCATACTGCTTTTTGCCAAGGGATACATGGAAAAATCTTATGATATGTCTATGTTCGGGTGCACTGTGTGGAATAATTCCTGATATTTTTGGGGATAGAAGTGTAGCTCCTTGGTCCCATTCTATATTGTTTACACCCCTTTTAGCTTTTGGAATAGCATATTTGACAAAACTGTTCTATAAAAAAACAAGTTTCAAATTAATCTGGGGATCCTCTATTTTGTCTGTCTTGTTTGGGCACTTATTTTTAGACTATATGGGACATGATTTACCAGCATTCTATCCCCTTAGCGATAAATCATATATTATGGGAGCCATTACATTGGGAGATACCTGGATATGGTTTCCGTTAATTATTGGTCTTGGATTAAGTGTTTTTTTGAGGAACAAGCCTAAATTACCTGTAATTACTTCGATACTATTCATATTGGTATATTTAGTTTTTCGAATAATATCAAAAGAAATAATTGAGCACAAAGTTCAAGTTCAACACCCAGTTCCTGAAAAGTCATATATTATAGTGGAGCCCGATAGTCATTATGAATTTCTTTTAGATCCCAGAAAATGGTTAGAGTTCAGGTTTCGAGTCATCAGTCCTCATTTCTCTAAAGGTGGTGATGCGGGTATATTGGGAGAGAAGTCAGACAAACTATTTTGGTACGATTTTTATCCAGTAGCCTTTGAGATTAATTTATCAAGAGGGAAATACATTTTAATAAATTCACAAAATTCTAAAGTTGTTCTAACTGTTACTAAGGAATGGAAAGAAGGCGGTTCTAACTTTATTGAGGGAAAGTATAATGGAAACCCTCTTACCTACAAAGAAACCACCAATGGTCAGTGGGAAGAAGTTATACCGCAATAGTTTTCTACAGTTACAGTTTCTATCCACCATCAACCAGCGGTCTGGTTGGTGGTTTTTCTGTTTATGATATAATCTTTGTGAAATAAGCTAATGCAGGCCCGATATACTCTGTAATCTCCCAAAGGAGGCAAAGAAGCATGAGCCAAACGCAGCAACAGATCCGCGAGTTTGTTACAGGGATACAAGCATATGTGTCGCCAGTAAATGTGATTAATCCTTGGAGAGATTATGTGACGGGCTATGATATCGGCCCCGAAGCGGTGAAGATTCGGTCGGAACATTTGGTCAGGTATTTGGAACCGCGAATGTGCAAGGCTCGGTACATTTTTATTGCGGAAGCGGTGGGATATCAAGGGGCGAGGTTCTCCGGCGTGCCCTTGACGTCCGAGCGAATGGTTACCGGGAATCACTCGCTGGTGAATCACCAGATGGTTTTTTCAGGTGAGCCGGGTGTCCGAACAAGCCTGCCCAATATCGCCAAGCCTAACCGGAGTCAGGCATTGTATGGATTCGCAGAGCCGACAGCATCTATTATATGGGGCGAAGTGTTATCCAGTTCAAGGTGGAAACCAACGGACTTTATATTTTGGAACATCTATCCCTTTCATCCCTATCAATCTTCTGAAAATAGGATGACGAATCGAACTCCGACTTTGGTAGAGTTGGAGGATGGTGTGTTATTCGCCAGACAGCTTATGCAACTGAATCCTGATGCCCAGATCGTGGCGATTGGCAGAAAGTCAGCAGACACGTTAAGCTCACATCTCATTAAACATCACCATGTTCCCCACCCTGCAAACGGGAGGGCAGTACAATTCCAAAAAGCAGTAAGGTCCATTATCTAGCTCATTTTGAACTGGAGGAATGTAAGGCTAACATGTGCATTTCTTATTGTTCAAGTGTCCGCACATAACGTAATGCATATCCTATAAAGATTGGTTGGTGAAGATAAATGATTGAAAAATACTGGCTTGTGGTGCAATATCCGCTGAAGAGCGCGCAGGGCAGCAAACGAGATCATTGGTTGAAGGAAAAGGTAATGGAATATCTGGAAACTGTTCTGACCCAGGCGGAGTTGGGAGGGGTGGATGGATGTGATATGGGTAGCCGTGTGGCTGATCCGAAGGAATATGTAATGAACATTTTCTGTGTGGTAACGGATGAAGATCGGAGCATAGCGCTAATTAAAAAAGTGCTGAGGGAGAGCCGCCTGGATTACACCCGCATCCAAATCGCTACGATGCCATATGGGACAGAAGGAAGCTACACGCTGAAATATGCCTCCAAAAAAGGCGTTACCGAATTCTTGCTTTGATCACGATTCGCTGTTTCTTACCATAACGAACGGTACTTCTCTTGTCCGAGGGCAGTTTGCCCGGCACTTTCCACACTTAGATCCATTATACGAGAAAATGATGATAGGACTCCCCATACTTAAACACTCGATCAACACACTGTCAGTTGCAAGAATTATGCTCGTACATATCGTAATTTGCTCAAAAGTATGTGCATCTCAAGCTAGTTGTTTACCGCCGTCTTTTGTGTATCAAGATCCTCCGCGAACCCGCTTCACTCTCCATTCTGCAACAAACCACAACTTATTATCTGTACCTCCAGAATTTTATAAAGCAGTGCTCCTTGGGTTTCAAGTCAGGGGGCCCCATACCCGAAGTATTCACAACCATCTGCTCCCCTAATCCTCATTCTACTTCACGCAGTTATACCATCCCCAAGCGATAAAAAGAATTGAGCCTCCTCCATACACCGTCCTATAATATACAATTGTATACAATCCAAGAGAGTGGTGGATAACACAACCGGTCATCCGATCCAAACCGTTAAACCCATCACACTTCGGAACCAAAGGAGGGTCAGAGTGAAAAACAGAGCAAAGGATGCAACAACAGATGCAGGAGCAACAACAGAAGGTGATGCAACAATTGAAGCGAAAGTAACAGCAACAGCATCCGATGTCGAGACCAATGCAGAAGCAAACGAAAATACGAAAGCAAACACAAGACCAAACCCCAGTGCAATGAAGAAGAAGTGGACTCCCCGTTTCAAAGAGTTCATTCAACGCATGCCCAAGACGTTGGCTTTTAAAATTCCGTTTGCCTACTTTGTCATTATTCTGCTAACGGTGGCGTTCAGTGCGTTGGTGTTGAATCGAATCTCGGAAAATGACGCGCAGCGAAAAATTAATGAAGCATCACTGCAGACAATCACATCCATTGAGACCAATGTTAATCTGATGATCGGGAACGTGAACAATTATTCGAAGATGATTTTCTCCGATCCCAACTTGCAGAACCTGCTGCGGCAGGGCAATGTGTACTCCAATTTACAGACACAGTCCAAGGTTAGCGCGTATTTGACCAATCTCATGCAAGCGGTTCCAATTATTGATTCAGTCTATATTTATGATAATTCGGGTCACCGATTCTCTGTCGGTACACAGGAGTGGCCCACGTTTATGGAAGCGAATGTGAAGGAAGCGCCGTGGTACGAACAGGCTTTGAAGCACAACGGACGATATCTTCTCAGGCTGAATGGTGGCAACAACGATAGCGGAGTCTCGGCGACGGGGGAGAATGATGGGCAAGAGGTGGTCTCATTTATTCGCCTCATTCGGGATCTGGATGATACGTCTCCACTTGGCTTTCTGGTCATGAACATCAAGGGGGCATCCATCGCGCAAGCCTACGCCAACCTGTCTGCACCGGATTCATTTCAGGTGGCCATTCTGGATGAGCATCAGCGGGTGATCGCAACCAACGCAACCGATGGAAAGAAGGGCGTGCCTGCGGTATCCGACGCATCCATGTCTGCGGCTTCTGGACAGGAAGGGATGCACGAGATGTTAGAGGCCAATCAGGCCAAGTTAAAACAAGCATTTCAAGAGCAGCCCTCCGGCTTCATCACCTTGCAATCGGGTGGTCAGGAGTATGCGGTAACCTATCGTTCGGCTGGTGATGATCAGTGGAAATTCATCAGCATGAGTCCATACCGGGCTACTGATACCCGTAATAAATCCATGGTGCTGCTCGCGTTGATCCTGCTGGCGGTGAACGGGACTGTCTTTTTTGTAAGTTCATTCATCATCTCGCGCAGTGTCATCAAGCCGATTCACAAGCTGCTTCGCGCCATGCAGAAAGCGCCCAGTGGCAACTTCCGCAAAGTGACGGTTGAGCTGAACAGCTACGAGTTCGAGCAGTTATATGGAGGATACAACCAGATGATTGAGCAGATTGACCAGATGCTGAAACGCATCATTCAGGAGCAGCAGACGATCCGCCGTGCAGAGCTGAATACACTTCAGGCGCAGATCAAGCCGCATTTTTTATATAACACACTGGATTCCATCACCTCCCTGGCCATGTCGGGCATGAACGATAAGGTATGTGAGCTGTTAGAAGCGCTCGGAAGTTACTATCGCCTGAGTGTCAGCAAAGGCCGTGAACTGATTACACTGCACGAGGAGGTTGAGATTGTACGCAATTATCTGACGATCCAGCAGGTACGCTACCCCGGTGTGTTTGAGGTGCAGTACGATATCGATTCAGACTGTGAGCGGGTGATGATTCCCAAGCTCGTGCTCCAGCCGCTGGTGGAAAATTCACTGTATCATGGCATTCGCCCCAAAGGCAGCCCAGGCAAGATAAGCATTCAAGCACGTCGATTCAAGGAAGGGGTACTTCTAACGATTACTGATGACGGAGTTGGCATGTCCGAGGAAGAGATACAGCAGGTTCAACGCAAAGAAATAAACCGTTCTAACCGTTTTGACTCAACGAACTCAATTAACTCAATTAACTCAATTAACTCACAGAACTCAATTAGCTCAACGAACTCATCTATCTCCTCTAGTTCATCTAATCTTTCTAAGATTACCTATAACTCTAAACACAATCCAAGCTTTGGCTTATGGGGAACGATGGAGCGACTTCGTATTTTCTACGAAAGAGAGGATGGACTCAAGCTGGAGAGCGAGGTTGGAAAAGGAACCACCATTATGATAACGATCCCGAAGGGAGCCGATGAATCATGGAATTAACTGTAGAACCTTTAAAGGTATTGATTGTGGACGATGAATACCTTATCCGAAATCTGCTGCGTATGCGTATCGATTGGGAACAGCAAGGTATGACCATTATTGGCGAGGCCTCTGATGCGGAAGAGGCTTTGGGTCAGGTGGAGCTGTTGCGTCCAGACATCGTGTTCACGGACATATACATGCCAAAGATGGATGGCATTGAACTGAGCCGTATCCTCATGGAGCGTTACCCGAACCTAAAAATCGTGGTTGTGACGGGACATGATGAATTTGAGTATGCTCGTCAGAGTGTGAAGCTGGGCATATCCGATTTTATTTTGAAACCCATTCGTGCTTCTGAGTTATTACAGGTTACGGCGAAGCTGCGAGCGACGATTGAGCAGGAGATCGGACGTGAGTACGAGCTGATGAAGTTACGGGAGGAAATGGAGCAGAGCTTGCCTTATCTCAGGGAGAGGTTTGTGAATCAATGGTTAAGTCATGTGGTGCCTGAGGATGAACTACAGGAGAAGGCGCGATTCTTCGGCATTCCTATCTCGTCTGGTGAACCGGGATTACGCATCGCAGTAATAGAGGTGGAGGTTGCTGTACCGCAAGCGAAGATAGATGCACCAGAGGTATATCCACATCTGTCCGAGACATCTCATCAAGTTCATGAAGCTCATCAAGCCCGTCAACCGCACCAACTCAGCCAAGTTCAAGGAGAGCCTCAACACGATCAAACCCATATAAGCCGACATCAGACAGAAGCCCATCCACAACCCGCTGAGGAAATACATATTCTGCTGCGAATGGTAGGCATGAAGCAGGTGCAGGCTTTTTATCCGCAGGATTCGCACACCCTTACCGTTATGGACCCGCATAACCGAATCGTTGTGCTCTCGCTTGGTGCGGATACGAAATTTGCCAATCAGGTACAGCAGCTTCAGGAAGAACTTCAACAGACGCTTAAGCTCGAAGGGTGCGAAGTGGATGTGACTGTAGGGATTGGGCAATGGCAATCAAGATGGGGAAAGGCTTGTGTGGGCTACCGGGAAGCTTGTCGTGCACTCGATTATCAAGCGTTTGTGGGGAAAAATCAGGTCATTTGCTTCGAAGATCTGATCATCGAAGGCGGAAAAAATCCCTACCACTCGGATGCTCAACTGCTCCAACAACTGCAATTTTACGTCAGTGTTGGTGCGCGGGAAGAAGCGGTATTATTGCTGGAGCGAATGCTGTCTGTGCCATTCTCGGACGTTTCACAGTTTCGGATGGCAGCCTTGGATGTGGTTACGGAGTGCCAGCGTGCTGCCATAGAGCAGCAGCTTGAGGGAGAGCATGCATTGAACAAGGAGGCCGTTGCGGCCATTTTTACAGCGAATCATCTGCCTGAACTAAAAAGTATGCTGAAGCAGCATGTCCGCACCATATCGGATGTCATACAAGCCAAGCGACAGGCCAATGAAGGCAATCTGATCGACCGGGTGAAGGCTTATCTTGAAGAGAACATGGGCAATGCGGAAGTGGGGCTTTCCAGCACGGCGGCTGCTTTTTACGTAAGCTCGGGCCATCTGGGACGGCTGATGAAAAAAGAAACCGGGCAGACATTTGTGGAATATCTCACCCAACTCCGCATGAAGAAGGCTGAACTGCTGCTGAAACAGACGGATCTGAAAGGATATGAGATTGGGGAGCTGGTAGGCATCCCGGACCCACACTATTTCAGCGTCTTGTTCAAAAAACATATCGGCCGATCCATGAATGAATATCGAAATGTAAAAACCTGAAAAATGAGAATGTAGTCGGGCGTGTTGGGGAGTGTGGGTAGTGCGGCGAAGGTCTGAGTGCAAACCCGCTTCGGTTGTAATTCCACATATGTTCGAAAATTACAAATCGATGCCTGTTTTCTAAATGGAGAACAAAGCACAGTTTGCCTAAAATATGGGCTAGAACCAACGAAAACACATAGGGAGGTCTGTAGATATGAAAGCGCTATTAAAAAAATCAGCAAGTCTAATTCTGACGTTGGGCATTGTAAGTAGTCTGGCGGCATGTTCATCTGGCTCGTCCGGCGGCGCACAGGGGGAAAGTAATGGCAAGATCAAGCTGACGCTATGGGATCAATCGGTCGGCAATACCGATCCTTCGGCCAAGCTGCTGCCCGAGATTGTGGAGAAATGGAACAGCGAGCATCCAGACATTCAGGTTGAACGTACGGGCACGACAGGAGAACAGTACAAAACCAAAGTCAAAACATCGATTGCAGCTGGTGAAGCGCCGGACCTGTTCTATGGCATGGGAGGCGGCAGCTTCATGCAGCCGTACATCAAATCCGGTAATGTGCTGGAAATCTCAAGTTTCCTGACGGACGATATCAAAGAACGGATGGGCCCGGGTATGGCTGAGGCGATCAATATGGACGGCAAAATCTACACGTTGCCCGTGTACACTCATATCGCCAACCTTTACGTGAACACGGAATTGTTCGAGCAGGCGGGTGCCAAGATTCCGACCACCTATAACGAACTGCTGGATGCAATCGAGAAGCTGAAAGCGGCAGGAATTACTCCGGCTGTGATTGGGGAAAAAGACCGTTGGCCGGGCATGTACTGGTACGACATTATTGCGATTCGCCAAGCAGGTAATGCTGCGGTGATGGAAGCCTTTAAAGATCCGTCAAAGTGGGATTCGCCCGACTTTGTTGCCGCCGCGACCAAGATGCAGCAGCTTGCGCAAGCAGGAGCTTTCAACAGCAGCATGTTCAGCATGAGCTATGACGAGATGCTTGGGGCTTTCAATGCAGGCAACGGGGCGATGATGTTCCAGGCCAACTGGGTAAATGCAGGAATTGAGGATCCGTCCTCCGCAGTCAAAGGCAAAGTGAAAGTGATTCCGTTCCCGGTGTTTGAGGATGGAAAAGGCACAAATACCGAAATCTTCGGCGGAGCTGTCGATGGTTTCTACATCAATCAGAACACCAAACATCCGAAGGAAGCCGTGGAATTCCTCATGTATCTGAGCGAACAGCTTGGTACGCAAGGTTTCCTGGCCGGAGCCGGTCTGCCAAGCTGGAAAACAGATGCACTCGACACGTCCAGTCTGTCCTCCCTGGATCTGTCTGCGGCAGACATTATGAAAACGGCGACCTCATTCATCGCGTGGTGGGATAACATTCTGCCAGCGGAGTCTGCGGAAGCGCACAAAAACCTGATTGCCCAGCTGCTTGCCGGCGATATAACACCTGAGGAGTTCTGCAAACAAATGACACAGCTCAAACCAACAGAGCTAAGTCTGTAGGTTAAACAGCTAAAACCCAAACAAGGCGTGGTCCGGTATATCCCGGTCACGCCTTTGAGAGGAGAACAACAATGAACTCTGTATTTTCCAATAAAGGCACCATAGCTGTCTTCGTACTGCCCACACTGATTCTGTTCTGCGGAATTGTGCTTATTCCAATCTTTGTCTCCAGTTATTACAGTCTGTTGGACTGGAACGGCGTAGGCAGGGGGACATTTATCGGTCTGGACAACTATGTGGAGATGTTTAAGGATACGCGTGTACTGAATTCGATCAAAAACTCCCTGTTATTCGCGGGAGCTTCGGTGTTCATTCAACTGCCGATCTCGCTCGTGCTCGCGCTGATTCTGGCGTCCAACGTCAAGGGGGAAGGGTTCTACCGGACCGTGTATTTCATCCCGGTATTGATCTCAACGGTGGTTATTGCCCAGTTGTGGTCAAAAATCTACAATGCCGATTACGGTCTGCTGAACGTGCTGCTGCAAAATATCGGCTTAGCCCATTGGGCGCAAGATTGGCTGGGTCAGAAGCACACGGCACTTGCGGCTTCTTTTATCCCAACCCTATGGCAGTACGTGGGGTATCACATGCTGCTGATGTACGCAGGAGCGAAATCCGTCTCGCAGGATGTGCTTGAAGCTGCAAGAATGGATGGTGCTTCACGTCTTCGCACGGCTTGGTCCATTATGATTCCTTTAATGAAGCCGATCTTGAAGGTAAGCCTTGTATTTTCGGTTATTGGCGCATTCAAGGTGTTTGACCTGATCTATGTGCTGACGGGCGGCGGGCCGTTCTATACCACTGAAGTGCCGAGCACGCTGATGTACGCCACCATTTTTGATACGTTCCGGTACGGATATGGCAGTGCGATCTCGGTATTTATCATTGTGGAGTGTCTGGTATGTACGATCCTCATTAATTCATTGTTCAAAACGGAATAGAAGGAGGCATGAGGCATGAGTACCGTAGAAGTCATGTTGCAAAAAAAGCCCAAGCCAAGGTCCATCTCCGGACCAATCGGGAAAGTGTTCCTGCAAGCGTTTCTGATCCTCGTTGCGATTGTGCAGATCTACCCGCTCATCTGGCTGGCGCTGTTTTCCTTGAAGGATAACAGTGAAATCTTCAGCGGCGATGTTGCCGGATTGCCGAAGGCGTTTCTGTGGAGCAACTACACCAAAGCCATGTCCGATGGCCATGTGCTGACCTATTTTATGAATAGCGTGCTGGTCACAGCTGCCTCCATTGTCTTGGTACTGATCTTGTCTTCGATGACGGGATATGCAATTACAAGAATGAACTGGAAGCTCAGTGGGCTCACGATGACGATTATTTTGCTGGGCATGATGGTGCCGATTCATGCGGCGCTGCTGCCATTGTTTATTATTTTGAAGAATCTGAGCCTGCTCAACAGTTATTGGTCTCTGATCATTCCCTATGTGGCGTTTGGCATTCCGATGGCGGTATTCATTCTGGGCAGCTTTTTCAAAGGTATCCCGCGAGAGATGGAGGAGTCGGCGGTGATCGACGGCTGCGGTATCTACCGGACGTTTTTCTCTATTATTCTGCCTCTGGTAACTCCGGCTATATCAACGGTAGCCATCTTCACGTTTTTGTCGTGCTGGAATGAGCTGATGTTTGCGGTCACGTTTATTAATAACACGGCTTATCAGACATTGACGGTGGGCATGATGTCGATGGTGGGAACGTACATTACGCAATGGGGCATCATTGGTGCGGGACTGATGATTACGACGGTGCCAACGGTGATTATCTATCTGCTGTTGAACAAACAGGTGCAGAAGAGCATGATCGCAGGTGCGATCAAAGGTTAGTTGGAGACTGGACTAGACCGGAGCCTATGAACATGGAATAATAAGGGGAATATAGCCAGTCAGTTGCAGAGAGGGGTCATTATTTATGGTCAATATCGCGATGGTAGAGCAGGAGTCTGTTGGGGAAAAGGTTGTGGCATTTACGTTTGATGATGGGCCGCATCCGGTGTATACACCTCAAGTACTTGAGATATTCCGTCGTGCCGGTGGGCATGCGACGTTTTTCATGATTGGCCAAGAGATAGAGGCTCATCCGGAGATTGCGGCGGAGGTACACCATGAAGGGCATGAGATCGCAAACCATACATACACGCATCCGGACCTGACCAAGCTGACGCTGGAGGAAGCCGGGGTAGAGTTGCAACGCGCAGAATATCTTGTACATGAAGTTACGGGGCAACCTGCCCGCAGCTTCCGACCGCCGTATTTTGGCGTAAACGATGATATATTGTCTCTGGCAGCGGAACGCGGATATCGCACGATTGGTGCGGTCAACGGTGATGCGAAAGATTGGGATAATCCTGGCGTTGAGCATATCGTGGAGCATACCTGGTCTGCGGTGAAACCCGGCAGTGTGCTGATATTCCATGACGGGTACGGAGACCGTTCCCAGACGGTGGAGGCGGTTCGTGTTCTGGTGGAGGAACTGATCACAGAAGGGTATCGATTGGTGACGGTGAGTGAGCTGCTGGACATTTCTCGTGAACAGGATGAAAAGATAACATAATCAAGTGGACCCATCATTCTTTGAATGACTGGGTCCTTTTTTATATATAATTTGTATAGGAAGAACGGAGCAGAGGTATAAACTTTGCTTGCCCTCTCAAACTACTTTATAATAATAGGCTAAACTAGATTATGTCAGGAGGAAACAATGGACTTTATCAAAAATCAACTAGAAGAACTCGGCATGAGTGGACCCTCCATTGGTTATCTTTCAAACATCATTATGATTATTTTTATCGCACTAATCTCGATATTGGCGAATGTGATTGCCAAGCGAGTGGTACTGAAGACGGTGCATCGTATTGTAAGTAATAACCGTTTCAAGTGGGGCCACATCGTGGTTCAGAAAAATTTATTTCAGAAGCTGTCGCATCTTGTGCCGGCTATTATTATCTATTATTCGGCTTATATTTTCCCGTCTTATCAGGGCATAATTGAGAAAGCAGCAATGACCTACATGATTGTCATCATGATTACGGTAATGAATGCTTTGCTTAATGTATTCGATGATATCTATCGTACCTATGAGGTGTCGAAGATTCGCCCAATCAAGAGCTACATTCAGGTAGCCAAGATCGTTCTGTTCATTATCGGGGGCATTATCGTCATCTCCAGCCTGATTGGACAAAATCCGCTCATTATCCTCAGCGGACTTGGTGCATTATCGGCGGTATTGATGCTCGTATTCAAAGACTCGATCCTTGGTCTCGTGGCTGGTGTACAGCTATCGTCGAACGATATGGTGCGTGTTGGTGACTGGATCGAGATGCCAAAGTATAATGCAGACGGGGACGTTATCGACATTACATTGAACACAGTGAAAGTGATGAATTTTGATAAAACGATTACGATGATTCCAAGCTATGCCCTCATATCGGACTCGTTCCGGAACTGGAGAGGCATGCAGGTGTCCGGTGGCAGAAGAATTAAGCGGAGCATCTATATCGACATCAGCAGTATTCGTTTTTGTACGGAAGAGATGGTGGCTGAATTTGAGAAGATTCATTACCTGACGGATTATGTCACTTCCAAACTTAAAGAAATTCAAGCGTACAACATGGAGCACCAGGTGAATACTGAAAGCAACGTGAACGGCAGACAGCTCACAAATATCGGTGTATTCCGGGAATATATCCATCAATATTTGAGGAACCATCCGAAGATCAATAAAGATATGACGATGATTGTGCGACAATTAGCACCGGAAGATCGCGGGCTGCCTCTGGAAATCTATGCATTCAGCAATGATATCAACTGGGGTGTATATGAGAACGTTCAGGCGGATATCTTTGACCATATCTTCGCGGTGGCGTCAACTTTTGGACTGCGGGCCTTCCAGAATCCAACTGGACATGACATTGTGCAACTGAAAGAGGATAAACAATTGGTGCGAGAGTACTAGGGGCTCATAACAGCTCTATCCTTTTCAATATACTATTCATTCATAAGCCATTAACTCATCTGGGTTAATGGCTTTTTGTCTGTGATATAATAGGCATATTTTAAGAACGAAGAAGTAGGGGGAACGTGTATGGATTGGGAAGCTCATATCGAACAGTGGAGCCGAACGGCCGTTAGATTACTGGATATTCGGTATTATCGTGCGGAGCATGGAACGGTTCCTGATCACGATGTGGCGCATAACAGCTTCTTCTTAATCACTACGCATGGAGAAGCCAGGATAAGGATATCAGGCGAGGTCTACCAGACTCATTCAGCATACATATTGCACGGGGGAGCAGATGCTGGGTTAAGTATTACACCGTTGGAACAGGACTTTGCCTGTTATCTGATTATATATACAGCGAAGTGTGCATCGCCGGAAGATCGAAAGGGTTTCCAGAGGACGTATGGGTTTGCACCGTATGCATTACTCCCTGTTCAGGAAAAGTGTGAAGCCATGAACCGTCTGTGGCAAGAACCCGCCTCCATAGACAAGCTACAGGCACAGTCGGTTTTTCTTCCGTTGGTGTACGAGATCATGCGGCAACAGATTCAGACATGGGCTAAAAAGGAAAACAGCAAACCCAATATCGTCACTGACGCAATCCACTATATTCACGATCACTACAACGAGCTGATTACAGCCGAGGAACTAGCCAAGAGATACCATTGCAGCGCCAGCTATTTATCCCGTTTGTTCAAAAACCAGATTGGACTAGGACCGATTGAATATCTTATTCATGTGCGGGTTCACAGATCGAAGCAGTACCTTCTAAGATCCGAAGCCCGTATCCAGGAAATAGCAAGCAACGTAGGTTATGCGGATATGTATTATTTCAGTCGCTTGTTCAAAAAGCATACCGGCTTATCGCCAGTACAATTTCGTACACAATATCGGAAACAGGTTCAGGTTCAGTATAATCCATTACGTGGGTTAGAATCGTCTATTGTAACCCCTAACTCCGGTTCTCATAATGAGAATGAGACTTATTATCAACGGATTGGGGAAGGGGACACATCCATGTTTAGATTTTCAAGACCAGCCTTTGGGGCGATGATGTTATTATGCACATCCTTGCTTCTAAGTGCTTGCCAGACCAGCAGTACTTCAGGAGCAACGGCTTCCCAGCCGGCTTCATCAGATACGAATACTGCTGTAGCTACAGACAGCGCAGCTGTGGAAACGCGGATATATAAACATCTGAAAGGCTCAACCGAGATTCCTGTGAACCCACAGCGAGTCGTCAGCTTCTATCACTTGGGCGAATTGATGGCGTTGGGGGTGAAGCCGGTTGGCACAACGACATATATTCTGGATAACCCACTTATAGATGATACTTCCGGTATTTCAGATGTGGGCGTTCCGCCAGATGCCGAGAAAATCCTGTCACTGGAGCCAGATCTGATTGTGACAACGGCAGCATTCGCAGAAGCTGTGGAAGGCGGGTATGATGCACTGAGCCAGATCGCTCCAACCATTGTTGTCGAGCAGTATAATGACCCGATTAAAGATGTGGAGATGTTTGGGGATATTCTCGGGAAACAAGAGGAAGCACGGTTATGGAATGAGCAATTCAAAGCCAAAATCGCAGCGTACAAAGCGAAAATCAGCCCTTATGTTCGTGCGGATGAAACGTATTCTATATTAAACGTGCGTCCAGATGCTCTTTTTGTATACGGAGATACCAATATGGGGGGCAACATTATTTATAAATATCTTGGGTTGAAGCCAGCGGCCAAGGTAGAGTCGGACGTCATTCATGGAGAAACGTGGGAGATTTCCACCGAGGTCATTCCCGAATTTATCGGTGACCGTCTGTTCCTGGCCGTCAATGAGGGAGCTGAGGACAAGCTCAAGGATGTGCAAAAGTTGATTGATGCCTCACCAGCCGGGAAAGCGGGTCACGTATACTCCATTAACTTTGATCAGTTCCTTCCGAGTGACCCTATTGCGGTAGAGAAACAGTTAGACATCATCACAGATATAATTGTAGGAGATGACAAATAGATGTGTATGTCTGTGATAGGTCTACCGAGTTGAAGTGTTCTTGGATGGCTTAGATGTAGAGGAGTTCGCATTGATTCAAGCCGGCGTGAAAGGGTAGAATAACGAGAGGACGTTCATTTTCTAACAATCTAATCTCGGAACGAAAATCTAACCTTTTGGCAAAGGAGAGTTCACACATGAACCATCAGATTCCGGAATATACATTGAACGATGGCTTGAAAGTACCTGCAATTGGATTTGGTACCTATAGTCTGAAAGGTGAAGAAGGCGTTAAATCGATCGCATCTGCCATGGATGCGGGTTATCGATTAATTGATACGGCGTATAACTATGAGAATGAGGCAACCGTGGGCAGAGCAATTAAGCAAAGCTCCATCGCCAGAGAAGACCTGCTGATTTCCTCGAAGCTGCCGGGGCGTTATCACGCTCAGGATAAAGCACTCGTGGCGATTCAGGAATCATTGTACAGAGCGGATCTGGACTATTATGACCTGTATCTGATCCACTGGCCCAATCCGAAGAAGGACATGTATGTCGAGGCATGGCAAGCACTGATCGAAGCCAAAAAGCGTGGATATATCCGATCCATCGGCGTCAGCAACTTCCTGCCTGAGCACAATGAACGCCTGATTAAGGAGACGGGGGTAGCACCGAGCCTGAATCAGATTGAGCTGCATCCGTTCTTTGACCAAGCTGGTCAGCGGGAACAGGATGCGAAGCATGGCATCGTGAACGAATCTTGGAGTCCGATTGGACGTGGCAATGATGCGGTACAGGATATTCTGAAGGATGAGAACATTCTTCGGATCGCGGAAACGCATGGCAAAACACCGACCCAGATCATTCTGCGCTGGCATGTTCAGCTGGGCTCCATTCCAATTCCGAAAGCGGGCTCTTTGCAGCATCAGCAGGAAAATATCAATATATTTGATTTTGAGTTGAGAACAGAAGAGATGCAGGTCATTTCTGCATTTAATCGTCCGGATGGACGGTTGTGGGATCAGGACCCAAGTGAGTACGAAGAATTTTAAAGAAGGACAAGCAATATCTGCCCAACTTTACGAAGCAATATGAAAAACTGTTCGTGTCACTTGCTGCCAAGTATGGATCAATATGAAATTAAATGTGTTCCAGACTGTAAGTACGATGTGATTAAACGCCATTATAACCTGCGCACCTTTTGGAATAATTATTGGTCCCTCTGGGTTACCGGTGAAATTCCAAAGGGTGTTTTTAATTGAATTTTATCTAGGCATAGCCTACCTTATCGGGCTATATTAATAACGATAAGAGCATACATCTGTGGAATTCTGGATGGCAAGAAGCATAGCAATGGGGTCATGAGCAGGTTGTTCAGGGGAGGGCGATGTTTAGTGGTGGCTAACTGGTGGTTCGCGCTGATTATTATGGTTGTGGTGAATGGAATTGTAGCCTGGAGTTTATGGACGGGGGAACAAACAAGTAGAAGGGCGAAAAAGTGGTTTTTTATTGTGGCTAATCTTATCGGGGTAGGGCTTGCCATCTCTCAATTTTTCTGGATGGACTTCAACTAGGATGCAGTGGTGGTATGAGAATATAACGTGTAATACATAGAAAATAAGGAAGGGCTGCTCCCATGTCAGATATGACAGGAGGCAGCCTTTCATTATTGGAGCATTTTAAGGGTTGTTGCAGTTTTCCGCGTTGCGTAAGTTCTGCTAGTGTCTCGCAGGAATACGGAAAGTTAGAATCTCATACGGTTTGATATCAAAAGAAATCCGACCATTTTCCACGGCGCATTCCGCTTCGTTATTCTCAAGCAAATCACACGCGTACGCCGTGGCACCTGCTCCTTCAGGCAATTGCAGGGAAGCACGGCTGCGGCGGCCATGTGCTTCATAGAGACGGATGATCATATCATCGTTGTTCTCGGCTTTTTTGATAACCTCCAGCACGACATTATCCTGATCAACCGTTGCGAGTGACCACAGCCCAGGTAACGTGCCGGTTTGCGATGCAATCTCACGAGCAACCAGCGGACGGTTGAGATCATAAGCAGCCTGGATGACACGTCCTTCGCGGAAATCGCCCTGATGCGGATAGAGCGCGTAGGTGAATACGTGCTGCTCTTTGTCAGCATTTTCATTCGGGTACGTTGCGCTCTTGATCAGTGACAGTCGCATCACCGAGTTATGAATATCATATCCGTATTTGCAATCGTTCAGCAGAGCAGCGCCGTACCCGTTCTCCGCCAGATCGGCCCACTTCTGTCCGCACACTTCGAACCTGGCTTGATCCCAGCTCGTATTATGGTGAGTAGCACGCTCCACATTGCCGTACTGGATCTCGTAGACCGCTTTTTCACTCCAGATATCCAGCGGGAAGGCTGCTTTCAGCAGCAAATGCTCCTGTTTCCAATCCACTAACGTGCGGAAATCAATTCGGCGTGTATGCGCGTAGAAGATAATCGTTTGTTCAACGACAGAGTCCAGGAACTGTCGCTTCACTTGCAACACGGAACGCACCGGCCCGCTTTCAACCCACTCCAGTGACTGCAGGTTGTTAATCTCCCACATATGCTGTTCATAATAGTCGTCAATGTTCCATGCCTCATATTCCGCAGGTCGATCCTCGAACACTTGCAGCACATTACCACGCTTGCCAGACTGAAGCAGCTCACGCCCCTCCAGCTTGTCCCATACGGATATGAACTCGGCACGTTCATTCAGTTGAATATCGAACCAAGGTGTATGGATGTGACGCTGATTGGCTTCCCACTGTGCAACCGATACGCTCGCGACAAGTTCGTCTGTCAGATCCGGTGTGATTCGGAAGGATTTATACCCGGATGCCGGCACGTTCTCTGCAAGGAACACAAGTCCGCCTTCAGGAGTACGCTGGCTTGGTACAGGGCGATCTCCATCATGGACGGTCACTTTTCTCGCAAAAGCAGGCAGTTCAACCACATCTGTTCGTACGAATCCGGTGGTGTTGAATACGACAATGGCTTCGCCATCAGATGTAATTTGGCTTGCAATGCCGTTCAGTGCGCTGTCTTTCAGCTCATCCGTGACACGCAGCACTTCTTCATATTGCTCTTTGGAATCCACATATACCTGCTCAATGGAGCTGCCCGGCAGAATATCATGGAACTGATTCAGCATCGTCAGCTTCCATGCGTGCTCCAGTGCATCGGTTGGATAGGCTGCCTGGGCATTCGCCTGACGATGAATCATGGCATACAGCTCGGCATCAGCCAACGCAAATTCGCTATGACGGTTGTACCGTTTGTTGCGGGCCATGGAAGTGTAGGTACCGCGGTGATACTCCAGATACAGCTCACCCGACCATCGGGGAACGGAAGGCACATCCACCAGATTTTGCTCCAACTTCTCGAAAAACTCGCGTACAAAGGTACGTTTCACCGCAGGCACACCCGGCAATCCAACATCAAGTCGTCTGCCATGCTCCAGCATCTCTTCGGTTGGTCCGCCGCCGCCATCCCCGAATCCGAAACATTGCAGAACATCTGCATTGATGTTTTTGTTCTGGTATCGCTGCCACGTGCCTTTGACTTGGGAGGCGTTGAATCGTCCATTATAAGTCGTCTCGAAGCGGCGTTGTCTGAAATCGGGATGCTTGTCATAGTCTGTTGCTGTGATGAAATGCGTTAAGACCTCTGATCCGTCGATGCCTCTCCAGTACATCGTGTCGTTCGGAATCTGGTTCGTATCATTCCAGGCAATTTTGGTGGTCATAAAATAATCAATGCCACTCTTACGCATAATCTGCGGCATCGCTGCACTATAACCAAATACATCCGGCAGCCAGAGCACACGGTTCTCCACGCCGAACTCTTCCTTGAAGAAACGTTTGCCGTAGATAATCTGACGGATCATGGATTCGCCGGAGATCAGGTTACAATCGGCTTCCAGCCACATCGAACCTTCGGCTTCCCAGCGGCCTTCAGCTACCTTTTCCTTGATTTTTTCATAGAGAGACGGGTAGTCTGCTTTCAGGTACGCATATAATTGGGGTTGCGAGGACATGAACGTGTATTCTGGGAACTTGTCCATGAGATATAGTACACTCGCGAAGCTGCGAATGACCTTCTCCCGGGTCTGATCCAATGTCCATAGCCATGCCACATCGATATGCGTGTGTCCGATACAGTGAACGGTTGGGATGTGATCACCCGCAGGGCGAGCTTCACCATAGACATGGTCTTGCAGATATCGACGCGCTTCCAGCACTGAAGCATGGAATTCTGCGCTGTTCTCCTGACGCAAATCTAGCAGATTCACGGCTTTATTCAGATGTTCGACCAAATTCAGCCGCTCCAGATCATCCTCACGCAGCAGATCCGCCGCATCGAGCGCAGCCTTAAGATCGTAATATAGATCGGTTACAGGCTGATGATGCTCAGCTACATAGACATTGAGAAAGACATCGGCTGCCGAAGTACTACAGTACGCATATAGAGCCAGTTCGAATTCGTCCCCTTTTGCCGCAGCAGGTGTCAGGTCAATTTCCGTATGGTTCACATCCAGACCACAGATCAATTTCCCATTCAGGAAAGCCAGAAATTGCGGATTATCATAGTTCCAGATATCATCCGCACCGGTGACAATGGTACATACGACTTTTTTTCCTTCCATATGATCCGGGATGCGAATCCGGGTTTTGAAGCAGCTGTGTACATCTTTGCCGCCCCAGCCATCCCCTTTACGAAATACGTTCCAGGAGGAAGGGTCTTCATGCACCAGTTCCCAGGAGTGGTAACCACTTTCTTTATGATAAAGCTCCGGTATATATGTCTTTGAGGTCAGTCGTGCACGTTCCAAGTGTTTAACTATGGTATGGATCCGAGTATACAAGGAATTCATTTTCATGTTGGTTTCCCACCTTGGTTTGTAGTAAGTACAGGCTGTAGTCGTCGTTGGAGCAAGTATACTGCAAGCGCTAACATATCAACTCTATCATAACAAAGGGGAAAGGGAGCAAACTACGTAATGTATGCTGAAAAAGACGTATTTTTATTGCATTTCATGCTAAAATAAAATCATTAGTATCGGGATAGGAGGCATGTCCATGACAACATCCGTTTTGACATACGAGCAGGGATATGTAATCCATGTCAATCAGCCTGGAGACGAACTCTTTTATCATTTGGACTATGACGAGCGTTCTCATGATCTGAATATGGAGTTTCAGCACTTTCATGATTTCTATGAAGTCTGTATTCTTCTGGATCGTACGGCTGCGCATATTATTGAAGGCAGTTTATATGAGATTCAGCCATTGGATATCGTGCTGCTGCGACCTTCTTTGCTGCATAAGACGCAGTATCCGAAAGGTACACCGCCAAAACGGTTGATGATTAATTTTGCGATGCCTCGCCATATGCCCGGACTTGAGAACGGTTACAATGAACTATTCTCCATTTTTGATGAAGAGGTTCCGATTTTCCGCTTTCCGGAAGAAAGGCGCAAAGAAATCCTCGCGCCCATCAATGATATTTTTGCCATATCCCAGCAGCGCTCTACACTTCAACCGGTTGTGATCCATCATAAATTTGTAGAGTTTCTGTGTGCCATTCATCGTTACGCGGCAGAGAACGGGTATGTGCGAGAAGAGACAGGATCATCGATGTCCCGGCGCATGTATGCCATTGCATCCTATATTCACAGCCATTATCAGCAGGATTTATCTTTGGAAGAGGTATCCAGGCGGTTTTATGTAAGTGCCCACCACTTGTCCCGCCAATTCAACAGGGTCACTGGTTTTACCTTCACGGAGTATGTGCAGATGACCCGTATTCGAAATGCCCAGCAATTGCTGCTGAATTCGAGTGAAAAAATTACGGACATTGCTGCACAGTGCGGGTTCGCCAGTTTTTCCCAGTTCAATCGCATCTTCAACAAACAGAGCGGCATGTCACCAAGTGCCTATCGACGGAGCAGACCATCGCAGAGCAAACATGAAATGATGCTTGTGGGTGAAAGACACGAGTGACGATGGCGCCTAGCGTGAGATAACAAGCGGAGTGATGGACAGGCTTAGCTTGCTAGTTAACGGGCTATTTTTCTGGACAGAAGATTTTTATGAAAATAATAGTTAACGACATGGATAGGATTCAGTCCATTTGATTTGGCTAGGGACAGACCGCCATCATACATTCGATAGACCTTGTCACAATATTCAAGCATACGCTCATCATGGGTAACCATAATGGCCGCTTTTTGGCGTGATTTCACTTCTTGCGCGATTAGACTAACCACTTCATGGGCTCGTTTGGTGTCCAAACTGGCGGTTGGTTCATCGGCCAAGATGATGTTGGGATTATTCATTAATGAACGCGCAATGGCTGTCCGTTGTTTCTCACCACCGGATAACTCTTCGGGAAAACTTTTCAACTTCAAACCCAGCCCCAGTTCTTCCAGCAGTTTGGTGGCAAATGCCTTATCCTCTTTTTTGACCGTTCCCGCCATTCTTTTTACAACTAACAGTTGATCGAGAACATTTAGATAGGGAACTAGATTGGAAGATTGCATAATAAATCCAACTTCTTGCAGCCGTATAGTAGATAGCTCTTTCTCCGTAAGCTTCGAAATATGATTTCCGTTTAGTTGAATATCTCCTTCGGAGGCTTTCAGCATGGCCCCAGCAATAGACAAGAATGTACTTTTACCAGAACCAGAAGGTCCAACGACAGCAACAAATTCCCCCGGTTCCACGGATATGGATACATGATCGAGCGCGGTGATCCGATTGTTTCCTTCGGCATAATACATGGTGACTTCCCGCATGTGCAATCCCTTACTCATTATTCAACCCTCCCGAGCGCCTTAAGCGGATCAATCTTCGTAATTTTGCGAACAGATACCAGTGAACTTAACATAGCGATAACCAGCAGGATAATAGAATAATTGAAGACAAGGCTGGTCTCCAGCTTAAATGGCATTCCTTTTGGCATAATTGCTGCTGTCCCATAAGTCAGCAAGATTCCAACAACAATGCTAGTCAGGGAAAGGACAAACACTTGCGAGATAATGGCTTTTCCCAAGAAACGGTTGCTGGCACCGATCGCTTTCATAATGCCAAACTGGTTGGTCTTTTGCATCGTAATGACATAGAAGAATACCCCGAGTACAAATGCAGAGATCGCGAGCAGAAAGGCAAGCATCATCAGAATCGTTCCGTTCTCTTCTTTGTATCCTGGCATGCCTTGCACAGCTTCCGACCGGGTAACGGTATCCGTACTGGATAACTCTTTATTTATAGCTTCTGGATCAATATTCTCGCCTTGTAACATGATCGCATTAACCGGTCCTTCAATTCCTTTATCCGAACCTGGAGCCGCAAAGGCAATCTTCCGCCATTCAGCCATTGGCGTAAATACGGATGCAACGTGGTTATAAGTCTGATTCTCCACAAATCCGATAATGGTCAATGATTCCGTCGTGCCATCCAGTTGAAAGGTGTCCCCGATATTATAGCCCTCATCTTTTAGGGTCGAATTCACAACTACCCCGGTGGGATTCTCGGAAGACAGGCTTTCACCTTCTACAATTGCTGGCTCCAGGAAGCTTCCTGGGTTAATTCCTATAATCGCTATATCGACTTTATCTTCATTCTTGGTACTCGTTTCTTTCATTGCTGTTGCCATTGAACTACCCATAGGTGATGCAGCATCCACATTAGGAAGTTGTTCCGCCTTCGCCACCAGTTGATCCGACAGCAGTGACTTGCTCATGGAAGACTGAGCCCCTTCTTCAAAGATGACATACTCAGCCTTCATGGTCTTGAATGTTGATGCGGCTAGTGTAGACAATCCATTTCCCAGACCGGATAAAATAAATACCAACCATGCCATAAGTACGAAGATGATGATAATCATCAAAAACTTTATTTTACTATGCATTAGCTCCTTCATCGCTAAAAACATGATCTGTTCAACTCCTTCTCTTTTTTTGACACATGTGTCAAATTAGATGCGCGGCCACGCGGTCTTCATCATTAAACGACATAAATGACACTTGTGTCAAATTAAATCCAAGAACAGAGTTAGCTCTTGGCTCCTCCGATCCACATTTGGAACAGCAGCTTTCCCCAATCAGGCGTAGGGATATTCATCATGTTAGGCGTATTAATCAAGTTGAAGAATACACCAACAAGTACAGGTAGAGGGATATCTTGCCGGAGGGCCTGATCCTGCTGTGCGCGTTCAAATAAGCGTGATAATTGAATTTTGAGGGTCTGATGTGCTTCCTCAATGAATTCAAGATCTCTCGCTGCCGCAGCAGAATTAGTCGTATTAATTTTGCTGGCATCTCCCAGAAGTTGATGGAGCGTCGATTCTTCTGCGTAGATCAGAAGCAGTTGCTCAAGAGCATCCATGGGATCAGTCTCATCAACGGCCAATGAATTCTCCAACACGGTTGCTATTACACGCTTCATACAAGCAGCAACAATCTCTTCTTTATTGGCGTAATATTGATATATCGTGCTTCGTGCTCCGGAGAGATGCTGTGAGAGCAGCTTGAGATGAAAACCGTCGTAACCATGCTCCAGAATTAATTTCTTGGTTGTATCCAGTAGTTCTGTTTCGGTAAAAGATTGTTTTCTTCCCATTGAATCTCTTCCTTTTTCTCATCTATAAAATCTGTATTGTATTCATAATACCTTATATATGTGATGCTTTGGATTTCGCCGATATATATTCAGTTTAGCATAACATAACATAAGCTCCTATGTGAGCTGTTGAACATAGATTCACCCCTGTCCCTGTCAGGGTAAAAATAATCACTTTCCATAATGCTTGTAACTTGTAACAAAGGAGTGAAGATAAATCGTTTATAAAGCAGCACCTTATCTACTTATGTTAGGTATTTTTATCGTCACTTTGGATGGGTTGTGGATCGTGGATGTAGCTGACTCTTATGATCTCTACCCTGGATCAGCATGGGCCCTTTTGGCAATCGGATTATGCATGATGATATTCGCTTATATCATGATTCAGCATAAACGGAAGCAAGAGGCTCCAATGAAGGATGAAGTTCAAGAAATACATGCTGAGAGGGTGCCAGCACAGCAATTCGTGAATCGAATGTGGAAAGACCGAGAGGCTGTAGGCGGCAGACTGATTTTGTCTCTCCTAATCATCCATGCAGTTATCGCTGTCTTTCACCTCGGTCTGGCTTTACGTATGATACAGATCACCATATTCGTGGGCATCATTTGCTTCTCGTTTTTCTACATTATGAATGATGACAGGGGAGACCTGAAGGAGCAAGAGGAGGATTTAAAGCCTGAAAGTCATTTTATGCAAACCTTTATGCGTCTGATTGATTACAGGCAACATCCTTTTAGTCTAGGACTTCTTGTGTTTCTACTCATTGTGCTTACATTCCTGATTTCAAAATGGTTCGGGTGGGAGATCAGCTTTGATACAGGTGGGAATCCGCTCTATGTCATGAGTCTACCGACTTCTGCCGTTATATTATCAGGTCTAGTCTTTGCTTGCGGACTGATCTATATCAATCAGCATTGTGATTTCTTCGGGCTTCGCCAAACAGATCAAGGTGCGTACAGGCTGTTTCAGATTCATTTCTATGAAATTATTGCTTGCGGGGCCTCCTTTTTCATCTGGCTCGGAATTATTATTCTAAGTTGGTTTTTTGCCTAGATGGTTGGGGTTGGACACGGTGGGTGATAAAAATAAGCGTATGTTCCCTTGAGATAGGTTGGCGTGGATGACACATACAAAAAGGCAAACCCATGAACTAACAAAGGGTTTGCCTTTTTCTTTCTATTTATCGAATACCAACGATATACCGATACATCTGCAATTGATCTTACGATCACGATCAGACTCACGCATGTACCGGATGAATCTTGGTGTTATCCCTGATCCTTCGGTGCCAGCTCAATGGCGGAGCGGATGGCAGCCAGCATGCTTTTGTCATCGGCGATGTTCTTACCCGCGATGTCGAAGGCTGTACCATGATCGACCGACGTACGAATGATGCCGCCCTTCAGACCAACGGTGATGTTCACGCCTTCCTCGATGCCCATTACCTTAATTGGCGCATGGCCTTGGTCGTGATAGCAAGCTACAACAATATCGAAGTCGCCGCGGCCAGCGCGGAAGAAGAGTGTGTCCGCCGGGAGTGGACCAACAACGTTAATGCCTTCCTTCTGCGCACGCTCAATGCCGGGCTGCAGCTTCTCTTCTTCTTCTCCGTTGCCGAACAGTCCGTTCTCTCCGGCATGAGGATTGATTCCGCATACGGCTACGCGCGGATTCTCAAAGCCTGCTTTTTTCAACGTATCATGGGCAAGCTTCACAACGGTGTAGGTTCTTTCCGGGTTGATACTCGCGATGGCATCAATCAGACCCATGTGTGTCGTCAGGTGAATGACTCTCAGATTAGGCGTCGTCAGCATCATCGAGAAGTCCTGCGTATCCGTCAGGTCCGCCAGAATTTCGGTGTGTCCTGGATACAGGTGCCCTCCTTGATGCAGGGCTTCCTTGTTCAAAGGTGCTGTGCAGATGGAGTGAATCTGGTGTTTTTTGGCCAGATCAATGGCTTTGGCGAGAAACTGGAATGCTGCATCCCCAGCCACGGCAGATACTTTGCCGTATTCCAAGTCCGCAGGGACAAGGTTTAAATCAATCACATCTACAGTACCGAATTCATACTTGGCTTCGGAAGGCTCTTGAATCGCGTTAACGTTCAGGCTTGAGCCGATGATCGGCAGTACGCGCTCCAGAATCTTCGCATCACCAATCACGAGTGGATTGCACTGATCATACATCTCTTGATGACCCAGTGCTTTCATAATAATCTCCGGTCCAATACCTGCTGCGTCGCCCATCGTAATTCCGATTGTAGGTTTCATACGAGAATACCTCCTTTTAATTTTTGAATCGCATGGATAAAGACATCTGGTTTGCCGAATCCGCCTGCCTTGGTAATCACATGCAGATCATCAATGCCTATGAACTTGGAGATCGGCACGCCGATTTCAAGCTCATCCAGCAGCTCGAAGCCGCTAATATTCCATTTCAGACAGATTTGTTTTGCCGTATCGCCACCAGTCATGGAGACACCCTTGAACAGTCCCTCTTCCAATAGTCTGGCACAGATCTCACCCATCGCGAGTACAATTTCATTGCTAACTTCGGTGTGATTAAGTCCCCGAACTTCGCCCGTGGCACGAGCCAATTCAATATCAATCTGTTCAGCGGTGGAGTAAAGGACGACATCTTGTCCTTCCAGCGCTTTGTCGCGGACCTCGTTATAGACACGTTCCATCTCTTCTGCACGGTCTGCGGTCGCGGATACCGCTTTGAAGGAGTGGAAGGAGACAGAAGCCACGCGGGATTTGCGCAGCAAGCGACTCAACTGCTCGCGCGAATTTTTGTTTACACTGCCCACCACCGTCAGGATTGGACCCGGATTCTCGGGTATGGTTAGCGCGGTAGACTTGGATTCAAGTGCAAAGTGAGCAGGGAGGTAGTTGGCAATACCCGCTGAGCCTGCCCAGGCAAAGGTATAATCCAACTCGCGAGTCATCTGTAGTACCAGCTCCAGATGGCTTTCCTCGGTGGAGTCTACCAGGACGTAAGGAGTATTGTTTTCCTTCAACTGTTTCAGCTTGGCACAAAGATGATGCTGGCCGGCTTCCAGATCGGCGACGGTGATCTCGCCAACTTCGTACTTGGTTTGAAGTTTCAATAAGTCCGGAAGGTAGGAAATCGTTACAGGTGTCTTCGGATCATGGGCAATTTCAGTATCTGCCAGTGGAACGCCATTCAGGTAATGAATTCCGTCCAGAATAGTCCGGTTATTTTTCGGATATCCTGGAGCAATCATCATAAAATCAGGCTTAACTACATCATACACAGCATCAATCTCGATGCCGATATTGCCGCGCATGGTGGAGTCCATCTTTTTGAAAATCGTCTCAAATCCATTATTCGTTAGCAACTCAGCAGCCCGATATACACGTTCATACGCTTCCTGCGGAGATATGGAACGACTATCTGTATCAAAGACGACAGCATCGTATTGTGTAAGAGGTTCTTCATTCATATTAAAAAGAACACTGGTCTTCAAGCCATGGCGGGCAAGCTGCACCCCGCTGTCATTGGCACCGGTCAAATCATCTGCAATAATGGCTAATTTCATGCAGTCATCCCTCCTTGTAAGCACAATTTTATAAAAAGTCCGTTCGGATTAGATTGTCAATTAAATTCATCAGATCAGATCAAAATCATTTATGTGGTTGGTCGTTGATTGTATTTCTCGACGCCACCTGATTTCTCCAGTCGTTTGGAGAGGAACCCGATGAAGATCGGTAACAGGATAGCTGTCGTTACAACGCTCGCCGCAATTTGCACCGTAGCAATCTCCGCAATCGGGCCAAATGAAGCATTAGCAGCCACGATGGCAGCAGGTGTACCTACCGCATTGCCGGCTGTTGAACCTTCGGAAGCACCAACAATCGGGTTCCAGCCAATGGCTTTGAACAAGAAGTATCCGATTCCGCCTGTGAGAAGCACGGTTAGAACACCAAGCAGAATGCCACCTAGACCACCTTGGATGATGGAGGAGAAGTTGATTCCCATACCCAGGGAGAATGCAAAGAACGGAACAAGTTTGTCACTGCCTTTGTAAAGCCAATCCCCCAGATTACGGTCCAGATTACCAATAATGACACCAACGATGAGTGGAAGCAATACAGCAACGAATGCCATCGGGGAGAACATGCCGTTCGCAAAGCCCATTGCACCAAAGATCGAGAGCGCTACCATGGTCAGGAATGGACCATCACTGAGCGCGAGGAAAGGGTAAGCTGCCTTGTCATCTTCTTTACCGTATTGACCAGCGAGTGCGATGTAAAGACCACCGTTAGAGTTGGTCATCGCAGCGATAATGGCAAGTGGGGCCAGACCCAGGAATAAACCGCTTGAATCCGCAAACAAAATAGCGATAAAACCAAGGCCTGCACCAATCACCCATTTGAACGTAAGCAAGGTCAAACCTTTGCCGACAGATGAACCTGCCGTTTTGAACGTAATCTGTGTACCGGCAATTAACAGGAACAGCGCAATCAGCGTACTGGCACTATTAACGAAGAGAGCTTCCGTGAATCCACCAATGCGCAGAGCATTCGGGAAGAATGTATTGATCGTTGCACCAAGCAGCAGGGGGACAACCATCATACCGCCAGGGATGCGATCTAAAGTTGCTTTAATGTTCATAGTAGTTAGCTCCTTATGAAGTAATCGTTTTTATGAAGCGCTTGCAGGGATTATATTATCCCATATCGTTTAATATAGCAACAATAAATTATTGTAAATTTTAAATAAGTATTATAGTGTTTAAAAATGCAACACAACAAGGCGATAAAAAAGACGCAAACTTAAAGTTAATCTTTAAGTTTACGCCATAATGTGGCCCGGTTAATCCCCAGACGCTCCGCAGCCTTCGATTGATTGTTGTTTTCCTCCTGAAGCACAATCTGAATCACTTCTTTTTCGATCTCCTTCAGCGTACCGTTCAACTTCATTGGACTTGAAGAAGGTTGCTGATCCAGCAAGCGGGATAAGGTAGCGGTGGAGATGACATACTCCTGCTCATTGAGTGCAGCCTGCTTGATCAGATGTTTCAGTTGGTTGACATTCATATGTGTGATCTGTTCTTGGATCAGCTGCAGTGCATCTTCTTTTATTCTAACCGCAGTAGTTCCGTACTTCTGGTAATATCCCGTAAGAAAATGCTGCATCAGTGGGGCCAGATCTTCTGGTCTATCCGCAAGATTTGGCATCATGATTGTATTAAGCTCCAGATCGAGTGACCAATGTGGGTTCAATGCCTGCTCCCCAAGTATAAACACCCCAATCCGGTTATGAAGGCAGCTCTGGATAAAGGAGAGCAACTCCGGATCTTCCATACGTGTCTCCATGTGGTTAATCTCTACATTTCGAACCTTGGCGAGTGGTATCTTGTGCAAATGACCGGAAGGCACTTGTGAGAGATCGATCTGTAATAACAGTCCGCCGGCAGAGTACATCTGATGAATATGTTTGACTAGAAAAGATTTACCGGAATCCGCTTCACCTAGCAGATAGATCGGTTCATGATTCTCGTAAAGTGCCCGAATGTTCTTTAATACCGCCTGCATGGCAGGGGATTCGGCAACGATAGGCTCCATCGATGCGTCCGTGAACGTTGTTATGCCGAATTGTGCAAAGGCATAGGGTTGTCCTTTTTCCAGCATGTATACCTTGTAGTTCTTGTTGTCCAGGGTCGTTTCATAGGCGTTAACCGTGAGCTGGTAATCGTCCACCATGAACACATTTTGGACCTGGGATTGGTGGAATTCCAGACTCGTGTTGGTCAGATACATGTGATTTTCGGTCAGCGGATTGTTCTCAAAGTCGGTCAGGTTCTCGAATACGACTTCATTCCGTTCATTTAAAATAAGCAAATTCGGATGTTCCCGTGTAACCAGGTCATTCAGTATGATCGATATCGCATGATTTTTGCTCAAATAACGGTAGACCAACTGCGCATCTGCCATCGCTCTAAGGATGGATTCCTGACCGGATTGGATTAACAATCCCTCCAGACCATAGGTCTTCGCGGTGTTGACGGTGATCACATCCCCGACAATCTGGCGGTACCCGGAAGCTTTCAACTCCAGGAGCAATCGTGCCACATCTTCCGAGCTATGTATGGTATAGACCTTGAGGGGCAGATCCATCAGATCAATAATCGATTGTGCACCAGAGGTGATGTTGGAGAAACCAACAATCGCTGTCTGACCGTTAAACTGGCTTGCCAGGGTGAGTGAACGAATCATATCATAACCCGATAACTGCACATCAATGACGGGAATGGTCACTGCTTTTTTAATCAATTGGGCGGTACCGCCGCGGCTGATGATAATCTCTGCCCCATTTTTCTCAGCTTGGGTTGCTAGCTCCACGCCTTTCGCCAAGTCGCCCACGTCTGTCTGAATGGTTAACTGGGGAAAACGGGGAATGCACTCTTGTATAATAGGAATCATCGATTCGTAGGGAGCAATAAAGTGAACTCGTGTACGCATAATTTTCCTGCCTTTATCGAAAACTTTGATCCCCCTATTATAGCCAACTTGCGAAGGAATGGCACCTATGGGGGGAATCAACACGGCTACATCCGAAAAATGGATATGGATATGGCTTAACTCACCAAGTGAAATGTGATGAAGTGCACTGAATCGAATCCTTAACTATTTCAAAATTAATGGATCATTGCACACGCTAAGTATAGAGAAATGAGGAGTTTTATATGGGAGACATTCATAAAGTAGCTGAGCCAGATCACATCATTAAGGATGTTGTCGCAAAGTTCCCGTGCAGAGTCCTGTGGAGTGAAGGCCGTCCATGTCTGGAATATCAACGGGAAGAGGATTTAGCCCAGATCGAAGAATACATCCGTACAGTGTACAATGTTGAGCTGTTGGATGTGTTTTTCACCGCGGTGGAGAGCCTTCCGGTTGAGCTATAGATCGGTCAAGTATGATGATTTAGGCAAAGGGTTAAAGCGCCATACACCTTCCAAAATACATGGTAAAATAAATAGAAATGTTTATTATTTTGGGGGGAGCTCATGAGAATTGTGTTGAAGAGATTTGGGTATGGCGCCTTGGCAACATTAGGTATCATATTATTGTTCATTATAATTAGTTACACGAATCATACGATTAAACTCAGGAGTGAGTTGGCTATTCTGTTGCCACCAGGTGTAAAAGTTAACGTAAATAATCACCAGATGCACGTCTATACCGAAGGCGCTGGATCACAAACGTTGGTCTTTCTGTCGGGTGGTGGCACATCCGCACCTGTATTGGATTTTAAGGCGCTCTACTCCAGATTGTCGGAACAATACAAAATTGCTGTGATTGAGAAGGCGGGCTACGGATTCAGTGAAACGGCGAAGGTGTCCCGTGATATAGATACGATATTGGAAGAAACCAGAACAGCTCTGACTTTGTCGGGTCAGAATCCACCGTATGTTTTGTTTCCACATTCCATGTCAGGCATTGAAGCCCTATATTGGGCACAACGGTATCCAAACGAAGTGAAGGCGATCATTGGATTGGATCCTACCATTCCAGAAGTATATGAAGCATATCCTTTGCCCTCGAGCGGTATGATGAGCGTTACAAGTTTGGGAGCACGAATGGGGATTACGCGCTTTTTCCCTGGGATTGTGGATTCATCCGCTGCAATTAAGGAGAATCATCTGTCTACTCAGGAAGAGGTAATGTATCGGGCATTGTTCTACAAGAACACCCAGACATCGAACATGAATGAAGAAGTTAGAATGATTAAACAGAATGCAGCAAAGGTTGCAAAGCTAGGAATTCCGGATGTACCGATGTATTTCTTTATATCTAATGGAAAAGAGTTGCCCGTTGAGAATTGGCAAACGTACTTAATAAGTTATATCGAGTCTGTAAAAATGGGACAATATCAGATTCTAGATAGCAATCATTATATACATAATACAGATCCAGATCGGATCGCAGAGGAGAGCATGAAATTCATTAATGAACTGTGAAAAGGGAAGAAGAGAGTTAGGAGAGGGTTTTCGGATCATGAGACGACACTACAGGTGCTCGTCTTTTCTTATTTTGCGCTATGATCGTGTAAATTTGGATCGTATGGACTCCAATTGCCATCGTGAAATGTGAAACGTATGTGGGCGTATTCATGTATTATAGTATACATATGAACTTTTCGGAGGAGGAACACGTAATGGGAATCTTATCGAGGTTTAGAGACGTGATGAAAGCGAATGTGAACCACATGCTGTCTCGGGCAGAAGACCCGGAGAAGAGTGTGAATGAGTATATGCGCAACCTGAGCAGTGATCTGGGGCAGGTGAAGGCCGAGACGACGGCGGTGTTGTCGGATGAGAGCCGGGCGAAGCGAGCACTGGATGAGTGCAGCGCCGAGGTCAAGAAGTTACAGCGGTACGCAGAGAAATCGGCGGAGTCCGGAGATGAAGACAAGGCACGTAATTTTCTGGAGAAGAAAGTGAAGCTGGCTGACAAATTAAACGAATTACAGGCTGCCTATGAACGTGCTTCCGCCAAAGCCAAGATGATGAAGCATATGAACGATAAGCTGGTTGCCGATCTGGGGCAACTGGAAGCGCGGCATGCCGAACTGAAAGGACGCATGGCAGATGCGAAGGCGCAGCAACAGACCAATGAACGGAATGCATCTGCGGGCAAGGCTGATGCCGCATTGAAGGCCATGGAAGACAAGGCCAACCAGGCATTGAACGAAGCAGAAGCGTTGGCAGAACTGCGTGCTGGAGCACAGGAAGATGATCTGGACGAATTAATCGCCCAGCTCGAGAGGGACATGAACGCAGATGCGGGTAATAATGAACATGCTTCGCCAAGTGCGGATGAAGAACTCGCAGCGATTCAGGAGAAGCTGAAGAATAAATAATACGTTACACCATTTCGTTAACATTGAGGTGAGCAGATGCCGGTTATTGAATATAAATGTCCCAACTGCGGCAGTGGTATGATCTTTGACAGTGTGTCAGGTGCACTATCCTGTCCCAGCTGCGGCCGCCAGGACAACATAGAGCAGATTCCCGATCCATTGAAGAGACAAGTATTCACCGAAAATGAGGTCAAGGAATACCACTGTAACAGCTGCGGAGCTGACATTGTGACAGAGCCGGAGACGAGTGCGACGACATGCAGTTTCTGTGGTGCAGCGGTTGTACTCAGTGATCGGCTGACGGGCAATCTTGCCCCCGCGATGGTGATCCCCTTTTCGATCAACAAGGATCAAGCCAAACAGGCTTTCAAAAAGTGGTGCAAAAACGGCTTGTTAACGCCAACTGGCTTCATGTCCGCCGATCGAATTCAGAGCATTACCGGCATGTACGTACCGTTCTGGTTGTATGAATTACATAACAAGATCGAAGTACATGGCCGTGGCACCAAGGTCAGATCCTACACCCAGGGCGACTACCATTACACGGAAACACAGCATTTCGATATATATCGCCGAATTCGGCTGAATTACGTGAATCTGCCCATCGATGCATCGGAGAAAATGAAGGATGAACTGATGGATAAGCTGGAGCCTTTTCCATATAATCAGCTGAAATCGTTCAAGACCCCGTATCTGGCGGGGTATATTGCGGAAAAGTATAGCTATACGGACGAGGAACTTTTTCCACGGGCCAAGGATAAGACGAGATCTTACATTGATTCTTATATTGCCTCAACCGTATCTGGTTATAGCAGCGTGAGCTATACAGATAAACAGATTGATACCACGCTCAAACATGCGGACTATGTGCTGCTCCCGGTGTGGATGGTCAACTATGACTACAATCGGGCACAGTATACCTTTGCCATGAATGGACAGACAGGTAAAGTGGTCGGTAAACCGCCGATCAGCAAAGCCAAAGTGGCTGGATGGTTCGCAGGAGTATCTGCCGTCTCGTTGCTGTCACTGAAGCTGGTCTCCTGGATGATGGGAGGTGGATTCTTATGAGAAAAAGAACCCCTCTTGTCATCGTGATGGCTACACTCATTTTACTAATGGTAACGCTTGTCGCTCCGTTGATTCCCATGTCATCGGCATCCGCAGCGGAGAGCAAAAATCTCATCTACGATGAGGCCAACCTGCTAAGTGAGCAGGATAAGGTTGAGCTGAATGCACTTGCGAATCAGTATGGCGCGGAACGGCAGACGGACTTTGTTATATATACCTCCAATAACGAGGAGCATAAAAGTGAAATACTGCTTACCGAGGATTTTTATGACGATCAAGGATTTGGTTACGATAAAAAGCATGGAAACGCAGTTATTCTTACAATAGACATGTACAATCGGAAGATGTATCTGGCTGGTTTTTACAAAGGGGAAGAGTATATCGACAATGGTAGAGCCGATAAAATTACGGCCAAAATTGCCCCAGATGTATCGGACGGAAATTATAGATTGGCTTTTGAAAAATATTTGGAGCTCTCCTACGAATATATGGATCTTAAACCCGGGGTCAATCCGGATAATATCCTCTTCAATACGTGGTTTCAACTTGCTGTATCCGTGGCAATCGGAGGAATTGTAGTTGGTGTAATGACCTATCGTTCTGGTGGGCGAGTCACAGTCAATCGTGCAACGTATGAGGATTCCAGTAATTCCAGTGTAATTGATCGTCAGGATCGGTACATTCGTACAACAGTCACCAAACGCAAGATTGAGAAAAACAATAACAACGGTGGCGGTGGAGGGGGCGGAGGCACAACCCGGGGTGGTCATTCCCATAGCGGTAGCAGCCGATCTTTCTAGCATCACGGACATTCGCAATAACTTAATGCAGGCATGTTGGGTACACAATGCTTTCTAATAGAAGGGATGGGAACAAGTATGGGATTTTTCAGAAATCAGTTTTCGAATGTGGTGGAATGGGAAGAGTTTAGAGATGACATGATATTTTGGAAGTGGAGCAACCGGGAGATCAAGAAGGGGAGTAAACTTATCATCCGTTCTGGTCAGGACGCCATTTTCCTGAATAACGGTAAAGTGGAAGGGATTTTTGAGGACGAAGGATCATTTAATATCGATTCCGAGATCATTCCGTTTCTTTCTACCTTAAAAGGGTTCAAGTTCGGATTCAACAGCGGCATGCGAGTCGAAGTATTGTTTGTAAATACCAAAGAGTTTACCGTGCGCTGGGGCACGCAAAGTCCGGTATTAATTCCGACACCACAACTCCCGGGTGGAATGCCGATTCGGGCCAATGGTACGTTTAACTTCAAAGTGAGTGACTATGTGACCTTGATCGATAAGATTGCAGGCATCAAGCAGAGTTATCTGGTGGAGGATGTAAAAATCCGTATTACTTCCGTGCTGGATCAGCTTCTAATGAAGTGGATTAGCCGTGAAGGGAAGGATATGTTTAACCTGCAGGCCAATGCATCGGATATTGCCAAAGGGATTCAGGAAGATCTGGATATGCAGATGATGGACATCGGCATTGGGATTACCGGATTCCAGGTAATGAGCTTCAATTATCCAAAAGAGATTCAGGATATGATTACGAAGACCGCTTCCCATGAGATGATTGGTAATCTGCAAAAGTATCAGCAGGTCAGCATGACAGACGGTATCTCATCCGGTAAAGTACAGGGCGGCGGCGCGGCCTCGGATATGGCAGGCATGATGATGGGTATGAACATGGCCAATGAAATGATGAAGAACATGAACCAGAACCAAAACCAAAACAACAACAATGCCAATTCGTCTCAGAATCAGAACGCGGACCAGAAGCCAGCGGGCAATAGCAACGGTGATGCAGGTAACTCTCCATCTACAGAGGGCAACAAGAAGCCTAACTTCTGTCCGAACTGTGGAGCCAAGAATGAAGGCGCCAATTTCTGTCCAAACTGTGGTCAAAAGCTGGGTTAATAAAATAAACACAGGTAGGGGTTAGGTTCGCAGGAAGTGAAATTACTGCGGAGCTAGCCCTTTTTTTTGTTGGGATGCATAGTTATTACAACAGGGTGATGAGCGGCAAGCCAATTTATTTATTGTAGTTTAGATAAAACAGTTGACAACTAATCACAAATCATATATCTTTAAATTAAGATATTTAATTTGAATATAAAACCCAACACAAACAAATATCTTTAATCCATTACATGAGGAGAGATCAAGATGATGATCCCAACATTGACCAGAATTAATGAACTTGCAAGAAAAGCCAAAGAGGGCGGATTGACGGAGATGGAGAAAGAGGAACAGGTTAATCTTCGCCAGGAATATCTGCAAACTTTTCGCGGTTCGGTCAACGACATTCTCTTGAATGCAACCATCTATGATCCGAACGGCGATGACGTGACTCCTGATAAATTGAAACAAGAACAGGCCAATCAAAATAACAAATAGAAATCATTCACCAGACCATATATCTTAATTTAAAGATAATACAAACTTACTATAAATGAATCAACGATCTAAACTATCTCATTTATCAAATGATCTCTAACACCTAGCAGATTCCAAACATGCTTACCAAACCAAGGAGGAATTAATCATGACTATTCAAACAGCAGGTATTCACCATATTACAGCTTTCGCAGGGGATCCACAGGCCAACGTTGACTTTTATGCCGGAGTTCTGGGACTGCGTCTCGTGAAAAAAACAATCAATTTCGATGCACCTGATGTATACCACCTGTATTTTGGAGACGAACATGGAAGCCCAGGTACCATCATTACCTTCTTCCCATCCGCTGGATCACCACGGGGCAAAATTGGCGGAGGACAGGTCGGTATCACTTCCTATGTCATTCCTCCTGGGTCGATTGGCTTCTGGCAGAACCGGCTGGAACAGTATAACATTGAGGTAACTCAGACAACTCGCTTCAATGAAGAGCTGCTTCAATTCGAAGATAGTGAAGGCCTGCGGCTTGAGCTTGTTGAACGGGAAGAGGGAGCAACCAGCACTTGGACACACGAAGGAATTCCAACAGATAAAGCCATCAAAGGCTTTGGCGGTGCTGTCCTGTTCAGTGTAAACCCGCAGAGAACGATGGATGCGCTTGAGAAAATTTTGGGATTTGTCAAAGTGGGTGAAAATGAAGAGTATGCCCGTTTCCGGTCGAGTGGAGACATCGGTAATGTTGTGGATGTTCCGGTGACCCGTATACCTCTGGGCATGGGTGGAGCTGGAACGGTGCATCATATTGCATGGCGCGCCACTGATGACGTGGAACATGCACAGTGGAGTGAAGCTGTACGTGATTACGGGTATCAACCGACGCCAGTTCGGGATCGTCAGTACTTTAACGCGATCTACTTCAGAGAAGCTGGCGGTATCCTGTTCGAGATTGCTACCGATCCTCCGGGCTTTGCCAAAGATGAACCTGCGGATTCGCTCGGACAAAAATTGATGCTGCCAGAGTGGTTCGAGAAATACCGCGCTCAAATCGAGGACAATCTGCAACCAATCGTGGTAAGAACACTCGAACCTGCTACAACTGCGAAATAAGAAGAGTTCTATTACTATAAAATCTAAGGAGCAACGAAGGATGATGGAGAAAAAGGTTACATGGCTGGAGCTGTTTTACGATCTGCTCTTCGTAGCTGCGGTCTCCAAGGCGGGTCATGTCTTGTTACATGCCGAACACGGAGTAATTACGTTTGAATACTTAATGAAGTTTGTGCTTATTTTCATCCCTGTTTGGTGGGCATGGGTTGGTCAGACCTTGTTTATTAACCGCTATGGTCAAGACATCCTGATTCATAGAATATTTCTCATCCTTCAACTCCTGTCCGTGATGGTCATGACGGCGAGCCTGTCTACCCATTTTGACCAATACTACCTGTCCTTCTTCGTGGGTTATATCGGTTCACGGGCGTTTACGGCGATACAGTATCTGACGGTTCACAAGTCGAAAAGTGAGCATCAACAGCAAGCGGCTCGTTACTTGGGTACCTGTTTCCTCATTGGTATATTGATCTCATCAGGTTCACTATTCTTCGATTCCTGGCTACGCTACTTGATTTTGTATGCAGGAATTGCAGTGGACATTGTGCTTCCGTTGATCGGACGTAAAAATCTGGTGAAAGTACCGGTTCAGACTCATCATTTGTTGGAACGTTTCGCGTTATTTACACTCATCCTGCTGGGTGAATCGGTGGTAAGCATTATCGCTGTGCTGCAAGCCGACCATTGGGATATGAAATCCATCCTGTTTGCCGCATTTACGTCCATCTTTGTCATTGCGATGTGGTGGCAGTACTTCGACAACGTGGAGAAAAAGGTTAGCAAAGAGATTCAGACTGCCGGTCAAGCGATCATATACGGCCATCTGTTCATCTACATCTCTATGAGTATGATCGCTGCTTCAATTCAACTGTTATATCAGAACCAGTTAAACTATGTGTTCATGCTAGGGTTTGTGTTTGGATCGGCGCTACTGTATTTCTTGTCGACCTCACTTGTGTTCCATCGTTACAGACACGCACATCTGCGACTGGGTCCACGCCATCTGGCGTTCATGGTAGGGTTACTGGTGGCATTTGTCCTTGTGGATCTGGTCTACCGGGTTCCGGGTTATGTCATCATGGGCGAAGACATGTTATTCTTTCTGGTGTATGCGAAACTTACGACTTGATATAGTGTTCCAAAAAGAAGAAAAGTCACGGACAGCAGGTGTCCGTGGCTTTTTGTTATGCCGTTCATCGTGGGCAAGCCTTAATAATATAAATTAAGCACAAATCTAGTTTAATTTCTGCGATAGAATCTGTTAATATGAGACTATGTACAAGTGAATCTACCAGATCATATGGAATGGTCTTATTCGTTCGTAGATATGGGGATGACAATCAGGAGGGAAATCATTGAGCACACATCAAATCGGAGTTCCATTGGAAGGGTTTGCAGAGTTTAGTCGTACGGTTGCTGCTGAAGGAGCCGTTTTACTCAAAAATGAAGGGCAAGTGCTTCCACTTCGTGAAAACGAAAACGTTTCAGTTTTTGGACGGATTCAAGTGAATTATTATCGCAGCGGCACGGGTTCAGGCGGTAGTGTCCATGTAGCCTACACAACCAATCTGCTAGATGGTCTGCGCGGCAAAAAGAATATAACGGTGAACGAAGAACTGGCAGCTGTCTATGAGAAGTGGATTGAAGAGAACCCATTTGATGATGGTGGAAAAGTATGGGCGGCCGAGCCATGGAATCAGAAAGAAATGCCTTTGACGGATGAACTGGTTGCACAGGCCAGAAGCAAATCCAGCAAAGCCATTATCGTAATTGGACGTACAGCAGGAGAAGATCAGGATAATGCGGATGCGCCAGGAAGTTACCAACTGACCGAAGATGAGAAAGCGATGTTGAAGCAAGTCACTTCGCAGTTTGAACATACAATCGTAGTGCTGAATGTCTCGAATATCATCGACATGAGCTGGTTAAACGAAACGTATCTACATCCAATCCAAGGCGTAATTTACTCCTGGCATGGCGGTATGGAGGGTGGCAACGCGATTTCTGATGTGCTGGCGGGCGACGTTACACCAAGCGGTAAACTGACAGATACGATTGCATATTCCATCGAAGATTATCCTTCGACAAGCAACTACGGCAATGAGTTCAAGAACCTGTATCAGGAAGATATTTATGTAGGTTATCGTTATTTCGAAACGTTTCGACCCGAGCGTGTTCAGTTTGAATTCGGTTACGGCCTGTCTTATACGACGTTTTTGGCTCAGCATGAAGAAGCGAAATCTGTGTCCAAAGACGGCGAAACCTACATTGAAGTTCGTGTCAATGTGACCAACTCGGGTACAACATATGCGGGCAAAGAGGTTGTACAAGTCTATTATGAAGCCCCGCAAGGCAAACTGGGACAACCGGTGAAGGCTTTGGTTGCTTTTGGCAAGACGGGATTGTTGCAGCCGGGCGAGTCAGAAATTCTGACGATCAGCTTCCCGATCCATGACATGGCATCCTACGATGATGCGGGTGTTACAGGTCATGCTTCCGCATACGTTCTGGAAGAAGGCACATATCGGCTGCATGTAGGAACCAGTGTGAAACAAGTGCAGCACGTTAGCATCGATGGTCAGGATGGATATGTGATTGAATCCCTTCAATTGGTGGAGCAGCTGCAAGAAGCGATGGCCCCAACGGAAGATTTTACACGGATGAAACCAGGTGCGCGCAAGGAAGATGGATCATATGAACTGACTTATGCAGAAGTACCGAAACGTAAGATATCCATGGCGAACCGGATTGAGCAGAATCTTCCGCAAACGCTGGAGCAGACGGGGAACCAGGGCCACAAGCTGAGTGACGTTAAAGCTGGCAAAGTGAGTCTGGAAGCCTTCATCGCTCAATTGAATGATCAGGATCTGGCAGCGATTGTCCGTGGCGAAGGCATGAGCAGTCCACTCGTTACTTCGGGAACGGCATCTGCATTTGGGGGTGTCAGCGACAGCCTGTTCAACTACGGTATTCCGGTAGCATGTACGGCAGACGGCCCGTCCGGTATTCGTATGGACAGTGGAGAGAAAGCAACCCAGGTATCCATTGGTACGTTACTTGCGGCGACATGGAACAAGGAGCTTGTTGAAGAGTTGTATGTGATGGAAGGACAGGAACTGCTCAGAAATCAGGTGGATACCCTGCTCGGACCTGGTCTGAATATCCGCCGGAGCCCGCTTAATGGCCGGAACTTTGAGTACTTCTCTGAAGATCCACTGATCTCGGGTGTATTTGCCGCAGCGTGTACGAAAGGTATTATGAAGGGTGGTTCCAATGCCACACTGAAACACTTTGCCTGCAACAACCAGGAGAAACACCGCAGTAAAGTGGATGCTGTTGTCTCCGAACGTGCACTGCGTGAAATTTACCTGAAAGGGTTCGAAATCGCTGTAAAAGAAGGCGGAGCGAACTCCATTATGACCTCCTACAACCCGATTAACGGACACTGGGCGGCATCGAACTACGACCTGAATACCACAATTTTGCGCGGCGAGTGGAATTTTGAGGGTATCGTCATGACCGACTGGTGGGCCATTATGAACGATGTGACCGAAGGTGGAGAAGCGGATCGCAAATACACGAACTGGATGATTCGTGCGCAGAATGATCTCTACATGGTTGTACCGAACTACGGCGCAGAGATCAACGGCTGGGACGATAACACGATTGAATCCTTGGAAAATGGAACATTGACTCGCGGAGAACTGCAACGCTCGGCAATCAACATCTGCAGATTCATCATGAATGCACCGGTGTCCGATAGAAAACACGAGATCGTGGAGAACGTAGCTTCGTTCCAAGCGAATGCCTCCCTATCGGCTGCACAGGCCCAGGTTCTGGTTGAGAATGCACAGGTGAAACCTGCGGTAGCTGAACCGGTTTATATGAAAGTGGACGAGCCTGGCCATTATCGGATTATTGTACAGATCATGTCCCCTGAGCCGGAACTGGCTCAAAGTGCATGTAACCTGCTCCTGAATGACCAGTTGGTAACCACCATTCAAACGAATGGTACGGAAGGCAAATGGATCAGACAGAAGCTTGTCAAAGTAGACCTTGAAGCAGGACTGTATGAATTGAAACTGGACTTCACCAAACCAGGTCTCCAGATTGATTGGATCGAATTCAAGCAGGTGTAGAGATAATCAGAAATATCTTGTGATAGCAGCAATCATAAGATTGTTCTTCATCAAAAGCAGAATACGTGGGTACATGACAAAGGACACTGCTCGCGGTGTCCTTTGTTGTAACACGGAATAGCTGCTGTTATGATAGTGTTATGGGATTTTGGAGTTCTGAACAATGGGGTCAGGGGTGTTGCGAAGAATGAGAAATTATAATTTTATGAGTCCGATCCTGTTAGTTGTGGTGGCGCTGATTGTAAGAGGTCTGGTGACTAACCTGGGCGTTCTTTTTGGCTTATCACAAGAAGTGGCAAGTAATATTGCCATGATTGCCATGATCATTGCGGCACTGATTATGTTTAATCGAATGACGAAGGCTCGGCGTAAAAAATAGAAAAGCTCGGATAATCTTAAGTTTATCCGAGACATGAAGACACCCTAAGGGTGTCTTTTTTTGTATTGACGTTCTGAACCTAACGTTTTAGACTATTGCTAATTGATAATAACATTGTAAATAACAAAAATAACAAAAATAACAAAATGATTCAACGAAGCACTTAAAATACGTTGCACTCTCTATTTGCTAACCCATTCCGGTCCCCCAAAGGAGAATCCATTCATGAAGATCATTGCGGACAAACAATTTATCTTTCAGGAAGGTCAGCCTTTTCAGAGCAGTCATGCGTCCACGGTTGCTGTGTTACCAGATGGTGATTTGCTGGTTGCTTGGTTTGCAGGTCAGCATGAGAAGGCGAGTGATGTAGCGATTTGGCTCGCAAGGCAGAGTGGTAACGGAGCGTGGTCTGTTCCATGCAAAGTTGCAGATGAGGAAGGTATAGCTCACTGGAACCCGGTGCTATATGCACAGAATGATTCACTGATGCTCTTTTATAAAGTAGGGCATGAAATTACGGACTGGCATACCCGCTTCATTCAATCAGTAGACGGTGGGTACACGTGGACAGCTTCTCGGGAGCTGGTGCCCGGAGATATTGGTGGCCGTGGGCCGGTTCGGAACAAACCTATTCAGTTGGCGGATGGAACAATGCTGGCTCCTGGATCGATTGAACGATTGGACCCTGAGGTATCAGGCAAGCAGATCTGGGAGTCATTTGTCGATATCTCTACAGATCACGGGGTCACATGGACGAAGAGTGCGCATGTGCCGATGGACCTGTCCACCTATGTCGGGTCTGAGCATTGGTTTGCCAAGGGGCTGATCCAGCCTGCATTATGGTCTTCTGGTGGAGAGCACGTTCACATGCTTCTGCGCAGTACCGAAGGGTTTATTTATCGCAGTGATTCGCTAGATGGTGGACGCACATGGTGTGAAGCTTACGCTACAGAACTACCCAATAACAATAGTGGGATTGATGCCATACGCATGGAGTATGGCTTGCTTGCGCTTGTCTACAATCCAATCTGTGGATACACAACGGAGAGTCCTCGAACCCCGCTGGTGATTACTTTTTCAAGGGACAATGGTCAGACCTGGGGTGATGAATATGTGCTGGAGAATGAACCGGGGGAATACTCGTATCCGGCAATCGTATCCCAGGGGAAGGTTCTATATGTCACCTATACGTGGAAAAGGGATCGGATTGCATGTTGGAAACTGACCGTCACTCATAACGATGAAGAAGGGCCGCAGGAGCGCTGATGATGCACTTTGTCGGTCCTATATGTCATGGAGAGATGCAATGTACCCGTACAATAATGTTCATGGATGGTGGAACGGTCAGATGAGAAAGAGGGCTAATCATTTCCAATGTGCGCATGTCCTACGATTACGTATCATCCCTACATTTTATATGAAAGAAGGGAGTGAACTTTATGAGCAGACAGCCTGTATTGGAAGTCATTGCTGTGGATGTGGAAGATGCCAAGGCAGCTGAGGAGGGAGGGGCCGATCGGATTGAGCTGGTGTCTGCGATGTCTGAAGGGGGACTTACCCCCAGTTATGGCGTCATGGCGCATGTGTTGTCCCAGGTATCCATTCCGGTGTATGTCATGATCCGTCCCCATAGCCGCTCGTTCCGCTATAGCGCAGATGACATGCACGCCATGGCCCGCGATGTTCGGGTGGCGAAGGAACTGGGAGCCGCTGGCATCGTAATTGGAGCCCTCACGGGAGAGGGTGAAGTAGATCTCATCAGCTTGCAATCATGTATGGCTGAAGCTGAGGGTTTGGGCGTTACGTTTCATCGTGCAATTGATGTGAGCGCAAGTCTGACTGGGGCGCTCAAGGCCATTAACACATTGGGCAATGTGGAGCGTGTGCTTACATCGGGAGGGAAACGGACAGCACCTGAAGCCATACTGGAGCTGAAACATCTTCAGAATTTGGGGCAAACCTTGAACATCGCTGTCATGGCAGGGTCGGGAGTTACTTTAGAGGGAATTGAAACGTTAGTGAGTCAGACGGGCATCACGGAGATCCATATGGGATCAGGTGTACGCCGTGAAGGAAGCTTTGACCATCCCGCAGATTCGAAGCTTATCGCTCAAGCCAAGCAGCAGTTATTACAGGCATCACTGCCATTTATGGACAGTAATGCGTAATGTAATCCGTAACGGCCCAAAAAGCAAGGGTGGTCCAGTGACATAGAAATGCACGAAATAAAAGGAGGGATAACACCATGAACCAGGACATGCAAGCAGCCGAATGGATCAAGTTCGCAGCAGAGGTCAGCCCATCCGAACGCCAGTTGAAATGGCAGGAGATGGAGTTTTACGCGTTTATTCATTTTACGGTAAATACATTCACGGATCGGGAATGGGGCACTGGGGAGGAAGAACCGTTGATCTTCAATCCTTCTGAACTAAGCGCAGCGCAATGGGTGCAGGCGTGCAAGGCTGCCGGGATGAAGGGGCTGATTTTGACGTGTAAGCATCATGATGGATTTTGTTTGTGGCCAAGCCAGTATACAGCGCATACGGTCGCGGCCAGTCCATGGAGGAACGGTGCGGGGGATTTGGTTCGGGAAGTCGCCGATGCCTGCCGTGAGGGTGGATTGAAGTTCGGCGTGTACCTGTCTCCTTGGGATCGGCATGAAGCCACTTATGGAGATTCCGAGAGGTATAACGAGTTTTTCCTCCATCAGTTACGTGAGCTGCTTACGAATTATGGCGATATCTTCTGTGTATGGTTCGATGGCGCGTGTGGTGAGGGTCCGAATGGCAAAAGGCAGGTCTATGACTGGGACGCCTATTATGCGCTTATTCGTGAACTTCAGCCCGATGCTGTCATCTCGGTATGTGGACCGGATGTTCGTTGGTGCGGCAATGAGGCGGGGCATACGCGGGAATCGGAATGGAGCGTTGTGCCCGCGCATATGCAGGATAATGAGAAGATTCAGGAGCAATCGCAGCAGGTGGATGATGGCGAGTTTGCCACAAGGATCAATACACAGGACCGTGATTTGGGAAGCCGAGAGGTCATTCGTTCCCAAGGTGAGCAATTGATCTGGTACCCTGCTGAGGTGAATACCTCGATTCGCCCGGGATGGTTCTATCATACAAGTGAGGATGATCAGGTCAAAACATTGGAAGAACTGCTCGCCGTCTATTACGGCGCAGTGGGAGGCAATGCCACCTTTTTGCTCAATCTGCCACCGGATACGCGTGGTCTCATTCATGAACGGGATGTAGAGCGACTACAGGAATTAGGAGATTCGCTACGTACCATTTTTCAGGAAAATTTGGCCTTGCAGGCGCTGGTAAAAGCATCGGAGACGATGGATGAACAACATGTCGTATCGGAGTTGCTGACGGAACGACGGGATACGTATTGGTGTCCTCATGAAGGAACGGAGCAGGCTTGGATTGAGCTGGATTTGCAGGAGGAAATGACGTTTGACCGGGTGGTGCTGATGGAACATATCGAGACAGGCCAACGGATTGAGCGTTTTACACTGGAGTCACAAAGGGCAGATGGGGGTTGGGAGGCGTTCTACACGGGGACTGTGGTGGGGTATAAACGAATTTGCTGTTTCCCCCAGGTCACATTGAGAAGCATGCGATTAACCATTCATGAATCCAGATGGTATCCTACGTTGTCCGGGTTAGGCATATATCTGAGCGAGCAGGGAGGGATGCCAAATGCCGCTGCTAACGTATAAAGGTTCACAATTCATGTATGATGGCGAGCCCATTCGGATTTTGTCGGGTGCCATTCATTATTTTAGAGTGGTCCCCGAATATTGGGAGGATCGGCTACTCAAGTTGAAAGCCTGCGGCTTCAACACAGTAGAAACGTATGTGCCGTGGAATGTTCATGAGCCGCAGCCGGGGCAGTATTGTTTTGAAGGCATGGCTGATCTGGAACGTTTTATTCGTATTGCGGGAGATGTGGGTCTGCATGTGATTGTACGCCCAAGTCCTTATATATGTGCGGAGTGGGAGTTTGGCGGATTGCCTTCCTGGCTGCTTGCAGCTGATGATGTCCGTCTTCGGTGTAATGATGCAACATTTCTGGCAAATGTGGATCGTTATTATGATGTGCTTTTGCCCAAATTGAAACCCCTTCTTAGCACGCATGGTGGGCCGATCATCGCGATGCAAATTGAAAATGAGTACGGCAGTTTCGGCAATGACGCGAGTTATCTGCAATATTTACGGGATGGCATGGTAGAGCGGGGGATGGATGTGTTGTTATTTACCTCCGACGGACCGACAGACCCTATGTTGCAAGCGGGATCGGTGCCAGGGTATCTGGCTACAGTTAATTTTGGATCAGGGACGCAAGGAGCGTTCGCCAAGCTGCGTGAATATCAGGCAGAAGAACCTTTGATGTGCATGGAGTATTGGAACGGCTGGTTCGATCATTGGGGTGAGTCGCATCATACCCGGGAAGCCGCAGATGTAGCAGATATATTTGAAGAGATGCTTCGGGCAGGTGCTTCGGTTAATTTTTATATGTTCCACGGGGGAACGAACTTTGGATTTTATAACGGAGCGAACTGTCAGCAGAAAGATCAATATGAACCCACCATTACAAGTTACGATTACGATTCACTGCTCAGTGAATCTGGGGAGCCAACAGCAAAATTTCATGCCGTACGTGATCTTATTGCTCGGTATAACGATGAAGATCTGGATGAGCTCGTGTTGCCTGAATCGAAGGGGGCATTCGCATATGGACGAGTGGAGTTGAACCAGCAGGCGTCATTACTGCCACAGTTGAACCGGATATCAGTCCCGGTGCAACGCACGAATCCGGAATCGATGGAGAAACTGGGTCAGGATTATGGATTTATTTGTTATCAAACCCGAATATCCGGGCCTAGGGAGCGACAGGAATTGGCGGTTCAGGAGGTGCGTGACCGTGCGCTTGTGTTTGTTGATGGGCAATTTCAGGGCGTGCTGGAACGGGGGAATACAGCAGTATCGATTTCGTTTGAAGTGCCGCCAGAGGGCGCAGATCTATTGATCCTTGTTGAAAATATGGGGCGAATCAACTATGGCCCGTATTTGAGAGATCCAAAGGGGATTACGGAGGGAGTGCGGCATGGCTTTCAATTTTTATTCGATTGGACAATTCATTGTCTGCCTTTAACCGACCTGTCGTGTCTAAAATTTAGCGAGAAATTTTCGGCAGGGGATGAAGAAGGAGAGAGAGTGGGGGGAGGGCCAGCCTTTTACCAGGGAAGTTTTCAAGTAACGGGTGTAAGAGATACTTTTCTGCGTCTGGATAACTGGACCAAAGGTGTTGTCTTTGTAAACGGATTCAATCTGGGTCGCTACTGGAATATAGGACCGCAAAAAACATTGTACGTACCTGCCCCACTCCTTCGCGAAGGTGAGAATGAAATTACTGTATTTGAACTCCACGAGACGGCTGATCTGGCCGTTACGTTCGTGGATACACCGGATTTGGGCTAGGAAAAGGAAAATAGGTGAGCCATACGATTATTGGCAATTGTCGTGTCTGCCGGAAAAAGGTATACGTTGGGTATGGACAGCAACTACAGGAGAGGATGAGGAAAAATGAAAGTTGGACTCAGCACCTACAGTCTGCAACAAGCACTGGATCGTAAAGAATTAACCGTACCGGATGCCATTCGCTGGATCGCCGATCAGGGCGGGGAACATGTGGAGATTGTTCCGATGGGATTCAGTCTGATCGAACATCCGGAGTTGATTGATGAGATTAAAGCTGTCGCAAAAGAGGTAGGAATCGATATTTCCAATTATGCTATCGGCGCTAACTTTGCTGTACAGGAGGACGCCGAAGCATTAGAGCAAGAGATCCAGAATGTGATGCGACATGTGGATGTGGCTGCTGCATTGGGTGTAAAACTGATGCGGCATGACGTGGCTTTCCGTCCCTCACCGGAAGGAACCGTAGCACAGTTCGAGATCGACCTGCCTGTACTGGTGAAGGCTTGTCAGCGGATAGCCGATTATGCAGCGGATTTTGGGATTACAACAAGTGTGGAGAACCATGGGTACTATGTGCAGTCGAGTGAGCGAATTCAACGTTTGCTCCACGAAACGGCGCGGAATAACTTCAAAACCACCCTGGATGTCGGGAATTTCCTTTGTGTGGATGAAGATCCGGTGAGTGCGGTGAAAAATAATATTCCGTACGCGTCGATTGTGCATGCCAAAGACTTCTATTGGAGGCCTTCCTACCGGAACCCCGGTGAAGGCTGGTTCCAAACCTCGCATGGCAATTACCTGCGCGGTGCCATTGTGGGCCATGGCGATATCAACATGCCTGAAGTTATGCGTGTGTTAAAACAATCCGGGTATGACGGATATATCTCGGTTGAATTTGAAGGCATGGAGGATTGCAAAACCGCCTCACGCATTGCCATGGATAACGTCCGCCGCCTATGGGAAGAGGCATAGGGCTGAGTGCTTGTTTTAAATGAAATATGACTTGTTATGTATGGCTCAAAAAGAAAGTTAATTCATTCAGAAAAAGTAGTGGAGGGGGCGAAATCGATTCTGAAGAAGCGAAGCGTGCGCCTTTATCCCCGGATTTCCCCTTTGCAAAAAGGTGAGTGAAGAAATCTGGGGATAAGAGTGATCGGAAGAACGATTCGCAACCGGAACGTCTACTCTGCAGAACTTTAATTTTATTTATGGAGGAATCAACACTATGTCCAAATTGAAAGTCGCCGTCATCGGTGCCGGATCCATATCCGATTGCCACTTGCAAGCCTATGCCAGTAATCCTGACGTTGAGATATACGCTATCTGCGACCTGAATGCAGAACGTGCCGCAGAAGTGGCGAAGCAATATAATGCACCTCATGTGTTTACCGACTACAAGAAACTGCTCGCAATGCCCGAGATTCATTCCGTTAGCATCTGTACATGGAACGACTCCCATGCCGAGATTAGTATTGCTGCGCTGGACGCAGGCAAAAACGTGTTATGTGAAAAACCACTCTGCCAGACGGTGGAGGATGCCCTCGAGGTAGAGAAGGCCGTTCATCGCAGTGGGAAGCTGCTGCAGGTTGGTTTTGTTCGCCGCTATAGTGACAATGCACAGATTCTGAAGAAATTTATCGACGAGGGTGAACTGGGCGAGATCTATTATGCCAAAGCCTCCAGTCTGCGTCGTTTGGGCAACCCAGGTGGCTGGTTCTCGGATATCAACCGCTCCGGCGGTGGACCTCTGATCGATATCGGGGTGCATGTGATCGACATTTGTTGGTATCTGATGGGCAGACCGAAGGTGAAATCCGTCTCCGCTAACGTGTCCAATCGATTGGGGAACCGCTCGAACATTAACAATCTGTCGTTCTACAAAGCGGCAGACTATGACGCTCAGCAGAATACTGTTGAGGATATGGCAAATGCCCTGATTCGTTTCGAGAATGGTGCGAGCCTGCTCGTGGATGTCAGCTTCACGCTCCATGCCAAAGCAGATGAGACCTCAGTCAAGCTATATGGTGACAAAGGCGGTGCCGAGCTGGAGCCGGAAATTTCGATTATTGGCGAGAAATTTAACACCATTTTGAACATGACTCCACAGGTGGATTTCAAATCATTCGACTTTATGGGCTCGTTCCGCAATGAAATCAACCATTTTATCGATAGTACACAGGGCCGCAAAGAAACACTTAGCCCAGTTGAAGACGGCGTCGAAGTAATGAAAATGCTCTGTGCCATCTACGAATCAGCCCGTCAGGGACGCGAAATTTCGTTGTAAATGGTGGTATTGTTCGCGTGGATGTGGGTGCTCCATGTAGATACTTCACGTTGATACTTAATTACTCCCATGGCATTAAAGGTTATGAGCATTTCGCTCCCTTCTTAATGAAAAGCTCCACTCCGGGCGAGATTCGGAGTCGTCCTATCCGCTTGCATTTGGAGCAGAGAGCAGGGTAGGGAGCGAGTGCTAACGAATCTGATCCGTCTTATTTAAGGATATGGAGCGCGAGCAGAAACCTAAAGAACCTGAGACACGCTATATGAGAACAAACAGCAGTTTACAGCATTATTATCAGCTAATTTCGGGAAATAACGTGTCTGAAGTTCCTTACGATTTAAAAAGAGGATCAAAAGGCTGAATAAGGCGCCCTGAGTTCCTTAGAAAATTTCCTGCCGATTCGCGAAGGTCAGCCAGTTTATATTCCTCTGGAGTCAAGCGAAGAATGTGGGATTCATAGGAATTGAAGATGGCACCGCAATCGAAATAACAGAGTTACTACGCCCCATAATAGTTAAACGTAGCGTTTACGCCAAAACGGAGAGTGCAGAACCAATCTGAAGAAGCGGAGCGCTCGCCTTTATCCCCGGATTTTCCCTCTAGGAAAATAATCAAAAAATCTGGGGATAACAGCGATCGAAAGATGGTACTGCACTCGGAGTGACCAGGCGTAACATGCAAGGTTTATCTTTTATTCTAATCCGAGGAGATGAATCAGGATGAGCGAAACCAAAGAAACCGTACTGGAGCAGGAAGAGCAGATTGTTGAAGCCGGGGTGCACAATTTTAGCAAAGAGGAAGAGTGGATCAGACCGGAGGATCCGCTGCTGAATGAACGGCTGGAGTGGTTCAAGGACCAGAAGCTGGGGCTGATGATGCACTGGGGGCCGTATTCCCAGCTTGGTCTCGTCGAGTCCTGGGCGCTGAGTGATGAGGATGGCGATTGGTCGCGTGATGACATCGACTGGACGGATGACATGGAAGACTTCAAACGGGAATACTTCGATCTCAACAAAACCTTCAATCCGATTCGTTTCCAGCCTGAGGAATGGGCACAGATGGCGGCAGATAATGGGTTCAAATACTTCCTGTTCACCACCAAGCACCATGACGGATTTTGCATGTGGGATACCAAAACGACGGATTACCGGATTACGGGCAAAGACACCCCTTTTCATACCCATAAGTACGCGGACATCTGTCGAGCATTATTTGACGCTTTTCGGGCTAAAGGGCTGGGCATCTCAGCGTATTTCTCCAAAGCGGACTGGCATACCCCGTATTACTGGGCACCCGGTATGGAGCGTGGGCGCCATATGTGGCGCGGTCCCTCGTATGATCCCCATAAGTATCCATGGCTGTGGGAGCAGTTTGTAGAGTTCACACATGAGCAGATCATGGAGCTGCTGACGAATTACGGACGGATCGAGTGTCTGTGGCTGGATGCCGGCTGGGTGCGCGAAGGTCGCCATGGGCAGGATATCAGGCTCGGAGAAGTCGTGGAACGTGCACGTCAGACCACACAACCGTGGCTCCTGTCCGCAGATCGCACCGTGGGTGGGCCGTATGAGAATATCGTTACCCCCGAGCAGACCATACCGGAACATCCGATGAACATTCCATGGGAGAGCTGTATTACCGTGGGCAACTCCTTTGCCTTCGGATTCGATGATCAGTACAAAACGGGAAGACAGCTGGCACATATTCTACTCGAAGTCGTGTCCAAGGGTGGTAACCTGGCGCTGAATGTAGGACCACAACCCGATGGGCGTCTGCCCAAAGGGGCAATTCGAGGCATCAAGGGCCTCGGTGAATGGCTGGGTACTCATGGAGAAGGGGTCTATGGAACCCGGATCTGCGGGCCATATTTTACGAAAGATTGGGCCTTCACGCAGAAGGAAGAGATCAACACCGTATATGCCTTCCGTTTATACCGAAACGAACATGAGAGCGTACAACCACAGCTAGTCATTCCTTATCTGGAAAAGGTAGAGCGGGTCGAACTCATCGATAGCGATGACGTACTTACGTATCAGCATACGGAAGACGGACTTCTCGTGGAACTTCCACAATCGGTTACAACCAGTGCATTACCCATCACACATACGTTCAGATTGATCACAAGCGCATAGAGATTTTTCCCGTGTGTTCCCCTTCTCGGTGCTGAATCGTTAACTTTTTGAACATGCATGTACAGAACGCCATGTCAATTCCGGGGGAGATCTAACCACCTCCGGGATTTTTTTATTCATACATAAGGAACATAATTTCCACCCAAAACAGCTCGTAATCGCTTGCTATACAAGGGTTTATGGAATAAAGAGAAGTCGGAGAAAATTGCAAATTGATAAAAGTTTACCGTGCGATGTACTATCAAATCAAGAAAGCGCTACCTGATATGAATGTTTACATCAATTATGTTTTACAAGGAAATAAGATCAGGAAAAAGGATGTTTAAGGGATGTAAATGTAATGTATTATTACACTTGAGGTGTAGAAGGAGTGACGCAAATGAGTCGAGTTACGGAAAGCATACCCGCTAAGTTGGAACTCCAGCAGAGGAAACATGTGGAGCCCAAGCGGCAGCATCCATTCATCAAAAGCCTCAAGAAGCACTGGGAGCTCTACCTGCTCGTGCTACCTCCCGTGTTGTATCTGTTGATCTTCAAGTACATCCCTATGGTGGGTGTCCAGATCGCCTTCAAGGACTTCAGTGTAGTCAAAGGAATCTGGGGAAGCCCCTGGGTTGGCTTCAAACACTTCGAAGCCTTCTTCCAGTCTCCAAACTTCTGGCTGTTGATCAAAAACACGATAGGCATCAGTTTCTATTCCTTAATTGCGGGTTTCCCCATTCCAATCCTGCTGGCGCTGGCGCTGAATGAGATTCGAACGGGTTACTTCAAGAAGACCGTGCAGATGGTCACCTACGCTCCGCATTTTATCTCCACCGTTGTCATGGTATCCATTATCATTCTGATGCTCTCCCCACATGTGGGCGTGGTAGACAAGCTGTTCACACTGCTCGGCTTCCCAATGACCAACTTCATGGGCATTCCGGAATACTTCAAATCAATCTACGTCTGGTCAGGTGTGTGGCAGGGCATGGGATATTCATCCATTATATATATCGCAGCTCTTGCTGGTGTTGACCCATCCCTGTATGAAGCAGCGAAGATGGACGGCGCATCAAGACTTCGGAAAATCTGGCACATTGACCTTCCAACACTCGTTCCAGTCACCGTCATCATGTTGATTCTGAGTCTGGGCAGCATTATGGGCGTGGGCTTCGAGAAAATATACCTAATGCAGAATCCGCTCAACACAAGCGCTTCAGAGGTCATCTCCACGTATGTGTACAAGGTGGGTCTGATTGGTGCGAATTTCAGTTTCTCCTCGGCAGTAGGGTTATTCAACTCCATTATCAACCTGATTCTGCTGGTTATCGTCAACGGCATATCGCGCAAAGTATCCCAGAACAGCTTGTGGTAAAGGAGGAGCTTATCCATGTTCAACCTGATTAATCGGAACCGGATCAAGGACCCGCTCGGTGACCGCATTTTCATGACATTTAACTATATCTTTCTGTTTGCCATACTGCTAACGGTGTTTTATCCGCTCTTGTATATCATCAGTTCTTCGTTCAGCTCTTCACGGGCCGTCACATCCGGTCAGGTGTGGCTATTCCCGGTCGATTTTAACATCAAGGCCTACATCTCTATATTTAAAAGCCAACAGCTGATGCTCGGTTTCTACAACACGATCATCTACACCGTGGTGGGCACGTTCATTAACGTGGCACTGACCGTCATGCTGGCGTATCCCTTGTCACGCAAGTCATTCTATGGACGAGGTGCCATTATCATTTTCATGATGATCACGATGTTCTTTGATGGCGGTCTGATCCCCACCTACCTCCTGATGAAGGACCTGCACCTGCTCGATACACGTTGGGCGATGTGGTTGCCCGGGGCGCTCGCGGTGTTCCAAGTCATTGTAGCAAGGACGTTCTTCCAATCTTCGATCCCAGAAGAGCTTGGAGAGGCCGCAGAGATGGATGGTTGCCGGGATATCCGGTATCTGATCAGCGTGGTTCTTCCTTTATCAAAGCCTATTCTGGCCGTCATGACACTCATGTATGCCGTAGGTCACTGGAATGCGTACTTTGATGCACTGATCTACCTGCGTTCTGAGAAATTGTTCCCTCTCCAGTACGTGCTGCGCAATCTGCTTATCCTGAACGCGGCTGATCCGGCGATGCTTGCCAATACCAGCCAACAGTTGCGGGATCAAGGGTTTGAGCAGGTGTTGAAATATGCACTGATCGTTGTCGCGAGTATCCCCATTCTGATCATGTATCCATTTGTACAGAAGCATTTTGTTAAAGGAGTCATGGTTGGTTCCCTCAAAGGTTAATCCTTGTGAGTTAAGCCCGGTTGCCTCTTGAAAGGAGGTGGAAGGAACACGCCGGCTTCCGGGAGTGATTGGATACGTGTGCACTACAACCAATGGTTTGCCGTTATGAACAAAAAGGAGGAGTCAGATTGAGAAAATCTTGGATTTCGATGTTGTTTCTGGTCTTTGCTTCGATGGCTTTGTTGTCCGCATGTAGTTCATCCGAGGAATCGGGTGGAAGTAGCGACGGTAGCGGGGAGAGCGGCGGTCCTGTAACCATGACCTTCTTTGCTCCGCAAGGCAAAGCGTCCATGGAAGAGAATGAATTTACCCAATTTATCGAAGACAAGTTCGACGTTACCCTAAAATGGGATCTGGCCCCTACAGACGCCTTGCAGGATCGCAGACAATTGCTGCTGGCCAGTGGTGATTATCCGGAAGTGTTTCTTCACGGCAAGTTCACCACTTCAGACCTTCAAACCTATGGAAAACAGGGCGTGTTCCTTCCGCTACAAGATCTGATTAAGGAGTATGGTCCGAACCTGACCAAGATTATGGAAGAGAAGCCATATTTCAAAGAAGCCATTACAGCACCGGATGGCAACATCTATGCACTGCCGATCTTCAATGAATGTTACCATTGTACGTATGCACAGAAATACTGGATCAACACAGAATGGCTCGATAATCTGGGTCTGAAAATGCCAACAACAACCGATGAACTGTACACCGTTCTGAAGGCGTTTAAGACACAGGATCCCAACGGTAACGGGAAAGCGGACGAGATTCCACTTACGGGTGCACCGAACAAGTATGTATGGAATGGCAACATTGATGCCTATCTGATGAATAGTTTCATATACAATGACAACGACAAATACCTGATTGTGAACGATGGCAAGGTGAGTTTTGCCGCCAATCAGGAAGGATGGAAGAAAGGGCTGGAGTACATGAACAAGCTGTATGCAGATGGCCTGATTGATCCAGCTTCCTTCACGCAGAACGATCAGGCGATTGGACAACTGGGCAACAAAGAAGGCGATGAGGTGGTCGGCTCCATTACAACGGCGCTGGTCAGCTATCTCGTAAATACCTATGACAAAGACATCACTCGTCACCAGCACTGGGATATTGTCCCTCCATTAAAAGGGCCGGATGGCGTGCAGACAACAGGCGCCACGCAGAGCGTCGGTGAGTTTGAGTTTGCCATTACCAACAAAGCGACAGAAGCACAGCAGATTGCCGCCATCAAAATTGTGGACTACATGTTCAGTGAAGAAGGTGCACTATACGCGGAGTATGGACCAACCGAAGGCAAGGGCTGGAAAAAGGCAGATGCCGATGAGAAAAACATCAATGGCGAGCCTGCCAAATATAGTTACTACAACCTGCCTGAGCGTGATCCAAACGTTGTTGTGAATGAGAGCTGGTCACAGATCGGAGCGCATGACTTGTCCAACACATTCCGTAATCTGTTTGCCGAAGGGCAGAACCCTTTGGAAGCAGAGGGTTATGGTACACGTCTGGCTCAAGCTACCAATGTGTATGAACCCTATGCACCAAAAGAAGTATATCCTGCGAACGTGTTTATCCGTCCAGAGGATACGGAATCAGCTGCACAATTGACTACGGCCATCAAGGATTATGTGCAGACGAATATGGCACAGTTCATTATCGGTAGCAAGAGCATTGATAAGGAATGGGAAGCATATGTCAAAGGTTTTGATGGTCTTGGGCTGAGTAATTACCTTGAGATCTACCAGCGCGCCATCGAGAAGAATCAATAATTGTTGAAGGATTCCATATAGAGGCTGTCCCGTCTGTCACCCGTGACCGGGACAGTCTTCTCCTATGACAACCCCACGTCATCCGATATAATGTACTGAATATTTATGGGAAATTAGCGATCAGCACAAATGATTGTCGTCATTCAGCATGAACAGTAATGGTGGGGGGATCTCGGAGATGAACAACAATTGGTTTAGACGTTTGCTGTTATCGTATCTGCCAGTTTTCTTTATTGTGACGACCATTCTATTCTTTATTTTTTTCCAGGTCTTCAATGAACAGAACCGTAGAGAAGCGCTTAAGGCCAATGAATTCCTGGCCTCACAGGTCACACAATATCTGGACAACTCTCTGCGCTCCATTGATTTTAAGGTACTACGTGAGATTTTGACCAACCCTAACTTGAAGAATTATTTCTCGGTATCTGGCAGCGGTGATGTGTATGCCGGCATTCAGGCGGTCCAGGTGGTTGATGAATTGAAAATAGAGTATCCGCTGATTGATTCGATTTATCTCGTTCGATATGGAGATGGCACGGTCTTCAGTAACGGGAAGGCGGTTCCGATTGAAGAGTTCCCGGATGCAGACTTTATTGCAGATAGCCGGACGAGGGATGAACAAAAGTGGGCAGGGGCACGAGCATTCCGGGCTTTCCCTTCACAAGCAACGGAGCAGGTAATTACAATTGTGCGAAGTGTAGGGAACGGCAAAGGACTTGTAGTCACCAACGTGGATCTGAGTACCCTGAGGAAGTCCATCATGCAGATGTATGATCCGGAATTTACGTTTGTGAACATCTTCAACCGTTCGGGCGGCAATCTGTGGGATAGCAGCAGACCAGAAGGGATTACAGCTTCCACTAAAACCACGTCGGGAGAAGTCTTCTCTGAATTTACGTCGAGTTATAGCGGCTGGAAGGTGCAGACGGGACTCAATAACGGCAAAATCGTCAAATGGGCTCTGCAATTTTATAATATCTGGTTTGCCTTTGCTGTAGTGGTTGTGTTGATTGGCGTGGTGTGGGTGATCTATGTGACCCGCAGAAACTACAAGCCGATTCAGCAGATTGTCACGTTAATTCAGACCGTCTCTTCGCAGAAGCAATCCGGACTGAACTATGGCAAAGAGAATGAGTTCCGCTTCATCCATACCACGCTGGAACGCATGATTGATCAGACGAGACAATATCAGGAGGAGCATGAAGAGAATCTGATTTTGCAGAAAAGGATGTTCTTTCAGGAGTTGCTGGAAGGCACACGAGACTTTACGAGCACGGAGCTGACAGCAGAGATGAAGAAGTTCAAACTGCCTGAGCTGGAGCATCGTTGGGCCGTCATGGTAATTGAAATGGATCGGTATGATGCATTTGCGACGGAGTATCATCATCAGGACCAATCCCTCCTGAAATTTGTGTTGTCCAGTATTCTGCAAGAGAGTGCACGCCATGAAGGAACGGAAGTATGGGCTGAATGGATCTCCGATCAGCGTCTGTACGCCATCCTCTGGATGCCGGATATGGAACAGGCCGAGGAGATGGAGCATCGATTGCTGGCTGGTTATCTGGATAGAATCGATCAGTATCTCAACTTCACCGTAACCATTGGGGTGGGTCGAGTTGCTGTCGATATTCGGGGATTGAGAGCTTCATTGAAAGAAGCTGTGCACGCGCTGGAGTACAAGGCTGTACTGGGAATAAATCGCATCATTCCGTGTAGCGATGTGCCGAATTCGACCAATGATGTGTATGAGTTCCTGAAAACCATCTCACTGCTGGTACAGGCAATGCGTTTATCGGACGATGTCTGGGAAAAGCATTTTGAAAGACTGTTTGAACAAATCAGTGAGTCCGTCTTGTCCCGCCAGGAGATTATGAATACGATCCAATTGTTATTTCAACATTACAATCGGGAGTTCGCCGAACTTCCACGGGAGTACCAGGATTCGTGGGCCGCTATATTCACCCCGCTTCTCCCAAGGCTTGAGGGCTGGGAGACGTTAGACGATTTGCGTGAGCTGTGCTGGGAAGGGTTCCGGGAACTGGCCCTACAGATGAAGACGTTGCAATGTTCGCGTAAACACAGATCTCATATTCTAGAGATTCGCAAATACATCGAAGAGCATTACAATAATCCCGATCTGTCGCTGAACTACCTTAGTGATCGATTCGATATTAATCCGAAGTATCTGAGCAAGCTTTTCAAGGATGAGATTGGGGAGAAGTTCGTGGATCTGCTCATTAGTCATCGCATCGAAAAAGCCAAATTGCTCATGCAGGAGACCGATAAGGCCATTCAGGAAATCAGTGAAGAAGTGGGATATACCAACTATAATTCCTTCAATCGGGCTTTCAAAAACGTGGTGGGTGTAGCGCCAAGTGACTACCGTAAGGCCATGTGATGTAAGTGCACGAGCCTAACTAATTCCGAACGCATAAGGAGAATGTGCATATGGACTACAAAGATGCTTCGCTTCCCATTCAGGAGCGGATTCAGGATCTGATCGGACGGATGACAACGGCAGAGAAGATTGGACAACTCATACAGCCGATGGGCTGGAAGACGTATGTGAAGGCAGCAGATGGCACAGTACAGGTCACGGAAGAGTTCGAAGCGGACATGGAACAGGGCGGAGTCGGTTCTCTGTATGGTGTGCTTCGGGCCGATCCATGGACTGAAGTAACGCTGGAGACAGGTCTGACACCACGACAAGGAGCCGTTGCCACGAATGTCATCCAGCAGTATGCCTTGGAGCATTCCCGACTGGGCATTCCCATTCTGTTCGGGGAAGAGTGCTCCCACGGTCATATGGCGATTGGGGCGACTGTATTTCCGGTACCTTTAACCGTGGGCAGCACGTGGAATATGGAATTATACCGCAAGATGTGTGAAGCCATCGCTGTGGAGACCCGGAGCCAGGGGGGAGCGGCAACGTATTCCCCGGTGCTTGATGTCGTGCGTGACCCGAGATGGGGGCGGACGGAGGAATGTTTTGCCGAAGATCCATACCTGATTGGTGAATTCGCAGTAGAAGCCATGAAGGGACTACAGGGTGACCGCCTCGATTCCAACCAGACGATTGTAGCTACACTCAAGCATTTTGCGGCTTATGGCAGTTCAGAGGGTGGGCGCAATGCCGCACCAGTGCATATGGGATTACGTGAATTGCATGAAATAGATCTATTGCCGTTCAAAAAGGCAGTGGAAGCCGGGGCTTGCTCCGTGATGACCGCTTATAACGAGATTGATGGCGTACCGTGTACGTCCAGTACGTATCTGCTGAATGACCTGCTGCGCGAGGAGTGGGGTTTTGATGGATTCGTCATTACTGATTTTGGCGCCATTCAGATGCTGGTCCATGGACATAACACCGCCGAGAACGGGGAGCAGGCCGTAGCGCAGTCCCTTCAGGCAGGTGTGGACATGGAGATGTCCGGTTACATGTACCGCAAACATCTCGGTCAGGCGCTGGAGCAGGGACTGATTGAAGAGAAAGATCTGGACTTGGCTGTGTGGCGGGTGCTGGAGATGAAATTCAGACTCGGGTTATTCGAACAGCCTTTTGTAGATCCTGACTTTGCAGAACGGGTCATCGGATGTGAAGATCATGTGCGGCTGGCGAGGGAAGTTGCGCAAGAGGGGATTATTTTACTGAAAAATGAAGGGGCGACATTGCCACTCTCCAAAACTGGCACGAAGCTGGCTGTCATTGGTCCGAATGCGAACCATATCTATAACCAGCTTGGGGACTACACCTCGCCACAGCCGAGAGAACAGATCGTCACCGTACTGGATGGTATTACGCGCAAGCTTGGCGCGGATTCAGGTCAGGTGCTGTACGCACCGGGTTGCCGGATTAAAGGCGATTCCAGAGAGGGCTTTGCACAAGCGCTCGCCTGTGCGGAACAGGCCGATGTCATCGTGATGGTGATGGGTGGTTCCAGCGCCCGCGATTTTGGTGAAGGCACGATCGACTTGCGGACAGGAGCGTCTGTGGTAACGGATGACCCATGGAATGATATGGAGTGCGGCGAGGGCATTGACCGGGCTTCCCTGAATCTCATGGGTGTTCAATTGGAGCTGGTGCAGGAGGTACATAAGCTGGGGAAACCGGTTATCGTGGTCTATATCAACGGCCGTCCCATAGCTGAACCTTGGATTGATGAGCATGTTCAAGCCATTGTGGAAGCTTGGTACCCAGGACAGGAAGGTGGTAACGCGATCGCAGATATTCTGTTTGGCGATGTGAATCCATCTGGCCGTCTTACGGTTTCCATTCCCAAGCATGTTGGGCAGCTCCCGGTTTATTATCATGCCAAACGCACGCGTGGCAAGCGGTATCTGGAGATGGATCTTGCGCCGCAGTATCCGTTCGGATATGGACTGAGCTACACCGAATTCACATATGAGCATGTACGGGTAGTGCCGGAAGTGATTGGTCCGGAAGATGAAGCACAAGTGATGGTTGAAGTCACAAATACCGGAGCGGCTGCGGGAAGTGAGGTTGTACAGTTTTATATCACGGATGTGTCGGCTTCAGTCACCCGGGCTGAAATGTCATTGAAGGGTTTTCGTAAAATCCATCTGGAGCCAGGAGAGACCCGGACCGTTACATTCCCTGTGCAAAAAGAACATCTCGCACTGATCGACTCCCGTCTCCAGTCTGTTGTGGAACCAGGTGAATTCAGACTCATGGTTGGCCGCAATTCTGCTGACTGGACCGCTTGCAGTCTGCACATTCAGAAGGTGGGGGTAGAGGTATGATTCGAATTCAACGATTCATTGAGGATATGAACCGGTCGCAGTGGCTGGATACGATCGAGCTTCCAACGTGGGAGATGCAGAAGGCCAGGTACATTCGGCCAGGGGAATACGAGTATGAGCAGGCGGACAAGGCAATGCAGAGCTTGAATCCGCTGAACAGCGTACACGGAACGACGTATTTTCTGAGTAAATGTGTGGAGATTCCAGACAGTTGGCAGGATCAAGCCATTGGGTTGATTTTTGAGACTGGAGGAGAAGGGCTGCTGAAGGTGAATGGCTTGCCGTATCACGGACTGGATCGGAATCACGGATTCGTACCTCTTCCGAGAAGTCGAGTAGGCAATGCGCCGCAGTTGGAGATTGAACTCTATGATCCGATCCCGGAACCACATGATCCACTCAATCGACAAGCCGTGATTCAACCGCCTATTCAGGGCATTCGCACAGCCCTGGTTCATATCAATCAGCCCTTGCAGAGCCTGATGTACAGCGTGACGGTACTCGCCGAGTCGCTCCGGGCATATAACGAGAAGGAGCCCAAGCGGATGGCACTTGTTCAGGCCATTCACCAGGTGATGGATGAGATGTACAATAATCCGGACCGCTGGACGGATGCGGCATGGATACAGAATTTTGAACATGGACTGGTACAGTCAGTGCAGCAGGAAGACCCGGAGGAGTATCGAAGTGGCTTCATGCATCTGGTTGGACAATCCCACATTGATATTGCCTGGCTGTGGCCTGTACGAGAGACGGTTCGCAAGTCCAGTCGCACGTTCTCGACCATGTGTACCTTGATGGACACGTATCCGGATTTTGTGTATTCCCAGAGCCAGCCGCAGCTGTATGCCTTCGTCAAGGAGCATTACCCGGAGCTGTACGAGCGAGTTAAAGCACGCATTGCTGAAGGTCGCTGGGAGTTGGTCGGGGGCATGTGGGTGGAGCCGGATCTGAACATTCCGAGTGGGGAGTCGTTGGTCCGGCAGATTCTGTATGGACAGAACTTCTACCAGGCGGAGTTTGGCAGACGCTCCAACATCGAGTGGCTGCCCGATACCTTTGGCTACTGTGCTTCCTTGCCGCAGATGTTAAAGCTTGCGAATATTCCTTATTTTATGACGACCAAGCTGAATTGGAATGACACCAACGCGTTTCCTTATGACCTCTTCGACTGGGTAGGCATTGATGGAACTTCAGTGCTGGCCTATCTGAATCATGGTGTGAATGAGCATACGCGGCCCAAAGATGTGGATGAACATTGGCAATCGTACAAACAGAAGGATGTGCATCCTGAGCAGATGTTGCTCTACGGACATGGCGATGGTGGCGGCGGTGTGACGAATGAGATGGTGGAGTTTGCGGAGCGATCCCATTTGATGGTCGGGCAGCCAATCAGCAAATTCAGCACGGCAGGTGCTTTTTTTGAAGACATATCGTCCAATAATCCAACGTTGCCGAAGTGGCACGGGGACTTGTACCTGGAGTTACACCGGGGAACCTATACGACCCATGCGAGGAACAAACGTAGCAATCGAAAGGCAGAGGTATTGTACCGGGAAGCGGAGATCTGGGGGCAATTTGCCGGAGCTTGCGCTGCACACACGAAGAATGACCTGGATGAAGGCTGGAAGCTGATCATGCTCAACCAATTCCATGACATTATTCCGGGAACATCGATTCCTGAAGTATATGTAACGTCTACCGAGGAGTACACGAAAGTATTTACATTAGGTACATCCGCCTTGCGGGAAACGCTGGATATCCTTGCGGAGAACATTGCAACCGATGAAGTTGAGGGTCTTCCCTACATTATATTCAACAGCCTCGGTTGGGAACGTGGAGAAAATATCACCATTACAGGCGATGCACACCTCGCCGGGATGGCTGCATTCGATCGTCAAGGAAACCGTCTGGCCAGTGATTTGGAGCAAAAAGAAGACAAGTATACGCTGCTTGTGCATGTTCCATCGATTCCTGCTTTTGGGTATACAACCATATGGCTGCGCGAGGCACCGGATGTTATCCTTCCAGGAAGGGAAGAAGAACCCTTCCCTTCCACATGGGAAACTGAATTTTACACGCTTGAGTTCAATGACTTGGGAGAGATCACCCGATGGTATGACAAAGCGGTAGGACGCGACTGGCTGAAGCCCGGTGATCGGGCGAATGAGTGGCAGTTTTTCCATGACAAACCGACGTACTGGGATGCCTGGGATATCGATCCGCGGTTTGAATCCCAGCGGGCAGGTGCGGTGCAGTTAGTCTCCAGAGAGGTTGTACAGCGTGGAGCTACGCGAGATGTGCTGCGTTATGTGTGGAAGCTGAATCAATCGGAGATCAGCCAGGATATTATTTTGCATCACCACCAGCGGCGTGTTGATTTCCATACGAAAGTGAACTGGAATGAGAGTCATAAGCTGCTCAAGGTGGCATTTCCGGTGGATCTGGTGGCAGCGAAAGCAGCCTATGAGATTCCGTTTGGAGCATTGGAGCGTCCAACCCATAACAACACCAGTTGGGAGCAGGCGCAGTTCGAGGTCTGCGGGCATCGCTGGGCGGATATCTCAGAAGGCAATAGTGGTGTCAGTTTGCTGAATGATTGCAAGTATGGATACGACATCAAGGATCGGACGATTCGCCTGTCCCTGCTTCGTGCACCCAAATGGCCGGATGAACATGCTGATCAGGGTGATCATGAATTCACATATTCGTTCCTGCCACATCAGGGGGATTGGCGACAAGCTGCTGTCGTTCGCCGCGCGATGGAGCTTAATCATCCGGTGGAAGTTGTTGCAGTGAGTCCGTCTTCGGGTCACTTGCCGTCTGAACACGCTTGGGTTCAGTTCCATAGTGAGCATGTCATTCTGGATGCAATCAAGCCCGCAGAGGATGGCTCGGGAACGGTGCTGCGTTTCTACGAATCTTCAGGAGGTCGGGAAACGGTACATGTCGAATGGGTTAAAAGGGAAATTAAGGCGTCTGTCATTAATCTGCTGGAGGATGAGATCCATCCGTTGACTTGTGCGAATGGAGCATTCGAACTGACATTCAAACCGTATGAAATTAAGTCAGTGAAACTTGTTCCAGTGAATCCAAATACGTAATCTTCAGGAGGTATGACATGAAATTAACGAATAAGATCGGTGTCATCGTGGATAGCTTTGGCGTAGGTGTACGGGAAGGGTTGAACAAGGCGAAGGACGTAGGTGCAGAAGGTGTGCAGATATACGCCGTCAAGGGAGAGATGGACCCTGAAAATTTGTCACCTGCGGCGCGCAGGGAGCTGAAGAGTTACATCGATTCGTTGGGCCTCGAAATTTCAGCCCTGGTTGGTGACCTTGGTGGACATGGTTTTCAGGTCAAGGAAGATAATCCGTGGAAAGTGGAGAAATCGAAGCGGATCGTGGATCTGGCCCTCGATCTGGGTACCAACATCGTCACGACACATATCGGCATTGTTCCACATGACCCTTCATCGGAAGTCTACGCTACGCTGCATGCTTCTTGTGAGGAACTGGGTCAGTACGCCAAAAGTGTTGGCGCTTATTTTGCCATTGAGACAGGTCCGGAAACGGCAGCTGACTTGAAAGGATTCCTGGATACACTGTCGACCAACGGGGTATCGGTGAATTTTGACCCGGCAAATATGGTGATGGTGACTGGAGATGATCCGGCGCAGGGCGTTCGTCTGCTTAAGGATTACATCGTACATACCCATGTGAAGGATGGTGTGAGGTTGAAGGAAGTCGACCCACGAGACGTATACGGAGCGGTCGGTTATGCGCCTATGGATCACGATAAGATCGCTGAGATGGTCTCGTCCGGAACGTTCTTTCGTGAAGTGCCACTGGGCGAAGGTGGTGTTGATTTTGACGGATACTTTGCAGCGCTTCAGGAGATTGGTTACACCGGTTATCTGACGATTGAGCGCGAGGTAGGCGATCAGCCGGAGGAGGATATTCGCAAGGCGGTTCGATTCATTCAACAATATCGATAGGGAGCTGAGCAGATGAAAGTGGGCCTGAGCACGTACAGTTTGTTGAACGATTTGAATTCCGGTGAGATGACGGTGCTGGATGTGATTGACTGGATTGCGGCAAACGGCGGAGAGCACATGGAGATGGTACCTTACGGTTACACCGTGGAGGACAATCACGATCTGGCGGATGCGATTCGGGAACGGGCAGCGTCTGCAGGTATTGAACTGTCCAACTATTCGATGCCAGCCAATTTCGTGCAGGAGACGGAAGAGGCGTTTGAAGAAGAGATGGCTCGGGTCAAAAGGCATGTGGATGTTGTGCACCTGATGGGTGTACAACATATGCGTCATGACGTCACGGCATTTACCCTGCCGAAGGAGAAGATGACCATTGCCTGGTTCGAGGAGCATCTGCCTCTGATGGTACGGGGAAGCCAGATCATTGCGGACTATGCAGCGCAGTTTGGGATCACCACAACCATTGAGAACCATGGCTTCAGTGTACAGGCGAGTGACCGGGTGCAGCGTGTACTGCATGCGGTGGATCGTCCCAACTTCAAGACAACACTCGATATTGGCAACTTCATGTGTGTGGATGAGAACCCGATCATTGGCGTCATGAAAAATCTGCCGTACGCTTCTCTGGTTCATTTCAAAGATTTCTACTTCCGTCCTTATGATGAGCATCCGGGTGAAGGGGAATGGTTCACGACAGCTTACGGTAACTTCCTGCGAGGGGCGATCGTTGGGCAAGGGGATATTCCGATCCGCAAAATTGTAAAGCTGATCAAAGACTCCGGTTATGATGGCCACATTACAGTGGAATTCGAGGGCATGGAGGAATGCAAATCTGCATCCAAAATTGCCATGGACAACCTGCGTCGCTTCTGGGAAGAGGCGTAACGAATATCATGGAGAGTAATCAAGGGCCGCGTCCAGACGTGGCTCTTTTTCTCATACTACAGCAAGTGAAAAAGCCTATCAGAATATGGTTCTGCGCAAGGATTAAGTTACGAGCATCCCAAGTGTGGTATACTGGATATATTCAGCCTGATAATAACTGGCTATGGATAGGAGAGGTCACTGATCTATGCAGGTATTCGAGGACTGGAATCAGAAGGTAAAGAAGACGTTTAATGCTACGAACCCAGAGGTAGTATTGACGGTATCGGAAGCTGGAAGTTTGCTTGGATTGACCAAAGACCAGATGAAACTGTACGTGGACAAGAACAAACTTACGAAGGTCCCGATCATGAGAAGTGTTCATCGATACCTCTTATTGAAAAGTGAAATAGATAACATCGTTCAAGCACGATAACTTCATAGGATTGAACACAACCATTTGACCGACAGGCTTCGGGAGAGTGGTCTTTTTTTTATCGGAAAGGGGACAGAACGTGCTCAAGAAAGTGTCAGATTGGTTCTATCAAAGGGTAAACTGGTTTTGGGTTGTAGCTGCGGTTGTTGTATTTGCCTGCTTTATTGCATTTATACTGCCTTGGCAGGCGGCAAAGTCAGAGGAAGCCACAGGTGGCGGGCAGTCCCCGGATTCCTCTTTTTTGTACACGGCGGATGATCTATATCAGATGGCTGAGCAGTATGGTGAAGCAGGGCGGAGCGCCTATATCCATGCACGGTTCACATTTGACCTCATATGGCCGTTGGCCTATCTGTTCTTATTGGTTGTTCTCTTATCCGTACTCTATCGGGTGCTTCCGGTAAAGAGTCGCTGGCGCTGGGTGAATCTCATTCCAGTCTTGGGTTGGGCTATGGACATGTTTGAAAATGTAGGTGCATCCCTGATCATGTATCGTTATCCTGAACGTACGCCTGTGCTTGCTGAACTCACTCCGATATTTACCTTGTTGAAATGGTGTCTGATCTATGCCAGTTTTGCAGCACTGGTTCCGGGTGTTCTGATCCGTGTTCTCTACTATATACGCAAGCGAAAGAACTAGTGGAGAGAGGGATGGATTAAGAATATGTTGGTAACCCTAATCGTGTAAAAGTCGCCAGAGATGAGTGCAGAAATATACGCTTGTCAAAGGACAACCTGTTCATATATACTCATGTCGCAAGTGGCGTGAATTGTATAATTACATGAGCCCAAGGAGATGAAGAACGCATGTCGATCAGCTTGAATGTGTATGTGATAACAGACGGTAATGGACGTGAAGCGTTAGATTTTTATCAAAAGGCATTTGGAGCGGAAGTGCTCGCACTTCAAACATTTGGTGACGGTCCATCTGACCCGAATCATCCCATCCCGCCAGAAGCGAAAGACCGTATTATGCATGCTTCTTTGCAGATTGGCAGCTCGGTATTAATGTTGTCCGACACATTTCCAGGCATGCCGTACACTATAGGCAATCATGTTAGTATTACTGTGAACACGGATACCGTGGATGAAGCCAAAGCTATTTTCAGCCAACTGGAAGATGGCGGCGTAGTGGAAATGGCGATACAAGAGACGTTCTGGAGTCCAGCCTACGGCACGGTTGTCGACAAATTCGGCGTACATTTTCAAGTCAGTGCTAAACCGGGACAAGCTTAAGGGCGTACTCTTCGCTAATATAGCCTACAAACGGCAAAACCTCCGCGATCTGCTTTGAGCAGTTCTGGAGGTTTTTTGTTTTTCCCTATACGGCGTAGGATTACCCTTCCTTCTGAATCTTGGAAGGGTTGTTGATTTTATAAGGAACCGGGTTACGTGTCAGCTTTTTCTTGATGATTTTGGCTTCAAACGTGATAACGTCTCCCACTTCGAGTTCTTGTTTCTTAACGGTGGCACTGTGGCTCGACCAGGCTTCTCCAACGTCAATGACGTCTGGCTCCGTGATGGTAACTGCTTCATAGATGATGACTTCATCGTCATTGTCAGAGAAGTGATTCGGCACAGTGGTGAATTCTTTGACAACGGCGCTCATCTTCACTTTGCCTTCTGGCAGATCAATCTTAACGGTCTTGGCCTTGCTCGCTGTTTTGGTCTTGGGTTTGGCTTCACCGGATGCCCCGGACTGAGGTCCAACATATGCTTCTACTAATCCATCTGGATCACCCTTCATCCCCGAGGAGAAATCATCGGTGTCCGTGTCGTCCGAATCATCCAGATTAGCCGGAATTTCATCCGGGTTAACCAGCGTATCTTCTGGAGTTGGCGTAACATCAGCAGAGACTGGTGCGATTGTATCCGAAGTTGACGATTCTGTGCTGCGATCTGACCCCGCAGTACTTACGCTTCTGGCGCTGTAACTGGACGCTTGCATTTCCTTTAGATACGACGGGTGAATGCAATGTTTTTGTCCATTATCCAGTTGAATGACGGCTGCCATGTGATCAACATATCCAATGATGGTGCACGGCATATTTAATCCGTTTCCTTTATAATAGAACGTTTTGAGTTTGGTTGCTTTACCGGAAAGCAGGCCCCACTCCTGACATTTCTCAATCAGTTCATCTTCATTATCCAGCGTGATAAAATCCTGTGGTTCAATCATAAACGCGTATGTCATATGGAATTTCCGCCCTTCCAATCCATTCTTCATGTTCATCGTTTCCAAATTACAACCAGTGTATCACAAATGAGCATTTTGCTTAAATCCAATCACTGAAATCTGTACCTCGGAGACGAAGATTATCTACGCCTGCTCACAGAGGCCTATGCTATAATTTGATCAGAATGTAAGGTGGGAAGGTATAGCCTTGATATACATATTTCGTGAAGGGAAGATCTGTATGGATAAAAAGGTAAATCATCAAGCCGTATGGCTTGCTATAGGTGTTGCCCTGGGAGTCAGCATTGGTACGGCTACACAGCAACTTGGACTTGGGATTGCTTTTGGCTTGGCGCTTGGCATTGTCATTGGTTCGGTGGTTAGCAAACGTGCGGGTTCGGACCAGGAAGATATGCTCAGCGAACATGTTCGAGAATTGCACAAACCGGGTGATTGGCAAGAGGCCCTTCAACGCTCGCAGGATCATCCGGTGCTTATCCTGAAGCACAGCACAACGTGTCCAATAAGTGCGAGAGCGTACAGAGAATTTATCGCGTTTGTAGGCACCAATGCGTCAGATCCCAAACATCCCATGGATTACCGCATCGTCAAAGTGATTGAAAATCGCTCTTTGTCCCGCCATATTGCGGAAGAGACAGAGATTCACCATGAGTCACCACAGGTACTTCTGCTCGATCAGGGGCAAGTTGTTAAACATACCTCCCATGGCAAAATCACGAAAAAGAGATTATTGCAGTGGGCACAGCATCCGTTTGGATAAATAGATACCCTTCAAAGACCCGTTCTTTTCAGCCCATAGCTGAGAAGTGCGGGTCTTTTTTTACGCTTTTTTTACACCTGTGAAGGCAATTCTTTACCCCTTTTTTACAGCGTTTCATATTACGATTTTACATGTAGCAGGTGCAGAGAACGGTAGAGAGAGGGAGGGCGCATGGTGAATGATGCCACGATGATTGGATTGGTTGTGCTGCTGTTTGCGGTGTTCTGGGGATTTGTGAAATTCTGCGAAAAGGCTTGAGGGTAGAGGGGGGAACGGAATGATTGCCATCGGCATAATTGTGCTCGCACTGGTGATGTATCTCGGTTATGTGCTGGTGAAGCCAGAGAAATTCTGATGCTGACACTGTACGTAATGCGGAACAAGGGAACGTCGAATAGGGAGGAAATGCGGATATGGGTATCGGTGTAGTGCAAGTAGCGGTAACGCTGCTGATCATCCTGCTGCTGGTGAAGCCGGTGGGAAAATATGTAGTAAACGTGTTTGATGGACAGCGAACGGGAATGGATCGGTTTTTTGGCCGGCCGGAGCGACTGCTCTATCGCGTGATGGGGGTACGGGAGAATGAGTCCATGGGGTGGAAAAAATACCTCACGGCCGTTCTCCTCTCCAACTTCGTAATGTTGATATTGATGTTTTTGGTACTGCGACTGCAAAAATATTTACCGCTCAATCCGGATGGGATTGACAATATGCCAGCGGCGCAGGCATTTAATACAGCCGTTTCGTTCATGACCAATACGAACTGGCAGTCTTATACGGGCGAGAACGCCATGTCGTACCTGTCACAGATGCTGGCCGTGACATTCCCGATGTTTACGTCGGCAGCGACGGGATTCGCGGTAGCCATTGCGTTCATTCGCGGGCTGGTAGGCCGCCGGGATGAACTGGGGAACTTTTACGTCGACCTTGTACGGTCGATTACACGTATTTTTTTACCGTTGAGCTTTATCGTGGCCTTGTTCCTCGTGTTCCAGGGTGTGCCTCAGACGCTCGCGGGAGCGGTGAACGCAACAACGCTTGAAGGCGCGCAGCAGACGATCACACGTGGACTGGTCGCCTCACTGGAGTCGATCAAACACATTGGCACCAACGGTGGTGGCTGGTTTGGAACCAATGCTGCACATCCATTCGAGAATCCAACGGCTCTGAGCAATCTGGTGCATATCGTCTGTATGATGCTGCTGCCAACGGCACTGGTATACGCCTTTGGCTTGATGGTCAATAACCGGAAGCAGGGTTGGACCTTGTTCGCAGCGATGAGTTTTCTTTTCCTTGTGATGCTGACCACGGTATTTGTCTCGGAATATCGCGGTGTACCTGCGCTGGATGCAGCGGGTCTGCAGGGCAATATGGAAGGCAAAGAGGTCAGGTTCGGCATACCCGAGTCTGCTTTATTTACGGCAGTAACGACAGCGGCTACTACAGGTTCAGTCAACAATATGCACGAATCGCTCACTCCACTTGGAGGCATGGTATCGCTGGCCCAGATGATGCTCAATAACGTGTTTGGCGGTAAAGGGGTAGGGCTAATCAACGGACTGTTGTATGTGATTCTGGCTGTGTTTATCTGTGGATTGATGGTGGGGCGTACACCGGAGTTCCTGGGCAAAAAAATCGAGGGCAAAGAAGTGAAGCTCGCATCCATCGCCTTGCTCATTCATCCTTTGATTATTCTTGCGCCAACGGCAATCGCGCTTATGCGGCCTGAAGCCATTGTGTCCATCTCGAACGGGGGCATGCATGGCCTGACCGAAGTTCTCTATGCTTTTGCCTCGGGTGCAGCCAATAATGGATCGACCTTTGCCGGACTGAATGCCAATACAGACTTTTACAACATCGCGATTGGTATCGTTATGCTGCTGGGAAGGTACGTTTCCATGATCGCCATGCTCGCTATTGCCGGTTCGCTTGCCACCAAACGAGTTGTACCGGTAACCACAGGTACATTGCGGACACACACACCTCTCTTTGCGGGCATTCTGGTCATGATGATTGTTGTTGTCGGCGCACTCACGTTCTTTCCGTCGCTTGCCCTTGGACCGATTGCAGAGCATCTGGCGATGATTCAATGAGGGATATGACAGAGGGATTACAGCGGAATTGGTGTAAGGACGTAACGTATGGAGGTGGCAATGCACGATGAATGCAGTCGAACGAAAGAAGGAGCAGAAGATGCAACACATGGATACAGAAATGCTTAGATCGAAGGGCAATGAGCCGGATAACAATCGCGGTCATATTCAACGTGATCCCGGATCGAAACGGTCGCTAAGCAAGGATATGATACTTCAGGCTTCACGGGATGCGTTCAAGAAGCTTAATCCAGTGGTCATGATCAAAAATCCGGTCATGTTCATTGTGGAGGTTGGCACGTTCATCACGCTCTTATTGTGTATCAATCCGGATCTCTTCACCGCATCCGAGGCGGGGCGCGGGTACAACATCGCCGTGTTTTTCATTTTGCTGTTCACGCTGCTGTTTGCCAACTTCGCGGAGGCACTAGCTGAAGGTAGAGGTAAAGCCCAGGCGGATACGTTACGCAAGACGAAGTCGGACACCATGGCCAATCTGGTACAGAAGGATGGAACCATCCGACACGTGTCTTCGACCCAATTGAAAAAAGGCGATATGGTACGTGTGGAATCTGGTGAACTAATCCCGACGGACGGTGAGATTATAGAGGGCTTGGCCTCCATTGATGAATCGGCTATTACGGGAGAATCTGCCCCGGTCATCAAGGAAGCGGGAGGCGATTTTTCATCGGTTACCGGAGGTACACGTGTCGTATCGGATTACATCGTCATGCGTGTTCAGACCGATCCGGGGGAGTCATTCCTTGACCGGATGATCTCTCTGGTTGAGGGTGCACAGCGCCAGAAAACACCTAATGAAATCGCGCTGACAACCCTGCTCGCCGTATTAACCCTGATCTTTCTGATCGTTATTCTGACAATGGTTCCGATGGCGAATTACTTGGGTATTCGACTGGATATGGCGACCCTGATCGCACTGCTCGTCTGCCTGATCCCAACCACCATTGGTGGGTTACTGTCTGCCATTGGTATTGCCGGGATGGACCGTGTGACGCAGTTCAATGTGCTCGCCATGTCGGGTAAAGCGGTGGAAGCGGCAGGGGATATCGACACGTTGATTCTGGACAAAACAGGAACGATCACCTACGGCAACCGCATGGCATCTGAGTTTATTCCCGTTCAGGGCATTACTTCGTCAGAGATGACGCAAGCTGCTTTACAGGCCTCTGTGCGAGATGAGACCCCGGAAGGGCGTTCTGTTGTAGAACTGGCAGGCAGACAAGGCCAGAGCTGGCCGGAGACGGAGTATGCACACGCGGAAAATGTGGAATTTACGGCAGAGACCCGGATGTCCGGTCTTAATCTGAGTAGCGGAATGAAGATACGCAAAGGCGCGGTAGATGCGATCAAAAGATATATCGCTTCCGAAGGAGGCCGTATACCGGGGGATCTGGATGAGATCGCAAATCGAATTGCAAAGGCCGGAGGTACGCCGCTTGCTGTAGCCATCGATGATCGCATCTATGGTGTGATCTATCTGAAAGACACTGTGAAGCCAGGGCTGAAAGAGAAGTTCGCTGAGATGCGCGCCATGGGCATCAAGACCATTATGTGTACAGGCGACAATCCGTTAACCGCAGCGACCATCGCCCTGGAAGCGGGTGTGGATGATTTTATTGCCGAAGCAAAGCCCGAGGATAAGATTACGGCGATCAAAAAAGAGCAGCAGGAAGGCAAACTCGTCGCCATGACCGGCGACGGTACGAACGATGCTCCTGCTCTGGCGCAGGCCGATGTGGGCCTGGCGATGAATTCGGGCACCATGGCGGCCAAGGAAGCGGCTAACATGATTGACCTGGATTCCGACCCGACCAAGCTATTGTCGGTCGTCTCCATTGGCAAGCAGCTGCTGATTACACGCGGTGCACTTACAACCTTTTCGATATCCAATGATATCGCGAAATATTTTGCCATCATCCCAGCCATGTTTATTCTCGCCATGCCGCAGCTTCAGGCGTTAAATATTATGAATCTGGCTTCACCGCAGTCCGCAATCCTGTCGGCGCTCATCTTCAACGCCATTATCATTCCGCTACTCATTCCTATCGCAATGAAAGGGGTCAAGTATCGGGCGATGTCAGCCGAGAGACTGCTTGGGCGCAATGTGTTCATCTATGGTGTAGGTGGTGTAATTGTCCCTTTTATCGGCATTAAGCTGATTGATATGGTTCTTTCGGGGATTCTTTGAGCAGACGATGTGATCTTGAAACCCTGAACTAAAGAGTGATACACCGCAACGCTTATCAACATTATTCTTTTATCCTAATGAATTCAGGAAGTGATCTGTATGAACATGTTCTTACCCGCCGTACGGCTATCCGTCGTGCTGATGCTGATCTGCGGTCTAATCTACCCGCTTGTAACCACTGGCGTAGCCCAACTTCTCTTCCCTGCGCAGGCGAATGGCAGTCTGATTACGCAAAATGAGAAAATTATTGGCTCGTCACTGCTGGCGCAGGAAATTCAATCACCGGGGCTGTTCCAGCCCCGGGCATCAAGTGCCGGTTATGACCCAACGGCTTCAGCCGGTTCGAATCGCGCTGTAGCTTCAGAGGAGTATATTAGCGAGATGAAGGAAAAGATGGCTAAGCTTCAGCAGGAAAACCCCGGATTAAAGCAAATTCCTGCTGACCTCGTGACGGGTTCAGGCTCTGGACTTGATCCGGATCTCTCTCCCGAAGCCGCTGAGGCACAGATCCCGCGTATTAGCGAAGCTACTGGGCTTAGTGAACAGCAGCTTGTACAACTTGTACATGAGTATACGGAAGGCCGTCAGATGGGTATATTTGGGGAACCTCGTGTGAATGTAACGGCTCTGAATCTGGCGCTGACAGCCGAACTGAACTAACGAGTTAACATATTAGCCTGCTCACGACATATCGTGAGGGGCTTTCTCCGTTTTTTTTTAATCCTATTATAAAGGGAAGGGGAAGAGAGACGGATGGAAGACAGCTTCAAGCGCAAGTCACCGGAAGAGATGCTGAAGATGATTAAGAAGCTGCAGCAGGGTACGCTCAAAATCTACATCGGACCCGTCAGTGGATCGGGCAAAACGTATCACATGTTACGTGAAGGAAATGCGTTGCGCGAGCAGGGCATTGATGTGGTCATCTGTGCCGTATCAACGATGCGCAGACCGGAAACGGTAGAGCAGCTTGGCGCACTCGAACGAATTCCAAGCATTCACTGGTTGCGCCAGAGTGATGATGCAGAGATGAAGGATCTGAACCTGGATGCACTGTTGGTGCGTAATCCTGAGGTTGTGCTGGTAGATGGTTTGGCACATCACAACCGGGAAGGCGCCCGGCATGCTACCCGGCTGGAGGACATTCAGTTTTTGCTCCGACACAATATCAGTGTCATGACAACGGTGAATGTGTATGAGCTGGAAGGGTATACCGAGCTGGCACGGCAGCTCACAGGTATCGCAGCAGAACATACCGTACCCGCGGATACACTGGAACTTGCGGATGAGGTCAAGCTGATTGACGTCACGCCGGAAACCATACTGAGCCGTTTGGCAGAAGGTCATTTGAAGGGGCATGAGGGAGAAGCTGTATTTCGCCAAGGCAATCTGGGTATTCTGCGCGAACTGGCCCTGAGACTGGTTGCAGAAGGGGTGAATGAATCCCTGCGTGAGCATCGGGAGGAGATGGGAATTACCGTCACAACAGGCATTCTGGAACGTATTCTGGTGTCCACGCAATATCATTGGAACGGCTCCATCTATATCCGGCGTGGGCAACAGATTGCCAAACGGCTGAATGGTGATCTGTCCGCGGTGGTTTTTCGGAATATGAAGCAGCCATTAACCAAGGAGGCAATCGTATTTCGGCGCAATATGATCAAGCTGGTGGAGAAGTTTGGCGGCCATATGGAGGAGTTGTCTATATTACACCGTCGCAACATCCCATCTACGCTGGCGCGTTACGCAATGGAGCACCAGATTACCCGGATTGTGATGGGACATTCCCGGCATACGCGCTGGCAGGAATTGTGGCAAGGGTCCGTTGTTAACTCACTGCTACGCAGATTACGTGGTGTGGATCTGTTTCTGGTTGCTGATCGAGCGGCCCGGGAGGGTGAACGTGTGGTCCCGGCCAAAGTAAACGAAGTGGAGTCACTGACATATCGCAGACTAAGTGAGCAGGAAATGAAGGAACAGATTGGCCAGATTCAGCGCGGCACATTCAAAATATATATTGGAGCCGCACCAGGTGTAGGCAAAACCTACATGATGCTGCGGGAAGGCAATGATTTGCTCCGAAAGGGCATCGATGTGCAGATCGGCTTGCTGGAGACACATGGACGGGCAGAAACCGTGGAGCAGATGGGCAACCTGTCTGTGATCCCTCGCACGAAGCGCGTTTATCAGGAAACTCGTCTGGAAGAGATGGACACAGAGGCCATTCTGCATCTTTGCCCAGAAGTGGTGCTTGTGGATGAACTGGCACATACGAATATACCCGGGAGTGTCCGGCAAAAGCGTTATGAAGATGTCCTGCTCCTGCTGAATGCAGGCATCTCGGTGATTACCACAATGAACGTACAGCATCTCGAAAGTCTAAATGATGCCGTTGAACATATTACAGGTGTTCGTGTCCGCGAGACCGTACCCGATCGGATCATTCAGATGGCGGATGAGGTGCAGCTGATTGATGTGGCGCCCCAGGCCTTGCGGCAGCGCATGAGGGAGGGTAAAATCTATGCAACTGCCAAGGTCGAGCAAGCCCTTGTGAATTTCTTCAAAATCGGTAATTTGATTGCCTTGCGGGAACTTGCCCTGCGGGAACTCGCGGACGATGTCGATGAACGGCTTGAAACACAGCAAGCTAAAATTGCACTTCGAGGACCTTGGCGCAGACAGGAAGCGGTCTTTGTATGTGTAAGCAGTGATCATCATGCCGAGCGGCTGATCCGGCGCGGATTCCGCATGGCTTTCCGTCTAAAAGCCATCTGGCATGTACATCATATCCACATCGGTGAGTCCATGAGTGACGAAGTGAAGTGCCATCTGGAAGTATTGGAACAGCTGACGATTCGGCTTGGTGGTCAATTTCATATTCATCATAGTCCGAGGCTGCGGAATGTACCTGAAATTCTGGCAAGAAAGGCATCGGAGGCGAGAGCAACCCAGTTGGTGGTCGGGCAGGCAAGACGGGTGTGGTGGCTGAATGGCTACCGCGGCTCAGGTTCGGTGGTCAGCCGACTTGTACGGTTGTCGCGGCATCTGGATGTATTAATCGTTGCAGATTACGATTATGAACGGAACGGGATGTGAATAGATGTTGTCTGAACGAATAAAAAAAGAAATGCAGGCATCCCATGGAAAACGGGTTCCGGCATATGTATGGGTGACCCTTGGGGTGACGCTGCTAACTTTGCTGCTTCATGCCATTGGCATGAGTGGTGATCTGGTTAACGTAGCGCTTGTATACCTGTTTCCCGTTCTGGTGAGTGCTGTGTATTGGGGAATGGGTCCTGCTGTATATGCCGCGAGTTTTAGTGTCATTATGTTTGACTTCTTTTTTGTACCGCCATATCTGAGCTTTACGGTCGAGGATTTGAGATATCTCATCTCTTTTGTCGTGTATCTTGCGGTGGCGATCCTGACAGCAAGTCTTGCAGGTCGGTTGCGACAACAACTGGAGATGGTAAAAGCACGTGAAGCCACAACTAACTCCCTGTACGCATTGAGTCGTCAGATGACAGCCATTACCGATCTGAATACGCTACAGGTGAATATAGCAACCCAGGTTTCGCTCACCTTGGGCAAACCAGCAGCGGTGTATCTTCCCGATGGTCAGGGGGACCTACTGGTTACAAGCTCTTCTTCACCCGCATTAGAAGGGGAAATGGATAGCTGGGGGGGTGGAGAGTCGGAGATTGCCATTGCCAAATGGGTGTATCATCACGGACAGATCGCAGGTAAGGGATCATCCGCTTTACGGGAATCTCCCGGACTATATGTGCCGCTGCGTACAGAGGAGCAGATACATGGCGCGCTCGCCGTGAGCATGGACGCTGGCGAGTCTCATGAGCAGCAAGAACAGCTTCGTCTGTTGGAGGCATGCGGTGGACTGGCGGCAAGTGCCATTGCCCGAGTGAAGCTGGCGGAAGAGGCCCGATTGGCGCAGATCACTGCTGAATCAGAGCGTATACGCACAGCGCTGCTGGACTCTGTCTCTCATGAATTGCGTACGCCCCTAACTGCCATTATCGGTTCGGCTACGGGATTGTTGGAGAATGATACTCTATTTACACCCGAGGATCGGAGAGAATTAACAGGCAACATTCGGGATGGGGCCTTGCGCATGAATCGTCTTGTCACGAATTTGCTGGGTATGGTTCGGCTGGAGAGCGGCATGTTGCAACTGAACCGGAAATGGTGTGACGTGGGAGACATAATTAGCGTTGTACTGACACAAGTTCGGGAATTCAGTCCACATCGCAACATTCAAGTTGAACTGCCTGATGATCCGGCCTTCATCTACGGAGATGAAGTCTTGCTGGAGCAGGTGCTGGTCAATATCGTCAGCAACGCCATCAAATATTCGCCTGATGAGAGCCAGATTATCATCACTGTGACGAGTAATAAGAGTCCAAGTCAATTGACGATCCAGGTAGATGATCAAGGTGTCGGTATACCGGAAGCGGAAAGAATACGTATATTTGATAAGTTCTATCGCTCAGAGTCTACTCGGCATGTGACAGGAACAGGGCTTGGTCTGGCGATCTGCAAAGGCATTGTGGAAGTCCACGGAGGTACCATTGTGGCAGAGCCGAATCCGGGCGGGGGAACGAGAATGCGCATAGAACTCCCCATGGAGGCCCACGGATCGCGGTTTCCCTATTCAGAACAAGGAGAGGTTGAAGAATAAGATGAATGCACCACTAGGGGCTCGCATACTGGTGATCGATGATGAGCCGCAGATTCGCAAATTGCTCAAGGTCACTCTTCAGGCACATCAATTCGAACTCCACGAGTGTGGGGAGGGCGCAGAGGGTGTTATTCAGGCGAGTATTGTACATCCGGATCTGATCATCCTTGATCTGGGTTTGCCAGGCATGTCTGGTATGGAGGTACTTCGCCGCATTCGCGAATGGTCACAAGTGCCCATTATCGTGCTGACAGCGAAGGATCAGGAGGGAGACAAAATTGCCGCGTTGGATGGTGGTGCAGATGATTATGTGACCAAACCATTCGGGATGGGTGAGTTGGTCGCCCGTATTCGGGTGGCGCTGCGTCATGTAGCCAAAACGACGGATGAGCCGATACTGCGCTTCGGATCACTCACAATTGATCTGGCCCAAAGGCAAGTCGAACTGGAGGGGACTTTGGTCAAATTAACACCAACGGAATATGAGATGCTGAAGGTGCTCGCCTCGAATGCGGGGAAGATCATCACCCAGCGTCAGCTTTTGCAGCAAGTATGGGGAGGGCATCATCATGAGTCCGACAGCCATTATCTTCGGGTATATGTGGGGCATCTGCGCAAGAAATTAAATGAAGATCCAACCAAGCCCCGATTTATTCAGACGGAGCCTGGCATTGGTTATCGCTTTTTGCTTCCTGCCGAATAAGGTTTAAGGGAGCGAGACATTTCATAATAGTGATGTGATGCACGCCTCAGCGAATGAGCGTTATTGAAGAGCAAAACACCGTCCCCTTTGGCTGCAAAGGAACGGTGCTTTTATATTATGACGTGTATTTTGGCAACCAATCGCCGTGAGCTTCAATCAGCTCATCACACATCGCTACGATGTCATCGATAGACAGCTCAGCAGCCGTGTGTGGATCAAGCATGGCCGCATGATAGATATGTTCCTTTTTGCCGGTGATTGCCGCTTCAATGGTCAGCAGTTGCGTGTTGATGTTTGTCCGGTTCAATGCCGCGAGTTGTGGAGGCAGATCCCCAATGTAGGTAGGACTGATTCCTGATCCATCGACCAGACAAGGTACTTCGACACATGCCTCACGCGGCAGGTTCGTAATCAGTCCGTTGTTCATGACGTTGCCGCCAATCTTGTACGGGTTATTCGTCTCCATGGCTTCAATAATATGCGATGCGTATTCACGGCTGCGGGTATGTTCAATATTTTCGCTGGCAAACAGCTTGGTACGCATTTCTTTCCAGCCTTCAATCTGGTTCACACAGCGGCGTGGATACTCATCCAGTGGAATGTTGAAGCGTTCAATCAGCTCCGGGTAATTCCGCTTGATGAAATAAGGGTGGTATTCGGCATTGTGTTCGGAGGATTCCGTTACATAATAGCCAAAACGCTGCATCAGTTCATAACGAACCATGTCATCATGCTGTTCTTGCTGTTTTTCCTTCGCCAGTCGTTTAATCTCAGGGTACAGGTCCTGCCCGTCTTTTGTAACTTCGAGCAACCACGCCATGTGGTTGATCCCTGCAATTTTAGCCACAACACCTGTCTGATCAATCCCCAGTGCATCAAACAGATGTGGTACACATACCTGCACACTATGACACAAACCTACGGTTTTGATCCCACCATGCACATTCATGACATTGGTAAGCACGGCCATCGGGTTGGTATAGTTCAGGAACCATGCATCCGGACACACTTCCTGCATATCCCGGGCAAAATCCAGCATGACCGGAATCGTCCGCAAATTACGGAAAATTCCACCGATACCTAGGGTATCTGCAATCGTTTGACGTAGTCCGTATTTTTTCGGAATCTCAAAGTCCGTAATGGTACATGGATCATATCCACCGACCTGGATGGCGTTGATGACATATTTGGCCCCGCGCAGCGCTTCTTTGCGGTCCTGATATACGTTCACGACGCAACGACTTCCGAGTGAACGGGCCAGACTGGTCAGCAAACGCTCTGAATCGCTCAGACGTTCAGCATCGATATCGAACAATGCCAGCTCAAAATCCTGAAGTGCTTCGGTCATCATGACATCACCCAATACATTTTTGACAAAGACGGTGCTTCCCGCACCGAGAAACGTAATTTTGTTCATCTTAAATTCAGCCTCCCTGAAAAATGTTGTACCCCAACTATAGGCCGATTCGGCACATATAACTATGGCTCAACCCCTCTCAAACATGGCATAATCCCATTTTTGTTTCCGTTTTCAACTAATATGTATGTCCTTTAGCTGTTATAATTTAATTAGACATACAGATGGTGAGCCTCGGAAGGAAACAAGGAGGGAGGGCATAAAATGAGAAAAATAGAGATGAATGTGGTAGCCACGGACTGGACACAGATGGAACTTGTCTTGTTGTTCTTCGGGTGGGAGGCGTGTGAACCCGCCCATTATTGGGGACCGGGTGTACGTGATTCCTATATTGTGCATTACATCCATGAAGGACGGGGCATCGTGTACATGGGGGACCAGGAATACAAGCTTAGCGAGGGACAGGGTTTTATCATTTTCCCGGATACGCTTATTCATTATGAGGCAGATCCCAAGGAGCCCTGGACGTATTCGTGGTTCGGTTTCAAAGGTGTACAAGCCAAAGCATTCATGCAACGTGCCCAACTGAGCCCGGAGCGCCCGATATATGATGTCCATGATACGATTACGATGGAACAGTTGTATACGGAGATGGTCCAAGCTTCCACGCGACCGGAAGGTGATGTGTTGAACCAGAGTCTCTTGTACCGCTTGATGGCAGAATTAATCTCTTCTTCACCTGTGAAGGAAGAGGTCGGGCAGCTCCTTTCAAACAAAGAAACATACATCCGGCAGGCGGTGCAATTTATGGAGAACAGGTACAGTCAGCGAACCTCCATACTGGATATTGCCCAAGCCGTGGGGCTGGATCGCACATATCTATCGGGATTATTCAAAGAGCGATATGGCATGTCGCTACAGTCATTTTTTCTGGAGTACCGTATGAATCGTGCTGCCGAACTTCTTCAGAATCCAGGGCTGTCGGTCAGTGAAGTGGCCCATTCTGTCGGTTATACGGACCCATTATTGTTTTCCAAGATGTTTAAGCGTGTGACGGGCGTATCTCCGAAGGGGTCGAGAATTCGCGATTAGACGCACCTAGTGTTTCAAATTTGAAAGAAAAGTTTTGATCATTAAACGTTGTCCCGCTATACTGATACAGAAGTGTAATTGAATATGTGGAACTTGGTGCTTTGCCCGTCAGGGTGAAAGCTTAATAGGGAAGTCCGGTGTAATACCGGCGCGGTCCCGCCACTGTAACAGAGGAGTTAGGTAGCGATAATCCACTGGTTTAGACCGGGAAGGAGCTGCAAGTGACGATGATTCTGGAGCCAGGAGACCTGCCAGGTTTAACAAACACAGTAGTACCCTACGGGAGATAGGAAGGTGTTTAGAGAGCATGATTTTTTCTGAAAATCTGTTTATTTAAGGCGTCCTCATCCAGTAACACGGAGAGGGACGCCTTTTTTGCTATGGACGGAGAACATCATGGCATATACATAAAGTTTTGGGGAAGGACGTTAGAGCAATTGAGCAGATATATCGTTAAACGATTATTACAACTGGTAGTTGTGTTGTTCGGCATCACGTTCCTGACGTTCCTGCTAACCTACCTGTCTCCTGGAGATCCAGCCAGACTTATGCTTATGTCTACAGGGGTAACGCCATCCGATGAGCTGGTCAGGCAGGTGAGGTCTGAGCTTGGATTGAATGAGCCTTTTTTCTACCGATACGGGACATGGTTGGGACAGGTGGTAACTGGAGACTTCGGTACATCATATAAATACAATCGTCCAGTACTGGACGTGCTGATGGCACGGCTCCCGGCAACGCTTTGGCTAACAGGAAGCGCTATGCTTCTGGTTATTCTGGTTTCCTTTCCACTGGGGATGCTGTCGGCTGTCTATCGTAACCAATGGCTTGATCACGTCATTCGTCTGTTCTCTTTTGCCGGATTATCGATGCCCAGCTTCTGGTTGGGGATGCTGCTCATGTTGGTCTTCGGTGTACAGCTGAAACTGCTGCCGGTAATGGGCAATTCCGGATGGTACAGCCTGATTCTGCCTGCATGTACTCTCGCGATTCCACTTGTTGCCCAGTACAGCAGACAGATTCGTGCGGTCCTGCTTGAGGAGACAAGCCAGAACTATGTGATCGGTGCAAGATCCAGAGGTGTGAAGGGGTCGATCATTATTTTGCGTCATATTCTCCCCAATGCCCTGTTGCCGATCGTTACCCTTATGGGTATGACGACAGGTGCTTTGTTAGGTGGTGCAGCGATTGTGGAAAGTTTATTTGTGTGGCCGGGCGTTGGACAGATGGCTGTAGATGCAATTTTCACAAGGGATTATCCGCTGATTCAGGGGTATGTCATCTGGATGGCAATCATATATGTCACCCTGAATCTGCTGGTTGATGTATGGACTCATCTTCGTGATCCCCGAATCCGACTGGAAGTGGATATATAGATGAGAGCCTTCAGACTGGTATTACTGCAGAATCGTTGGTTCACCTTCCTGCTGTCTCTGACCGCCTTCTGGATTATTCTTGCCATGGTTGCACCGCTGCTTGCACCACACGACCCACTTGCCACGAACTTTGCCAAAGTATTGCAGCCATCCAGCATTGAATATCCCCTTGGAACCGATCAGCTGGGTCGATGTGTATTATCTCGTCTTCTGTACGGTGCACGTACCTCGCTGCTGCTCACCTTTATGATGATTGGCATCGTGTTTGTGCTAGGTGTAGCGATTGGAGTCATCGCCGGTTTCGCTCGGGGGGTAACGGATATGGTGCTCATGCGCCTGTCTGATACCTTAATGGCATTTCCGGGCCTGATTTTTGCGATTGCTGTGGTGGGGATGCTTGGGCCGGGATTATTCAATACGGTACTGGCACTGTCGGTAGTCTGGTGGGCGAAGTATGCAAGGATGGCCAGAAGCCTGGTGATTTCCCTTCAGCAAAAGGAATATGTCGCTGCCGCTGCTTTCAGCGGAGCACGTAAGATACAGATCATTGTCAGGACGATCCTGCCCAACATTATGTCTCCGCTCATCGTCATGGCGATGATGGATGTGGGAGGCATGATGCTGTCCATCTCGGGGTTGTCCTTTCTTGGGCTTGGCGCGCAGCCACCGAACCCCGAGTGGGGGGCCATGTTAAATGAAGGCAGAAGATATCTGCAGACTGCACCAGGGCTGTTGATATATCCGGGCTTGGCGATATTTAGCACCGTCATTATTTTTAATTTACTGGGAGACAGCCTGCGAGATGTGCTTGATCCCAAGAAAAATACTGCTTAACTGGAGGAACCAGAATGAAGAGGAATTTTCAAAAATCAATATTGCTCACCCTCATATCCATGTTGGTTGTGTTCTTGCTTGCAGCTTGTGGCACCAACAATAATCCATCGACCTCGTCTGGTGCAACGGAGAAGTCGGCGGGTACGGACAAGGGTACGACAAGTACACCAACTCACCTGAATGTGGCTCTGTTCTGGCTTGGTAGCAGTCTGGACCCGGCAGAAGAATGGAATGGCTGGACGCTGACGCGTGCAGCGATTGGGGAGACACTGATCCAGTTTGACGAGAATATGAAGCTGGTCCCTAAAATTGCAGATACTTGGGAACGAGTGGATGACACGACTTGGCACTTTCATATTCGGGAAGGTGTAACTTTTCATAACGGAAATAAGGTAACTGCCGACGCAGTGAAAACATCGATTGAACGCTCCATTGAGTTAAACGAGAGAGGACAAGCGACTGTACCCGTAGCCTCGATGACTGCTGAAGGACAAGATCTGACGATTAAAACGAAAGAGCCTTATGCGTCCCTGCTTGGTAATATTGCCGAGCCACTGTTTGTCATTGTGGATACGAGTGCAGATACATCCAAATTCAAGAGCGAGCCTATCGCCACGGGGCCATTTATGGTGACAGGTTATACGCCGGATCAGGAGATCCAGGTGAAAAAGTATGACGGGTACTGGGGCGGTGCGGCAGATGTAGACACATTGACGTTGAAATATATTAAGGATGATAGCACACGTGCCCTTGCCCTGCAGTCTGGAGAGATTGATGTAGCCAGTAACGTGGGACGTAGCAATTTGACGTTATTCCAGGACAAGAGTCAATACACCATTGATGAAATTCCTAGCCTGCGTACCCAGTTTGTATGGTTTAACACAACCAAACCGCTACTGAGTGATCCGGAGGTTCGCCGAGCGATTTCTTATGGTGTAGACCGGGAGATGTATGCCAATACGCTGGTGGGAGGTCAGGCGGCCAAAGGTCCATTTACCTCGGCGCTGCCTTTTGGATATGACAAGATCAAAGGATATGGTTACGAACCGGAGAAAGCCAAACAGTTGCTGGATGGGGCTGGCTACAGGGATGCAGATGGCGATGGCATTCGTGAAAAAGATGGCAAGAAGCTGTCGCTACAGCTGATTCTGAACTCCGCTTACGAGTCTGATTCGATTGTGGCTGCTGCAATGCAGTCCCAGCTTAAAGAGATTGGCGTTCAAGTGGAGATGACCTCCTATGAGGACCTAACCGATCATCAGAAGAGCGGAAATTACGACCTCGCTTTAACAAGTATCAATACAGGCATCACGGGTGACCCGCAGTATATTCTGGATTTCTACTTCATGACGGGTGCGGAATGGAATGTGGGCGGATATAGCAATCCGAAGCTAGATGAGGTAATTACTCGCCTTCATTCCGAGTTTGACGTGGAGAAAAGGTATGCCCTTGCAGCAGAGGCCCAGCAGATGATTCTGGATGATGCAGCCTATATGTTTTTGACCTATACCCCAATTAATATTGTAAGTAAAAGTAACGTGCAAGGCGCGACGATGTATCCCATCGACTTCTACCTGCTGGATCGTAATATTAAGGTTGGGCAGTAATGGAGCCCTTGCTTAGTGTCAATCATCTGTCCGTAACCTACAAGGGGGATTCTCTGGCTCTACGGGACCTGTCCTTCTCCATGAATAAGGGAGAGATTATAGGGATTGTAGGTGAAAGTGGTAGCGGAAAGTCGACCCTTATTCGGGCTTTGCTTGGCTTGTTACCTGAAGGTGGTCAATACACCGGGGGAGTGATCTCTTTTCAGGAAAAAGTGCTATTGCGTGATTCACAGTCTGATTGGGGCGGAGTACACGGAAAGCGGATTGCTATGGTGTTTCAGGACAGTGGTTCCTATCTTAATCCCATTCGCAGCATCGGCAGTCAGTATATTGAAGCGATTCGAACTCATTTTACCTTGTCCAAAAAAGCAGCTTATACTCTGGCTGAGAGTATGCTCGCGGACATGGGACTGGATGATCCCGAACGGATTATGCGTTCCTACCCTTCGCAGCTTAGTGGAGGCATGAAACAGCGCACAGCGATTGCCATGGCGGTTACGATGGAACCAGAGCTTCTGCTTGCGGACGAGCCGACGAGTTCGCTGGATGTGACGACACAGAATGAAGTGATGAACCGATTGAGCGAACTTCGTTCCCGTCAAGGGACAGGCATGATTATCGTAACACATAACATTGCCGTTGCAGCGCATATGGCAGACCGAATTGGTGTGATGCAGGACGGTATATTGGTTGAGATGGGAGATACTTTCCGCGTCATATCCGATCCTCAGCATGAATACACTCGCAAGCTGCTGAGTGCTGTACCTGAATTGGAGGGAAATGTTCATGGCTCATAAGGGGTTACCGATTCTGGAACTGAGAAATCTGTGCAAAACCTATGAGTTAAAGGGACACAGGGCAGTGGATGCACTGAAATCTGTTCATTTGCAGCTGTATCCCGGGGAATGTCTGGGGATTGTCGGGGAGAGTGGTAGCGGGAAGAGCACACTGGCGAGATGTGTAACCCATTTGGAGCGAGTGACTTCAGGGCAGATTCAATATCGTCAACAGGATATTACTCGATTGAATGGGAATGTGTTACGCCAGCAACGAAAGCAGATTCAGATGGTCTTTCAGGAGCCTTCGGCTATCTTTAATCCGCGAATGAAGATTGGAGCTTTTATTCGGGAGCCACTCATTAATTATAAAGTAATGAAGGGCCAACAAGCGGATCGGGAAGTGTTCAGGCTGTTGGAACGGGTAGGATTATCTGCCGCTACGGCGGATAAATATCCGCATGAACTGAGCGGGGGAGAGCAGCAAAGAGCAGTCATTGCTCGTGCGATTGGAGTAGAGCCGGACATCATCCTGTTCGATGAAGCCACCTCGGCACTGGATGTTTCCATTCAGCAGCAGATCCTGGATTTGTTGGTGGAGTTGAGAAAGGAAACAGGAATCTCATCTATTTTCATATCGCATGATCTTGCAGTGGTCCAGCAAGTGAGCGACCGAATTGCCGTCATGTACCAGGGTGAGGTGGTCGAAGTTGTAGAGAGTTCACAGCTGGCTAGTTCAACGAATCATCCCTATACCCAGAGCCTGATGGCCTCGGTGTTGTCCGTGAGAGAAATGAAGTATAAGATGCAGGAGCGGGACGAGGAACGGGAGCAAGAACAAGAGCAGGAGAAGGAGAAGGTTTTTCAGAAGGTTCTTTCAGGATAATACCAATGGCGGCTTTTCGTCATGGTCTGATTAGATTATATCAATAGAATGATGCGAAAAGGGTTACCCCAGAAGTCCACAGATGACTTTTAGGGTAACCCTTTTGTGGTATAACAGGAACGTTGTGTGTAGTTGGGACGTGATTGTTTTTTATTGGGTGATCCCGAACTAGTGTGGTACCTGGGATTGGAAATCATTCCGGCTGGACTGATCAGCATGGTAAAAGACAATATCACCATCCTTCAGAGGCCAGGTTCTGCCTTGGACGTCTGATGGCGTTTTGTTGAAACCTTCCATCTGCCACTGATTCATCAATGGTGCATGAATGTATTGCAGATGGGGTGTCTCTGTAGTTCCATTCCGCAAGCTCTCCATATTGAAGTTCACCACGATATAACCATTCTTCAGAAAAATATTCGATTTCTCATCCAGCTGATTCTGTCGGGCGAGGGGCTCCAGATCAATACCTTTTGGTACGGCATATACATCCGCAGGCAAGCTGTACTCCCCGTACCAGCGCTGGATTGCTGCATTAGCCCGGTCTACATTGACCCCGGAAGGAATGTCCGTTTTGGGTCCAATGAGTGTCCGAATTGGAGCAGACAGGATCATCCAGTCATAACGACCCACCCATGTTTTTTGATGGGAAGTCTGATCGACCAGTTGAACCATATGTTCCGCCAACGTACGCTGGTTGCGTTTTTCCGCTGACAGTTCATAAGTATACTGATAACGTGCGGTATCGCCTAACTCTGTGCCGGGAACATTCCGAAGACGTGAGTTCAGGACAACAAATCGTTTCTCCAGATCCTGTGCCGATCCAATGCGAATCAGGCGTTCCTGGCCTCGATGATAGTACAGATCTACTTCTTGCCGGGAAGAATCGTCTTTACTCACAAAAGCAAAAGTGGGTGTAATTCGAATACCATCCTGTTTGCCAAACATATTGCCCTTGGTCTTCAGATCGAACTTGAAATGGTACCCTGTCTTCACAGTTGCGTTAGCGAATCCCTGCACTGGATGGCTTCCTGGTCGAATGGGTAATACAAATGGAGCCAGGTTACCCCGCGGATCACCATCGATGCTATTCATTCCAGCCCAGTAGCTAAGGCCCGTTGATTCGGGACTGCCCAGTCGCTTGCGAAATACATTTTCCCAGTTGTAATCAGAGATATCCGTGACGTGAAAATCATATAACCTTCCGATGACATCTACCGGTACGGTGTCTGATGCAACATGATGCTCCAGATTGGTATTGGCATCCTGTTGCTCGGTAAAGTTTGCAGGTGCATTCTCTGCAATATTGCGGAATGTAATATGATATTTTCCTTCGTCTACCCACACAGGGAGATAGAATGTGGTATTCAGTTGATTGACCGGAATATCGACCCATGTCTTGGCGGGAATAAACTGACTCCGGTCTGCGTTGTAGACATCAAACGGGAATTGTACCTGTTTGATTCGAAAATATTTGGCATAGTCCCGATTCCCATATCCAGGATAACTTGCTGCGTCCAAGTGCTGCCCAGATGTGGGAATTCGCACAATGAACGGACGTTCCAGAATGAGTGCAGCGCTGGTTGGGTCCGGTACGGTTTTCTGATTATGCGGCTGATCATCCGATACCCAGGCGTAGTTAATGACAGGGGTATGTACGGTGACGCTGTTGATGCCGTTAATCGGTAATATTTTATTGGCACCTCCGTTCACGTTACCTGGTAGCAGATCATAATAGATCTCACCAGAGCTTGTAGTATTAGCTTTATTCAGCAGGGAATTGCTGATCATATTACCCGATTTGTACAGCACATCGCGACCGATCGTTGTTGGATTAGGGATGTTGGATGGTGTTGGGCCATCCTTGGTTGCTTCTACATCATTCATAATGGTTGTACTATTGAATTTCACTAAATCATTATTCACTTTACTTTGAGGTGTGTTGGATTCAGCCATCCCTTTTAACCGTGATGTATCATCAGGCACACTGGGAGGTTGGTTCAAACCACCTGTTAATTTGGGTGGAGTATATGAGATAGAAGTGGTTTGCCCTGGTCGTACATGGCTTTCTACGGATTCATCATTTTTAGACTCCAGTGTTGGTGGTGTGTAACCTGATGGATTCATCGTAACGGTCTCACCGGGCAAAGCGTAATTGTTCATGGTTGCTTTAGCGATCTTGTATACTTCCAAGTTATTAATTTTCCAGTAGGAGTAGTCTCTTGTGATTTGGAAGTTGTACGGCTTGGGTACCGTGTCGTTCGCAGGTACAGGTGTCCCTGGTCTACAACCATCATCATCACATTCCTCTGGTCCAGGTACTGTCCACTCTCTGTCGTACGAGATGGTGACATTACAGTTGTATGTAACTTTACCGCTCATTTTCGCCCAGGCTTGTTTAAATAGATAATTGTCAGCAAAGGCATTTGTGTAGAGTGACTCGGAAGTAGGTATTCCTTTTAATACATTGAATGTCTCATTATCTCTGTTATCTGACTTAATAACTCCGTTGGCATTTGGATCGAGATCATTCATGCTCATGATGGTTCCAGCTGAAGGTGGTCCAATCGTTGGTGTGCAACCTCCACCACCGCCCCCGTTACCGTCACCATCACCTCCAGAGCCCGGATCTTCTTCAACGCCAATGTTGGTTGTGGTCGTTAGCTCAAAATCATCCTTCTTCCACAATACGGTGATAGTTGTTGTTCCTCTGCTGACGGCTTGAACTAATCCAGAGTTACTAACCGTAGCGACACCAGGATTGGAAGATTCCCAAGTCGTTGTACCACCGCTGCCGGTATTCACATTGGTCTCTGCTCCAAAGTTTCCATCTCCATTTTTGGTTTTGACGGTTGCATTCAATTGTTTGGACTGGTTCAAGCTAAGTTGACCTCCAGCGGAGAGGTTGATCTCTTTGGTTATTTCAGCAACGGCCTTCCAATATAAATCAGTTCTGAAAATGTAGTCCGCTGACCATTTCGGAGGGTTATACTTTCTAGATGCAGTAGGGGCAATAGCACCCCCAATTTGCATTTGGAATTCGGTGCTCAAGCCATCAAATTTATCTACAGAAATCAAAATTGGATCTCCAATTCTGTAATAGCTAGTGTTGTCCATATAGTGCGGTTTCTTTGATCTTTCAGTTATTGTAGATGAAGGGAGCTGCTCATTATTCTTATCCTTGTACTCCGTTGGTTTGTATACATCTTTATCGAGATCTAATCGTACACATACTCTGGATGATTTAGGGAGGTTAGTTGAAGAATCATTAAGTAGGTTAATGTCGTTACATTGACCTTCTACCCTCCAATCTAAATTATCGAGTTGAAAGATATAGATACCAAGATTTGTTTTTGCTTCTCCTTCAAGAGGAATAACTTTCTTCTGTGACTTAGCTGGTCCTGTGGGTTCCATGTGAAATGGTTTAACTTCTTCTTTAGTGCCTGGCCCCCCGCCAGCTTCAATGGTGGAGAAGGGGGCTAACAATGCACTTATTGTAAAGGCTACGATAAGAAATCGACTTATATTGCTTTTTAATGCCAAAATTATCCCATCCTTATTTATTATCGATCACACTGAATGTAACTCCCTCTTTAGTTGTAAGTGTAATTGCAGAAATCAGAGATTTATCAAAATGTAGTAGTCCGTCGCCCCAGAATACAGGATCTTTGACAGTGAAAACTCCTTTGCTTTTGAGAAATTCAATATTTGTCGGTATTCCAAATGAAACACTGGCTTTAGTTTTTGGGGAAAGAAGAGGGTCAATAGCACTTGAGTTTAATAGACTTCCAGCTTGTAACTGATTCATAGATGAACTTTTAATATTTAATTCAAATTCGACATATGAGTGATAGGCCCCTCGTAAAGTTGTAATTACTCCTTCATCAACAAATACGGGATAATAAATGCTACGTTTTGCTCCAACTGCATAAGGACTAACAACAATCCAATTGTGGATTTTGAGATCAGAATAATTTGTTAGAGTAACAAGGTTTTCATTTCTTATTTTTGAAAAGTCCTCTGTTACAGAGTTATAGTCAATGTTAGGATTAACCTTTTTCTCAGGCGTTTTTTTGTAAGATGGCGCAATAATACTCAAATTCGTCCCCGTCAAACCCACTGCTCGCAGCTCATTCAGCCCCTGAAAATCAGCAGGTTTTGTCTTCGCAACTGCTGCATAACGTGCGATCAATACAGCTACTTCAGCTCGTGTTGTCGTACGATCGACGCCAAATGTTTTATCGTTGGCTACACTCATCAGTCCTGTTCCCAGAGCAACGGCAACTGCATTTTTTTGAGCGCTTGCGAGTTTGCCTGTGAAATATTCCTTTGCAGGCACAACGGTGTTGGTCACATCAGAGAGTGCTTGCTCGTACTCGGGATCAACCACCGTTAGCCCTTGTGTCAGCCAAGTTGCCATCTCGCCTCGTTGAAGAGCGCCCTGTGCATCCAGTTTTCCCTTGTAACTGGAAGGGTTGATAAAGCCTTTCGCGATAGCCGTAGAGACACCACTTTTTGCCCACTCGGGTATGTCTGTGAAATTATTTTGTTCCTGAGTCGATGCATTGGGCTGGTCGGATAAACGGCCCAGGATACTTGCCATTTCAGCTTTGGTGACCGGTGAACTTGGTTTAAATGTCCCGTCAGCATACCCCTTGAAATAACCTTGTTCCACGGCCGAATTAATCGCTGACGATGCCCAGTGTGTAGCCGGAACGTCTTTGAATTTAGTTGTAGCTTGTGCAGCTTCTACAGGATTGCCAATGGCTCCAAAACCTACGATCCCCCCTGTTAATATACCCAATGCCGTTACGCCGGAAATCATCATTTTTTTCATGAATCTTACTCCTCTCCATTGTCGTTTGTTGTCTTTGGTATGTACGGTTTAGGTTACTAGATACTAAATTTGTAATATTAATGAATATTCTACCATGTAATACTAGGCTGTTGGTATGATTTATCAATATGTTTTCTCCTCTCCACACCACTCTTACTAATTCTCCAGACCTATATTCCCTCAAAAAAACACAAAAAAAGGCCACGAATCCGCAGATTCATAGCCTTATGCTTTAAGGTCTCTAACATATGTAGTTCCTTCATCAATCATCAATACATCAAGAATACTCGATTTCCAAACATTTGAAAAGCCCATATTCTTCTTATTCAATATAAAGTCAGGCTATCGGTGTTCCATTAGGCAATGTGCTATCTGGTGTGAGCAAGACTACATCGCCTTCACCAGGCACGCCGCCCAGCACAAGTACTTCAGAGACAAAACCGGCAATCCGGCGAGGTGGGAAATTAACTACAGCAACAACCTGTTTGCCGATAATCATGTCAGGCGTATATCGTTGGGTAATCTGAGCACTGGAGCGTTTAAGACCAAGTGGTCCGAAGTCAATTGTCATTTTAATAGCGGGTATGCGAGCCTTGGGGAAGGGTTCGGCTTCCACCACTGTACCAACCCGGATGTCATGCTGCATAAACTCTTCAAAAGTAGCCATAGGGAGAGATCTCCTTTCAATTATGGGATTATTATAAATGAATAATTAACAAAAAATCCAGATTACGCGGTATCGTAACCTGGATTTTTGTTGTGCTGTTTTGCAGCAAATTAAGCGCCGTTCCAATTTTCCCCGGTGAGATATTTCTCGGTGAGGATGGATAACATCTGAATACCTACTTCATTATGTCCGCCTTCTGGAATAATGATATCGGCATACTTTTTGGATGGCTCGATAAAAGCATCGTGCATCGGTTTTACCGTTTCGAGATATTGTTTGTACACGGATTGGATCGTGCGTCCGCGCTCTTCAATGTCCCGCAGTACTCTGCGCAGAATGCGCACATCGGAGTCGGTATCAACAAATACTTTGATGTCCATCAGACTGCGAAGATGTTCGTCAATCAGCACATGCAATCCTTCTACAATGACAATATGGTTCGGTGCCAGTTCAACCGTCTCATTGGCAGCACGATTATCTATGGTGAAGTCATATACGGGAGCATACGCCGCTTGGCCTTTTTTCAACAAAGTGAGATGCTCAATCAACAGATCATTATCGAATGCAAATGGGTGATCGTAATTGGTGAGTCGGCGTTGCTCAGGTGTGAGCTGCGACTGGTCTTTGTAATAATTGTCTTGGGATATAAACGTGACTTTACCTGATCCCAGACGGTCGATGACGGAGCGAGCTACCGTCGTTTTACCGGAGCCGGTTCCTCCGGCGATACCAATAATGAGCATGGTTGTTCCATAAGCCTCCCTAAAATGGCAGCATGATGAATGGATAAAAGCGCATCAGAAATCCTTCGTTCATGGCCTTTATCCACATGTCTGTCTCTGAATACACAATTCCTTCATTGTACCATAGCAGACGGCTTTTTTCATCTTGGTGTATGGACCATGTTTTGCCTTCAGGGGTTTTATGCTTGTTCATATTCATTTTACTGCATATCTTTGGATGATGCTCCCCGTGGTGTCTCCCATAGGGCCAGCAGGCGCTGTCCGATGGAACTTTTTGTGAACAGATTCAGGATGACAAAACCAAGTACACTTCCCGTTGTATTGGCTATTATATCGTTCAGATCGGTACTGCGACCGTTGCCCAAGGTTACTCGGAGCAGCAACTGTGTTATTTCAATAAGGATACTTAAAGCCAATCCCGCTAATGCTGCTGTTTGCAACGAATGAATCCAAGGCTTGATGAAAGGAAGCATGATTCCCAGTGGCATAAACAGCACAATGTTTAGGAGAAAGCTTGGTGCATCCGCGGTCAGAAGCGGAATCCATTGAATGCTTTGATACCATGGGGTCTGATTGGCATAGATTCCGATGTTCACGTCGATAGGGAAAAATACAAAGTACATAACGCTCAACATATATATGGCAAATGTGAGCATCGACACATATTGTCTGACCGTATATCTGGTTTTGCTCACCCTGGCATGGAGCATCAGGGCGAGCAGGACCAGAACGAATAATGGACCAAGTACGATGGGAGATGAGATTGAATATTGGATGGACATGCGATGGCTCCTTCACCAGGAAATGAGATCAGGCTATTGAAGCTGAATCTTCATTTCCATTCCCTTGATGAATTGAGTGTCTTTAACCTCTTCCGTAAAATCATCCTTGATCTTGAAAGGTTTCACTATCAGATATTTTACATCCTTGGCAGTTGTGGCATATATGCGTTCCGATTTCAGTTGGTTCCCCTCGTATAGACCTTCGCCGCTGAGAGCGGTTAGCTGCCGCCCCTGATCATCATAGACGGCGAATCCGATGTGACGCAGCTGTTCTTCCTCTTTTGCCGTAAGTGTACTCTTATCGTTCAACCCAATCACGGTAGTTAAGCGGGTGGTGACAGGGGTAACCTCCGCTTCCGTAACAGCGGCTGTATACACATCGTTGGTCATGGCTGTGTTAGGCAGAACCTGATGAACGTTTTCTGTTGATTTGGCAAAAGGAACCGTCAACTCGAACTCATGATCGATGCCTTGCAACGTCAATTGAACCTTCGCCTCGAACTGATCCGGCAATTGTGCCGTTCCCTGATCGGAGGAAATGACCTGCTCAAAGAGCAGTGTATTCGGCTGCGTTTCTCCTACCGAACTATAGAACATACCGCTATCCGAGAGGGACCCGTCGACTTTGAAAAAGACATTCTCAATACCACTGCTCAGTTTCACAATGTCCTTGCCATTGTCATATTCACCCTGATTCAGATTCGGTGCAGTGAAATGAACCAGGAATGCAGCACGGGTACCATCATAAACTGTTTCAAGGACTTCCAGCTTCACATCCTGGTAAGCGACCTTGCTATTAACAGGGGTAGTCAAGCCGTCGTTGCCCGCTGTTCTTAGACCCATATCGGCTTCGATTGAGCTGAAGAGGCTTCCTACAAGTGGGATGTTACGCAAGGAGGCGGCCATGGCCGGTGACACAAAGCCGGATGCAAATACGGTCACGCCCAATACTCCGGCTGCGATCGTCGCAGCTGCCGCCTTGTTCCATCGCTTGTTCCGGCGACTGGAGCGCAAATTTTGTTCGGTTTTTAATGTGTTTGGGGAAGCCGGCAGAGAGTCCAGTGTGGCATCAATCCGGTTACGCACAAGTTCAGACATCAGAGGACGCTCCTTCGCGTGGTTCTTTAATTCCTGATCGATATTAAACGGGTTTGACATGTAAGTTTACCTCCCGAAAATTTTTGAATTTCTGATATAACTCCTGCCTTGCCCGAGTAAGTCTCATTTTCACTGCACTTTCGGAAATATTCAGCGCATCGGCGACTTGACGCAGGGATAGGTCCTCAAAATAATGCAAAACGACTACAATTCGTTTCGATTCCTCCAGTCGGTCTACTGCTTCTCGCATATCGACCTCATCGTAGGGACTAGAATGCTCCCGCTTTTCTGAAGGTACCTCCGCATAAGCGGTGGATAGAGAGCGGCGGGACAGGATCGTGTTGCATTCATTGATGAGGATCCGAAACAGCCAGGTTTTGAAATACCGGGGTTCCCGGAGCGTGGGCACCGATTTATATGCGTTCAGAATGGTCTCCTGAATGGCATCGGCCACGTCCTCCTCTTTTCGCAGCATGGATTTTGCTGTATTGTACAAAGCGTTCTCAATGTCTCGAATAAGCCGGATAAAGGCTTCACGATCTCCTTGGATGGCTTGGTTAACGAGATCGGTTGAATCCATGGTAACAGCTCCTTTCGTATTGGAGGAATGAAGTAAGCACTTGGCTGGTTTTGATATGAATTAGACTGGCGGGCGGGGCATATGGTCACATTTTCTTTTTATAATTTTTAAAAAAGAGCGTTGTTATATATGACGTATCGGTTCTCTACGATCCCTTCAATGCTAAGAAAGGTTGATTTTTCCCTAAGATTGCATGATTGACTTTTTCAAAAACAGCACTATAATAAACTTATATTCATAACACGGACTGTTACTGGGGAAACCAGGCATGACCGAATTCGATTGCTTAACTGTAATCGCTTTCGGTCTTTTTTTATTTTTGTTGGGGGGTGAGAACATTGAAGGTTATCAAGAAAGTAAACAATAACGTGGCCATTGCTATTAATGAACATAACGAAGAGGTATTTGTTGTAGGTAAGGGTGTAGGATTTCTGAAAACGCCTTATGAGCTGACGGAGACGGACTTGGTGGAAAAAATATTCGTAGCTCCGAAGAACATTCGGATGTATGATCTGCTGAACAGTATTCCAATTGAGGATATTTATCTCGCGGAGGAAGTCATCAAGCTGGGCAGTCAGATCCTGAATAAAACATTTAACCCGAATCTGCTTCTCACCCTGTCTGACCATATCAGTTTTGCATTAACCCGAACCAAAGAAGGCATACGTATCAAAAACCCACTGGAATGGGAAGTGCGGACACTCTATCCGGACGAGACCCGGGTGGGAGAGGCTGCGCTGAAGCTGATTCAGGAAAAAACGGATATCGCTCTGCCGACAGCCGAAACAACACTGATTGCTCTGCACTTTGTCAATGCACAGGTGGGCTCTGGAGAGATGAGTGATACCACCAAGGTAACCACAGTTACGGGCGAGATCCTGTCCGTGATCAAGTATGCGCTCAAAATTGACTTTCAAGAGGATTCCATCCATTTCATGCGCTTTGCCACACATATTCGGTATTTCATTCTGAGGCAGATGAGCGGTAAATCGCTCAAAGACGAGAATGAATCGCTTTTCCTGATGGTGAAGGAGAAGTTTCCGAAAGAACTCGCTTGTGTGGAGAAGATTGCGGATTTCCTGAAAAATAATTATGGCTGGACCTGTTCGGATGATGAAAAATTATATTTGATCTTGCATATTCAACGATTGATCTCAAATGAACCAACGGAATGAACTAGTGAAGGAACTAACCGAATAATCCATATTGGACTGTTACTGATTCGATCAGGCATGACCAAGCGTAGGGAATGACGATTCCCCGGCTTGGTCATTTTTTATATATCCAATTTATTGATGTAGAGGAGAAGAGTCATGAACAACAAAGAATTGGCTAAAAACGTACTTGATCTCGTTGGCGGCGAGCAAAATATATCGGGTCTGACACACTGTGCAACCCGTTTGAGATTTGTACTGAAGGATGATCACAAAGCAGACCTCAAGGCGCTGGATCAGCTCGAAGGCGTGCTTAAGGCACAGAATTCCGGGGGGCAGATTCAGGTTGTCATCGGTGCCAGGGTAGATGCAGTCTACAGTGAAATGAAAAATCTTACCTCTGACCATATTGGCGAACTTATGGAGTCTGCAGATAGTGGACCGAAAAAGAGACGTAACCCCGTCAATGTCGTGCTTGAAACCATTGCAGGTATCTTCACGCCTGTTCTGCCAGCACTCGTTGGTTGCGGGATGATCAAATGTTTAGCCACCGTTATAACTGCCATGGGTTACTTGGAAGGCTCTGGATTCCTAACGATCATTAACATGATCGGGGACTGTATTTTCTACTTCATGCCATTCTTCCTGGCAGTTAGTGCAGCAAACCGTTTCAAAACGAATCCCTATTTGGCGGTAGCTCTCGCTGCGGGACTCATGCATCCAACCATTTTGAACGCTGCGGCTCAGATTGCTGAGACGGGTGTAAACCGTATTGATTTTCTCGGCTTGCCGATTCTGTTGATGAAATATTCCTCTTCCGTCATTCCAATCATTTTGGCGGTATGGATTATGAGTTATGTGTATCCAATCGTCAATCGAGTGATTCCCAAGTTTCTACAGGTCCTGCTTACCCCAATGATTGTTTTGTTCATTATGATTCCAGTGGAACTAATCGTGCTTGGTCCAGTAGGTTCATATATCGGTGACTGGTTGACCAATGGCATTAATTCATTGTTCTCAACCGCAGGTGTCCTTGCTGGTGCGATTCTTGGATTTTTCAAACCGATTATGGTCATGTTCGGTATGCACTATGCCATCATGCCTATTCAGGTTCAACAAGTGGCTACACTGGGTGCAACCGTGCTGTTACCAACGGCACTGGCAGCGAATTTGGCTCAGGCTGGAGCAGCCTTCGGTGTGTTTGTACTGACGAAGAGTAAAACGATGAAATCAGCGGCTGCTTCGAGTGGATTCACCGCGTTGTTCGGAATCACCGAGCCGGCGATCTATGGAGTAACACTCAAATATAAACGTCCTTTTTTCGCAGGTTGTCTTGCAGGTGGATTAGTCGGTGGATTCTACAGCTTGGTGCATACCACAGCGAATGCTATTTCACTTCCAGGTTTATTGGCAATTGGTACGTATTCATCTGATCGTTACATGTATGTTGTTATTGGTTGTATTGCCGCCGTTGTACTCGGTTTTGTCTTCACGCTGATGGCAGGCATCAAGGAAGATACAGATGGGGGTAAATCGAAGCAACAAGCTACGGATAAGTTGAATAGCAATCAAGCAGTCATTGCCACAGAGGTAAATCCAGCATCCGCATCAACACAGACATCCACATCTGCTGACATGCTTATCGTTAGTCCGATGACAGGGGAGATCAAACCGATCTCTGAAGTGGAAGATCAGGCATTTGCCCAAGAGTTAATGGGTAAAGGTATTGCGATTGTTCCGACAGATGGCAAGGTATATGCTCCATTTGACGGAGTAGTCGAGGCCCTTTATCGTACCAAACATGCCATCGGATTGAAGGCGGCGAATGGTGTCGAGATCCTCATTCATATCGGGGTAGACACCGTCAGCCTCAAAGGCAAATATTTTACCGCCCATATCGAACAGGGACAGACCATCAAGGCTGGCGATTTATTGGTGGAGTTTGATCCAGAGGGCATTACGACAGCAGGTTATAACACCATTACATCCATTGTGGTGACCAACATGCAACAGTATGGGGACGTGCTGACTACAGCGACCAGCGGCCCGATCCGGGAGAGTGAGGCGCTGATCAAGCTAATCCCCTAGAACGTTAAATAAACCATTTAAACAACACGTAATAACAGGAGGAAACTAAAATGACTCATTCTAATTTTCCAAAAGATTTTTTGTGGGGCGGAGCGCTTTCTGCCTGTCAGGCTGAAGGTGCTTATAATGTTGATGGCAAGAGCCTAACCATTCCAGAAGTGATGAAGTTTAATGAGAAGAACGACCGCAAGGTGACCAAGCAGATCAGGGTGAATTGGGAGATGATTGAAGAGGCCCGGAACGACCCGGATACGGTTAAATATCCAAAGCGTCGGGGGATCGATTTTTATCATAACTTTCGTGAGGATATCGCATTATTCGCCGAGATGGGCTTCAAAGTATTCCGTTATTCCATTTCATGGGCCAGAGTATTTCCAGGTGGCGACGATGCTGCTCCGAATGAAAAGGCACTGGAGTTCTATGATCAGGTTATTGATGAATGTCTAAAACAGGGCATGGAGCCCCTGATTACCATCAGCCACTTTGATACACCGATTGTACTGATGGACAAGTTCGGAGGATGGTACAACCGCAAGTTGATTGATCTGTATGTAAACTATTGTGATGTGCTGTTCAAGCGCTACAAGGGCAAAGTGAAATATTGGGTGACGTTCAACGAGATCAACATGAGCGTGAAGGCATCGGCCAAGACGCTGGGAATCATTGATTATGATGCGCCGAATTATGAGGAAATGCTGTTCCAAGGGCTGCACCATCAATTTGTAGCAGCGTCCAGAGCAACCAAGATGGCTCATGAGATTGATCCGAATAACCAGATCGGAAGTATGGTGGCTTATTTTACAACGTATCCGTACACATGCAAGCCGGAGGATGCACTTCAGATGCAGCAGGATGATCAGATGAAAAATCAATTCTATCTGGATGTGCTCAATAAAGGCGAGTATCCTTATTATAGTAAAACGTATTTCAAAAATAAGCAGATCCAGTTGAACATCGAGGACGGTGATCTGGATAATATTCGCGCACATACAGCTGACTTCGTGGGGATGTCGTATTACAACTCCATGATATCCAGTAGTGATACCGAACAACTTGAATTAACAGCCGGGAACGTACACAGTGTCTACAAAAACCCGCATTTGCCTGCAAACGAGTGGGGTTGGCAGATTGATCCCATTGGCCTGCGGTATACGCTGAATCTCGTCTATGATCGGTATCAAAAACCGGTCTTCATTCTGGAGAACAGTTCAGGCTTCTACGACAAGCTGAATGAGGACGGAACGATCAACGATCCCTATCGGATTGATTTCCTGAGCAAACATATTGAACAGATGGGACTCGCCATTGCGGATGGGGTCGAAGTGTTGGGTTACACCATGTGGGGGCCGATCGACATGATCAGTTCAGGGACTTCCGAGATGAGCAAACGGTACGGATTTATCTACGTGGATCAGGATGACTATGGCAATGGTACGCTGCAAAGATATCGGAAAGATTCGTTCTTCTGGTATCAGAATGTGATCCGTACCAACGGAGCAGAACTGTAACAGGTCATGAATATTCTGGGCCGAATCAAAAAAATTCCCGGCGGCTTGCTGATTGTTCCCATGCTTGCCGCCGCGGTCGTCAACACGGTGTTTCCATCGTTGTTTCAGATCGGAGATCCAACGACAGCACTATTCACATCGAAAGGTACCATGGTGCTGATTGGCATGATTTTGCTCGTGTCCGGAACACAGCTCAATCTGTCACAGCTTCTGGTGACCTTGAAAAGAGCAGGGGTACTTTGTATTTCACGTATTCTTATCAGCTGTCTGTTCGGCTGGGCGTTTGTACACTTTTTTGGCATTAGTGGGGTTGGAGGCGTGTCTGCGGTAGCTTTCATTGCTGTTCTGACCAGTTGTAATCCGGGATTATATCTGGCCTTGATGAATACGTACGGGGATGATGTGGATCGTGCTGCGTTTGGTATTCTGAACCTGATTGCCGTTCCGGTTATTCCGGTCATGATATTGAATTCGGCAAGCGGTGTCGGTATCGATTACCTCAGTGTCCTTGCTACCCTGGTGCCTTTCTTCATCGGCATATTGCTTGGCAATCTGGACAGTAATATACAGAAGATGTTCGCTCCGGGAACACTGATTCTGCTGCCTTTCCTGGGCACAAGCTTTGGGTCCAATATTGATCTGCGCATTGCATTTCAATCCAGTCTATCCGGTTTGCTGGTCACGGTGTTATTTTTGCTGATCTGCATGCTGCCGCTCATTGGAATCGATCGTGCGTTATTAAGACGGCCAGGTTACGCAGCGGCTGCGACATGTTCGGTTGCTGGGTTGTCCATGGTCGTGCCATCGATGGCGGCAGAATTCAATCCGGCGTATGCGCCTTATGTGGACACAGCCATCGCTCAGATTGCGTTTGCCGTGATCCTGACATCGGTGACCGTACCTTATATCGTGAAGCGACTGGCTAGAGGAACAGCGACGGAAGCTTCGACAAAAGCAAATCATTAAAAAACAGCATGTGTTCTGTCAGGTCATGACGGATCACATGCTGTTTTTGCTTTGGCATCTATATTTTACAGACCCAGCAGTTGTTTAACACTTTCAGCTACCGCTTTGCTGGATTGCGGATTCTGTCCTGTGACCACGCGGCCATCTGTTGTGACATAAGAGCTGAAGGCAGCAGCTTTATCGTACTGTGCGGCACGTTCTCTCAAAGCATCTTCCAGCAGGAAAGGAACATATTCGGTTTGTTGTGCCAATGCTTCCTCTTCATTCGTGAAGCCGGAGACGGTTTTGTCTTTGATCAAGAGTAGGCCGTTGGACAACTTCACGTTCAGCAGGGCTGTAACCCCGTGGCACACACCGGATACAACGCCACCTTTTTCATAGATTTCACGAGAAAGCTCTTGAAGTTCCGCATTGTCCGGGAAATCCCACATTGTACCGTGACCCCCTGTGAAGTAGATCGCATCATAATCACTTGCATTCACTTCGCCAGGTTTCAACGTGTTCTTCAATTGGTTCATGAATGTTTCGTTCTCGAAATAGGCTTTGGTGCTCTCATCCAGGGAGTCACCGAGACTTTTCGGATCAAGAGGTACGTTACCCCCTTTAGGGCTAACCAGATCGATCTGAACATTGTCATTATGGTCAAACTCTTCAATAAAGTGAGTTGCTTCGCTCAGCCACAAGCCGGTAGGTTCGTCCTTCGTTGCGTATTTATCTACGTTTGTTAGTACAACCAGTATCTTTTTCATATAAAAACCTCCCGTAAAGTGTATAACATCATTTATATTAAATATCACAAAATTAAATTGTGTAAAATATATTATTAAACATAACATAACCATGTTCTAAAGTAAAATCATGGACGTATCTTCGATCTCCATTGTTACTTTCAAGCGTAGGCGTAAAGAACAATCTAGTCGTAGTTAATATGCTCTCAAGAATGCACGTTTACTTATAATGTTCTTTTTAATTTACTCAATTTGTAAGCGGAGGTAGGCATGTGTAAGGGTTATCAAAATTAATTCAAATTTGATGTTAATTTGATTGTACATCTAGGTCTTTTGATATAAGATGTCGAAAGAAACTACATTATAATGGTACATATTACATATCTAATCGGGGGAAATTGAACAATGAAACGTACAGGAAAATTCGTCACTTCAACGATGGTTGCTGCTATTGCAGCTGTGTCAATCGTGTCTTCAGCCTCGGCAAGCACAATCTCTAATTCGAATATCTCTAGTATTTCTATGGCTAATATTCAAAGTATGGATATCGAAACTGCTTTGATGTTGGTTCAACAAGAACGCACCAAATTATTGGATGCCCAATTGCAGACACAAATTCAGGAAGTACAGAACCGTAACAATTATATTGCAGATTTGAATGCACAATTGTCGATAGCTCAACAAAACGGGGATGAAGCAGCTATTCAGAAGCTGAAGGGCCAAATTGATGCTGCAAGCAATTCCCAACAGATGGACATGCTTCGTCTGCAGTCCCTGTCCAACAAGCGTAATGAAGCATTTGACGTAATGACAAACTTTATCAAAAAAATGCAGGATTCAAGATCATCCATCATCGGTAACATGCGTTAAGAACGGATGATTAACTGCAACAATACAAAAAGAGCGGAGCCGGAATTTTAATTCCGAAACTTCGCTCTTTTTGTGTTTTTTATTTGTTTTATCTCTCTGAAATCCGGGTTTGGCCTGTACTATAAATCTTCTGCCAGGTTACCCCGACCAGTCACGACGCCGAGTGAACAGATCCTTCAGCTCGTCCGTCGACAGTTCCGTAATCCAGTTCTCGGAGCTTGTGATGATGTTATCGCTAAGTTGTTGTTTGCTCTCCAACATCTCGTCGATCCGCTCCTCCAATGTACCGAGAGAGATGAACTTATGCACCTGTACATCTTTGGTCTGACCCATCCGATAAGCCCGGTCGGTGGCTTGATTCTCCACAGCAGGGTTCCACCAGCGGTCAAAGTGGAAGACATGATTGGCTGCGGTCAGATTCAATCCCACGCCGCCTGCCTTGATGGACAGAATGAAGACGGACGGCTGCTTGTCCTCAGGCAGTGTTCGGGATTGGAATTCCTCAATCATGCGGTCCCTTGCCGTCTTAGAGGTGCCCCCGTGCAGATACAGCACAGGTTCCTGCAACTCCTGACGCAGTACCTGTTGCAGCATCTGTCCCATACCGATGTATTGGGTGAAGATCAGGCATCGCTCGCCCTCATCCCGCAATTCACGGACAAGCTCCATCAGTCGTTCCAGCTTCGCGGAACGGCTGATCAGCATCGCCATATCCTGCGGGCTGTACACATCATAAGAAGATGTTAATGTGCCGTCCTCGGGCAGTTCCTCCGGCAAAGCTTCTTTTGTCAGCAGCAGAGGGTGGTCACACAATTGTTTAAGCTGAGTTAGTGCCGACAGAATCGCACCTTTGCGTTTGATACCTTCCAGCTCTTTCATTTTATCCATCAGGGCTTGCACGGACTGGTCATATAATGCACTCTGCTCACCCGTAAGGTGAATGTATGTCTTCATCTCGTTTTTGTCTGGCAGATCAAGCTGGATATTCGGATCTTTTTTCTTGCGGCGCAGCATGAACGGTTTCACGAGCTGTTGAAGATCTTGCATCCGCTGCTCATCCTTGTCTTTCTCGATGGCACTGATAAAGCGAGTCTGGAATGCTCGGGCACTGCCCAGATATCCTGGATTCGTAAAATCATAGATTGACCACAGCTCGGACAACCGATTCTCGATTGGTGTGCCTGTCATGGCAATGCGGTGTTTTGCCGGGAAGCTGCGGACGGCCAGGGACTGTTTGGTCTGGGCGTTTTTGATATTCTGCGCTTCATCGAGGCAGATGCATGACCACGTATATGTCTGCAACATTTCCTGATCGAGTGTAGCCGTAGCAAAGGACGTGATGATAATGTCCACTTGTTCCGTTTGCTCCCGGAATTCTTCCCCGCTTAATCGGCGTGCTCCGTAATGCAGGCTGACATGAATGGAGGGTGCGAAGCGGCTAATCTCCTTTTGCCAGTTGCCCAATACAGAAGTTGGACAGATCAGAAGTGCCGGAGCCTGTCCCGGCTTACGTGGTTCATGTTCTTTGATGTGTAATAGATACGTAATGAACTGTATTGTTTTCCCGAGACCCATATCATCGGCAAGACATGCCCCAAGGCCGAATCTGCGCAGGAAACCAAGCCATGCAAAACCTTCCTTCTGATACGATCGCAGCTCGGCATGAAGCCCTGTAGGAATGGGCAGGGAAGGCGCACCGCCTTGTCCGCCTCCCAGTTGTGCAATGACCCGATTCAGGTGCTCATTCAGTTCTACTTCCAGCCGAATGTTCTGATCATCCTGTGGTTGCTGCTCTTCCTCGGCTTGTTGTCCTTCCTTCCATTTCTGGTTGCGATATTCCCGCTGTTCATTGTGCAGCAGATGCAGGTGCAGAATATCCTGAAATGAGAGTCCTTGTTCCCGATCTACACCGCCCATGGCACGACGTATCTGTTCCAGCAGGTCGGGGTCGAGAGGAACCCATTCTCCACGGAAGCGAACCAATCGTTCATTACGGGCCACAAGATCGGCGAACTCATCTTCGCTGAGATCCGTATCACCAATCGCAATGCGCCAGTCAAAATGAATAATTGAGTCCAGTCCGAAGAAGGACTGTCCCCGCTCACTGCCTTCCTCTGGCTTCACCTTGGCGCGCAGCTTAGGCTTCTTCTTCCGGGCTGCTTCCCACCAACCCGGGAGCAAGACTTGCCAGCCTGCTGCCAGCAACCTGCCGCTATCCTGTGTAAGGAACTGCCAGGCTTCCTGATCTTCCAAAGGATCACTCAGCACATCCCGTCTGCCGCTAATAGAGCTTGCAAGACGCGGCAGATGTGCGCGAAGCTGATCCAGCCATCCGGCGGAGCGATCCAGAATGAACGGTGTCCATACCTCTGGCCATTCACCTTCAAGTCTGCCGCGTGAATCCAGCATGACGGGCACCAAGATGGCGGCATCCAGCTTGTTCTGCAACACCAGTCGCAGCCGCCAAGCTGGCTCATCCTCGTCCGGCTCCTGCAATTGCAGCATAGGTCTGAATGGTGCGGCATCCGCTTTCCAGCCAATGGATACAAGCCAGGACTGAGCGTCCATTCCGGCAGTCTTGGGTAGAGTACCGCGCTCTGGGAACAACTGCGGGAATTCACTCCGCAGATCGGTCGCAGCTTCCTCGGAACTGTACCAGCGTTGGAATACGAAGGCAGAGTAAGCCGCCCCGAGCCCTTCCGCGTAGCTCTCGTCCGTCTGTTGAATCGCTTTGGTAAGCGATGCCCGCTCCTGCTTTTTCAAGCTGTCCGGGTCCCAGGTCCACTGAAGTTGTCCTGCGCGATAGGCTTCAAAGCTGGGTACGTATTTGCGTTTCTCGACAGATGCTGCGAATGCCGGAGCCAGTCGAATCAGATGTTCCGCTTGCTCATCCCACTTCCATTCAATATGAAGCAGCGTGTGCATCTCGGCAAAGAAGGGAATGACTTCTTCTGCAGGCAGAACAACCAGCTCAATTTCCTCGATCTGCCGAACTTCCAGTTCGGTGCCGTAGAAGGAAGGCGCATGCCAAGCGAACAATCGCTGCTTAAGCGACTGTCCCGATACAAAGTGGTGTGTGTTGAGTGCTCCGTAAAACAAAGCATCGCCATATCCGGTTAAAGCGACGTGAACCTCAATCGTTTCAGTGTATGGATGAATTAAGCTCATGAGATCAGTTTACCTTTCCGAAGCTCTTCCTGCAGGGCACGCAGCCGACTGTTACGAACGGCGAGTGTGGTGATGAACTGCTCCCAGTGCGCTTCTTGCTTCAACTTTTTATAGATTTTGGACAGGCGTTTCAGCAGCTTCACCGCGGCCTTGTATCCGTCCCTGTTCTTATGTCCGATATAACGCTCCACCGCCTGATGATAGAAGGGGAGCAGCAGTTCAGGTGCATCTTTTTCAATCGGTTGCAGCACCGCTACGCGGAATTCGAGAGGCTCCGTCCCTGTACTTAGCTGAAAATCAATCCACCTGCGCCACTGACCACGAGAATGCATGGCATCCTCATAGGCTGGGCGAGAGTGGGGGAGCATGCTGACAAGTGTGTCCCACATGCGGTTCTCTGTATCCGGCAGATGTTGAATGGCCGTGTCCCACAGATGCATGTAATCATTCAAAGGCGTGTTACGCCGATTCGCCAGCAGGGGACCAAGTTGTACCAACCAATCTCCGAGCCGCTTCCATTCAGCTGCATCTGTGAGCACGTGGAGAAAATGCAACAGATGTTCTGGCGGGATACCATAGGCCGAGCTTCCATGGATGAGTCGCTGCCATGCCTGATCGTCTTGCCCTACATGGAAATACATCCAGCTCTGCGCGAGTACGAGTGGTAAAGGCAGGGATACGGCTTTGCTTGGTCTATCACCACTACTTCCATTACTCTGAGCGCTGCCCAAGACACTCCCACCTGACTGGGAAGGTGCTGAAGTCGCTGTTAGATTGCGCTCTATATCATTTAAGATGGTCTGTTCCGACACTAACATGTCCCGCGACCCTTGAAGCTCAGGTACGATCCAGTTCAACCACAGTTGTCGATAGATCGGAGTGAAGAACATCATGCTGGCTGTCTCAGGCATCATCTGTTTACGTAAATAAGCTGAGGTTTCAGACAATCTGTTCCAAAGTTGCTCAAGCTTGTTTCCCTTTAGACCGGACAAGTCTAGCGGATGGCTAAAGATCCGTTCAATGTCTTTCAAAAGTGCATCAACCGCGAGCTGGGCAGGGTAGCTCATGTACACGGGGGTATGCGTAATTGAGTTACGAGCCGGCGGTACGCAGAATCGTATGAGGTGCAGCTGCACATGTAGTTCAAAAAGTTGGTCCATCGCAGCGGTCAGCCTTGGCTTAATGGCATATAACTCGTCCGTTGCTTCCTGCACGTAGGATGTGCTTGCTGTGCCGGTACCCAGCCGTCTCAGACAGGAGTGGAATAGCTCATGCCATTCCGAGATTTCGAGATCGGCAAGCTCTGTTGCACGCTCCTTGATCTGACTGTATTGGTTGTCCTGAATGTCCATATCCTGTTGTTCATCAGCTTCGGCGTAGCTGGATCGTCCTGCGGACATGGCCCCGACGGGTTTGGTCGTTTGTTTAAGCGCAGTACTGGAGTGTGCATTCACAATCGCATGTACAGGTCGCTCCAGTTGCTCGGCATAACTCATCAAGACTGCCGTCATATGTTTGCATACGGAACTCACCGGGCAGGTACAATGACTGGTAGACAGGGATTGCATGCTCAGGGTGACCTCATATTCTTCCGATCCTTGTACAACGGCCGAGATCCCTTGTTGTTCGGAATAGGTTAATGGTCCGACACGTTTCTGTTTATAATATTGGAATCCGCGCATGATCGTCAGGTTATTAAAATGCTCTGCAACCTGCCTGATCAACTGTTGCCACTGCGCATCATCCATCCTCATGTTATTCGGTATGTTCATCATTCCATCTCCTGGGGTAAACATAGGTTCAGTAATCACCACGTCGATGACGTGATGTTGTAAAATCGTTGTATCCATCATATCAGTTATGAGCCAATCCGTGCATGGGTTATAAGAATATGAAGTTCTTTTTGGACAAACATGAATTTGGATGAATACGCAGGTGCCGTGAGCGAGTGGCATGCATGATTGCCTCATATTGTGTATGCTTATCGTATGTATTCCTTTCAGGAACGATGCAGGCCGGGGAAACGGTCATATTACAAACAACAGGAGAGAGCATATGAAAATACTGACGTTAAACACACACGCTTGGGCGGAAGAGGATCAACTGAACAAGATCAGTCAGCTGGCTGATTTTATAAATACACATCAATTTGATGTAATCTCCATGCAGGAGGTTAACCAGTCCATGCAGGAAGCGGCGCTTTCTGAAGAAGAACTGAAGAGGTATTATGCGACTGAATCGGATGCTGTGATTAAAAAAGACAACTACGCCTACGTCCTGCTTCAGCAGCTGACAGAGCAATATTACTGGACATGGATTCCCGCACATGTCGGGTTCCAAAAATACGATGAAGGACTGGCGATCCTTAGCCGGACGCCGATCACGCAGGCTTTTGGAGAATACGTGTCCCACATGCGGGATTATAACAATTACCGGACTCGCAAGATTGTGGGAATCCAGACGGTCGTCCAAGGTGAAGCAACCTGGTTTGTGAACGGACACTACAACTGGTGGGATGATGCGCAGGAACCGTTCAAGGGACAGTGGGAGTTGACAGAGAGCAAGCTTGCCCCCTACATGGATCAGCCGTTATATATTATGGGTGATTTCAACAATGTCGCGGAAGTGCGTGGAGAAGGCTATGACTATATGATGAGCAAAGGCTGGAACGACCTGTACACCACAGCATTGCAAAAGGATGAAGGAGCAACCGTGGTGAAGGCCATTGCCGGCTGGGCAGATAACAAACGCGATCTTCGGATCGACTATATTTTCTCCAATCGTCCCATTCAGGCCAAGTCTTCCACTGTGGTTTTGAACGGTAAAAACGGGCCGGTCGTGTCCGACCATTTTGGTGTTGCTGTAGAGATCTAACAGCCATGTGGCTATAAATGGGATATCCTCTCAATTAAAGAAACAAAGCCTCCGCTGACTTCCTGTTAAGGGAAGTGTAGCCGGAGGCTTTGTTGCATTCAAACAGCATTTCCTATGTACATGTAGTATGGTTGTTCTTCATTTTGTTGCGGAACTGGCCTACTATTCTAACGCCAGCATCTGATGTACGAACTTTTTCAGATTCTCACTTGTCTCGCTAAGCTGTTCAATGCTTTCCATAAACTCGCTAACGAGCTTGGCTTGATCTACTGTTGCGGTTGTAATTTGACCGATCTCCTGCTCCATATGTTTCATGGAATCCTGTACACTACCGAGAGAGGTTTCGATATCAGCCGCTGCTTGTTTCGTATGATCGGACAGTTTGCGTACTTCACTGGCAACCACACCGAATCCGGCTCCCTGATCGCCCACACGAGCTGCCTCGATCATGGCGTTCAGTCCAAGCAGATTGGTTTGTTCCGATACTTCACGAATGACGTTTGTTACTTTAGACACACTAACCGAGTTCTCTGAAGCTTTTTTGGAGTTGCGCAGAATCTCCTCTGAGGTTGCAGAGAGTTCTTCCGAATGTGCCGCAATCTGCTGAATGCCACCGACAAGCGCATGAATGGTTGTTTCATTTTCACGGATCAGCGTCTCCAGTGTCATGTGGCTATCCAGTGCGTAGTTCACACCCAATATGCCCACGACCTGATCGTTTTCCTTGATGGGAATTAGGATGGCGTCAAAAGGTCTGCCCTGAAGATCACCAGGCATACGTGCCACGGTACGCGTATCCTTGTTGGTGAGCATTTTGAAATCTTTGTAATCGTCATGCAGCTCATCTCCGACCTTCACGCCAATCTCCAGACTTTTTGCTTCGGAAAAATACAAAACTTTCTCATGATCATTAATGGATATGGATATGTCGTCACGGAACATTTGGCTAACAAAAGGCATAGCATTTACCAGAGATTCAAGAGTATTCAATGTGCATCTTTCCTTCCCGATACAAAAAGTGGAATTTTTCGACCTACTATCTATATCGGTAACGGTTTCTGTTTTTTTAAACGAATGTTCAAATATAAGTTCAACGGACGAGACATAAAGTAGCGCTTCGAATTTATTTGTAAGCGTAAACAAAAATCTGTAGCCACCATAGAACATGTCAGTTATACTGGGATTATTAATTGGTGCCTGAGTAAAATAGAATATATTAACGTTCAGGGCAAGGGCGTTCCTTACGAAGGTTAAGCGCTATATCTCTAGATCCTGCCACAGCAGAATATGGGTCTGAGCTGCCCGGTTGGACGTTTTATTTCGGATAAGATTTTATTTCAATGTGAGAGGGATGTGTGCGATCAATGACAACCTATTTCAGCGAACCGCAGAGCATGTATTACCGATTTGGAGAAGATCAGGATCAGGTGTTGAAAGTGCTGGCCGAGAGGTATATTGGGGCCAATGCGCAGGCTGATTTTGTATATCGGGTATTCCAGAAGTCTGGTATTTTGCAAAATGAGAAAGGGCTTTATGATCTGAATTTAGGTAAACGCTTTCCTGACGCTCCCAAAGATCATATATCTTACGCAGCTGCGCTGGTCTGGGGGGATGAGGATCGGAATCTGGATGTGTTGGTTCGCTGTTATGGACCTGTTCGCTTTTATTTTAATGAGCAGTTGGTTTATCGCTCTACCGTAATGGATGAGATCAGTCCTGATGCAACGGTGAAGCTCAGCATCGATATCAAGCCCGGTTGGAACACCGTTTGGCTGGAAATGAAAAACACCCCTGCTGGCTTCGGTTGCCAGTTTGGCTCAGATGAAGGTAAAGTGCGTATTCTGAACGTATTTGCGCCGTTTCAGGAGAGACAGGGACAAGCGGGTTGGGTGTTCTCCCAACCAAACCTTGCTGCGAGTAAGCAACCAGACCTGCTTGGAAAAGAAGCAGATTACAGTTTGAAGTGGCTGCCTGAGACAGGCTGGTCTAATGAAGAGATAACCAAGCCGGCTCTCGAACGAATATACGGGCATCTCCCTGGACGGCATGTGTATGCTTGGACGCATCTGAACAATACCGATTCAACCGGGAGTCAGGTACGATTGTCAGGTCAATCGTCCGGTTCTTTAAGCATATGGGTTAGCGGCAAACCTGTGGCGCAAGTGAAGGAAGCAGGTCCGTTTGAGGTGGATGTAGCAGCCTCTTTTGGGCGGAGTGACCTGCTTGTCCGAAGTGAATGCAATGATGGGGCAGGACCGTGGCATTTTAATTTGAACGCAACCGTTTCGGGTAAGCCACTTCTACTTGAACTTCCACAGCGTGTCCACGGTGCTTCCGGAGAGTCATGGTTATATGTCGGTCCCTTTGAGTCGAAGGTTGAACCGGATGTGCAGAATCTTACCCGAACAGACCGAGTGTACCAAACAGGGGGAGAACAGACGTATTGGCGTTTGGATCGACCGGATGCTTGGATCAGACCCTATTATGAAAACGCCATGTTAAGCAACAAATGGACTGTGGGTAGTGTGACCAATTATGGTCGATGGGATTATCCATTGGGTGTCACTGTATATGGTCTATTACGGACTGGGCGTTATTTGCAGAGACCGGACATTACACGTTATGCGGCTGAGCATGTGCAGGCATGTACTCAGATGTATGAGTACTCATTATGGGATCGGGAGCAGTATGGTTTCCCGGCTGTCAATCAACAATTGGTCATGCTGAAAATGTTGGATAACTGCGGTTCTTTTGGTTCGGCCATGCTGGAAGCGTATTCAGAGTGTCATGAACCAACGTTTCTTCCGATTGCTGAACGGATTGCAGATTTCATGCTCTCCCGCCTGGAACGGCAGGAAGATGGGGCATTTTATCGCACTTGTGTAGGGGAGTATGCCGAGAATACCATGTGGGCAGATGACCTATATATGAGCACGCCGTTTCTCGTTCGTTATGCACGGGTGACAGGCAACTCCGCCGCATTGGATGAAGCTGCCAGACAATTTTCACTGTATCGGAAGTATCTGTTCATGCCTGAGTTCAAGATCATGTCCCATGTGTATGATTTCAAATACGGACAGGCCACGCAGATTCCATGGGGACGGGGAAATGGCTGGACACTGTTTTCCTTGACGGAAGTACTGGAGGCTTTGCCAACAGAGCATCCCGAACGCCCGGCTTTGATTAATTTTTTCAACGATCTGTGTGAAGGGTATGCGGCGCTTCAAGGGGAAAGTGGGTTGTGGCATCAGGTATTGAATGATCCGCAGACGTATGAAGAAGCCTCCTGTACGGCGATGTTTGCCTATGGTTTTGCGAGAGGTGTGCGCTTTGGCTGGTTCAAAGACCCTGAAGTTTACGTCACAGCCGCCGAACGGGCCTGGAAGGGACTCATCTGCAAAGCGATTGATCGTCAAGGTAATGTCCATGGCGTGTGCAGTGGATCACGATATGCATTTACGGCAGAGTATTACGATCAGGACTTGCGTACCGTCACCAATGACAATCACGGAATAGGCATTATGATGCTGGCAGGAACCGAGGTGGCCAAAATGAAGAAACATCTGGCCGAACACATGATGTCTTCACCTGCAGTCTCACATTCCTGACACACCATATCTGAGACGGGAACACGACCGCCGGGAATGTTATTCCCGGTGGTTTGTGATTCTTTCAACTCCTTACTTTTTTGACAGGAAAGCTTACTTTTGTTTATGTCATGTCCAGCAATGGACCGATACAATAGGTTTTGTAAGCGATTCCACAGAAATGAAAAGGGGAGGAAATTCATTCATGATGATCACGAAAAAGTGGGTAACCCTGTTCTGCCTGTCCCTGTTATTGTTCGCTACAGCCTGTTCGGGAGGAGCCACGGATAAGCCAGCTTCTTCTGGCGAAGCAAGTGAAAGTGAAGGAGACTCTTCAGGCAAGATTGAACTGCGCATGACCTGGTGGGGATCACAGACCAGACATGATCTGACGACCAAAGTCATTCAACTATTTGAAGAGAAACATCCGGGAATCACCATTAAACCTGAATACTCCGGTTGGGATGGTTATTTTGACAAATTAACAACACAGGTAGCCGGCTCAAATGCACCGGATATCATCCAGATGGATTACGCATTCTTGACTGACTTTGCCCGGCGTGGTGCCTTGCTTGATCTGACCCCATTTGCAGAGAGCAAAGAGCTGCGAACAGAGGATCATGATCAGAGCATGATTACAGCCGGATCCATTGACGATAAATTATATGCAATTACCCTCGGAGTAAACGCACCAGGTGTCATCTATGACGCCACCGTATTTCAGGAATTAGGGATTGAAGAACCGCAAGAGAGCTGGACATGGAAGGATTTTGGGGATATTGCGACCAAGATTGCCGCAGCCAAAGGTGATGGGTTCTATGGATCTGCAGACATTTCCGGTACAACCAACATGTTTGAAGTATTTATCCGACAATCCGGAAAAGGTTTGTTCGACGGTGGCACAATGACCGCTACCAGCGAGGAGCTCCAGCAGTGGTTCGATATGTGGGGCGCACTGCGCGAGAATGGTGGAGTGACCACAGCGGAGATCACGGCATCCACAACCAATGCACTGGAGACCCGCCCGATCTCACTGGGTACAGCTGCCATGGATTTTGCATGGTCCAATCAATTGCTGACATTCCAGCAGGTGAACAAAAACCAGGATCATAAGCTTGGGATACAAGTACTCCCGCATGGTGTCAACGAGCAGCAAATTGGCGAATACCTGAAACCAGGCCAGTTCCTCTCTGGTTATGGCAAAACCAAACATCCGAAGGAAGTTGCCATGTTCATTGATTTCATGGTCAATGATCCAGAAGCAACCGCTATTCTTGGTTCTGAACGTGGTGTGCCGGTTAACTCTAGCATTCGTGAGCAGATGCAGCCAACGCTGCCGGAAGCGGAGCAAGTCATTTTCCAATTTATCGATACCGTATCGAAGCATTCCAGTGAGATCGATCCACCATACCCGCAAGGATTTGCTGAAGTGGACACAAGTTTCAAGAGCGCAAGCGAGCAGATTGCCTTCGGTCAAGGCGATACTCCAGATGTCATTGCCCAGTTTATTGAAGGAGCCAAGGCTACACTTGGATCAAGTCAATAACGATTGGAACTGTCTCAGACTTCTAATACTGCGGGGAGGTTGCGAAGATGAACACATCACAGGTCAGTCAAGCCCGAATCGAGCGTGTAGCTGCCCGGCGGGTCAAACGGAGATATGCGCATAATGGAGCCGCGCTTCTGTTCCTCGCCCCATGGCTTGTGGGATTGTTATTTCTCACCTTGGGTCCAATGTTGGTATCGTTATACATCTCATTCACCGATTACAGTATCCTGGCCGCCCCTTCTTGGGTCGGTCTGGATAACTACACCACGATGTTTACATCGGATAAACTGTTTACCCAGTCGCTCAAAGTCACCTTCACGTATGTCGCTGTATCGGTACCGGTCAAGTTGATCTTTGCCCTGCTGGTAGCCATGCTGCTCAATAAAGGGATTCGAGGGCTAGGTATTTACCGGACCGTGTATTACATTCCGACATTGCTTGGAGGCAGCGTTGCGATTGCAATGCTGTGGCGTAAAATGCTGGGCGGTGACGGGCTGCTCAATAGTGTGCTTGCCATGGTGGGCATTAAGGCGCCCGATTGGGTTGCTAATCCGAAGTATGCCCTGTACTCCATCGTGCTTTTATCGGTATGGCAGTTTGGATCATCCATGATTATTTTCCTGGCAGGCTTGAAGCAGATTCCACCTGAATATGATGAAGCCTCAGCGGTAGATGGAGCAGGTCCTCTGCGGAGATTCTTCTATATCACGTTGCCGATTCTGTCACCCGTCATTTTTTTCAATCTCGTGATGCAACTGATTACGTCCTTTCAATCGTTCACACAGGCTTTTGTTATCAGTAATGGTAGCGGAGGACCAGTGAATTCAACCTTAATGTACTCTCTGTATCTGTACAAAAAAGGATTCTCTTTCTTTCAGATGGGCTATGCTTCCGCGATGGCCTGGGTGCTGGTCATCCTGATTGGCGTATTTACATTGCTCGTATTCCGCAGCAGCAAGCTGTGGGTGCACTATGAGGATGGTGGGAAATCATGATTGGACAACGAAACTCTAAAACATGGGTCGTCAGCAAACATGTGTTGATCTCAGGCATCGCCTTTGTCATGCTCTACCCGATCCTCTGGATGCTGGGCAGTTCATTCAAACCGGGACATATGATCTTTACAGAGACCTGGTTCTGGCCACAGGAGTGGAATTGGCAAAATTACATGAATGGCTGGTCTGGAATTCAGGGCAACCCGTTCTCCCGGTTCCTGACCAACTCTGTCATCCTGTCGCTTGGTGCCGTGCTGGGCAATGTCATCTCCTGCTCTATGGCGGCATATGCCTTCGCCCGACTGAATTTTCGCTTCAAAGCCATCTGTTTCGGCCTGATGCTCATGACGATTATGCTGCCCCATCATGTAACGCTGATCCCGCAGTATATTCTCTTCAACCACCTGGAGTGGGTGAATACGTATTTGCCGCTTGTGGTGCCAAAATGGCTCGCGACCGACGCCTTTTTCATTTTTCTCATGGTACAGTTCTTCCGGGGATTGCCCAAAGAGTTGGATGAGGCGGCTACCATTGATGGTTGCGGTCCTGTGAAAATTTACACCAAAATCATCATTCCACTTGCGTTTCCAGCACTGGTTACCACGATGATCTTTACGTTCTTGTGGACATGGGACGATTTCTTCAGTCAGTTGATCTACTTGAGTGACGTTAGCAAATACACCGTGCCGCTAGGTCTGCGTCTGTTCCTTGATTCGAGTTCTCAATCCGATTGGGGTCCGATGTTTGCCATGTCGGTGTTGTCGTTGGTGCCATGTTTCATTGTATTTATCGTGTGTCAAAAGTACTTCGTGGAAGGAATCGCGACCTCTGGGCTCAAAGGGTAATTCCAAGACGAAACGAGTTGATTTTTCCATGGGTAAAGGCAGATGGTCTTCATTCATTAATCAAAATTTGCAACAAAGCAAGCTCTCCACGTTGATGGTGACTTGCTTTATTGCGTTTAACCTGTTGCTCGTCTCGGTTGTTGTCTGGTTGGCATATCAGTCTTTCTCCGCGGTCACATTTGCCGAGATTAGCAAAGCACGTCTGGCTCTTCTGAACGAGAGCACACGTCGGGGATTTGATTTCATTACAGGGGTAACAGGAACCGCCTATGGTTTGGCAAGCAATCGGGAACTGTCCCATCTGCTTGAAACGGCCGATACGGGCAGGCTTGCACAGATTCACCAACGGAGAGAGGTCTCTCGAATCCTGGATCATACCATGGTCGTGAGTGACGGCATTACTTCCATTGAACTGTATACGGATGTCTTTAATGAAGTGACAGTGACTATGGCTGATCGCATATTTCCGGTGGACACCATCGCACATGACTCTTGGTTTGCTACGCTGGAAAAGGCTGATGCGGCTTGGGTACCGCTGCGTGAGAACGAATCGGGCCAATCTCTGGTCGGATACGCCCAGCGGATTTTCGACAGTCATGGCGGAACGGTTGCCTATGTGCTCATTCGACTGAGTAGAGCGGACATCGTACGCAGGTTCGCTGATGTACCCATGGTGCTTGATGGAAAAGTCTTGTTGGTAGATACGGCGGGTAATGTCGTAATGGAGATGGGGAAAGCTGATCCAGCAGGGGAGAATGTACAATCCGATCATGCTGAAGGTGATGCATTGGACGAACAGGAACGATCGAATAGGAGTAATGAAGTGAGTACAGCTCCAGAAATGGATGATGCCGTAAACGCATCTTCTTCTATTATAGATAGTGCATGGATTCAGGAGCATGTCCGGCCTGGCGCAGACGGATATGAAGTCGTTTCCGGCCAATCCGGAGGTGCGCAATTGGTGCTCTACTCCAGACCAGCCATGCTCCAGTGGCGCCTCGTACAGACTATTCCGGTGTACACACTGCTATCTCCGGTCAGACATGCGGGCTGGCAGATTCTCGGTATCGCCATACTGGGACTGTTATGTTCCGCTGTGCTTGCGTACCTGTTCGTGAGGCAGATCATCCGGCCTCTGCGACAATTGATCAAGCGAATGAGACAACTGGAGAAAGGGGACTTCGATACCCGGGTGCACCTTTCGTTTACGGAGGAATACGCCCACTTGGCTTATGGTTTTAATCATATGGCTTCACAACTCACAACGCTGATGGAACAGGTGAAGGAGGAGAGCCGGGCCAAGCGTGAAGCCCAAACGGGCTTGCTTGAGGCCCAGATCAAACCCCATTTTTTATACAACACCCTCGACATGATCCACTGGCGCGCACTCGATTATGAAGCCAAGGATATCAGCCGCATGATTGTGCAGCTTAGCAAGCTGTTACGGATTGGACTGAGTGGAGGGAGATTGTTTATTCGGGTTCGAGATGAGTTGGAGCATGCCCGTTGCTACGTTAATATACAGTCAGAGCGGTTACCGTTCTCCATTCATTATCAGGAGCAGATCGATCCACGTATTCGCGGTTGTTACATTCCGAAGATCATTTTGCAGCCCTTTATCGAAAACGCTGTTATGCACGGGCACCCTGAAGAGGGTACACTTCGAATTCAAGTGTATATGCACGAAGAGGTTGGCCCGCATGAGGATATCGTCATTCGTATTACGGATAATGGACAAGGTTTGCCGGAGGGATGGGAACTCGAAGAGACATGTGGCATCGGTGTACGGAATGTGCATCAACGGATTCAGTTGTATTGTGGAAAGAGGTATGGCGTTCAACTGAGCAATAGAGATTCAGGTGGCGTGGAAGTGACCATTACGCTGCCGCGTATTGAGACCGACGAGCAATTAAATCTATGGCTGGACGGTGAAAAATGATGAAGACCATTATGCTTGTTGATGACGATCCTCATATTGTAAAGGCATTAACTGATCATATCGATTGGTCTTCACTGGGCCTCAGCATTGCAGGTACGGCTTCCAATGGCTTGGATGCGCTGGAACTGTTCCACCGTATGAATCCCGATGTCGTTATGACTGACGTCTATCTACCGGGGATGACGGGGCTTGAGATCACCCAGACGTTGCGACGTGATCATCCCTACCTGCCGATTATCATTCTTAGTGGATATGACGAATTCGAGAACGCCAGGGCAGCCATGCGCTGGGGGGTGAATCACTTTTTGCTGAAGCCGGCTGAGGTTGAGGAGATTGAGTCTGTGCTGCGAGAGGTACTACTGGAACAAGATGTGCGAGAGCGGCATGAGCGGCTGGAGCGGACGTATAAGCAGGAGGTTGGACGGGTACTTCCGTATTTGCGCAAACAGTTTCTTCACGAACTGCTGACTACGCGATATCGGGCAGACGAACTGCCTAAAGAACGCATGGACTATATAGGCATTCATATGTCCTCACAGACACGCGCGATTAGTCTGCAGCTGAATCGCCCCGTATTTTTGACACGGATGAAAGAACGAGATTGGCAGCTTCTCCGCTATGGGGCGGCTGATATTATTCAGGAGACGGTGAAGGATCAGGCAGCGCGCATGAATGGTCAGGTAGAGATTGTTGATTATTCGGATCAGGTATTTGTGTTACTTCTATTAGGTGATAAAGATATATTGGAGGAATGCCTGCCACTCATAGAGCGGATGATTGATCAGATCTTTACGTATCTGAAAATTGAAGTGAGTGCTGGAATCGGAAGATCCAAAAGTCACCCATGTGAGGCAATAGATTCTTATCTCGAGAGCAGAGAGGCAGTGGAAACAGCAGAATTTCAAGGTGGAAGTCGTATCTACCACTACGAGGCATCTGAGGATACAGAAGCAAGAGTGACTGATTATTCATTATTGCTTCGTCAATGGAATGAGGCTTGGGCGGATATTCGACCTGATCTGGCGGAAGAGCTATGGCAGGACATTCACCTTTTGCTGAAAGAGGGTAACTGTGTTGGGATACAGGATGTACAGGTGGTGGCCGTCAGTCTGTTTGACACGTTGATTCATAGCTGGAACCGACTTCATCCCATGTTAACGCCACCGCTGGCGATGAGTGATTTTTTGCGTGAAATTCAATCGAAGTATGCGTTGCATGATCTGGTAAGCTGGATGGACCGTATTATCTGCAACTGGCTTGAACAGATACGCAAGGAGATGGGCGAGAAAAAAAGCAATAAACTCATCGAGCAGGTGAAACAGTATGTGGAGCTTCATTACGCTGAAGAGATTAGTTTTGAAGCGATAGCCAAGGGACTATTCGTACACCCGAAGTATCTGAGTCAACTGTTCAAAAGGGTGACAGGTGAGAATTTCGTGAGTTATTTGAACGGGTACCGAATTCAGAGAGCGCTGGAACTGTTGCAGTCGGGACATTACATGGTATATGAGGTGAGCGAGATGACGGGGTTCCGTAATGCGACGTATTTCAGCCAGGTATTCAAAATGCTTACGGGCAAGAGTCCGTCTGAGGTGGGGTAAGCAATAAGGGTAAAGTATTTTAACAAAGTGAAGAGGCGGAATGGTTCTTATGATTATCGATCAACAGGAATATTACATTAAAGGCTTATCTTACTCAATTCGATCCGCAGAGGAAACAGATGCTGAGGCCTTGTCTTCACTTCGTGTACAAATGGACGGGGAAACCGAGAACATGGATCGGGAAGAGGGCGAAGCGTATATCGACGCAGCCGGGTTTAGGCGGATCATCCATTTGGATACTGATAAGTCACGGAATCTGTTCCTTGTTGCTGTAGTTGCGGGCGAAATTGTGGGGTATTCCCGATGTGAAGGCAGGGAGTTGAAGCGCTTTTGGCATAAGGTTGAGTTCGGCGTGTGTGTAGCCAGAGCGTACTGGGGACATGGGATTGGCAAGAACTTGTTAGCGCAGTCGATTGAATGGGCAGACCAGACAGGGGTAGAGAAGATGACGTTAAACGTAGTGGCATCCAACGAAAAGGCAATTGAGTTATACCAAAAGAGTGGCTTCGAGATCGAAGGTATTTTGAAAAAGGATCGGCGACACGTTAATGGAAAGTATCACGACACGATAGTGATGGGCAGGTTCAAAGACTAATAGTAAAAAAGTGAAGATCACAATTCTATCTTATATACAACCCATGGAGTTCAATTATTAGATTCGGTATCCACATAATAGATAGCAGTGTTATAGAATAGAGATATTGTGTTTCGTATTTTATATAACGAATGTAATGATGCTGGTTGATTAGATCATAACCTATATTGAGAGAGATTCGACCGGTGAGCGTATATAGGATATAGTAAGAGGATATTGCCATAGGAAAAAGAGATTAATAAAAGATTGAATTAAGTTAAACCATTCGTTTGCTGATGGGATATTTTACAAGTAGTAATTGTGTTGTGTATATGATATATTCTATTTCTGGCCAAAAAAAAACGAGAAACAAAGTGTCGCAGGCAAATCAAATAAGCTTCGAAAGAAACTTGAAAAAAAGGCTTGCTAAGTTGGTTCGGAAGTGTTATGATATAAAAGTTGCTGAGGAGAACAACGCTCGGTAACGAAACAAGTTTGATCTTTGAAAACTGAACAACGAGTGAGTAAACATTCTGCTTGCAGAATGAACGCGAAAGTTTGAGACAAGCCTTGGCTTGGATCGACTGGAGCACAATTGAGATTTTTTTAATCTCGTCAGATTCAAAATGAGCTTATCGCTCTTTTCAATACTTTATTGGAGAGTTTGATCCTGGCTCAGGACGAACGCTGGCGGCATGCCTAATACATGCAAGTCGAGCGGAGTTGATAAGAAGCTTGCTTCTTTGATGCTTAGCGGCGGACGGGTGAGTAACACGTAGGCAACCTGCCCTCAAGTTTGGGACAACTACCGGAAACGGTAGCTAATACCGAATAATTGTTTTCTTCGCATGAAGGAAACTGGAAAGACGGAGCAATCTGTCACTTGGGGATGGGCCTGCGGCGCATTAGCTAGTTGGTGGGGTAACGGCTCACCAAGGCGACGATGCGTAGCCGACCTGAGAGGGTGATCGGCCACACTGGGACTGAGACACGGCCCAGACTCCTACGGGAGGCAGCAGTAGGGAATCTTCCGCAATGGGCGAAAGCCTGACGGAGCAATGCCGCGTGAGTGATGAAGGTTTTCGGATCGTAAAGCTCTGTTGCCAGGGAAGAACGCTTGGGAGAGTAACTGCTCTCAAGGTGACGGTACCTGAGAAGAAAGCCCCGGCTAACTACGTGCCAGCAGCCGCGGTAATACGTAGGGGGCAAGCGTTGTCCGGAATTATTGGGCGTAAAGCGCGCGCAGGCGGTCATTTAAGTCTGGTGTTTAATCCCGGGGCTCAACCCCGGATCGCACTGGAAACTGGGTGACTTGAGTGCAGAAGAGGAGAGTGGAATTCCACGTGTAGCGGTGAAATGCGTAGATATGTGGAGGAACACCAGTGGCGAAGGCGACTCTCTGGGCTGTAACTGACGCTGAGGCGCGAAAGCGTGGGGAGCAAACAGGATTAGATACCCTGGTAGTCCACGCCGTAAACGATGAGTGCTAGGTGTTAGGGGTTTCGATACCCTTGGTGCCGAAGTTAACACATTAAGCACTCCGCCTGGGGAGTACGGTCGCAAGACTGAAACTCAAAGGAATTGACGGGGACCCGCACAAGCAGTGGAGTATGTGGTTTAATTCGAAGCAACGCGAAGAACCTTACCAGGTCTTGACATCCCTCTGATCGATGCAGAGATGTATCTTTCCTTCGGGACAGAGGAGACAGGTGGTGCATGGTTGTCGTCAGCTCGTGTCGTGAGATGTTGGGTTAAGTCCCGCAACGAGCGCAACCCTTGATCTTAGTTGCCAGCATTTCGGATGGGCACTCTAAGGTGACTGCCGGTGACAAACCGGAGGAAGGTGGGGATGACGTCAAATCATCATGCCCCTTATGACCTGGGCTACACACGTACTACAATGGCCGGTACAACGGGCTGTGAAGCCGCGAGGTGGAACGAATCCTAAAAAGCCGGTCTCAGTTCGGATTGCAGGCTGCAACTCGCCTGCATGAAGTCGGAATTGCTAGTAATCGCGGATCAGCATGCCGCGGTGAATACGTTCCCGGGTCTTGTACACACCGCCCGTCACACCACGAGAGTTTATAACACCCGAAGTCGGTGGGGTAACCGCAAGGAGCCAGCCGCCGAAGGTGGGATAGATGATTGGGGTGAAGTCGTAACAAGGTAGCCGTATCGGAAGGTGCGGCTGGATCACCTCCTTTCTATGGAGAATCGTTTCCCGAGTGGAAACATTCAAATACGCAGCTTAGCTGCAAACTACTCACTCGTTGCTCAGTTTTGAGAGCTCAAACTCTCAAACAGCTTGCTTTTGCATGGAGCTTGTTCTTTGAAAACTAGATATCGAAACGAAAGTAAATGCGAATTAGAACATTCCTTTTTAGCTGAACTTGTGTAAACAAGTTTCAATAAAAACGGTAGATTGCTGGAGCGAGTGATCGAAATGGAGCGACTTTTGGATTTGCGCAAGCAAACCAAGCGGAGCGACAGCTCGAACACGAGCGCAATGGTTAAGCTACTAAGAGCACACGGAGGATGCCTAGGCGCTAGGAGCCGATGAAGGACGTGGCGAACAACGAAACTGCCTCGGGGAGCTGTAAGCAAGCTTTGATCCGGGGGTGTCCGAATGGGGAAACCCAGCTGGGGTAATTTCCAGTTACTCATAACTGAATACATAGGTTATGTAGAGGCATACCAGGGGAACTGAAACATCTAAGTACCCTGAGGAAGAGAAAACAATAGTGATTCCGTCAGTAGCGGCGAGCGAACGCGGAGAAGCCCAAACCAGAGAGCTTGCTCTTTGGGGTTGTGGGACGTCTCACATGGAGTTACAAAGGAACCGGTTAAGCGAAGAGGTCTGGAAAGGCCCGCCAAAGAAGGTAAAAGCCCTGTAATTGAAAGTCTGTTCCCTCCGAGACGGATCCCGAGTAGTGCGGGGCACGTGAAACCCCGTATGAATCCGGCAGGACCATCTGCCAAGGCTAAATACTTCCTAGCGACCGATAGTGAAGCAGTACCGTGAGGGAAAGGTGAAAAGCACCCCGGAAGGGGAGTGAAATAGAACCTGAAACCGTGTGCTTACAAAAAGTCAGAGCCCGTTTTAGGGGTGATGGCGTGCCTTTTGTAGAATGAACCGGCGAGTTACGTTCCCGTGCAAGGTTAAGGTGAAGAGCCGGAGCCGCAGCGAAAGCGAGTCTGAATAGGGCGACATAGTACGTGGACGTAGACCCGAAACCGGGTGATCTACCCCTGTCCAGGGTGAAGGTGCGGTAACACGCACTGGAGGCCCGAACCCACGCACGTTGAAAAGTGCGGGGATGAGGTGGGGGTAGCGGAGAAATTCCAATCGAACTCGGAGATAGCTGGTTCTCCCCGAAATAGCTTTAGGGCTAGCCTCGGAAAACAGAGTCGTGGAGGTAGAGCACTGATTGGGTGCGGGGCCCGCAAGGGTTACCAAGCTCAGTCAAACTCCGAATGCCATAGACTTACTTCCGGGAGTCAGACAGTGAGTGCTAAGATCCATTGTCAAAAGGGAAACAGCCCAGACCATCAGCTAAGGTCCCCAAGTGTGTGTTAAGTGGGAAAGGATGTGGAGTTGCACAGACAACCAGGATGTTGGCTTAGAAGCAGCCACCATTGAAAGAGTGCGTAATAGCTCACTGGTCGAGTGACTCTGCGCCGAAAATGTAACGGGGCTAAACACACCACCGAAGCTATGGCTTGATGCTTGCATCAGGGGTAGGGGAGCGTTGTATAAGGGTTGAAGGTGTACCGTAAGGAGCGCTGGACATTATACAAGTGAGAATGCCGGTATGAGTAACGAAAAGATCAGTGAGAATCTGATCCGCCGAAAGCCTAAGGGTTCCTGAGGAAGGCTCGTCCGCTCAGGGTAAGTCGGGACCTAAGGCGAGGCCGAAAGGCGTAGTCGAAGGACAACAGGTCGAAATTCCTGTACCACCGTAAGCCGTTATGAGCAATGGGGGGACGCAGTAGGGTAGTGACGCGGACTGATGGATGTCCGTCTAAGCAGTAAGGCTGATGTGTAGGCAAATCCGCACATCGTAAGGCTGAGCTGTGATGGGGAGCGAAAATTGTAGTAGCGAAGGTCATGATCTCACACTGCCAAGAAAAGCCTCTAGCCAGGTGAAGGTGCCCGTACCGCAAACCGACACAGGTAGGCGAGAAGAGTATTCTAAGGCGCGCGGAAGAACTCTCGTTAAGGAACTCGGCAAAATGACCCCGTAACTTCGGGAGAAGGGGTGCCCCGGTAGTGTGAATAGCACGAGGGGGCCGCAGTGAAAAGGCCCAAGCGACTGTTTAGCAAAAACACAGGTCTGTGCGAAGCCGTAAGGCGAAGTATACGGGCTGACGCCTGCCCGGTGCTGGAAGGTTAAGGGGAGTGGTTAGGAGCAATCCGAAGCTGTGAACCGAAGCCCCAGTAAACGGCGGCCGTAACTATAACGGTCCTAAGGTAGCGAAATTCCTTGTCAGGTAAATTCTGACCCGCACGAATGGCGTAACGACTTGGGCGCTGTCTCAACGAGAGATCCGGTGAAATTTTAATACCTGTGAAGATGCAGGTTACCCGCGACAAGACGGAAAGACCCCATGGAGCTTTACTGCAGCTTGATATTGAATTTGGGTACGATCTGTACAGGATAGGTGGGAGCCTTTGAAACGTGAGCGCCAGCTTGCGTGGAGGCAACGTTGGGATACCACCCTGATCGTATCTAGGTTCTAACCTGGTACCGTAATCCGGTGCGGGGACAGTGTCAGGTGGGCAGTTTGACTGGGGCGGTCGCCTCCTAAAGAGTAACGGAGGCGCCCAAAGGTTCCCTCAGAATGGTTGGAAATCATTCGAAGAGTGCAAAGGCATAAGGGAGCTTGACTGCGAGACCTACAAGTCGAGCAGGGACGAAAGTCGGGCTTAGTGATCCGGTGGTACCGCATGGAAGGGCCATCGCTCAACGGATAAAAGCTACCCTGGGGATAACAGGCTTATCTCCCCCAAGAGTCCACATCGACGGGGAGGTTTGGCACCTCGATGTCGGCTCATCGCATCCTGGGGCTGAAGTAGGTCCCAAGGGTTGGGCTGTTCGCCCATTAAAGCGGTACGCGAGCTGGGTTCAGAACGTCGTGAGACAGTTCGGTCCCTATCTGTCGTGGGCGTAGGAAATTTGAGAGGAGCTGTCCTTAGTACGAGAGGACCGGGATGGACGTACCGCTGGTGTACCAGTTGTTCCGCCAGGAGCACCGCTGGGTAGCTATGTACGGACGGGATAAACGCTGAAAGCATCTAAGCGTGAAGCCCCCCTCAAGATGAGATTTCCCAGTATGTAAGACCCCTTGAAGACGACGAGGTAGATAGGCTGGGGGTGGAAGTGCAGCAATGCATGGAGCTGACCAGTACTAATCGGTCGAGGGCTTATCCAAATATGCAAGTGATCATTCGCATGTTTCGTTTCGAATCTAGTTTTCAGAGAACGAACTCTGAAATGTAAGCTACGCGTTTGGTGGCGATGGCGGAGGGGTTCCACACGTACCCATCCCGAACACGACCGTTAAGCCCTCTAGCGCCGATGGTACTTGGACCGCAGGGTCCTGGGAGAGTAGGACGCCGCCAAGCGAAACCCCACTGGGGTATTTTTTTTCGAAAATTGATAAGGGCCCTTAGCTCAGTTGGTTAGAGCGCACCTCTGATAAGGGTGAGGCCGGTGGTTCGAGTCCACCAGGGCCCATAGCAAGACCACTACAAGAAACAAACCAGAGTATGGGGCCATAGCTCAGCTGGGAGAGCGCCTGCCTTGCAAGCAGGAGGTCAGCGGTTCGATCCCGCTTGGCTCCACCATTCCCTGATAGCTCAGTTGGTAGAGCACTCGACTGTTAATCGAGTTGTCACAGGTTCGAGTCCTGTTCGGGGAGCCATTAAGGCCCGTTGGTCAAGGGGTTAAGACACCTCCCTTTCACGGAGGTAACAGGGGTTCGAATCCCCTACGGGTCATAGCAATACCTATTGCTTTAACAAGGGATGAGAATCCCAAAGGTTCGTCGGAGGATATACCTCGTGAGCAACTGCTTCGCAGTCTCGAACGAAGTGAGAGTATCCCCTACGGGTCATATTATGGAGGCTTAGCTCAGCTGGGAGAGCATCTGCCTTACAAGCAGAGGGTCGGGGGTTCGATCCCCTCAGCCTCCACCATATTATCTTATAACGACGCGGGGTGGAGCAGCCCGGTAGCTCGTCGGGCTCATAACCCGAAGGCCGCAGGTTCAAATCCTGCCCCCGCAATTAACTTTCCTCGAGAAAGTATTATGGAACCGTGGTGTAGTTGGCCTAACATGCCTGCCTGTCACGCAGGAGATCGCGGGTTCGAATCCCGTCGGTTCCGCCATTTTAATTTTATAAGGCTCGGTAGCTCAGTCGGTAGAGCAGAGGACTGAAAATCCTCGTGTCGGCGGTTCGATTCCGTCCCGAGCCACCATTTTTCACACCATGTAATACGCCGGTGTAGCTCAACTGGTAGAGCAACTGACTTGTAATCAGTAGGTTGGGGGTTCAAGTCCTCTCGCCGGCACCATGTAATCCTGGAGGATTAGCGAAGTGGCCAAACGCATCAGACTGTAAATCTGCTCCCGTACGGGTTCGGTGGTTCGAATCCATCATCCTCCACCAGTTTTTCTATGAGTCATTAGCTCAGTTGGTAGAGCACCTGACTTTTAATCAGGGTGTCGAAGGTTCGAGCCCTTCATGACTCACCATTATATGCGCGTGTGGCGGAATTGGCAGACGCACTAGACTTAGGATCTAGCGTCTTTGACGTGGGGGTTCAAGTCCCTCCACGCGCATTCTTTATTTGCGGAAGTGGCTCAGCGGTAGAGCATCGCCTTGCCAAGGCGAGGGTCGCGGGTTCGATTCCCGTCTTCCGCTCCAATATTTGCGCCCTTAGCTCAGCTGGATAGAGCGTTTGACTACGAATCAAAAGGCCGGGAGTTCGAATCTCTCAGGGCGCGCCATTATAACTTCATATTTTGCCGGCGTGGCGGAATGGCAGACGCGCTCGACTCAAAATCGAGTGGGAAACCGTGGAGGTTCGAGTCCTCTCGCCGGTATAGATAACGGGATGTAGCTCAGCTTGGTAGAGCACCTGGTTTGGGACCAGGGGGTCGCATGTTCAAATCGTGTCATCCCGATTTTTTTATTTGCGGGTGTAGTTCAATGGTAGAACTTTAGCCTTCCAAGCTAATAGCGTGGGTTCGATTCCCATCACCCGCTTACATATTGAAAAGAAAGAGATGGTATTCACCATCTCTTTCTTTTTTTGCATTTATAGGCATATGGATCATGAATATATACAGAGATTTCAGATGATATGAGTATGTATCCCAACCTTTTGATACATTCCCCACATTTTTAGACCTGTTCTTAGTAATTCTTGAGGTGTTCCAATGAAGAAGGTTTAGTGCATTTTCGAACACTTGAATATTTTTTCTGCATCACATTTATAAAAACGCTTACAAAAATAGCTTGCGTAAATCATTAACCTGTAATACCATATCAATTAAGCGCTTAACCTTTAGGGGTAAGGCGCTTAAACTTAACGTAGATTAAGCGCTTAACCCGTAAAGGAAAGGAAGGCGATGAATTCATGAATACAATTAGATTAACGATGGCTCAGGCACTGCTTCGATATCTGGATCAGCAATATATCTCGGTTGACGGGGTGGAAACCAAGTTTGTGAAGGGAATCATCGGTATTTTTGGACATGGCAACGTAACAGGCATTGGAGAAGCGCTGGAGCGCAGTCCGGGAAGCCTGAGGTATATGCAAGGCAAGAACGAACAAGGTATGGTGCATACGGCAGCAGCCTATGCCAAGCAGAAGAACCGTAGACAGATCTATGCATGTACAACATCCATTGGACCTGGTGCTTTAAATATGATTACAGCGGCAGCTACCGCAACGGTGAACCGGATTCCGGTTTTATTGCTGCCTGGAGATAACTTTGCTACGCGGGAACCGGACCCGGTACTTCAGCAGTTGGAAGTGAGCAGTGATTACACGATCTCAGCCACTGATCCATTCAAAGCCGTCAGCAAGTACTGGGATCGTATTGTTCGTCCCGAACAGTTGATGATTGCTGCTACACAGGCCATGCGTGTACTAACTGATCCAGCAGAGACAGGAGCGGTAACACTCGCACTGCCGCAGGACGTACAGGCAGAAGCGTACGATTACCCGGAATCATTCTTTGCACGCAAAGTGCATTATCTGGACCGTCGCCCCCCCGTACAAGCAGCGATTGAACGGGCAACGGAGCAGATTGCCCGTGGCAGAAAGCCGCTTCTCGTTGCAGGCGGCGGTGTGTTGTACTCTGAGGCGTCCGTTCAACTCGTGGAGTTCGCCGAGGCATTTGGCATTCCGATCGCCGAGACGCAGGCGGGCAAGAGCGCAGTCTCTTGGGACCACCCACTGAATGTGGGGGCCATCGGGGTTACCGGCTCTCTGGCAGCTAACAGGCTGGCGAGAGAAGCGGATGTGGTGATCGGCGTCGGTACTCGTTTCTCCGATTTTACGACGGCGTCCCGCTCTGCTTTTCAGCATCCGGAAGCTTCATTCATCAACATCAACCTGAACGGTATGGACGCCGCCAAGTTAGGCGGAGAAGCCATTCTGGCAGATGCACGCGAAGGATTGCATGCTTTGCAGAAGGAATTGCAGGAAAGACAATACCGTAGTGCATATGGCGCATCCGAAATCGCTGATCTCCGTACTGAGTGGAATGCAGAAGTAGATCGGCTGTATGGAGCACAGCATGAAGCAGGGCTGGCACAGACCACGGCAGTTGGCATAGTTAATCGGACCATTGATCCATCTTCCGTTATTGTGTGTGCGGCAGGCAGTCTGCCAGGAGACCTGCATCGTCTGTGGCGTGCGGCTGAACCAAAGACGTATCACATGGAGTATGGATTCTCCTGCATGGGGTACGAGGTGAGTGGAGCGTTCGGAGCAGCACTTGCCGAGCCAGATCGTGAAGTATACGCCATGGTCGGTGATGGCAGTTATCTGATGTTGCATTCAGAGTTTGTGACCAGCTTGCAGGAACAGAAGAAGATGACCGTTCTATTATTCAACAACAATGGATTCCAGTGTATTCATAATTTGCAGCGAGAACATGGTAGTGACGGTTTCGGCAATGAGTTCCGTTATCGGGAATCCGAGAGTGGACGACTAACCGGGGATTACATGCCAATAGACTTTGCTGCACATGCCCGAAGCATGGGAGCCAAATCCTATAGAGCGGAGACAGCAGAACAGCTGGAACAGGCACTTCGAGATGCGAAGAACGAAACGGTGAGTACGTTGATTGAGATTCCGGTCGTGCCTGGAACCAACGCAAGTGGATACGAGTCTTGGTGGAATGTAGGAGTGCCAGAAGTATCTGCCGAAGAAAAGGTAGTTCATGCTCATCACACCATGCAAGCCAACCGAGCCAAAGCAAGACTTATTTAATCTGATTTAATAGAGCATTTTTTCAGAGCATTTTTCTAAAATAAAGCATTATTTGTACTCCTCACGGTATAAATCGGTGGACGTATTTATCTATATATTGAAACTAAGAGCACTGCATTCCAAGTGAACCATACATGCTGAACGACAAAGGAGACGTGGAGCAATGAGCAAGCTGCCATTCCAGCTTGGGATACATCCGATCAATTGGGTCGGTGAAGATGTGAAAGAGCATGGTGATACGACAACGTGTGCGCAGATTCTGGATGACATTCAGCGCCTTGGGCTGACAGGTACAGAGATGGGACGTAAATATCCAACTGATCCCGCTATACTGCGTGAGGAATTGAGCAAAAGGAATATCAAGCTGGTCTCTCAGTGGAAATCCGTACTGTTCTCCGACCCGGCATATCGTCAGTCGGAGCTGGACAGTTATCGCAGACATGCGGAATTTCTTCAATCTATGGGCAGTAAGGTGATCAGTACGGCAGAGGTAGGTGGGTCACTTCATTTTGATCCAAGACGAACTCCGCATGAAAAAGAAGTGCTTAGACTCAGCGAATCGGAATGGCATATCCTTGCTGAAGGGTTGAACGAGGCAGGAGCTATCGCCCATGAATACGGGTTGAAGCTTACGTACCATCATCATGGAGGCACAGTGGTCGAGCAACCGGATGAGATTGATCGACTGATGGAGTTGACGGACCCGTCTCTCGTATATCTGCTCTATGATACAGGTCATGCCTACTATGGCGGAGCCAATCCGCTGGAACTGCTGCGCAAACATTATGATCGGATTGCCTATATCCATCTGAAAGATATCCGCCCTCATGTGCTGGATGAAGCACGCGCGGAGCAGTCTGACTTTGTCGGTTGTATTCGCAGAGGCGTGTTCACCGTACCAGGGGATGGATGCATTGATTTTGAGCCAATTCTGCAAGAACTGATCACACGAGGGTACGATGGTTGGGCGATGCTTGAAGGAGAGCAGGACCCTGCGATTCATAACCCGTATGAGTATGCCAAGCGATCCTTGAGCTATATGGAGTCCTTATACCAACACAGCTAATACAGAAGTAGCGATGGGGAGAGGACCCTACCCATGAAGTGAAAAGGAAGAAGGCAGCAAGAGTATAACGTTACAATTGGAAAATAAACCTGACCTATTCTAGACGTTTACGAGTCCTCACCAATGGAATGAGTAACGAGTCTAGATATCCATATGCAACAAGTAATATCCCACCACAGAAAGGGGCTCACATGCAATGACTTACGTATCCTTTCCGGTATCCAGGAAGAAGGATTTCACCGCGATTGGTCGCTTGTGCATCGACTTGAACGCCAATGAGATCAATCGCCCGATGGAAGAGACGATGACGTTCACGAAGTATGTTGGCGGATCGCCGGCCAATATTACGATAGGCATGTCTAGACTGGGTATGGAGACAGCTTTTATCGGTAAGATCGCGAATGACCAGATGGGTCGATTCATCCATAGCTATCTGGAGAAGAACGGCATCGACACATCAAACGTGGTCACGGATGATACCGGAGCGGTGACAGGGCTTGCTTTTACCGAAATCAAGAGCCCAACCGATTGCAGTATTTTAATGTACCGGGACAATGTAGCGGATCTGTTATTACGGGCACAAGAGGTGCAGGAACAGTTAATTGCTGACTCCAAAGTGCTGCTAATCTCAGGCACGGCCCTCGCGCAGAGCCCATCCCGTGAAGCCGTATTACAGGCACTAACGTATGCGAAAAAACATGGAACCGTTATTGTGTTTGATCTGGACTATCGCCCATACACCTGGACATCGGACGAAGAGACAGCGGTCTATTATAACCTTGCAGCCGAGAAATGCAATATCATCCTGGGCACACGCGAAGAGTTCGACATGATGGAGACATTTGACCATAATCCGGATCATAGTGATCAGGTGACTGCACAGAAATGGTTTGATTTCTCAGCGAAGATCGTTGTCATTAAACACGGTAAGGAGGGGTCCATTGCTTATACGCGTGAAGGGCTTTCCCACCGTGCGGACAGCTATCCGGCAAAAGTAGTCAAAACGTTCGGGGCAGGCGACTCCTACGCAGCCGGGTTCCTGTATGGGTTGATGCAGGGCTGGACGATTGAGCGCAGTATGGCGTACGGCAGCGGCGCAGCAAGTATCGTTATTTCGAGCCATAGCTGTTCGGATGCGATGCCAACGGTAGAACAGGTGAATGATTACATCGAACGTTGCAATCGGGGCGAGATTACCGCGCTCTGAAGCAGATTGCAATACTTTGAATAACACGCTCATACAGATCAACATCACTAATATCAGTTGAACATAAGGGATCACACATAAGCGAAGGGAGACAGGGCTATGGGAAAAGGGATTTCTGAAGCGTCTACAACAGCGACAATGGTACAAAACTGGATCGGAGGTGCCTGGGTGACCCCAGTGGCAACTCGTACTGAGCCGGTTGTAAATCCGGCTACAGAAGAGGTCATTGCACATGTGCCACTGTCTGAACAAGCGGACGTAGATCTGGCTGTACAGACGGCACGGGAAGCGTTCAAGTCCTGGAGCGGCACACCGGTTCCACGCCGTGCACGTATTCTGTTCCGCTACCAGCAGTTGCTGGTCGAACACTGGGAAGAGCTCGCCCGCCTGGTAACGCTAGAGAACGGCAAAAGCTACGCCGAAGCGTATGGTGAGGTACTGCGTGGCATTGAGTGTGTCGAGTTCGCGGCAGGTGCCCCGAATCTGATGATGGGTAAACAACTGCCTGATATCGCGACAGGACTGGAGTCAGGCATGTATCGTTACCCAATCGGAGTTATTGGGGGAATTACTCCGTTCAACTTCCCGATGATGGTGCCGTGCTGGATGTTCCCGCTGGCTATTGCATGCGGTAACACCTTTGTCCTGAAACCGTCCGAGCGTACACCGCTCCTTGCAGGCCGCCTGGCAGAGCTGTTCAAGGAAGCAGGGCTTCCGGATGGCGTGCTCAACATTGTACACGGTGCACATGATGTCGTGAACGGTCTGCTGGAACATAAGGATGTTCAAGCGATCTCCTTTGTCGGATCACAACCTGTAGCTGAATACGTCTATACCACTGCATCCAAGCATGGCAAACGGGTACAGGCACTCGCGGGTGCCAAAAACCACTCCATCGTTATGCCGGACGCCGATCTGGATCTAACGGTAAAAGAAATTACGAGTGCAGCCTTTGGCTCAGCAGGGGAACGCTGTATGGCATGTTCAGTTGTTGTGGCTGTGGGTGATGTGGCTGATGAACTGGTACAAAAACTGGTGGAAGCAGCAGATCGTATTACCATCGGTAATGGTATGGATGAGGGCGTGTTCCTCGGTCCTGTTATCCGTGGACCACATAAAGAGCGTACACTCGGTTACATTGAGTCCGGAGAGCAGGAAGGTGCGGCATTAATTCGGGATGGACGTAAGGATCAGGCGACAGATGGTTCGGGTTATTTTGTAGGGCCAACGGTATTCGACCAAGTGGAGAGTAATATGAAAATCTGGCAGGATGAGATCTTTGCTCCAGTGCTTTCGGTGGCAAGAGTATCTACCCTGGAGGAAGCCGTTGAGCTGGCAAACCGTTCCGATTTTGCTAATGGTGCGTGTCTGTTCACCCGCAGCGGGGCAAGTATGCGTCAATTCCGTGAGACAATTGATGCGGGCATGTTGGGTATTAACCTAGGCGTACCTGCACCAATGGCATTTTTCCCGTTTTCCGGTTGGAAAAAGTCCTTCTATGGTGATCTGCATGCCAATGGTACGGATGGTGTTGAATTCTACACTCGCAAGAAGATGGTAACGGCGCGCTGGTAACAACCAGAGCATAACTCGGGCTAAGGGGAACGCTCAGCCCATATGGACGCACATAGGGAGGATAACGGAATGGGCAAGGACAAAGTGAGAATTGGCATCATCGGTGCTGGACGGATCGGCAAAATTCATGCAGACAATCTCCTGCGTAACCCGCATGCCGAGATTGTGGGAATCAGTGACTTGTTTGCAGGTCCTGAATTGGAGGCATGGGCCTCCACACGTGGCATCCCTGTTGTAACAACGGATAGCAGTCAGTTGATCTCGATGCCTAATGTAGACGCGGTGCTGATCTGTTCTTCAACAGATACACATGTGCCGCTGATCGAACAGGCCGCCAAGGCAGGCAAACATATCTTTTGCGAGAAGCCAGTCAGTATGAATCTGGCACAGACCCAAGCGGCTGTAGCAGCGGTTCAGAAGGCGGGCGTGAAGCTGCAAATCGGGTTTAACCGCCGTTTCGATCACAACTTCAGACGGATACGTGCTCATGTGCAGGATGGTACGATTGGTGATCCGCATATTATCAAAATTACGTCTCGCGACCCGTCTCCACCACCTGCGGAGTATATCCGGGTGTCTGGCGGGATCTTCATGGACATGATGATCCACGATTTTGATATGGCCCGTTATCTGTCAGGAAGTGAAGTGGAAGAAGTCTACGCTCAGGGCAATGTGTTGATCAATCCGGTCTTTGCAGAACATGGCGATGTGGATACGGCAATTGTAACGATGACGTTTGCCAACGGGGCGATTGGTGTTATTGATAACAGCCGTCAGGCTGTATACGGGTATGACCAGCGTGTAGAAGTATTTGGTTCAATGGGCAGCGCCGCAGCGGCGAATGACCATCCGAATACGGCTGAGATCAGTACAGCGGCCGGGCTAATGCGCGACAAACCGTTACACTTTTTCCTGGAACGTTACAATGAAGCGTATGTGCAGGAGACAGCTCTCTTTATCGATGCGATCATCCACGATACACCCGTTATCGTAGATGGCCACGATGCAGTACAGGCAGAGCGAATTGCGCTGGCAGCAAAAATGTCCATGGAGCGGGGAAGACCTGTGAAGCTGAGTGAAGTCCCTGGGTTGTCCCTGGAATCGCAAACGGCAACGCCATAAGTGGATGATTAAAGTCACTTTTTCTGGATAGAGCGCATGAATAAGTCCAAGTTTTGTTTTTTTATAAGGTTCAGATTGTTGTGGACGACTACAGAAAGGAGCGGATAGCAAGATGTCAGAACGTATTGTGAAACCCGTGGTCAACCCGGAGGGAGACGGTACACTTATCAACGTAACACCGGAGTCGGCCGGGTGGGAATATGTTGGATTTCAGGTAGCGAAGTTGGCAGAAGGGGAGACGCTAACCCGTGAGAGCGGTGATCAGGAACTCTGTGTGGTGCTTCTCAGTGGTTTCGCCAATGTAAGTACCCGAGAGCATACATGGGATAATATCGGAAAAAGAATGAGTGTTTTCGAGAAAATTCCGCCGTATTCAGTCTACGTCTCAACTTCCGATCAAGTGCAGATCACAGCACGTACCGAACTGGAAATCGCTATATGTGTTGCACCCGGTAAAGGCACGTACCCGGCTCGTCTTATTGCACCCGAAGATGTAGGGGTAGAGGCACGAGGGTATGGCAATCTGGAGCGCCAGATTCACAACATTTTGCCGGAACAAAAGGAAGCGGACAGTTTGCTCGTTGTTGAGGTGTTCACACCAGATGGGCATTGGTCTAGTTATCCGCCACATAAGCATGATCGGGACGCACTCCCGGATGAATCTTTGCTGGAAGAGACGTATTATTTCCGTGTACAGCCTGAGCAGGGGTTTGCCATTCAGCGCATATACACGGATGATCGCTCTGTAGATGAGACGTTGGCAGTGAAGAATGGCGAAGTGGTGCTTGTTCCAGACGGATATCATCCGGTAGGTGCCCCTCCGGGGTATGAGGTCTACTATCTGAACGTCATGGCTGGCCCAACTCGAACTTGGAAATTCCATAACGACCCTGACCATGAGTGGTTGATGAAAAAGTAAAACAGTTCATGCTACGCAGATTGTGCTCACTTCAGGTTGCTTATGCAGACTTCCCCCTGCATAATGAGAAGAGAACAATGATGTATGCGAATCAATTTCATAACTCACTAAAAATGGATTTCTGTAACTTAGCCCTGATTGAAGCAGCTAAAGGTATCATGAAATTGACTCATGTATAACGCAATTTATATATAGCACAAATGGGGAAAAAACAATGAAAGCAACCATATACGATATAGCACGCGAGGCGGGGGTATCCATTGCAACCGTCTCGCAGGTCATTAATGGCAAAGGCAAGATCAGCGAGAAACGGCGCGCGGAGATTATGGAGATCATGGAACGCCTTCACTATCAACCCAGCGCAATCGCAGCTGCACTTACGGGCAAGCAGACGTATACATTGGGGCTGCTCGTACCGGACATCTCAAATCCGTATTTTGCAGAACTCGCCAGAGCGGTGGAGGATCGTAGCCGTCAATTGGGCTACAGCGTGGTCATCTGCAGTACGGATAATAAGGACGAGCGGGTAGAGCGTTACCTGAACCTGCTCCAGCAAAAAAGGGTCGATGGCATGATGATCGGAACCGGGATCGATAATGCCGAAATTTTATCTCCCCTCCTGCAACAATCGATACCTGTTGCTCTGATTGCCCGTCATATGCCATCCCTGTCCGTACATACGGTCACCATTGACGACATACTCGGCGGGGCACTCGCAGCGGAGCATCTGCTTGAACTTGGGCACACCCGTGTAGCGGTATTGTCGGAACCGTCCAAAGTCAGCAGCAGTCAGGAACGTGTACGCGGATTCCGTGAAGCATTGATTAAGGCAGGTTATACGTTGGAACCGACTCAGATCCGAGAATCCGCAGCTACCCTGAGTTCGGCCAAAAAAGAGGCGCTACTGCTGCTCCGTGAGGACGATCACCCAACAGGTTTGTTCTGTTGTAATGACATTCAGGCCATCGGTGCTCTTCAGGCAGCCAAAGAGCTGGGGCTACGTGTGCCAGAGGATGTGTCGATTATCGGGTTTGATAACACCATTCTAGCCTCGGTAACCAGTCCACCGCTTACGACTGTAGCCCAGCCAATTGAAGAACTGGGGCATCGCGCTGTAGACCTGTTGATAGAAGAGTTAAAGGATGAGCGTAAAGAACCGCAGAAGATTGTGCTGAAGCCTGAGCTGGTTATCAGAGACTCGGCAGGCCGCGTATTGCGCTGATAAAATTAGGTTGTTTCGATGTAACCTAACAAGGTGTCAGTCCAAGTTGATATGCGTATATCCCTGTGTGGAGATACGGGTATCGTTTGACCTCACATTCTGAACATGTACGGTAACAAAATAACAGATAAGCCGCGCTCGCCCTATGGGTGAACGCGGCTTATTGACGTACATTTTAAATTATTATTTTAGCTACTAGTGGTATTGAGAGAATAACATAGTATAACAAAACATTATCGATTGCATAGCAGCAGTAAATAAGAATAACTATGGAAGAGAAGAAGTATGATGATATACTGGAAAGTATCATTAATTACCATTTTATATATGTTTTGTGGTGTGTGGAGGGAGAGTTATGATTAAAAGAATTAAGATAATTATGGGTGTCGCTGCAATTATTGTTGTTGCAGCTATTGCGGCGCGTATGTATACCTCTGGTCAATATGCGATGTACATCCCCAGTAAACATACGACGTTTCGAGCTGAGGTGACAGATCATATGAGCATGCTGGATCGCTTGGATCGACTGACCATTAGAAAAGTTTCAAGTGCAGATCCGAATAATGATGAGGATGAAGTGACGATCACAGATCCCAACGAGATTAGGGATATGCTGAAGTTGTTAAAGGATGTTGAACTTAAAAAGGTTCGGGAATTGCACGTTTCCGAAAGGAATCCGCATTACTACGAGTGGCGAGTTACCATTAACAAAGAAGGTCGCTTTACCGATCGATTCGGACTGACCTTCTATAATGAACATTCCCTCTCAATCTACAGCGAGGCGAAAACAAGAGATAATCTGGAAGAATACGAGATTACTAATGAGTTTAGCCTGAATGAGATGGAACGCCTATTTGAAAAACTGAAGGAGGAGCAAACAAGACCGTGACCAACTATCATGTCCGTCCGATTGAGGAAGAAGATATCCCTTTTCTGTGGGAGATGTTATACGCATCCCTGCATACACGAGAAAATGATGAACCTCTCCCAATCGAAAGTGTTCATACACCTGAACTGTCCAAATACGTTGAAGAATGGGGAAGGGAAGGAGACTTCGGATATATTGCAGTTGACCAACATAACCGAAGATTAGGTTCAATAACATTACGATTCTATACGGATCAGAATGCGGGATACGGTTATGTGAATGCAGCTACGCCAGAGATGGGGATGGCTGTAACACAAGATGCACGTGGAAAAGGAGTAGGTACCTTACTGCTTCAGAGCGCATTAGATGAGGTGGAACGGAGGGGAATTGAAGCAATCTCCCTCAGTGTTGATCCCGATAACCAAGCGATTCGCTTGTATAGGCGGTCAGGGTTTGTGGAGAAAGGCCTCTGTGGTACATCGGTAACGATGGTACGAGTGAGTACTTCGAAATCTTAAAGGATAAGCGATCGTTCTATAAAGTAAGAAAACAAGGGTAAGCAAAGTATTCCTGCATAATAAAGGCGCTTCCTCATGGGAAACGCCCTTTTTTTACGTGAAGCACATACATATTACATATTTCTTTGAACTCACGTTGTAATACCTCAATTTATTTCAACAAAAATGCCAAAGCCTCGTCATACGTTTCCCATTGGAATTCCGTCTGATGCGCTGATTCCTTGGAAATTCGATTCAATTGCATTTTGGCGATCGCACCGCCTACAGCTACACTAGCCCGCTTCATACCCCAATCTAGCAGTAATTTCTGATGCTCCACAATTTTTTCTTTGGTATCCTGAGGAAATGCCTTCATCGTTCTCATGTCCACGAGCACATCAAACGAATTTCCCAATTGCGCCGCTATTCTCTGAATTTCTTTATTCGCTTGTTCGACATGTTCAGGAGTAACAATACCTTCCCAGATAATTTCAATAATAGGTTTAGTTGAATCCAAACGTCTAACAGACATGTAGGCAACTCCTCGATTATAAAATAATATGTAATATATGAGACTATAAGCCTATTAATTATACCCTTTTATAACGAGAATGAAAACTGAAATCATAATATAGTGGTTCTTATGGACTACTTTTTCCTAGCGAAGTTAAATTCAGGGATTGTTCTCATATCGTCATTGGCAGGAGATTGAATAGCTAAAAGCCATCCAGAGGATGAACTCCGGATGGCTTCAATAATTGTAACATGATAAAGTGAAAATCCTGCGTCAGTTAGAAGCCAATTTTCAAACTGTTACCTTCCGTTGCTACACCTTTGGATAGGGAAATGCTTAGCTTTTGTTCTGCCGAGAAACCGAGTGTCTCCCCATCATGCAGTGTGACGTCGTTTTCAACCACATACGTTGTGGTCATGAACATCATCTCAAATACATCGCTTAAGGCTTCAGACGATTGTATAATCTCCATCTCTTCTTTTCCAAAGTTACGTAGTCCGTAAGTATAAGCTGAAGCGCCTTCGGCATTTTGAAATAATCCGATGAAAATCCAGAGCGAGACGGGCAACTCATCATGTTTGATCCCACGGCTGGTTTCGACATACTGACTGGCTTCCACGACAAGGGGGGCCATGTATATTGCCAGCGCGTGATCCAACTGTAACAAGGCACTCGCTGTTTGAGTGAACAGAACATGTCCTTCAATTGCATTGGTTGCATTCAGGACCGATACAATAATCTGAGACTGGTGCCGTGAGGTAACTTGCTCCGCTTCTCGCCAAAGGATGTTTAGCCTGGCATTCTCCTCAACTTCACGATCTGGTACAGGCGCGGCAATATGAGCGCATACCACCTGCATTCCATTCACTTCGAAAAAAAGATTGCCCTCCTCCGGTCGTTCCTCAATCTCAATATTCCATTCGTTCTTCATATTTCTGATGAAGAGGTCAAAATCACAATCGTCACGCTCCAGCAGGACAAAACCCACGATGGTCTCACTGTAATTCGTGGATTCGACAGCACCACTTGCAGGCACCTTTTCCTTTTTGCGTCGCCGAAGCTTATCAAACAATCCCATGACATGTTCTCCTTCCGATCCCAGATTGATTCTGGTCATTGTACACTGCTATCTATTCACTACCTTACCATAACGGAGTTAAGATGAATCGCAGCAATGCACCTATCGACAGGAAATTACAGGAACAGGACCAGCAACAATGCAATGATCGCAGGCAATCCTTGTTTGATGATGATTGACCGTGAGGAAGTTGCTCCTCCATACAGAGCCGCGATAATCACACACGCCAGGAAGAAAACCTGAATATGCTGTCCAACGGCAGCATCCGGATATACGAGTCCCCAGATCAGACCTGCCGCAAGAAATCCATTGTAAAGGCCTTGATTAGCCGCGAGCGATTTGGTAGATTTGGCGAATTCCGGCGTGAGATTGAAGGTTTTCATTGTGCGTGGACGAGTCCACATGAACATCTCCATCACCATGATATAGAAGTGTTCGACAGCTACAAGAGCTACAAAAATGATGCTAATCAATGGAAACACCTTGCTTTCTATATGTAATTTATTTACTTGTCCATCCTAGTATAAATGTTTGCAACGAGAACGGAAAGAGTAAATTAATTTATAACAATTTAATTGTGTATTATTTAAAATGCGTATCATTTTCCAATTGAGTTATAATGTTAAAAATAAAGATTTGTACAAAGGTAAGCATACGCCGATTGTCGGCAATCCATTCACTGGGTAATAATGAAGAATAAAGAAAGTGATATTGCTGAGGAAAGGGAGGAGATTACTATGGGAACGGTTCAATTTGTCTTGCTGGCTGATGATCCATCCACATTTTTGACCCGAGTTGTCCCCTTTATCGATATTGAGCTTGCGGGAATTCCGGGTGACCGTCATTATGGTCTGCTTCGTCCAGCGGACTCACGTCAGAAAATCTACAAGCGCGGTACACCCATTGCGAATCGCCGCCAGATCAGTATTGTGTCCGAAGAAGAATGTGCTCTTATTGCAGAGAAAATGAACATTCCTGAAGTGCGTCCAGAGTGGCTGGGTGCCAACATACTGGTCCGTGGCATTGATCGATTGACGGAACTGCCTGCTGGAACGCGGCTTTTATTTCCGAACGGGACAGGATTAATATGTGAAGGGGAGAACCTCCCCTGTGTACATCCGGGGAAAATGATTGAACAATTCTACAAACAGGACGGTTTGCGTAAAAAATTCGTGCCTGCGGCTCGCAAAAAACGTGGGATTGTGTGCTCGGTTGAGCGGGAAGGTGTAATCCATACGGGGGACACCATAGAGGTCATTCGCCTGTCCTGATGTTCAGGACAGGTTCTATTTGATCAGGCCCCGGCGCTCACCATTCGGATGTCTAGAGTGGTAGTACTCCTCTGGTGTACTGCCAATAATAGATTTGAAATCTCGGATAAAATGGGATTGGTCATGATAGCCAAGGTCCTGGGATAGCTTAATCAGGTCACAGTGAAGACCGCGGTCCATCAATTCCGCAGCATTTTGCAGACGATACAACTTAATTACGGTTTTGGGTCCGATGCCCACATACTGATTGAACAGGCGTTGAAGCTTTCGGGTATGCATATTCCAATAGGAAGAGAGATCATTTACTCTCAGCATCTCCCGGTTCTGTTCAATCTGTTGCACAATATCGTTAACCATTCTTGCTTGAGCATCTTCAGCAGGAAGGTGTGTACATAATAGCTGGTCAATGTAACTGGTTTTATCCGCATCATCCCCCGCCCCAAGAAGCCGGTCTTCCAAGGATTCCGCTGTGACGTCAAGAATATTGGATACATTCATCGGCTGTCCGTACAAGGATGAGACAGGAACCCGGAGGAAGGGATAAAAGCCTCCTGGCTTGAATTTCACGCCAAATACACGACCTTTCCCACTCACAAGATAGGAGAATTTACGTCCCGATGGACCGAAGAAAAACGTATGGTTCCGTTCCACAACCAGATTGACACAGGGGTTAGGCACGACATGTTGGGGATATGGTTCAAGTCCCGTCAGATCCCACGATACGATCCAGTAATGTTTAACAAAAGGGCGAAGTGCTTCGGAAGGAGCATGGCGTGTCAGTTGATATTTATGGTCACCTTCATTCAGGTTAAGCAGGCCCATACTTGGTCTGTCTCCTTGCTCTACCTCTTTCATTTGAGTCATCCCTTCTACTCATCTCATATTATCTAGGTTCTTTGAACAATAATGCCCGTACAGCAAAACGGGGTAAAATGAGTTGCCTGCGCCATCTTGAAGGTTGACTGAGAAGGCGATAGAGCCATTCCAGGTTAAGCTTCTGCCATATCGTAGGGGCACGTTTGGTTTTGCCAGCGAGGATATCGAGACTGCCTCCAACACCTATGGCTACACGAGCTTTCAATTGATGGCGATACTTGTTAATCCAGTGTTCTGCATGGGGGGCGCCAAGAGCAACGATAAGAAAGTCTGGTTGAGCAGTACGAATCTCTTCCACAATCTGTTGTTCCTCATCTGCCTGGAAAAAACCATGGTGTCTGCCTTTTACGACAACTCCCGGATAACGCTGAGCAATGACTTTCACGGCCTGTTCACTTACGCTTTCCTCTGCTCCTAGCATATAGAATGACCAGCGTTTTTGATCGCCTTCCTCCAATAAACGAAACAGCAGATCACAACCGGTTACCCGTTCAGTCAATTGTCCGCCCCGCAAACGGGATACCATCACAATGCCAGCACCGTCAGCTGTAACCAACCCGGCTTGATCGACGACTTGGCGAAGATAGGCATTTTTCTGACAGGACATCACAATCTCGGGATTGCCTGTTATTTCATTCCAGTTTAGTATATCTGATCTTCTGGAAAAGGACTATATATGGACGAAACCCGTTTTAGTAATGATATAAAAATTCCATGAGTGATAAATATCTTTATCGATATGACCTGTTGTCGCGTTTTTACAATACGGCCTTTGGGGTATAACGGTAGGATAGGAGTGCGAGGTGGGTAGATCGCGTGTCCAATACTTAAAGGGAGTGAGTCCATGGAACTGAAATATGAATTCTATATCAATGCAGGACTTGAAGATGTGTGGAATGCTCTAATATCACCAGACGGCACACGGAACAGCTTTTTCGGTAGTGAACTTCGCACTAATTTCCAACCAGGTCAGCCATTTGCTTATGTAGGGCCGGGTAATGATGGTGCGGAGACTGTACATGTGTACGGAGATATCTTGGAATTTGAACCACTGTCCAGACTTAGTTATCAAGAGCATCCTGGACCGTCGTACCATGCCAATCATGCCGAGCTTCAATCCAGGGTGGTCTTCCAGTTGGAGACTGTGGGGGAGTGTACGAAGCTGACACTGATTAATGATCAATTTACAGATAACCATCCTTCCTTTGCGAATGCACAGAGCAGCTGGTGGATGATTCTAAGCAGCATCAAAACATGGGTGGAAACGGGGAAAACATTGAATTTTGGCTGGTAGCTGGTATGAGACATCATGTGAGATTAATTATCATAAAAAAATAAAAGCAATCTAATATAAGAACCGGTGCTGATTCAGCATTGGTTCTTGTTTTTTTATACAAATTTAAGACTATTGCTCTACATTTAATGTCTGATAATGTCGAAATATATATCATATGACCTAAGAGGAGAAATGAACATGTTTCGTAAACGTACTGAATCTACCAAACCAATTCGTATAGATGCACATCAAAAGTTACTGGAGTATAGTCGTAAACTCGTAGCAAATGCAGAAAAGGGCGATTATAACGCATGGATTGAAGATGGCATTGAATTTCCGGAAAATGATGAAATAGCTAGTAACATCAAAAAAGCAGTACATATGATGAAAGCACAAAACGAAGCCGTGGAAATGCGTCTTAGAATGCTGAATCAGGCAATGAATGTAGGATTATGGGAATCTGACATTGTTGCAGGTGATCCGCTGGATAACAATAATGTCGTGGCATTTTCGAATGAATTCCGCCAAATGTTAGGATTCAATAATTCCAAGGATTTCCCTGATGCATTTGCAAGCTGGGCCAAATCGATATATCCGGATGACAGAACCCAACTGGTGCAGGAGATTATGGAGCATGTAAATGACACAAGAGCAACAACTGCCTATAATGTCATCAGCCGTATGATTACAAAAAGTGGAGAAGTTCGCTGGTTCCGGTGCCTTGGACAAGTCATCCGAAATCAGGCTGGGGTTCCAGTCAAACTTCTGGGCATTATGTTTGACATTCATGAGGAGAAGAGCAAGTCTGATGAGCTGGAAGCACTCGTCACCCGATATGATCTTGTTAACCGCGCCTTGGTGGAGGCACCGTGGGATATGACCGTTGTGGCTGGAGATGTGGTGAATCCGAATAATGAATTTTGGTGGTCACCCCAGTTCCGTAGAGAATTAGGATTTAAAGACGAGCAGGATTTCCCGAATGTGTTCAGCAGCTGGAGCAGCAGACTTCATCCGGAAGACCATGATCGGACGATCAACGAATTCGCCAGACATATGAACGATTACAGTGGTCGTACACCGTACGATCTGGATTATCGTTTGCAGCGCAAGGACGGGGAGTACCGATGGTATCACGCAGGTGGGGAGACCATTAGGGATCAGGATGGAGTACCGCTCCGTGTAGCCGGAACCATTCGAGATGTAACCCATGAGAAGAATAAGGAACAGATCGTGGAAGCCATGAATCTGAAAACTAAACAATTATCCGAATCCATTGGCGAGATGGTACGTGGAATCAACTCAATCACCGATCAGGCACAGGATCTGGTTACTGCACAGGAGTTATCTGCCGATGCAGCCATTCAAGTGAAAAGCAGTGCAGATGATACGAAGAATATCACGGTGTTTATACGAGAGATTGCCAGTCAGACCAATCTCTTGGGATTGAATGCAGCGATTGAAGCTGCACGTGCGGGAGAGCTGGGACTGGGATTTGGCGTCGTTGCGGGGGAAGTCCGGAAACTGGCTGATCACAGTTCTGAGGCCACAGTCAATATCGAAGACAGCATGCAGAAGATGAAAACACTGATTGATCAGATTCTTGAGCATATCGGTAATATGTCTACGTTAACGCAAAATCAGGCTGCCCTGACACAGCAGGTGAATGCTTCGATGGATGAGATCAACACCATGTCACAGGATCTGGTTGATTACTCGCGGAATCTATAATTTCGAGGTCAGTTGTTGCCACTTCACGATCATTGCACACACATCATCTAACAAAAAATCCACCGGGATGCATTTCTGCCCTGGTGGATTTTTTGCATATCTTTATATAGCTAAGATGTATAGCTTCAGTTTCAGTTAGTGAATTAGACTTGTTGAACTTTGATCAGGTTTGTATTACCGGATTGACCGATTGGAACACCAGCGGACAATACAATGATGTCGCCTTTTTCGATGTAACCTGTTTTGATTGCGTTACGTGTAGCGGACTCGAACATTTCATCCGTAGTGGTTACTTTGTCGCCCATAACCGGAATGACACCGGAGAGCAGACAGATTTTCGCCAGTACTTCTTCATGTTGTGTAACTGCGATGATTGGCGCCTTTGGACGATATTTGGAGATCATACGTGCTGTGAATCCACTCTCAGTCGAAGTGATGATTGCTTTTGCATTCAGTACGAGGGAAGAACTTACTGCGCCCTGACTGATAACTTCAGTAATATCAGCGATCTGTTGAGCCGATTTTTGTGCGAATTGCTCTTTGTAATCGATCATTGTTTCAGCACGGCGTGCAACTGCAGCCATCGTGCGCACGGATTGTACCGGATATTTACCAGCAGCCGATTCACCGGACAACATCACAACGTCAGCACCTTGAAGTACAGCGTTAGCTACGTCACTTACCTCGGAACGAGTAGGGCGTGGGTTCACTTGCATGGACTCCAGCATGTGAGTAGCTACGATAACTGGTTTACCCGCACGGTTACATTTGTCGATCATTTCTTTTTGCATCATTGGCACATCTTCGATCGGTACTTCAACCCCGAGGTCTCCACGAGCAACCATGATACCGTCAGATGCTTCAATAATATCGTCCAGGTTCGTCATACCTTCCTGGTTTTCGATTTTGGAGATGATCTGTACGTGCTCTACACCGCGTTCTTTCAAAATGCTGCGGATTTCACGGATGTCGTCGCCTTTACGAACAAAGGATGCTGCGATAATTTCAATATCGTTTTCAATCCCAAATCCGATGTGCATAACGTCACGCTCGGTTACACCTGGCAATGTCGTTTTGATTCCTGGCAAGTTAACTCCTTTGCGTGGTTTGAGAATGCCGCCACTGATGATTTTACAATGGATATCGGATCCTTCCACAGACAGTACAGTAAGATCTACGAGACCATCATCGATGAGGATACGATCGCCAGGTTTCACAACGAGGTTCAGTTCTGGATAGTTTACCGAGATACGCTCAGCGTCACCGAGAATTTCTTCGGTAGTCAGGATCAGCTCTTTACCTGCTTGCAGATGGCAAGATGCTTCTTTCAGTTTGCCAATACGAACTTCAGGCCCTTTGATGTCCATCATGATCGGTACATAGGTGTTCAGTTCGGAAGCTGCTTTGCGGATATTGTTAATCCGTGTAACGTGATCTTCCAGTTCGCCATGAGCCATGTTCAGACGAGCAACAGTCATACCTTCCTGAATCATTACTTTCAGCAATTCGATTGAGTCACAAGCAGGTCCCATGGTACAAATAATTTTTGTTTTTAACATGCTAATTTCCTCCTCATATTTAAGCTTATATGTGTATTGTAGCGTTTTCTGTCGAATCAGGGTATGAACTATAGTACAATGATTAGAGTATAGTCCGATAATGAGGTGTGTTATGTTCACTCCACTTGAAGTACGACATATTAACGGTGTTGGTTGGTACGAAGAAGCTGTGCAATCTCAACAAACCTGGCGACTTAGCTTGGTTACTTATGGAAAATGTGTATATTGGGTGAACGGTGATAAACAGATTATGGAAAAGGGGGAATTGCTCCTCATTCCAGGTGGTGTCCCATATTACGGCAAGAGTATTCCAACAGTAACGCACACACAGATTGTAATTCAATTGCAACGAAATCATACAGAAACATTGCCTGCGCTCGAACGGTATGAGGCTTTGCGCCATAAACCTGGATGTTACGAACTGATCCATCAACGCATGAGCGCAATTTATCAACAATGGCAGGAACGTCCGTCTTATTATGTCATGATGAGTCAAGCCTTATTGATGGAAGTGTTGATTTATATAAACAGGGAGTTAGATCGGGGAGTTATTCCCCCGGAGAGGCATAATCATGTTGAACGGATGAAGCGGTACATTGAGCGGCATTATCGGGAGAAAGTGACAAAGGAAGAACTCGGGGACGAGATCAACAAGACTCCCAATTATGCTGCTGCATTATTCAAAAGCATGACGAATCAGACCATCAGTCAGTATGTCCATGATCAACGGATGAAACGAGCCATATATCTGCTCACGGAGTCACAACTCTCCATTCAGGAAATTGCTGAATTTCTCGGCTACCGGGACCTGTCTTATTTTTACCGCATATTTAAGCGTATAACGGGAAGTCCACCATCCGATCTGCTCCATGAACGGCCACCTATAGTATGAAACGCGTAGCACAACCCTAATAAGTTCTTCTATATAATTAGGTTTAATTAAATGAGTACAAAAAAAAGAGGGCTCAGGCCCTCTTTTGCTGTATAACAGGATTATCATCCCACCTGCTACATATATAGAAGCTGTTAAACATGACTGCTTGAATTAGATGCTGTGAGTGATTGCTTGCCCTTTTTTCGTGCCTGCACAAGACGAAGAGCAAAGACATGTACAGTCCAATACGCGGCCTCCGCAAACAAAATGCCTCCGGCGATGTCCAGCAAGGAATGCTGCTTTACAAACACCGTTGAAGCAATAATCAACCACAGCCACACTGACCAAGAGATGCGTGCCAAAGGTTTGAAGTTCAAGTGTCTGTTAATCATAATAAACAGCAAGTAGCTGGTCAGAACGTGAACACTTGGGAAACAATTGAAAGGTGCATCGTTGGTATAGATAAACTGTACTAACACGCTGCTTAGATCGGTTCCGCCGATCACCGGGCGTGGGACATGAGTGGGGAACACCGCAAAACAGACATTGGCAGCCATCACCCCAATATTATAGGTAATTAACGTGCGCCAGAATAGCGACTTGTTTGTCAGACCCAGATAGAGAAATCCGAGATACAGAATGGGCATCCAACTAATGTATGGATAAATAAATTCTTTGATAAAAGGAATCTGTGTGTCAATCCAAGCATAATTGTAGAATACATCACTACCCGTGTTGCTACCTAAAAAAACGTAAATTGAGCCTTGGAGCGGTATGCACAGAATAGCCAGTAAATGCCCCCAGCGCTGAAAGAATGCTCTCATAGTATCCCCCTGATTTCATTATGCATTGTGAAACTATCGGTTAATGGATGCTTCATAGATATATGACGTTGAAGAGTCGCCGCACCCCTGCAGCTTTAAACTCTTGTAATACTATAATGGACAGATGAAGGTATAAGCCATACCTGATTTTAGGGGAAATGCAGTCAGGATAAGTCTCTTTTTTGTTACTTTTATATTTTTATCCATGATAGGAATATTCATTGTGCTCGTGATATGTTACAACTACATTGGCATATATGTTCATATAAAGACGAAAAAAAGCAAATGAAATGAGGTAGGCAAATGTATGGTTAACCCGCAATCCGAGCCAAAACATTCCTTTTCTGAGCGAAAACCTGTGCTCACCGTCGTGATTATTGAGCTACTTCTCCTGTTAGCCGTATTTGCTGCAGGGGCCATTGCCACGATAAAACAACTCGACTACACTTCTCCCGTGCTGATTTCCTTTACACCTATCGCAATTGTGCTGATCATCTATCTGACGTTAAGACGCAAGTGGGGAGAGACCGGATTTCGATCTTTGAGAAGTATCCCAGCTGGGCACGCAAAGTATTATATTCCACTACTCCTTGTACTGGGTACAATTTCTCTGAAAGGATTTGGAGAGCTTAGCTTGTCACGGGTGGTCTTTTTTATCTATTTTACCTTGCTCGTGGCCTTTGTTGAAGAAACGATCTATCGGGGGCTTATTTTCAAAACATTGCTTCGAAAAAGTGCAGTGGCCGCAGTCGTCACCTCCAGCATCTTGTTTTCAATTACACATTTGCTGAATGCATTGTCTGGTCAAAATATGACGGATACGATCATGCAATTGGTCTATGCGCTGCTTCTGGGAGCTGCACTGGCATTATTAATGCTGAAGAACGGAAATATCGTACCGCTTATTTTGTTTCATTTCATACATAATCTGATTCAATTCCTCGGGAATGACCTGGAGGACACAGGAACACTTCCCTATGATCTGTTTATACTTGCAGTACTGATTGCATATTGTGCCTGGTTAGTATGGAGCAATCGAACCCATTCGACGATTCCTTCCAATACAAGTGAGCAGGACAATACGGTTGTTCACTAAAGGTATTGCTTGGAAGTAGTATCCTAACGTTTCCCGTCAGCAGTGAGATCATGGTATACTTCAGTCTGGCGGGAAGACAGTTATGTTCGTGATACGAGGTCTGCCTATCCGTACATTAGATTCAAACAGTAGGTGATATAGTGGAGAAGACAGCACAAGGCGTAGCAGAATGGATGGTACAGGAGATTAAATTCACAGGAACACTTCATCAGGAAGCTGCCATAGAATATGTGAAGACCCATTTTGGCGAAGAGTTTGTTTTTGTGAACGAGAACGGCAATGCATCCTTGTCCAAGGAAGTGAAGAAGGTCTTCCGTAAGCTTCATCGTGGGCAGATCGCCTGGGATCGGGATGCATTTATGTGGGCATGGACCTAATGTGTTAAACTGTAATGATATGATTCATTGAATGTGTTGGATATGCATGTCAGAATATTATATAAAAAATGTATAAGATGGATTAGATCTGCATATCCTTTCATAAGACCGTACACAAGTGACCAGTCACATAAGCGTGATAAACCCTGTTGCCACGCGAGTTAATAACATGTATTTCCAAAGCTGTTTGAAAAGAAAATACAAAGATTTGCTTTTTGGCTGAAATGGAGTTATAATAAAAACAAGTTGTAGAGAGTGGAAAACCTAATTCATATATTGTAAAGGGCGATCACTTATAGGTTTATGACTGGTACCTTTTTCAATGTGTGAATTTTTATTTGCTTGCTGCAAAGAACAAAGGAACATGTTAATCTTTATTTGGAGGTGTAATTCACATGCAAAACGGAACAGTAAAATGGTTCAACGCTGATAAAGGCTTCGGTTTCATCGAAGTTGAAGGCGGAGAAGATGTATTCGTACACTTCAGCGCTATTACAGGCGAAGGCTTCAAAACGCTGGACGAAGGTCAACGCGTGCAATTTAAAATTGTACAAGGAAACCGTGGTCCTCAAGCAGAAGAAGTTGTAAAACTGTAATTAAAGCATAGCTGCCTTTAACATGTTATAATGGTAAAGGCAGCTTCTTTTTTTTGATTAGTTATATAAAAGTCGACCCAATAGTTGTCGAGGCAGAAGTTCGGTGGTACGTAAAACTTCCGCTAAGTGTAGGCTTCTGTGAAATAACGTCGGTTAGATGTTTTTCCATAACAAAGGGGGTAGAAGTCATGTATAATCGCAAAAAACCGTTGGAAGAGATTCCACAAGCTGATGCGGCAATCTGGGAATGTACGAGTGATACGTGCAAAGGATGGATGCGGGACAATTTTGCGTTTGATAACGTACCTACTTGTCCGATATGTGCTTCTGAGATGGTCAGCACGACTAGGATGCTACCATTGCTTGAGAATTCGAATAGTAATCTAAAAACGATGCCTAAAGGAAATCGGATTTAACATAGCTTACCCGCCTCTAACGAGGTGTTTTTTTTTAAGATCAAACAGACACCCTCTGCGAAGGTAAGGGTATTAAATATGAAGTTCCCGGCATTCGTTTTAGCGAATGCCTTTTTTTGTCTCTTCATTTACAGAAAGTATACTGTAATTGACGTGTATCGTATGAAAAAGATAAAGACCCTTTTTGCTATAAGCAAAAAGGGTCTTTGTTATGCTACAAATTTACCATGATCAGATTTGAGTTTAGATGAACAGGAATGGCAGCAGGAAAAGTGTTGCTACCAGAGCCAGTTCGATCCCTGCTCCATAGCCATAACCCCGACCGTATCCATATGGACCGTATGCCGAGGATTTAACTTTCTTTGATGCAACAGCGTTTTTCTTGCTGCCTTTTACCAACTGCTGTTTGGACTTGACTGAACATAGCCGTGGTCCCTCGAAACATCCGTTCAAATAAACTTTGCCATCACGACATTGGCTGAGTGTACCATACATATGCTTACCGTCTTTCATAACAAGACAAACGGAACGTCCAACGTGCGGAGAAACCGTTTCTTCACATACCCGATTAATTCTGTACATGCAAATCCTCCTCATTAGATGCGGTTGCCGCTTGAATTCAACGGTTTGTATATCATAGTAGAGCGAAGAGGAATTGGTATGGACGAGTACCCGGAAAATCGAATAGGGAGGAGCCGTTTTTAAGTCTGTTCCATACACTGGGAGAAGTGAGGAGGGGATGTTGCGTGGATTATCATGACATGCTGGCTCGTTTAGGGGAAGGGAGTGCCCATCCTGGAGGATTTTTGGCAACACTGAAGTTGCTTGATAGCTTATCTCTGCCATTGGGTAGTCATATTCTTGAGATAGGATGTGGCACTGGGAGGACTGCGTGTTACCTGGCTAAAAGTGGATATCAAGTAACAGCCATTGATCTTCATCGCAATATGTTGGATAAGGCAGTTCGGCGAGCAAGACGAGAGCGAGTGGATGTTCGATTTATTCAGGCTGATGTAACATCGTTGCCTTTCCCGGAAAACCATTTTGATATGGTATTTGTGGAGTCGGTTACGATCTTTACCCCATGGCGGAGTGCACTTAATGAGTATAGAAGAGTGTTGAAGCCCGTTGGACTTTTGGTAGATCGGGAGATGGTTCTATCTGGCCAGAAGACCGAATTGATGTTTCGCAGACTAAAGCAATTTTACGGTATACGAACCTTGGTAACGGCGACAACATGGAGAAAACGCCTAAAACAGTGTGGCTTCACTAAGGTAGAGGTCAAAGAACATTCACGTTCTATGGGAAAATGGGGCGTAGATCATGATCCACATCGTGAGATCGATATGAATTGGTTCGAGGATGAACAAATGCAGCGAATGAGCCAGACCAATGATCGGTTGCTCGCGAAATACGGCAAAAAGTTGGGGTATGCCGTTTTTCAGGCCAGAGCACCGTTGGAGATCGAAAAGGAAAAATAGGAAAAAGGCAACTCCACATTAGTTGTGGGTTGCCTTTGGTTTGTTACAGACAGAACGTACTACAGCATATCATTATCGATAATGCGCCAGTGGTGTTTGAGCAGGGCTTCCAGTTGGTTCTTATCTTTGGCTCGAAAAGCACTTAAAATTTGTCGGTGCTCTTCATTAACTTCGAGCAGTACCTCAGATAGCTTTGGTTTATTATCACTAACATACGACTGCCGGATGAAGCTGTTCTTCAATGTGTTTAACATCTCGATGACCGTGGCGTTACCACATCGCTGAATGTACAGGTTATGAAACTGATATTGGTTCTTGTTGTAGGCAGCAAGATCGAGCTGGCTGATATCTTCATCCATTCGGACAACGAGAGTTTCCATTTCCAAAAGTTCAGAGGGTCTGAGATGGTCTGCTGCAAGTGTGGCAGCAAGTGCCTCCAGCACACCAATCGCTTGGGAAAACTCCAGTTTTTTGCCTGCATCAAAAGGAGTGACAATAAATCCCCTGCGTGGGATGTATTGCAGCAGATTGTCTGAAGCCAGCTGGAAGAGGGCCTCCCGAGTAGGTGTCCGACTGATGTCCAGCTTTTTGCATATTTCAGCCTCGTTGATCTTCTGGTTGGGAAGCAGTGTTCCGTCCTGAATCTTCTGGGCAATGTAATCGTATACGTGATCTTTCAAGGACCGGTATTTGGGTACCTCCATACCGAATCCTCCTTTCTATGTAAAGTTAATAATTAGATGGGTGTGAGGCCGTGCTGGGTGCGCCGTTCAGGAGTTTCAAGTTTTAATCATCTTAACACCGAGGGGGAAGTTGGGCAAGCAAACTTCATATTTCAGAGGATGTAAGTGCCGTGTTATATATAGCGCATTTTATGGAATTAGAGCGTATAAATGTTTAAATAATGATTGTGATAACTTAGAATGTTTGTTAGTATTACTTACATATAAGTCCATATATTGTCTTATGTATATTGTATACAAATTGATCTTTATGCTACTAATTCCAAAAATGAATAGGGGTATGACTTGTGAAAAAAGTACTATTGCCATTGATGCTGCTGTTACTGGTTGTAATCATGTCCGCATGTGGTCAGGAAAAAACGACAGGGAACGGATCAGATGCTACATCGTCTTCTGGAAGTAGTTCTGCGGAAAAAAAAGTAATTGTACTTGGGACCAGTGCGGACTATGCACCCTATGAGTTTCATAAGAACATTGATGGTAAAGATACTATCGTAGGTTTTGACATCGAGATTGCCAAGGCAATTGCGGCTGATCTCGGGGCTGAGTTGAAGATTGAGGATATGGACTTTGATGGCCTTCTTATGGCCCTGGGTACAGATAAGGTTGATTTTGTAATATCGGGTTTGACCCCTACCGAAGAACGAAAGAAAAATGTTGATTTTACGGATATCTACTATTACGCAGAGCAGGCTGTACTTGTTAGAGAAGGAGACGATGCGGCATTAAAGTCAGTGGATGATCTATCGGGTAAGCAGGTTGGTGTACAGAAGAGTTCCATTCAGGAAGGGATTGCTCAGGAAATAGAAGGAGCAAAGCTAACATCTCTGGCCAAAATACCTGAACTGATCTTGGAGCTGCAGACGGGGCGGGTAGATGCGCTCATTTTGGAGAAACCGGTAGCTGAACAGTATGTGAAGAACCAGGAGGGGCTTATTGTTGCGGGTGTGGAGATTGAACAGGCAGAAGATGAGGGTGGTTCGGCCATCGCGGTGAAGAAGGGTAATCAGAAGCTGCTGAATCAGATCAACACTACATTGGAAAAGCTCAAAACGAATGGAGATATTGAACGTTTCGTCATCGAAGCTAATGAGATGCTGGGTGAATAAACCGGACGAGTGAGGGATATGCCGTGAATTTAGATTTTTCATTTCTATTAGATCATTGGCAGGATTATGCACGAAGCGCGTGGGTTACGCTTGAGCTTTCCTTTTTCGGTGTTCTGTTTGGGACGTTGCTTGGTGTGATCATGGCTTTAATGCGATTATCCCGAATATGGCCAATTAAATTGGTGGCTTCGGCGTATATTGAACTCATTCGAGGCACGCCGATGCTGGTACAGATTCTTATTATCCATTATGGTCTGACAGTTGTAGGTGTGAACCTGCCGGCATTTATGTCGGGGGTGGTAGCTCTGACGATGAATAGTTCGGCTTATATGGCGGAGGTATTCAGGGCCGGGATTCAAGCGATTGATAAAGGGCAGACAGAGGCTTCGCGCTCCCTTGGCATGACTCATGGTATGACACTTCGCTATATTATACTTCCACAGGCCTTTCGTAACATGCTTCCAGCTATCGGTAATGAATTCATTATTATCATTAAAGATTCTTCGCTTGTCTCCATGATCGGCATAGCTGAAATTATATACACAGCCAGAACGATTCAGGGTGTTACGTTCCAGCCGCTTGCTCCGCTGCTTGTTGCCGCTGGCCTCTACTTTATAATCACATTTACACTGGCCAACTTGCTCTCTTGGTTGGAACGTAGACTGTCTGCTTCCCGATAACTATTGATGGAGGATTCGGTTCGAAGAAAGGCTGGGAGTAGGCTACTGTGGAAATAGTGGGATATAGTCGTAAATGGTGGTGGTATCGCATACATTGATATTGTATTTTGTATACAATATTTTGGAAAGGTGTTGGGTATGTATGTCAGATTCCAAAATGTTAATAGATTGGTCGGAGCGTTATGCTGCACCTAATTATTATCCACTCCCTATTGTGATTGAACAGGCGGAAGGGGTATGGGTGGAAGACCCAGAAGGCCGCCGTTATATGGATATGTTAAGTGCATACTCTGCATTAAATCATGGTCACAGACACCCTGTAATCATACAGGCGCTCAAGGATCAGGCGGATCGGGTTACGCTGACATCACGGGCATTCCACAGCAGCTCAGCTTCTCTATTTTATCAGAAACTCTCACAATTCACGGGGAAATCCAAGATTCTCGCCATGAATACAGGAGCGGAAGCGGTGGAGACTGCGGTAAAGGCGGTACGTAGATGGGCTTATCGTTGCAAAGGTGTACCGGAGAATCAAGCCGAAATTATCGTATGCTCTGGTAACTTTCATGGAAGAACTCTGACGGTTACGTCATTTTCTTCTTCAGTGGAGTATAAAAAAGATTTTGGACCGTTCACACCTGGATTCCGGATTATTCCCTATGGAGATATTGAGGCGCTGAAAAAGGCCATTACGCCCAATACGGCTGGTTTTCTTGTAGAGCCTATTCAGGGCGAAGCTGGAATCGTTATCCCGCCTGATGGATATTTGGCTGAAGCCTTTGCTCTGTGTAAGAACCAGAAGGTGTTGACTGTGGCTGATGAGATCCAGACCGGATTTGGAAGAACGGGTCGCCGTTTTGCCTCCGACTGGGAAGGGGTTGAGCCGGACATCTGGATTATGGGCAAAGCGCTGGGGGGAGGGGTCATGCCAATCTCGGCTATCGCTGCTGATGCGAAGATACTGGATTTGTTTGAGCCGGGCTCTCATGGCTCTACGTTTGGAGGGAACCCACTCGCCTGCGCCGTGGCTATTGCGGCTCTGAATGTTCTTGAAGGTGAGAAGCTTGCGGAGCGATCGGAGCGTCTGGGGAACTATTTTATGAAAAAGCTTCGTGATATTCGCAGTTCGGCCATCCGGGACATCCGGGGTAAGGGTTTATTTATTGGTGTTGAACTGTATGAATCAGCACGACCTTATTGTGAGCGATTGATGTCTGCGGGTCTACTGTGTAAAGAAACCCATGAAACAACCATTCGTTTTGCTCCACCGCTGACAATTGAAGAGTCCGAGATTAATTGGGCGCTGGAGAGAATTGAGCAGGTTCTGATCGATAATGAAGGAGCTGACCTACATGAAAAATGATGATGATGTCTATGGTGGGATAAAAGATACCTCTATTGTTGCGGATAATACGGATCAGAAAACTGCGCGGCGTAATGTAACCATCATTAAGGTTCCTTTTGGACTCGGGGGAGCAAGAGGCGGCGCGGAGTTGGGGCCGGATGAGTTGATTACAGCTGGACTGAAGAGGGAGATCACGAGTCTTGGGCTAGTTCTTTCCAAAGAAGTACGAGTAGATTGTCCTTCCGAACCGGCTGCCCCTACTGAGCGGAATCGTGTAAAACACTTGAATGAGGTACGTCAGGTTAGTGAGAAGGTGTGTCATGAAGTATCGACTGCGGTAGAAGAGGGGGTCTTTCCCCTTATACTTGGAGGAGATCATAGTGTGGCGATTGGCACTTTGGCCGGATTAACAGCCCACTATTCCAATTTGGGTGTGATCTGGTTTGATGCACATGCAGACTTGAATACGGAAGAACGCAGCTTGTCCGGTAATATGCATGGGATGAGTGTGGCTGCTTCCTTAGGGCATACTGCATACAATCTGTCGCACATTGTTGGAGCAGGCGCGTTTATTGATCCGTCCAAATTGGTCTATATTGGTCTACGTGATCTGGATGAGTATGAGAAAGAGCAGATTAAAGGATTGGGAATCCAAGCATTTACGATGCATGATATTGACCGTATGGGAATACAACAGGTTATTGAACAAGCGATAGCTACAGTGGGGAAAGAGACAGATGGTATTCATGTCAGCTTTGACATGGATTGTCTGGACCCGCGGGAAGCTCCGGGTGTAGGCACCCCAGTACCGGGTGGCTTGAATTACCGAGAGACACATTACGCATTGGAGATACTTGCTTCCACCAATCAAGTTACGTCGATGGAGCTGGTTGAGGTGAATCCGTTGTTTGACCACAATAGACATACGGCAAGACTTGGTGTGGAACTAATCGCTTCTCTGCTGGGTAAGCGCATATTATAGGTACTAAGAAGCGAAGCGGAGTGTGTAAGCAGTGCCTAAGAAATGAGTTTCTTATTTATATAGAAGGAAAAGAAAGCTGGGATCTCCGAAAACCAGGGCTATCCACAATCAATTGTTCACTGCATCGCAGTGGAAGTGGCTTCCCTGGTTACGTTGAGTGGGTAATTATATAAGAAGCTGCCTAATGAGGATGCTTAGAATCATTTCTATAGTTCGGGAGCACTTCAGATTACACATTGTGTCGATGGGGTAGGTGATTATCAATTTTCAAAAAAAGCTTGCAATGTAAAACTGTACATGATATATTCTAATTCCGGCCAAGAAAACACGAGATACACGGTGCGGCAAGCGAATGAAATGAGCTTCGAAAGAAACTTAAAAAAAGAGCTTGCAAAGTTGGTTCGGACATGATATTATATAAGAGTTGCTGAAGAGAAAGATAATTGGTAACAAAACAAGTTTGATCTTTGAAAACTGAACAACGAGTGAGTAAACATTCTGCTTGCAGAATGAACGCGAAAGTTTGAGACAAGCCTTGGCTTGGATCGACTGGAGCACAAATGAGATGTTTAATCTCGTCAGATTCAAAATGAGCTTATCGCTCTTTTCAATACTTTATTGGAGAGTTTGATCCTGGCTCAGGACGAACGCTGGCGGCATGCCTAATACATGCAAGTCGAGCGGAGTTGATAAGAAGCTTGCTTCTTTGAGACTTAGCGGCGGACGGGTGAGTAACACGTAGGCAACCTGCCCTCAAGTTTGGGACAACTACCGGAAACGGTAGCTAATACCGAATAGTTGTTTCCTTCGCCTGAAGGAAACTGGAAAGACGGAGCAATCTGTCACTTGGGGATGGGCCTGCGGCGCATTAGCTAGTTGGTGGGGTAACGGCTCACCAAGGCGACGATGCGTAGCCGACCTGAGAGGGTGATCGGCCACACTGGGACTGAGACACGGCCCAGACTCCTACGGGAGGCAGCAGTAGGGAATCTTCCGCAATGGGCGAAAGCCTGACGGAGCAATGCCGCGTGAGTGATGAAGGTTTTCGGATCGTAAAGCTCTGTTGCCAGGGAAGAACGCTTGGGAGAGTAACTGCTCTCAAGGTGACGGTACCTGAGAAGAAAGCCCCGGCTAACTACGTGCCAGCAGCCGCGGTAATACGTAGGGGGCAAGCGTTGTCCGGAATTATTGGGCGTAAAGCGCGCGCAGGCGGTCATTTAAGTCTGGTGTTTAATCCCGGGGCTCAACCCCGGATCGCACTGGAAACTGGGTGACTTGAGTGCAGAAGAGGAGAGTGGAATTCCACGTGTAGCGGTGAAATGCGTAGATATGTGGAGGAACACCAGTGGCGAAGGCGACTCTCTGGGCTGTAACTGACGCTGAGGCGCGAAAGCGTGGGGAGCAAACAGGATTAGATACCCTGGTAGTCCACGCCGTAAACGATGAGTGCTAGGTGTTAGGGGTTTCGATACCCTTGGTGCCGAAGTTAACACATTAAGCACTCCGCCTGGGGAGTACGGTCGCAAGACTGAAACTCAAAGGAATTGACGGGGACCCGCACAAGCAGTGGAGTATGTGGTTTAATTCGAAGCAACGCGAAGAACCTTACCAGGTCTTGACATCCCTCTGATCGATGCAGAGATGTATCTTTCCTTCGGGACAGAGGAGACAGGTGGTGCATGGTTGTCGTCAGCTCGTGTCGTGAGATGTTGGGTTAAGTCCCGCAACGAGCGCAACCCTTGATCTTAGTTGCCAGCATTTCGGATGGGCACTCTAAGGTGACTGCCGGTGACAAACCGGAGGAAGGTGGGGATGACGTCAAATCATCATGCCCCTTATGACCTGGGCTACACACGTACTACAATGGCCGGTACAACGGGCTGTGAAGCCGCGAGGTGGAACGAATCCTAAAAAGCCGGTCTCAGTTCGGATTGCAGGCTGCAACTCGCCTGCATGAAGTCGGAATTGCTAGTAATCGCGGATCAGCATGCCGCGGTGAATACGTTCCCGGGTCTTGTACACACCGCCCGTCACACCACGAGAGTTTATAACACCCGAAGTCGGTGGGGTAACCGCAAGGAGCCAGCCGCCGAAGGTGGGATAGATGATTGGGGTGAAGTCGTAACAAGGTAGCCGTATCGGAAGGTGCGGCTGGATCACCTCCTTTCTATGGAGAATCGTTTCCTGCGTGGAAACATTCAAATACAAGTCTTCAGGAAGCATGCTTCCGAAGCGAGCTTTACTTCGTAAAGCTTTTAACTCACTCGTTGCTCAGTTTTGAGAGCTCAAACTCTCAAACAGCTTGCTTTTGCATGGAGCTTGTTCTTTGAAAACTAGATATCGAAACGAAAGTAAATGCGAATTAGAACATTCCTTTTTAGCTGAACTTGTGTATAACAAGTTTCAATAAAAACGGTAGATTGCATGAGCGAGTGATCGAAATGGAACGACTTTTGGCTTTGGACGCAGTCCAAAACAAGCGGAGTGACAGCTCGAACACAAACGATATGGTTAAGCTACTAAGAGCACACGGAGGATGCCTAGGCGCTAGGAGCCGATGAAGGACGTGGCGAACAACGAAACTGCCTCGGGGAGCTGTAAGCAAGCTTTGATCCGGGGGTGTCCGAATGGGGAAACCCAAGCTGGGGTAATTTCCAGTTACACCTAACTGAATACATAGGTTAGTGTGAGGCATACCAGGGGAACTGAAACATCTAAGTACCCTGAGGAAGAGAAAACAATAGTGATTCCGTCAGTAGCGGCGAGCGAACGCGGAGAAGCCCAAACCAGAGAGCTTGCTCTTTGGGGTTGTGGGACGTCTCACATGGAGTTACAAAGGAACCGGTTAAGCGAAGAGGTCTGGAAAGGCCCGCCAAAGAAGGTAAAAGCCCTGTAATTGAAAGTCTGTTCCCTCCGAGACGGATCCCGAGTAGTGCGGGGCACGTGAAACCCCGTATGAATCCGGCAGGACCATCTGCCAAGGCTAAATACTTCCTAGCGACCGATAGTGAAGCAGTACCGTGAGGGAAAGGTGAAAAGCACCCCGGAAGGGGAGTGAAATAGAACCTGAAACCGTGTGCTTACAAAAAGTCAGAGCCCGTTTTAGGGGTGATGGCGTGCCTTTTGTAGAATGAACCGGCGAGTTACGTTCCCGTGCAAGGTTAAGGTGAAGAGCCGGAGCCGCAGCGAAAGCGAGTCTGAATAGGGCGACATAGTACGTGGACGTAGACCCGAAACCGGGTGATCTACCCCTGTCCAGGGTGAAGGTGCGGTAACACGCACTGGAGGCCCGAACCCACGCACGTTGAAAAGTGCGGGGATGAGGTGGGGGTAGCGGAGAAATTCCAATCGAACTCGGAGATAGCTGGTTCTCCCCGAAATAGCTTTAGGGCTAGCCTCGGAAAACAGAGTCGTGGAGGTAGAGCACTGATTGGGTGCGGGGCCCGCAAGGGTTACCAAGCTCAGTCAAACTCCGAATGCCATAGACTTAGTTCCGGGAGTCAGACAGTGAGTGCTAAGATCCATTGTCAAAAGGGAAACAGCCCAGACCATCAGCTAAGGTCCCCAAGTGTGTGTTAAGTGGGAAAGGATGTGGAGTTGCACAGACAACCAGGATGTTGGCTTAGAAGCAGCCACCATTGAAAGAGTGCGTAATAGCTCACTGGTCGAGTGACTCTGCGCCGAAAATGTAACGGGGCTAAACACACCACCGAAGCTATGGCTTGATGCTTGCATCAGGGGTAGGGGAGCGTTGTATAAGGGTTGAAGGTGTACCGTAAGGAGCGCTGGACATTATACAAGTGAGAATGCCGGTATGAGTAACGAAAAGATCAGTGAGAATCTGATCCGCCGAAAGCCTAAGGGTTCCTGAGGAAGGCTCGTCCGCTCAGGGTAAGTCGGGACCTAAGGCGAGGCCGAAAGGCGTAGTCGAAGGACAACAGGTCGAAATTCCTGTACCACCGTAAGCCGTTATGAGCAATGGGGGGACGCAGTAGGGTAGTGACGCGGACTGATGGATGTCCGTCTAAGCAGTGAGGCTGATGTGTAGGCAAATCCGCACATCATTAAGGCTGAGCTGTGATGGGGAGCGAAAATTATAGTAGCGAAGGTCATGATCTCACACTGCCAAGAAAAGCCTCTAGCCAGGTGAAGGTGCCCGTACCGCAAACCGACACAGGTAGGCGAGAAGAGTATTCTAAGGCGCGCGGAAGAACTCTCGTTAAGGAACTCGGCAAAATGACCCCGTAACTTCGGGAGAAGGGGTGCCCCGGTAGTGTGAATAGCACGAGGGGGCCGCAGTGAAAAGGCCCAAGCGACTGTTTAGCAAAAACACAGGTCTGTGCGAAGCCGTAAGGCGAAGTATACGGGCTGACGCCTGCCCGGTGCTGGAAGGTTAAGGGGAGTGGTTAGGAGCAATCCGAAGCTGTGAACCGAAGCCCCAGTAAACGGCGGCCGTAACTATAACGGTCCTAAGGTAGCGAAATTCCTTGTCAGGTAAATTCTGACCCGCACGAATGGCGTAACGACTTGGGCGCTGTCTCAACGAGAGATCCGGTGAAATTTTAATACCTGTGAAGATGCAGGTTACCCGCGACAAGACGGAAAGACCCCATGGAGCTTTACTGCAGCTTGATATTGAATTTGGGTACGATCTGTACAGGATAGGTGGGAGCCTGAGAGACATGAGCGCCAGCTTGTGTGGAGGCAACGTTGGGATACCACCCTGATCGTATCTAGGTTCTAACCTGGTACCGTAATCCGGTGCGGGGACAGTGTCAGGTGGGCAGTTTGACTGGGGCGGTCGCCTCCTAAAGAGTAACGGAGGCGCCCAAAGGTTCCCTCAGAATGGTTGGAAATCATTCGAAGAGTGCAAAGGCATAAGGGAGCTTGACTGCGAGACCTACAAGTCGAGCAGGGACGAAAGTCGGGCTTAGTGATCCGGTGGTACCGCATGGAAGGGCCATCGCTCAACGGATAAAAGCTACCCTGGGGATAACAGGCTTATCTCCCCCAAGAGTCCACATCGACGGGGAGGTTTGGCACCTCGATGTCGGCTCATCGCATCCTGGGGCTGAAGTAGGTCCCAAGGGTTGGGCTGTTCGCCCATTAAAGCGGTACGCGAGCTGGGTTCAGAACGTCGTGAGACAGTTCGGTCCCTATCTGTCGTGGGCGTAGGAAATTTGAGAGGAGCTGTCCTTAGTACGAGAGGACCGGGATGGACGTACCGCTGGTGTACCAGTTGTTCCGCCAGGAGCACCGCTGGGTAGCTATGTACGGACGGGATAAACGCTGAAAGCATCTAAGCGTGAAGCCCCCCTCAAGATGAGATTTCCCAGTATGTAAGACCCCTTGAAGACGACGAGGTAGATAGGCTGGGGGTGGAAGTGCAGCAATGCATGGAGCTGACCAGTACTAATCGGTCGAGGGCTTATCCAAATATGCAAGTGATAGTTCGCATGTTTCGTTTCGAATCTAGTTTTCAGAGAACGAACTCTGAAATGTAAGCACCGCGTTTGGTGGCGATGGCGGAGGGGTTCCACACGTACCCATCCCGAACACGACCGTTAAGCCCTCTAGCGCCGATGGTACTTGGACCGCAGGGTCCTGGGAGAGTAGGACGCCGCCAAGCGATTTCCCTTTGGGGTATTTTTTTTGCCCCCCTTGTCAAGGAATAAGGGATATATATTAGGGCCCTTAGCTCAGTTGGTTAGAGCGCACCTCTGATAAGGGTGAGGCCGGTGGTTCGAGTCCACCAGGGCCCATAGCAAGACCACAACAAAAAAAACCAGAGTATGGGGCCATAGCTCAGCTGGGAGAGCGCCTGCCTTGCAAGCAGGAGGTCAGCGGTTCGATCCCGCTTGGCTCCACCATTCCCTGATAGCTCAGTTGGTAGAGCACTCGACTGTTAATCGAGTTGTCACAGGTTCGAGCCCTGTTCGGGGAGCCATATGGAGAGGTGTCCGAGCTGGCCGAAGGAGCACGATTGGAAATCGTGTAGGCGTCACAAGCGTCTCGAGGGTTCGAATCCCTCTCTCTCCGCCAGATAATTTTTTTAGCAAGGCCCGTTGGTCAAGGGGTTAAGACACCTCCCTTTCACGGAGGTAACAGGGGTTCGAATCCCCTACGGGTCATATAGATGGAGGCTTAGCTCAGCTGGGAGAGCATCTGCCTTACAAGCAGAGGGTCGGGGGTTCGATCCCCTCAGCCTCCACCATATTATCTTTTTAACGACGCGGGGTGGAGCAGCCCGGTAGCTCGTCGGGCTCATAACCCGAAGGCCGCAGGTTCAAATCCTGCCCCCGCAATTCACTTTCCTTGAGAAAGTATTATGGAACCGTGGTGTAGTTGGCCTAACATGCCTGCCTGTCACGCAGGAGATCGCGGGTTCGAATCCCGTCGGTTCCGCCATTTTTAATTTAATATACACCATGCCGGTGTAGCTCAACTGGTAGAGCAACTGACTTGTAATCAGTAGGTTGGGGGTTCAAGTCCTCTCGCCGGCACCATTTTTAGTACTTACATCTGAATTTGTAATTGAATGTATATTATAGATGCAGTTGTTAATACTAAGATACTCTTAGTGGATGAATGGCTTACTCTATGGCGATCGTGGCGAAGTGGTTAACGCACCGGTTTGTGGATCCGGCATTCGGGGGTTCAATTCCCCTCGATCGCCCCATGATTTTTTTAATGGGGATTAGCCAAGCGGTAAGGCAACGGACTTTGACTCCGTCATGCATAGGTTCAAATCCTATATCCCCAGCCATTTCATTATTTTGAGTCATTAGCTCAGTTGGTAGAGCACCTGACTTTTAATCAGGGTGTCGAAGGTTCGAGCCCTTCATGACTCACCATTATATTTTGCGGTCGTGGCGGAATTGGCAGACGCGCACGGTTCAGGTCCGTGTGGGCTAACCCCCCGTGGAGGTTCGAGTCCTCTCGACCGCACCATATGTTTTGCGGAAGTGGCTCAGCGGTAGAGCATCGCCTTGCCAAGGCGAGGGTCGCGGGTTCGATTCCCGTCTTCCGCTCCATATTTGCGCCCTTAGCTCAGCTGGATAGAGCGTTTGACTACGAATCAAAAGGCCGGGAGTTCGAATCTCTCAGGGCGCGCCATTATTTTCATAAGTATCGGGATGTAGCTCAGCTTGGTAGAGCACCTGGTTTGGGACCAGGGGGTCGCATGTTCAAATCGTGTCATCCCGATTTTTTTTATTATGCGGGTGTAGTTCAATGGTAGAACTTTAGCCTTCCAAGCTAATAGCGTGGGTTCGATTCCCATCACCCGCTTCCTAGATATATTGAAAGAGCTCTTGCTTATTGCAGGGGCTCTTTTTGTATTAGTCATTTAAACTCTTAATTAGTGAACTCTAAATTAGCTTACTGTATAAGTATCTTAATTCACTTAATTCAAGGAACGACAAAAGCTCCGCTTTCTACGATGAACGCAGGAAGAGGAGCTTGCGATGTTTCATTAGTACGATGACGAATAATTAGTATCTTTCAAGAATCGTCTGTGTCTTCAAGCCATCGGCAGGAATTAGCCAGTTGTTGTTCTCCAGCAATTGCAGCAGTTGGGTACGCAGGCCCGATACGGCTACAGCATCATCGGTTTTGAAAGAGACCTCTACGATATTTTCAGTACCTGTACCTGCTGCATTACGGATCGGCCATACTTCGAGTGTAAGTTCTTGACCATTCCATGTACCTTCATAACGTTGGAATGTGATCGGGCCATATGCACGGGATTGCGTCAGCTGCTGCTTGCCCCAGTTGGAGGCAGACCAGTTTTTCAATTTGCCAGGGAGCTTGTCCAGTAACATGTTCAAGGCTTCTTGCTCTGTAGGAAGATGAACACCTGTTGCATTGGTATCGACCTTTTTCGTGTTGGAGAAGCTTAGTGTTTGTTTGCCATATCCCCAATCGATCTCAGCCTCGTAATTATCATCCGATTTATCGAATCCTTCTTGGTTAGCCAATGTCAGCGCTGCGTTGATATCACCATTGATGACAGGGTATCGTTTTTTGTAGGTCAGTTCGTAGTTGTTTTTATCATCCTTCTTGCGAAAACGAACATTCCATCCTTGCTCATCCAGTCCGAGCGCATTGGTGTCAAAGTACTCTACGTTAATGTTTCTTGGCGTGGAACTCAGGCCGAGGGTCTGAATGACTTCACTGCGTGGTGTCCCATCTGTATTCAATACGAGTTCCGGCTTGGCTAGAAACTTTACTTCATAAGCAGGAACAGCATTGGCAGCAGCTGAAGCCTGGGGGGCTCCCAGAAACGTCAATCCACTTCCCAATGTTACGATGCTCAGCATGAATGAGGCAGATACCTTTTTCCACTTTTTCAAAACCAATCACTCTCCTAATCTGGATTAACGTACAGCTCCCACTTTATCGTCCGAGTATCTGAACGCGATTAACGGGGAGCGCACATTGCGTTAAGCCTGCATAGATTTGATGAATGGCAAACGATAGTTTATAGAGGATCAGGGGAATTCGCTATGGAAACAGGGAAGCCGTAGCTCACCTCTCGCAGCACTTCTTTGAAGCGATTTACTTGAACTGAAGGATGGCGGTCCTTGTTATGTACGGTATATATATGGCGCGGTGCCTGCTCTCCCGGAATGGGAAGAACCTGAATGAGCCCGTGCTGCTCCTCCCACTGTACTGCCATTCGTGACATGAACGAGACATGCCCCCCAATTAACACAAGCTGTTTGATGGCTTCCAGGGAATCCATCTCCACCGTACTCCTCAAACGAATGTCATGTTGCGCGAGCCATTGGTTGGTTAGTCGCCGAGTACTGGATTCGTTGCCATGTAGGGCAAATGGGATCTGAGCAATATGCTCAGGCGTCAATGGTTCCTTCTGGGCCAACCCATGCTGTGGAGAGCAGATTAATACCAAGTCATCCTCACATAACGTCTCAGCTTGCAGCGCGGGTCCGACAAACGGCTCAGAAGAGATCACCCCCAGATCAATCTGATGCCGAATTAACATCTCGCGAATAACGGGTGATGGTTTGACGGATAAGACGATACGAATGCCAGGGAATTCTTGAGAAAAGGTATTGAGTATAGCGGGCAGCAGATATGTAGCTGGTACATAGCTTGCCCCAATGTGCAGAGTGCCCCGATATAGACTGTCATATTCTTTTACTACCCGCCTTGCCTCTTGGGTCAGGGCATTGATTTTGACGGAATAGTGGAGCAGGGCTTGTCCGGCCTCGGTTAGAAAGGTCTTCCCACTGCGCGATTCGAATAATCGCACGCCCATCTCTTCCTCCAATGACTTCATATGAAATGTAACGGTTGGTTGTTTGATCCCCAGTAACTCTGCCACGCTTGTCATGTGATGATGCTTATCGATCAGCTCAACAATTTGCAGTTTGATCAGATTCAATGTCCCAACACTCCTCTCACTTCTACTAACCCCAATATATAAGATGATCTAATGTTTTTCATAAAGACGGAGAGTACAGAACCAATCTGAAGAAGCGAAGCCAAAAGCTTTCTGGAAGAAAGCTACTTCGGAAGCATATGCTTCGCCTTTATCCCCGGATTTCTCCCTTTAAAAAGGGAGTATAAGAAATCTGGGGATAACAGCGATCGGAAGATGGTGCTGTAATCGAAGCGAAAACATGAAAATTAATTTAGTTCACCTACTATAGATTTAATCTATGAACATCAACAGAATTCATCTAAAAAGTTAATTCCAATTTTACATACAAGACATACAACTCGCGAAAGCGGACGTTAGACTGAGAACAGTGCAAGAGATGAAGTAACAAAAGAGATCAAGTAACAGAAGACAGGCAGGGATGCTTATGAAATTAGAGATAACGGGAATTCAAAAATCATTCAATCAAACACCCGCACTGTTGCCGACAGATCTAACGCTTGAACATGGCAATTTCACGACACTGCTTGGCCCATCAGGCTGTGGCAAAACAACACTACTCCGCATGTTGGCCGGGCTGGAACAGCCGGATGCGGGGGAGATACGTGCAGATGGTGAGTATATCTACTCTGCGGCGAAGCGGATTGATATACCAACACACAAGCGTAATCTGGGCATGGTGTTTCAGGATTTTGCATTATGGCCACATATGACCGTCTATGAAAACGTAGCGTTTGGCCTAAAGGCCGGAAAACAGAAATCCGATCTGCGGCAAAAGGTGAACGAAGCCCTTGGTATGGTTCGCCTGCAAGGCATGGAAGATCGATATCCTCATCAGCTGTCTGGTGGACAGCAGCAACGGGTTGCTTTTGCCAGAGCCGTAGCCGTCCGACCTGGTGTGATCCTGTTCGATGAGCCACTAAGTGCACTGGATGCTGTACTTCGGGAAGAGATGCGGATTGAGATGATGTCCTTAGTACGGGATATGGGACTGACTACGCTGTACGTCACACATGATCAGATTGAAGCAATGTCGATGTCGGATGAGATTGTGGTGATGCAGAAGGGGCGGATATTGCAAAAAGGAAGCCCGGAAACGATCTACTCGGCGCCAAGTGATCCGTATGTCGCTTCGTTTATCGGAAAGTCCAACTGGCTCACGCCTAATCAATCGATGGTGCGTCCAGAGCATGTCACCTGGAACAAAACAGGTCATGATGATCTGTGTTATCCGGGAACTGTACTCAGCGTCAGCTATGTAGGTGAACGCTATGAAGTGCGGGTGCAGATGGAAGGGCTCGGCGTATGGACAGCCTATATGAACCAGAGAGTACGCGTAGGCGAGAAGGCTCAGCTCTATGTTGCTCCCGAGCGGATATGCCGCATGGATGGACAGGATGTCGAAACAGTGAATCACCGTGAAGTGATTGCAGCAGCTAATTAGGGATGAATTGATGTGTGAATGCAATCAAAAGCACTACAGATTGAACAACTTAATCGGAAACCAGGGGAGATGGATGAATATGTTGGGGATGAAAACACGGAAAAAGAGTGCAATGCTGTTATTAACTGCGGTAATGAGTATCAGTTTGTTCGGATGTAGTACGGGTAACACAACCACAGGCAATGCGGCACAACCCGCGGGTGAAGGAAACACAGCAGCGGCGGCGGAAACAACGAAAACGGCTGGTGGCAAGTTGGTATTGTATAGTGCTGGCCCACAGAAACTGGCCGATAACATCGTGAGTGGATTTACAGACAAAACAGGGATCGAAGTTGAAATGTTCCAGGGAACAACAGGCAAAATCCTGGCTCGTATGGAAGCTGAGAAATCCAATCCGGTAGCAGACGTTGTAATCCTGGCCTCCTTGCCTTCAGCACAGGCTTTGAAAGCCGATGGTTTGACGATGCCTTACCCCGAAGCAGCCAATGCGGACAAGCTGAACAAGGACTGGTCGGATGCAGAAGGCAACTATTTTAGCAGCAGTGCTTCCGCACTGGGTATTGTGTATAACACCAAACTGGTATCTACCCCGCCAACAAGTTGGGCAGATCTTGCTACGCCTGCGTGGAAAGATGCCGTGAACATTCCCGACCCTACATTATCAGGCTCAGCACTCGACTTCATCACAGGATACCTGAGTGCGAATGGTGAAAAAGGATGGGACCTGCTCAGTGCCTATAAAGCCAATGGTGTAGCGATGGCGGGAGCCAATCAGGAGGCACTTGATCCCGTTATTACAGGTGCCAAAAGCATCGTAGCCGCAGGTGTGGACTACATGGCGTATTCCTCCAAGGCAAAAGGTGAACCACTGGATATCGTATATCCGGAAGAAGGCACGGTAATCAGCCCAAGACCGGCAGCAATTCTAAAATCCAGTCCGAATGTAGAGAATGCCAAAGCGTTCATCGACTACTTGTTGTCTGACGAAGCACAGAAGCTTGTTACAGATGCTTATCTAATCCCGGGCCGCGAAGATATTGAAGCGACTAACCGTGCCAATGTGAAGGATATCCCACAACTTAAAGTGGATTGGAACTGGATGAGCGAACATGGCGAAGAGACAGCAGCGCGTTTTTCCGAGACGTTTAAATAAGAGTACTTTTGCATAAATCCAAAGAACGTCTTTCAATAAGCAAGGTATAGATCGAAATACTTCATTCTATTCGTCTAAATCATACCTGCTGTCTGTGGAAAGTCATGTGAGGTGAACATAGTGAAACTTGTTGGAATGGACAACAACCGTATTTTTCGGAGAGTGGGCGTGATTCTGGCCCTCTTTCTGCTGACCATAAGTATTGGCGTCCCGCTCTTGCTGATCTTCTGGCAAAGTGTGTATGTGGACGGACAATGGGACTGGATGGCCCCGATTCGCACGATTACAGGACATCATCTGTCGGGTGTACTGCTGAATTCCGTCTGGCTTGGCATCTGCGTTGTGGCGGTAACCACGCTGCTAGCGCTGCCGCTGGCCTGGATGATGGCAAAGACCCGGATGGGCGAGCATCGCTGGGTCGATGTCATCCTGATGATTCCATTCATGACTCCGCCGTATATCGGCTCCATGGGATGGATTCTGTTTATGCAAAAAGGGGGATACCTCCAGCAGTGGATACCCTCTTCTGCAAATTGGAGTGAAATGTTCTTCAGCTTCTGGGGTATGGTGCTCATCATGAGCTTGCACCTGTTCCCCTTCCTGTACTTGCTGCTTCGGGATGCATTGATTCGCATCGGCGGCAATCTGGAAGAAGCGGGAGCCGTGCACGGTGCACGTGCAGGGTACCGTTTCAGACGCATTATTTTACCCTTGTTGTTGTCGTCCTACGGCATGGGGATCATGCTGGTCTTTGTCAAAACGATTGCGGAATTCGGTACACCGGCAACCTTCGGGCGCAAGATTGGCTATTATGTCATGACCTCCGAAATTCATAAGTACATCTCCAGTTGGCCGATTGATTTCGGCAAGGCGACTTCACTCGCATCGGTGCTGCTGTCCGTCTGTCTGGTGATGTGGTATATGCAGTCTGCCATGAGTCGGAAGTTCACGTATCGTCTGGTTGGTGGCAAAGGGCAACGTTCGAAGCGATATTCTCTACGCGGCGGAGCCGGATGGTTGTGCGGGGTGTATCTTGCGATCCTGTTGATCCTGTCGGTAGGTATTCCGTATTTCTCCATCATTGCCGCTTCGACCATGAAGCTGCGGGGATCGGGAATTGCTTTTGATAATCTCACCTTGGATCATTACAAAGAGCTCTTATCTTGGGGATCAGTGAGTATGAAGGCCATCGGGAACAGTCTCGGTCTATCCCTCGCGGCTTCAACCGTTGCTGTTGTTATTGGTACGGGTTTTGCGCTCGCGATCGGCAGATCATCTTCATTCATGCAGCGTGTGATTGACTTGTTCAGTCTGTTGCCTAATACGGTGCCGGGTATCGTGATGGTAGTGGGTCTGATTCTCTTCTGGAACTCACCCTGGATGCCAGTCACGTTGTATAACACCTATGGCATGGTTGTTCTCACGTACGTCGTTCTCTTCTTGCCTTACACCGTGCAGTATGTAAAATCGAGCTTTACCCAGATTGACGGAACATTGTTCCAGGCTGGGCAAGTGTTTGGCGGGAAGCCGCTGTATATTCTGCGGCGAATCCTGATCCCATTGATTCTGCCCGGCATGCTGGCGGGCTGGATGATGACCTTTACGATTGCTACCCGAGAGCTGGTAGGTTCGTTGTTGATTCTCCCGCCGTCCATGCAGACGTCGGCGACGTATATTTTTGCCCAGTTTGAACAAGGTCAAGTGTCGCTCGGAATGGCGATGGCCGTTGTGACTGTAGGCATGACGGTGCTGATGCTGCTTGGAATTGAACTGCTGAATTCAAAGAGAAAGTGGAATGCATCATGATCAAACTGAACGTATGGGGCGGTGCAGGGGAACATGGACGTTCCGCCTATCTCCTGAACGGGAGCCGGTTCCACCTTTTGCTGGATTGTGGTGTCAAAAAAGAAGGCACGGGCCAGTATCCGCTGATTGATCCGGAGATTGTACCACAACTGGACGCGGTCCTCTTGTCTCACGCCCATGAAGATCATTCCGTCGCCATCCCACTGCTGTATAAGATGGGCTACCAGGGTGAAGTGTGGACGACAAGGGAGACGAAGGAGCAGTTGGGTACGTATTTTCGGGCATGGCGCAGCAGCATGGAACGTGCAGGACATGTAATACCATATGATAAAGCTGATGAGCAGCGTATTCGATACAGGTTTCTGGAAAACGAAGCAGACCGGGGCCATTGGTTTGAAATCATACCTGGGGTGGCGGCAGTCTGGGGGCGTAGCGGGCATCTGGCGGGTTCGGTCTGGTTCGGTCTGGAGATGGAGGGCAAGCGGATTCTGTACTCCGGTGATTATACGTCGGAGTCCATGCTTCTACAGGATGATGATGTGGCTGACGGATTCCGGTGGGCAGACCTGAATCGCGATAGCCGCGTAGGGGTTGTCCCTGCTCCGGTTCAAAGCCTTCAGGATATGTCCAACTTCAACGCGCCCAATGTAAAAACGGATGCGAACAGCGAACAGGTCAGCGAAATGGTACTTGGTCAAGCTATGGGAAAGATACTGGTTGATCAATCAGCATATGCTCAGACCCTTGCTGCTACAGGATCTACCGGATCAGAGACAGCACTAGGCTCATCTGCATTGTTACACAGCAACATCCTTACCGAACAAATGCACAGGAGAGAAAGTATAGAAGCCATGGTATCCATGCCTGACTCATCCCAGGTTAAGCTTGATCTGGCGATCGTGGATGCTGCCTATGGTACAGACCAGGATACGCAGGTCGATAAACTGCAACAACTGGAGAGCGCGATCAGCAGTACGCTTGCTCGGGGTGGCAAGGTTTTATTGCCTATGCCTGCGGTGGGCCGCGGCCAGGAGATTATTCTGTGGGCGCAGCAATGTTTTCAGGACATCCCCATGATAGTGGAACAGAAACTGGTGGATGGGATGACACAGTTACATCGTGTTCCCTATTGGCTCAGGACGGAAGAGCGGATTGGGGAAGTTTCGCCTGCGGACAGCATCGATCATTTTCTGAGCGGAGAAGGTTGGGCAAAGACATCTACCGAAGAAGAGCGTCTGCAGTTGCTGGAACAACATCATGCTTCCCTATGGTTTGTGCCGGACGGCATGATGCAGTCCTCGCTTGCACGTTGGTACTATGAGAAATGGGCATCGGATGAGAAAAATCTGATTCTGCTCACCGGGCATGTTGCCGCCGGAACTTTTGCCGATGAGTTATTGAGAAATCCAGAAGAGTATGGCAAATGTGAAGTTAGGAAATTGCGTTACAAAGTTCATCAGGGTTGGAGGGATGTGGAGCAGATGTTGGGCCGGATATCGGCACGGCATACCGTGCTTGTGCATACTGACCTTGCGGAGACGGAACGGTTGAGACAAGGTTTGCTTGTTGAAGGTTCATCTGCGGAAGCTGATATCCATGCGTTGTCTCCGGGAGATGAGTTATTCTTTTAATAGTTGCACATCTGATTTTAGTACATCCGAGGCGCCTTTGTGCGCCTCTTTTTGTCTTTTCAATTGAAATGTATTGCAAGATAGACATGTCTTATTGAATCGATATATTACCTGATTTGGTGCGGATATGGACTTGATATTTCCCTTGCCCTGTAGTGCCTTTGGAGGTGTGTTTGTTATCACTAATCTGCTGCAAGTCGAGGGAGTGAGAACGTCTTCCACTTCGAGATTCCATGGTCCAGTTCACATTCGGATTTTCTTCCATTACGTTCAGTGTTATATTACCGCTCGTTGAAACAAGGTGAATGTTGGAGAGAATACGGTCCGCATTTATGTCAATCGAGCCACTAGTCCCGTCAACCCACAAGTTGGATTGGATATGGTTGATCTGGACTTTTCCGGATGAACTGTTAATACGCAGATCACCTTCATAATGAAGTGGGACTCTAACCGTGATTACAGGTGTGTTCGCCAGATTAAAGATCCGAACCATATGTTTACTTGCAGAGATCCTTACGTCTCTGTGTCCGCGGACCATATTAAAAACGGGTTTATGATCATATGCGTTACTTGATACTTCCAGAGAGGTAATATCGGGTACAGTCTCCACGGTTATTGGAGTACTCCCATTATCTATTGAGATGAGGTCAATGGAATTCAGGGATGCCTTTTGTGTGTCGGTAATGGCGCTACTGGATAAGCTACAGGATGTTAAAACAAAGAGCAGACAGAAGCATAAGGAAATAACTTTTGTCATCAGATCACCTCCGGTATGAATTTGAATTTTGTATGACTTCATGTTATATGATGACGTAACGTCAGGATCAAGGTGTTTTCCGAAAAAATAGGGGTTGAAGTTGACGTAACGTCATTATGTATAATGGTCACGAATTCAGTTATATAGGGCAAAGGAGGGTAATAATCATGAAAACGGAAGATATTCTCATATATAGTTGCGTTATTATCGGGGCAGGTATAGGACTAATCATGAATCATGTATTTCCAGGTGTGTTAATTGGGCTGGGGGTAGGCTATCTGTTGAAATATACGATGATAGACGGGAAAAAGAAAAATGATATATGAGCTGTAGGAGGTGTATAACGCATTGTATATTCATATTCATGAACTCGCGCACAGAACGGGAATGACAGTGAGAACATTACGATATTACGACTCGATCGACCTCTTAAGTCCTTCCTCCAAAACGGAAGGGGGGCACAGATTATATGTAGAAGACGATTTAAAGAAGCTACAGCAGATTCAATTTTTCAAAAATATGGGCTACTCGCTAAAAGAAATTCGGGAGATGCTCACCGATGAGTCATGGAATTGGGAACAGTCTCTAAGGAATCAACTTTCCTATATTATAGAAGAACAACAGCGGTTGAATTCTATGGCCTCATCTCTGAGAGAAATGTTAAACAGCCTTATAATGGAGCAAGGTAATAAGCAAGATACGCTTGAGAAGCTGATTCAGCTCTCCAAGCCAAATATGGACAGGCTACGATCATATAAAGAAAACAGCTTTAGCCATGATGAGCTGGAATTATGGGAGAAACTGCCCCGCATGCAAGGTAATGATCCCGATTCTCTGGAATGGATTGCACTGATTGGCCAGTTGAAAAGTCAGATGAATAATGCCCCTAATGACGATAAAGTCCAGAATGTAATTCGTCGTATGCTGGAGAAGCAGCAGGAACAATTTGGGGGAGAAGACGCTTTTTTGGATAAACTGTGGGATGCCAGAAAATCTACTCAAGCATCCAATGAGCTTGGATTTTATCCGTTGGAGCCAGAACTGCTCAATTATATGGAAGCGGCTTATGATATTTTTATGGACAAGAGTGGACCTACTCATGAAGGCTGAATTACTGTTTTATATTGGGGGACTTGCACTACTGGATACATTAAGTCCTGCGCTGATCGGTGTAACGTTATATTTAATGATTCAAGAGAACCGGCGTTTTGGCTCACGGCTCATGATCTACGTAGTGACCGTCATGTTTTTATACTTGGTTCTGGGCGGTTTACTGATGGTAGGATTGGAGCTGTTACAAGCAATCTTCACGTCATTTTTTCAACATAAAGTTGTGAGCTGGGCCCTTTTGATCGTAGGAGGAATACTCTTTACAGGGAGTTTCTGGGTCAAACCGAAGGCAGGTGGAAGAAAGAAATATCAAGTTCCCCGTTCCACGGGGTTCAAGGGATTACTTGTCATGGGCATCTCTACATTTTTGTTGGAAGCAGGAACCGCTCTTCCCTATTATACTGCGGTAAGTCTGATGATCACGGAGGGACTTCCAATAACGGGATGGATACTCATTCTTATTGGATATAATCTAATCATGATCACGCCACCCCTTGTGATCTATGTGTTGCATACATGGCTGGGTTCCAGGATACAGGGGATCGTGGAAAAGCTGCAAAGAAAACTGGAGGAACAGTCCGGGTCAGTTCTCTCCTGGATGATGTGCATTGCAGGGCTGGTTCTGATCTTTAGTGTGCTCGATTATATATAGTGTCTACTGACGAATGAACAGGTTTTCGCTGAGGGCGAGAGCCTGTTTTGGCGTGCCGATCTGTCTACAAATCGGAAAACGTAGGAAAAGATACATAGAGAGTGGTTAACCTTTATCGTATGTAATTTAATTTCACATATAGTTTGACTTGTGAAATTTTATATCATATACTGGGTAAAATGTTGGCAGATGACGTGATCATCGGGTCTTGCAGGAGGTTGGAAATGGATGGATACAGGCAGCTATCCGATGTGGGAGAAGTATCGTTTGAAGCAGGAGCATCTGGTCATCGGACTAATGTCAGGGACATCTCTGGACGGAACGGATGCAGCGCTGGTGCGTATTCAAACCGATATGAGCGGTGCATTACAGGAGATCGAGCTGGTTGATTTCGTCTGTGTGCCGTATTCGAATGAATTAAGAGACGTACTGATCCGGTTATGTTCACCGGGGACTGCTCGTGTCGACGAGCTGACAGCCGCGCATTTTGGTGTATCGGAGTGGTATGCGCATAGTGTTACGGAATTGATGCAGTCTGCCGGTATCTCAACGCAGCAGGTGGATGTGATTAGCATGCATGGACAGACGGTATGGCATGCTCCTGTAGCATCTGCGTTTCCAGGTCCATCGGGAGCAAGTATTGAAGTGGTATCGACATTGCAGATCGGTGAATGTGCTGTCGTTCGAGAACGGACAGGACTGCCAGTGATTGGCAACCTGCGAGCAAGGGATATGGCGGCTGGTGGGGAGGGTGCTCCGCTTACGCCTTATGCGGATGCTCTGATGTTCCGCAGTCCGACGGAAGGGCGGCTAGTGCAGAATATCGGCGGCATTGGAAATGTAACGGTGCTTCCATGCGAGTCATCTACCGAAGGTATTTCGGCTTTTGATACGGGACCGGGCAATATGGTGATAGATGCCATTGTGCGGCAGGCAACGGACGGGCGGCAGCATTATGATCCGAGTGGAAGCATTGCCGCACAGGGGAAGGTCGATCAGGGTCTGGTAGACCTGTGTTTGGAGGATGAGTATTTCAAACGACTCCCGCCGAAAAGTACCGGGCGGGAAGTATATGGCGCCGCGTATGCAGTGAGACTGATGGAGATGGCCGCAGCACGTTCCTTAACGCTGGAAGATACGCTGGCTACTGCCACCTGTCTGACCGCAGAGACTATCGTACGTGCAGTGAAAGATTTTATCCTGCCCAAAGTGCACATATCGGCCATGCTCGCCTGCGGTGGTGGCACTTCAAATGCCACCTTAATGGAGATGATCCGTCATAGACTTCCAAAGGAGATCCGTTTGGAACGAACAGCAGATTACGGCATACCGGATGATGCTCGGGAAGCCATTGGATTTGCTTTACTTGGCCATGAGGCACTTATGGGCAGAACCAATACACTCCCGGCAGTAACCGGCGCGAGACATGCCGTAATCTCAGGCAACCTGACACTTTAGTAAGACCTGACCTTCGAATGGAGTTCAGTTATGGAAGGACAAGGAATTCAATTAGACGCGAGTGAAATTATAAGATAAAATGCTTGTACATGAATGCAGTATGGAAAGGAGGAGCGAATGGAGAGCATGAAAGGTGGACTTGTACGTTTACGCGCATTAATGGATGACCTGACCCCATCGGAGCGGAAGATCGGAGCTTATATTCTCGATCACCCACAAGAAACCGTCCAGTCCTCGGTGGCACAGTTATCCGAACGTAGCGGGGGCAGCCCGGCAGCTATTATTCGTCTCTGCAAATCGCTCGGGGTAGCGGGTTTCCAGGAACTGAAGCTTAAGATTGCTGGAGATTTACAGACGGATGAGCAATATAATTATACGGAGATTCGTCCCCAGGACTCCATGGAGAGCATTATTCAGCATGTGTCCGGAAATAATATTCAGTCAGTGAAGGATACGGTTCATATTCTGGACCCACGTCTGGTGGAAAAGGCTGTGGACGTGCTTCATCGGGCAAACCGGATTTTTTTCTATGGGGTAGGGGCCTCGAACCTGATTGCGCTGGATGCACATTACAAGTTCATGCGAATCAATCGCACAAGCTTTTCGTTTGCCGATCCACATATGCAGATTTCGTCCGCAACGACGCTCCGCGAAGATGACGCGGTGGTATGTATCTCGTATTCAGGAGAGACATCGAATGTAATCTCTTGTCTGAAGCATGCTCACGAAGGCGGTGCAGCGACAATCAGCATTACCAAGTGGGGCAGCAATACACTCAGCAGTATGGCGGATGTGCCTCTGATGATTACGTCCACCGAAAGTGATATTCGGAGTGGAGCAACATCGTCACGGATTGCCCAGTTGAACGTGATCGACATTTTGTATCTGGCGATTGCCAGTCGCGACTACAACCAGTCGGTGGAATATTTGGAGAAGAGCCGGCAGGCTATTCTGGAGCATAAATGAAGTAGAATCACATGAATCCCCTTTCTGTTTATCATACAGGAGGGGATTTTTTGACGCGAATGATATTGCTTTTCGTATAAAAAAAGCCCAAAAAGAGCCCAGACTGATGTCAGGCTCTTTCAACTTCAAGGACGATGCGCCCTGCTTGGTTCAGGAAGGACCGACAATGGCGCTGCGGACAAATCCGTCAGCCAGATCCAGTCTTCGCTGTGCTTCCACGGCGTCCACACCAGCCATCAGCATGACGATTGCCGTTTTTACATGACCGTCTGCACCGGCAAAGGCCTGTTCAATATCTGCCTCATTCGCTCCGGTTGCCAGATGGATCATGCGTTTGGCCCGATGGACAAGCTTTTCGTTCGAAGGATTCAGATCGACCATGAAATTACGGTAAACTTTGCCCAGACGAATCATGGCAGTAGTGGTGAGCATATTCAGTATCATTTTCTGGGCGCTGCCTGCCTTCATACGTGTTGATCCCATGACAACCTCCGGGCCGACAACGGCCTCGATGCTCACATCAGCCAAAAGGGTCATCGGCGTACCTGCGTTGTTACTCAGGCTGATCACCGTAGCTCCGATCTCCCTGGCGTGTCTCATCGCACCCAGCACATACGGCGTTCGCCCACTGGCTGCAATGCCAACCACGACATCGTTTTTGTCTAATCCATGTTCATCAAGGTCCGCCGCTCCCAATTCCTCACTATCTTCAGCACCTTCAACGGGGTCCTTCACTGCCCGGAATCCCCCTGCAATAATACCCTGCACCATGGAGGGAGGGGTTCCGTAGGTAGGCGGACATTCCGAAGCATCAAGTATCCCCAATCGTCCACTGGTGCCTGCACCTACATAGAATAGCCTGCCGCCAGACTGAAAGGCCTCCAAGATCCGATCCGCCGCTTGGGCAATGACCGGAATCAGGGGCTGGATAAGCTCTGCAATCCGTTGATCTTCCTTATTGATCAGTTCCATAATTTCTGCCGATGGCAATTCATCTATATGATCCGTTAGTGGATTGGGTTGTTCCGTTACTAATGAGTTCAGCATGTGATTCATCTGTACGGCCTCCTTCTCTCTTTTAGAATGATACATTCAGGGAACGGCATCTTCTTGCCAATAGTGCTGCACCTACCGATGGAGCAGGGGCATCTTCACGATATACAAATTCCAACTCTCCATAATATCCCGATAACTTCTGGATAAATGTATTTCGGAAAAGTGCTGCGTATCGAAACAGCGACCCGGACAGGACAACCTGAGTAGATGCAAATTCGGGATGACGGGCAATCAGCGCTTTGGCGGTATCCGCCAATTGTGCGGCCTCATCGATGATCAGTGCCCGGGCAACCTCGTCCCCGGATTCAGCTGCCTCTATAGCAAGGCGGGCGATGGATGCTGTCTCGCTTTTGCCCCAATTCGTCTGATAGACCAGCGACTTTAGCTCCGATATATCCGGAAGGTTCAGTTTCTTTAGAAGAAGCGGGGTTAAACGGGTTGGAGGAAGAACACCATCATAGCTCTGCATGACCACTTGGAGTGCACGTTGTCCAATACGATAGCCGCTCCCTTCATCTCCTAGCAGATGACCCCAGCCTCCTGCACGGTATCGTTCTCCTTCTAGCGTGAATCCGTACACGATGGACCCTGTTCCAGAGATGCACAATACACCGTGAGTATGTCCGAGAGAGGCCATCAGGGCAATCTCTCCTTCGGATACAACCCAGACAGGGCAGCTTTCTGATCCCTGTTGATTACGACTATTCATATAGTTATTTACAGCGTCGGCTATAAGTTGCCGTTCTTGCACGGTATCTACACCTGACATACCGAGGCATATACCTTCACAATTTGTCGATAGATCACTTTTTAGATTGAATAGCTGTTCCAGCACTCGTTGCAGTTCGGAAAGGGCCTGTTCCAGGGGTACGCTGTGAGGATTCGTGGGACCTCCGCTGAGCCGGGCGAGAATCTCGCCAGATTCAGAAATGATTGCTGCATCAGTATTGGTACCGCCTCCATCTACGCCAACATATACTCGCAAAGTGGCTCACCTCGATTGCTTGAGTTTTCTTTTTACATAGTATAGAGGCATAAAATGAAAAAGTAAAATTAAATTTTATATTAAAAAATAATGTTGAATTTTTATTTCAGAGCTCATATAATGAACTCAATCTACAATTTTGGAAGGAATTAATACTGTTAATGTCAACTAAGTTGACGTTATATTGCATTTAAGAGATTAATCCTGCGTACGTTCAGGTCTAATCCATAAGGGAGGTGCATTTTCCTTACTGCCACGCTCAATAGTCTGTTAAGTCGTTTAAGGATGGATGATTTCAAAAGGGGTAGCACGGTTAGGCAATGCAATTATCGGGAGACGACACGCGAAGGAGATGAAGGGATGAAAAAGAAGGGTCTAGTGTGGGCAATGTTGTTGATGATGGTCATGGTTACTGCCTGCGGGAATAGCGGGGGCGCTGCTTCAGATGATCCCAATGCAGAAGATACGGTGACCGTATGGACGTATCCAGTACATGGCACATATGAAGATGAACTGAAGGATCTAATCGTTGATTTCAATAAGGAACACCCGAACATTACCGTGAAGACGGAAATGCTCTCCTGGGCGGAAGGGCCCAAAAAATTCGATGTCGCTCTGAATGCCGGGAACCCGCCGGATCTTTACTTTCATAGTGTAGACGGCACGTATGTGAATACAGGATTGGCACTTGAGCTGGACAGCTACCTGACACCTGAGATCAAGGACGATTATCTGCCAGGAACGCTTGAGTTAGGCCAGATTCAGGGGAAACAATATGGACTGCCTTTATATCAATTCCAATGGGCTTGGGGTGGTAACAAACGGATCCTGGAGGAAGCGGGCATTGACTGGAAATCGATTCAGCAAAATGGCTGGACCTGGTCCGAATTCAACGATGCCGCAGCCAAATTGACCAAAACGCTCGATGGCGGGGCTAAGCAGTATGCATTGGTTACGGATGGTACTTCGCTCGATTTCATTGAATTGTTATCCAGGAACAACGGCATGATCGATGTTCTTGATAAAGACGGCACGTTCCAGTGGAATGATGGTCGCATTCTGGATACTCTCTCTTTTATCAAAAACCTGATGGATCAAGGGTATATGCCGAAGGAAACAGCGGCTCTCGCTCCAGCGAAACGGACGGATATGTTCTACGCAGGGGAAACGGCGATTATCTCCAAAGCGATTCCTTATTATGATGTGATGATTCAGAACCGCAACAAGGATATCGATGATGGCAAGGTACAGGGGGAAAAGATTGATTTTGTCCTGTTGCCTGTACCGCATAACGATGATCAACCTGCGGCAACAACGATGGGCGGCGAAGGGTATGTAGCCTTCAAACAGAAGAAGGACAAAGGCGAGCAGCATGCCAAAAATACGTTCCTGGTGATGGAAGCGCTCAGTGGTGCCAAAGCAGGGAACTCCGCCAATGAATTGGCTCTCCCATTCGTAAGACAGTCCCAGGTGGATCTGTTTAAAGGAAAAGAACTTGGGCAAGCCGATAATCTGGCTGCTGCGAAAGTCATGGCAGAGGATATTGCGATGCCGGTTGTACTGGAACTGGATATCGACAAAGCATCACAGCAAAAACAATTCAAGGAACAAGTAGTGAAGCCTAACATTCAGGCGCTGTTCTCCGGTGAGAAAACGCCGGAGCAGATCGCAGAAGACTTCAAGAGCAAAGGCCAGCAGATGTTCGGACAATAACGTGGACAATCAAACATAATGTATAACCACACTGATTAGGAGAGGAGGATTCGCCATGCAGACCGCCCTTGCGCCAAAACCGTCTGCGCCCCGGACTTCCAGGGCTGCCCGGTTTTGGCGAGATTACGGGTGGGCGTATTTGTTCATTTTGGCGCCTGTCCTGCTGTTTCTCATTTTCACACTGTATCCCGTACTAACAGCTCTCGTGATGAGCTTCCAGAAATACAACATTATGAATTCGACATGGGTTGGATTGGATAACTACGAGCGACTGGTGAAGGATGAGACGTTCTGGAAGTCGATCAAAAATACGGTGATCTTCACTGTAGGCACAGTCCCGGTCAATATTCTCATTACATTTGTACTGTCCTATTTCATCTATCAGATGAAAAGTAAATGGCAGACTTTTTTCAAAGCTACGATGTATCTGCCTGCGGTAGCCTCCGGGGTAACGATCTCCATTGTATGGCTGGCGATCTTTGATCCAACCGATTCGGGACTGCTGAACCGCTTCCTCAGCCTGTTCGGCCTTGACCCGGTGATCTGGCTGGGCCAGTCGGGAACGGCACTCTTTTCCCTCATTCTCATGAACTGGCTCGGATCGCACGGGGCGGGCATTATTCTGTATCTGGCAGCCATGGGCGGTATTCCGAAATCGCTGTACGAAGCGGCGGATATTGATCATGCCAGCGGCTGGACCCAGTTCAGCAAGATTACATGGCCGCTACTCAAACCAACAACGCTGTATCTGCTCGTTACAGGTGTGATCACGTCTTTCCAGGTGTTTATCTCGGTATATCTGATGACACAGGGTGGGCCAAACTTTGCGACAACAACGATCGCTTATCTGATCTACGAGACGGCATTCAAGTTCTATGAATTCGGATTGGCTTCGGCACAGTCGTTCGTATTGGCGATTATCATCATTGTCATTTCCGTCATACAGTTCAAATATTTCTCCAGCGATATTGAGTATTAGAAGTAGTTCAACTGAAAACCGACCTTTTTGAACACGTACGATTAGAGCACGTTGCATTAAGCATCCGGGGGTGAATGAAATCCATGAAATCAACACAGAAAAAGACACTGCTCGTTGTTGCATCCATTCTGCTGGTCGTCTGGGCGCTGGTGACGGTCATTCCTATGTACTGGATGCTCGTCGGTTCGGTGCAGGATAGCGCGATGTCGGCGTCGTTTAAACCACAGATGATCCCGGAGCAGTTGTCGTTATCGCCATATGAGCGCTTTTTTGCCAAAACTGATGCCTGGCGCTGGCTGTACAATTCGCTGCTCATCTCGATCATACTGACCGTAACCAATGTATTCTTCGCCTCCCTGGCGGGATATGCATTTGCCAAACTGAAGTTTCCGGGTAGTCAGGCGGTGTTCTGGACTCTTCTGGGGACCATGATGATTCCAGCACAGGTGACGTTAATTCCTTTGTACATTCTGATGGTCAATGTGTTTGATCTGGGGGATACGTATACAGCTATTATTCTGCCTGCTGCCGTCAGCGTAGGGAACATATTCCTAATGAAACAGTTCATGTCCACGCTGCCCACATCACTGATTCATGCGGCGCGTATTGATGCATGCAGCGAGTTCGGCATCTTCTGGAAAGTGATCCTGCCGATGGCGAAGCCGGGGATCGCGGTGCTGGCGATTTTCACGTTTGTCGCTTCGTGGAACGAATTCTTCTGGCCGTTCCTGATTACCAATTCGAATGAGATGCGTACGATTCAAGTGGGACTGGCCTCGTTCGTGTTTGCCGAATCAACCGATTTCGGCGCGATGATGGCGGGGGCAACAATAGGTGCCCTGCCCATGATCATTCTATTTTTCTCACTGCAACGTTACTTCTTGCAGGGCATTACGATCGGTGCGGTTAAAGGTTAATTCCTATATATGTTCAACTAGACATTTACACAATAATGGAGAGGACAGAAATAACCTGAAGAAGCGAAGGCGTTCGCCTTAAAGCTTTCTAAAAGAAAGCTACATCGGAAGCATAAGCTATCACCGGATTTCCCCTTTCTATAAAGGAATTAAAGAAATCTGGGGGTAACAGCGATCGGAAGGTTGTTCTGTCATCGGAGTGCCAGTGTAAATAATCGTTAGTTGAACTTATATAGTTCAGGACAAGCGACAACGTAAAGGGGGATCTACCTATGGCACGCGTGGAGTTTCGACAAGTGCGCAAAGAATTCAAAGACGATCATAAAGGAACGTTCACGGCTGTGGCCGGCTCGGACTTTGTTATAGAAGATAAGGAATTCGTAGTGTTTGTGGGTCCTTCGGGCTGTGGCAAGACAACGTCACTGCGGATGATTGCCGGACTTGAAAAGCAAACAAGCGGTGATATTGTGATTGGTGACCGGCTCGTTAACGATCTGCATCCGAAGGATCGGGATATCGCGATGGTGTTTCAGGATTATGCACTCTATCCGCATATGACCATCCGTGAAAATCTATCCTTTGGCCTGAAAAATCTGAAAAAGCCAAAGTCCTATATTGATGAACAGGTACAGAATGCGGCCTCCATTCTGGGACTGGAAGCGATGCTGGAACGCAAACCACGCGAGCTGTCTGGTGGTCAGCGCCAGCGTGTTGCGGTGGGGCGGGCGATTGTCCGTGATCCACAGGTGTTTTTATTCGACGAGCCACTGTCCAATCTGGATGCCAAGTTGCGGGTGCAGATGCGGGTGGAGTTGGGAGAGCTCCATAAACGTCTTGGTGCGACGATTGTGTATGTGACGCATGATCAGGTGGAGGCCATGACACTTGGAGAGCGCATCGTGGTTATGAATCATGGCGATATTCAGCAGGTGGCTTCACCGAAAGAACTGTACGCGAGTCCGCGGAATATGTTCGTTGCCGGATTTATCGGTTCCCCGGCAATGAACTTTATTGATGCACGGATTGACGGTACACAGGTTGTCATCGAGGGGGCCTCATTCACTTTGCCAGCGGATGTACTTGCTCGTCTTGAGAGTTATCAAGGCAAGCCGGTAATTATGGGGCTGCGCCCAGAGCATATTTTTGGTGATGATGTCGCTCCGAATATCCCGACAGACCATATGCTGCAGGCGCGGGTTCAGGTTGTAGAGCATCTGGGCTCCGAGAATTTGGTGTATTTCCATTCCGGTACCCGTACGGTTACGGCCAAGGTACACCCGGAAACACATGCTTATGTAGGAATGGACAAAAATTTTGTGCTGGACTTGCGTAAGGCACACTTTTTCGATCCAGAGACAGAGCTTGCGATTGGACGGGAGTAATAGACCGGGCCGGGTGAAGAGGAACGGTAAGAAAGGGGAGAACAAAGAATGCGTAAGTTGAGTGAAGTGTTGGTCAAGTCGGGCGCAGAAATCTATCGGGACATTATTTCAGTGGCTCTGTACAGTGTCGTTAGCTCCATCGTATTGGTTCCCATTCTGATGTTTGCTCCGCTGCCGATTGCGGTGATACTTCTGGCCTTGATATATATGCCCCTCCTGTTCGGGGTCTGTTATGCCATGCATCACAGGCTGGAACGCAAGGAACGCCGCAATGGGCTTAAGGATATCTGGCTCGGAACGGTGAAGGGAATAATCCCGGGAGGATCAGTGGGTGTGCTTTTCGCAGTGCTTGGTTTCATTCTATGGTCAACCTGGTGGTATTACGGTGGACAGGGTGGGATTACAGGTACAGCGGTAGGCGTATTCCAGACGTTCTTTGTTCTAATGGCTGTGATGTCACAGTTCTATACCTGGCAGCTTGTTTTACAAAAAAACATGGGCATCCTTCAGGCGATGGGGGAAAGTGTAAAGCTGTTCTTCCGTCACCCGGGGTACACGATGAGTGCCTGTTTTCAGGCCATGTGCCTGACTGCTTTGCTGATGCTGACTGTTGTTGGTTTCGGAGCACTGTTTGGAGGTATGTTTGCTATCTATCAGCATAAGGTGGCTCTCAATGTGCTGGAGCCTGAAGAGGAACCTGTCGTAACAGGCGGCAATGATCACCAGCATACAGGGTGGATCAGCCAGGGGAATGTGTAATGAGCCAGATGAATGGAACCGGGCAGATGCCGGCTGTAAAAACGGGAGTTGACCTTCTGTCGAGAGGGTTATCGCATCCATGGTTAACAGGTGCTCGAATCGGTCTAATTACGAATCCGACTGGAATTACAGCGGATTTTGTATCGACCATAGATGTGTGCGCGGGACTGGCTAATGCCGAGCTTACAGCGCTCTATGCCTGTGAGCACGGACTGGATGGAGAACTTCAGGCGGGTGTCAGATTCGGAGACATGCATCATCCACGTCTGGACATTCCGGTGTTCAGTCTGTATGGGGATCACAAGAGACCTACGCCTGCAATGCTGGCAGGAGTCGATACGGTCCTGTTTGACATTCAGGATGTGGGCGTCCGTTATTACACGTATGCCTCAACCTTGTTCCATATGATGGAAGCCTGCGCTCGATCAGGCAAACGAATGCTGATTCTGGACCGTCCCAATCCATTGGGAGGGGACGTCGTGGAGGGCGGTGTGCTGAACGCTGGGTATGAATCACTCGTGGGTGCCTGGCGTGTACCTATACGTACCGGATTGACGGTAGGTGAACTCGCCCTGATGGTCAACAGCGAGATGGATGTACCTTGTGAATTGGACGTGGTTGCCATGGAAGGATGGCAGCGCGCTATGGAGTTTGCGGATTGTGGGCTTCCCTGGATGCTGCCCTCTCCCAATATGCCCACGCTGGACAGTGTGAGGGTATATGCGGGTACGTGCCTGTTCGAAGGCACGAATGTATCGGAGGGCAGGGGCACGACCCGCCCATTCGAGTGGATTGGGGCACCCTGGGTTGAGGGGAAGCGTTTGGCGGAACGATTTCGGGAATACAAGCTGGAAGGTGTGCATGTGCATCCAGTGTACATGTCGCCAACATTCTCCAAACATACAGGTGAACTGTGTGGTGGCGTAAGGATCTTTGTAACGGACAGCAGGAAATTCCGGGCGGTAGAGACGGGGCTAGTGCTTTTGCATGAACTGGTGTCACTCTATCCGGAGCAATTCTGCTGGCTGGAGCCGCCTGAGCCGGGTTCGAGGTACTTTATCGACCTGCTAGCAGGGGGGAAGGTCGTCAGGGAGACCATTCATGACCGTACGGAATTCGTTTGTTTAATGGAAGCGTGGAAGGTACAAACAGCAGAATGGAAGGAGCGGCGAAAGCCGTTTTTGTTATATCCATAAACGGATGTTGGTTATCGGAGGGAGGCATGAAATGAGTGGGCAAAAAGAGTTATACCAGTCTCGTCTGAAACAGATGACCTTGCGCGAGAAAGTCGGGCAAATGCTGCTTTGTGGCTTTCATGGCACTGAAGCAGCTGGCGATGTGGAACCCTTTCTTCGAAAGTATCCAATCGGTGGCGTGATCTATTTTGCGCGCAACGTAGAGTCGCCAGAGCAGGTAGAGCGGTTATCGTCGGGGCTACAACAGATTGCCAAAAGCAGCGGTCATGTGCCGCTCTGGATATCCATTGATCAGGAAGGTGGCATGGTAGCTCGAATTACTGAAGGAATCGCTCTGATGCCTGGACAAATGGCCATCGCCGCTGCCGGTTCCATCGACGATGCGTATCAGGCGGCATATATCAGTGGGTTGGAGCTGAAATCCATGGGCATTAATATGAACTTTGCTCCAGTACTGGATGTGAACAATAATGCGGCCAATCCGGTCATTGGTGTACGATCATTTGGTGAATCTCCACAATCCGTTGCAGAATATGGGGCCAGAACCATTGCGGGAATACAGGACGCCGGGATTGCAGCGACAGCCAAGCACTTCCCGGGGCATGGGGATACGGACACCGATTCTCATCTGGACCTGCCGATCATCACTCATGATCGTGATCGGGTAGAGCGCCTGGAGTTGATTCCCTTCCGAGCCGCCATCGCCGAAGGTGTCGATGCCATGATGTCAGCGCATATTTATTTCCCTGCATTGGAGCCAGAAGGTCTGCCCGTAACGCTATCCCAAACCGTATTAAGCGGTCTGCTTCGCCAGGAACTGGGTTATGAGGGCATGATCGTGACAGATTGTATGGAGATGGATGCCATTGCGGTGAACTATGGCACGGTCGATGCAGCTGTGATGGCGGTAGAGGCCGGAGCGGATCTGGTATTAATTAGCCATACGTCCAAACTTCAGGCAGAGGCATTTGAAGCGTTGCTAGCAGCTGTGGAGAACGGACGGATTAGCGAAAGTCGTATCGATGAATCAGTGACCCGCTTGCTGATGTACAAGGTGAAACATGGGTTGCTGGAGAATGAATTGCACGGTGCAGGCGATGAGGAAGTGATTAGTACATTCTCAAATATGTCCTCCCCGGATTCATCAAAGGATCTTTCACATTCCGGCGCGTCTGAGCGCAACAGTTCATTACACCAAGAGGTTGCCCGCCGAATTAGTGAGAACAGTATTACGCTGGTACGCGATCAGCTGAATATGCTGCCTTTGAAGCCGGAACGTACGCTGGTCATAACGGTTGCCACGTCCGTGACGACGATTGCAGACGAACAGCTGAGTCAGACGTTCACCTTGGGCTCAGCTTTATCCAAGTATGGTCTGGATGTTGTTGATCGGGTGGTTACGCCCGAGGAAGTTGCCATTCGTTCCGCACGTCTGCTTCAAGCAGCGGAAGAGGATGGGGTTCGACAGATTGTGGTAGGTACCTACAATGCGGGAAGTCCTTCCGGTGATCCACAGTGTCGACTGATCGGCTGGTTGCAGCAACTGGGCAAGCCATTGGCAGTGGTGGCATTGCGAAGTCCCTATGATCTGCTCGCGATTCCGGGTGCACAAGTCTATGTAGCGGCTTACGAGAGCCGGCCACTTGCCATGGATAGCGTTGCTCAGGCGCTGATGGGACACATTCCTTTTGCAGGGAAGCTTCCTGTGACGATAAAGTAGACGAATGTTGAACGAACGGATGGATGGTTGCCTGGCAATGATGAGAATGCGAGTTGCTCTGCCTTTTGCAGGATGGGAAAGAGATGAATGTTGGTTGAGTGAAGTGGAATCATGGGCCGTAAAAATAAAAACATATGCAGAGCAAAGAGACGATCCTTGATAGGACCGTCTCTTTGTTATGTGTATACAAATAATTATACATTATTGCAATTGCAGTGCTTGGGCTGTCTTGGTTTCAACTTCATCCAAAAGTGAAGTCATGTCCATACCTGCGTGGTTACCAAGCAGGATAATCGTGATATCATCGGACAGATTACGTGAAAAGGCTGTAGCGAACCCGCCGCCACTACCGTTATGGAAGACGGTACGGTTGTTGCCGTTCTCTTTGAGAATCCAGGCGTAACCATAGTTTTTATCGGAGTATGGCTCATACATCTGTTCAATTGTATCCTGGCTTAGAATCTTGTCCGTATACAGTGCACGGTCCCATTTCAGCATATCGTCTACTGTGGAATAGATGGTGCCCGATCCGGATTGAGAAACATAATAAGGAGCAGTTACCCAGGCGTTATCTTGTTGAACAAAACCACTAATCGTATGCACTTTACGGGAAGCCTCTCCCGAATTTTTCATGCCAAGTGGCTTCAGTATCGTCTGCTGCACATAATCGGCGTAACTCATGCCGGATACCTGTTCTACGACGTATGCAAGCAGAACATACCCGCTGTTGCTGTATAGATATGCACTGCCTGGTTCAAACTTCAGCGTTTTGTGGCGAATCTCTTCTACAGTCTCTTCCATGGAAGTTCCTTCACCCCGACCAAATGCGGATGGCAGACCTGAAGTCTGGGATAACAGCATATGCAGTGTGATCTGATCTCCCTTAGGAATGCCGGAGATATACTTGGAGATTGGATCTTGCACATTAATCTTACCTTCCTCCACGAGACTCAAAATGGACGCGGCCGTGAAGGATTTGCTCAGCGATGCGATTCGGGTCTTCTGATCCGGACGATTCAGCGTCTGTTCATCGGCAAGGCCGTAGCCTTGTCTTAACAGGACTTCACCATCGCGGGCAATCAGCGCCATACCTGGATAGTTGATCTCGCGCAGATACGTATCTACGCTGGCAACTTCGCTGTTCAGCAGGCTGACTTGATCCGTGACCATATTCACGCTCATCTGACCCGTGGCTGTTCGTTGGACCTTAATGTCTGCCTTGATTGCATTGGCCATGGCCCGGACAGGCACCATCAACGTACCGTTAATGGTACGTGAATTCACACCTGTAGCAAGATCAACCTGATTTACCCTAATGGAATTACTGCCAGCCTGATGCACCAGCTTGTCTTTGCCAACGGTAATGGTAGCTGTCTTGGTGTGATTATCCCATTTCAAGGTGCCTTTAACGGATGTGACGACATCCCGCAATGGAACAAACGTTGAGCCTTTGATGATAAGTGGTGCGTTCCTCCAGGATTGCTGCTCACCATTCACTTCAATGTGAACTGATTGCGTTGTCTGGGCTGCGGCTGCCGTGATACCGGCTTGTCCCAGAATCGGGCCTGCGCACAGGATGAACGCTAACAGGATACGAAACATGGATGAATATACTGTGGAAACAGGTTGTTGCATGTGTGACTTACGTAAGATGTGAATCCTCCCCTTCCAATCGTTTCATGAATAGACAACTTATGAGCATTGTAAACGATCTCGCCTGGAGGGTCAAAACGATTAACGGATATAATTCATATCATCTGATCAGATTATTTAGATTAAATTTGTACCAATTTAGTATATATACATAATATTTTTACAGCAATTGTCCGATAAAAGGATGGGTGAAGATTATGATGGGGGATAGTTAAATGAAGAAAAGGATTCGAAACTGGTTTACTTTAACCGTAAAAAAACGCCTGATCGCTGCATTACTCCTGTTCCTGATTGTACCGAGCATTACCGTCGGTTGGTTGTCTTATCAAAAGGCTGCTGACCAGGTTAAGCAGGAAATTATTCGTTCCGCTCAGGCCAAAACGGAAATGCTTAGTCTGCAGATAAATCAAATGTTGGAAATGGAGAAGGATAACGCGGCACAGATGGCGGCGGGTATGACTTCAAACGATATTATTAATCAATCCCCTGCGCTGCAAAGGCAGATGGATCGGATGTCTCAGAGTCATAAGGAATTGGGTGTACTCACCGCAGGTGCGGAAGATGGCAGCTGGATGAAATCCCCACAATCCGAGGAACAGAATTATGATCCTCGTGAACGTTCATGGTATAAGATGGGCATGTCTCAGGATGTACCTGTAATCTCGGATACCTTCCAATCGGCTTCTACGGGTGAATGGGTTGTGACCGCAGCGGTCAAGCTGGCTGACGGCAAAGGGGTATTCGGGGCCAATGTCAGTCTCAATCATCTGAAAGAATCCGTTGATCAGATTCGCATCGGTAAAGAGGGAAAACTGTACATGCTGGATAACGGGGGTAAATTCCTGTTCCATTATAATATTGAATCCGGTACACAATCAGATGAAAGCTATATTAATGAAATGTATACGAAAGACAGTGGAACCGTGAAGTATACATATGAGGGTCATGAAGTGGAAGCAGTGTATTTCACCAATCCGGTGACAGGCTGGAAAATTGTTGGCGAGATGGTTCCTTCGGAAGCAACGGAAGCCGTCATGCCTATTCTGATCCGGTCAATTACGATCGTGGCATCTGCAATGGTTATCGGGTTGATTCTGCTTGTTTTTATTATCCGCAGCATTCATCGGCCATTACTACAACTAACACAGGCAGCATCGCAAGTAAGTGCAGGCGACCTAACCGTTCGTGTAGGCTTGCAGCGCAAGGATGAGTTCGGACAGCTTGGAGAGAGCTTCGATATGATGACGACTTCACTGCGTAGTGTGCTTGGAGAGGTGCATGATACTTCAAGCCAGCTGGCAGCATCTTCTGAAGAGCTCATGGCAAGTTCCGAGCAGACATCCAAAGCTACAGAGCAGGTTGCTGAACTGATGCAGGATGCAGCTGCAGGAACAACTTTGCAGAACAATAGTCTCGCTGCTACAGGCCAACTCGTTGGAGAAATGTCCATTGGAGTCAAAGAGATCTCATCCAGTGCTGAGGACACCGCTCGTATCGCTCTTGATGCTTCCACCAAGTCGGAAGCGGGTATGGTTACCGTGGAAGAAGCGGTTACCCATATTCAGCAGGTGAATGACGAGAGCAAGGCCATGTCTGTGGTCATTGAGGATCTGCGCGCGAAAAATGAAGAGATTCTTGTGATTGTGGCCGAGATTACGGCTATTGCCAAGCAGACGAACATCCTCGCATTGAATGCGTCCATTGAAGCTTCAAGAGCTGGCGAGCAAGGAAGAGGATTCGCTGTTGTAGCCAACGAAGTGAAAACATTGGCTCACAGTTCAGGCGCTTCAGCAGAGCGCATTAATGAGCTTATGCACGAGATGCAGGAGAAAACCAATGCAGTGCAATCGACCTTTGCCCGTACGGGAGAAGGTATGGTGAAGAGTTCGCAGATGGTTACCGAAGCGGGCGAAGCATTCCAGAACATTCGTACTGCGGTTCAGTTGGTGGCTGCACAAGCTGGAGAAGTATCCGCCGCTTCCCGTCAGATTGATGGCGGCATGAGTCATATCAACAAGGCGGTAAGTGATACAATGGTTCTGTCGGACAGAATTGCCTCTGGAACGGAAGATGGATCGGCGGCAGCTCAAGAGCAACTGGCCACAATGGAAGAGGTTGCAGCATCTTCGGCAGCATTGTCACGTATGGCTGAAGATCTACAAAGCATGATTGAACGGTTTAAGTTGTAACAGTGATGATACTGGAACAATAAGTGAAGATACATGTTTAGGGAAGGTGCTGAAATGCCCTTTCTGCGATGAGACTGCAGGGTTACGACCCTGCGGTCTTTTTTTGTTAAACAAGGGGTGACCGTGATGTCTTTAAACACAGAGTCTTTTTCAAAAATGTTGACATACTACAAACGAAGTAATAATATGTCTATAAATAAACAAACATAAATATATTAAGTTAAATATTATTCGGTTGAAATGACCATGACAATAAAAGGAGTTTTACCATGAAATCATCAGAAACCTGGTTGCAAACCGCTTCATTGGAAGAGATCAAGCGTGGTTATCTGGAGGAAGGTCCCGTCTATGTATGCGTCTGCTGTGGATACAGGACGGAAGCGGGGATTATCTACCCCGAAGAAGGGGTGCTCTATGAGGCAGCCCGTTATATGCGTGTGCATATTGAAAAGGTGCATGGGTCAGTATTTGAGTACTTGCTGGAGCTGGATAAAAGCGTAACCGGATTGTCTGATGTCCAGCGTGGTTTGCTGGCTCAGTTTCATGAAGGCAAGAAGGATGCTGAAGTACAGAAAGCCCTGGGTATTGGGAGTGCTTCCACGATCCGGAATCATCGGTTTGTATTGAAGGAGAAGGAGCGGCAGGCCAAGATATTCCTGGCATTAATGGAACTTCTCAAAAGCAAGGATACCCAGGCTCCAGCCGAATGGGTGTCACCGGTGACAAGACATGAGCATACGATCCATCCTGGCTCATTTGATATTACAGAACAGGATCGGCAGAAGGTGCTGAATAAATATTTTCCGGAGGGTACTGGCGGTCCACTGACGACGTTTCATATGCAGCAAAAGCATAAATATATCGTGCTCACCGAGATAGCCAAACGATTCGATCCAGAGCGTCAATATTCCGAAAAACAGGTCAATGAGCTGCTGAAGGAAGTTCATGAGGATTACGTGGAAATAAGGAGGTATCTCATCGACTATGGTTTGCTCAAACGTGAGTCAGACGGCAGTCAGTATTGGTTGGGAAGCCGCGCAGATGAACAGAGTGCCGGAGATGGAAAACAGGAACGCAAAGAAAAGGGGGAGCAGGAGAAGATGAATCGTCGCAAAGAATTGCAGGAACAGGCGAAGGAAGTCAAAACGGAAGCAGGTGTCTACCAGATTCGGAATGAACGTAACAACAAAGTCTATATCGACAGCACGCTTAACTTGAAAACCATTAACGGACAACGGTTTATGCTACAGATGGGTAGCCATCTGAATCGGAGGTTGCAGGCTGAATGGAATGAATATGGAGAAAATGCGTTTGTGATCGAAGTCTTGGAGACATTGAAGCCAGATGATAACCCATATTACGATCCCAAAGATGCACTCGCCAAATGTCTGAACCGTTGGTTTGAACAGTTAGAGCCTTATGGAGATCAAGGGTACCACGGAGATAAAAAGCCATCTGCTGAATAAGCGGGACAGGTTCCTCTCTAAAATGCCTGACCTATTATAACCCAAAGCCCCTTTGCCAATATGATGGCAAAGGGGCTTTGGGTGTTACAGACTACCTATTATATAAGTTGAACTAAATCTTTTACACGATAACGATTACAGCTTGAATTGTTCCACCAGCTTCTGCAGCTTGTGAGCCAGATGAGCAAGGGAATCAGCAGAGGAAGATATCTCCTGCATGGAAGCCACTTGCTCCTCCGTAGCAGCGGAGATGTTCTCTGTTCCATCGGCATTGGTTTCCGATATCGCGTGGATCTGATCAATGGATTGCACTACTTCGGCTGTACTTGCAGACATCTGCTGTGAGGCGGCTGCAATGTTCTCAAGCTGATGATTGACGACCCCGACAGCCTGACTAATCTGGGCAAAAGCTTCATCTGCAAACTGAACAGCACGAATGCCATTGCTTACATCCTGTTGCCCGATCTGAACATTGTGATTGGCCAATGAAATCTCCTGTTGAATCGCTCCAACCATCTCTACAATCTTCTGACCGGACAGGCTGGACTGTTCCGCGAGCTTGCGAACTTCGCTGGCAACAACGGAGAAGCCACGTCCATGCTCACCTGCACGTGCTGCTTCAATAGAAGCATTGAGAGCAAGCAAATTGGTTTGTGCAGCGATATCTGTAATGACAGATACCATCTCACCAATGGATGTGGAATGCTGTCCAAGTCGTTCAGCAGTATCCGCCATACCTTGTACAAAGCGACTAACGGAACTCATCTCGGATACGGCCGTCTGCATGGTTGCATTTCCTTTATCCGCGAGCTCACTGGCTTGCATAGCAGCTTCGGATACTTGCTGTGTGCTGTTCGTTACCTGCCCCACACCTCCAGCAAGCTCATTCATCTGCTGTGCCGTATGCTTCAGGCTGCTGGTTTGTTTCTCAAGTCCAGCTGCAGATTCTTCCGTGATCAGGGCAACTTGCTCTGTGGCTTTGGTTGTCTCGGATGAATTGACTGCCAACTGTGTGGAAGAGGTGGTTAACTCGTCAGCCGTGTGTCGCACGTCCTGAATAACGGTTCGCAAGGATTCACTCATCTTATTGAAACTGGTGCTCAGCTTGCCGAATTCATCCTGTCCCAATACAGCAACCTCAATGGTCAGATTACCATTACTAATCTCGTCAGATGCCTTCACCAAGCGATTCAGCGGTTTGGTGATGGATTGCACAATCCAGAATATAATGATGGAGCTTACAGCGATCGCAATCGCAATAACGATAAGTGTGGTGTACAAGATAGGCCGGACAGATGCCGTTACTTCACCACTATCAATGACACCGACCACGGTCCAGCCTGTCGTTTCATTAGTGGAGAAAAAGGCGTGTTCCTGGTTTCCGTTTAGCGTATAAGTCAGACTTCCGTTCTTCTGTGCAAAAATATCTTTATAGGGTTCCATGGTTCCTTCGGTTCCCGGTTTTTCGGTAGGATGTACAATGATTTTGTTGGCATTATCAATGATATAGACATAACCCTTCTCACCGATCTTTGTGGAATTAACCGTCTGGGAGAGGGCCTCAAGCGAAAGACTTACAGAGACGACACCGTGTCCATCTGCCGAGGTCTGAGCTACCGAAGCAACAACATTGCCGGTATTGCTTGATATGTAAGGGGTGATTACGGTAGGGACATCCTTGTTCTGCGTAGCAGCCTGATACCACGGGCGTTCGCGCGGGTCGTATCCTTCTTTGTTCACCGCAGTTACAGGGGAGTTAATATACACGCCTTGATCCGTGCCGATGGAGGCAAGTTCCACGTCATCATGGGTTTCCTTATACGCGTCAAGCAAGGTACGTATGGTATCCGTCTCGTCACCTTGGTTCGGTCCAACATTGCCTGCATCCAGCTGACTTGCCAAGAAATCAACATTCTTACGTGTTGCGCCAATGATCTGATCAATGGTCTGGTTGAGCACAGTAACATTGCTAATTGCGTTCTCATACATTTTCTCTTCGACCTTGGCCTCGGCGGTTTGGAACGAGATAATGCCCAGACTGATTGTGGGAATGAGTAGAACAATGGCAAATGACAGAATCAGTTTCTCTCTCATCTGCAGCGTTCTCCTGGCCCTTTGTTTATTAATCTTCTTCATACACATTCCCCCTCTGTGTAACCCATCCCTATGTCTGGTGGACAAGTCAATCTGGTAAAAGATAGTTCATTCCATCCTTTCCAGATGTTTCTGGTGCTATCGTATGACAAAATTCGAGTTTATTCAACATTATTTATGAGTTTTATGAAAATATTTTTCGGTTTTATAGGTATTTAGAATTACATCTGTTCTATAAAAAGAATCTGTCTCTCCCTTAGTGCACATCTTGTGGTATATTTCTAAATTAATGTGAAATGAAATTTTGCAAATTGCGAAATCCACAAGGCATGTAAATGATCATGTTGAATACACAAAGAAGTTGTTTTCATGAAGAATGGACCTAGATGGATCTACATCCATATATATCGGTTGATGGAGACAAAAATTGGAGAGGGGTTGTACCGCAGTTGGACCAAAGTACATTACAGATATCTGGACAGGAGAACATGAAAGAGGTCCAGGATCATGCTACATTCATGCAGGGGGTCAAAGATTGTATCCCAACCTTGCTTGGTTATTTGAGTATAGGTTTTGCAGCGGGTGTCATTGAAATGACCGCAGGTCTGAGTCTGGCGGAAACGGCGCTGCTCAGCCTGATTCTATATGCAGGATCGGCCCAGTTCATTGCGGCGGGCATGCTCGCATCGAATGGGTCAGCAGTAGCTATCATATTCACCATATTTTTTGTGAATCTTCGTCATTTGCTGCTCAGCGCAGCTGTATCACCGTATTTTCGGCATCTGACCCCGCTTAAAAATATGTGGATCGGTTCATTGCTTACGGATGAGTCTTTCGGCGTGGCAATGACACGGGCGATTGGTAGGGAAAGGCTTAGCGAACGGTGGATGCACGGTCTGAATATTACCGCTTATCTGAACTGGTTCGTGGCTAATATGGCGGGAGCGTACTTTGGACGCTGGATCACCAATCCGGAACGACTGGGTCTGGATTATGCCCTGCCAGCGATGTTTATTGGACTGGTTGTACTCCAGTTGGTGCATCGTAAAAACAAAAAAATACATATCAATGTGGCGATCATCGCTGTGGTCTGTGTAATCTTCGCCAGCATGGCTTCACTAGGCAGCATGAGTATCATTGTGGCTGCGGTCATTGCGGCAACGTTGGGAGTGTTCATGGAACGATGGAAGTAAGATGGGATGTATTCTGGATTATTATGGGGTCGGCGCTGTTAACATTTATCCCGCGTGTACTGCCACTGATGCTGTTCAGCAAGATACAGATTCCCATGTGGTTGTTGCGTTGGCTGGAGTATGTACCCGTAGCGGTCATGGCAGCATTGATTGGTCAGGAACTGTTCATGTCGGACAACCAGTTGGTGCCGATTACGCATAATGCAGCTCTGTGGGCTTCCCTGCCGACGATTGCAATAGCGATCTGGACACGCAGTCTGCTTGGAACCGTACTGGTCGGTATTGTGGCTATGATGATCTTGCGATACTGGATCGGATAATAGCTTGGTTGTATTATAACATCCGGTAATTCCTTCGCCTGATCGGTTAATACTGTTCTATAAAGGATAGATAGTCTATCTGAGCGAAGGGAGCTGGATTCATGAGTAAACTGAAGCGCAAGCTGTTAATTACGGGAGCTGCCGGAGTCATTGGTCGCAGTCTGTTGGAGGGGCTGAAAGCCAAGGGTACGTATGATATCGTTGCAGCGGATCTGCGTGAGGATGAGGAAGCTGGCATTGTAGCCATGGATGTGACAGATGGAGAACACCTGAAAGAACTGATGAAAGGGGTTCACACGGTTCTGCACATTGCATGGGCTAAGGATGAGGAAGATTTTCTGGGCAAAGTCCTGCCAATCAACGTAACCGGGGCCTACCATGTGTATGAAGCAGCACGGTTGAACGGTGTTCAGCGAGTGATCTTTGCAAGTTCCAACCATGCGACAGGATTCTATCCTACAGGTGAGGATATTGAAGTGGACGATCCGTACCGACCAGACAGCTTCTACGGACTTAGCAAATGTTATATTGAACTGCTGGGACGTTATTATGTCGACAAATATAATCTGTCCTCCTTCAATATTCGGATTGGAAACTTCTCTGGTGATACATACCCGCACTCGCAGCGCTCGGCTCATATTTGGATCTCACCAAGAGACATGGTTCAGCTCGCTGAATGCTGTATTGAAGCGGATTCGGATATGAAGTATTTGAATCTGTACGGGACTTCAGCGAATACAGACAATTACTATGATATTGGCTATCTGGCTCAGAAGATTGGATACATTCCACAGGATGATGCGGCCGAGCTGTGGGAAGAGGCAAAACTTAGGGGCGTACCCGATAAACAGGATGAGACCGCCTTTCAGGGCGGAGGCCACGTGGAGAAGGAACCGAAGGATTCTTAAGAAGGCGACACTTTGTGATGAAAACGCTATTTTCTATTGTAGCCGAAAGGGATAAAATGGAGACTGAGGTGTTCAGTGTTTCCATTTTGCACAAGAGGAAGGAACGATTTCAATCATGAGTACAAGTCCATCCGTTATATTGTTTCAGGGAGACTCGATTACAGATGGGGGAAGATCACGCAATGATGATCCGAATCATTTTCTCGGACACGGATATGCGTATCTGATCTCCAGCAAACTGGGTATGGAACTGGCGGGCAAACATAAGACCTTCTATAACAGAGGCATCAGTGGGGATCGGGCATCTGATCTGTACGCACGCTGGAATGAGGATACCATTAGTCTAAAACCGGACCTGATCAGCATCCTGATTGGGGTGAATGATGCTTGGCGCACGATGAATGGTGAACCTAGCGGGGTAACGGATCGTTTCGGACGAGCATATCGCCATTTGCTTGAAGAAACACGGGAAGTGATGCCGGATACGGGGCTGGTTTTGATGGAACCGTTTATCCTGAATACCGGAGCGACCGCTGAGAAATGGGATGCTTGGGAAGCGTATATCGGTCAATATCAGAAACTGGCTCAAGGTCTTGCGGAAGAATTCGGAGCGGTGTGGGTGCCATTGCAGCAGACTTTTAATGATGCTCTGAAGCATGCGGATGCAGCGTACTGGTTATGGGATGGCGTCCATCCAACCGCGGCAGGTCATGAGCTGATTGCACGCCAATGGTTGTCTGTTGTACAGAATTCTCCGCTTGCAATTGTGTAACAAACAACGGACAGTTGCGATATGGACAGCAGCATTAAAGGGTTTCAGGATTAGTTGAAGATATACAATAGTTAAGAATATGAGATAGCTATCAAAAGCCTGTGTTGACAGGCAGAATGCAACGGAGAACCTGACGAGGGTTCTCCTTTTTTTTTGGTTTTGGAAGGAGAAGGGCATAACGCGGTGGAAAGGATTCTAATGGATAATTCTTCAAAAGTGCTATCATATCCGGTAAAATGAAATCGATTACATTATAATATATAGGTATGACAATCCATTAACGAAGAGTGGTGAATCCAGTGGAAGATTCCATTCACGAAGTCGAAAATGAAAATATAAACCAACGTGGAAATGAGAGCAAAGCAGCAGGCTCCCTACGTGCCGACAGACTTCGAGAGCAGTTGCTCCGACCTGAATTGGCTACGTTATACACGGACTTGAAGGCTTATGGTGAACGCGCCTTGTTGGAACCCTTGCCCTCCTTGTCGTTCCGTCTATATCGCCAGTTCAGTGATACGGGTGAGCGGAAGGCTTATGAGCAGGCTTATTTCGATCGAAGGGGCAGGCTGGCTGCTGTGGCAATGCTCGCATTGGATTCGGCTAGGCCGGATGCGCTGCAAGCACTGGAGGAAATGTTGTGGAACGTGTGTGGTGAGTATACGTGGTGTTTGCCCGCACATCTCGGGACGGGAGAGGTCGATCAGGTGAATGGGAACATCGATCTGTTCGCCGCAGAGACGGTACATATGCTGGCAGAGATGGTGACGATTCACGCCGAACGACTGGACCCCCTTGTCATAGAGCGAATCAGGTTCGAAGCAGAACAGCGAATCTTCACTCCGCTTTACCGGGATCAACGGAAGTTCCACTGGCAGACAGCGGATCACAATTGGTCGGCGGTCTGTGGTGGCTGCTGCGGCATGGCCGCATTGTTGCTGCTCAAGGATGAGTCCACAATAAGGGAATCAATCTCCCATACGGTCAGCTGTATGAACGCATTCCTGAGTGGTTATGGCGAGGATGGCGGCTGTGCTGAAGGCATTGGATATTGGGTATATGGATTTGGTTATTTTACCTATTATGCCGAGATGCTTCGTGAGTACAGTAAGGGCGAACTGGATCTGCTGACGGGTTCCAAAATCGCAGCCATCGCAGCCTTCCCGCTGCGAGTGCATCTTTCGGGCGGCACATTCGTGAACTATTCGGACAGTGCGGAGCAGGAAGAGATTCCTTCCGGATTACTCTCGCTGCTCGTGTCCCGGGTGGGGTTGCAGGTAGATCTGCCGCTTCATATTCCACTGCTTACCGATGATCCCTGTCATCGCTGGGCACATCTAGTGCGGAACGTAATGTGGAGCAATCCGGCAGTATATGGTGATGAAGGAGCCTCTGGACAGGTTGAACGAGGATTTATTTTTCAAAATCTGGGCTGGATGGTTGCGAAGGGTGTGCTTTATTCTCCAGGTAACCAACGTTCCAGCGGCGCGCCCCTTCATGTGGCTGTTTCCGTTAAAGGCGGACATAACGATGAACCTCACAACCATAATGATCTCGGTCAGTTCATTATCCATTGCGGGGGTGAGAATATCCTGTGTGATCCGGGAGCAGGGTTGTATACCCAAGCGTATTTTGCACCAGGCAGAGAGCACCTGTTCCACATCTCGTCATCCGGGCATAACGTTCCGCTCATTGAAGGCCAGGAGCAAAGCTCGGGCCGGCAAGCGCAAGCCCATGTGTTAGAGGCAAGACTGGCAGCGGATAGCGGTGAGCTGAATACAACATTGGATCTGACATCCGCATACCCTGGAGCTGCTTCACTGGCTCGTTATACACGTCAATTTCATTGGAAGATGGCTTCTGAAGGTAGCGGGAGTGGGGCGGAATTGCGTCTAATTGACCGTTTCCAATGGAAGAGCAGGATGGTGCTTTGTACAGAACGATTCTCTTCGGTGGACGATTCAGATGCAGGATGTTCGAGCGTAGTGGAGCGCTGGATGAGCAGAGTACAACCTGAGGTGGTGAAGAGCGGTAACCTTCGCTGGCAAGGTGTGCATGGAACGGTCCATATGACGTATGATGCGAACCAGTGGCAGGTTTTTACGGAGGTTATGAACACAGTTGATCATGACAATGTTCCCGTCACATTCTATCGGACGTCACTATCATGGATAGGGGCAGTGGGCGACAGCGATCATGGGATCGAAGGTGATGCCCCACTTGAAACGGTATGTGAGGTACGCTTCATCATTGAACCGAAAATGGGAGAAACCGAGGTGAGCATGCATGAGTGAATATACATCTGTGTCCACGTATCCATGGAAAGATGAACTCAAACGTTACCGGACGTTGGCAGAACAAGCGGGCCCCGCTCCGGCAGACGGCTGGAATCAGGATCGCAAACTGGAACTTGTGGAGAGTATTGTGCGCGCTTACACCCCGTATCAGGACAGCGATGGTGCAATCATCGATCCGTTCTCGGGTGTCGAGAGATATTACTCTACACCAGCGTATGCGATGGCTGCGGCGGTTCTGGTTGACGCCGGACGTACAGATCTGCTTGACTCCGCAGCAGCAGCCCTCTCTCAGAGCATTGATGCCGTGGTCAAACGTAGCGCACCTGACAATCACCCTGATTTTTATCCGGTACTTATGATGAGAGCTTACATGTTGTTGAAGTCACATCTGCCAGAACAAGCCAAGATCTGGGCTGAAGCACTCAAAACGATCGATCCTGAACAAGATTATGTATTTACAATGAGCAACATGAATAATCCCAATCGCATGATTAACTGGAACGCCATTATGATCTCTGGTGAATATCTGCGGTGGCATGAACAGCTGGCAAGTGAAGATACAGCGTGGATGGATCGCTATCTGGAAGCCTATCATCTACCCCGATTTACGGCACTTGGGTTGTATCAGGATGGACCGCTGGACCGTCCGAATTGTCCATTTTCCTATGATATTGCCACCCGTTATCACCTTGGAGTGATGCTTGAAGCGGGTTACGAGGGAGCCACTGCCGATAGGTTACGTGAGCAGCTGCGCCATGGTGCCTTCAGCTCGCTACTGACGCTCTCGCCGTTAGGTGAGATTCCACCGCGTGGTCGCAGCTCTCAGCACCAGTGGAATGAAGCGGCCGCCGCTTATGTATGTTCTACACATGCAACGCAGGCTCTGGAGGCGGGAGATCCGGTGATGGCTGGTGCTTTTGCACGTGCGGCTAATCGGTGTTTTGCCGCTGTAGAGCGTTGGAAAATGGATGATGGGCGCCTGAAAATCGTGCGCAATGAATACGCGCCAGAAGATCGCCACGGGTATGAGATCTATACCAACCACACGTGTTACAACCTGTGGACAGCATCAGCACTGGCCCACGCCTGTCTCAGTGATCCGGGAGACCAAGTGAGCCAAGTGTACCTTCCTTCCGAGGTGGGCAGCCGAGTGTTGCAGACCGATGGGTGGTTCGAAACCGTGATTGCATCCGTACCTGGTCAGCAACTGGTAGTACACACAGCGATGAATGATCCGTATACGATCCCTGGTTTGGTACGAATTCAGCAGACGGGGTTACCTGGTCTGATTGGTCCGTCCGCTGCCAGCCATGTGCAGGCCGGATTCACGGAATTTGCCGAAGGGGTGGTCCGTCCGCTCAGCTATTGTCCTGCCTGGAAGACACCAGATGGGGTATGGCATAGCCTTGCAAAGGGTATTCCATCGGGTGGTGCGTATGATCGGGATGTTGGATTAGACCCTGCTCAGGGAGGTGGGTCAATCGTGTATGAAAAAGTGGGCAAGGATACGTCGAATCAAGTAGAGGGACATTTGGCGGAAAGAGCTGCGGAAGAGGGGATAAACGCCTCAGGGAATTCTTTTGCTGTGACATGGGTTGGTCCCTTGCCTGGTGTTGAAACCTTGCGCACTCATTATGTGCAGCAGGCAGACTTGCTGACCATAACGTATGAATTCCAAGGTGAGATTGTGGCGGCAGGTGCACTCATCCCGTTGATGTTCCATGATGGTCGTGAACAGGCGGTGATTACCCATACGGATCAAAGTGTGCGCACTACGTATCGGGGGGCATATGTCGAATCTACAGCGCTGGATCAGGAAGCCATTATTCATCTGGAGGATCAGGTCGTGGCTTCCCGTAATGGGTTGTTGAAAGAAGCACGGATTGAAGTGAACGGAGCACGTAGTCTGACCTTTACGGTCCGATTGGGTGAGGTTACACAGGAAGCCGTTTAGGTCGAGGATCATTAGATCTGAAACATCGCAAAACACTCGAAGCATAGTTAAACGTGTTATTCGTGGATGATTGGTGATATTTAACTGATCGATATTGTAGTGACGGCATAAGACACTAGAGATAAGTTGAGATCGATCTGGAGCATCAAGCAGAGATGTCCGGTATTGAATCGGGGAGGGATATGTTTATGAACACATCAACGTCGGTAAAATGGCTGGAGGAAGCGTGGCAACAGGGAGCTGCCAAAACGATTCGGAATGCAAAGCGGATCAAGGATACATTTCCGCACATTGCCCCGCAAGGGACGTATGACCAGAATGATCCGGAATGGTGGACAGCAGGTTTCTGGCCTGGCCTGTTATGGTTGGTCTATGGGGATGCACCGGAAAGTGAAGCGGTCGCTCCGCTGCATCGCATTGCCGAAAGTTGTGAGCGGCAGCTGGAAGGTTGTCTGCGTGATCCCGAATCGGTGGATCACGATCTGGGGTTCATCTGGCTGCTTAGTGGCGTAGCCAACTACCGCCAGACGGGCAGCACGGATGGACGGCGGCGCGGCATGCTCGCCGCCAATCTGCTCGCTGCCCGGTTCCATGTGCGCGGTGAGTTCATCCGCGCCTGGAACTTCAGCTCGTCAGCAATGGATACGCGCGGCGTAGCCATCATTGACAGCATGATGAACTTGCCGCTGCTCTACTGGGCGTCCGAGCAGAGCGGCGATCCTCGCTTCCGCTGGCTGGCGGAAGCACATGCGGACACCGTGGCGCGCGAATTCATCCGCGCTGACGGGTCCATCTGCCACGTGGTGGAGTTCGATCCACACACGGGGCAGAAGCTGCGTGAGCATGGCGGACAGGGCCATGCTCCAGGTTCCGCCTGGGCGCGGGGCACCGCCTGGGCGCTGCACGGGTTTGCGCTGTCTTTCCGGTATACGGGCGAAGCCCGATATCTGGAGACAGCGGAGCGTGCGGCCGATTTCTTCCTCGCCATGCTTGGCGAAGAGATCGTGCCGGTGTGGGATTTCCGCGCACCTGCGGAGCATCGGGTGGCGTGGGACTCGTCCGCTGCGGCGATTGCCGCAAGCGGGCTTATAGAGCTGGCGAAGCTGTCGCCACGCGGGGAAACCTATGCCGCCGCGGGAGAGCGAATCGTCCGCGGCTTGCATGAGCACTACAGCTCCGGTGACTCGGCAGCGGAAGAAGGGCTGATCATGCAGGGAACGGTGCATTACCCGGAAGGGCGAGGGCTGAATGTGCCGATTATATACGGCGATTATTTCTATATGGAAGCGCTGGCGAAGCTGCGTGGGCGTGAGGGGTTATTTTAAAAAGAGGAATGGAGAACTGAGAATGTTGTAATCCATCATCACCTGTCCGCATAAGGCTGTCTCCAGTACCAGGAACGCTATCCCTTCTATTGGAGACGGAGTATACCCAAGCTTGAGCTTTGAATGGACAATCGAGGTGAGCGGACAGGCGGATGGTGTACATAATTGAAGGAAAACAAATGAATATCTGGCGTATGAATATCTCATTCATACGGGTCCGGTTGGGGTGCAGAATTGCTATGCTCTACTGAAAGAATCACTTTTCACTTCGAAGATGTGCGTCTCAGGATAACAAAGTCGGCAGAAGATTGATCCGGATATCGCTGCGGAATAATCTCATGCACCTTGAAATCCGGGTAGTCGTAGAGATAATGGAACAGATTACGATCCTGGATGGTATCGACCCCGGGGGTGCCGTTTTCTTTCAAACGGGTGTAAAGCACCACCCATGCCGTTGAAGAGTGCAGAATATCATACAGGGTATTACGAAAATCGGTTTCATCCGTGATGTGATATAACACATCCAGACAGACCGTCAGATCGGCTTGCAGAAAACCACGGTTAATCCACAGGCCTGGTGTATATAGCATGAAGCTCTTGGACGGATCTTTGGCAAACTGGGAAGCACAGCGTTTTATCGAAGAAGCGGCGACATCAACGCCCAGGTAGTCCTCATAATTCATGTATTGCAACTGGTTGCCATCCCCGCATCCAAACTCAATGACTCGATGAATACCTTCACGTTGAATCAGTCCATTCACGACTTCGGCCTTGAATTCAGCCAATACTCCGTATGAACCTCTCCCGGAAGTTTCACCTGAGCGATATGTTTTCTCCCAATACCCGATGTAATCAAAAGGTTGAGGCATAGGTTTCCTCCAATTCTGTTAAAAGAAGTTCAAGATAGTCGATATACATAGGTTATGCACGTTAATCGAAGGTATGAACGGTTCAAACCGGAATAGAAGAAGAATTAATTCCCATAGAATTTCCTGAAAATTCCCTGAAAGTCTAAACATCTGGAAAGGACTTGCCGACATTAAACATAAGGAAAAAAATGATGATAATCGGGGGGAAATGATGTTAAAGCCAAGATTGACCAAGTACATGGTTATGATGCTGGTGTTGATGCTGAGTATTTCCAACGTAGGCTTGGCCGCTGCGGCAGATAAAGAACTGTCCAAAATTGTGGTTTCCAAGAATGAGATGTCGCTCGAAGTTGGTGATTCCAGTTCCGTTACGGTAACAGGTGTGTATTCTGATAATACGTCGGCAAACGTAACGATCAGTTCATCCTGGAGTACCAGTGATACTTCGATAGCAACTGTATATAATGGCGCAATTACAGCCAAAAAAGAAGGTACAGCAACGATTACCGCAGCGTACCAGGGCCAGAGTCAGACCGTTCAAGTGAAAGTAACGAAGAAGGTCAAAGCCCTCTCGAAGAACGTACAAAGTCTGGACTTGCGTACGGGAGACACGAAAGAAATTATTTTGACAGCAACGTATAGTGATAATGAAACAAATAATACAGCAGCAAGTACCGCAGAATGGTCTACCAGTGATGAGAAGGTTGCTACCGTTGTGAATGGTAAAGTAACTGGACAAAGCGCGGGTACAGCTGTGATCACAGCCAAAGTTGGCAGCCAAAGCGTGACGGTGGATGTTAACGTTGAAGTGGTTAAACGTGTAGATGTGGATAAACAGCAGGTTAACCTGTTGTTGAACAAAAGTGAAAGTGTAAAAGTGACGGCTACGTATCCGGATGGTACAACCAAAGATGTAACCGATCTGGCGGAATGGACATCCAGCAACGAGAAAGTTGCAGACGTGCTTAAAGGCGAAATTACAGGATACTCGGCAGGTTCTGCGAAGATCACAGCCAAATACGGTACGAAATCCGTATCCGTTGACGTGGATGTAGATCTAACCAGCAAGCTGAGTGTGGAGAAACAAAGTATTTTCTTCCGTTTGAGCGAGACAACCAAAACGGCTAATGTCGTTGTAACGGCTTCTTATCCAAACAGCAGCGACGTGAATGTAACGGATCAAGCGACTTGGACATCCAGCAACGAAAAGGTTGCAACAGTGTTTAAGGGACAGATTACTGCCATTAGCGCAGGTTCAACAACAATCAAGGCAACCTATAGTGGCAAAACTGTAGAAATCGCTGTGGATGTTGATACGGCAAGATATCTGGATATCAAAGATGTAAATGACAAACTCGCCATGAGTGTTACGGGTGATAACAAGTCCAAGACATTGGTAGCCAATGCAGAGTATATTGATGGAAGCACAGAAGTGGTAACGTCCAAAGCAACGTGGACTTCAAGCAATGCCGATGTTGTATATGTATCGAATGGCGATCTGATCGCATACAAATCCGGTACTGCGACGATCACTGTAGCTTATGGCGGTAAAACAGCCAAATTTACAGTAAATGTTGACGTTCCGGACAAGTATGAAATGGATAAGAAAAAAGCATCAGTAGCTGTGGGTGGAACGACCAATGCCAAAGTGCTGGCGATTTACGGTGAGACATCCAAGGATGTATCCGAAGATGCAACCTGGAGCAGCAGCAGCGACAAAATCGCTGAGGTAGATAGCAAAGGGGTTATCACAGGTGTTGCTACAGGTAAAGCAACCATCACAGCGAAGATTGAAGGCAAAACACTGACCATGCCTGTTGAAGTAGGTATGGCTAGTGGACTGGAAGCCGATGTGAACTTCGTCGTATTGTCTGCCAAAGAAACACAGAACATCCTTCTGACAGGAACGGATGAGGACGGCAACACGCTGGATGTTACATCCGAAGCAACCTGGAAATCCAGCAATGCTCGTGTAGCAGATGTGAAAAAAGGCGTGATCACAGGTAACAGCAGTGGTAAAGCCAACATCACAGCAGAATACGGCTCCAAAAAAGTAACGATCCAGGTTGAAGTGGATGTCATCTCACGTATTGAAGCATCAGAGCCAGTTCTTTCCCTGAAATCAGGCGATACAGCTGATCTGACAGTAACTGCTTTCTTGAGCGACGGTAGCGAGCGCGATGTTACGGATAAAGCGGAATGGAAAACGAATAAGTACACGGTTGCTCAAGTAACCAAAGGTAAAGTAAAAGCTACAGGTGCAGGTAAAGCCAAAATCACAGCCAAATACGGCAGCAAGTCTGTCACAATTGCTGTAGATGTGGATACACTGAAATATTTGCAGACGGATAAAGTAACGTTGACCATGAAACCTGGTGAAAAGGTAACTGTGGCGGCAACTGCAACGTATGCCGATGGCAGTGAAGCTAATGTATCCAAACCGGCTCTCTGGAAATCTTCCCGTATTGCAACAGCATCGGTGAAAGATGGTGTTATCCAGGCGAATGGTAAAGGTAAAGCAACGATTACGGTGACATTTGCAGGTGTGAAAACGAAAGTAACCGTAGTGGTTGAAGCGAAGTAATTGTTTTTCCTAATGGGAGTATGAAACGCGCAATATAAAAAACGGTGACCCTGGCTTGATCGCTGGGGTCACCGTTTTTTGTCTATAAACTAGAACATGTCTAACCTGGCTTAAAACCGAAGCTGCCCTGAATGTATCCTGTGCGGGCATGTGCGGTGTTTCCCGAATATGCGAGCAAGCGATGGAGATGCCGCAAAAGATGGACATGCCAGAACAGAGTTTTTCCCGTTTCACTAGGATTTTATCGATTCCAACATGATCCAGTGCATCGTCATGTCGCGTACGATTGAAACAGGGGATGTCTGCGTTAACGAATCTGAGACATCTTATTCAAGGAGTTGGAGCATTTGCAGAAATCTAAGGAATCTGAGACACGCTATATCGGAAAGAACAGTCATTTATATCGCTTTTCTCAGGAGATTTTGGTATATAGCGTGTCTGATGTTCCTTACAATTTAAAAAGAGGATTATAAGAGTAAATAAGATGTCCTCGGTTCCTTAGAAAATGAAAATGGAAATAAACATAGTCTTGCTATTCGCCTAAGTTACCCACTATGTTTCTATAACTACATCGTATGGGACAGCACCAGTGCACCATAGGCAAAAGCGATCACGATTAGAATGGCTGGATGCAGCTTGGTCTTGGTCATGACCCAGAGCGAGATGCCGGCAATGATTAATGTCTGCCAGATGCCGATGGAATCAGTGGATAGCTGCCCGAATTCCCATGTGAGCAGAATCATGAGTACAGCGATAACAGGCTGCACGAGTAAAGTCATACCTTTGACTTTCGGTGACGTGCGGTGTTTGTTCAATAGACGAAGTAATAAAATCAATGCGGTTGCGGAAGGCACGATTGTGGCAAACGTTGCGATAAACGCCCCAAACCAGCCCGCTACGTGATACCCGACGAATGCAGCAATTTTGGTTGCAATCGGGCCGGGAAGGGCGTTACCAATCGCCAACACATCCCCGAATTGCTCTGTGGTCATCCAATGGTAATGGTTCACAATCTCTTCCTGCATTAGTGGAATGGACGCCGGGCCGCCCCCATATCCCAAGATGTTTGCTACGAAAAATCCCCAAAATAATTCCCACCATGTCTGGAGCATCCTCAGGAGACCCCCTTATCGGAATTGCCTTTGGATTTGAAGCGTTGGACCAGATCCAGATGGAAGACACCATATCCAAGGAAAACCGCGATCACAATCCCTGGATGGATGTTCAGCAGCTGTAACGATACAAAGGCAATCACCCCGAATAGGGCGGCAAAAACTTTGCCGAGCCCCTTCCAGGCTTTCATGGCAAATTCATAAGCCATCATGCCCAGCATGACAAAAATAACCGGTCGAACAGCGGCTACCATGCCTGCAACCACTTTTGACTCGCGCAGCGCGTACATGGAACCGAGCAGAGCAATAATGGCAATGCTTGTCGGCAAAATATGAGCGAGTACGGACACAATCGCGCCCAGTACACCTTTGGTTTTATAGCCGAGATATGCGGCCATCTTGGTCGCGATGGGACCCGGCAGGGCGTTGGCGATAGCCAAAATCTCGCCGAACTCCTCATCACTGACCCATTTGTAACGTGTAACGGCTTCGTAACGGATCAACGGAATAACCGAAGGACCGCCGCCGTATCCGAGAATTCCGGTTCGTACCATTCCGATGACGAGACCGTTGTAATCTTTCCAACCCATGCTGATTTCCTCCTAGAGTCTCATGCCCATCCGGCTTTTATAGCGTTTCAACAATAACTGTGATTCCACTTTGACGATACCTGGCATCTTATAGAGCTTCTCCAGCAAGAACTGCTCCATCTCTTCCATATCTGCAAAAATACCATGCATATGTAGGGTACTAGGCCCTGTCATATGATAAAGGCTGGTTACGGCAGGCTCTTCGTCCAGTTTCTCAGCGACTTCATCCAGGAAGGGCGGTTCCACATCGACATTGAAAAAGGCGGAGACCTGGAGCCCAACCTTGCCAGGGTTGATCACCACGGTGAAGCGTTCGATGATTCCTTTTTCGGATAACGCATTAATGCGTGCCTGGACAGCTACACGCGACAACCCGATCTGTGTACCCAAGTCCGTATAGGATATCCGGCTATTCTTGTGAAGTGCGGCGATAATTTTGCGATCCATCTCGTCCAGATTGTACATTTGCGGAATTTCTCCCCCTTTGGAGGAGCGTTTCTCTGACATGTTGACCATCCTTTTCTTTCGCTATATGAAATGAACAATGAAATTTTACTGAACATACAATGTGTATGTGGCATTCATATTTTAATGACGAATCGTAACTGGAGTCAATCTATTTATTATCATTATTGAATTTAACCGATTTTAAGCCTTCATTTTGTCATTTTGACCAATCCCATATAAAAAGGCCACTCGCATAATCTAATGGCGAGCAGCCGGTTAACAGATATAGCTGGAGTGTAACGCTAGGCACGATACGAATCAGGTCCGGTTATCGCTGAGCTGTCTTGGGAAGGAAAAGGGTAACAGTTGTGCCTTCACCAGGCTCGGAAGAAACTCTCAACGTTCCACCTGCACCACGGGCACGCTCTTCCATGCTGAACAACCCAACACCATTGCCAGCGGTTGCTTCGCTGAATCCGGCACCCTGGTCCTCAATAATAACCATCGTCATGTCCTCAGCGTCTTCTACAGTAACACGTGCCTCGGCAACATCGGCATACTTCGCGACATTGGTTAAGGCTTCCTGAATAATCCGGTATATGGCGATCTCCCGGTTCATCTCCAGCCGTTTGCGCAGATTACATTCCAGATCAACTTCAATTCCGTAGTGACGGGTGTAATTCTCAATATACGTACGAATTGCCGGAACAACACCCAGGTCATCCAAAACGGATGGTCTCAGTTCCCATGCCATCCCGCGTACATCTTCCATAATACCCGTGACCTGCTTACGTAGTGCTTCAACTCCGACGTGAGGCTGGTCTGCCAGCAATCGGTCCATCTGAATCACCAGAGAGAAGAGACTCTGTCCAATCCCGTCATGCAGTTCACGCGAGATCCGGCGTCTTTCCTCTTCCTGAATGTTCATGACCTGGGACATCATCTTCTGCAATTCACCTTCCACGGATTTCAGCTTGGTGACCTCGCTACGTACAGCCAGGTATTGATACGGCTCGCCGTCATTATCGAGGAAAGGCACGATGGTGGTGTTGACCCAATAGTAACTGCCATCTCTGGCACGATTGCGAATCTCCCCGTTCCATACCTTGCCTGAGGATATCGTGTCCCATAGGTTTTTCATAAAGGCTTTGCCATGGTATCCGGAATTAATGATTCGATGATCCTTACCGATGAGTTCTTCGCGCTCATACTGCGAGATCTCACAGAATTTATCATTCACATACTGGATCTTCCCCTTGCGGTCTGTTAAGGCCACAATGGAGGACTCATCCAGAGCAAACTTCAGATCACTCAGTTGATGCAGGGAGCCCTTCAACCTGCTGCGAAATTCATTATCGGTAATGTGATTATCGATTTCGTTCAGCAGAAGGCGTACGGGCTGGTCTGCGAGTCCACTTAGTCTGTTCTTGCGTGCACTACTCAAAGTTCAGCAACCCCTTTTTCATGGCGAACTTCACCAGTTCCGGTCGTGTACGCAGGCCAAGTTTCTCCATCAGATTGCTTTTGTGGGATTCGACCGTTTTGACACTGATGATCAGATGTTCGGCGATTTCCTTGTTGGCGTAACCTTTGGCAATCCAGGACAAAATCTCTTTCTCCCGCTCGGATAACGTGTCATATGGGCCGGCGTTTTCCTGTTTGGCTTTGTCTAGGTATTCACTCATCAGCCGTTTGGTCGCACTGGGGTACAGATAGGCGCTACCCTCTGCTACGGAACGAATCGCGGCAAGCAATTCTTCATGCGGCGCACTTTTGAGTATATATCCCGATGCTCCCGCATGGATGGCGCGGAATAGATATTCTTCATCGTCATGCATGGTCAGTATTAGAATGGAGACATCCGGCATCAATTTCTTCAATTCAGCCGTAGCGGTCAGACCGTCTTTGCCTGGCGGCATGCTAAAATCCATCAAGACCACATCCGGTTTTAACTCTTGAGCTTTGGCAATGGCTTCATCACCATCTGCGGCATCCCCAACGATATGTATATCATTCTTTCCTTCAAGTAAAGCAATCAGCCCGGATCGCACGACAACATGGTCGTCTACAACTAATAGTTGAATCACATGATTTCCCCCTGTCCGCTTCCTCAGTTCTATCTATATCATAACAAAAAAAGAAGCCATTCAGAGCTTTAATCTCCGAATAGCTTCTCTCACTCAACGTGTGGGACAGAAACATGAAACCTTAATGTTCTGTTTGGCCGAAACGTTCCTGAATCATATTGGCAATTTCCTCGACCTGTGCCTCCACGGCAAGAGGATCATATGGCCAGAACCGTTCCCCATCCAGCTTGAACACTCGATTGTTCTTCACGGCGTCTAGGGATGACCAGACGGGTGATGTTTCATCGAGCGAACCACCATTGGATAAATCCAGGAAAATATAATCACCGGCATAATCCGCCAGTTTCTCCTCGGATACAGTTACAGTATCTTTATCCTGATCAATCAGTTCCTTTTGTACAATGTCTGGTGCTTTCAGTCCGAGCTGTTGGTAGATGGCTTGCCCACCGCGGTTGACACCATCTCCGTTAACATACCAATCCTTACCAAAAAGACTGAAGTTGGAGAAAGTTGTACCTTCTCTGACCAGCCCTTGAATGGAGTCCTTGGCTGACTTCACTTTTACTTCGAATTGGGACAACCAGTCTGCGGCTTCCTTTTGTTTGTTTAAGATTTCTCCAAAAGCAGTGATTTCCTCGTGCACATTGTCGTATGTACCATAAGGGATGATGAGGGTCGGTGCAATTTTGCGATATTGCTCATTCAGCTTCTCATCTCCACCTACAGTGACGATCAGGTCGGGCTCAAGTGAAAGAATTTTTTCCACTGAACCACCGTCAATACGACCAATGTCTGCTACGCCTTCAACCAGATCAAGCACATAAGGGCTTTCTAGCTCATAATCAGGTGCGCCTACTGGTTTGACGCCAAGTGCGAGAAAATCAGCGAGGTAGCCCTGCGTCACAATCCGCTGCGGGTTCGCTGGGATTTCAACGTCTCCATTAGCGGTGGATATGACCTGCATTTCTGAGGCGCTGTCTGCCGGTTGCTCTTCTGTAGCTGCAGTCGAGGAAGGTTTGTTTTCTGTCGTTTCTGCGGCTTGGCCTGAGCAGCCAATAATTCCAATCACCAGTACCAGGAACATAAGCCCAGTCCACCATTTTGATTTAACCCCTGTCATTCTGCTTCTCCCCAATCAATAATGATTATCTTTCTCAATAAAACCTCCTTAGTATCGTAGCTTTTGGATACAAGTATCGTCCATCTCAAAATGTGACCTCTTGAGCATGGACAATGGTTACCTATTCTTTTCACCATTCTCCCGAATCAGGATATCTACCATAAGCTGAAGTTGCTTTTCCAGAGCCAGCGCATCATTACACCAGAATTGTTCCAGCTTGAGAGGATATATCCGGCTCTTTCCGTTATTCATAATCTTGTTCCAGTGTGGTCGTTCCCTGAGTTTGACTTCTGCATCATGATAGAGACCGCCTTCATGTGAGGAAAGCACGAGAAACATATGGTCTGCTGCATATTCCGTCAATTGATCTTCCTGAATAAACTGATGATTGTTAGGTACCAGAACGTCATGCAGGATACTGGGAGGAGGTGTAAGATTGAGTCCGTAATATACGTTGTATGCCGCTCTGGCCGTTGCATTCCAGATACAGATTGTGCCATCTTCCCAGAGTTCATATAATCCAAACGTTTCATCAGGCCCGATCACAGCCTCAAGTCGTTCAGCTTCACTGCTGACCAGTGAGGTGTAGTGCTCTATCCAGTCTGCGGCAGCCTGCTCCCGACCTATGATTCGCCCGATGAGTTGAACGGTCTCCAGTCGATTTAACTTGTCCCATGGCAGGACCATAACTGGAGCAATCTGTTCCAGTTGTTCGAGCTTATGGGGCAAATAGTATAGATAATCCGGCGCGATGATCAGATCAGGTGGTTCATTTCGGAGGATTTCTTCCACAACATATTCATCCAAATCCAGTACATCATGCAACTCGTCTTGGATTAACGGTGACATAGCCCAGGGTAGGAATGAAGCGGCAATGGGTTGAACGCCTAAGGCTAACAGATCTCCTGTGTACTGTACGGTAGCTATTCGTCTTGCGCGGGGCTGTAGTCGGTATTCACTTGGACTCATCCCGGTAAACTGCTTAAATTTTCGACTTAAGTATAAACCGTCGGAGTATCCCACAAGCAGCGCAATTTCATTTAAGGTGGCCTGCGTGGACAACAGGTATTGCTTCGTCTTGTCCATACGAACTCGGGTCAAGTGAGCCTGAAAGCTTCGTCCAACCTGTTTTTGAAAGAACCTGGAGAAGTAGCTCGCATTAAACCCGGTTAATCTGGCGAGTTCTTCACGGGTGAGATGACTGTCATAGTGATGATTCATGTAGCGAAGTGCTTCACGAATTATACTGTCTACCATTTCTGTAGAAGGTTTAATCGCCAGCTTGAATAATTCAAGCAATTCACTCAGCAGATAATGGGATCTGGCTTCTTCGGTCTGGACACTTCCTGCCCGGTTTTCGGAAAGTTCCTGGATGATTGCCAGCATTCGCAGAACCTGTGGACTTGCTCCGGTCTTCGAACCATGTGAGGGCAAGTTCGCTGATGAAAGCTGATAAACACGCTTGTCAGGACTCTCTTCCGTTAATTCATAATCCTGGAAACCGATATGATACAGGGTGAAGGCAGAAGGCGGGGTATGTATCAGCTCCAGGGAGCACTGGGAATGTAGAAAAAGTAACTGTCCTTTATGTAAAACACCGTGCTCATTACCATATCTATAGTCCACCGTCGCTGTGCAGGTAACCAAGGAAGGCGTTTTTATGGAAATGGTACTGTTGTGCTGTGTGGGTTCCCATGGCATAACACTGGCATTTGTCAGTACAAACATATCTGTGGCCTCCTTAGCTGTATATTCTATCTATGAATATATGGATGTATGGACTCGATTATATCAATCTGTGTAAGTGACGTCGATGTATACAGATGAGCGAAGACAGGTGAACAGACTAAGGCTTGCTCCGCTGTGAATAACTATAATAAAAAAAGCCTTGATACTCCCCTAAGGAAATAACAAGACTTCTTCTATATTAAAGACAGATGTTGTTATCCAAACACCTTCGGCTGAAGACGCAGAGCGACCTGCTCAGTCTGCAGGACCATGTTCGGTGAAAAGGTGCAAGGCAGTCTGCTGCCAACGAGCAGCACGGCACCAGGCACGCTTCCTTCCTGGAACACGGGGACTGCTATGGCACTTACCAGTCGCTCAGCAAGCATTAACGGGCAACGACCGGGTGTATGCTCCCCGGGGGACTGTGCATCAGATCGGGCTGTGCGTCCAGTTCGCAGGGCTGTGCCTACCAGATCTTGTCCGGGGCGCATCTCCATGCGTTTCACCCGTTCATTACTGGACCCAGATGTAACCTTCCAGCGTAGCATCGTCCCGTTCAGACAGGCAAGTCCACAGAAGTCACTGGATGTGCTCAGGCGCAGGCCATCGATCATCTCCTGAATACCAGATGGCAGTTCATTATGCATGAGGGGACACTTCCTTTTTTTTCGGAATATAACGTACATAACGGTGTAATTATTATCATTAACCTTCGAACAGGATCATCTTAAAGTAAGGGTATTACGATGGTAGTTCTATTGTAGACCCATTCTCGGTCATTGTAATTCAGGGAAAACCCCTATTTCCGTTCCGTAATCTACTGAACTTGGGCAGTAGAGGGCTCCTGAACCAGGTACATCAAGGGATTGGAAGAATGCGAAGGATGAGGCATATCGGTGAAATGTGACTTTTCTCACAGCAAATTCAGGGAGTTTCTTGTCAATGATCAGGTAATCCCCCGATAACCCTGAGGCTACTTTCGCGATATGATGTATACATAAGGAATCACCGAGGGGGACGAAGGTTATGGGTACAGTATTTGTAGAAAGAACAACCCAGAGAACAGCGCAGAAACAAACGGAGGCGGGCAAAATGACACGAGAAACAGGCGGAATCCTTTCGTTCGTTACATCTGAGCAATGGGACCTGATTGAAGCAAAAATGCAACCCAAACGGGTGAAGTCGGGGTATAGTCTCTTTCTCGAAGGCGATGAAGCCGGATATCTGTACTACATTCGTTCGGGACGAGTAAAAATGACCAAGTCGACGGAGGATGGCAAGGAAATTATTTTATCCATTCAGCAAAGCGGCGATCTCATCGGTGAATTTGGCGGTATCGGTGGATTGAATCATAGCTATAGTGCAGAGATGGCGGAAAAAGGGGAACTGGCCATTATCTCGCTTAGCGATCTGGAAAGTATACTCAGCAAACATGGCGACCTTGCCTTGAAATTTTTGCAATGGATGGCATTGTCGCAGCGGATTACCCAGTCGAGATTCCGTGATCTGCTACTCTACGGCAAGGCGGGGGCGCTCGCTTCGACACTGATCCGTGCCAGCAATTCGTATGGCCGGATTACGCCGGACGGTATAGTGCTCGACATGAAGCTGAACCATACCGACCTTGCCGAGATGATTGGAGCAACCCGGGAGAGCGTAACGCGGATGCTTGGGGCATGGAAGGAACAAGGAACGCTGGATATGATGGATGGCAAACTGATGATTCGGGATCTGGCAGCCCTGCGCTGCATGTGCGGATGTCCCACATTTCCAAGCTGCCCGGTTGAGCTGTGCCGATTGTAAGGTAAATCGTTCCGGGGGAATCCGAGGTAAGGAAAGGATCATCAGTTGCATCCCGGAGGAACAATTGTGATTTGGTTCCAAATGAAGCTTCACCTCCACTGGCGATTGGGGTCGTTACGGAGAAAAAAAAGAAAAGCTGGCGTCCCATATATGGGAGTCAGCTTTTTGTGTTTCCGTGAAATTGTTCATGTGCCATATTCACTGGCGAGTACCGAATAGATCAACGAGTCATGAAAGGAACCTTTGTAGTACCAATGCTCCCGTAATAGCCCCTCACGCTGCATACCGATTTTCTTCATAACATTCTCCGAAGCCGTGTTGTGTGGGCGACACTTGGCGTAAATCCGGTGGATGCCGAGTTCGTTGAAACCGAAGCCTAGTATAGCGCTGGCTGCTTCGGTCGCATAACCTTTCCCTTGGTAAGTGGGATTAAGGACGTAACCAATCTCTGCATTGGTTTTCTCCATCACGTGAATACCTACTCCGCCAAGAAGAGTCCCGTCACTTTTCAAACATATCGCCAGCTCATAACCTTCTCGTGGTTGTGTCTGCTGCATGTCCAACACAAACTGCACGTACTCTCGCGTATCTTCTTCTGTATTCGGTCCCCACGCCGTATGCTGAGTGACTTCTGTCATGGATGTGTAGCTATGTATACTTTCCCAGTCTGTCTCCAGAATATCCCTGATGATGAGTCGTTCGGTCTCCAATTGCATCGTTGTCCACTTCCTTCATATTTGAATAACTTACTGTACATTGTACAACAAAAAATAGCCCATAACAGATTCAACGAATGAATCGGTCATGAGCCATAATGTAGATCTATGATATATGGAATGCTATTGTGGTTGTTTACATTGAACTGCGGGATAAGTATAAGCCAGCTTGCGGATAATTTCCTTTTGCCATCTCGTATCACCCAGATTGGTTGCCAGGTTCAGAAGATCCAAATAATCGTCAAGCTGCAGATCAGCCTTTTGCAGAGTTGTATTCATTCGATGTTCGTTCCCCTTTATCTATAAAATCGTAAAATCATATGCAGTAGAAAGTTACATGGAGACAAGTTCAATAATGATAATCATTATCACGTTTATATACTCATTATGCAATGAACGCTGGCAAAATGCAATATCAAGTCAGCAACGAAGTTAACTTTTTTCTGAAAATAGGCTCCTCCACATCACATAGGGAATGTACACACCGAGATATGCAGACGGATACAGGAACCAGCCATTCATCAGGAATTGATGAATTTCGGTGGTGAACGTGGTCATATGAGCATTCGTTGCATACACATCACCAGCGATGACAGTTGCGGCACTGTAGAAGCAGAGCAGCGCAAGGATATGAAATAGCCTCGTAACCATTCGGGAACGAAGAGCAACATAAGCCATAATTAGCGGGATAACTAACAAGAGCACCAAAAATATCAACTTCATCATTGTTTTACTCCTTTGGAAAGTGGAATTCTAATGCTAATCAGTATGGGCAAATGGATACCATCTCAAAACTTTTTCAATAATTTTACAAAAAGATAGAGGAATTCAGCATATGAACAATTAAATTAAAGGAGGATAACCCATTATCAGGTAATTTGGAGGAGGAGAAAGGGAATATGAAGAAGGCGTTATGGCAGCATTGGATCGGGGCATTCCTGGTCTTTATCATGATGGCAACCGCACTGCTGGGGCCGGGTTCGCAAAGTCCGGTACAAGCTGCAGCACCCCTTACGGTATCTCAGGCCATCGCTGCCCAGAGCGGTGGAGGAACAGCGACGGTTGAAGGAATCATTGTTGGACATGCTACCGGGTCACTTACCGCAAAGTTTACATCTCCGTATGCCAATGATTTTAATGTTCTGATTGCCGATTCAGCGTCAGAGCGAACCAACGCCAGATTATTGGATGTGCAGATTCCCGCTTCTTTCCGTTCGCAATATGGACTGGCTACCAATCCTAATCTTGTAGGCAAAAAGATCATCGTCACCGGAACCCTCGGAGCCTACAACAGCTATGCAGGAGTCAAAAACCCAACGTCCATTGCATTTTCCTCCGGAACAACGAACCCTGATCCAGAACCGAACCCAGGCACAACATTACCGGATGGTACCGGCAAAAAAGTATTGTTCGATAATACCCATGCCCAGACAGCAGGTGCTGCCGACTGGATTATTGACGGGGCATTTTCGGATTTTGCCAATGGTTTGCGCAACGCAGGCTTTGTCGTGAATCAGCTGGAACGCAGCATTCCGTATACATTCGGTGAGCAAGCCATCACCTATAATAAATTGAAAGATTACGACGTCTTTGTCATTGGCGAAGCCAACGTGCCGTTCAAAGCGACAGAGCAGGCTGCGCTGGTGCAGTATGTGCAGAACGGAGGAAGTGTTTTCTTCATCTCCGACCACTATAATGCAGACCGTAACAAAAACCGCTGGGATTCTTCCGAAGTATTCAACGGCTATCGCCGCGGTGCCTTCCTGAATCCGGCCAAAGGCATGTCTTCGGCTGAAGCAGAATCACCAGCGATGCAGAGTGTGACGAGTTCAGATTGGCTGGCGACGAATTTTGGTGTACGTTTCCGCTACAATGCCCTTGGAGATGTAAATGCATCGGATATCGTTGCACCTGCTCAATCCTTCGGTATTACGGCTGGTGTTAATGCTGTAGCCATGCATGCGGGATCCACCGTTGCAATTATCGACCCTAACAAGGCCAAAGGTTTGGTGTATGTACCAAGTGGTGTGTCCAAGTGGGGCAATGCTGTCGATCAGGGCGTATATAACGGGGGTGGACGAGCTGAAGGGGCCTATGCCGCCATTGCCAAGGTTGGTGCGGGCAAAGCTGCATTTATTGGCGACTCATCACCTGTGGAAGACGCTACTCCGAAATATTTGCGTGAAGAGACCGGTGCGACCAAGAAGACCTATGATGGATTCAAAGAAGTGGACGATGCAACGTTCCTTGTGAATACCGTAAAATGGCTGGCGGTCAAAGAGAGTTATACCAGTCTGGCACAAGTGCCAGGTCTGACATTGGATACGGCAACAAGCCTGCTCTCCATGGAAGCTCCGGCTGCATCAACCGAGCCACAACTTGAGCCATGGGCTGCACCTGCGGCGGGATACAAATGGTATGATCCGACTACATTTAAGGCAGGTTCATACGGAAAAGCACAATAAGTGATATAGACATCAAATCATCATGCCGAATAGGGCCTGACCGTGAAAGTTTGTTCGCGGACAGGCTCTTTTTTGCTTGTTATGCCAGATGCATTCACGACCATGATCAGCTCTTACCGCCTTGTCATTGTATATATACTTGCTCCTGGGGGGAAGGTATGGGTATTCAGGATGTGTGCGAGGCATTAATCGAATTAAAGGAGGAGGCGACGTATGATGAAACGGCAAGCAGACTGTGACAGTTCCTCGATGAGACAGAAGCTCAAAGCGGATCTCCATCGTGTAGCAGAACGAATGAATCTGACGTTATCCCGGTTTGACAATGACAGTGCCTGTCTGCTGGGGCAATTTGCAGAGATTCGAGCGGAAATCAAGCAGATTGAGGTGCTCGCCTCTTCGTTTTATCTGGATTGTTATCTGTCGCCCTTTACCGAGAAGTTTGCCGAATTAACTTCGAGCGTACAACATCTATCTGATCGGAGATATGGGGCGTTGATTGTGATCGAACGTGAGATTCCGTTGGAGTCGATCATTCATTCAGGCGTGGCCGTGGATGCCAGAGTGACACATGCGCTGTTGGAATCCTTGTTCATTCCCGGTGCACCATTGCATGACGGGGCCGTATTGATTCGTGGCAATCAGATTGTATCCGCTGGTAATGTGCTGCCGTTGTCGCAAGCGGAAGTGCATGAACGAAAAATAGGCACTCGACATCGGGCTGCACTGGGACTCAGTGAATTGACGGATGCGGTTGTACTGGTTGTCTCTGAGGAGACGGGACAGGCTTCATTCGCGGTGGATGGAGATCTGCATCCGATAAATGTGGTTGAGACGTTATCCTAAATTTGAACGATCAAGTGGCCTACTTGGGGCGATTAAGATGATGCTGTTGAGGGAAGTGTGCCTTTCTCCTGTAAGAGAGAGAGGTTTTTCTATTGATAGATGATAAAATTATAATCTGAAATTCGACAGCTTTGCTCTCGCCATATGAGAAACATCGATCGGTGCTTCTCTAACATTGCGATGTGATTTTGCACAAACTGGGTATTCATGGGTACAATAGAGGATGGTCGATGAATAGAGAACAATGCGATTGAATCGCAAAAATGGTTGGAGGAGACGGTTAGCACATGAGTTGGTTTGAAGCAATGGAGCATCACGATTATGAGGAACTGGTTCTGTGCCAGGATCGAAATTCAGGGTTAAAAGCAATTATCGCCATACACGACACAACACTCGGCCCTGCGTTGGGAGGCACACGGATGTGGACTTACGCTTCGGAAGAAGCAGCCATTGAAGATGCGCTGCGCCTTGCCCGTGGTATGACATATAAGAATGCAGTATCCGGCCTGAATCTGGGCGGCGGCAAAACCGTTATTATCGGAGATCCAAGGCGTGACAAAAACGAAGCGATGTTTCGTGCGTTTGGACGATATATTCAAGGGTTGAACGGACGTTATATCACGGCCGAAGATGTGGGAACAACGGAAGAGGACATGAACCTGATCTATCAGGAAACCGATTATGTGACAGGCATCTCGGCAAGTTATGGTTCATCCGGTAATCCATCACCAGCAACCGCTTGGGGTGTATATCGGGGGATCAAGGCAGCAGCCAAAGAAGCATTTGGCACCGATCTGCTGGAGGGTAAGACGATAGCGGTTCAAGGTGTCGGCAATGTGGCGATGCATCTGTGCAAATATCTGTATGAGGAAGGTGCACATCTGATCGTTACGGATATCCATAAGGACGCGGTGAAACAGGCGGTGGATCGCTTCGGCGCAACAGCTGTTGATCCCGCGGATATCACGAGTGTGGATTGCGATATCTATGCACCATGTGCACTGGGCGGCACGATTAATGACGATACGCTTAAGACGCTCAAGGCGAAGGTTGTAGCGGGATGCGCCAACAATCAGCTTCTGGAGACCCGTCATGGGGATCAGTTGTATGACATGGGCATCGTATACGCGCCTGACTATGTTATCAATGCAGGTGGCGTAATTAACATTGCAGATGAGCTGAATGGTTATAATGCGGATCGGGCGTGGAGCAAGATCGGAGAGATCTATGCCACTCTGGAGAAAATATTCGAAAGCTCACGTACCGAGGGCATCGCTACCTATGTTGCTGCAGATCGTCTGGCTGAGCGACGGATCGAACAGATGAAGAATACACGCAGTACATTTTTGCAGAATGGCCACCACGCGCTGAGTTCCCGGAGATTGCGCAAGTAAACGGTATTGAATCTTTATTAAATCTGTAAACGGTCTGTTAGATAACGGCAACGTCCATTTCTAAGATGGATCGTGTCGTTCTAACAGGCCATTTTTTATGTTGTTATCAGATATAAAAAAATGAAAAACAGTGGCAATATCTCCCTAATAGATCAATTCCACTATGCATTTTTCCGATAATGTATATACATCGTTTAGATGCAGATGGTTCAGGGAAGTGGGGAGAAGTGAAAATGGGGAAAAGACAAGGGGTAGCGCACAGGCTTAAAAATGTGTCGCTTAAAATCAAGCTGCCGATCATGATCAGTGTATTGGTCGTTTTGGTACTGCTCGGTGCAACGACCACAAGTTATATGATTTCATCTGATGTTGTGGTCAGGAAGAGCAAGGATGAGATTAATGTAATGGCTGACCGCCTTGGGGAAGGGCTTTGGACAGCGATGCAGCTTCAGCAACAGATGAGTCATGCGATGTCCGTACATAGTACGTTTAAAGAACTCTTGAAGTTGCGTGATACAAACGAAATGACAGATGAGACTTTTTTCACAGATGAGAATCCATATTTCAACAGAGCGAATACAATTCTCACCGAGAGTATATCTGACACAATAGGCACCAAGCCGGATCTGTTCGTGTTTGACAAGGAAGGAACCATTGTGGCAGGAACCATGCCGGATGTCATTGGACAGCCACGAGGAGACCGTGAATATTTCAAGGAGTCCATACAGGGGAAATCCTTCATCAGTGATGCCATCGTGTCGAAGAATAGCAAGAAGCTGATAATTGCATTCTCGGAGCCTGTCATGGATGAAGAGGGTAATATTCTGGGTGTGTTCGCCATGTCGGTGGACAGCAACTTTTTCCTGGGGCAACTGGGGGACATCCAGATCAATGGTCAAGGCAGAGTTGAAGTATTGAGCCGAAGCGGCATCATTATGTATGATTCACTGGACCCTTCCATTGTGGGACAAACGTTGGAAGAGGACAAGGAAGCCACCGAACTTATGGAAGACAGAGCCACCGACAAAGTGAAAATCACTTCAATGGATCGAGATAATATCTATTATCGTATCAATCAGATCCCTGGTGCAGATCTCTCCGTAGTCATTATTGATGATTATGATGATATCAAACGCCCATTAGAGGATATGCAGCGCCAGATGATTATCGTGACATTGATCGGAGTTGCTCTGGCGATTGGCGTGGGATTGCTAATTTCTCGTAGTATTACGAGACCCATCATTCGTCTGATCGGGCTGTTCAAACAGCTTGCTCAAGGGAATCTCACCGTTAAGGCCAATGGCAGATATAACAGTGAATTCAAGGATCTGGCGGAGAGCTTTAATGGCATGGTCGAGCAGAACAGGAACCTGATTACCGATATGAATAATTCGATTCATGTGCTCCAGGCCAGCACTCAGGAATTGGAGGAGACATCCAAACAGACGGCAAGATCCATTGATGAGACATCGGCAACGTCCATGGGCATTGCCAAGGCGATGGAGGCCCAATCGGAAGATACCGAGCAGATTGCAGGCAAGTTCAACAGCTTTGGCGATAAAGTGGCTGCCATGAACAGCAGTGCGCAGGATGTGAAAGCAAGAGCGGATGAGATCGAATCGGTTTTCCACAACGGGAATGAAGTCGTCAATGAATTGATGCGTATTAATGAGGTCAACGAGCGGGAAGTGGAGAAAATCTCGGAGATTACGGTCAAACTTCAAACGAGTTCGGGCAGTATTAGTCAGATCACGGAAGCGATCAGCCAGATCGCGAAGCAGACCAATCTGCTTGCATTGAATGCTTCAATTGAAGCATCACGGGCTGGGGAGCATGGCAGAGGATTTGCGGTTGTGGCCGAGGAGATCCGCAATCTGGCAGAGCAGAGTTCCCGCCAGTCCAAGGAAATCTCCAGCATTATCGAGCAGAATCTGGCCGATGTCGCCGAGAACAACCATAGTGTTGCCGAAATTCACACCATCTCGTCCAGACAGGATGAGCTTGTTTTGCAGACTCGTCAGGCGTTTGATGTGATTCTGGAGAAAGTAATGGTCATTAATCAACAGATCGCCACGATGGCAGGACAGATGCAGGAGATGTTGCAGAATAAGGATGACGTACTGGAGTCAGCACATAGCTTGTCGGCTTCGGGAGAGCAAGTATCTGCTTCGGTTGAAGAGGTAACAGCAACCATGATGGAGCAGTCCGCGACAGTGCAGCAGTTGGCAAACATGGTCGATACAATCGATCAATTGACACAAAAGCTGGCCGAATCGGCTGCAAGATTCAAGGTGGAGTAAGCGTTAATTGTATGTGATCTAGAGGGGAAAAGTAACGACGAGGATGTCCCATAAGTCATGAATATGACGAGGGACATCCTCATTTAGTTTGATTTTTGTTTTAATGAACCTGACACACGCTATTCGCTCCCATTTGCCCAGATCTGAGAACTAACGAATCACAGAGACGCTATTTCGTCGATTCATTGGTTTTTTTAGGTTTGGAAGCCCTAGTATGACGAAATAGCGTTAGTGAGGTTCGTTAAATCTTGCAATCGTTGATGATTTGCCTTTTAAGGTGCGGTAGGTTCGTTAGCACTTGGAGCGAGGCGGTATTCCTTCTGAGACAGCCCCTTTTGCAACCAGCCCCCCTGTATCCATCTAAGTAATGCATAATAAGGACAATGCTCCGTGTGATGTGTTGGGGTATAGTCCGCATCTATCAAAACGTAATGCACTTCTGATTGAGCAGCTTCATGAATTGATCCAGCGCACTGCTGACATAACGATCCTCACCGCGGACAAAGGTTGTTGTGGTATGAGTATAACGATCTGCGAGATCAAATACGGAGAAATCATCCGGTTTCTTGTGAATAACGCTGCACGGCATAATGGTAAAAGCAATGCCTGATTCCACACAGCTGAGCAGGTTTTCCATCGTACTCACTTCGATGATATTGCGTGCGGACAACCCTTCTTCCTGCAGGAATTCTTCGGTCATTTCACGATACGGACAGCCTTCGGGGAAAACGACCCACGATACCTGGCACAGGCTCTCAGGTGGTGCGTCTGTCTTTTTGGAGATGATATGAACCGTGTCCTGCATCTCGTATTCCACTTTCAGACCTTCCTTCACACAAGCCCCGCTGATAAAAGCACCATCAATCTCATAGTCCTGTATTTTCTTGCGCAGTACTTTGGGTGAAGTGGCGTTAACGAGTGAGATGGATACCTCCGGGTAGGTTACTTGATATTCATTCAGAATCTCCATAAAGCGGCTGGATGCCGCAGTTTCCACAATGCCGATTTTTAGCGTGCCAGAAGGTTCTCCGGGATCGGTCATATCCTGCTTCAGATCGTGCAAAAGGTTATGAATGCGAGAGGCGTACTGGACGAACTGTTCTCCTTTGGAGGTCAGTACAACACCTTTGGGAAATCGGTTGAACAACTGGATTTGATATTCCTGCTCCAGTTTTTTGATGCGTGTCGTGACATTGGATTGCGCGTAATTCAGTTCTTTAGCGGCCTGTGAGATTTTGCCTGAACGTGCCACCGCGAGAACAATATCGATATCAGAAAGTTCCATGCTGTATCCTCCTGAGTGTGGATTAACTTACATTGCTTCCGCAGATATTCATGTTAGGTATCTCTCTGAGAGATACAACTATATATTACAATCATTTTACGATATATCAGAGCAGCCGTACAATATCCCTAATGACAAAGAGAGTAGGGATATGACATGGATAAGATGAATACACGTACAACACTATTAAGCCCGGTGACAATTCATCAATGGAAGTTAAGAAACCGAATGGTGATGGCACCGTTGACCCGGGGATTTGCTGATGACCATAAGGGGACGGTGACGGATGAGATGGTGGCATATTATGAGCAGCGTGCGCGAGATGGCGTGGGACTGATCATTACCGAGGGTATTAACCCGGATCTGGCAGGCAAAGGAACCTATGGCATCCCCGGCTTATATACAGATGAACAGACGACTTCTTGGAAAAGGGTAACGGATGCTGTTCACAGACATGGCGGCACCATTATTGCTCAGCTGTGGCATGTCGGCAGATTGTCCCATTCTGATCTGATCGGAACCGCTCCACTGGCACCTTCCAGCCTTGCGGCAGAGGGAAGAGTGCATAAGCTGCATAAGCCGTATCAGATTCCCCAAGCGATGAGCGCACAGGATATAGCGGATACGATTCAGCATTTTCAGACGGCAGCACGCCATGCGGTTCTTGCAGGGTTTGACGGAATCGAGCTGCATGCTGCGCATGGGTATCTGATCGACCAGTTTATCAATGAGAAGACCAACCACAGAACAGACGAATATGGAGGCGACACTGCGGACAGATTACGGTTCCTTCGAGATATTATTGTGGCTGTAAAAAAAGAGATCAGTGTGGATCGCATATCGGTTCGATTCTCCGAGAAAAAGGATGATGATGCATCCTATGCATGGGCAGACAAAGCTGCAATGATAAATGCATATCTGAAGTTGTTCCGCGAGACGGGAATTTCGATATTGCATCCCTCGACAGATCATTATGCAAAAGCATGGGACGGTGGGCAATCCTTTCACGAGCGGATTCGAAGTCAGTGGGATGGCATCATCATTGGTGTGGGGAATTTGGATGTTCAAACCGCAGAGCACGCGATTGGTAAGGGAAGCATAGATTTGGCTGCGTTCGGCAGACCATTTATCTCCAACCCTGATCTGGTGCAGAAATTGAATGCTGGTGAGCCATTGGTGGAGTATGATGCAGCTAAGCATCTGCCCGTGTTGGTGTAAAAGGGAAAAACCGATTCAAAGAAAAATCAAAAAAAGAATGAACGCTACTGACATACTGTTGGCAAGAGCGGGCTTGTATGATCAAGATATAAACAATCCCATATCTAAAGGAGAATAACATTATGTCAGCAATTGGACCCGATTTCATTTCACTTCAAGTGAGCAATCTTGAGAGCTCTGCCGAATTCTATCAAAACTATCTCGGACTGGTACGCTCACAGGCGGGACCACCTCATGCGGTGGTCTTTGATACCAAGCCTATTACATTTGCTCTTCGTGACCTATTGCCAGGAACCGAACTCCGTTCAGGTACTCAGCCAGGACTTGGTATCGCCCTGTGGCTTCATGCCCCGGATACGCAAGACATTCACGACAAGCTTGCTGCGGCAGGCGTTAAGATTACATCTGCACCCATAGATGGACCATTCGGGCGAACTTTTACATTTGCCGACCCAGACGGGTACCAAGTTACCCTTCACAGTAAAGCCTAATACGCAGATGTATCCATCTTAATCACAGTGATACCTTGCTCTGTCACAGAGAGCCAAGTGTTGATTACAAAATAAAGGGCAGCACTGATCCTTAGGATCAGTCTGCCCTTATTTGGTCGTTCGAATTAAACGATACATTCATTTCTATTCGTTGCTGACGACTACAGCTTTCTTTTCCGTAAAGTAATACACCAAAGCGAGCAGCGGCATGATCAGGCCAATCAGCGTTGTGAGACTCCAGCCTCCGTTAGCATAAGACCAGCTTCCAAGAGATGAACCAATCGCACCGCCAACAAAAAAGATCGACATGAATATGCCATTCACACGCCCTCTCGCTTCACTTCCTAAGGAGTAGATAATGCGTTGACCCAGCACCAGATTTCCCGAGACAGCCATATCCAATGTAATTGCCACGATCACAAGCAGGATTAGTGCAAACGTGGAGTGGCTCTGGAATACATAAGCCAGACCAAACGAAGCCGCAGCGATGATCATGGCAGCCCCCGTGAGAATACGCGTTAGTCCGCGATCTGCCAATCTCCCGGCAATGGGAGCGGCAATAGCACCTCCGACACCAGCCAGGGCGAACCAGGCAATGCCTTGCTGTGACATGCCGAAATCGTTCGCGAGTCTGAGTGGAACCGTCGTCCAGAATAAGCTGAAAGCACCAAACAGACTGGCTTGATAGAACGCCCGACGGCGTAACAGAGGCATCGTTCTGAACAGTGTGCCCAACGACACGATTAATTGACCGTATTTCAAGGTGGGTTCAGGTTGGCGAGCAGGAAGAGCACGGGATAGGAGCAACATGAGAAGTGTTATGACAATGGCGGAGAATACAAAGACCGTCTGCCATCCGAAGAGGCTGGTGATAAAGCTTGCGACAGGACGGGCCAGCATGATGCCCAGCAGCAGACCACTCATGACATTGCCGACAACCCGTCCGCGTTGTTCCTCGGAAGTAAGATATGTCGCATAGGGTACCAGAATCTGAGCGACCACAGAACCTATACCAATGAACAGAGAGGCAGTCAGAAATACAACAGCCGTGGGCGAGAAAGCCGCAGCAATCAGGGCAACAACCAGTACGATGAGGAAAAGAACGACCAGGCGTCGGTTCTCAATAATGTCACTGAGCGGCACGATGAATAACAAACCAATAACATAACCAATCTGAGTCAACGTTACGATCAATCCGGCAACGGCAGAAGAAAGGCCCGTGGTCATGCTAATCGGTCCGATAACGGTCTGAGCATAATACAGGTTTGCCACGATCAATCCACAAGCGGATGCCAGCAAAAAAATAATCCAGGCAGGTACAGGTGCCTTCTTCACTTGTTGTCTCATATCCATCTTAATCATCCTCCACAGATTTCATATTCGTATTGAAAATTCGATATTCCAGATAGATCAACGGGTGCTGTTTAAAATGTTAATTACTAAACGTTGTGTTCACTAATTAAAACATATAATAAACTAAACGTTTAGTATTGTAAATAGACTAAACATATTTTAATGAAAATTTAAATGAGGATATAAAAATGAGCGAAGAGTGAATTGTGTGTACGCAATGCATTTTAGTATAATGAACGTATCGTATTTATGAATATTATTGATGATAAAATATATTTTTTGCATCCAGGAGGGCTCAAGATGACTGCCAAAAGAGGACGTCCACGTAATATGGAAACCCAGAATGCCATTCTTAACGCATCCTATGAGTTGTTGTTGGAGCACGGATTCGGGGCTGTTACGATTGAGAAGATTGCTGAGCGCGCACAAGTGAGCAAAGCCACGATCTACAAATGGTGGCCGAGCAAAGGCGCTGTCATCATGGACGGATATATGTCTGCCGCAACGGCAAGATTACCCGTACCGGATACAGGCTCGGTATTGGAAGATATACGCATACATGCGAGTAATCTGGTTCGTTTTTTGACCAGTCGGGAAGGAAAAGTGATTACACAGATTATCGGAGAAGGGCAATCGGATGAAGGGCTTGCCGAAGAATACCGCACAAGATACATCCAGCCACGTCGGCGTGAAGCTCGAGGAATCTTGGAGAAGGGCGTGGAGCGCGGCGAATTGAAGAGTGGGATAGACATTGGAATGTATATTGACCTGATCTATGGGCCGGTGTTCTATCGCATGTTAGTGACCGGTGAAGCGATGGATGATGCGTTTGTAGATGTACTGCTCCGTTCATTGTTTGAAGGTATTCAGTCCAATAAGTAGAAGAAGAGCGGTGATACAACTGGGAGGATGAGGGAAGAGGGTGATTCTTAGGAATCACCCTGGAAGGGATCACATGTGGCATATTGTACGTGGGAGAGTATTTAAACTTGGAATATAGGTGAGATGGCTGTGGGCCATGAGTCTGTAGCATTAGAGGATAGGAAGGATGCGTGCTGGGTTAACACCGGGGGTTCATTCCATACTGAACTAGGCAGTTCACGGCGTAATACAGGGGCCACTTCCTTTGCAAAACGCTCCACTTGCTCCAACTGCTCGCTATGCGTCAATCCATCTACGCTGATACTCAGCACCTGATGTCCGTAAGCGGCATGATAGTCCAGAATTTTCTCAATAACCTGTTCCGGACTGCCGATTAACGCAGGGCCACGTGCAATGTTATCCTCCAGATCGGTGAAGGGCGACTGGTTATGCTGTGCGGCGGCGGTGGCATGGAACGCTTCATAGTACGGCTTATAGCGACGAATGGCTTCTTCACCTGTATCGGCAAGATAGAGACTGCCGGCACCAGAGCCAATCACTGCCTGCTGCGGATCATGACCATAATAAGCGAGGCGCTCTCGATAATGATCGATTAACGCTTTGTATTTGGCCTGAGGGTGAAAAGAATTCGACGTGAAGAGCGGCTCGCCATATTTGGCAGCGAGTTCGGTTGAGACTGTGCTGGACGCGCTACCATGCCAGATTGGGATGGACTGCTGAAGCGGCCTAGGCCAGGTAGTCACGCCCTCAAGCGGAGGGCGATACGTTCCCTGCCAGGTGACATTCTCTTCAGACCACAGCCGTTTTAGCAAATGATACCGTTCATCGAGTGAGTCCCATTGTTCCTCTTCGCTTATGCCAAACAGCGGATAATGTCGAGGGTCATTGCCTTTCCCAATGATCATCTCCAGCCGTCCGCCTGATAATTGATCCAGTGTGGCATAATCCTCGGCAACCCGGACTGGATCAAGTATACTAAGAACAGTAACGGTGGTTAGTAACCGAATGCGTGTGGTTGCTGCGGCTATTGCGGTTAATACGACAGGTGGCGAGGAAGATAGAAAAGGTGCACCGTGTCGTTCACCAATTCCATAGGCATCGAATCCCAGTCGTTCAGCCAGCTTCGCTTGCTCCAATATATTATGGAATTTCTGCTGAGTCGTCAGAGCCTCCCCGGTTACGGCATTAGGCAGATTCATCATGAGACTAAACAAGGCAAATTTCATCTGACCTTCTCCTTGAACTGAATTAATAGTATCTGTGTCGTATAATCCTATTGAAATAGTAGGATATGTAAGTTGCATTAAATGTATCATGTTCTCACGGATTCTTCTAATGGATTTTTTCTATAAGCAAAAATTCAGTTCAGGCCCCCTTGCACAGATGTGAAGGAAATTGCCACGATTTTTATTGACCGCTGTAAAATTTAGGATTAAAATTGTGCTTATCATATAAATTCAAAATTATGGATTTTCATTGTGGAGGTGGGATACATGGAACCTACAACTACGATACGCTCATATATTGAGGACTACATCAGGAAACAGGGGTACACCCTGCAGTATTTTGCCGATATATCAGGAGTTAACGCCGGAACGCTTAGTGCAATTATTAAGGGGACTCGGCCCATTGCTATGGCGCAATTGGATCTGATTACCCAAGGCATGAAGCTGGAAGAGGGGTACTTCTACGAGATCTATGGGGCTGAATGTTTCGTGGAATCGGCACCCCATTGGAGAAGACTGGAACCATTCCTGCAGCGCTGTGCCGAATTGGACAAGCTGGAATGTATTCAGAGGGTTATCCAGGAAGTGACCGATGATCGCTCGTATATCTCGGAGTTGTTTGAGATGGCTGAAGGCATGCTTGAGCGTGGACAGACGAAGGCTGCACGGATGTTGTACGAATGTGTGGCGGAGTGCGAGAAATATCAACATTCGGAACGTCTCGCTCTCTGTCAGTATCGCATCTTCACGTTATCTCTCGGTCAGGACCAACACGAGAATCTGCGTGCAGCCGTACATTTTGAACCGTATATTAATCGGCTGGATGAGGAGAGGCAGCTGGATGCGATTAAAGACCTGGCGAATACATACTTGGCTCTAAGATACTGGGACAAGGTATTCACTTTGGCTGAAGATCTGGAGCAGAAAACTAACTTTCTTAACTCTTATAAAAAAAGAAAATCAGAAACTCAAAGAATTACCGTTTACCCTACCTTCGTATACTCCGCGTATTCTAATTTGCTGAGGGCAGCAGCATGTGACGGACGAGCAGAATATCCTGAAGCTCTTCAATATACAGAAGCATATTCAAAATTAATTCGTATTGATAATCCTAGTGAAGAGGATATTGTATTTATTAATAGATTCAATGGTTGGGCACAGGTCAACAATTATCTATATCGCCTTATGATGGGGGATATAGATGTAATCTATTCGTATGTTCAGTACATTGAGAAAGATGAAGCTGAAATTTTGCCTGCGTTGGTAAAAATAATGGAAGCAGCTAATAATCACAATATGGATGTTGATTTTGTTCTCGATAAATTTGATCCATATATAATGATGTATTTTAATACTTATGGTTATATTGGTAGTTATAATGAACTTATAACCAACGGCAGATACATTGAATTTCTTAAAGAATTAACTATCTATCAACTAGATAAAGGCAGGTATGAACAAGGGTTTCAGCATTTGTTACACTGTATAGCTTCAGCTAAACATATGAAAAGCGAATCTGTGATTATACAATGTGTAGGCTTATTTGAGAGATTTAGAGACAGAGCTTCAACTGAATTGAAGAACAAGTATAGAAACTTAATCGAGGAGGTTTATAGTAATTATGAGAAAAAAAGCAGCTGTAATAGTAGTTTTGTTTAGTGCTGTTTTATTGTTTACACTGTATCCTCAGCCTGGCGCAGGCACGCCAGTATTATATAGTACACATACACATGGCGGCGGCGGAGTGTAGTCGGTTCAGAGTGAAGTATAAGAGTTTGAAATGGTTTATTTCCTATTGGGAAGTAAGCCTTTTTATATTGATAACGAAGTTGGGAATTCTATCATTCATAACGAAAAGAGGATTTATCATTGCATATTGATATTCAGAAGCTTTACGACAAATATATAACATTGGACATTCCTAATCCATTCAGTTTGGAGCAGATTCATGATCGACTAACTCAGAAATTTTACGCTGAGAAGGTAGATTTAGAGGCGTTTTCCGACTTGCGCAACGATCCTCATGCGGGATTTGATCAGGCGATTGCAGCTTATGTATTCAAGGATGAGAGGGGAACCAAGCAATTAATTAGCCTGAACAAGGATGAGGATATCCATGAGCCACTGGAGTTTGCATGGATCATCAATTCCACTGTAAGAGGGTTTTCTCTTCTATTAATTCTTGAAATCGAAGTATTTTATGGAATGCAAGAGAGTGAGATGACTCTTGGCAATCCACGTTTTGAGGAATATCTGATCCTACTTTATTTAACAGGTTACATTGAGTTTGAGAATGACTCTTTCATTCATCTGTTGCGTGCTCGTTATCGAGAGGGCTACAGACTTCGTTATTTTGGCATGCAGAATGGTGATGATAATTATCTATACGAATAAATTTGCTGTCGGATAAGGTTATTAACTTCTTTCTGGAGAAAGGTGCAAAAAGTACTTAGGGTAAAATGCATAATATGTCCATGAATCAGTTTAACGTTAAGGATTCGAAAATTCTCGAATACGATATGTAGATATGCCCTCAATATCTTTTCACCACATATTGTAGTGATGAGTGGTTTTTATATCTCTATGCAAAATGCTTGATGTTGAAAGTATCTCTATGGAAATAAGCATTTTACCTTGCAAAGGAATATAATGTTAATTTTTTGGCAATGTATCCTAAAATATTTAAAAAAGAGGGGGTGCATGCTGTGAGTGAACCGAAACAGATCAGAGACCAAATCGAACAGAACAGGCATGAATTGAGTCGTTTGGCGGAGAATCATGGCATGCAAGACAACAAAGTCCTCCGACAGTCCATGGTGCTGGACGAGCTTATTAATGAATATAATCGATTCAAATATAAAAGCCATCTCGGCAACAGACAACCGATTGCATAATGCAGTCGGTTTTTTGGTCTAATTCAACCGATTGTTTGGCTAAATTAACTCAGCGTATGTGATCTATAGAAATAGCGTAGTCGACTGTAGCGATACAGTCGGCTTTTTTGCGTTCACCTGAAACCAATGCGCATAACTTGAAATTCCGTACCAATTCCAGGGTTGGCAGGATAGCGAATGATCATTAAAACTGGATATGATGACCCCAGTTATATCCAGATTGATCTGTGAAGGGGGCTCATACAATGATCGGGAGAGGGAGGGATGAACGGAAATGATGGACAAGGTACGCACTTTTTTCGGAAAAAGCGTAAATCTGCGCACCAAGTTGCTCGTGTTGTTCCTGGCGCTGACGTTGCTGCCGCTAGGCTTGCAGGGAGTGATGAACTACAAGCATTTCTCCCAGACGATGGATCGCAAGACCGAGCAGTTCACCATTGAACTGGTTCGCCAGATTAACACCAATCTGAATCGGCTGCTGAAAGACTTTGAGCGGTTGTCGCTCTTGCCGCTATACGATCAGATGGTGCTTGGCATTCTGGGCAAATACAACGGTTCAATGGGGTCTGGTACATGGGCGAGGTCTGAGGATTATCTGAAAATGAAGCTCTATACCTCTGGTCAAGCTTATGATCGACCCGAGATTCGGGGAATTCATCTGATCAGCAACAGCGGCATCCTGTTCTCCAATCTCGATTCACTGGCGGTCAAGCCGGTATGGGACAGCAGACAGGATGACTGGTTTGCAGAGCTTGAAGACTCGGAAGGGACGTGGCGCCTGATTCCTCCGCATGACCCCGGCTACTACACGGGCGTTCAGCATGAATCGTATATATCGGTGGGCAGAGTGCTTCGAGATCCGGGTACGCTCCAGCGATTGGGGTACATTCTGATTGACATCCGTCTGGAAGCCTTCGGCCAAATGTTATCCAATTTGAATGTTGAGCAAGAGGCAAGCCTGATGATTGTCGACAGCAACCAGCGTCTGCTGTTCGAGCGGGCCTCAACAGGAGGAATGTCTGCGTACGAACAGTTGCTAATGCATGGACAGCTTCTAAGCTATGCAGGAAACCAAAAAATTGTTCTGGATGGGCAGTCCTATCTCTACGTACAACACCATTCCAGCTATTCCGGACTTTCGGTGATCAGCCTTACACCTATTGCCGTGATTCATAAGGAGTCGGGTGAGATACTCACCTTCACCCTATGGTTCGCTGTATTGTGTATGGCGGCTATATCGATTCTGGCGGTTCTGTTATCCTATCGTATCACCCGGCCACTGATTCGCCTGAAGCACCACATGATTCGGGTAGAACAGGGTGATTTCAGCCAGCGGGTAGCTCACTTTAGCAGTGATGAATTCGGACAGATAAGCCGGGGCTTTAACCGCATGATGGAAGAGATTCATCGACTGTTTAATGAGGTGTTCCTGCTGGGCATTCAAGAGCGGGAGGCAGAGTTGTCGGCGTTGCAGAGCCAGATGAATCCTCACTTTATATACAACACACTGGAGTCCATTAACATGATGGCCATTCGCCAGAAGCATGCTGAGGTGTCGGACATGGTGACGGCGCTTGGCAAGCTGCTGCGCTATACGATTGATAAGGTGGACCGGATGGTTCCACTTGGAGAGGAACTGGCTTTTGTACAGTCCTACGTACGCATTCAGCAGGTACGTTACAACGGTAAGCTGGAGGTTAACTATGACATCGAAGAAGAGATAACGGAATGTGTGATTCCGAAGCTGATCCTGCAACCGCTGGTGGAAAATGCAGTCTACCATGGTATTGAAGGACAGGAAAATGGAGGAGTAATCTGGATAACTGCCTTGAGATTCGACCATGAGTTGCTGATTAGCGTACGAGACAACGGTAAGGGTATGACTCAGGCGAAGATTGACGAGTTAAACGAGTCCATAACAAAACAGGCTTCCAGTCAGGCATTACGTTGCCATGCGGGGGACAGTCTGGGGCTTAACAATATCGCCCAGAGGCTTCGCCTCATCTATGGAGAAGGCGGCAGCCTAAGCATTGATGGAAGTCCCGGGCAGGGCCTGGTGGTCACCATATCCATTCAACTTCTACCGAAAGGGGATTGAAGCGCATGTATAAAGTATTGCTTGTAGAGGATGAGACGGTTATCCGTCAGGGACTGAGGGAGCTGATCGTACAAGCGTCTTCTCAGTTTCAGGTAACGGGCGAAGCATCGAGCGGCACGGAGGCGCTGGATTTTCTGAGATGTGAAGTGCCGGATGTGTTAATCACGGATATCCGCATGCGTGAAATGGATGGATTAACTCTGGTAAGCAAAGCCAGAGACATGTACCCTGAATTGCTCATGCTCATCATTAGCGGTTATGGCGAGTTTGAATATGCGCGCAGAGCGATGGAGTTCGGGGTGTTGAACTATCTGTTGAAGCCAATCGATCGCTATGAACTGGCATTATGCATACAGAAGATTCAATTGTTGCTGGACCGCAGATATGGTATTTCAACCCTTTCGATCCCGGAGCCATCTGGGAAAGCAGAACATGCTGGTGGAGATACGCGGAAGATTATCCGAGATGTGAAGGAGCACATCAAGCAGCATCCCGATGGAGATTTGCGGCTTCAGACGATCGCAGATCTCGTTAACTTAAACCCCACTTATTTGAGCCAGTTATTCAAGAACGAAATAGGTATTAATTATTCGGAATACATCACGGAGGCACGTATGGAGCGGGCCAAGTGGTTGCTGATCAACACGGGTCTCAAAATCTATGATGTGGCACGGTTATCCGGGCATCAAAGTCCCAAACATTTCATGCTGGTGTTCAAGCAGCAGGTGGGATGGACTGCGGGAGAATACCGAGACCGATTCAGTATTTCTTGAAATACCATACCATTTCTGTAGTTGACGTGATTTATGAGGGAACGAAGCTTTCGTTATACTTTGGTTGCACCTGTATACCACAACGTCTATAAGGGGGATTTTCATGAAAAAAGCAGGACTGATACTGATGCTTGTACTCATGATGGTGGCTTCAATCGCGTGCACAAGCTCCAATTCTGGCAGTGAACCTGGCAGTGCAGGCGGGGAGAATGGAGAGGTGGAGCTGAAGTTCATGATGTGGGGCAACCAGGCACACATGGATGTATACAACAAACTGATCGATGGCTTCACCAAGGAAAATCCAGGCATCAAAGTCACGATGGAATCCGTACCTTTCGCAGAATACCAGCAAAAAATTTCGGTGCTTGCTGCTGGAGGCTCTCTTCCCGATCTCGCCTGGGTATCGGAGCGAATGGTACCACAATTCAAATCCAACCACATTCTGGCCGATGTATCGGAGTTCAAGGATGATGCACAGTTTAAGCTGGATGATTACATTCCAAGTACGCTTGATCTATTCCGTGACGGCGACCAGTTGCTGGGGCTCCCTTTTTCTACACCTCCGGTGGTCATGTTTTACAATAAAACGCTGTTCGACATGGCCGATCTGACGGATCCAAACACACTTGCCACCCAAGGACAATGGACATGGGAACAGTTCGAAAAGTCTGCCAAGGCGATTACAAGCAAGGAGGCGACCAACCGAATCTATGGCGCCAACTTTTTTCGCGACTGGAAGACCTGGGCGGTTCTCTCCTCCTATTCCTGGTCCAATGGAAGCGGTCCATTCGACGAAGGTATGACGAAGTTCACCTGGAACGATGCCTATGGCGTACAGACCTTTGAATTACTGGAGCGCATGATGTTCACCGATGAATCACACCCGAAGGCGGGGGAGCAGGTCAGCTTCGATGCCGGCAATGTGGGGATGTTTTTCGATAATTACAGCTATGTTTCCAAAGCAAGGGAGATTACGGATTTTGAATGGAGCATCGCGCCTATGCCTTCCGGTTCACAAGGCAGTGTGCCGATGCTGGGGCAGGCCGGATATGCCATGTTCAACGATAGCAAACATCCAGAGGAAACAAAGAAGCTGTTGAAATATTTTGCCAGTGAGCAGGGGATTCAGGCGACAGCCACTTATTTTGTGCCTCCTCGTACTTCTGTTCTGAACTCGGACGCATTCATTCTTCAGCCGAATAACCCGAGCAAAGAGCATATTGTGCAGGCCGTCATTGATGAAATGCCCAAAGCGCGCTTAATTCCCGGCCATATCCGATGGCAGGATATCGACAATGCGGTATTGCAGGGATTCGACCGATTGTTTGCCAAGACAGCGACAGCTGAGGATAACCTGAAACAAATGCAGGAAGAGATCCAAAGCATGCTGCAACCCTAAGTAAGTCGATTGAAACCGGAGGTGAGAATAGTGGGCAAATTCAAAGAATTACTTGAGCGGAAACCGCTGTCCCTGGTGGTCAGTCTGCCTGAGAATGAACTTGCTTTGGCTCGGGCAGCCATGGAAGAGGGTGCTGATGCACTCAAGGTGCACTATAATGTCGGTCATCGCGCCAGCGGGAATCATTTTGGCCCATTGGACAGTTATGCCGAGGTGTTTGGGGCGATCCGCAGTGAATTTGGTGGTCCGCTTGGGGTCGTACCTTCCGGCAGTATAGATGGAGCACGACGGGAGGATGTGGAGCGCCTTGCTGGACTGGGTTTTGATTTCTATTCCATCTATGCACATCACTTGCCCTCCTTCATGCTGAGTGACTTGGGGCTGGACCCAACGTTTGCGATCAATGAAGAATATGATGCTTCCCTCGTAACATCCGCAGCTCACTTCGGCTTCACTGCTCTGGAGGCATCCATTGTACCTGGCAAAGAGTATGGTACACCGCTCAGCTTCGCGGATGTGCTCAAGTATCGCCGTCTGGTCTTGCAAGCCCAGGTTCCGGTATTGGTTCCTTCCCAGCGAAAGCTGGTACCGGAGGATGTTCGGGTGCTACGCGATACCGGGGTCAAAGCGATTATGCTTGGAGCGGTTGTGACAGGCAACACGGAGGAAGAGCTGCGAAGGGCTGTGAACGGGTTCCGCAATATGGTGGACAGCCTGAACCGTCCAGACTATATAAGTTGAACTAAAGGATATTTACACTTGTACTCCGATGCCAGAACAACCTTCCGATCGCTGTTATCCCCAGATTTTTTTTGAATCCCTTATATAGAGGGAGAAATCCGGGGATAAGCATATGCTTCCGATGCAGCTTTCTTCCAGAAAGCTTTTAGGCGACCACTTCGCTTCTTCAGGTTTTTTCTGTCCTCTACGTTCTTGTGTAAATATATAGTTCACCTTATATAGAATCGTCACAGGTTCAGCTTCGGAGGAAATTTGAATAAAAAGGGGGTGGCTAATTGTGACCCATCCACACAAGCGCAAAAGAAGGGGACCGCTCGCCAGAGAAGCGCAGATCGCGGGGTGGCTGTTTGTATCGCCGATGGTGCTTGGGTTTACGCTGCTGCTGTTGTTTCCCATGGGTCTCGCGTTATACATGAGCCTGACTGATTGGCCGCTGCTGGGGGATCATCATTTTGTTGGACTGGAGAATTACCGGAATATTATGACAGACACCATGTTCTGGAAAGTGCTCGCTAATACGGTTTATTTCACAGTCGGACTGGTACCGCTTAATATTGTGCTCGCCCTGCTGCTCGCGTTGCTGCTATCCAGGAATCTGCGGGGGATCGGAATTTTTCGAACAGCGATCTTTGTTCCGGTCATGACTTCGCTGATCGTATGGGCCATCGTATGGAAGCTGATGTATGCAACAGAATCAGGATTGATTAATCAGCTTCTATTGATGACGGGCATCAAGGGTCCGGCGTGGCTATACAATGAAGATTTGGCAATGCCCGCAGTGATTGTGACCAGTGTGCTGAAAAATGTAGGTCTGAATATGGTGCTGTTCATTGCAGCTATTCAGCAGGTACCGCGTTCACTGTACGAAGCAGCAACATTGGACGGTGCGGGCAGAAGGGGAACTTTCTTTCACGTTACACTGCCTATGATCACACCAACGGTGTTTCTGACTGTGGTCATGACCGTGATTGGTTCACTCAAAGTATTCGGACAGATCTATGTGATGACACAGGGCGGGCCGAGTAACAGCACAAAGGTATTGGTTTATTATATCTGGGAAAAAGCATTCAAACTATTCCAGTTCGGCTATGCTTCCGCTCTCGCATATGTACTGTTCTTCATCGTACTGATCCTGACGCTGCTGCAATGGCAGCTCCGAAAGAGGTGGGTATTCAATGAAGGCGATGCCTAATTCTTCGGGGAGGAAGATAGGAAGTGCCCTTGGGACGTATTTGCTGCTGACACTGATTTCGCTAATCATGATTGTGCCATTTATCTGGATGATATCGACATCATTCAAGGAGCCTCAGAGCATATTCACCTATCCGCCACAGTGGATACCGGAATCCTTCCGATTTCAGAACTACATCGATGTGTTCCGATTGATTCCGTTTCACCGTTTCTATTGGAACAGTATCTATATTTCTGCGTTGGTTGTGCTGGGAACCGTTTTTTTTGCTTCTCTCGCCGGTTATGCATTCGCCAAAATTCCGTTTAAAGGACGTAATGTGGTATTTCTCATCCTGCTGAGTGCCATGATGATTCCTCATGAGGTGACGGCGATTCCGATGTTCCTGTTCATGCGGCAGCTGGGGTGGATTGATACCCATCTTCCGCTGATACTACTGCCAATCTTTGGCGCGGGCGGTGTGTTTGGCATCTTTGTGATGAGGCAGTTCTTCATTACGGTGCCAACGGAACTGGAGGAAGCGGCGATGATCGACGGCTGCAACCGATTCCGAATATATGCGCGAATTATGCTGCCTATTGCCAAGCCAGGTATGGCTACGCTGACGATCTTCACGTTTGTGACGATCTGGAATGAGTTCTTCGATCCGTTGATTTTCATTAACTCGCGTGATCTAATGACGCTGCCGCTTGGATTATCTTTGTTTACAGATGAGGTCGGCACAGCCTGGCAATATCTGATGAGCGCCACAGTCATGGCGACCTTGCCACTTTTAATTGTCTTTTTCCTGGCACAACGGCGCTTCATTGAGGGGGTTGCCATGACGGGACTGAAAGAGTAAGCCATGAAATACGTGCAAAGGCGAGCAATACGTGCAATAGAACGGAAGGAGGGAAAACATTTGAGTGAACGGATGAGCATGGAAAAGGAAGAAGCAGATGTCGTTATTGTGGGCGGAGGTCCAGCGGGTATAGCGGCAGCCATTGCGGCTGGAAGACAGGGTGTCCGCACAGTGCTGGTGGAGCGATATGGATTCGTTGGTGGGATGTCCACTGCCGCTATGGTCTATCCCTGGATGACTTTCCATACGGAACGTGGGGAGCAGGTCATTCAAGGTATTGCGCAGGAGATTGTGGATCGTTTGCAGGCGTGTGGCGGCTCCCCCGGGCATTTGCGCGATACGGTTGGATTTGTGCATACTGTCACGCCGTACCATCCAGCGATCTTTCAGGTGGTTGCGGCAGAGATGTTGCAGGAGGCTGGTGTCCGGCTGTTATTGCACAGCTTCGTGGATGAAGTGGTTGTTGGGGATGATCGGGTGGAAGCGGTGCGAGTGACCAACAAGTCTGGACGAAAGGAGTTCCGAGCGAACGTATTCGTGGATGCAAGCGGTGATGCGGATCTGGCTTATCTTGCAGGGGCTTCGGTGGCGAAGGGGAGAGATGGCGATAACCAGTCTCAGCCGATGACCATGAAATTCCGCATGCGTGGTGTGGATCTTGGACGCGTGAAGCAATACATGCAGGAGCACCCGGAAGATTTCTATGCCAAGACCCCCTTCTCGGAGCTGGATAGCATTCCGTTAACCGGGGTGAGCGGCTTCTATTCCCAGTGGAAAAAAGCGGGGGTACCGATTAATCGCGACCAGGTGTTGTTTTTTACCGGACCGGCTGACGATGAAGTGCTGATTAATTGTACCCGGGTGCAGGGACTCGATGCGACGGATGCCGAGGATCTGACCTCTGCTGAACAGGAAGGGCGGAAGCAGGTGCTGATGATTGCTGAGTTTTTGCAGCGTGATGTGCCTGGATTCGAACGGGCTTCCATCTCAGCGGTAGCACCTCAGATTGGTATTCGTGAATCCAGACGGATTATCGGTCATTATGCGTTGACCCAAGCGGATGTGGTCGCAGGACGGAAGTTCGAGGATGTGATTGCCAGAAGCGGTTATCCTATCGATATTCATGACCCTTCGGGTCAAGGTGTTGTAGCTGCCTTTATCAAAGGGGACGGGGCGTACGATATTCCGTATCGTTGTCTGGTCTCTCGCAATATCCGCAATCTGCTGGCGGCAGGACGCTGCATCTCCACCACACATGAGGCGCATGCAACGACAAGGTTGACGCCAAGCTGTATGGCTACCGGGGAGGCCGCCGGGACAGCAGCTGCACTAACCGTGAAGATGAAGCTTGATCCGGTGGGACTGCCAATTGAGCTGCTACAGGCGGAATTACGTCACAACGGAGCGGCGATCTAGCGGATAAGCTGATTGTGGGCGGATTGGACGCAGTATTATTCTTGGGAGCGGCATGAATCATTAATAGTGGGCGTAACGTGGATGTTTATTTATTTAATTCACGGTGGTGTAAGTTTTAACGAACCTGAGACGTCTAATATGGGGCTATAAGCTGAGATGAAAAATGTAACGAATCTCAGTGAAGTTATTTTACTCAAAAACCTGAAATACGGCGTAAAGGCGGGGGAATCGGAAGAATAGAGCGTCTACGATTCGTTAGGTTAGAAACTGTCCCCAAAATGGCTAAATAAGCTTCCCCCGGTTCGTTAGAACATCGGTGGGAAGCTCATTTCATTTATTCAGTCATTTAATTCATGCGTGCCTCAAGTCGCCTTGCGACAATGGACAGCGTATAGTTGATGACAAAATACAATACCGCAGCGAGCAGGAGGGCGGGGATAATATAATCGAAACTTTGGCCGCCGAGGATCTGCACGTTGTGCATCAGTTCCGGCAAAGAGATGATGATTGCCAGTGAAGTATCCTTCAGGAGTGAGATGAACTGGCTGACCATCGGCGGAGACATGCGGCGTAGCGCCTGTGGCATGATGATGCCACCGAGGGTCTGCATGTAGCTCAGGCCGGAAGAACGGGCAGCTTCCACCTGACCGCGCTCAACAGACTTCAGACCGCTACGTACGATCTCGGCGATCATCGCGCCTTCAAATAGACTCAGTCCAACGACCGTGGACCAGAAGACGGACATTTTGATCCCGAGCTGCGGAAGTACGATATGGATGAAGAAAATGATGAGCAGTAGTGGCAGATTCCGAATCGTATCCACGATGACCGCTACGATCTGTGACAGAATGGGGATGCGAGTAAACCGGACGGTACCCAGCACGGTGCCAAGTATGAAGCTGAATACAATGGATAGCCCTGCGACCTGTAGGGTAATCAAGAATCCTTGAAGCAGGAAACGAAGGTTGGGCCACGCATAGGCCCCGCTAAAGTCCATATTTTATTAGCCTCCTTCTGTATGCAGGAATGGAATATTGAAGATCAATAGATGGGGCATGGACTAGCCAAAATAACGAACCAATAAAATTATTGAAAGGTCTGAAATAGCTAATATATCTCCCTAAAAATCTGAGCATGTATAGGTCAATCTGTTACATGGTAACCTGACCGGCCGGTTTGTTCTTCTTCGGTTTTCCCTTGGTACTGCGCGCCTCTGCATCGCTCTGTCCGAACCTGCGCTCCATATAATGCACCAGAAAGCTGAGTGGTAGTGTCAGCACCAGATAAAACAGCGCAACTACGGTGTATACACTTAGCGGTTGGAACGTATCCGAGTTAACCAGGTCGGCAAAATACATGAGATCCATACCGGCGACGACGGCCAGAATGGATGAGTTCTTGACCAGATTAATAAATTGGTTGCCGATGGACGGCAAAACAATCTTGATCGCTTGAGGCAGAATGATCAGATTCATGGCCTGTACATAGGACAAGCCGGAGGATCTTGCGGCTTCCAGTTGTCCACGCGGCACCGTCTGAATGCCCGCTCGGATCGCTTCGGCAATGAAAGCGGCGGTATAGATGGTCAGACCCAGAGTACCAGAGACAAATCCGTCGAGCGAAATGCCTAGTGCCGGCAGTCCGAGATAGAAGAAGAACACAACCAACAGCAGGGGAATGTTTCGGATAAACTCCACAAAAGCCGTGCCAATCCAGTTCAGCGGTTTCACAGGGGATATCCGAAAGATCGCCAGAATCGCGCCCAGGATAAAGCTGCCAACGAGAGCTATAATACTCACTTGAATGGTATTCAGGAATCCTTCCAGAAAACGATCCGAGTGTCGCATCAGTACGCTGAAATCCAATGTGCCCATATAGGCAAAGCCTCCGTTCTCCAGATGTAGAAACGGCGATTACGTCTGCTTATGCATCGCATCCAGCAGACGAATTCGCCGCGTGCTCATCATTAATCGGGGTTACTCGGGCTTGGAGCCCAGCCATTTCTCATGTAATGTGTCATATTCCCCGCTGTCTTTCATGCTTTTGAGCAGCTTGTTGACTTCTTCCACGAAGGCGGTGTCGCCTTTGCGAATGGCCATACCATAAGGTTCACTTGTGAAATTGCCACCAACCAATTGGAAGCTGTTATCTGTCTGTTGCATGCCGATAAGGATGATATTATCTGTGGTCAGCGCTTCGCCTTTACCGGCTTTGAGAGCAGTGAATGCATCCTGATAGTTATCGAATTCGAGCACTTCAGCATCAGGGGCTTTCTCGCGAATGTTCTGAGCGGATGTGGAGCCTTTCACGGCGAGTACTTTCACCCCGCTGAGGCTTTCCAGGCCGGTAATCGGACTATCATTTTTCACCAGCAGGGATTGGCCTGCCTCGAAATAAACATCACTGAAATCCACCTGTTCCTTACGTTCATCCGTAATCGTCATCGTGGCGATGATGATGTCAATGTCTCCATTCTGCAACATGGGAATACGTGTCTTGGAAGTGACCTCTTTCAGTTCGACCTTTGTCTCATCTCCAAGGATCTGTTTGGCGAGTGCCTTGGCGATATCAATATCGAATCCCTCAACGTTGCCGCTTGCGGGATCTTTCAGTCCGAATAGCTTCGTATCATATTTCACGCCGGCAATAAGTTTGCCGCGCTCTTTAATCTGCTCAATCGTTCCTTTGGCTACGGCATCTCCGCCAGAACCGCTACTACCGCCGCTACTGCTATTCTCCTCACCTGTACTACAACCGGACAATACCAGCGAGAGAATAAGGACAAGTATAAATGACGGCCACATCAACAATTTTTTCATGAATAAGACCCCTTTCAAAATGGAATATTGGATTATTCTCAATGATGAATCAGACGGCTCAGGAATTGCTGTGCTCGTTCTTCTCTGGGGTTGTCAAAAAATTCAGCGGCGGTGGCCTCTTCTACAATTCGGCCTTCGTCCATGAAGATGACCCGGTCCGCAACTTCGCGGGCGAATCCCATCTCATGGGTAACAACGACCATGGTCATGCCATTATGGGCAAGGGAACGCATCACATCGAGGACTTCCCCGATCATCTCGGGATCGAGTGCAGAGGTCGGTTCGTCAAAAAGCATGATTTTGGGCTCCATGGCGAGTCCTCTGGCGATGGCTACCCGTTGTTGCTGTCCACCGGACAACTGGGAGGGATAACTGTCTGCTTTGTCGGCAATGCCTACCCGGGTCAGATACTTCATGGCCGTTGAGGCAGCTTGTTCTTTGGGTTGTTTGCGCACCTTCATGGGTGCAAGGGTAATGTTATCAATGACTTTTTTGTGAGGATAAAGATTGAAGTGTTGAAATACCATACCAATGTCACGGCGGAAGAGGTTAATATCCACCTTTTTCTGATGTAGAGGGACCCCACTGACAACAAGTTCGCCTTCGGTAATGGTCTCCAGGCGGTTAATACAGCGGAGTAACGTGCTTTTGCCGGAGCCGGAAGGTCCGATGATGACGACAACCTCTCCTTCTTCGATGTGAAGATGGATATCCTTGAGGACATGAAAATGACCGAAATGCTTTTGGACACCCCTAAATTCAATCAAGAGTAGACCCCATCCTTTCTGCAACGAATGTTTGTAAAAGGAATAATAAGGAATTAATTGAAACTAGTTATTTAATCATACATACTCATCCTGCTAATGGCAATTGGTTTGTGATAAAACATGACATAAGTAATAGACTTTCTAGGGCTATGGGCAGTAATTGTGTTATATACCTGTTATGTTATCAAATCTCTTGTGACGAATCCTGACAGAAAATTGAATCTATTCTCCTAGTTGTTTACCAACCATTGGAATAGATGTATAGGGTATACTAGAAATGATGTTTCATTTATGACTCTGATCATAAAAACAAATTCCATCAAGTTCTAACTGTACATGGCAAAAAAGCTCAACCTAGTGCATCAGGCCATTGATATGATGGAGCGAGAAAGTATCTGTCTGAAAGTAAACTAAAGAAAGTAGAAACGAAAAGTTGATCTCATAACGCTTCCATTTCCATTACAGGTAGAGAGGATGATTCTGCATAATGAATACATATCACTCCCCAATGTCGACGGGTACAGGTGCCCAGTCTGATGTCCAAGCTTATGAAGCCAATTTGCCTGTCATTCCGGCTCAGGATTTTCGAATTACAGACTATGGAGCTGTTGGAGATGGGGTAACAGATAATACGGAGATGTTCCGCCTTGCAATCGCGTCATGTGCTGAAGCGGGAGGAGGCAGAATCATTATCCCTGCCGGGGTATGGCTCACAGGTCCGATTGTAATGCGCAGCCGGATCGAACTACATGTGGAAGCAGGGGCGCTGGTTACGTTTAGCCGAGATTTCGATCAATATCCATTGATCGCATCAAGCTTCGAAGGCTGGCAGGTGGTACGCTGTCAATCCCCGATCGATGGTGATCAACTGGAGGATATTGCGATTACCGGTGAGGGGATATGGGATGGTGGCGGTGAAGCGTGGCGTCCGGTAAAACGCTCCAAAATGACGACTTCACAATGGAACCAATTGGTCGCTTCGGGTGGTGTTGTAGAGCAATCGGGTGGGGATGAAGAAATCTGGTGGCCTTCCGTCTCTGCACTTGAAGGTGGTATCATTGCAAATCGTTTGCATAAGGAGCAGGTACGTGATGTTGCCGCCTATGAACAAGCCAGAGACTTTTTGCGTCCTAATATGGTCAGCTTGCGCAGATGTACACGGGTACTGCTGGACGGTCCAACGTTCCAGAACTCGCCTGCATGGAATCTGCACCCCTGGGCATCTGAGCATGTAACCATTCGTAACGTGAGTGTGCGTAATCCATGGTTTTCACAGAATGGAGATGGGCTGGACATTGAATCCTGCCGTCATGTGGTGGTGGAGAAGAGTGTATTCGATGTCGGTGATGATGCGATCTGTCTGAAATCAGGCAAGGATGCCGAAGGCCGTGAACTGGGTCTTCCATCGGAGTACATCACCATTCGGGATTGTACGGTGTATCATGGTCATGGCGGTTTCGTCATTGGTAGCGAAATGTCTGGTGGTGTGCGGCATGTGAGAGTGTCGGATTGTACGTTTATCGGCACGGATATTGGACTTCGCTTCAAAAGCGCACGGGGACGCGGTGGGGTGGTTGAGGATATTCAGATCGAGCGTATATATATGAAAGATATTATTATGGAAGCCATCTCGTTTTCCTTTTTCTATGCGAATCAGGAAGGGTCTGCCCGGGGCAGTGACTTGTCTCAGGAGATTAGCGAGGAGACGCCGGTGTTCCGGGATATTCGAATATCGGATGTGGTCTGTGCCGGTGCGGACACTGCGTTGCTCATAAGTGGGTTGCCGGAATTGCCTTTGGATGGCGTAGTCATTGAACGATACCATGTAGAAGCCCGCACAGGTATTCAATGTGCCCAAGCGAAACATCTGCGGATTACAGAACTGAACGCCCGGATTACCGAAGGTCCGTTAATTCATTTGCACCAGTGCAAAGGGGCGGAGCTAGAGAGCATTCAGGGCAAGGGGGCGGATGGTCGACTTCTGATGGTGACAGGACACGAATCCGCAGGTATTGTGTGCCGAGAAAGTGATGCGGACACAGACGGTCGCCAGATCTCTGTGGGTCCTGAAGTACGAAGTGGTGTGATCATCCGCAGGTAAAAAGTGTATGTAAAAGGGTCTATACAAGTGGCTCCAATTCAGCCGCAGTGGCGTAGCCATGGGTCCAATGATCGTGATGCCTTTCGGGTATAAGTAATACGTGATCTCTGGAGCAAGGCTACCCACTCGGTTTTATATGATGTGATCTGAAGATCTACCGGTGTTCCTTGCGATAGCGTAGCGGTGTTGTACCGGTGACTTGTTTGAATGTTTTGTTAAAATGAGCCGTATGCTCAAACCCTACCTTCTCTGCAATCATCTGGACACGCTCTTGTGTCGACAGCAATCTTCGTTGTGCCTCTCGGACACGAACAACACGCAGATATTCGCTAAACCGAAACCCGGTAAACCGGCTGAACATTCGGCTCAGATAGGATGGACTGATATAAAAACGATTGGCTGCACCCTCCAGCGTAAGTGGTTGGGTGTAGTTGCTGTTCACATATGTAACGATTTCACTGATTTTGTCCTGCATCGGATGCAAAGGACCGGGGCATGACTGCCGAATATCCTCCTCCACCCGATGAATACGGATCAAAAGTTGGGCAAGCAGACTTCTGACCGCAATCTCATAGTGAGGGCGTCGCTCTTTGCATTCTTGCAGCATCTGCCACAATATACGCTCCATCTCGGGCTGTTCCGCTTCAGGCAGGCGAAGAAGTCTTGAACAATTAAAAGGCAGCAGACCACATATGCCAAGCTCCATCCCCGTTGCAAAAGCAGGCGAAAAACCGATTAAAATCCGTTCGAAGCCAGGAATACTTCCTTTGGAGGTGCTATGTACATCGTTTGGGTTAATCAGAATAAAATCACCCTTGCGGGCAGACAGAATCTGACCATTCATGGAATAAACGCGTTCACCTTCAAGCAGGTAATACAGTTCGTAGAATGGATGAGCGTGAGGCTGAGGCATACCGTTCCCATCATGTCTGCGCATATGTTCAATGGTAAATGAATGTTCACCGATTCGATATTTGGGTCCAATCCGATCTTCTATGAGACTCATGGTACAGCTCCCCTCTGCTTCACGGATTAACAACGATATCCATATCATAACGGAAAATCCATCTTTTTGTAAACGCTATCATTGGAAATGAAATATTTCTTTAATCATATGTAAAATACCGTGAGAACGAATCTGGCATGGACCATGGGAGCTGTCAAGGTGACAAAACTTGAATGATGTTTTAGAGTAGGGGGAGAGAGGCGAAACTCTGGTTAAGGAGTGTCTCCAATATGATGTAGAAGGAAGGAAACAGGTTATGACGACACATGAATTATCGCCATTGGTTGCTGCGCTCAATATGCAGCCTCACGTTGAAGGCGGTTGGTATAAGGAAGAATGGAAGGCTTCTTATCAGATTCCACAGTCGGTTCTGCCGGATACTTATTCCGGCCCAAGATTCTCGGCAAGTTCCACGTATTTCCTGCTGCACGCACATGAAATCTCCGAGTGGCATACCGTTCTGTCCGATGAACTTTGGCTGTGGCATAGTGGCAGTCCGGTTGAACTGAAGCTGGGCGGCAACGGAGAGAACCCGGAGAACGAGGAAGTTCTTGTTTTGGGTATGGATATTGCTGCAGGTCAATCACCACAGGTGCTTGTTCCAGCGGGCGTATGGCAGACAGCACGCCCGTTGGGTGATGAGCCTGTACTGGTCACTTGCGTAGTCGCGCCAGGTTTCCACTTTGATGATTTCAAGCTGGTATCCAAAAGCGAATAGGGTTGCCTATGACCGATAAAATCCCGATTCGAGATGCTCAGCGCATCCGAATCGGGATTTTTTGGGGAAATGACTAATCCATTGGATTTTCGTTACTCATCCAGCTGTCCACATAAAACTCCTCATGATAATCTGGTTGTCCGGCGAGTTCTTTGAGCTTCTGTTCAGCTTCTTCAGCGGTAGAATATTCTCCAATAACTGCTGTAAACTGCCCAGTGGACGTTTTGAGGAAAGAGATGTCCTCACCCGGATAGGATTCTTTAATTATTCCCATCGATTCTCCAAAAGGCATTGATTCTGTGCGAAGCGAGTATACCTTCCGAGGGGTGACTGGATTGCCGTCGGAAGTCAATTTCACTTCCAGGTAGCCGGGGTTCTTGAATTCCGTTACGGCGTACTGTACCCCTTCTTTTAAAACAACGACGAATCCGACGGAGGAGTCGTCTAAAATCATGGAGCCATATACATCTTTCACCAAAGGTTGGGTCATAAAGTCGGCTTTGACTTTCTCTACATCCATGTAACGTGCACCGCTAAACGTGAAGAGGACACGATTCGGTGCTTCTTTGTGTTCGACATTATAAGAAGGCGCATCATTGGCCTGATCCTGTTCGTCGGTGCTGAAATTAATTTTAAGGGTATTTTCAGTTGCTTCTGAACCCACGGTTATCCCATCCGTAATCTTGCCGCCATCGCCGAATTGAAGCACCTGAACAATCGTTCCGACCACAGGTATTTTGACCATGGCGTTGGCGACAGTAGGAATGTTGATAATGAGCAGTAAAGCGGCACATGCTGCTAGACTTGAAGCGTAGCGAATAATACGGGATGAGCTTTTGCGAGCGGCGGCCTTTTGATGGGCACGACGAATAACATCTGAAAGTTGAGCTGGAATTTCAATGTTTTCATAACGTTCTTTGCTAGTCATAGATCTCCAACCTCTCCTTCGATTAAATCCATTTTTAATTTGTTGATAATCCGATAGAATTTTGACTTCACGGTATTCTCCGACAGGGAGAGCACTTCTGCGATTTCTCGAAAACGCATATTACCAAAAAATTTTAATATAATATAGGCCCTATCTTCAGGCACGAGTCGATCCAGTGCATCGTACAGATCCATTTTCTCTTCCACGGATGCCCCTCGTTCTGGAGCCACAAATTCCTGTACATGATCCTCCATATAGGTCACTCGTTGATTCCGTCGAATATGATCTATCGCTGTGTTAATCACGATTCGTGACATCCAGGAATCGAAATAAGTCATGGATTCCATTTTTCCATAAGCGATGAACCCTTTATAGACCGCTTCGGATACGATATCCAGCGCTTCTTGTTCATTTTTAACATAGCAGTACGCCAATCGATATAATTTATTCTGAATTGCTGTTATTTTTTCGCTGAACTGTTCTTCCTTTGTCTTTCTATGGTTCAGTCTAATCACTCCTGATCCCCCCATGATAAACCTAAATATTCAAGTCACTGCTCGTTCCAGGCCTGGATTCCATATAAGTGCTTGAGTTCGCTTGACACTCGTTAGACTGATGAGGAGATCAAATAGTTTTAAATGGTCAAAAAACTTTTTTTGGGGCACAAAAACGGCACTGAGTAGGATAGCGGGCCTCGCCTCCATTCTTAACTACGAATAGATTGTCTATAACATCACATGACAAAACACCCGCTCCTCTAAGGTGGAGGGCGGGTGTTATCGAATTAAGATGTTTATATTAAAAATTAAAGTTGTCGGGATCAGAACCAAAGCGTTTGTTCTCGTTCAGTCCGTTAATCTGCTCTACTTCTTCTGAAGTTAACTCAAAATCGTAGAGATCGGCGTTCGCGCGAATACGCTCAGGCGTGACGGATTTGGGTATGGTCACGATGCCGTTCTGCAGATCCCAGCGCAGAATGACTTGGGCAGGGGATTTGCTGTATTTGGCGGCGATGTCCTGAAGCAACGGATGATCCATCAGATGACCTTGTCCGAGCGGAGACCAGGCTTCGATCTGAATCTGATGTTTGTTGCAATATTCACGAAGCTCCGATTGAATCAGTAGTGGATGAAGCTCGATCTGATTAACCGCTGGTTTGACCGTGGCATCAATCATGAGGTCTTCCAGATGATGAATCTGGAAATTGCTCACACCGATTGCGCGGATGCGTCCTTCCTTGTAGAGCTTCTCCAGCGCTCGCCATGTATCTTTGTACTTGCCTTTGACCGGCCAGTGGATGAGATAGAGATCCAGGTACTCCAGTTCGAGTCGTTCCATACTTGCTTCGAAGGCGGCCAGTGTGGATTCATATCCCTGATCGCTATTCCACACTTTCGTAGTAATGAACAGATCTTCACGGGCTACTCCAGATTCACGAATACCCTGAGCGACACCTGTTTCGTTGTTATACGCTTTGGCTGTATCGATGCTGCGATACCCGGCTTGAATGGCCGTTTTGACAGCATGAACGACTTCGTCCCCGTCTTTAACTTTGAATACTCCAAAACCCAGCCATGGCATTTTGACTCCGTTATAGAGCGTGGTTGTGTCCTGCACGTGTTTCATGGTCCGAAATTCCTCCTCTGATTGATTCATTGTTCCACTATGTAATTACCCTGCTGTTCAGCAGCCAATCCATATAGGAGGGCCGTTATGATGAATTATACTAAAATAATCCTGGTATAGAAAAGGGAGCGAACCGTTTTACGAGGTAAACACCATAAATGTCCTTTTTTGGCCAAGCACAGGTTTGGTTTTGACGCTCGTGGGTGATAAGATGAAGTATACGATATATGGAAGTCAAGACTTTTGCTATTGGAGAGTTTACATAAGAAACGATGGAGTACGGAATCCGGTACAGGCCGGGCCGTGCGATTTAATGATAAAGGAGCAAGAATACAATGGCTAAACCTAAACAAACCAAAAAAGCAGCAGCCTGGTCTCTCGTGGTGATGGGAGCGGGATTTGCAGCATCCTTGCCGTTCCAGGGCGTTCCCGTGGGCAAGTTGCTGGTAGGATCATTTGAAGCGGGACTTGTAGGGGGACTTGCGGACTGGTTCGCAGTGACCGCCCTATTCCGTCACCCGCTCGGCATTCCCATTCCGCATACGGCTTTGCTGCCAAAAAATCGGGATAAAATGACCGAAGGTCTGGTCTCCGCAGTAGAGAATAACTTACTTAACAAAGACAGCATTACCGAGAAAATTGCAGATTTCAAAGCAGCAGAGACGGTGCTCGATACGTTGACACGTGAGCTTCACAATGACGGGATCAAGACCATGATTGATACACTCTGCAAACGAATTCTGGCGGGTCTGCCGTTAGAGCAGATTGCTCCACTCGTAGCGTCTGAGATCAAGTCACAGGCGGGCGCTTTTGATCTGGGTCCGATTCTGGAACGGGCTGCTCATCAGATGACAGAGCGGGGTTACGATGCCAAAGCACTGGACTATGGACTGAAGCAAGCCGAAGAGTGGCTGGTTAAACCTGAGAATGTGATGTTTTTGGGTGAAAGCGGGATGAAAGCGATCAGCGGCATTCAAATGAACGGATTGATGCAGTTTGCGATGAATGCGTTCCTTGGTTATATGAACGAGGAGCGTTTGGGTGGCATTTTGCAAGGATATCTCTTCGATCGGGTAGAGGATATGAAACGTGAAGGCAGCGCTTTAAGGTACAAAGTGCTTGATATGGTACGTACCCAGGCGGTGCGATTGGCCATGAGCGAGGCTATGCAAGATGGAATCAACGGCTGGAAGAACAATATGCTTGAGGGCTGGAACGCAGAGGAAACGGTGCTGAACAAACTCATTGAATTGAGAGACAAGGCACTCGCCGCGATGGAAGATGGACAGTATGTAGATACATATGCTCTGCCTGCCATTGAACGGGTATTGGTTGATCTGCGGTCAGATCACGAGTTGATGACAAGCATGAATGCCAAGATCGTAGATGGCGTCACAACACTGCTGGAGAAAAATCATTCCAAAATCGGTAACCTCGTGCGTGAAAATGTAGACAAAATGGATAACGCCTCCTTGATCTCAATGATTGAGGATAAGGTGGGGCAGGATCTGCAGTGGATTCGGATCAACGGAGCCGTTACCGGATTTATTATCGGGATTGCGCTGACCGCTCTGCGGATGGTGCTTGAGTAGGAACGTTAAGTACGGCAAAAAGGAGGGCCGCTCTTACAAAGAGCAGGCTCTTTTTGTCGTGCGTGGGAAAAATCTCATGTATCTGTTGCAAGAATTAGGAAACGGGGTAATGTACACCAAAGTACCCTGAATGAATCATATAGGAAGAAAGTTACATGAAAACGATTCTGTTAGCCGATATGGCTCATGTTGATTTTGTACTATGATGCAGGTAACAGATGAATAGGGTGTGCTTCACATATGGTGGAACACCCTGATTCTACCCAGAGGAGGAATCCGTATTAAACGTGCAGGATGGTTGAAGGGTTTATTCACACTAATGATGGTGTTGACTATATTTCTGGGGGGTTGTCAGAACATGAATGCAAGTGAGAAGGAAGCGTTATACAAGGAAGCTGAAGCAACCGTAATTCAGCACTTCAAGCAGAAGTTCGAGCTGGATGTTGTGATTACAAGCAAAGAGTTGTTGCCGGAGATGGCAGTGTCCCAGATAGGGCTGAAAGGCCATGTGAAAGATCACGAAGATCAGAGTTTTGGCATTTCGTATGACTACAAAAAGAAGGTAACCAAGAACCTGGTCATTAGCCCTGAGATTGAAGAAGTGATGATGGCCAAGGGACATGATCCATACGCTAAATAAAGGGAGGTGTAGTTATTGAGTAACGGGTCCAACATTGATGATGAAACGTATAAAACGATGTCTGATCTGGCCTATCAGGATCAAAAGGCTGGAGACAAATTAACGGAACTTCCCGGATGGGAGGTCCTTGAAGGGACGGAAAGTAACAAACTTTCCGGTTTTGATGCCGTAACATTTTATAATCCCGAGACCAAGGAAGCCGTCATTGCTTATCGTGGTACAGAAGGAAGTGCGTCTCTGGATCGTTCGGTACCAGACTTTGTCATGGATGGTCGTATTGGGGGCGGAGAGTTGATTCGCAAGGGTCAGCAGGAGGCCGGGAATTTTGTTGATAACCTTACACCGGATTGGCTCGATAAAGGGGTGCAAGGCGTCAAGGATTTTACGGGCATATCCAAAGTGGAGAATTGGGCTGGTGACAGGGTAAGAGACGTGGAGAACTGGACCGGTGATCGCGTAAAAGATATTGAAAAAACCGTTTCCCCTACAGGCTGGGCCAATCAGATGTATCAATCAGAAGACTACGCAAGTCACATGCAGAACAAGCATAAGGATCTGAATTTCTCGATGACCGGACATTCCTTGGGTGGGGGAAATGCACAATATGCTTCTGCTTATACCGGAATTCCAGCCGTAACGTTTAGTGCACCATCGGTAATGGGCAATTTGACGCCAGAAATGCGTCGCCGGGCTGAAGCGGGTGAGTTCGACGGGCAGGTTGTGAACTATGCCAATCCCAGTGATCTGGTAGCCAGCGGAACGCTGGGCGGATATGACCGACATGTGGGATCGACGTACTACATTAATTCCAATTATGAGGATGCAAACGATGGAGTGGGCATTATTGATAAAGCCAAGAACTCATTTGGCGGAGAGAACTATCACAGTCTGGATCAATATAATTTCAAAAATGGATACATATCCAATGATCTGTATGATCCGATTACTGGAGAGAGAGTCCGCTATTCACCACGCCTTATGGATCACATGGGGCCGTTCAGCAAGAACCTCGGTCCGTTAGGTTTCAGGTCTGGCGGCGGTATGGCTCTTGGGGCAGGTGCATCCGGCTTGATTCAGGTAACGCCAGAAGAACTGAAAAGTGTCGCCTCCCGGTGGAAGCAAAATGCACAGCAATGCAATGCTGAGCTGAATCAGGTACGAAGCCGCATGGCTCAATACCTGCATACAAGCCGAAGTCGCAGGCTGGAGCCCATTGTCACCCAACTGGACGCGTCGATTCAAGAACTTAGCACATGGCATATGAAACATACCAGCCAGTTCCTGAACTTTATCGATGAGAAAGCAGATGCCTTCCGGCAGGCGGACGAGAGTCCGGTTCATTTTAATTAGGAATCAGGTTGGTTAATGTCGCTATCACGTACATGGGGGAGGGGAACGCAAGTGGGTGGACAATTGCTGGTGGAATTGAATGATCTTCGAATTGCGGAAAAAGAACTGACACAGCTGCTTGCCCGTCTGCAAGCCGATGAACAGGAAGCGAGGGCGCTATACAGTCGCCTGAACGATTGGAAAGGGCAGTCTGCTGATTATACAAGGCAGCAGATTGAAGAGTTTTTTGCGGGCCTGTCCAAACGTATTCAATCCATCGAAATGCAGAAGAAAAGCTTGCTGCAATATATTGAAATTATGATCCAGACGGATCAGGAACGCTAAAGAGCAGTGTGGCTGTTGCCATATTGCGGATGGCAATCAGCATGGATAGACAAAAAAGAAGCCTATGGTACATCGGGGTTGATCCCGTATGCCATAGGCTTCTTAGTTATCTCAAGTTATCGCGTGCTGCATATCGTTCTTAACGTTTTTTGCGACGTGTCGCCAATGCAATTCCCAGGAAGGAGAGGATCAGTGCCAGAATGGATACAATCAATGTGGCCTGTTGAAGCTTCAATGTACCCGGGTCTGTATCCGTGTTATTCGGCTCACCTGTAACGGTGTCGTTAAGTGCATCGCCCAGCGTAGTGTCATCGTTTGCTTTGCTATCATCGGTAGCTGCACTATCACCAGTGCCTGTTTCTGTACCTGCACTATTATGTCCATCGTTGGCATGACCTCCACCTGCCGCAGCATTACCAACAGCAGCCGGATCTTCACTAATCGTTGTAATACTGTGTGGGTTGGCATCACTTGGCTGGCCTGTCCATTCTACAATACTGCCATCGCTGTAGTATTGGAAGGCATCCCAAGCGACTTCAGCTTCCGCCTTAGGGTTCTGTGCAACAAAGTTGAACTGTTGGAATTGTCCTGCGATGATACCCTCGTTATCGCCTTCAATTTCCCATGTGATCGATGTGACTTCATTGGAATCGTTCTTCTCTGTGGTGATTTTCCAGCCTGCCAGTGGTTGATATTGCTTGAATGCCACACCTTCGGGTACTTTCATGGTGATTTTGGTTGTAGGCAGATCTTTCTCGGATGGAATCTTAATCGTGTATGTCTGCCATGCGCTTGTCTGTGCAACGGATGGGCTAACAGTAACGTGAGCGCTAGCGAATCCGGCGAATAGCATGAATGCCGCGGTACCTGTTGCGATAGTGGATGTTAGTTTGGAAATCCATGATGTTTTCTTCAAAATAAATAACCCCTCTCAGTTCTTATCATATATGATGCGGCCCATTTTCTTAAATGAGTGTCCACGTTCTGCAAAGGTACCCTTTCGGTTACGAATTGTTCTATGGATCACCGTTATTCCCGGATTTTCTTATGCAACTATATCAATTAAACTAAATGAGGTTTACACATACACTCCGATGACAGAATAACCCTCCAATCGCTGTTATCCCCAGATTTTTTTGATTCCCTTTTCTCAAAGGGAAAATCCGGTGATAAAGGCGAACGCTTCGCTTTTTCAGGTTTTTTCTGTCCTCTCCGTTTCAGTGTAAACATTAGTTAAATTTATATTAAGTCAGTTCAAATCCGGGAATAAAGCAGAGAGCTTCGCTTTTCCAGAATCAATTTCGTTCCCTTCACTACACTTGCAGTTCGTAGAAACACTAATTTTAGATTGGGTCACTTTTCAATATCAACGTTGTGTAACTATGGTTTGGCAGTGTCGATCTCGAATTCGGCATCCAGTGCATCCAGCGTTTTGGTCAGCAGATGTACCTTGATATTCCAACGTCCAGGCATGGAGATGTAATCTTCAGCCTTGTATACACCGGTATCGTTTTTCGGAATGGTGATCTCATAGATCCCCATATCCATGTCCAGATGTGTGAGTGACAGTGTGATCTGTTCCAGATCATTAACGATACTGCCATCTGCACGTTTCACATCAACTTCGAATTGGTTCTCTCCTGTCACATTGGGACTCACCTGAAGTGTGATCGCTGAGCCATCTTCTGTAGTCTTCGTCTCCTGATACGGTCCGACTGCTGCTGGTTGCCCCGGTGACAGATGTGTCAATACGGCGGCTAGAGCGAGAATTACAGCACCAGTAACAAGCTCGGCTTTCAGGCTGCCGGATAATCTGCTCCCCGTTGCTGCTCTAGCGAGTCGCGCATGACGCCATGCCAAGATAACCATCACAATCAACAGGACGATCTTGCCGATCAGCACAAGACCATAGGCTGTAGTGAACAAGGAGGTCAGTACCGGCGCTGGTAGAATAATCAGACTGCTATATATTCCTGTAGCCACCAGAGCGGCTACGGCGCCGATCCCCCAAGCGGTGAATCTACGTATGGCAGTCCAGTAGACTTCTCCTCGCACCTTCGAAGGCAGCTTGTCGGCGAGTGGAGGCAGACATATCGCCATGGCAGTCAATGCACCAATCCAGAAAGCGGCACCGATCAGGTGCACGAAGTCCATGGCGATGGCGAGAGCACGTTGATCCGCCGCAGCCGGATGTCCCGTCATGGCATGAGTGAACAGCCATCCAAGCACGAGCACGAGTGAGCCGTAAGAAGACCAGATGCGAGCACGGATGGATCGATCGCGATCATATCCGGAGAGAATCGTGACGGCCAATAGCATGACAATGAGCATCTGTAACATCCAGATCTGACCAAAAGATGTCAGTTTGAGCGCACTCCCGATCAGTGCCCAGCTTAGTTCGCTCAGCGCCACACCAGATTCATATAACGTATTCAGTGGCAAGCTAACCAGAGCGGCAAAGGAAGCGGCAGCATAGCTGATCCATAACAATCTGTAGCTACCCGGAACGTCCATAGGTTCTCTTGTCATGGATGTTGGTGCGATTCGCAGCAGCAAGAATGCAAGTGTCCCCAGGATGACAGACAATCCGAGATACTGAATCCAGTCTGTCAGGGATACGATCCATTTCAGCGGTCCACCTGTTGAACCAGAACCAGATGTAAGATCACTGAGTCCGGCAGGAGAACCAGAAGGTTCTCCGATATGGAAAACATAGGCGCCTTGAATCGGGTGCCCATCGGCAGATACCGCTTTCCAGTTGACGGCATAAGTCCCGTTCCCGAGTCCGGCCTGCAGGCCAGTCTCCAGAATATGAAGGCGGTCCGCATCGATCTGTACATTTCCATCGCCTGCCTGAGTACCGTCAGGCCCGGTAATTTTGATATCATAAAAAGCCGTCTGCAAGGATTCGTTGAACTCCAGTGTCAGCCGCTCCGGAGCCGTTACGAGTATCTCGTTCTCTCCTGGCGAAGCCTTAACAATATAAGCATGGGCAGATGCCCACTGTGGCATAACAAGGCAGCACACAAGCAACAGGCTGGTGATCAATGCCCAGTGCCGTTTGCCCCATTTCAGGGTAAAGCTTGTCAAAATCAAAAAATCATCACCCTCAGGTTATAGATTTGTAGTCATTCCTGGCCCTTTATACACAATCTATCCCATTATAACTTTGTCCAAAATGACTGCGTATGACTACATTGGGCTATAAAAAAACGATTTGGTCTTCATAATTGTGACAAAAGCATGAATGTGTATGGTGTAGAGCACCATCTCGTCTCATGTTACAAATCTCATATGGGTATGCGATACGTTCGTGCTACCATTCACATATCACCACGAAGCTGCGCTATTTGCGAAGCTTACGTCCCGCAAGCCCACTCTCTAGCGCATAGCGGGTGAGTTGTACCCGGTTTTCCAGCTGGAGCTTCTGCAAAATGTTTTTTAGGTGATTCTTCACCGTCTGGTCTGAAATACCGAGCTGATCAGCGATCTCCCGATTGGTGTATCCCGCGGATACCCATTGCAGAATCTCAAGTTCCCGCGCCGTAAGTGGATTATCTTGCACATCTTCACTGCGTGGTGCGGGAAACTCCTGCAAAATCCGGTAGGCCAGTTCCTTACTGAGCGGTGCATCGTCGCTGACGATGGCGCGCAGGTATTCAAGCCAGGTAGAAGGCGTCAGATTTTTGAGCAAATAGCCTTGAGCACCTTGCTTTAGTGCTTCGAACAGGAAGGTCACATCATCCGATACCGTGACCATAACAACAATAACATAAGGGAATCGCAGCTTGATCTGACGGGTGGCTTCCAGCCCATCCATCTCCGGCATCTGCACGTCCATCAGGATCAGGTCAGGCATCCATTGTCCGGTAAGCTCCAACGCTTCCTGTCCATTCGAAGCTGTACCAATCACTTCAAACAGGCTGTCCTCGGATAAAATGCTACAGATTGCTTCACGCGCATGCGCATGATCGTCAACAACCAATACACGTACATGTTCCATACTAAGCATGCTCCTTTCCTATCGTCATTCGTGTATGCCCCGGTCTTGAATTGAGGGTAAAAGACCAACCCATCTCGGCAGCACGTTCCTTCGTAATTCGTAGTCCGTACCGATCCTTCAGATGAAGAGGATCTCCGCTTAGTCCATTCCCATTATCCTGAATATAAATGAACCAGGCAATTGGGTTACCCTCCGCATGAACCTGAACGCGGGTAGCCTGTGCATGTTTGCGTACATTCAGTAAACCCTCCCGGATACAGGCGAGCAGTTCCACTTGTTCCTTGGCAGAGAAGGTTATACCGTGCAGATCCCAGTGAATCTGTGCGCCGGGTACGGTTTCCATCACGAGCACTTCGACCTGTGCATGCAGTGAAATAATCTCGGGTGCCGCGGTAGAGGAGGGAACATAGCGCAACTGAGCAATCGCTTGCCTTACATATGTATTGACTTCATGCACGGTTTTTTGAATCTCCTGGATCTCATGCTCATGTCCGCTCCCTGCCAGACTACGGCCCGCTTTATCGGTCTTCACGGACAGCAGGAAAAGAGACTGAGATATGCCATCATGAAGTTCTCGGGCCAATTGGTCACGAGCTTCCAGAGCTGCTTTGGCTGCGCGTTCCTGCTCCAGAGCAGCCCTGGCGCCTTCGAGCATGTGGAACAATCGGCTGAGCAGTGTCACACTGACGAGATAAACAATGACGGGTGTTAACCAGTTCCCGGCGTCCATCGAAAGGTACGGCATCAGAAACTGATGGCGAATATATTCCCAGATGCCAACCGTAAATGTGGGGATCAGCAGAATCATCCATTTGATTTGTTTATAGGACATGAATGCAGAACTCCTTTGACCTAGGATTAGCTTAATAAGGTAATTTATTTATACAGGGATGGGATCATTATAACGCAAGCTTGTCCAAGACCCTAGTCTGTGTCTTTGGAGAAAGCTGGGGAGGATCAGGGAGTATTTAGAAGGATATCTAAGAATGACAAGGGGTGAAATGTTGTCACGCTAGGTGAGGGTTGGTGTGAACAGCTGAGGAAGGCTGAGTCCGTTTTCCCTATCGGAGAAGGTCCTCTATACTTATATAGAACGTGAATTCATTACAAAACATGTTAAGGAGTGAAGCAACAACATGAGTCAAGAAGTATTGGAACGTCGCAGTGAATTGCTCAAAAAGAACATTCACCAGATGCTTGTTCAAGACAATCAGCACGGTATCAGTCGTCAAGACAACATGTTTTTGCAGCAGATGATCAAAGAGCTGCATCAGACCTCACATGAACTGAATACCAAATCTTAATGTAGAATCTGCACGAGAATGAAGCTGTCTGGTGTACGATTCATTCCATGATGAAAATGAAAATGGCGCTATCTCCGAATCAGACCGGGGATAGCGCTTTTGATTTTCTCTGAGATAGAAGAAGCTTCATTTATCTTACAGCAACTGTTGTTGAGCGGTTCTTTTCTCAATATATCGAATGAATAACTCGGCAAGCTCCGGATCAAACTGCGAACCCGAACATGCGCGCAGCTCCCGAATGGCTTCCTCCACGTTCTTGGTCTCCTGATACGGTCGCTCTGTCGTCATGGCATCAAAGGAGTCAATGACGGTCAACATCCGGCACAGCCGGGGAATCTCGTTACCCTTCAGGCCGTAAGGATAGCCCTTGCCATCATAGCGCTCGTGGTGAAGTTCAATATACGGAATCAGATCGGCGAAGCGATCGTTCGTGATCACCATTTTTTTACCCCAGGTGACATGTCCCTTGATCGTTTCCCATTCTTCTGCGGTGAGCTTGTCTTTCTTGTTCAGAATAGACCAGGGAATCTCCAGTTTGCCGATGTCATGAATCAGTGCTCCCAGCACGAAACGGCGTTTCTCCGCATTGTCCAGTGCAAGCAGTTCACTGATATCCAGTGCATATTTGTAGACCCGTTTGGAATGTTTAAACGTATCCATGTCCTTGTATCTGAACAGATTGAGCTGTTGCTCGATGTCACGAACGTCCTGTACCAGATCAATCTCGTGTTCCATGCCATCATTGCTTCCGTGGCGGTGCACGTTGTTTTTGCCCTGTTTCTTCGCGTAATACAGTGCTTTATCCGCCTGATCCACGAGTTGGGATTTGTTATACATATCCACCTGATAGGGTGCGACGCCACCCGAGAAGGAGAGACAACCGTGCGGAAACACTTCAACGCCTTCAAACGGCGTGTCATTTAGTTGTTTGCGCAGCTTATTCATAAACTTGTAGGATTCGTCCAATTCCATTCCTGGCATGAGAAGTGTGAACTCTTCCCCTCCATAACGAAAGGCGGTAACAGGTGTACCTTCGGTCTTTCGCATTAGAAAATCCCCCAGCAGGGCCAGCAGACTGTCGCCTTGGAGGTGGCCAAACCGATCGTTATACTTTTTGAAATCATCGATATCAATCAGTCCCAGACAGAGCGGTGTTCCCTGCATACGAGCGGTCGTCAGTTCATTTTCCAACATACTTTCAAAATAACTATGGTTGAAAAGACCTGTGCGTTGATCCGTGTTAGCTTTCTCCTCAATGGTCTGATACATGACAAACAATTGCTTGAATGCATGGGAGAGCAGAATACTGAGACTTAAGTACAACAACAGACCGAGCACGCCATTGTGTACAACCAGAATCGTCAGGACAAGCGCCAGAATCAGCGTACATAAATAAACCAGCAAGGATTCGGTAACAAATGCCCGCTTCATCTGCTGTAATGCATCTTTCGTTGAGAAATGAAAGAATAAGCCAAGTGTAATCGTGTTGATGATGAAATAGGCCGCAAGCGCTGCAAAATAAGGAAGCAGATTATAGCCGTCCAGCGTTCCCGATTGCCCGCCAGTCCACTCAAACACGGCAGCTGCTCCCGTAATCATGAGACTGTAGATGCTGAAATTGACAATGTGTTTCCACCAGGTGAGCTTGCGCTCTTTGATTAACAGAATGATGGAGACAGGAAGCAGTACAGATAAACTGAAGGCTCCGCCAAACATGAATATACAGGCAAGGTATACCGATGAATCCATGGATTGCTGATTGCCTTTGGGTGGAATCTGAAACGTGAAATAATCCAGAATTAGCGCCGCACCCAGCATGGTATAGACCATGACCCAATCCGCCGTGGTTAGATGAAGGTAAGACCACTTGTTCATGTACAGAAAAACACCGATCCCGGTACAACTAAGCAAAATAACATACAGACTGCTTCGATCTGCCTTATGGATAAGGTTACGAATAAAGTTCATAAAAAATCTCCTGCTTGGGTTTAGTCTACTCTTGATGTGTATATAATGGGTGTTCTTGTATAGGGATATACTATATAGACGTATAACATACCAATTTGCCTGGCAAAAATCCAGAAAGAAAAAACAGGCCGCTGGCAGCCTGTTTGTCTTGTTTGGCGGTATGGATACTAGCCGCCCAGCTTGTATCCCGAAGTTAGTGCTACAACGACAGAAGCCACGATGATTGCGTTGATGACAATGCGGGAATATTTCACACCTTCAAATTTTTTCATGGAGAAGACCTCCCTTCCTTGGAGTCTACCTGGTTCTCGTCAAGCCTGATGAGTTTTAGCAGGTTGCACAGCCTTTTTGTCCCGATTCACCATCATGTACTGGATAAAAAGGAATATGCCAACGTTCATGACTACATCACCGATGCTGATAACTTGAGTTCGTGGATAAGGGCTGGAGAGTGGGATGATATCACCGAGAAAAGGCAAACGTGTAGACGCATCCATCATAAAATGCTTCGATACGGCTCCGCCTTCCCGGAGCATATCTACATAGTAGGGTCCCAATACAGCGGAGGCTTCCACAGAAACCGGCATACGTCCACCGTTGACAGCCATCACGGCAAAATTGAGAAACACACCAATCCAGATGAGCATAAAACCGGTATGGTGCCTATTGAGCCACAAAAATGCGAGCCCTGTAATGTAGACGGCAGCAAAGAGATAACCATTAATAGATGCCACCCATTCGAATCGTTCCTGCAGATAGAAAATAAAGAACTGGATTAGAAGCAATACAGGGAAAATCCAGCCACTTCGCAACTTGAGTGATGCAAACTGATGGAGCCCATGCCGCAGCCCGCCTCGAAAAAATCCAACGATCAAGCCGAGTAAAATACCGTCATATACCATAAGTAACTCCTGTTCATGCGGAGATGTGCAATAGGATTGCGTGTTTGTGTACATAAAGGATTCGACCTGATATTGGTAATTCCTGCATGAGAAAAATGATTTTTTAGAAGAAATTTGCAAAATGCTGAACAAAAAACCGTCTTTACGAACCAAAGGGTCGAAAACCCTGACGAATTCAGTAAAGACGGTTACTTATAATGGCAAAATACGAGCTTTAATTCGGTTGGAAATGGAATTTATTTTATTCGGAACCACCGTTCAGATAGTTGAAGAAAGGCTGATCCACCCAGAAGTCATATGTTGTAATGTCTGCATCAGGAGCGAGTTTCAGGAAACCTTCCCGAATGGATTTGGCATTTTCCTTCAGAGAGAAGGACTGAGCATAGTAATTGCCAAGCGCGATCTTATTATTGGAAATGACCGGATAGTTGGCCAATGCCGTTGGTGAGTAATACAGTGGTTGCCACCAGGAACTGAGAATCAATGGTGAAGTACTGTCACTGTTCTTCTTGGCATATTTCAGAACAATATCATTGAAGCGGACTTTGTCTGCCACATTGTTGAACTCGAACTGAATATCATACTCCTTCGCAGAGGCAATATAGTTACCGTTCTCGATCTGTGTCACTTTATAGTCTGGTGTTTCCTTCGGCTCGCCCCATTCCTTCAAATAAATGAAGGCAGATGTCTTCGGCTGGAATTGTACATCGGCGTCAATGCCTTCGCTACGTAGCAAACCAACCAACTGTACAGCATGTTGAATGTTATCGTGGCCGTAGGTAAGTGTCAGTTCATCGATAAAGTTGGAATCAAAACGGCTATCCTTCAGATTATAACCTGTGACGAGATCGTCTCGCAGGGCCTGATCCACAATCTTTCTCAGCTCAGGTGATTCGATCAGATCCGCTGTGCGATATGCAGCATACAGTTTGGAATAGATGTCCGCATCGCCGGAACGTCCAATCTCATGTTTGTATTTCCCTTGACTGACCAGAACACGTCCAAGCAAAGTATTAGCGAAATCTTTACTTGCTACGCCACCCTTTAGGAGAGCGGGGTACAGATTTTCGGGAATCAGGCCTGTATCGATCGCTGCAGCCAGTTCCTGTGCGGCTTGTCCCTGAACACGGTTCGGGCTAATGCCAACTTTGGCAAGTGCTTTGGCCGTTTTCTCGGCAGGATATGTATAAGCGAGTTCCTTGAATCCGGCTGCTTTCACCGCGATGAAGACGGCGGCATAAGTGCTCAGTTGATCCTTGGCACGTACTTCTGTACCTGTAATAACCCCACTATTGAATAAGGAAACGGCAGCATCATAAGAAGAATCACCAGAGGCCAGATCGGTAAAGATAGGAGCTTTGGCTTCACTGTCACTTGCTTGAGTGGCTTCCGTAACGGCTGCAATGGCTTGAATGAAATCACCTTTGGTTATCTGTTGCGGCAATTGAATATTGTATTTTGCTTGCAAGAATTGAGCAAAATCCGCTGCGCTTTCCGTATAAGCGACTGGAGCCTGAGCTAACGGTCCTTTGACAATTTGTGAAGTGGTTGGTTTAGCCGGAGTTGCAGATGCTGCAGAAGCAGAAGCGGGCAAGCTTAGACTGCCGAGTGTTACCGGAGCGGCGAGCAGGGCCGCTAACGTGATCTGGGTGATTTTTTTCAAATGAATAGCCTCCTTAAAATGGGTTGGAAAATGAGTAGCTTTCGGTTATAATTCTGACAAATCCTATCAGAATAGAATAATTGGATTGACTTTAGCACGGAGACGCGCTGGATGTCAACGGAAAAAAAGCTTGCTATAAAGCGGTTTCCAAAGCTTGGTAGAAAGCAAATCATCAAATATATTCTAATTGAGTGTATACGCTCAAAGATTTATTGACAAGGATCGACAGTATCCGCTAGGATAAGAAAAAAGAATATTGAAAAGGGGTATTTTCAAAATGAAAAGAGGTTTATCGTTCGTCTTATCGATCATCATGTTGGCTATTTTGTTGGCAGCTTGTGGGAATTCGGCTTCCAAAGACGAACAATCCGCCCAAGGCAGTGATTCGGAGAAATCTCTTCGGATGGCCCTCGTACTTCCCGAAAAAATAGGGGTTAACCCTTTCTTTGTACAGATGGATGAAGGCTTCAAAAAAGCAGGCGAAGAATTCAAAGTAGACACCAAGACAATTGAATCGACAGACCCGGCAGCATTTGAACAAAATCTGCGTGCTGCGGTTGCCGAGAATTATGATCTGATTATTACAGCCACTTTCCAGGCAGAAGATGCATTGAAGAAAGTCGCTGCAGAAAATCCGGACAAGTCCTTTGCAATTGTAGATACAACCGTGGATCTGCCTAACGTACGTAGCGTTGGTTTCCGTGAATATGAAGGGGCGTACCTGCTCGGTGCAGCCGCTGGATTGTCCACCAAAACAGACAAAGTCGGCATGATCGCAGCAATGGACGTACCATTGATTAAGAAATATACAGAAGGTTTCAAAGCGGGATTGGAATCCGTAAATCCTGATGCAGAATTCCTCGTGAACTATGTAGGTGGATTTAATGACCCGGCCAAAGCAAAAGAATTGGCATTGGTGCAATTCGGCAAAGGCGCTGATTTTATCGCTGGCGCATCCGCTGTAGGTGATCTGGGTGTGTTCGAAGCAGCGAAAGAAAAAGGCTTCTATACTTCAGGTCAGGATACGGACCGTACGGTTGAAGACCCCGAACATATCGTATTGTCTCAATTGAAATCAACCGATACCGTTGCTTATGAGACTGTGAAAGATTTTGTAGAAGGCAACTTCAAAGCAGGTGCAGTGAACTATGGCTTGAAAGAAGACGGTGTGGGCCTGACTTATGTTACACGTGATAGCGAATCCCCGCTGAATGCTTTTGTTGGACAAGAAGTAATCGACAAAGTGAAAGCAATCAAGGATGATATCGTATCCGGTAAAATCGTAGTCAAAGATCCATTGCAACAATAGTTTTGAATTGTTCTTTTCAATGAATGAGTGATGGAATGGATCAGCCGGCTGCCCGATCAGGCAGCCGGTTTTGCTGCTATTAAATGACCAGTATATGTTCAACTTATCGTTTACACGATAACGAAGAGGACAGAAATAACCTGAAGAAGCTAAGCTAAAAGCTTTCTGAAAGAAAGCTACTTCGGAAGCATACACCTCGCCTTTATCTCCGGATTTTCCCCTTTATATAAAGGGAATCGAAAAATCTGGGGATAACAGCGATCAGAAGGTTGTTCTGTCATCGTAGTGGCGAGTGTAACCTTTTAAGTTGAACTGAGAGGAGCGAACGCGAGATATGCTGTTGGAGATGGAGCACATTACGAAGAAATACGGCGGCTTCACCGCGAACCGTGACATCCGTTTTAATTTGCGTGAGGGAGAGATTCATGCCCTTGTAGGTGAGAACGGGGCCGGTAAAACAACCTTGATGCGTATGCTGTACGGTATGGAACAGCCTACGTCAGGAACAATCAAAGTCCGTGGACGCGAAGTGAGCTTCGCTACGCCGTCCCAGGCGATGGCAAGTGGCATCGGCATGGTGCACCAGCATTTCATGCTGTTCCCTTCCTTTACGGTGGCGGAGAACATCGTGATTGGACGCGAACCGGCAGCGGCAGGTGTATTTGACCGTAAAAAAGCAGCGGCTCAGGTGAATGAGCTTGGTAAACAATATGGCATGCCGGTTGACCCGTGGAAAAAAGTATCCGAGTGCCCGCTTGGCATGCAGCAGCGTGTTGAAATTCTCAAGGTGCTGCATCAGGGCGCAGACATCATTATATTGGATGAACCTTCGGCAGTACTGACGCCTCTGGAAGTAAAGGAACTGCTCGCGAACATGAAATCACTCGCAAAGCTGGGCAAAACCTTTGTACTAATCACGCACAAGCTGCAAGAAGTCATGGATGTAGCCGACCGGATTACGGTACTTCGGGATGGTCAGGTAACGGGTACGCTCGAAGCCAAGGATACACATGTGGAGGAATTATCCCGTCTGATGGTTGGTCGTGAACTTGTGCGTATGGACAAGCAGCCATCGGTTCCTGCCGAAGCGGTGCTTCAGGTGGAAGGGGTCAATCTGTCTGGCGCCAAGGATCGTTCGGCGCTCAAGGAGATCCATATGGAGGTTCGTAAAGGCGAAGTCGTTGGCATAGCCGGTATCTCGGGTAACGGCCAGTCGGAATTGATTCAAGTGATTGCGGGACTGCGTAAGGCGGATAGTGGTCGCGTTGTGCTCTCCGGGCAGGATACAACCAATTGGCCTGTACGGCGCATTCGGGAGCATGGACTTGCTCATATCCCGGAAGATCGTTATATGTGGGGAGCGGCCAAGGATGCGAGCGTTCGTGAGAACGGGCTGATGGGACATCATCATCGCTTGCAATCACGTGGCATTATCAAAGCGAAAGCAGCAAGAACAATGGTAGAAAGTTGGATCAAACAGTTCAGCATCAAGACGGGTTCTGCGGAAACCAAGGCACAGTTTCTGTCTGGAGGTAATTTGCAGAAGCTGATTGCCGCTCGTGAATTCGCACAGGATACACCGTTTCTAATTGCAGCCGAACCGACTCGTGGTGTGGATATCGGAGCGATGGAGACGATTCATGCCGAATTGCTACGTAAACGCAGTGAGGGTGCAGGTATTCTGCTCATTTCATCGGAGTTGTCTGAGATTTTGCAATTATCGGATCGCATTATAGTGATGTATGAAGGCGAAATTGCCGGAGAACTGAGAGCAGAGGAAGCGACGGAGGAACAGATCAGTTTGTTAATGGCAGGAGGGAAAGAGCGGATATGAATCGGGTAAAAGAAACACTTCGCGGACTCGTACAGCCGCTGCTTGCCGTATTCATCGGTCTGATTGCAGGGGCTGTGGCGATTCTGATTGTTGGCGGTAATGTGGTGGATACGTATGCGGAGATGTGGAAAGGGGCCTTCGGCAACTTCTACTTCTTCACCAATACACTGGCTCGTTCCACACCGATCATCCTGGCGGGACTTGGCGTAGCCTTGGCATTCCGTGCCGGATTTTTCAATATGGGAGCCGAAGGCCAGATGATTCTTGGCGGGCTCAGTGCCGCGCTCACGGCGCTCTACCTGCCAGGCCCGGGCTGGTTCGTGTGTATTGCTGCGATTGTCGCAGGTATTGTTGCCGGGGGAATCTGGTCTCTGTTTGCAGGTTGGCTGGATGCTCGTTTCGGCATGAATCTATTGATTACAACCTTACTACTTAACTATATCGCTATTTATTTCGGTGGATACATGGTTTCCTATCCATTCAAGGATCGGACTGGATCTGCAGCGATGGCTCAGACACCCATGATTGATCAGAGTATCTGGTTGCCGAAGTTGTTCCAAGGTATGGGACTGCATGCCGGCTTCATCATTGCCATTGTCGCGGCTATTCTGATCTACTGGTTCACTCACAAAACGGTGACGGGTTACGAGATCCGCATGCTCGGCAGCAACCCGTCCTTTGCAACCTACGGCGGTGTTCGCCGCATTCGCATGATGATGCTGTCCATGGTCATCAGTGGTGGACTTGCTGGACTGGCAGGTGCGGGGGAAGTGCTCGGTACACAGTACCGTTTCCTTGATGGCTCATTGTCATCTGCAAGTTACGCCTGGAGCGGCATTATGGCCACGCTGCTTGCCCGCTCGCATCCACTCGGTACAGCTGTAGCAGCTATTTTGCTGGCTGCGTTACAGACAGGTGCCATGGGGATGGAACGGAATACGGATGTGCCGCTGGAAGTCGGCAGTGTCATCCAGGCCGTATTGACGTTATTTGTATCAGCTCAGATCGGTTATTCATTCCTGAAGCGGAGAAAGGAGAAAAAGTCCAATGCAACAACTGTTTGATGCAGCCATGTTTGGCTCAACCTTGCGGATTATGACTCCAATCCTGCTTGCAGCGCTCGGTGGGGCTTTATGTTCCCGTGTCGGTCTGTTCAACGTGGGTCTCGAAGGACTGGTTTTGATCGGTGCATTCTCCGCCATTGTCGGTAATTATCTGTTTGGCAATGTGCTGCTGGCTGTACTCTTTTCCATTATTATTGTGATGTTATTCTCGGCGCTCTTTGCTTTTATAAGTATTAATCTCAAGGCCAACGCCATCGTGGTCGGGATCTCGCTCAACTTCCTGGCTGCGGGGGTGACGACCTTTGCACTGCGTGCAATTTTTGATGTAAAAGGCGCATACTACGACAAAGACATGGTGGGACTTCCCAAGTGGGATATTCCGCTGATTAAGGACATTCCGTGGTTGGGCGATGTATTATCGGGACATAGTCCCTTGGTTTACCTCGGTATTGTGCTCGTGATTGGACTGCAATTCTATCTGTTCAAAAGTGTATCCGGCTTCCGCCTGCGCTCTGTCGGTGAGAACCCGATTGCAGCACAGAGCATCGGGATCAAGGTACGCGGCATCCAGTATGGCGCCGTTCTGATGTGCGGTGTGTTGTGTGCTCTGGCTGGCGCACAGTTGTCGCTCGGTCAGGTGACGATGTTTACCGAAGGCATGACCGCGGGTCGTGGCTTCATTGCACTCGTAGCAACGATGCTGGGACAAGCGAATCCGCTTGGCGTCATGGGCTCCAGTGTGTTGTTCGGCTTCATGGAGGCATTGAGTATTCGTCTGCAAGGCTTCTCCTTGCCAACGCATTTCACGTTGATGCTGCCGTATATTGTGACGCTGGTCGCGATGTTCTTTTTCAAAGACCGTACTTATGCACAAGATGCACTGAAAGCGGGCGGAAGCTCGCGTTAATTCCTGAATGCCGATGTAGAGGCAGCAAAAGAAGGAGGAATTCCACTTGCATAACAAGGCTGAACGTTTGAAAAAAGGAAAAGCCCCGGCACCGAAAGCGGGCAATGATTATGGAGATCGCTTGCCGCCGGGACAGATGTTGACGGAGAAATTCCCGATTCTGCATGAAGGGGAAGTGCCGGAATATGACCTGTCCACATGGGACCTGAAAGTATTCGGCGAAGTGGAAGAGGAGAAGGTGTTCTCCCTGGCCGAATTGCAGGCGATGCCACAGGTGAACACGGTAAGTGATATTCACTGTGTCACACGCTGGTCGAAATTCGATACGCCATGGGAAGGCATTCGCTTCTCTGATTTTGTGAAACTTCTTGGCGTTAAACCGGAAGCGAAATACGTCATGATCCATGCGGATCATGATTATGAGACAAATGTACCGCTCGAAGAATTGATGCATGATGATGTATTGCTTGCATTCAAATATAACGGCGAACCACTAACGCCCAAGCATGGTTTTCCACTGCGTATGGTTGTGCCACAACTTTACTTCTGGAAGAGTGCGAAGTGGATACGTGGTTTGGAGTTCATGACAGAAGACCGTAACGGATTCTGGGAAGTGAATGGTTTCCACCATTTTGCCGATCCGTTCAAGGAACAACGTTTCTCGGGTGAAGATCTGCCGATTCCGGAAGACGAGTGGACGAAGAAGGAGTTTGATTGATATGTTGATGCCTATTTTGCAGATTCATTCGGAAGACATGCCGGCATATGCCATTGTCTGTGGTGATCCGGCACGTGCGGAGAAGATTTCCCGTAAGTTGGAGCAAGCGAGAGAACTGGCGTTCAGTCGGGAGTATCGCACGTTTGTTGGTCTGTACGAAGGGGTACAGATCGCTGTGGTCAGCCATGGTGTAGGGTCACCTGGAGCGGCTGTCTGCTTCGAGGAATTGATTCGAGCGGGTGTAACAACTCTGATTCGTGTAGGTACGGCGGGATCGTATACAGCGGATTTTCCGGCAGGTAGTGTGATTGTGAGTACAGCCGCTGTTCGTACAGACGGGTTGACTCGCCAACTGGTACCGGATGGTTTCCCGGCGGTAGCAGACATTGGGGTGACGCAAGCGTTGATTGAAGCTGCTCGTGAGCAAGAAAGCGCGGATGCTGCAACATTTGCAGGCAAAGTCGGCGTTGGTATCACCGTAACACTGGATGCGTTCTTTGCAGGCGTGGAAGAGATTCCACATCGCAAATACAAGCAGGCTGGAGCACTTGCGGCCGAGATGGAAATTGCGGCACTCTACATCGTCAGCACCTTGCGTGGCGCTCGTGCCGGAGCCATTGTTGCGATTGACGGATTCGCGGACAGCGATCTGGCTGCTGAGTATGATCCGCATACAGATGCGGTTGGACAAGCGGTCGAGCGAGAGATTAATGCAGCGCTACGTGCGCTAGCGGCAATTGCTCGTCAGGATCAGGCATAGCCTGGTTAAGGTAAGGACGCGTTTGTGTTTCAAGGATGAGTTTGTGCTAGTGCTACAAAACAAAATAGTAGCTATTGTCCATTTGAGATGGACTATTAAAGGGGGCGTTCCGATAGGTCATACATATGACCTATCGGAACGCCTTTTTTATTATCGTAGAAGTGAATGGAACGTTTAAAGTCATTCTAACGAACCCAGCACGTCTTATTCGAGGGGATATCGCAAGTATGAAAATCTAACGAATCGTTGGCACGCTAATGCCGGAATTAATGCCTGTTTTCAATCCATTATAATGAATTACCGTTAAATAACGTGTCTGAGATTCGCTACATTTTCACTCCGTCGATATTTGCCCATATAAGGTGTGTAGGATTCGTTAGCCTCTGACGTCTATCCCTCGCTGAGAATGATAATGCAGAAAATGGGCACGTTATATAAAGGAACATCAACATGAATACGAAAAAGGGAGGACTCTATGATGACACAGAACAATCAACCTCAGGATGAAGCGGAAATTCGCAACAAGCTGGATGAAGACGGGGATTCCTTGATGGAGAAAAAGAAAATCTTGAGCGGAGTGGACATTGAGCCGCAGGCGGATGAATGGGCAGCGAAGCCATCACCTGTTGCTTTTAATGAAGGAAATACTTCTTCGAAAAAATAATCATCATGAACATCCTATGGGCTTGATGGAATGAAGATAAATTTAGCGAAGCAGGTACCCTTATGGTATCTGCTTTTTGGTTATATAATAATGTAAAATTCAACAGACGAAAGAGTGATGGGGATGAGCACGAAGGGGAATGTTAACATTCGAAAGGCAGAACTCAGGGACTACTCTGGCGTGTCATTGTTGATGGATGAACTGCACCAGATGCATGTCGAGGCGCGGCCGGATCTATACAGAGTGTTAGAGACTAGAATGGAGGAAAGGGAGTTTACCGAACTACTGGAAACGGACAAGCGATACCTGTATGTTGCCGAGTCTTTAGAAACAGGCTTGATTCTGGGTTACGGGAGTGCGCAGTTGAGTGTAATTCAGGATAACCCATTGATGGTGGATCGCAAGATGCTGTACATCCATGAACTTGTAGTGGATACCAAGCATCGGGGCCAAGGAACGGGCAAACAGTTGATCCAGGCATTCATCGAGCTAGGAAGAGAGCTTCAGGCAGACAGCGTGGAATTATCCGTGTCGACGTTTAACTCGGACGCACAGGCTTTCTATGAACAGATGGGTCTGGTCGTTCGCAGCAGCAGGATGGAATATACCTTGTAAGATGCACTGCTCTTTATCAATCGAACAAGCAATCATCTATTTTTAACAAAATATCAAAATGAACTTGAATACCCCCATGGGGTATGTTACTCTTAGAAAAGAACGAAAGAAAAGGGGTGTTCATGATGGATTATCAGAGCCATCCCGAGGAACCTTTGCAATCCTCCATGTCCGATTCAACGGAAGCTTCGGCTACAGTTCAAGAAGCAGTATCCTGTCATACCGAAGGCAGTGATGGGAAGCATGTGCGCAAGAGTCACCATTCGCAGGAGATGAAGAGTAACCTGGTTTCTCGTTTGAACCGTGTGGAAGGTCAGATTCGCGGGATCAAGGGATTGATCGAGAAGGATACGTACTGTGATGATGTGCTGACGCAGATTGCGGCGGCTCAGTCTGCTCTTAATTCAGTAGGCAAACTTCTGCTTGAAGGCCATATGAAGAGCTGTATTGTTGAGCGTATTCAAGCTGGTGAACATGAGGTTGTGGATGAACTGCTGGTTACGATGCGGAAGTTAATGAAGTAAGCTGAATCAATTCACCTAATTAATTTTATCATTTTAATATATCCCAAGGAGGAATTTACAATGTCTAATGTTACGTTGAACGTTACGGGAATGTCTTGCAATCACTGTGTGAAGTCGGTTGAAGAGGCTGTGAAGAATGCTGGGGCGAGTGGTCACGTGGATCTGGCAGCGGGAACGGTAGCTGTGGAATATGATGAGCAGAAAGTGAACGTGGATCAGATCAAAGCTGCAATTGAAGATCAGGGATACGATGTAGTCTAACGGCATTGCAGGCTTAAACCGAACATGCTCATGGGTAAAAAGAGGTCAGAGGTCTTTTTTCCTACGAGTCAGGTTTAAGCCTAATTTTCTGTCTGGCACATACCCCTTGGGGGTATAATTGATTGCAACATATAATAATATGAATCGACATGAAAGGAGCTGACATGATGGTTAACTCAACGAATAAACCAATGGATGCATCATCTGAACCTACACCTTTGCCGCCTATGGCTGACGCGCCTGGACTAAAAACAACACTTCACATCACGGGCATGACCTGTGCCGCATGTTCGACAAGAGTGGAGAAGGGCTTGTCCCGCATGGAGGGTGTGCATCAGGCTAATGTGAACCTTGCGATTGAGCAGGCAACCGTCTCTTATGATCCGAAGACAACCAACGTGAATGCATTGCGGGATAAAGTAGAAGCGCTTGGCTACGGTACGGTGTCCGAATCAGTAGATCTGAACATCACCGGTATGACGTGTGCTGCCTGTTCTGCGCGGATTGAAAAAGGTCTTTCCCGACTACCCGGGGTATCTCAGGCGAATGTGAATCTGGCCCTGGAGACCGGGCATATCGAATATGCCGCGGGCTCATTGAAACCTTCGGATATTACCGCCAAGATTAAGCAAATGGGCTACGGTGCTGAACTGCAATTGACGCAAGAAGAGACTACATCGGTTCGTGAACGTGAGCTGCAACGCAAAAAGTGGAAATGGATGATATCAGCTTTGTTATCAATTCCGTTGCTGTGGGCCATGGTGGGGCATTTCTCGTTCACATCCGGAATCTATGTACCTGAGCTGTTCATGAACCCGTGGTTCCAACTGCTGCTGGCAACACCGGTACAGTTCGTGATTGGGTGGCAGTTCTATGTAGGAGCGTACAAAGCACTACGCAACCGTAGCGCGAATATGGATGTTCTTGTCGCACTGGGTACCAGCGCAGCGTTTTTCTACAGTCTGTATCTGACGTTATCCAGTGGGTACTTGCCTTTTGCGTCGGTGGATCATGGGGCAATGGGAACGGGTACAGCCGCCATGCCTTCGGTAGAACTCTATTATGAGACAAGTGCGATTCTAATTACGTTAATTTTACTGGGAAAATGGTTCGAAGCTGTGGCGAAAGGCCGATCTTCACAGGCGATTAAAAGCTTGATTGAACTGGCTCCACGTGAAGCCCGTGTCATCCGGGATGGACAGGAAGTTATGGTTCCTGCTGCATATGTTGCGGTAGGAGAGCTCGTTCTGGTGAAGCCGGGTGACAGCATACCTGTAGATGGTATCGTTGAGGAGGGGCAATCCTCTGTGGATGAATCCATGCTAAGCGGAGAGAGCCTTCCCGTGGATAAAAAACCGGGAGATGCCGTTACAGGTGCTACGTTGAACAAAAATGGCGTATTACGACTGCGTGCGACACGAGTGGGATCGGACACGGCGTTGTCCCAGATCATCAAAGTGGTAGAGCAGGCGCAGGGTTCCAAAGCACCGATTCAACGAATCGCAGATGTTATATCAGGCATATTTGTTCCGATCGTCGTTGGCATAGCCGCGCTGACATTCCTGATCTGGTATCTGTTTGCAAGTCCGGGTGACTTTGCGGGTTCCCTTGAAAAAGCGATTGCTGTGCTCGTCATTGCCTGTCCATGTGCACTTGGGCTGGCCACGCCGACCTCAGTCATGGCTGGATCAGGCCGTGCCGCTGAGTACGGCATTCTGTTCAAAGGCGGCGAACATCTGGAGTCCGCACAACAGATTCAGACCGTGGTGCTCGACAAAACAGGTACAGTGACTCAAGGTAAACCCGTGCTTACCGACGTTATCACGGCTCCGAATTGGACGGAATCCGATCTGCTTGAGCATGTGGGAGCGGCTGAACAGAGTTCGGAGCATCCGCTGGCAGAGGCGATTGTTGCAGGTATCCGTGCCAAGGGTCTGGAGCTGACCTCAACAGAGAAGTTCGAGAACATACCGGGATATGGTGTGCGAGCTTCAGTACAAGGGCAGGAGATTCTGGTTGGTACACGGCGATTGCTTGCGGATGCACAGGTCAATGTCTCTGAGGAAACCGTTCAGCAGATGAACCGACTGGAAGAGCAGGGGCGTACAGCGATGCTGGTAGCGGTAGATGGTCAGTGGGCAGGCATTGTGGCAGTGGCTGACACCATTAAGGATACCTCTCGTGAAGCGATCGGTCGTCTTCAGGCGATGGGGATTGATGTGATCATGATCACGGGAGACAATGAGCGGACTGCTCGCGCTGTAGCGGAACAGGCAGGGATCGGTAAAGTGCTGGCTGAGGTTCTGCCCGAAGGTAAAGCTGCGGAAGTGAAGAAACTTCAGGAGAGTGGCCTGAAAGTTGCGATGGTAGGTGACGGCATTAATGATGCTCCGGCACTCGCTACTGCTGACATTGGGATGGCCATTGGAACAGGAACGGATGTAGCGATGGAAGCGGCGGATATTACCTTGATGCGTGGTGATCTGAACAGCATTGCAGATGCGATTGAGATGAGCCGGCACACGATGGGGAATATCAAACAAAACTTATTCTGGGCACTCGGATACAACGTTATTGGTATTCCCATTGCGGCAGTTGGCTTCTTGGCCCCATGGCTGGCAGGGGCGGCGATGGCGTTCAGTTCCGTGTCGGTTGTCCTGAATGCGCTGCGACTGCAACGCATGAAGCTGAATAGAAATGGCTGACCGGCCCATGTTTACAGAGATATTCAATGCCTCATTGTAACAAAGTGAGGATAATACATGCGCGGTTCGCTGCAGGCGGGCCGCGCTTTTTGTTGAGAAGAGACAGTTTGAATCGTGAGAGAAGTACGGCCTGAATCGTTGGTCTAGATGTCCTTTTCTATGGAGAAAAGTTGGTATTATGCTATTTTGTGAAAATGAATTAATTACATTCATGAATAAATCTTATATTTTCTGAATATTTCAAAAATGAGTTGACAATATGGTCATATTCACATAAAATTTAAACGATCGTTTGATTCAAACAACTGTTTAAATCAAATTAGAACTATTTTGAGTAATGGAGGACACCTTTTATGTTACAGGCTTTACGTACATTGTTTAAAAAACCGCCAGTGATTATAGGGATCGTAACAGCACTTATGTTCCAAGTGATCTTTAGCGTGATCTGGATGACCGCATATTCTGGAGTAAATGACCGTACGAAAGAATTAACGGTTGCGATTGTGAACGAGGATGGTGAAATGTCCAAAGGAATTGCGGATTCGCTCGCAGGAACACTGCCTTTCCATACCGTATCCAATCTGAGTGCAGCTGAAGCGTTGGATCAGTTGAATCATCACAAAGTACACATGGTGCTGGATATTCCGGCTGGGTTCAACGAACTGCTTCAGACGGCTGGCTCAACCGCCGAGATTAAATACACCATAAATGAAGCGAACCCGGTTACGATTAAAAGCATGATGCAAGGTGTATCGCAAAGTGTGACAAACACGATTAACAAACAAGCTACAGCACAAGGCGTTCAGACGGTGTTAACTGCTTCAGGTGCGCCTGCCGATCAGGCTGCTGAAGCTGCTGCGAACCTGGCTACCCGAGTGGAAGGGGCAACAACGTCCATCAACCCGGTTAACGGGATGAATAATCAGATGGTGCCGATGATGATGGTACTGGCTTCCTATGTAGGTGCCATGATTATGGGGATGAACCTGCAGACAGCCATGGGTATGCTGTCATCTACCTATTCCCGCTTGACTTTGTTTGGCGCGAGAGTTGTCATTAACGTGGGTTCTGCATTGGTCGTTTCCTTGCTGGGATCATCGCTGATCGTTGCATTGGGCGGACAGATTGCACAAGGATTCGTTGCGTTCTGGTTGTTCCAGGCACTCTTCCTGTGTACGTTCATGTTCTTCTCCCAGTTCTTCCTGATCTGCTTCGGACCGGCAGGAAGTCTGTTCAACATCATCTCACTGTCCTTGCAACTGGTATCTTCCGGTGCTATGGTACCGCGTGAATTGCTGAACAGCTTCTATAGCGGCATTGGACAGTACCTGCCTGCAACATACGCCGTTCAGGGTATTCTGAGCGTGCAATTGGGAGGCCCAGGAGTTCAGTCTGCTGCAGGATCTATCGTCATTGTACTGTTGGTTGCTGTTGCTCTGTCCCTGGTCGTGACGTTGTTGAAAAAACAACGCATGCCAGCTGGTGCACCAAGCCCGGCTCGCGCGAACTAATATAGCAGAAGCATTGTAATTGCTTCATAAGATAGGACAAGCACCCCGATGATTTTCATCGGGGTGCTTGGTGTAATATAATAGACAGATGATTCGCTGGCTGCAGTCCTTGAGCTAGAGCGAATGAGATGAACGGACAAGAGGGAGCGGGACGGAATGACGGAACCGGAGTTGGATATCAAAACGAGGATATTGCTTGCAGCCAAGAAGCTTTTTGCACAGCAGGGGTATGACGGGACGAGTGTTCGTCAAATCTGTGATGAGGCAGGTGCGAATGTGTCGCTGGTGTCATACCATTTTGGCGGCAAAGAAAAGGTGTTCGAGGCATTATTTGAACATTTCTTCCCCGATCATATGATGAACTCGTTGGCGGAAGAGTCCATGTCCTCGCCTGTGGAAGGTATCCGACGAATTATTGGTGAAGTTGTGAAGTTCACGATGACAGATCGAGAGATGAGCGATATTGTGCAGCTTGAAATTACACTGCGTACACATCGCACAGCTACCGTATTTCGTTTTCTGGACCCCGTCTGGACACGCGTGAGGGAACTGCTGCAAGAAGGAAAGGACCAGGGATTGTTCCAAATCGAGTCCGTATCTTATGCAATGCTTCAGGTTATGGGTGTGGCTTTGGCACACAAACGGGCCAAGAATTCACGATTTGGCTTTGATTATCAACATATGAATACAGACGAGCTCGCGGAGCAGACCATTGAGTTCGTACTTCGAGGATTGGGAGTGAATCGCCATGAATGAAACCATTGAGTTGATGATGAAACACCGCTCTGTACGAAAATTTAAGCCAGACCCGGTAAGTGATGAGCAGCTTGCAGCCATTGTATCGGCAGGGCAGATGGCTTCTTCTTCAAGCAGTGTACAAGCTTACACCGTGATTGCCGTGACTGAATCGGAGCAAAAAGCCAAGCTGGCTGAATTGGCAGGCAATCAGGCCTACGTCAATGAATGTCCCGTGTTTCTCGTGTGGTGTGCTGACCTATATCGGCTGAGTGATGCTGCGAAACGTCATCTTCCTGAGAAGGAATCGTATGCCGATTCGACCGAGAATTTCATGGTAGCCACGATTGATGCTGCTCTGGCTTCCCAGAATGCCGCTCTTGCAGCCGAATCTCTTGGCTTCGGAATTGTATATATCGGCGGGCTTCGTACTCGGATTGAAGAAGTCGCTGAGCTGTTGGGATTGCCGGAAGGGGTATATCCGGTGTACGGCATGTGTATTGGTGTTGCAGATCAGGAAACAGGAATTCGTCCACGTCTGCCATTGAAAGCCGTTCTGCATCATAATCGCTATAATGCCGAGCAGAGCCTTCAAGGTGTTGAGCAGTATGATGAGACTACAACTGCGTACATGAAAGAACGGACCAATGGAGAACGAACGACCCCATGGTCCGAACTGATGGCGAAGCGCCTGACTGAGCCGGCACGGTTGCAGGTGAGACCGTTCCTGGAAGGCAAGGGATTTTTGAAGCGTTAAGTTGAACGGAAGGTAAAAATTTTGTTCAACTTATATCTATGTAAATTAGAAGTCAGTCGGGGAAAAGTCGACTGGCTTCTTTGTGTTGTGCTGGCAGGGCAAGCGAGTGCGCTTGCTTCTACCAGATTGTAATCAAGTTAAGCCATAGAAACGCTTTGTATTCTGATAAAAGAGACGGGCGGCCCGGTCGGTTCCCATGCCGGTGATCTCACTCCATGCTTGAATGACTTGTCTGGTCATTGCAGGGTGTGTCATTCGTCCCTGAAACGGCCCTTCGAAGGGCCAAGGGCCGTCGGTCTCGGCCATGACTTGTTCTGCTGGATATTGCCGGGCGAGTTCACGAATCTCATCTTCATAACGAATATCCGGCGTGAAAGAGATGAAATAACCGTTGTCTGCCATGCGTTTTACCGTTTCACGGGACCCTTTGAACCAGTGGAAATGAGCACGTCGGAAATGATTTTGCTCCAGCAGATCACAGACGATATCCGCATCTTCGTATACAGCATGAAGGACAAGCGGTTTGTTGTGCTTTTTCGCGAGTTGGATGAAACGTTCAAGCAGCTCGATATACCCGCTTTGATCGAAGCGCTTTCCTGCTTGCTCAGCCTCCAGTCGATTGTAATAGGGAAGGCCGACTTCTCCGATAGCTGTGGCTTGTCCCATATGCTGCTCAATCCATTGGAAGAACAGGTCCATCTCTGCGGTGGATGGCAGTTCCTGTTCCGGATGGAAACCGAAGGCCGGATATATAGTGCGTGGATATTGATTAGCAAGCTCCAGATTGGCGTGGGCAGAAGCCAGATTCATGGATACCGCAATGACCGCTTCGACCTGCTGAGACGAAAATGATAGCAACATCTCACGTTGTTCGTCAGGGGTATACTGATCCAAATGAATATGAGCATCGATCAATGGAGCAAAAGCTTGAGAATGCACGAGGGAATTCCTCCTTGTGTTCCTATATATTTTATCTATGTTACGCAGAATTTCTTGTGGTGGATCACCCATTAAAGGAAAATAATAACTTTAAAACCCGCGCTATCAAGATAGGCGGGCTTTCTGCTGTTCTTCTCTCATCCACTGTGCAATCTGCCGTTTACGCTCCAGAAAGGCGGATTCCTCCGTAATTTCTTCTCGTCTAGGGCGATCAAAAGGAACATGTACCTCATGCAACACCGTTGCAGGCCGGTTGGATAATACATAGACCCGATCCGCAAGCAGCAATGCTTCTTCGATATTATGGGTGATGAACAGCACCGAACGACGGTTCTGTTCCCAGATATCGAGCAGCCAGCGCTGCATGTCGCTACGTGTGAGTGCATCCAGCGCGCTGAAGGGTTCGTCCAGCAGCATCAACTCCTGCGGACTAAGCAGGGCGCGCAGGAATGCAGCGCGTTGCTGCATACCGCCCGACAGCATATGCGGGTATGCCTGCTCGAATCCGGCAAGACCCACGCTACTTAACCATTTTCGAGCCTCCGCAAGTGCTTCAGCCCGGGGAGGAGTATCCATAGCTACTTCACCAGCAAGCAGTACATTGTCTTCAATGGTACGCCAAGGGAAAAGGGCAGGCTGTTGTGGCATATAACTGATTTTGCCACGTTGGCCCGTAACATCGTGACCGTTCATGAGCACTTGCCCTTCCTGTGGCTTCAGCAGACCACCGATGATATGGAACAGGGTGCTTTTGCCACAGCCGGATGGCCCAACGATAGCGACAAACTCACCTTGCTTCACAGTCAGGGACAGGCCGTTCAACACCGGTAGCCTGCTCCGTCGTTCACGAAATGATGCATGAACATCCACGACGTCCAGTGCAGGTGGAACCGAAGCAGCAGTCGTATATGTCGGTAGCCCGGAATTAGTCGAGTAAATTTTTTCACCGTGCTTTGGTTCCAATGTGCGTGCTCCCCGTTCAGGCTGGACGTGTTCGTCCTGTTGCTGATTCATATGCTGATCACTTCCTAATATATAGACTTACATGCTTTGTTATCGCTTCTGTGGCCGCCAGCGCACGAGCAGCTTCTCCAGCAGCGCGATGAGCAGGAAGAGCAGCAAGCTGAGCGCAACAATAATCATGATTGCCACGAATAAGCGATCTGTGCGATAAGCTGATTTTTGCAGCATCATATAATAACCAATACCCTTGTCTGCACCAATCCATTCGGCAATGATGGCGCCCATCACGCTATAGGTAGCGGCGATTTTGATACCGGAGAATACTGATGGTAGTGCATGGGGAAGCTCCAGCTTCCAGAAGATATGACGACGTTTGGCACCAGCCATGCGCATATAGTTCATCATCGCTGCATCTGTACGGGTCAAGCCGTCCATGGCCGCCACCGCAACGGGGAAAAAGCAGACTAATATGATGGTAATCAGCTTGGGCAACAGCCCGAATCCGAACCAGATTAACAGGAGCGGTGCGAGCGCGATGGTCGGTATATTTTGACTAAGAATAAGTAAAGGATACAGGGCTGACTTGAGAAAAGGAACCAAATGCAGCACCATTGCAATCAATAATCCAACCGCTGTTCCAGCGGCGAATCCGATCAGCGTTAACTGAATGGTTGCGGAGGCATGCATGCCCAGTCGCTCCGCTTGGGATGCCGCTTCGCGGGCGATATCGGACGGTGCGGGCAGCATCCATTTCTCGATGTGGAACAGGGATACAGCTCCCTGCCATAACGCTATAAAGAGAATAACCGCCACGAAGGGCGGCCATACACTTTTGAAATAGGCATTCATTAGCGGTACTTCTCCGTCAGGGTATCCATGCTGAAGCCAGTAGGGCTATGGGCGATTTTGATCTGGGAGATGATGCTTGGGCTGCCAGCCTCGACGAGTACTTCGTGCATTTTGCGGACAACCTCCAGCAGTTCCTCCAGTTCCCCCTCCATCGTGGTGTCGAGCGGGTTCACCTGATATTTCAGGCCGGATTGCTGAATAACTTCAATGGCGCGATCTACATAAGGATAAGAGTTCTCGCCATTTGGCGTTTTTGGAATAACCTGAATGCTAAGTAATGTGCTTGCCATGAGAGATCACGGCTCCTTTCGTGATATATAAAATGAACTAATGACGGTTACACTTGCCACTTCGATGACAGAATAACCTTCCAATCGCTGTTATCCCCAGATTTTTTTGATTCCCTTTCTCTAAAGGGAAAATCCGGTGATAAAGGCGACCGCTTCGCTTTTTCACGTTATTTCTGTCCTCTCCGTCCTCGTGTAAATATTAAGTTCGTTTTATATGAGATATTTTATTGGGGTAAAAACTCGTTTGTGTATGCCTTGCTCACGTCGACCTGTTCATCCAGCAGTTTTTTGCTAAACATCCAGTCGGTGTAGTTCTGCCACACTTCCTGTTTCTGTTCTCCCCAGCGCGGGGCGTCATCCGTGTACTTCGGACTCAGCCATTTCTGGCTTGCCAGTACCAATTCCTTGTCCAGATCCGGTACGGCCTTGATCAGAATATTCGCTGCGTCTTCGGGATGATCAATTGCGTATTGATACCCTTCGGAAGTTGCCTTCAGGAATGCTTTCACCAGCTCAGGGTCGTTCTGAATCGTCTGCTCGTTCGTTACGAGGACAGGTGTGTAATAATCCAGTGCATCTGAATAATCTTTCACATATAACATGTCGATCGGTTCCCCGCGCAGTTCAGCTTCAATCCCCGTCCAGGCGTAGAAAATCCATGCGAAATCAATATCCCGTTTTACAGCGGTGAAAAAGTCGGCATCACCCATGTTAATGTTTTTCACTTTGGATACGTCGGCGCCTTCGCCTTCCATAATGGATTGCATCACGGCTTCTTCCACTGGGGAACCCCAGCCGCCATAAGTTTTGCCTTCAAAATCTTTCGGTGATTTAATATTCCGATCTGCCGGAGCAGCGAACCCGGATGTATTATGCTGAATAACTGCTGCGATGGAGACGAGTGGAACCCCTTGTGTACGGGCTTGCGTTACACTTTCCTGATAACTTACGCCAAATGGCACTTCATTGGAAGCAACCATCGTATCGGCGCCGCCGGCACCTGGCTGAACAATCTCCACATTCAAGCCTTCGGCCTTATAAAAACCTTGATCTACGGCCGCATACAAGCCGGTATGATTCGTATTTGGTGTCCAGTCGAGCACCACTTTAACATCCTTGAGGGCTGCGTTGTCACCTTCATTGCTGCTCTCCGTATTCGTGCTGCCGTTCTGTTCAGCCGGGGCAGCTTCTTTACCGCCACATGCGGCCACAGTCACCAGTAGTACACATAAGAGCAACAGTCCCATTGTTTTACGCCATTTCATCTGTGATTCTCTCCTTCGGTATGTCCGGCCAGTGGCACGGGTACTCCTTGGCTTCATATCCAAGCTTCTTGCATAAATCGGCAGATTTATACCAGCTATGATCCGGATAACGTCACTTTTTTTAGCTCTCTGGCTATATAAAAGAACATTAAAAAAAGCGCCCCGTAATCCGGGACGCGTGCAGGCGTTAGAGAGGTGGCGTTCAGCCATAGGGCTGTGCCATTTCGATATACTCCGATTCCTACGCTGGCATGATCCAGATCAGGTCTAAGGGTTAGTATCTTGGTGGGATACACTCTCAGCCGGCCAATTCCGACTCCCCTGGGAAACTATGAAGTTACGGGCATTACTAGGTGTAATTATAGGCCAGAGGCCCAGTCGTGTCCAGTCAGGAACTGGATGGGAACGGATTTCCGGTCATCGTCTATTTGCTTCTAAGCCGCTTCGGTGATTAGTTTTTGATCGTTTGGCCTTGAGCCGAGCAGCTTGATTCATTTAAACAACATAATTTAGGTACAAAAGGAGATAGTACTGCTATACCAATAAATACTTTTACATAAAAATGGGGGAGTACTGAATGATCCTTAAAACCATAATCGCAATGATTCTGTGTTATAGTGCCTACGTTTTCTTCACAGCCTACCTTTTATTTTTGGTTCCGTCTCCATCTGCTATTGAAAATACGGATATGCAAAAATCGTTAACAAGAGGAAGTACAACAGATCGCGTAATGCTCCTGGAGGACGGCTTTCAATCGGGTCAGGTGAGAATCCAGACCATTCGAGAGGCAAAAACAAGCATCGACCTGGCCTATTACTCCATTCAAAAAGGAAAAACATCTCAGCTTTTTTTTGCTGCTTTATTCGATGCGGCTGATCGGGGTGTTCAAGTTCGAATCATTTTAGACGGGATTTTTCACAGCATGCGCGGAGAATTGCGTGATATTCCAGATGCCATTGCAGCTCATCCCAATGTCGAATTAAGATATTATGAACCACTCCACCTATTTATGCCATGGACATGGCATAATCGTCTGCATGACAAGATCCTTCTTGTCGACAACACATATGGAATCATTGGCGGCCAAAATATTGGTGATAAATATATGGCATTGCAACCCCCAAAAGACTATGTTTTTGATCGGGATGTCCTTGTTTACAATGCAAACGATAATACGAACAGCACGGTTGTTGAAATGAAACAATATCTAGATCAGTTATGGAACCATCCATTCACCAAACCAGAAAAACATGCAAAACGTCAGCATCATGCAAAAGGGTTAAAAGAGCTGGCTCAGCTGGCTGATTTATATCAAAAAGCCCAGGCTCAGAGTGATCCTTTTGTGAAAGTGTTGCCCAAGGAATGGGTTCGAGGAGCGCTTCATTCCGACCACGTTGCTTTCATTCACAATCCAATTAAAAGGCTGTATAAAGACCCCATCATGTGGAGGACATTTGTTCATTTCGCCAATCAAGCAAAGTCGAAAGTGTACCTTCAGACGCCATATGCCATTCCTACCAAGAAAATGGAGAAAGCCGTACATCTGTCGATGAATCCAAAAGCAGAATGGGTCATGCTGACGAATTCAATCCAGCAGACCCCTAACCCTTTGGCTTTCGCGGGATACTTAAGCTCTAAGGAACGGTTGCTTGATACCAGTCTGGCCGTATATGAATACGAAGGCCCTTATTCCATACACGGCAAATCATTTGTCATGGATGATTACCTCAGCATGGTTGGTTCGTATAATCTTGATCCCAGATCTGCCTTCCTAAATACCGAATCCGCTGTGGTCATTTACGGTTCTGCATTCGCCAACGAACTAACAGAGGCTATGGATATCAAACGTGCACATAGTACACTTGCGGTTAAAGATGAACATCCAGCAGAATCTACGAATCAGAAAGGCTCTATTTTCAAACGAATAGCAATCACAGCGTTATCCAAACTGTCTTTTCTCTGGAAATTTATGTTGTAGAAAAAAAATCGTATTCTCTTGAGCTTAACTTTTTCTCCGGTTTATCAAAAACTTGAAAATCAGATTTGTTCACGGAATGTTCACTTATGTGGTGGGGGTCATCATCTCTATAATTACGAAGGTAAACAGAGAGGATGAGAGAATTGCCAACGAGCAAGAAGGAACAAATTATTTTCGGCTTAATGATGTGTACAGGAATGGTCCTGGTGATGATGACTTTCAATTTGTGGCACACTGGGATACTTGGCAAGTTGTCCCCGCTTGAGATCCTGTTTCAATTCCTATTGTGTTTTGTCATCGCTTTTCTGGTGGAGTCCTTCATTGTTGGCCCTGTAGCGAGAAAAATTGCATTTTCCTTACCTTTTGACAAGTCCAACAAGATCCTTGGTGGGCTGGTCATGTCATTTTTTATGGTGATTGGCATGGTTCTGATCATGTCTTTGTACGGAATGATTTCAGCGTATCTTGCGGACCAATTAAATGGGGTATCCGTACTTGGTACGTACCTGCATACAATCGCTCGTAATTTCAGTCTGGCACTTCCATATCAGTTGATCATTCTAGGGCCGCTCGTACGATATGTATTCGGTAAATTCATCAAGAGCAACGGGCATATAATGCCTACTGTTAACAAAAGTGTGTAATTCCGATGGCCTTAAAGTATTTCCTGGGCAATCTTGTGCAAATGAATAGATCGTAACGAATCGAGAACACTTTATTAAGTCGGTTCTTGGGGAATGAAAAATCTAACGAATCTTAGCGGCGTTAATATGCCAAAAAAATGCAACAAGACCTTGATTTGAAGCTAATTATCTACAATAACTTCTCTAAGGTTCGTTAGATTTCGAACATACAGAAATGGAGCGGAATAGCGTGTGCTGGGTTCGTAAAAAACAGAGTAACGCTACCAAAAATGTCTACCGTCAAGTCATGACAGTAGACATTTCGATTTCTTTAATAGGTAATTCTGATTCTATGGCTCTGGACTGTATCACCCATAGCTGTTAAGTTGCTGGATCGACCACATGTTTGTTCTGCCACTGATACGTGATTACGCTAATGACAAGCAGGCCAACTGCAAAGATAGCAAGCATCCATGCGGATTGATTAACCTCCAGATGATCAAGACTCCATCCCGTGGTCAAAGGCAAAATGGCACCGCCAACCCCACCTGAGGCAATCAAAATGCTGGGTGTGGATTCTTCGGTTCCAGGCAGCAGTTTACTGGCGAAGACTAGGGCAATCGAGAAAATGCCTGACATGGCAAGTCCGAGCAGCAAGATGATGAGAAACGCAGACCAAATTTGGTCTGTAAATGGAAACACCATTAACAAAAGCACAGATGCAAGACAACTGTACAGCACATAGACGCGGTACTGGAATTTCTCTGCGATATATCCCGCGAAGAGTCGTCCTACAGACATGGCAATCCAGAAGCAGGTGACACTAAGCGCTGCTCCGGCTTCCTTCATGTTCATTTTCTCAATCAGGATCGCTGGCATGAAGTTTGCAAGGCTCATCTCAGTGCCAACATAAAGGAAGAAGAACAGGACGAACAGTACCAGAAGAGTCAGGTTGCGTCCACGATAGGTTGGACCGTGTATAGGGGTATCTGCGGAATGCGGTTCACCTGATGCACCGGCAGTGTGAGTGTGTCTCGAAGCATCGGCTGGCTTTCGTCGCTCCAGAACCTTGTCCAGCTCACCGAATGATCCTTTCGCCCAGAAAGCAAAGGTCAGCGCTGCACAGATCGCAACAACGAGAAAGGATAAACGCCAGTATCCGGCAGCAATCAGACCGCTGGCCATGAGCGGCATGACCATCGCTCCGATCCCGAATAACACTTCCAGTCGGCTCATGGCAACAGCCGTATTGTCTTTGATTGCAGCGATGATAATGGTGCCAATGACAGCTTCAACCATTCCGAATCCGAAACCGGCAGCGGGTGCGATGACGTACATCCAGCCCCATGGCGGCAACAGCATGTAGGATAATTCTGCGATACAGAGCAATGCTGTCGCGATTAACAGGCCTCCCCTTTTACCAAAGCGTCGGTTCAGCCACGGAGATAACAATACACCGCCCAGGAATCCGGCAAATTGAGCGAAGATCAATGTCCCGCCCTGGCTATAATCTTTGCCGTAATGTTCCAGTGCAACGGGCAGAATGGAACCAAGCACAACGTGGGCAAGTCCAATGAGGAAATAGGAGAGACACCCGATCCAAAGTAATTTTTTCATAAAGAACTCCTTCTACATATATACATAAATTGAGGATCACAATAAAGCGCAACCATGAAGACAAAGTCTATCATAACAGGACAGGTTACGTTGTGCCATGAATTCCTGCTCGATACAAAAGGTTGCAATCTGGTCTATCGTTCGTATATACTGAGACACAACAATTACAGATCGGACCATGCCGTTGATGAGCATCCAACTCGGAGGTGTTTTCGCCAGGGGAGCGATATTTCCCCAAGTTAACCGGAACCGCCCGTTATCGCGGACCAAGAGGCTGGAAGCAGGATATCCTGATTCAGCAAGTTGGGTGGCACCGCGAGCAGAGCGCTCCTCGTCCCAAGGGATGAGGGCGCTCTTTGTATTTTTACAGCCAAAGGAGACGGTGACCATGTTGGAAATGAAGTGGATTCGGGCACACGCAGAAGAGGTTCAGGCGGCAGCAGACGGGAAAAAAATCAAGATTAACATTCGCACATTGCTGGAGCGGGATGAGGAACGCAGAGCACTTTTGCAGGAATCGGAAGAAGGGCGCAGATTACGCAATACGTTATCCGCAGACATCGGCAGACTCATGCAAGCCGGGAATCGGGAAGAGGCCGATGGTTTGCGGGCGCAGGTGAAACAGATCAATGAACAGTTGGAACACGTGGAAGCGAAGCTTGCCCCTGTGCAAGAGGAAGTAACGAAGCTGCAATGGCTGGTCCCCAATATTGTATCCCCGGATACCCCGAAAGGCACGTCGGATGAGGATAATGTGGAATTGCGACGTGTGGGAGAGGTTCCAACGTTCGAGTATACCACCAAAGATCACGTGGAACTTGGGGAGTTGCATGATCTGATCGATATTCCCCGTGGCGTTAAGATTGGTGGTACGCGAAGCTATGTATTGAAAGGCGCTGGCCTGTTATTACATCGGGCAGTACAGCAACTGGCGCTGGATCTGTTGCTGAAGCACGGCTTTACACCAATGGAGGTTCCGCTGATGGTCAGGGAGGATGCGCTGGTGAACACCGGATTCTTCCCAACGGGTCGGGATCAGGTCTACGAACTCGAAGGGGAGAACAAGTGGCTGGTGGGGACTTCTGAAGTGCCGCTTGTCTCGTATTATGCGGATGAGATTGTCGATGTGAAGGAGCCGGTGAAGCTGGCCGCGGTATCGACGTGTTTCCGTAGTGAGGTTGGCTCCGGCGGACGTGATGTACGCGGATTGTACCGTGTGCATCAGTTTGCCAAAGTCGAGCAGGTCATTCTCTGTGCCCCTGATGCGGAAGAATCGGAGCGCATGCTGCAAGAGATTACGGGACACGCTGAGGAATTGCTGCAATTACTTGAACTGCCGTATCGTGTTGTCGCCGTGTGCACCGGAGATATGTCGCAGAAAACGTACAAACAGTATGACATCGAGACCTGGATGCCGAGCCGTGGTGCATATGGGGAAACCCATTCGTCGTCGAATCTGCATGATTTTCAGGCTCGCCGTTCGAATATTCGTTGCCTGGATGCCGAGGGTAATTTGGCCTATTGTCACACGCTGAATAATACGGCGGTGGCATCGCCGCGTATCCTGATTCCGTTGCTTGAGAATCATCAGCAAGAGGATGGAAGCATTCGCATTCCGGTAGCCCTACGGCCCTATGTGGGAGGCGTGGAGAGCTTGATTTTGCCAGAGCAGGATGAAGTGAAGTAGAGAGGTTATGTGACGCTTTAGGCACTAGAAGAGGGGATGTTCCACACGTCAAGTTACATGTGGAACATCCCCTTTTAAACGGTAACGCTATTGAATCAATCAATCCCCTAAATATTTGTGCCAAATTTAACAGATTTGGTTAGTGCTCGGACCTAAGGTATAGCTTACTTTCTTGATCACAAATTTCTTCGTTATATGTAAGTAAATGAAATTATTTCTTAAATGTTAACGCAGCTTCCATTCACGCTCGTTAATGATTTCAATTTGTCCAGATTCAAGGGCCTTTTTGAAACGATTGCGGGCTGTTTTCATCAATAGAACCATTTCGTCTTCAGGACGAATCATGGTGGATGTCGAAGTGACGATAGCTTTCATACGTTTACGATTATTTTTAGGTGAAACCATATCAAGCAAATTCTTTTCGATCATACGTATCCCACCCCCATCTTTTAGGTTTATTAAAACAGTATTACGCGACCTTCCCATATTATACAATGAAAATCATGAATTGTTCCAAGACTCCCACTTGCGTTATTCAACTTTATGCCAATCATATCCGATATAATATAATAGAAGTAAAATATTGGATTATGGGAGATGGAGATAGAAATGAGTAGAATCAAACTGGCGCTTCGAGGCACGCTTGCTCTAATTATGGCATTAACAATACTTGTCCCTTCGTTGGCCTTGGCGGCTACAGGTGATGTGACATCGATTGAAATAACCAATAACAGTCCGCAGAAGATGAGTGTATCCGAAACAGCTACACTTCAGGTGATGGCCACAGTAGAAGGTTTTGATAATAAGCAGGATGTTACCGAAGGCGTGACTTGGTCCACCAGTAATGCAGCAGTTGCAACGATGGTAAAAGGCAAAGTCAAGGCTGTGGCCGCAGGCGAAGCAACCATTTTTGCAGAAGTAGACGGGGTTAAGGCCCAGTTGGTTGTGCAAGTTCAGGAGAAGATTAAAAGCATCAAAGCTTCACCAAACTCCTATAATTTTGTTAAAGGCAGTGAAAACACCCTCCCGAAAGTAAGTATTACCCGTGCGAACGGAAAGGTAGAGGATGTGACGTCTGAGATTGTATGGTCGGTATCAAGTAGCGCGGCTGTGCTGGAAAACGGTAAAATCAAAGGCGTTACGCCAGGCAGAGTATTGCTTCAAGGCAAATACGGAACAACGATTGTGAAAGTGCCCGTTGCTGTGACGGACGAAATTACCAAAGTTGAGGTTACACCTGCATCCATGCAGCTGAACATCAAGAAGTCCAAAGCGTTGAAGGTGATTGGCACCTATGCAAACGGCAAGACGATCAACCTTTCAAAACAAGTGATATGGACCTCTTCCAATACAAATGTAGCTATCGTGAAAAATGGAGCAGTCAAAACGCTGACCGAAGGAAAAGCTACCTTGACAGGAACTTATCAAAATCAGACAATAAAGGCAGAGGTTACCGTTGTACCTTTGCTCAAAAAGCTGATTACAGGTCAGAAAAAACTGGTTTTATCCCCACAGGGAAGTACAACGCTGAGTGTGATGGCCCAGTATGATACGGGTAAAACCACTGTTGTGACTGACAGTGCGGTGTGGAGTAGCACAAAGCCGAGCGTAGCGACAGTAACGAATGGCAAGATTGTAGCTGTAGGCAAAGGCAAAACATCCATAACGGCTAAGTGGGGCAACAAAAAAGTGACCATCCCTGTTACGGTAAAATAAATTTATATATAATGAAGCACTTTGCATCAATCCAAAAATTCAGTACATCATCACGTTAAATAGCATTATATGATCAAGGGTATCAGACAATTAGGGGCGTAGACATACGCTCCTTTTTGGATATATAGAAATAGGGATCTGGAATGCCTTCTGTTTTAACAACAATATAACGGGAATGGGTGGGATGAATATGAAAGCTTCGATTATCAGCTCGGACCCTAACTCTAGTGATCTGGCATACCTGAAATATCTTCTTCTATCACTAAGTTCCATACTTACATTTCAACGGAGTACTACGATTGAATGCATGAAGCAACGCACCTATGAAAAATACAGAGAAGGTTACCATTTAAGATGTCATGTGGAAGAGGAGATACCTGAATGACAGATCCAATGCAACCGGAAAACTGGCCGGCCTGGGCGACAGAGTCGGTAGAGATCGCTCCGCCCAATCCGAATTGGGACATGCAGGCTCAGGACGAAATCCGGCAACTGAAACGCCTTTTAGAGCAATCTAATATCCATCAATTCGAACATATCGGAAGCACGTCCATACCAGGGTTACCCGCCAAACCCATTATTGATCTGATGGCAGAGGTACAGTCATGGGACGACATGGATCTGATTGCGGATCAGCTGAATCCGTTGGGCTGGAACTACGTTCCACCTGAACTGGATGGACGGGAGTACAGACGATTCTGGGTCAGGGTTAAGGATGGAAAGAGAGCTGTACACCTTCATCTGATGCGCCCGGGAGAAGAACGCTGGGATCGTCAAATTCGGTTTCGGGATGTGCTCAGAAAACGCCCAGATCTGGTGGAAGCTTACGCCGTCCTGAAGACGAAGCTTGCTGATGAGAACAAGGAAGATAGGGAATCGTATACCGCGGCCAAAACGCAATTTATTTTACAAGTGCTTGATGAAGGCGTGTGATTGATTGAAAATCGTACTTATCAGAGACAGGCTGATCTATTTCTTCGCAGTCATGATGACCATGGCGGCAGGACTCGCATCCAGACACTATGGTGAACGATTGCCGGGTTGGGTGTACGAACATTTCGGGGATGCATGTTGGGCGGGTATGATTTATTTCGGAGTACGCATGGTGTGGCCTCGTCGCAGTTTGGTATGGGCGATGTGTTTGAGCTGTGCATTCAGCTGGATGATTGAGTTCTCACAGTTGATTCAGACGCCTTGGCTGATTGAAATACGTTCAACCGTATGGGGTGCACTTATTTTGGGACATGGTTTTCTGGTGATCGATCTGATTCGATATATGGTCGGTATTCTATGCATGGTTATGATCGATCGTTATTTCCTGAGAAATAAGATGGGTGGAACCTGAACTCAAGTGAATCATGGAGGTATGCTGAATGAATGTAGAAAAACTTTTTGCCGAATCACCCGAATTCGAAACACAGCGCTTAAGACTGAGACGTCTTACGATGGATGATCTCGACGAATATTATGCGTTTGCCTCTGATCCAAGGGTGAGTCAGCAAAGCTTGTGGAATTGCCATGAGACGGTTGAAGATTCAATGCAATATATTCAGCGGGTACTGGATAATTATGAACGGAAAACGGTCCATATCTGGGCTTTTGTCCTGAAGGAAACAGGGACGTTAATCGGGAGAGGTGGCATTTTTCATCTCAACGAAGACATGCAAAGTGCTGAATTGGGATACGCGATAGCCAGCAGTCAATGGGGCAAGGGGCTCGCTGTAGAAGCGATGCAACCCATCGTGGATTATTGTTTTCAGGAACTGGACTGCAACCGGCTGGAAGGGAAATGTAATGCAGGCAACATAGGCTCAGCACGTGTCATGGAAAAGCTGGGCATGTCGTATGAAGGTTTGCTGCGTAAACAGTTGAAGATCAAAGGTATCTTTACAGATCAAAAAATGTACTCCCGTATCCGGGATGATCTATAATATTTCCAACGACACATAGGGTACATACCAGAAAATGAAGGAGGCGGAACCATGATCTACAGTATTATTTCCCGTTCATTATGGGAGGAAGTGTCCAAGGGCAGTGAGTATGCACCAGACAGCCTGGAGACAGACGGATTCATTCATTGTTCCACCAAGGAACAGATTCCATGGGTAGCCGGGCAATATTATGCAGGTCGTACGGATCTGTTATTGCTTAGTATTGATGAGAAGGCGTTAAAGCCGGAACTGGTGTATGAAGATCTATACGAATTGAATGAACTATTTCCACATATTTATGGAGAACTTAATTTGGATGCAGTACGTAAAGTCATTCCATTTGAACCGAATGCTGATGGTACATTCTCATTTCCTGAATAAAGGCAAGTGACGTATCGGGCTGAACGTGATCAGGGCGATATTACTTTTTTCGAAGGGTGGTTAACGGATGGATATGAATCAGGTTTTTCTGGAAACGGCGGAGAAGCAATTTCTGTATTACAAGCAGCTCGGGGAAAAAGCTATGGCGCAACTGGAGTACGAGCAGTTGTTTCAATCCTGGAATGAAGACGCGAACAGCATCGCGGTGATTGTAAAACATCTCTGGGGCAATATGCTGTCCCGTTGGACAGATGTACTGACAACAGATGGAGAGAAACCTTGGCGTGAACGGGATGCCGAATTCGTGAATGATATTGCTTCCCGGGAAGAGTTGCTCGCAAAATGGGAGGAAGGCTGGACATGCCTGCTCGAAGCCATTCGTTCATTTACCCCGGAACAATTGTCTCATATCATATATATTCGCAATGAAGGGCATACCGTCATGGAGGCCATTATTCGGCAATTGGCGCACTATCCATATCATGTCGGACAGATTGTATTTGCCGCAAAAATGCTTAAAGAAACAGCGTGGGACAGTCTCTCGATCCCGAGAAACGGATCTGCTCAATATAATGGCGGCAAATTTGCCAAGCCAAAGGCACGCAAACATTTTACAGAAGATGAACTTCATATCGAAAAAGGTGAGGAACAACAATGACTGAAATTGCACTGATTCGCCATGGAAGCACAGCGTGGAATAAGGAAAAACGTTCTCAGGGCCAGACGGACAATCCGCTGGATCAGGAGGGAAGGGAACAAGCGGTTTTACTTGCAACGAGACTGGCAGAGGAATCATGGGATGCCATCTATGCAAGTGACTTGGAACGTGCAAGTGAGACGGCTCGCATCATTGGTGATCGCTTGGGCATTCAGGAGATCCATCTGGACTCCAGACTTCGCGAGATGGGCGGAGGACAGGTCGAAGGAACGACGGAAGAGGAACGGTTAGCCAAGTGGGGAGCGGACTGGAGTACCCTGGATCTGGGACGGGAGCTTGCAGATGCAGGGACTGTTCGAGGCAGTGCAGTGCTTGAAGAGATTGTACAGCAGCATCCTGATGGCAAAGTAATCGTGGTCAGTCACGGAGCCGTCCTGCGGAATACATTACGAGGTCTGGTGCCTGAGCTTGATATTAGTGTGAAGCTGTCCAATACATCCATTACGCGGATTGCCAAGAAAGATGATACATGGCAATGCGAACTGTACAATTGCAGCGTGCATTTGAATTCGTCCAAGGATGCACAATAGATGGATGCTCTGACGTTAAAGCAAAAATTGCAGCATATCCAGTCAGCTAATCGGTCCATAGACCATGTGGAACAACCTTACGAATTGGCGCTGCATATGATGAAACATATTGGCAGTCCTGACCCTGTCCTGCGGGATGAATTGATCTATATTACGTTTGCAACCTGGATTGGAAAGGGTGTATTTACGGAAGACGAGCTGAGGCATCTGTTGCAGTTGGCTCTGGATGATCAGCACCTCTTCCATGGCATCGGAGAGCAGGGAACGGACAGTGTGTTTACACGGACGTTCTCCATATTGTTACTGCCTCCAATCCTGAATGTGGATCGAGAGAAACCTTTCCTGAACAAGGTGGATATCGCAGGGATTCATCAACGGTTAATTACATATCTGGCATGTGAAAAAGATCTTCGCGGCTATGTCGATGATAAGGGCTGGGCGCATGCCCCCGCACATGCGGCGGATGCGGTTGAAGACCTGGCTCAGTCACCATATCTGGAGCGAATGGAACTGCTGGAACTTCTGCATGCAATCAGTCGGAAAATAACCGAATCAAGTGACGTTTACATCCATGATGAAGATCAGCGAATAGCGCATGCTGTAGTGACTATTCTTCGTCGTAATCTGCTAGAGCAAAAAGATATTACGTTGTGGATCGATTCCCTTCATCAAGAAACTAAGGCAGTAAACAGACCATTTCTGGATACCAGTCATAGAGACCTGAATGTGCGTCTGTTTTTGCAGACACTGTATCTTGCGATACGTACAGAAGAAGACGAGCCGTTTCCGGCGGTTCGTTCACTAGTATTGCTGACATTGGAGAGAGAGAAATAACGATACGCTAAACGTGTGGACAGAGGGGAGATCGCGCATGAGGGAATTACCGTATGCTTGGACAAAGGAGATTTTGTTTCCGCTGGGTGAGACAGCCGTTATCATCGATTGCGGGGATCACTTGTCTGTCGCGGTACAGCGCAGAGTGGCGTCTGTATGTGCTTTGCTGGAAAAAAGAACTCTGCCTGCCATGATCGAATGGGTGCCTTCATACACCTCCGTTACACTATTTTATAATCCGTTCATCTCCCCGTACCCCGAGTTGTGCCACGCTCTGCTTCAACAGTTGAACCAAATGAAGGAATCCGTACAAGACAAGCCCAGAACGGTCACGATTCCCGTATGTTACGGTGGCGAATGGGGGCCTGATCTGGACTATGTTGCCAGTGAGCATGGACTGACCTCAGAGGACGTTATTGCAATTCATACATCCGGGGATTATCTGGTCCATATGATTGGATTTGCCCCAGGTTTTCCGTATCTCGGTGGGTTATCTGAACGGATTGCTACGCCCAGACGGGCAACGCCAAGACTTCGGGTAGAGGCCGGTACAGTAGGGATTGGGGGCAAACAGACAGGAATCTATCCGGTAGATACACCCGGAGGATGGCAATGTATTGGACGAACGCCCCTCCGGTTGTTTCGGCCGGATGAGAAGGTACCAAGTTTGCTGGCAGCAGGTGATCGGGTTCGATTTGAACAGATTACGAAGCAGGACTATCTGGCGTTGAAGCGGATGGAGGATGAGCGATGAGTGTTGAAGTGATTCGTCCTGGGCTGTTATCTACCATTCAGGATGAAGGCAGAACCGGCTATCGCCGGTATGGTATTCATCCTGGCGGGGTCATGGACACCTTTGCAGCCAGAGCCGCCAATATGCTTGTGGGCAATCCCCGAAATGCAGCACTGCTGGAGATGACGATGACGGGGCCGGAGCTTCGATTTCAGGAGAGCCAGCTAGTCTCATTATGTGGGGGGGATCTGACAGCAACGGTGGATCATCTGCCTGTACCTTTGTGGCGTCCTGTGCTGGTGCGGGCTGGAAGTGTATTGAAATTTGGCCCGTGTCGTCATGGCTTGCGTTGTTATCTGGCGTTAGCGGGTGGAATAGCTGCACCGGAAGTGATGGGCAGTCGAAGTACAGATCTTAAGACAGGTATTGGCGGTTTGGCAGGAAGACCCCTGCGTGTGACAGACCTGTTATCTACAGGTGAACCTTCTGGTGAAGCACAAGTATGGATGAAGCGTATGGAGCAGCAGGTAGAAGAAAGTGAGCGGGGCCGCCGAATATTGGCGCCTGCGTGGTTCTTATCTGAACGTGAAAGACCTGACTATTACGGGAGAGCTGTTATTCGTGTGATGGTGAGCAAGGACAGCTCGCTGTTCAGCGAGGCAAGTCTGGGACATTTCTATGCCGAAAAATACGTAATCTCTCCGCAATCCGATCGGATGGGCTATCGCCTGCAAGGCTCCAGACTGGAGTTGAATCAGCCGTTGGATCGGCTGTCAGAAGCCGTTACCTATGGCACGGTGCAGGTGCCACCCGATGGTCAGCCGATCATCTTGATGGCAGACCATCAGACCATTGGAGGTTATCCTGTCATAGCACAGGTAGCTCAGGTGGATATGCCAATCCTGGCTCAGGCTAGGCCGGGAACCCGAATTTCTTTTGCACAGATTACGCATGATCAAGCCCGGCAGTTGTACATGGAACAGGAGATCAATATGCATCTCATGGATAAGCTGATACGCAGAAGAATGGCAGGAATGGAGGGCGCTCAATGAATACCTCAAAAACCTTGGATATCAATTGTGATCTGGGCGAAAGTTATGGTATATATCGCACGTTATCGGACGAAGCCATTCTGCCCTTAATTACGTCAGCCAATATAGCCTGCGGGTTTCATGCAGGGGACCCGGCTACGATGCGGATCACGGTGGAGAAGGCATTGGAGCATCAGGTGGCAATTGGCGCTCACCCCGGATTGCCGGATCTGCAAGGGTTTGGCAGAAGACGTATGGACATTACGCCACGGGAAGCATATGACATGGTGGTGTATCAGATCGGTGCGCTGGATGCCTTTGTCCGTGCAAGTGGGGGGCGAATGCATCACGTGAAACCGCACGGCGCCTTATACAATATGGCTGCAGAAGATACGAAGCTTGCTGAAGCTATTGCCGAGGCAATCTATAAAGTTCAGCCTGATCTATATTTGTATGGTCTGGCGGGCAGTAAGCTGATTAACGCTGCGGATCGCATCGGTCTGCGCAGTGTGAGCGAGGTGTTTGCGGATCGAACCTATGGGGCGGATGGTAAGCTAACCCCTCGAAGCCAAGCGGGGGCTGTCATTGAAGAGTCGGGACAAGCGATTGCTCAAGTGCTCCAGATGGTGAAAGACGGCGTGGTTGTATCCACGGATGGCACGCGGGTTTCCATGAAGGCAGAGACGGTCTGCATCCACGGTGACGGAGCGAATGCTCTAGCATTTGCTCAAGAGATTCGTCGTGTGCTGGAATCGGAAGGCATTCAGTTATCCACGCATAATTTTGGAATGACAAGGAGTGAAAGAACAGAATGAAACCCATACGCAACTCGGCGAAGGCCGTTATTGTGCAGGATGGACGATTGCTGGTCATTCGGCTGGAAGACCAATATGGTACCGCTTATGTGTTCCCGGGTGGAGGACAGGAGAAAGGTGAAGAACTCAAGGATGCGGTCGCACGTGAATGTCTGGAGGAGATTGGCCAGGCTGTGAACGTGGGAGAGTTGTTGCATATTCGAGAGTATATCGGAAAAAATCATGAATTCGCCGAGTGGGATGCAGATATCCACCAGGTTGAATTTTATTTTGCGTGCAGCCTGATCGATCCGGAGGCAACTATTTTTGAAGGCTCCAATCCTGACGACCATCAAGTCGCCGTGGAATGGATTGCTCTGGAAGAGCTGTCTCAGGTTCGTTTATATCCAAAAACCATTGGTGAGTTACTGCTTCAATCGGGTTCTTCATCAATCTATCTTGGAGATTTGAATTAAATCAGATATGAAGAAAATGACGCGCTAATCCCTGTATGTAAACATTTTCATAAAGGACTTTTCCAATTTTGTCACGTTTGCAAACAGGTTCATGGGATTCACCATAGGTGAGGTGGGTACACTATAAGTACAGGCTTATTACAGAGCAGCATTAAGCTGGCGCTAGTGATAAGCGATTAATGAACTGTCATTAAACAAAAGAGAGAGTAACAACTACACTTCTCTTGTACTTTTTATTATTCACCCTTAATTGGGAGAACAGTAGACGTAGTGGAGGGGACGGAATCGATTCTGAGGAAGCGAAGCGTTCGCATGTATCTTGAATTTTTATTCATATATCCTTTGGAATTAAGCATTCACACGATAACGGAGAGGACAGAAGAAACCTGAAAAAGCGAAGCGCTCGCCTTTATCACCGGATTTTTCCCTTTGAGAGAAGGGAATCAGAAAATCTGGGGGTAACAGCGATTGGAAGGTTGTTCTGTCATCGTAGTGCCAGTGTGAATCGGTTTTAATCCAATGTATATGAGGAAGAGATCAGGATCATCGTGAGATAACAGCGATCCAAAGAACGATCCGTACCCGGAACGGCCGCCTACATAGTCCTCCCAATATTCCCCCAAACCGAAAGGAGCACTTCCCATGAACCAGACTGAATTGGAACAAAACATTGTAAAAGCATTGGAAAACAACCCTTTTTGCAGCTTCTCGACTGTAGAGAATGGTAAACCGAAATCCCGCTATATGGCGCTTTTCAACGATGGACTGAACATTCATCTGGCAACGAACCGCCGTACACACAAAGTAGAGGAACTGGAGAATAATCCGAATGTTAGCCTGCTGCTTGGTTATGAGGCTGGTGGTTCCAAGGAAGTCGTTGAGATTGAAGGAACCTGTGAAGTGACCAAGAACGAAGGTTTGCGTGAGCAAGTATGGAATGACGAACTGAAGGCGTGGTTCGATGGACCTAATGATCCGAACTATGTCATTCTGGACATCACTCCGACTCGTATTGAATATACAGGGAAAGATCATGAACATCATGTGTGGGAACAATAATCTAACGATGAAAATAACCTCTGCCAAATAGCGTCCTTATGCGGAATGCGCGCAGAGTTCACTCCAACCGTGAAAGCCTTTAAGGTTTCACGGTTTTTGATATGAGTGAATAATGATGAATGGATATACATGTAAGAAACATGTAATATACGTATTTTAAAGCTATTGAGCACTAAATACCTACTAAAATGTTGAAAAATATGTCGAAATCACGCATGATAATGTAAACCGGCCTAGATATGTGCGGGTAATGTAAAAAATAATGCTTTTCAATGGCTGAACATTGCGTTATGATTTGGAATGTAAACGACAAGCACAGACATAAATAGATGTTCATGTGAGATAAACTTACCTGAAATTCGGATGCATGTCATCAGAGCGTCAGTACGCACAACCCATGAAATCTATCTTTTTTCTGCGCTCTTCGTTTGCCCAATAATGCATGATTCAATGTACATAACCGGGAGGGGTTATTTTGAAAACGAGTAAAAAAGTATTATCAAGCCTGACTGCCGCTTTGGTTGCATTAAACGTGCTTGCGGTGTTTCCGGTACCTGTATCGGCTGCGGATGCTGCCAAAGTTAAACTGCGGATCATGGAGACAACAGACATTCATGACAATCTGATTAACTATGACTATTATTCCGACAAAGAGACAGACCAGTATGGACTTGCCAAAACAGCTACACTGATCAAGAAAGCGCGTGATGAAGCCAAGAACAGCTTGCTGTTCGACAATGGTGATCTGATTCAGGGTAACCCGCTGGGAGACTATGTGGCGAAGATTGATCCACTGAAAAAGGGTGAGACTCACCCTGTATATAAAGCGATGAATCTGCTCGATTATGATGCAGGTAACATCGGTAACCATGAGTTCAACTATGGTCTGGACTTCCTGGACATGACGCTGGAGGGAGCGAACTTCCCTTACATTAATGCCAATGTCTATGTAGACGATGGTGATGATGATGAGACGAATGACAAGAATTACTTCACACCGTATGAGATTTTGGATAAAAAAGTAACGGACGAGACTGGCAAGGAACATACGATCAAAGTGGGTGTGATCGGATTTGTACCGCCACAAGTCATGCAGTGGGACAGTGCTAACCTTGAAGGCAAAGTCATCGCCAAGGATATTATTGCTACCGCTAAAAAATTCATTCCAAAAATGAAGGCCGAAGGTGCGGACATTATTGTAGCCATTCCTCACTCCGGATTTGAGGATATCCCTCAAACGGACCTGATGGAGAACTCCGTACTGTACCTGAGTCAGGTAGAAGGCATTAATGCCATTCTGTTTGGACATGCTCACAAAGTATTCCCAAGTGCTGATTTTGCCGGCAAAAAAGGGGTAGACCTTGAGAAAGGCACAATCAATGGCGTTCCTGCTGTTGAGCCAGGTTTCTGGGGTGATCATCTGGGTATTATCGATCTGGATCTGGAGCTGGTAGATGGCAAATGGAAAGTGGTGGATTCCAAAACGGAAGCACGCCCGATCTATGACACTGAGAACAAAAAGCCACTGGTAGATGCGGATAAAGACATCATTGATGCGGTTCATGAAGAGCATGAAGGTACATTGGAGTATGTTCGTGGTCCAGTAGGCGAAACGACAGCACCGATCAACAGCTTCTTCGCTCTGGTTCAGGATGACCCATCCATTCAGATCGTAACGAATGCACAGAAATGGTATGTCGAAAAACATATGCAAGGTACGGAGTATGAGAAAATTCCTGTATTGTCTGCAGGTGCTCCATTCAAGGCCGGTGGACGTTCAGGCGCTTCATATTACACGAATATTCCTAAAGGCACCATTGCGATCAAAAACGTTGCTGACCTGTACGTGTATCCAAATACGGTACATGCTGTAATGGTTAACGGCGCAGAACTGAAAGAATGGCTGGAATGGTCTGCAGGCCAGTTCAACCAGATCGACCCGGCTAAAGGTGGACAACAGCAACTGATCAATAATGACTTCCCAACTTACAACTTCGATGTTATCGATGGGGTAACGTATCAGATTGATGTGACCCAACCAGCCAAATACGATGGCAAAGCTGCAATCGTTAATGCATCTGCAAGCCGGATTAAGGACCTGAGCTTTAACGGCAAACCGGTTGACCCAGCGCAAAAATTCATTGTAGCGACAAATAACTACCGTGCTTCTTCATCCAAACTGGCTAACCCGGACGGCAAACGGATCGTTCTGGCTGCACCGGATGAGAACCGTCAAGTGATCATCGACTACATCCGTGAAAATAAAACGATTAATCCGGCAGCGGACGGTAACTGGTCCCTGGCACCAATCAAACCATCTGCGGGTGTAACTGCAGCGGCGTTGAACGATCTTGAAGTTGTGTTTGCTTCTTCCCCGGATGCGAAAGGTCTGGTTGAAGCGAATCCGACGATGTCGTTCATCGGTACGAACAAAGAAGGTTTTGCAGAGTATGGCTTGAAACTGACAGGTGAAGCAACGACAACACCTGAAACAGGTACGGAGCCAGCACCGACGCCTAAACCAACTCCAACACCAACGCCTAAGCCACAACCTGAGAAACCGGCAACTAGCAACAAGGTTGTATACGTGGTGAAAAAAGGGGATAACCTGTACCGCATCGGTTTGAAATATGGTGTGGACTGGCGCAAGCTGGCAACAGCTAACAAAATCTCAAATGTGCATAACCTGAAAGTTGGACAGAAAATCGTGATTCCCGCTTCATAACGTTTAATAAGCGGAGAGGAGGAGACCGACAGTCATCAGACTGTCGGTCTTTTTTCTGCAAATTTTGAATATATTTGTTTCAACAACCGTCATATACGAAGTCATCAAAACAGTAGAGATTAATTTTAAGACCCATGATATAATATTTACAAACTTTGGGTATATACCAGTAATCATTAATGGACATGGAATCATAAATTGGCAAGGGGGTCCTACATGAATTGCAGTGGCTGCAGTCCAATCTATCCTATAGAGGGCCAAGGTACCTTGTACCTGCGTCCCATTTCCCCCGCTTTGCTGGAAGCGCTGCAAACGCCGGGAAGACTTATCGAGACGTCGGATGATATGATGTGGATGCATTTTTCGAATCTTGAGGCGGTTCAGAGCTTAATAGAAAAGATCGGCGAAATGGATTCGACATTACGTGATTCCCTAACCGTTCAGATTATGCCTTTATACGAACAGGCGAATGAAGAAAGCTGGATTAGTCTAAGCATGCAGGAGTCACGTTTCAGGCATGCGGAGCTTGTTTCCATCATTCTGGAACATGAATTCAGCAGTCATATGCAGCCCATCGTTGATGCATCGGAGCAGATTATCGGATACGAGTTTTTGCTTCGTCCTGCTGAGAATGGAAAATCCTTCAGTTCCTATGAATTATTTGAAGTTGCACGCGAGACTGGACTACATTCTTTTCTGGATCGAATGGCGCGAATTACTGCCATTGAGACCAGTGCTGTTTTTTTGCCACATGGTGTGAAACGCTTCGTAAATTTCCTGCCTTCCTCCATATATAATCCCGAATATTGTCTGACACATACGTTTGAAGCGATTGAACGTCTTTCGCTGGACCCTAAAGATTTTGTGTTTGAAGTCGTGGAAACAGAGCAGATCCAACATATGCCCATCTTGCAGCAGATATTTGAGGTGTATCGTTCCCGTGGAATGTCGGTTGCACTGGATGATGTGGGTGCTGGATATTCAACAATAGAGTTGATGAATCGGTTAGAACCGGATTTTGTCAAAATAGATCGAAGTCTTATTGATCGTTGTGATCAGGATTCGACCAAACAACAGCAAATTCTTCATATTGTTGAGATGTCGAGTCGATTTGGAGGTCAAGTCCTTGCCGAGGGGATCGAACGGATGGAAGAGTTTGAATTCTGTCGCTCCATAGGTATTGAACTTGCACAGGGCTACTATTTTGGTAAACCCTCGGCACAACCTCCAGGCGATCCGTACTCTAATACTTCATCTAATACATGGAATAATTAGTAATCTGTACCTTGTACAAGTCACTTCTGATCAGAGGTGGCTTGTTTGGCGTGCCTGCACATTTTTCTCTCAAATAAATCCCCTCATTTAGCCGATATATAAGATAAGCCTTTTAGATTGATTCATACATACAAAGAAAGAGGGCATTTTTACATTTAGAGGGGGATAAAGACATGAGTGAAACTCAGGATAATACACCAATGAAAGCAGCGAAACCTGCTAAACCAAAACATAATCAAAATAAAAAGAAGAAGAAAAAGAAAGGTTTCGTCTGGAATATAAGGAACAAATTATTGGTCTCCTTCCTGGCCGTTCTGCTCCTGCCAAGCTTGGCGATCGGCTTGATCACACTAACGATGGCTGAAGATGGCGTACAAGGACAATTAGTGGATAGTGCCAAGCAAAGTGTGAGTACGGCCAATACCATTGTAGAAAGCCAAGTGAACTACAAGATCCATGACATTAACTATTTTGCGGATGCCCTTGATCCGAGCTTGGTCAAAGGGGAGAACGATAGTCCAGAGCTTCAGTTGAAGCTGGAGCAATATCTGGGCTTGCATCCCGATGCCATGAACATTTTTGTGGGAACAACGGAAGGAGTCATGGTTCGGGGTAAAGCAACAGCAAGCAGTACGCGGGGAGATGCATATGATCCTAGGGAGCGGGAGTGGTACAAACTAGCGATGGAAAAGCCGGGTACAGCCGTTGTATCCGCTGTGTCTGTTAATACCGATGGCGTTGCCGTTGTATTTATCTCCAAAACATTAAAGGACCAATCCGGTGTTGTCGGTTTGTCTCTGGATCTAACAGACTTGCAAGAGCAAGCATCCATTAAGGTGGGTAAAGAAGGTTACGTCATTATTTTGGATGCAAACAAAAATTATGTCGTATCGCCTGTAGCAGATGCAGGTACACAGGAAGCTAGTGGTTTGTTGGATGAAATGTATGAGGGTAAAGAAGGTCAATTCGATTATGTATTCAATGAGCAACCGAAAACGATGATCTTTGCTACCAATGAAGCAACGGGCTGGAAAATTGCCGGTACGATGTTCAAGAGTGAAATAACCAGTGCGAGCAAGGACATTCGCATGATTACATTTATAGTGATTTTCGCGGCGACCTTCCTAACCCTTATCTTTATTATCTGGTTTACACGATCCATGCTGCGTCCGATCAAGCGACTGCAGGAATCGGCCAGAGCTGTAAGCAAAGGTGACCTGACCGTGAAAATGGAAACAGGCCGTAAAGATGAAGTCGGTGATCTGGCGAAGTATTTCGAGCGTATGGTGGATAACCTGCGGATGATGATTCTTGGTGTACAGGAAACAACAGAGCAGGTATCTGCTTCTTCTCAAGAATTGTCTGCCAGTGCGGAACAAACGACCAAAGCAATCGAACATTCAACACTGGCTATTCAGGAACTGGCCGAAGGCGCTGAGCAGCAGGTGAACAGCGTGAAAGACGGATCTGGACAGATGAGCCGAATGGCCGAAGATGTTCGGATGATGTCGGAGCGTGTGCAATCGATTACGGCGAATATGCGGAATACATCCGGAGCGGCTTCTTCTGGTAATGAGGCAGCAGGACAAGCTGTAGAGCAGATGAACAGCATCCAGGAAACCGTAGAGCAGCTAGGGACTGTGGTTCAATCTCTGAATGCCCGTTCCGTTGAGATTGGTAGCATGGTGGATGTCATTGCATCCATCTCCAAACAAACGAACTTGCTCGCATTGAATGCTTCCATTGAAGCGGCCAGAGCAGGTGATGCGGGGCGTGGGTTTGCTGTTGTAGCCGGAGAAGTTCGCAAATTGGCAGAAGAATCCGGAAGTTCGGCAGCGCAGATCGGTGAGGTCGTTCATAATATCCGTCAGGACATGGATGCCGCTCTAATCGCCATGAATGCGGCTCAGACGCGTGTGGGAGAAGGGATTCAGGCCGTGAATACGTCTGGACAATCCTTTGCCCAGATTCGGGAGGCGGTGGAAGAGGCGGTTCATACCTTGGATGACTTGTCTGAAACAACGAAACAACTGGAGAGTGGGGCATCCCACGTTGCCAAGGCGATGAGCGATATCTCGAATGTGACCCAGGAATCGGCTGCGAATACAGAATCCGTATCTGCATCTTCGCAGGAACAACTGGCATCGGTAGAAGAAATTGCATCCTCATCGGCACATCTGAACAGTATGGCGGAACAACTGCAAGGATTGCTTGGCATGTTCAAGATGGTAGAGGATACGCCGAAAGATAAAGGCAAAGAATAAATCCCAACACTTTAAACCATAATTTACCACAACTTTTATAATAGAAGAAAAATAAATATAGACAATGTTCCTGTAGCCCTGTATAAATATATCGTCTGGTTATTCCGAGCATATAGCGGTGTAATCTAACAACATAAGATTGAATAAACGAAATACTATATGAATACAGGGTACAGCAGGAGGCTTTATGGTATACGTAGCAATACTGATTTTTGTAGTGACAATCACTTTGGTGATCTGGCAACCTCGTGGGTTGGGAATTGGTTGGACTGCATCGGGTGGGGCTTTGGTTGCCTTGCTGTGTGGAGTCGTCAGCTTGAACGATGCCTCGGATGTAGCGTCCATTGTATGGAATGCAACGTTGGCCTTTGTCGGTATTATTATGATTTCTCTCATTCTCGACGAGACGGGTTTCTTCGAATGGGCCGCTCTTCACATGGCTAGACTCGCTGGAGGAGACGGTCGCAGATTGTTCTTCTACTCCATTTTACTCGGTGCTGCAGTGTCGGCCCTGTTCGCAAATGATGGTGCAGCGCTCATCCTGACACCAATTGTGCTGGCGATGGTGCGTGCATTAAAGTTTGATGAGCGGATGGTACTGGCTTTTGTAATGGCGAGTGGATTTATCGCAGATACCACATCGTTGCCGCTGGTCGTCAGCAATTTGGTTAACATTGTGTCTGCCGATTTCTTCGGTATTACCTTTGTGGAGTATGCGGTACGCATGGCCGTGCCGAATCTGATCTCGATCGTAGCGAGTACGGGAATGCTATTTTTGTTCTATCGCAAAAGCATCCCCCTTCGCTATGACATCTCTGCGGCTCGCGACCCGAAAGAGGCAATACGTGATCCACGGATGTTTCGCATTGCCTGGTTCATGCTAGGGCTGCTATTGGTGGCTTACGCATCCAGTGAGTTCCTGCCGATTCCCGTGTCGGTGATTGTGGGCTCGGTTGCACTGCTGTTCGCTTTACTGGCACGCAAGAGCGAGGCAGTTGATCTGAAACGGGTCATCAAGGAAGCACCGTGGTCGATTGTGGTGTTCTCCGTGGGTATGTACATCGTCGTATATGGACTGCGTAATGCAGGATTAACGGCTCATCTGAGCCGCTGGCTAGATGCCATAGCAGAGCATGGCCTGCTGGCCGCTTCGCTCGGAATGGGCATTATAGCGGCCGTATTGTCATCGCTGATGAACAACTTGCCTACCGTATTGATTAACCTGCTAGCCATCCAGGGTGCGCACACGGAAGGGATCATCCAAGAGGCATTCATCTATGCCAATGTCATTGGTTCCGATCTGGGTCCCAAAATGACGCCGATTGGTTCACTTGCCACATTGCTATGGCTGCATGTGTTATCCCGTAAAGGTGTGAAGATCACATGGGGGTATTATTTCAAAGCAGGTATCATCCTGACCATTCCAACCTTGTTCATTACCCTAGCCGGGTTGGCGTTATGGTTATGGATTCTGGGTTAGAAAAAGTAGTTTTACATTAAGTATCCATAAGATAATTCTGTTGTAATGTAAAAAGCTGCTCTCACAGCCGGTGCTACGCACTGGCTGTGGGGCAGTTTTTTGTTTCCTACTTTTGTACCTTCTTATAGAAGAAACAGATTTTCTTACTCTATCAAAGAATCAACAAAGAAATTTACGTAAGGCCAGCCTACTATAGGGCTGGCCTTTTTTGCCTACTTCCCAGGCAGGAGATTGAAATGCCTGAGATTCAACGAGCGCTGACACAGCGCAGTACATGGAAACCGCGATCGTAGTGAAGGGGACGGAATCGATTCTGAAGAAGCGAAGCGTTCGCCTTTGTCTCCAAATTTCAACAATCAAATTGTTGATCAGAGAAATTTGGAGACAACAGCGATCAGAAGAACGATCCGTAACCGGAACGGCCACTCAGAGTGTTAAATTTATATTAATTTATTAATGTGTAAAATCTTCATGGAAATCTGGACACAATACGGATTGAAACAACGTCCGTTCCCGAAGCGGCCACTTCAGAGCAATTTGTCTCAGATAAATTTCAATATGCAGCCGATATTTTTAACATTGCGTTTACAAAACACTGATTTTAAGATGACATACCGAAACTACAATGATTAAAGAGTTGATGGTGAACAAACAAATTCACAAAACGCCATCACTACATTGGGGGAGGAAAACAAAACATGTTTAAAAAGTTGCCGTTTATTTTGATGACCTTAACGTTCGTACTGGTGCTCGCTGCATGCGGATCGAAAAATGACGCGGGTACAGAGGGTGCTGCAAGCAATGGTTCAGGGGAAGCTACTGCTGAGCTTAGCGGTAACATTCTGGCAGTCGGATCGACAGCATTGTTACCTCTGGTAGAACAAGCTGGACAGAAATTTATGGCAGTTGATGAATATAAGAACGTAACGGTTCAAGTTCAAGGTGGCGGTAGTGGTACTGGTTTGACACAAGTATCTGACGGACAAGCTACAATCGGTAACTCTGATGTATTCGCTGAAGAGAAGCTGGAGGACGAAGCCAAAGTAAAAGAACTGGTTGACCATCAAGTAGCCGTAGTAGCTATGGCTCCAGTTAGCAACAAAGATGCAGGTGTAGAAGATTTGACGAAGCAGCAACTGGTCGACATTTTCTCCGGTAAAGTGACGAACTGGAAAGACGTTGGTGGCGCGGATAAAGCAATTGTTATTGTAAACCGTCCAAGTAGTTCCGGTACGCGTGCAACGTTCGAGAAGTATGCATTGGGTGCAAAAATGGATGATATCCAAGGTTCGATTCAAGAAGATTCTTCTGGTAACGTAAAAAAATTGGTAGCTGAAACACCAGGTGCTATTGGTTACCTTGCCCTGTCTTACTTGGATGACAGCTTGCAAGTGCTGAAATACGAAGGTGTAGAAGCAACAGTTGAGAACGTGGAAGCAGGAACTTATCCAGTGTGGGCTTACGAGCACATGTACACCAAAGGTGAGCCGGATGCAGCAACAAAAGCGTTCCTGGACTATATCCTGAGTGACGAAATTCAACAAAACGACGTGACAGAACTTGGATACATTCCAATGTCAGGCATGAAAGTAAAACGCGATGCAGCAGGTAATGTGGTTCAATAATCTTTGAACTTGCGCATACAGCGAAAGAGGCGGACTTAGGTCCCGCCTCTTTACGCGGTTTGCTCTGAAATAATCCCATATTTTGCATTAATTCTACTATAGAAGGATGGTTGTTATGGAACAGACCGAAGGGGGAACGGTAATGAATAACAAGTTGAAACCGCGCCGGCCCTTAAAAGAAAAACATTATTGGGAAGAGTGGACGGGACGGATCTATACGTCGATTTGTGTCGTTTTCCTGATCGTTGTCATGTTTTCCATTGTTTATTTTGTAGCGTCCAAGGGACTGTCCACATTTTTCCAAAACGGAATAAGCATAAGCGAATTCCTTGGTGGAAAGACGTGGAATCCAACTGGAGAACCTGCGTTCTACGGGGCATTGCCGTTCATTACAGGTTCTTTCATTACAACCTTGCTTGCAGCATTGATCGCTAGTCCACTTGGCCTGTGTGCAGCACTCTTCATGACAGAGATTGTACCGGGTAAAGGGAAAAAGATATTGCAACCTGCGATTGAGCTCTTGTCCGGAATTCCGTCCGTTGTGTATGGATTTATCGGTCTGAGTGTCATCGTACCTTTGCTGCGCAGTATCTTTGGTGGAACAGGCGTCGGGATTGCAGCCGGATGTCTTGTTCTTGCGGTAATGATTCTTCCTACGGTAACAAGTATTATGGCAGACGCTTTGTCCGCGTTGCCAAAAGGATTGCGTGAATCCTCGTACGCACTGGGTGCCACTCGCTGGCAAACCATCTACCGTGTCATCATTCCAACGACTTTGCCAGCTTTGTTGACAGGTGTCGTATTGGGTATGGCCCGTGCTTTTGGTGAGGCCCTTGCTGTGCAGATGGTTATCGGTAATGCACCGCATGTTCCAACATCCTTGCTCGAATCGGCTTCAACATTAACAAGTGTAATTACACTCAGCATGGGTAACACCACGATGGGTTCTGTTCATAACAATGCACTGTGGAGTATGGCGCTTGTCCTGCTGGTGATGACATTTGTCTTCGTCATTCTGGTTCGCCTGCTTGAAAGGAGGAACCGGGTATGAAAATGAAGGCAAAGACGGTAGATAAAATTGCAACATCCGTTATCGTTGTATTGGCCCTGTTCATTGTTATTATATTGCTCGGTCTGCTTGGCTTCATCATGTATAGAGGCATTGGACATATTAGCTGGAACTTCCTGACGAGCGCACCCCAGTTGCTTAAAGGTGGCGGCGGGATTGGTCCACAGCTCTTTAACTCCGTATTCCTGTTGATTCTGACGTTGATTGTGACCATTCCACTCGGATGGGGTGGTGGGATTTACATGGCGGAGTACGCCAAGCCAGGCAAGATCACCAGCTTCATTCGTCTTGTCGTTGAAGTGTTGTCATCATTCCCTTCCATCGTTATCGGTTTGTTTGGTCTCTTGTTGCTAGTCAATCAATTTGGTCTTGGTTTCTCCCTGATCTCGGGTGCCCTGGCTCTGGCGATCTTTAACTTGCCACTGATGGTGCGGACAACGGAGCAGGCCTTCCGGGCCGTTCCGAAGGAACAGAAGGAAGCAGGTCTGGCACTTGGACTGTCCAAGTGGAAGATTATCACTTCCATTCTGCTGCCTGTGGCATTGCCGAGCTTGATTACGGGTACGATTCTGGCATCGGGCCGGATCTTCGGTGAGGCGGCAGCATTGATGTTTACCGCAGGTATGAGTAGTCCGCCATTGGACTTTACAGATTGGAATCCGACGAGTCCGAGATCACCGCTTAATCCGTTCCGTCCGGCAGAGACACTTGCTGTCCATATCTGGAAAGTGAACAGTGAAGGCATTGGACCAGATTCCAAAGAGGTGGCAGCAGGGGCATCCGCCGTGCTTGTCATTCTCGTGCTGGCGTTCAATCTAAGTGCGCGCTGGATCGGTCGGGTTGTATTCCGCCGCATGACAGCTTCGAAATAAGGAGGAACCAACATGGCCATACCTTTTGGTACGGAACAGTTAAGCATATATTATGGACATTTTCAGGCGGTCAAGCAGATCAGCCTGACGTTTCCCGAATCGAGTGTAACGGCACTTATCGGGCCGTCTGGGTGTGGTAAATCTACGTTCCTACGGTCGCTTAACCGAATGAACGACGAGATCGCCGGTTCCCGCACAGAGGGACATATCTGGATGGATGGTAACGATCTGAATGAGCCTGGAACCGATGTAATCAAGCTTCGCCAGAAGATTGGCATGGTGTGGCAGAAGCCGAATCCTTTTCATAAGTCCATCTACAACAATATCGCGTTTGGCCCCCGCTACCGTGGTACGAAGAGTAAGAAGGCACTGGATGAGATTGTGGAAAAAAGCTTGCGTCGTGCTGCGCTTTGGGACGAAGTGAAAGACAGACTGAATGAATCAGCCTTGTCTCTCTCAGGTGGACAACAGCAGCGGTTATGTATCGCCCGCGCCTTGTCTGTTGATCCGCAGATTCTGCTGCTCGATGAGCCTGCATCTGCACTAGACCCGGTATCCACGGGTAAAGTTGAAGAATTGATTACCGAGCTCAAGAAGGAGCTGCGGATTGTTATTGTTACCCATAACATGCAGCAGGCAGCACGTATTTCGGATTATACAGCTTACTTTTATCTGGGCAGCATGATTGAGCACGGGGATACAGAGCATATTTTCACGAACCCGGACAATCGTCTGACGCAAGAATACATTATGGGGCGTTTCGGATAATTGGATCATGGAGTGGAGTGTCACATAGAGCAACAGACAGAGAGATGAAGAAATAAATAGAGACAGAAGCACAATGCCTGGACGTTTGTTCGGGGGTTGTGCTTTTTATTTTATAATTACAGTGGGATTTTCTGTATGCAGGATCAACATTATGCTACGATATTTAGTACAAAGATAGCGTTTACATAAATTTAAAGGAGATGTTGATAATCACTACGGATCAGAGGTCTTACTACCATGTGGCAACACAGGTCATACAGAATTACGCGATTGAAAAACCTGTCGTTTCCTATATTCGTCATAACGAGAATCTGACGTATCATGTCGTTGATGAAGCAAGCGGGCAGAAGTATCTGCTCCGTATCCATCAAGCAGCATATGCAAGTATGTCAGGCATTCAGCACACGCCTTCTGCATTGGAGGCAGAGATGGACCTGCTTCATGAGTTAAATGCAACAACAGCATTACGCGTCCAACATCCGGTACGCAATGTATCGGGAGATTGGGTCACGTTATGGACAAGTGAAGAAGGTAAAGAAATCTGCTGTACAGTACTGGAGTGGATTGAGGGCAGGGACATCCAACAGGGAGAACGCCTGACAACAGAGCAGATATATGATCTTGGTGCTCAGCTGCAGATGCTTCATCAATATGGACGTGTGGAGAATCAGACAGATCGAACTAAGGTACGCCCGGCATATGGCAATGGCCATGAGAATTTGGTCATGCTAGGGCAGCTGGAAGAGGGAGTCCGATTGGGAATTTTTACAACGGAAGACTTCGATCTGCTTCGGGAGACGTTTGAGAACATTAACGAGCAGTTAGGAGCGTACCCTCTCGATGAAAAGACCTGGGGCGTTATTCATGGAGATATTACTCGCAATAATCTGCTGATCACGGATCAGGGGATGTCCATGATTGATTTTTGTCTACACGGTTATGGTTATTATCTTTTTGATGCCGGGGGGGCAGCGCTTATATTTAATCGGGAGGAACGTGACATATTCTTATCTGGATACACAAAACAGATCGCACCACTGACGGATCGAGATATCCGTTTAATGGAAGGGTTCATGCTGATCTTTACACTTGGTTATTATGCTTTTCAGATGGCGAACGAGTCTAGGCACGAATGGATGAAAGATCGCATGCCGAAGTTATGCAGCAAGTATTGCAGACCTTATGTACAGAACGAGAGTATCTTCTACGAACTGTGAATTATAATTCAGATGTGCAGATCCGGAAGGGCTATGAACAGGTAGTTCAAAAATCATGGTTGCCTGAATACCCGAACAGTTTCGTGGATAATATCATAAATAGTAGTAAGCGCTTTATGAATTGAAGGGAAATGAAATAATCTGTTTAAAAAATTTCTTTTACCGAATTAATGTGATGAAAGCTGACAAAATATTCTGGTTTTCATCGAATCAATCGAAAATGAAGGAAAAACATCTAAAGAAATCGTTAAGTTTGTTGACACTGATCTTCCGGTCGATTAATCTTAATGAAGAAGAATGAACGATTTCCATTACTGTTCTGACATACGCTCAGAATGGTTCCATACAGCGGATGATAACGAGCGGGAGAGACCTGAGTTAGCCGAGCAATGGCTAGTGTTCAGGCACCGAAGGAGCAAGCTGCTGCGCACCCGGCCCAGTGGTTAATCTCTCAGGTAAATGTACCATCGTTGGACGCAACTCTGGAGAGTGCGCGAACTGCGCCACCCAAGGGGTATATGATCAGTCAGTCTGGTGACTTGTCTGCAATTGTAGGGCATGCACCTTGTCGTGAGACACTGCTGATCGTGAAACTCTCAGGTATCGAGGACAGAGAGAGGGCCTGTGGCCTTCTTCTGTCCTTTTTTGATGTCATCATTCAGTAATAAAGGAACATTATGGCATGGGATCTGGATGGAAATGACGAATACAATTGGAGGGTTATGAGGTGCGATTTAAAGATGTTTTCTCAATTATTGGTCCGTCGATGACGGGGCCTTCAAGTTCACATACAGCTGGAGCAGCAAGACTGGGAAGAATTGCGCGTCAGTGGCTAGGTTGTACGCCTGAACGTGCCCGGCTGACGCTCTACGGTTCATTTGCTGATACGTATCAGGGCCACGGAACAGATCTGGCACTGATCGGCGGTCTGCTGGATTATGTTACAGACGATCCGCGCATCCCGGATGCGGAGCAATACGCAGAGGAAGCGGGTATGGAGGTTGAGTTTTATACAAGCGGTCTGCCTGCTCCTCATCCCAATACGGTCAAAATTGAGTTGTGGCATGAAGGGCGTACATGTTCCTTAATCGGTGCTTCTATTGGTGGTGGTAGTGTGTCGGTGCATGCGATGAATGATTTTCGTGTCCAGATTAGTGGTGAGTTTCCGACACTCGTGCTGCGACATGCAGACAAGGCAGGGGTGCTTGCCTCGGTAACGTCCACGATCAGTTCATCTGGGGTTAACATCGGGTATATGCAGGTGGATCGGAAAGCCCGTGATGGCGAAGCACTTACTGCGATGGAGATGGACGGCGTGCCGAATCCTGATATGCTCAAGCGTCTAAAAGAGCTGGATCATGTACTGGACATTCGTGTCATCGATTTGAAGAGAGGAGTTGATTCGGATGCGATTTAAACATTTACATGAACTGAATACGATCTGTACAGCGGAATCCAAAACGATTGCTCAATTGATGATCGAGGAGCAGGTTCAGGAGACCAATACACCGGAAGCGGATGTTGTGAAACAGATGTCTGAATATTATCAGGTGATGAAGGAAGCGGTGCGTAAAGGGTTAACGGAAGATACCACATCACGTAGTGGATTAACGGGTGGAGACGGTAAAAAAATGGCCGAGTACATTCGCAAAGGTGAGACTTGCTCAGGAGATGCTTCCGCACTTGCCATGGCGTATGCCCTGTGTGTATCTGAAGTGAATGCCTCCATGGGCCGGATTGTGGCAACACCTACAGCCGGTTCCTGCGGCATCATCCCTGGTGTTTTTATCAGCTCACAGGAGCGATTTGGCTGGACGGACGAACATTTGGTGAATGGGTTGTTCTGCGCGGGAGCGATTGGTTATGTTATTGCCAACAATTCATTTATCTCTGGTGCAGAAGGTGGCTGTCAGGCAGAAGTGGGTTCCGCGATCGGCATGGCTGCGGGTGCCATGGTTGAACTGCGTGGAGGTACACCGGAACAGGTCGTTCATGCCGTTGGTCTAGCGTTAAAAAATACACTGGGCCTGATCTGCGATCCGGTCGCAGGTCTCGTTGAAATTCCATGCATCGTACGTAACGGACTGGGTGCCGTTACGGCGCTGGCTGCGGCCGACATGGCATTGGCCGGAGTGCGTAGTGCTATTCCGTCAGATGAAGTCATCGACGTGATGCTGGAAGTAGGCAGTGCGATGCCGAGCCGCCACCGGGAGACAGCCCAAGGTGGGTTGGCTCAGACACCAACGGGTCGCAAAATGATGCAGAAGCTGGCTAAACCGAAGGCCAAGCGTGCAGAGCCTGAGACGGAGTCGAAGCCAGCGGATGCTGACACAGCTACAAGTGGGACGGATACTGTTCAAGCGGAAACGGATCCTCAGGTTTAATCTGAACGGGGGTCACCGAGGAATAACCAGTGACATGATGATGTATAACGGCGATATAAAAACAAGCGTCCGCGAACCCGAATTCGGGTTCTGCAGGACGCTTGTTTAATGCCGCCAAATGATGTGAAGCTAGGCTACTTATAAGTGACTTCAGATGTATCTGTATTATGAATCTAGTCCTGGCTTACAGCCGTACTCAGTACGGCATATCCATACGCGGGCAATTCAATGGCATACACGCCATCATCCTTGGCGGTACGATGGTTTCCACCGAATAGCTCGGTCCATTCCTCGTCACCCGCCTCCAGCTCGACAATAGCCGTCTCTTCCGAGCGATTGAACAGAACCAGAATGCGTTCCTCTTCATTCTGCCGTTCGAATACCAATTGGCTGCCATCCGAGCGAGCCTGCAGGAAACGAACGGTGCCTTCTGCACGCAGGGCAGGATGAGCATGACGCAGGGAGATCAGTTTCTGATAAAAGTCTAGCAGCTCACGGTCCTGCTTCGCTTCATCCCATTCCATGCATTTACGGCAGCCCGGATCATGGTCACCGTCCATGCCAATCTCGTCTCCGTAATAGATGCACGGCGCGCCCATGTAACTGAACTGGAATAACGCAGCTAGCTTCATCTTGCGCTGGTCGCCTTCACATAGCGTGAGCAGCCGCGGGGTATCGTGACTGTCCAGCAGGTTGAATGCAACTTCGCTGGCTTGAAGCGGATAACGGGATAATTGCCGACCGATGGAGTTCGCGAACTGTTCGGCATGCATTGTATTTTTTACAAAGAAAGCATTCACAGCATCGGTAAACGGATAGTTCATGGACGCATCGAACTGGTCGCCTTGAAGCCAGGAGGAGGACTCATTCCATACTTCGCCCAGAATATAGGCATCCGGATTAGCATCTTTGACTACTCGGCGGAAATCACGCCAGAAGGCATCATCCACTTCGTCGGCAACATCCAATCGCCATCCGTCTGCACCCACTTCCTTAATCCAGTACTCGGCAACCTCCAGCAGATAGGCCTTAACCTCGGGATTCTCCGTATTCAACTTAGGCATGTGCGCTTCGAATCCGAAAGTCTCATACGTAGGAATGCCGTCTTTCACGTCCAGCGGGAATTCATGTACATGGAACCAGTCCTTGTATTTGGATTGTTCTCCGTTCTTCTGCACATCCACAAACGGGGCAAACGTCTTCCCGGAATGGTTGAACACAGCATCCAGCAAGACGCGAATTCCACGTGCGTGGCACAGCTCGACCAGTCGCTTCACGGTATCTGCGTCACCAAAATGCCGGTCTACCCGCAGGTAGTCTTCGGTATCGTATTTGTGATTGGTGGTAGCTTCAAAGATGGGTGTGAAGTAGATCGCATTAATGCCCAGATCACTGATGTAATCCAGATGGTCGATCACACCCTGAAGGTCACCGCCGAAGAAATTGAAAGGTGTCGGCTCGCCACCCCACGGTTCCACCTTTTCCGGACTAATATCCGGGTTGCCGTTCGCGAATCGTTCAGGGAAAATCTGATAGAACACGGCATCCTTAACCCATGCAGGGGGTGTGAATACAGCTCCTGCATGAATATAAGGGAACTGGAACATACGACCCGGATCGTCCGGTTCTTCTTCCTGGAAGTCCGTCTCGGTCATCCAAATCTGTTCATCTCCACTTTTGAGAAGAAAAGAGTATTTTAGTCGGTGGTAGGGAGGTTTCACCTCGCCCTCGAAGTAATCGAACATCGAGTCAGAGGTGAACTTTGTTAAAGGAACCAGCGCTTTGGTTGCATCCCATGCATATTTGTCTCCAGTCAGGGCATGTACCTCAGTCAGATCATTCTTTTTGGCGCGCAGGCGCAGATGAATTGTGTCTTGGTCATAGGCATAGGCCCAATTGCGTTTCGGTTGATGATAGATGGCTTCCAGCAGCATAATGAAATTCCTCCCGTCAGGTGTAGGTATAATATGTACTTGGTCGATTTGATTGATATAACATTCCCCACGTTAATGGATAAGCTATAATTAGAATGTGTGGTAACGTAAAGGAATTCAACATGGCTTCAACAAGATAACAAGATAACAAGATTTGAATCCATCTGTTATAGATAGCTTTTTTATGATGATGCTCAGATATATCATTAACCCAATGGGGGCGGAAAGGAAACGAATATTCGAATGAAAACCAAACTGTTATACATTGAAGATGATACGGAGATTGCAACTTGGGTCAGAGCCGATCTGGAGGAGCGTGGTTATGAGGTGGTATGGCTCGGCAGTGGTGAAGGTGCAGCGGAGGCTGCTGTTGGTTGCTCACTCATTATTCTGGATGTCATGCTGCCCGGGCTGGATGGATTTACGGTGGGCCAGCGACTGAAAAAAGAACATCCAGCCGTGCCCATTGTCATGCTCTCGGCCAGAACGTCCATTGACGACAAGTTGCACGGTCTCGATTTTGCCGATGACTATGTAACGAAACCATTTCACCCCGATGAACTGGCTGCCCGGATTGAGGTCCAACTGCGTAAGGCGGGAACTGCGGTCTCATCGGATACAGCTCTGAAGCTGGATCATCTCTCCATCTATGAGAAGGACAACCGCATCGTCAATGAGGAGACGGGGGATGAAATTGTTTTATCGGGGAAACAGTTCCACATCTTCGCTTACCTGCTACGACATATGGGCATGATTCGAACCAAAGAGCAGATCTATGAAGCCGTCTGGAACGAGCCTTATCTGGATGGGGACAAGACTTTAATGGTACATATTCGACATCTTCGCGAGAAGCTGGAGCTTGACCCGGCCAATCCAGTCGTTATTCAGACGGTCCGCGGTGTGGGATATCGTGTGAAGAAGCCATGATCCGACGGTTCAGAGCACGGAAGACGATGAATGGAGAACGCAAAGGAGAACCGCGCATGGTTCCTAAGCATAAGCAAACCAGGCAGGGCAAGCTACGCTTTGGGCGGTCCTTGATGTCCAGATATATCATCCTGATTCTGGCGGCCGTATTATTCGTGCCCGTCGTTCTGCCGATCATATCCATCATATATGTTGTCGTAGTGAACAACACAAATACGAATCAAGCGGCACCGTACGGTGATGTTACCCGGATCAGTAACCTATGGTCGCGTGAAGCGGTGAACCTGAATGGTGCTTCAGATGAGGAGATTAAGGCCCGTTTGGAGCAATTACATGCATCGTACCCCAAGTCTTCCATGTATCGTGTGAATGCGAGCGGTGAGACCCTCTTTATTCTCGGTGGTGAAGATGTAACGCTTCTGAATTCCACATCGCCGGATGGCGGGACAGACACGACATTGAGATGGTCACTGGATTCCGGGAAAACGGCAGAGACTCGAATTCCGGCCATATGGAATGTGAGCAACACGGTTCAATTCATGAAAGAAGCTTCCTATCGAGATCCGCTAACCGTAGTTACATACATCGGTGGAGGTGAAAAGGACAAGGGACAGGGCTTCATGATCATAGAAGTGCCACGATCACTTCTGCAAACGACACAGAGTAACTGGCCGATGGAGCTCCTGTATCTTGGCATTGTGATGACGATCATCTTCATGATTTTCATCATCATGTCGATTCTCTTCTTCGCGCGCATTCGCAAACGACTTATTCGCTTACAGACGGCGATGATGACCCCGGGCAAGGAGGGCATTCCGCTTCCGGTTGATATCCGCCGGTCAGATGAGATCGGTCAACTGGAGGAATCATTTAACCAGATGGTGCATCAACTGTCCGATAGCCGCCAGCGTGAGCGTGAGGAAGAACAATTGCGCAAACGTCTGATTGCGGGGCTTTCCCACGATCTACGCACCCCGCTAACGGTGATTCGTGGACATATGCATGCTTTGCATAAGGAAGCGCTAAGCGAGCAAGGTGACCGTTCATTACATCGCATGGAAGCGAAGATGGAGGATCTCGGCGGGCTCATTGACAACATGTTATCCTATAATTTGCTCACGAGCGGTAAATATACGCTGAAGCTGGAAGAGAAAGATATGCTGCGGATTGTCAGAGAAACGGCAGCGGCCTGGTATCCGGTCTGGGAGAAAGAGCAATTCGAAATTGATATTGATCTGCCGGATGAACCGTTGATCTGGCATATGGATGAACAAGGCATGCGCCGTATTCTGGATAATCTGTTCCAGAACGTGATCCGCCATGCCGCCAGCGGGAAATATATTGGCATCTCAACCCGGGAGATTCAGGGGGAGACGGCTATCGTTATTCAGGATCTCGGTCCGGGAATGCAGCAGGATTCCGACACCAAAGGCACAGGTCTGGGTTTATCCATTGTAGACCTGTTAATTCGTGAGATGGGACTGCGCAAGCGGGTAGACAGTTCCGATACGGGCGTTCGGACATACATCTACAGTGGTAAGGGAAGTAAGGACACAACGAACCCTTAAGATCTCTTTTTTAAACTAAACTTAAACTGGAGACCACCTTGGCTTTAACCTTGGAAGGTTACGATAGTTCCGAGGTGATCATACAGTGAGTGAAAATATTATTCAAACAGCGAATCTATGGAAAACATACCGGGACCGTGCAGCGGTCCGTGAACTTGATCTGCATATTAAAAAGGGAGATATCTACGGCTTCCTCGGTCCCAACGGTGCCGGCAAAACAACAACGATTCGCATGCTTCTCGGCTTGATTAAACCAACCAAAGGCGTGATCCGTGTCTTTGACAAGGATATCCGCAAGGAGCGCATGGACATTCTGCGCCGTGTGGGTTCCCTAGTGGAATACCCTTCTTATTACGGACATCTGAATGCGGTAGAGAATCTCGAAACTTTGCGCCGCATCCTCAATGTCCCGAAATCAAGAATTGCTGAAGTGCTGTCCATTGTAGATCTGACTAAGGATGCCAAACGTTCAGTGAAGGGGTATTCCCTTGGCATGAAGCAACGTCTGGGTATTGCCAGCGCTTTGCTGGGTGAACCGGAGCTGCTGATTCTGGACGAACCAACGAATGGGCTTGATCCGGCCGGTATTCAGGAGATTCGTGAACTGATCAAACGCATGCCTCTGGAACATGGCATTACCGTTCTCGTTTCCAGCCACTTGTTGAGTGAAGTCGAACAGATGGCAAGTCGTGTCGGCATTATCCGTGAAGGCAAGATGGTGCTCCAGGATACCATTGCGAGTCTGCATAGTCAGACGGGTAGTTCTATCCGCTTAACGGTTTCCGAGCCGGAAGAGGCCATGAAACTGGCGAGAGAGCAGGGGCAATTTGGTCAGCGACAAGGTTCTGCGTTAACGTTCCCTTATATGGATAACCCTTCGGTTGCACTGCTTGTGCGCCGATTGATTGAACAGGATCATGATGTGTATCGTGTTGAGGAACAGCGTCAGTCGCTGGAAGATCTGTTCATGCGGGTCATTGGCGAGGGGGCTTCCATATGACCGGACGTGCATTATCGTCGGACTGGCTCAAGATTCGGGGCAAGGGAATCTGGTTTCTCGTTTTTCTGGCCCCGTTTGGATTGACAGCGATGCAGGCGCTTAATTTTGGCTTACGGTTGGACTATCTGAAAGAACAGTATGCGGATAACCTGTGGGGCGGATTGCTCGGCAATGTAGTTGTCTTTGTACCGTTGTCCCTGATGCTGGGAGCAACCATTCTCAGCTCCATGATCGCGAGTGTCGAGCATGAACAAGGATCGTGGAAACAGTTGCTAGCGATGCCAATTTCAAGACCGGCCGTGTATCTGGCCAAGTTCTTGCTGGCTTGTCTGCTGCTGGTAATCTCCTGCCTGCTACTAACCGCAGGAATTATAGGTCTGGGTCTGATCCTCGGATTCCATGCCAGTGAGATCCCTTGGACGCATGCCATCAAGCTGGGGCTGTTGCCATTAGCTGGTGCGCTTCCCGTGTTGTCGTTGGAGTTATGGCTCACAATGGTCAATAAAAATCAGGCGCTTCCCGTCACTCTGGGAATTGTTCTCGCGATAACAGGCATGTTCGCGCTCAGTATCTCACCGTATTTTCCACTTGCTTGGGCACAGATGGCTTGGAATGGACCTAATCCATATCTGTATGCAGGCATGGGGGCAGGTCTGGGGCTCTTGATCCTGTTGTTGGGTATGGTGCATTTTAGCCGGAAGGATGTGGCCTGATATGAGCTTTGCAACAACGTATTTTCGCATTCTATCGGCTGAGCGCTTGAAGATGGGTAAGTCACCCATATGGCTCCTGATTCTGTTAAGTCCACTTATTGCACTGCTCATCGGACTATTGTCCACTCCATCGGGAACTTGGCAGGTATTGATGGGCACCATGGTATTCTTGCACGGATTACTCTTGCTGCCGATGCTGACTGGCGTGTTTACGTCCTTTGTCTGTCGTTTCGAACATGCAGGAGGAGGGTGGAAGCAGATGCTGGTTCTGCCGCTCACACGTTCAGGTGTATACGCAGGCAAACTGACGATTGTACTCATGCTTCTGGCGGGTACACAAGTGTTGTTGCTGCTATCCATTCTGCTGGCAGGCACGATTCATGGCATTACGATGCAGATACCCTGGGGATTCCTGGTGGGCAAAATGCTGCTTGGGTTATTGGCTTGTGTACCTCTTGCCGCCTTGCAGATGTTCGTTTCTCTCGTGTGGAGCAGCTTTGCTGCACCGCTCGCATTGAATTTTGCACTGACTGTGCCCAATATCCTTATCGTCAACTCAGCGGCATATGGACCGTATTATCCTTGGGCGCAACCGATGATTCTGATGACACCCGTAGACGGCGGAGGTTTCGGAGCCTATAACGTGCCGCTGCTGACGCTGCTGTCAGTCGTTGGGGGCAGTGCTGTCATTTTCATAGGAATTGGCATGCTGTATTTTGCGAAGAAAGAAATCTGAATAATTGAATATATCCCTACTTATCCTATGGCCAATATCCTCTTTTAAGCAAAACATGCAACGTTCTATTGTATGTGAGCTTGAGGGGATTTTTTCTAATGTCTGACCCAACCGTCATGAATGGTCAGTTCCCGAATGATTTTGGCCGGCGCTCCGGCTACAAGTGTATTCTCGGGTACATCTTTGGTCACCGTGCTTCCAGCTGCCACGACGGCATTCCTGCCAATTGTCACGCCGGGAAGAATGAGCGCGCCTGTACCAATCCAGGCATTATCCTGAATGACAATTCGCTTGGCAGTCTGGCTCCCATCATCCAGTGAATCAATTCGGTGATAAGCACTGTCAAATATGCTTGTTCGAGGCCCGATCATGACGTTATTACCGATGGTCACCTCTACGTTGGCGGCGATCCCCACACCGGCATTAATCATGACGTCATCGCCAATCGTTAATCGCGCCCCTTTGACCACAGTTAGTTGGGTTCCCCAAGGTTTACCTATGATGTTAAGCCGCTTTCCCACCTGCAAATCACCATGTTTATTGAGATATACTTTTCCCCTGATCCGTGGCAGTAGGCCCATTGAGGGCTGAATTTTACCAAAAATGGTCAAGCCTCTTAATTTGCCATAGGCAATTTTAACTCTGTTGGGCAGCATGATTCATTCATCCTCACCTTCGTCAAAAACGTTTTTTAACGATTATAGCCTGTTTGATACAAAATGTATCGTTAATTTTATGTCGTGGCTTTCTACCTTATATAACTTACATGCATTTGGAAACGCCTTCTAAGCAAAAATTAAAATTCCAAGTATTACATCACACAACATGTGAATTAAATCATAGATTGTAAGCAAAATGAGACGAGAATCTGGTAAAATAAAAAAAGCTGTTTCTAGGCAGGCTTACATGGTTATTCGAGGGTAGGCCCATTTCGGCAAGGGATAATATATCCCTGTTGTTAGATGAAGATATTGGCTGAGAAAAGAGGGGTAAGCCTTGGATATTAATAAAACGGAAACCCTGAAGCGCATTATTTCTGAGGGAAGTTCTTACCAATCACTGTTTTTTAACCACCCGGATGCCATTTATGTGATGGACATCCATGGAAATTATATTGATGCTAATCCCTCGGTGGAGCGGATGTCGGGGTATACACTGGATGGCTTGATTCGTATGAATCAGAATCAGCTCTGTCCTCCGGACAGTGCAAATTTACGCAATGAATATATTAAAGAGGTACTGGCTGGACGTTCAGTCAGTAATTCCATTACCTTTTATCATAAAGATGGTTCCCTGAAACAAGCAGAGATCACGTATGTGCCTATAACGGATGGAAACGAAGTTGTAGGAATCTATGGTATTGCCAAAGATGTTACCGATATCCTGAGAGTGCAACGTGAGCTTAAGGAGGCACAGGAGAAATATCAGGTGCTGGCTGACCATGCACAAGATCTGATTACGACTTGTACTATAGATGGAGAGTTGTTATATGTCTCACCTTCTGTGCACACCTTGCTGGGTTATAAGCCGGAGGAAGTCACAGGAAAGTCCTTCAAGGATTATTGTTATCCGGGAGATTACCCGGACCCTATGGATCTTTCCAAGATCGGCAATGGCTGCAAGATGCGTGTGTTGCACAAGAAGGGACACTATATCTGGATGGAGACCTTGGCGAAGCCTGTGGCCGAAGAGCGTGGCAAGAGTGTCCAGATTGTAAGCATCAGCAGGGATATTACCCAGCATAAGGATGCGGACAGACGTCTTCGGGAAAGTCGTCAGCGATATAGATCGCTGTTCGAACATAATCCGGCAGCTGTGTATTCATTGAATCTGGAAGGCAAGTATAGTGCTGTGAACAGCAAACTTGTGCAAATGCTGGATATTCCGCGTAATAAGCTGATTGGCAAATCTTTTCTATCCAATCTGGATAAATGCGAAGTGCAGTACGGCGAACACTATTTTGAAATGGTGAAGAAGGGCGAACCTCAGTATTATGAGACCCGAATCGTCAATTCCAGAGGTCGGAAGATTGAAGTATCCGTTACGAATGTGCCCATTATTGTGGATAAGGAAATGGTAGGCGTCTATGGAATCGTGTCCGATATTACCGAGCGTAAGGAATACACGGAACGGATTCAGGAGCTAAGCAAGCAACATGAGCTGATCCTCAACACGGTGACAGAAGGAATATATGGTTTGGATGCGGATGGAATTACCATGTTTATGAACCCTGCAGCAGCCTCCATGTTCGGTTATGAGGCGCAAGAGTTCATTGGCAAGAATTCACATCCCATTATCCATCACACTCGTGCAGATGGAAGTCATTTCCCAATAGAAGAGTGCCCGATCCACATGACCGTGCTGGATGGACAAAGTCGTTCAATCAAAGAAGATGTGTTCTGGCGTAAAGATGGCAGCAGCTTTCTGGTGCAGTACCAGGTGACGCCGATTATTGAACAGGGACAGATTCAGGGCGCGGTGGTTGTGTTTAATGACGTGACTGGCGAGCGTGAAATTGTACGTGCTAAAGAGACGGCTGAGCTGGCAGCTCAGGCCAAGTCGGAATTTCTGTCGATGGTCAGCCATGAGATCCGGACACCGATGAACGGGATTGTGGGGATGACCGAATTATTGATCGGTACCGATCTGTCGGAAGAACAGCGTGAATATGCCGAGATTATTCAGGATAGTGGTGATGCACTGCTGAACATCCTTAATGATATTTTGGACTTTAGTAAGCTGGAATCCGGGAAAATGGCCTTGGCTTATGAGCCGTTTGCATTACGTAAGATGCTGGAACAGGTTGCCGAACTGTTTAAACCCCGCGCAGATGAGAAACATCTGGAAATCAGATATCGTCTCAATCCAAGCATCCCTGAATTCATGGTTGGTGACGCCATACGTATCCGGCAGATTCTGGTGAACTTGGTTGGCAATGCGCTTAAGTTCACGGACCAGGGAAGCATTGATGTTACCGTGGATATTATCAAAGGCAGAAAGCCTGAAGATAGCGTGCTTGATTTCGCTGTGCAAGATACGGGAATTGGCATCCCGGCTGACAAGCTAGATCAGTTGTTCCAGTCCTTCTCTCAACTGCATCCGGTGATTAACCGTAAATATGGTGGTACGGGGCTGGGACTGGTCATCTCCAAGCGACTCGTGGAGATCATGGGAGGTAGTATCAGTGTCGAGAGTACAGAAGGGGAAGGCTCAACCTTCCGATTTGCTGTTCCTGCGGCAAGTGTAGATGCTTCAGCCGAACAGACAGCAAGTCAATTCCATCATGATCGTACACGTCAGAGTGACAAGGTCGCCATGCGTATTCTGGTGGCAGAGGATCATCCAGTGAACCGCAAGATTTTGCGAGAATATCTGGAGAAGCTGGGGTATCAGGCAGATGTGTGTACCAACGGCGTAGAAGCAATTGATGCCATCTCTCAGAATGCTTATGATATTGTTCTGATGGATATTCATATGCCGGTGATGGATGGACTTAAGGCGACAGACCTGTTACACCGCCTGATTCCAAGGGATCGTATACCTCCAATCATTGCAGTTACAGGCAATGCCAAACGTGAGGATAAGGAAGCTTGTCTGGAGATTGGTATGCGTGATTTTATTAGCAAACCGGTCATGCTAAGTGAGTTGAAACGGGTGTTACAGCAATGGGGGCCAAGGGACGAACCCCAGCTTGCACCGAACTGAATAACGATCTGTTAACGATAACGATGTAGCTGTGAAAATAACAAACGCAAACACGCCAATCATACTCCTCAGATGGAGTGTGATTGGCGTGTTTGCGTTGACAGGCTACTGAAGATGAGCCGAAGCATATCGAAGTAGAGCGGTACACGAATGAGTTATGCTAATGTGAGACGATTGATATTGCCAGATAGTATCTCACAGGAATTATTGAATTTTTGGCGTTCCGCCGCATCCAGATTCAATTCAATCACCTCTTGAATGCCATCTCCTCCGATGATTGCAGGAACACCGACGCAGACATTATGCTGATTGTACTCACCATCCAGAATAGCGGATACGGCGATGATCTTGTGTTCATCATTGAGGATTGAACGGGTAATGTGCGCGAGGGCATTGCCGATTCCGAATTGAGTAGAGCCTTTACGGGTAAAGATCTCCCAACCGGCATCCTTCGTTTTGCGGGCAATATCGTTCAGATCCAGATGTTTGAAGCGCTCCTTGTGCTGATCCAAAATGTGCATAATCGGTTTGCCACCAATGGTCACATGTGACCAGGCCACGAACTGGGATTCTCCATGCTCCCCGAGCGCATAACCATGCACACTGCGTGGATCGATGGAGAAGACTTCAGACAGCAGCGTTTTGAGTCGTGAAGAGTCAATGGACGTCCCTGTGCCGATAACATGCTCACGGGGAAGACCTGATAACTTCCATACCATATAAGTTACTATGTCAACCGGATTAGCAGCGACGACAAAAATCCCGTTAAATCCACTGTTCATGATGGGAACCACGATGTCTTTGGCGATGGACTCTGCTTCCTCCAAAATATCCAGCCGTGTCTGTCCTGGCTTCGGATTCGCCCCTGCGGTTAAGATAATCACATCCATATTGCCACAATCCGCGTACGTGCCCGCATATACTTTGGTTCGGTTATGTGTAAAGTCCATACAATGGGAGAAATCCAGTGCCTGTGCTACGGCACGGTCATAAGTCCGGTCAACCATCATAATTTCTCTGCATATGGATTGATTGATCATGGAATACGCACAACTTGAACCGACAAGGCCCGCCCCGATCACCGCTACTTTACCTGATTTGCCTAACACTTCCGTTCAGCCCCCAATTAGATTGATATTTTCCGTTACTAACGCGTTCTATGTTAAGTATAGTCCTTTATTTTATGCCGGAATGCACTTCTACGTTACATAAGATAACACATGAAAAAGCAGTACAGCAATGATATCCGCTATCGCGGGAGCGTATTGGAGTAACGGAGTTAACAAAATTGACATGAATAATTTATAATCATATGATTTGACGGCATTTGCACCTGTGTCATTCGACATGACAGCATTCATGCTCGTTGTCGGATTCGGGGTTATTTGTGCGGAATATATACCTGACAAAACTTCTTAGGAATCCGCAGAAACAGAACAAAACCGTCAAAGGGATCTGCCGAGAAGCCGACGAATACATACGGACAAGCAAAAGATTAACATACTTGATCCATGAGACAGGTTGCCCCGATCCGATGACGGTTCCAAAAAGGAACGCTGAAGCCGTAATGTTTTATCCAAGAGTCCATTTCATAACTCACTAAAGGTATTATGAAATGGATTCCCAAAAGACTTCATTCCGGGAGGGAATTAATGATGATTGAAGAAGCAGGAGCAACGACGGAAACGGCCAAGAGCCTGGGCATAGGTGCCAGTACTCTTCGTAAATATGCGGCGGCACTGGAAGAGCAGGGATACCGGTTCGAACGTTCCGCCAACAAATCCAGACTATTCAAGTCCGACGACATCGAGTGCATTGAACGCCTGATGACCGAACTCAGAGAGCATAATCTGCCCTTGGCTGATGCTGTGGTGACTGTATTGGCCCCAGAGGCACCTGTAGCTGTAGCGGAAATAGATGTACCTGTGGTGGGGATTGAAGGTCTTTCAGAGTCCGAATGTGCAGTGACAGTCATGCCATCAATATCTCCTGAGGGCCCGGAATCCATCGGCAATCTGAGATCCTATGAGGGTCTGGGACAACTGGTAAGTGAGGTAACATACGGTGCTGTAGAACAGCAGCAGGACGATCGGGTACAGCTGCTGCAACAGCGGGTTGATGAATTGGAGTTGACCCTTCAGCATCTGGCTGATACACATATGGCTCTTCAGGAACAGATGGAGAAACAACGCCTATGGATGAACGAAAAGCTGGAGGAAGAGCGAGATCGCGAACTCGTGACCAATCTGCGCAGTTTCCAGGGAAGAAAACGCAAACCCAAAGGAGTATCCCTGCGTATGTTGTTTGGATTCCTGCCCAAGAAGCATAAGGAAGCTTAAGCAACGGACTATGGCTCATCGTGATTTTGCATGATCGGCCTGATATAATAAGCTCCATACAACATGAAGACTGGCCATGGATCGCTCGGTATAGAAACAGACCGGGATGAGTTCGGAAAGCTGGTGTGGGAGGATCTGTGGAGCTGCGACGAAGTTGGCAAAGATTGCTCGGACTGTGGACAGACCGTCCTCGTCGGAAAGGGACGGCCCTTGCTGAGCGATATACAATACAGGAATTGCTGGGTATGGGGAGCTATGGGCTGACATACCTGTGTACAGATGAGCAGAACGGCAGGGAAGTGGCGTTGAAGGAGTCCAAGCCCAGCAAGGGAAGACTCGCTGCACATCTGTTGGAGCGGGAGGCGGACGTGATGAAACTTCTGCATCATCCGGCGATTCCCGATCTATTGGATGTGTTCACATTCGGGAGACGAAGTTATATCGTTACCGAGTATATTCGTGGCCAGACGCTGGAAGATTGCATATTTGAGCAAGGTCTTCGATATACGGAGCGGGAATGTCTGGAATTGGCTGGTCAACTACTGGCGCCAGTGGCTCATGTGCATGAGCAGGGATATATTCATGGAGATGTGCGGATTCCCAATGTTATTTTACGTGAAGGGAAGGTGCATCTAATTGACTTTGGCCTGGCGAGACGCTTGGGGGAGCCGTTGTTGCCTGAGCTAAAGCGACGTATGCGTGAAGTCCCTGAGCCTGAAGATGAACTCGCTACACCGGATCATGACTTGCAGGATATCGGCCACTTTCTTCTCTTTATGCTGTATTCGGCTTACGAGCCAGAGAAGGGTCGTGAACCTGCCAGCTGGCAGGAGGAACTTAAGCTTACGCGGGAATTGCACCAGATGCTGGAGCGGCTCCTGGGACTTCGCCCGGGTTATCAAGGCGGAGCAATGGAGTTACGGGCAGAGATGGAACGTGTGTTGATGAAGGTAAGATGAATAAGTTCTATAGGCGGACCTATATTGGTTATTCGTGACCTCTTCGTATGATATCTGTAGGGGTCTTTTTCCTTTTTACTGATACATGCATAACGTATCAAAACAGTGGGTTGAATGATATAATGAATAACAATTATACGTTGAAGGAGGCGATTCATCATATGCTTAAAAAACTGGAAGGCGATCATGCCGAATTATTTAAAACGTGGTTTCATAGCAAAAAAGACACCATAGTGGATATCGAAGGAAAGCATTATTTAATCAAGCCGCTGGAAAACGTCGTTCAGGAAGAAATAGAAAGTGATCACGAACTCAAAACTTTAATTTTACATGCCAAGAAGGATATCTCTTCGGGTAGGGTCTACTCCACAGATGATATAATTGACGCAATTGAAAAAGGGAATTTATAGATGTTGATCCAGTGGACACCTTCAGCAAGACAGGCTCTCGCTCAAATCGGCAGTGTTCGTTTCACTCAGGAAGAAACAAAGCTCTATTTAAAGTGTATTACTCGTTCTCGGTGGATAAGCGAATTTGCTTCATTGAGGCATTAAGACATCAAAATCAGCAAAATTGATACATACATATAAAGAAACAATAAAGGGGTGTTCTGTTAGCCGTGTGTATGGCTAGCGAACACCCCTTTATTTTTGTTACATCATTGATATATGGACCTGTCCACTGAGCAGGCTGATGATTACTTTTTAGTAGCAGGAGTAAAGGCCGCTTAGCTGGAGCTGTATTTTCTGCTTTTGTAATACCCGGAGCCACTGCGGCTGTCCCTATATTTCACATCCGAAGAAGAATAGCGCTTGTAGGAACGCTTGCCGGAGGAACTGCTGTGACGTTTATATGAGCGTCTGTCCGAAGAACTGTAACGTTTGCGGTGAGATGAAGATTTGGAATCGATAAGTTTACCGATGATTTTTTTGAACATGAGCTTTCACCCTTTCGACTTCAACTGTTTTAACCATATACGTGGCCAGATCCGAAGGGGTTTCGAGTTTTTCATGGATAATTGTATTCATTGGACAGGAGCTTGGCGTATAATAGGATGTTGCTGTTGCACGACATTTTTTATTTTGCGCGTTTAGCGTTACAATAGAGGACAGGATAAGATTTTAACGGACAGGAGTAGTTGTTATGATTACGTTGAAGACCAAAGAGCAGATTGAATATATGAAAAAAGCCGGAGAAATTCTCGCCGCGTGCCATAGAGAAATTGCAAAGATGATTCGTCCGGGCATTACGACACAGGAGATCGACCAGTTTGCAGAGGCTTTTATGAAGAAAAATGGCGCTACGCCGGAACAAAAGGGATATAACGGATACCAATATGCGACATGTGCGTCGGTTAATGATGTGATCTGTCACGGGTTTCCGGGAAAATATGCACTGAAAGACGGCGATATCGTCACAATCGACATGGTGGTTAATCTGAATGGCTGGCTCGCCGATTCGGCTTGGTCATATGCTGTAGGTGAAGTAACCCCAGAAGCGCAACATCTGCTGGATGTAACCAAAAAGTCACTGTACAAAGGTATTGAATTGGCCGTGGTGGGTAACCGGATCGGCGATATCTCCCATGCCATTCAAGTCTATGCAGAGGGTGAAGGTCTGTCGGTTGTACGCGAGTTTATTGGACACGGCATTGGTGAGAAGATGCATGAGGAACCACAAGTCCCTCACTATGGTCCGCCACATCGGGGTCCGCGCCTGAAGGAAGGTATGGTTATTACGATTGAACCGATGTTGAACATTGGTACGTATCGCAGCAAGCTGGATTCGGATGGATGGACTGCACGTACTATGGATGGAAGTCTGTCTGCCCAGTATGAACATACGATTGCAATCACAGCAGACGGTCCTGTGATTTTGACAGCACAATAATAGCTAAAAGCAGCTACAATGTGACGATATTTGCATATTTCAAGGCGGCCCACGTTTGTGATCCGCCTGTTTCGGTTTAAACTAATAAGAAGTGATAACACAGAGCCAGTGGTGAGGGATCTCAGCTGACAAGGGTTAACCTTGCGTCCACTTGGCAACAAGGAGGTAATTTTGGTGTCTGTAAATAAACAGATCGTACTTGCGTCTCGTCCCGAAGGTGCCCCATCCAGAGAAAATTTCAAATTTATTGATGCACCTCTTCCTGAACCGGAAGCTGGGCAAGTCCTGGTACGTACATTATATTTGTCGGTCGATCCGTACATGCGGGGCCGCATGAAAGATACAAAATCCTATGCTGCACCGTACGCGTTGAATGAAGTGATTAAGGGTGGAGCCATTGGGCAGGTTGTGGAATCTTCGGAACCTAATCTGCGCAAAGGAGATCTCGTATCCGGCATGTGGGGCTGGCAACAATACGCCGCAGTGAATACAACGGATCTGTCGCTGATTGATACCGAAGAGGCACCAATCACGGCATACCTGGGCGCACTGGGCCTGACGGGTCTGACAGCTTATTTTGGCATGGAAGACATCGGCAAGCCGAAGGACGGCGAAACGGTTGTTGTATCGGGAGCAGCCGGAGCGGTAGGCATGATCGCAGGTCAGATTGGTAAAATCGTAGGAGCACGCGTAGTCGGTATTGCAGGCTCTGATGAGAAATGCGTCTATTTGAAAGAAAAACTGGGCTTCGACGTGGTATTGAACTACAAGAAAGAGCCGGATATGTCAGCGGCCATTGAACGGGCTTGCCCGGATGGCGTGGACGTCTACTTCGACAATGTGGGCGGCGACATCTCGGATGCAGTCTTGCGCCACATTAATCGGAATGCACGTATTCCGTTATGCGGTCAGATCTCGTCTTATAATCTGGAGAAACCGGATATCGGGATGCGTCCACAGACGTTGCTCTTAACCAATACAGCATTAATGAAAGGGTTCCTGTTGGGTGACTACACCAAATCCTTCAAGGAAGGCCGCGCCAAGTTGGCGAAATGGATCAAGGAAGGTCATCTCCAGTATGAAGAAAACATTGTGGACGGGTTTGAACAGACGCCGGAAGCATTCATGGGCCTATTCTCTGGAGATAATCTGGGCAAGCAGCTGGTTAAGGTTGCAGATCCAGAATAGATATCGCATGGTTTTACAATTTAATAAGTAGATGAAAACGAAAAGACACGTTCTGCACACCGATGGTGTATCAGAACGTGTCTTTTTTCTGTAGATCTGTGTGTGGGCTGCTTATGATGACTAGTGTTCGGCAACCAGCACTTCTTTGTAGTGTTTGTACATATATACACGCCAGCGTACAATCATGCCGAAGGCCAATAGGAAGAATAGTCCGCCTGTTTGCGGAATGCTTACATATCGCTGAATGACTTCATGCAGAATTAAGCGTACGGCCAGCAATCCAAGCAGAATGAAAGCAAAGCTGCGGGAGCGCGTGGCGAAAATCTCTTCACCTACTCGTTCAAACCGTGTACTGCGAATGAGGGGATAGGAGAAAAGGAACCAGCCCACCAGAAATGCAATGAATGCCCAGAGTAAAGGAATATGTGTCTCCGGTACAACAAACATAAGAAATCCTGTGCTCATGCCGAGCGGGGGAATAAGGATTTTGCGAATGGTCACCGGTCTGTGACTGGCTTTCATGCGGATGAAGATGGCAAGCAGTGCCATGACGAGCATGCCCACGGTTGCTCCAATTTGCAGGTAGTACGGACTGATTTGAGCCACGTAGAACTCCCTCTTTCTGGAATAATATATTATCCGTAGATCCGGAACCCAGTACGAATTGCCGGAATTTTCAGTTCCTATTATATCACAAACGCATATAGCCGATAGAAAGCTTAGTGTATCATATACCCGATATGTATTCACAGGGTTTATTTGAAATTTTTGTATTATTGTGCCCGTTGTAAGGCCGTTTATTCGATTAAGGGGAAATCATACAATGATTGGACAACAATGGATGTATACTAAGCTCATCGGTTCACACCATACGGGATGGCTTGCAGGTAATACAGATTGGCTGGTACATGTGGTTAGCCTCATATGTGCAAGTGTACTGATTCTTTTGCTGGTTATCTATAGTTATATTTTATGGTTGAAGTATAACAGCAAACGCAGGGAAAAAGTTAAGACAACACTGAGGCAGGAATTACTTGCAGAAGGTTCATATCTACAGCAATATCTGAACAACGGAGAAATCGGTGTAGATGTATTGAATATGACTGGAGATCAACAGATCGTTTTGCAGCAGTTGTTATTGGAAAGGCTCGCTCAAGGTCCGGTAGAGCAGGAGATTCTGCGAATTCGTCTATTATCCTGGCAAGTCTTCGGAAGTTCATACCGGTCCGTTCTGAAGACGGGAAAGTGGAGTGAACGGGTCAACACGTTGTTATATATTGAACAGTTTCATATGGTGGAGCTTCTGCCGAAGTTAGAGGATATGCTCCGTGTTACCTCCTGCACACCGCTTGAACGCTTCATCATTTTGCGCATATATGCCAGAACCGGTTATTTCCGAATTGTGAAGGAATTGATGCGTGAGCAATGTGTATGGTCCAATTCGCAGGTTCTGCAGATTCTGCTGCTGCTTACCGATTCGTCCTGGACTCGTCTGAAGGATCATTTCAAGAATGTACCTTATCAGGTCCAGTCCAATATCGTCCATGCCATTCGTATTCGGGATGACCAGACGGAGAGTGCTTTTATTTTGCTGGAGAAGCTCATTCTTGAAGAGGATGCACTGCTGCGTACCCATGCTTATCAGGCATTGGCTCAAGTGGGCAGATACCGTGAAGATATGCTGAAGGGTCTATTGCTGGTATGGAACGAAGCTGGCGAGGAAAGACAACGTTCTGAAAGACTAACAGTGACCCGGCTTATGGGCGATATTCATGCGGATGCTTTTATTCCTCGCCTGAAGGTGATGATGGGAGATCCTTCTTTTCAGATCAGACAGGAGGCGGCGAATTCCCTCGCCCGTTACGACCAGGGACTTGAAGAACTCCGGGATACAGCTGTAAACCATCCGGATAGGTATGCAAGGCAGATAGCGGAAGAAACGCTGGAAAGGATGCAGTATGGACGAAAGATGGATTGAGATGCTGCGGAGTTTTGTTTTGGCATGTTACGAGGGGATATTTGTCTATCTGGTGCTAGCGATTGTGATGTGCAGTGTTCTGGTAGTTGCTGCCGCTCGCACAATGATCCTGAGAAGGGATCTGGACCCGCTGCAATATCATGAGATGTTGGACGAAGAATTGGCTCCGGCGGTATCTCTGCTTGTTCCGACGCGTAATAGCGAGAATACGATCGTGCAGCGAATTAACGGTCTATTGGAGATTCAATATGCACGCTATGAAGTTATTATCATTAATGACGGATCAGAGGATGGAACAATGCCGCGGTTAATGGAAACCTATGATCTGATGCCCATTCGGAGTAAAGTTCATTACTCGGGACTCGGTCAGGAGACGGCTCAGATTAAAGGTGTCTACCAATCCAGGCTGCATCATCGTCTGATTGTGATCGACAAGGCGTATGGAGGACGAATGGACTCCTTGAATGCAGGTCTGAATATCTCGCAATATCCTTATATCGCCTCTGTTGGACCCCGGACATTTTTGGAACGGGATGCACTGGTGAAGATTATGAAACCCGTTATGGATGCTCTACCAGGAGAAGAGGTCGTTGCTTGTAGTGGACGAGTAGATCTTATGGTTCCTAGAAATACGGCTCATGCGGAATTGACGGATAATAGCACAACACCGACGGGCAGTACGTTGTATGTGATGCAAAGCATTGAATACGTGCGTGCTTTTTTAATTGGCGGGGTGGGACTCGTTCGTTACAATATTAATGTGCTTTTATTTACGGCTCAAGTATTCGGTGTATTCAAAAAGAACCGGGTGATGGAAGTCGGTGGTTATAGGCGCGGTGATCAGGCCGGTCACATGGAACTTGTGATGCGGTTGCAAAAACATATGAAGCGAATTCGGGAACGGGGTCGTATTATATACATTCCCGATCCGATCTGCAGGGTAGAAGTGCCGGGTACATGGCGTCAACTGCGCAGACAGCGAACCCGCTGGTATATGCAGCTTGCGAGCAGTCTATGGGCCC